>NZ_NQMH01000003.1:0-55806 GCF_002272965.1 Parabacteroides sp. AT13 | reverse complement strand
TTTGATGCGGGTATTGTCCGCACCTTTTTCAAAATCCACCTTCTGCGTGCCGAAAGCGAGTTCGTGCATCCGCTTCCGCGAACCGCCGAAAATGATGTTTACCACCGTGCGGTATTTCGGTTCAACCAATCCCTCGTTGGGGTCTTTGATCCCGCGACGGCCCAATATGTCCGCTATCCGTTCCGGGATATTGCGGCTCGTGTCGATGGGGCGAACCTTGCCTCCGGGCACAATCTCGAAGTTCAGATGTTTGCGGGTGGGGTCGTAGTTGCCCTTGCTCATGGCGTACTTCTCCGCCTCTTCGCTGCGATTACGCAGGTGTTCGTTGCCTTGGGCGGCGGTGATCCCTTTCGATACCTGAACATCGAGAACCTGTTTTGCATTTGCCATACTGTTTTCGTGTTGTTTCGGACAATTCCCCGTGTCCCAGCTTGCTGCTTGCTTGGACACTTCTCCCTGCGACGTCAGTCAGCAGGGGTATTAGGCTCCCCCTTCCCTTTGTTCAGTGGCAGACGGGCAAGCCCGGATGCCTGCTATAACTGGAAGGATATTTGAACCTGAACTGGGGAGAATTGCCCGTGGTTATACAATCTCTGTCCGCGAATCCCCGTTCAGCTTTCCTCCTGCGCCTTCGCCAGAAGCGATAAAAAGGGTTTGCGAAGCGATTCAAGGCGTTCCGTCTCTTCGTCCGTACCGAAGCCTGTCCCGTCCGGTTTTCCGTCGATAACAAGCTCTGCAAGCTCTTTCGAGGCCTCGATGAACGCCGCCCATTCCCCGCTGAGGTCGAGCCGGAAGAACTGCACGAGCGGCGAGCCGTCGTCGAACCTCGATTTACGCAGAACCGCCAGAGGGCGGCATGGGCAATACATTCCAAGACGGTCTCACACAGCTGTTCTTCCGACCGGACGGTCTGTGCCGATGCCGTGTCGGAATGATGTCCGGATAGATACGACTGTCCCGTCCGGCTATCTCCGTCAAGGTCTGGCGCATGATTTGTCCACATGATTTACCCACATCGAAAGAGGTTGCTTTGCCGATTATCCAGGTCGTACAATGCTTCCTGTATTCTTGTGGCAAAGTCCGCTTTCTTCCGTCCGCTGTCCGGCATGGCAGGCGTGCCGGTCCGCAGGGGCATGGTAATGACGACGCTTTTTGCCAGCCGGATGCGTTCTAAACTGTCGAGCGCTTCGAGCGTGTACAGAAACGAGCGGACAGTAGCCCGATGCCAATGCCATCCGATGCAAGGTCGGAAACGGTTACATGGCACTGGCAGGGAGAGAGGTCGTAGTCCTGCCTTCTTAAAAACGGGGAGACGAAACCTGCCAGCGATTTATCCAACAAATCGCAGTAGGCTTCCGTTCTCGTTTTCCGCTCGCCGACTTTTTCTTTCAGGTAGTCGAACACTTCCACGTTCGCCAGTATGGCGGCGGGCGCTTCATTTCTATTTCTCATTTTCATTCTGTTTTTGATGATTCATAATGTGCGGATAGTTTCAGGTTGCCATTATCCGCATTATCGTGGCAGCCTCGCGTGATGATACTATGATAACTGTCGGCTAATGCTCCGGGACATTCCAGCCATTCGAGGAATTTGCGTATGTCTGTCTTTTCGGACATGACCCTTGCCGACGGGTAGAACAGGGCAGCCAAAAGAACAAAGGCGATTGTTACGGCCATCGTGTACAGATGCGGCACGAAGCCGATGACCAATGCCAAGAGCGCAAACCAGACGAAACGTTTCGGCCGGTCGAGCAAGCCGCGCATCCATCGGTCCGCCCGCCTGAAAGAGGCCCATGCGGCACACACGATGGTAGATGGCACGATACCGAACTCGCCGGGTGTCCACTCGTATAGACATAATGAAACAAGAGTAATACGATAAGCAGCACATGGGCGTACAGCCTGCGGCCTTTTCGCTCCACACCATTTTATCGTAGAATCTTGCCATGAAGCAACGCCTGCTTCTGTACAACAGTGCCGGAAGGACGACAGGCATTGCAAGAAATACGAATTGTAATATAATCCAGGTCATAACAGGTAATAGGGTTTTGAAGGTATATGAACGGGCCGTACCACGAGTTCCAATCGGACAATCCCGTGGGTGGCCAAGCGGATAATGTTCTCGGTGTCTTCGGCTGTCAGGGACGACGCGCCTTTCTTCATCCGGGATTTGAATGTGCCGTTCTGCTTACGATATGTAGCCAGTGCCGTGTCCAGATCATGCTCCGGAATCGTCCACGTCATGCCCTTTTCGTATGGACCATGCGGTTTGTAGGCCCGCAGTACCAGCGTGCGGGTCACAAGGAAGTCGGTCCGGGTGTTTCTCGAAATGACGTGTTCCTTGTAGAGGTTGTCATCGGCCACTTCTATCCACGTGCGGTACGTGTCGATACAGAAAACCATTTGGCGGTATATCGTGTTTCGCATAGGGGTTGTTTTACATGAAATCCAACAACACGTCTTCCTGATTCTTTTTGTACTTGAAGCTGCCGTTCCCGGCGTGGAGTTTCAGATCGAGACACAGGTCGCCGTACATCAGCTCCAACGAATCGTAAATGGTCGCGATGATACGGTTTACCTTGCCGTCCGCGTCTGTCCGGGCGTTCATCTTGAACATCTGCCCGAAAGCGGGATTGGAGTAGGCACAGGTGCTATGACCGGATTTCTCCAGTCCGACCGGCACATGGTGGTAGAGTGTAATCAGCTCCATGTCGTCCTCGAATATGTCCATGACCTCCTCCAGATCATAGGGGTCCCGCAGCGGGAATGTGAGCAGAACATAGTCACCGTAGAACTGCGGCTCCTCCATCGTTGCCACATTGAGAAGCTGCGGCATTTGCAGGGGTACGAACGACATGAAGTCATCCAGAAAGTGTCGTAACATAATCATATATCGTTTATTTTGTGAATAGGCTTTTACAACGAGGCGATGAATATCTCCATGAGCATACCGGGCAGTTCGTCCAACCGGTCGCCCTCCGACGGCAGGATTCTGCGCAGTTTCTCGAATGCGGCGGGTGTTTCTGCGGCCATCCTGTAAAGGGTTTCCTTATCTTCCGGGACAATAGCGTCATGCAGAGGCCGTCCAAGGAAGCGTAGGGCTGTAGAATCATCCAGACATAGGCTTGTGCCTGTTCGGGCGTTACGACCTTTCCACGGCGTATGTTGTCAAGACAGGCACGCACGTTCTGGATCAGCCGACGGTCGGTACGTAAGGCCATGTATATCGTGGCGTCCTTGTAAGTGATTTCCTTGCGCCCAGCGGCGAAAAACACCTCGGAGCAGCATTTCTCTGTGTCACGGGTGATGTCGGCCATATTCGCTTCGCCAAGCTCGTGCAACCCGGACAGGAAAGCTCGAAAAGCGGCATCCTCCCTTTCGATGAATTTTTTGAGGTCGCCGTTCCCATGTATTCCATTGTTCAGGGTTTCGGCAAGCACGTTACGATATGCTGACAGAATTTGCTCCTTGTTACCCCGACAGGCCGGACGTTTATCCAATTCTGCGAAAAACGGACGGATTTCTTCGGCGGAACGATGCAGTTCCACGTCTCCGGTATAGGAAGAGAAACGTTCTTTCAGAATCAGCACTTCTTTATAGGTGCGAGGTTTCGACATCGCCAGCCGAGAAAGTTCCGCACGGACGGAATCGTGCAGCAGAATGCACTCTTCACGTATGTCGGAATGTGCCCGATAGGTCGTGTCCCGGCGCATGGTTGCGGTCACGGAATCTTTCAAGGTCTGCCACTTCCCGATATACGCGGTCAAATCCTCAAAGGAAAGTTCTTTTTGCCCGCGTGTTTCGGACAGATACTCCCGATACAGACCGGCTGGAGTAGGTTGGGCTTCAACCAGTGATTTGACGTTCGAACCGTCGCACGATGTAAGTGTGAAAATGGCAATCGGAACGGCAGAAAGTCCAGCAATCGATAGTACAATTTTTAAGTATTGATTTTTACAATTCATAGTTCATTTTGTATTTTACAGCACAAATCTAAGTATTCTTTTCAAGATGACAAGCGCCGAAAATCGTTTTATAAACCATTTTTAACATTGCACTTAATAGTTTGATTTTCAATGAAAATAAGTGAAAGAAACGAAGGACACAGAAAGCCCTTCATATCATTTTCGTTCAAAGTATGGTTTAGTTTAAAATAAAACTCTTATATTTGTACTTATTCTTATAGAAGTGCACAATGATATGGCAAAAGTAGGTTACATATTCAAGGCGGATCGTTACGACGGATTCGAGGCTGATAAAGAGTGGATGCAGAAATACGGTTGTGTACAAGTGATAGAGGAACTTGTCGAAAACGAGGCTCTGCGCCCCAGATGGAAACAGCTTGTAGCGAATCTCGAAAGAGGTGACGAGATTGTCGTGGCCAAATTCAGCAACGCTCTCCGTGGGTCGCGCGAATTGTCCGCGTTTATTGAGTTGTGCCGAATCAAAGTGGTGCGTATCATTTCCATCCATGACCGGATCGACTCGCGGGGAAAACTGTTCCCCGAAACGACGGCAGCCGATGTACTGGATATGTTCGGGGCGCTACCCGAAGAGGTGGCGGTATTGCGGTATTCGTCCGCACATGTCATGAATCTGCAACAGAAAGCGAAGGTCCCGAGAAAAACGATGAAGGCGATGGATAAGGCCGACCGGGAGAATACCATCGTTGATATGTATGTCAACGGTCATTCTTTCGAGGACATCATGGCGGTAAGCGGGTACAACAGCCGGAGTTCGGTGTTCAGTGTGCTCAACCGGCACGGGGTAAAGCTCAATAGGGGAAAATTCAAAGGACCGTTGGGCAAGCGTAAGCCGAAAGATGGGCAATGAGCTTTCGTATTAGCCGGATTGAAATGGATTTTTTTGAGAATCAGGGCTATATGTTTTCTGTTCTCGTTGATTTTTAGTATCTTTATATTAACTTTAAGTAGTATAGAATATGGGAGAACTTATCGTTTTTATAGTGGTTTTCTATGTTATCGGAAAGATTCTGAAAGCTATATTCGGTGGTTTCAGCAAGAGTGATTACCATCATGACCGATAAATGGTGATCGGGTGTTTGCCTGCCTTGACTACAGGATACGGATTTGTATGTTTTTTATGTTTCTCTCCTTTTATCGGGGCTTTCCGATTGTCTGGTTCGTGCCGAAGGAACACCGTGAGATAAAGGTGGATTATCGTTTTCCGTAACATTATCAGGCTGGCAATCCAGACGACAAAGAGATATGTTATTATCTTTGCAACGGATTTTATAATAAAACAGTCTGACAAAAGCAGATATTATTGCCCGGATCGCACAGGAGACCGGAATAGAAAAGTCGGTAGCGACAACTGTAGTGGAGGCATTCATGGAGAGTGTCAGGGAGTCGATGATTGCCGGGAACGAGGTGTTCCTGCGAGGATTCGGAAGTTTCATCATCAAACAAAGGGCAGAGAAAAAGGCTCGTAACATTTCAAAGAATACGACCATCGTGATTCCGGCTCACTCTGTTCCTGCGTTCAAGCCTGCAAAGACATTCTTAGATGCGGTAAAAGAGGGAAAATAAAGAAAGTATAAACGGTTTTCTTCATAGTGTTTCGGGAGACCGTTGACAATGGTTATACAGGATAACACGATACCGCGACTGTCTTTTGCGGACGGTTGCGGTATTTGTTTTGCCGTATGCTATAAAAAAGGAAGTGGCACAAAGAGCCGCCGATGAAAGCCGACTCTTTGTGTTCCCTTGCTTAATCCGTCACCTCGTAATAATAACTTAACTCGTCATCTTTCAGGTTCTCTACCGCATATTGACCTGCCTGTTCCCAAAGGGTATTGTAAAGTGTCGCAAATTCCGGTTTCGTTTCATAATACTGCCAGATTTTATGATTGAGTACCAATATCAGTTCCGTGAGGTATTTATAGTTATTTTTCCATTCCTCGAAAGCACGTTTGAAAGTGTCTTGTATAGCTGACAGACCGAATCGGTCCGCTATTGAGAAGTCCTCCCAAAAAGTTGTCTGTAACTCGTAACCGTTTTCTCGCATAAATTCTCTAAATGTCATACGCTTTAAATTTTAAGTTTGAACTATTTTTTGTTTTTCCCTTTGGTACAATCTCGTACCGAGAGGCTGGTTATTTTTCTGCCACAGGATTGACGGTCAGTCCAGACAAGGAGGCAACGGGAAATACGCTCTCCAACGAAGTCGGAGAGGAAGATTTTCCGGTTGCAAGCGCCAGCGGTCCTTGCCGGGACTGGCAGCCGGCAATCGAACTTTGCAGAAAAAATAAGCGGGCTTTCGGCATGGAGTGTGTCTGGGGAACGGCTGTAAGGAGTAAAATGGGGAAGCTAAGGTGTTATAAGAGGATTGCTTTCCGGTTGGTTAGCCGGAGTACAATGGGGTACGGAATACGCTTCGATAAAAGGGAAAGAGTCATGAAGATATAAAAGGGTAATTCCGGCAAAAGGATTCAGGACACATCCATTGCCAATGTATCCCGAACCCGTACCTGTCATTATCTGTACCGAATGTTTAGGAGACCCACTCGTAACCTTCGTCCGTCAGTTCAAAATATTCGTCCATTCCCGGTTTCACAAAAAACATGAGATAAAAAAGGAACGAAGCTGATTATAAAAGGTGATGGTTCTGTATTTCAGTCATTCAATAAAGGATACCGCAACCACCTCTGGCGGGTGCGTTGCGGTATTTTGCGGGCAGCATTTTTATGCGGCCTTGTCCGGCTTGCGCTGCCTTGTTTTCCAGCCGTACACGGCGGCTACATACGGATAGAGGGAACGTGTTCTCCGGCGGAAGCCTTCTTCGTCGATTTCACGGTTGTAAATCTTATCGGCGATACGTTCCGCTTCGTCACGGCCTTTGGCGATACGGTATAAGGTATAGTTCGTACCGTCATGATGGTCCATCCGTCCGCGAATGTTGTAGCCGTCGCCGTACCATTCTGCATCGTCGCACTGGGATTTCAAAATATCGGCAATGGTGCTGCCCAATATTTGATAGCCTCGTCTCCGGCCGTTCCATAATCCCAAGTTGCCGAACACGACAATAATGCCGTCCACTTCTTTATTCAGATTGCTTCGTTCGTCGTCCAGCCGGCAATATACTTCTTCTGCCCATTCTTCATCGCTGACCTCGTAACTGTCATCGTCCAATATTTCCCGCTGGGAATTTTGATATTCTTCTTTTGCCGTTTCGTCCAACAGGTCATAGCTTGACCAAATCATCTGTTTCATACATTTTGAATTTTAAGTTTGACTTTCGTTTTTATCCCTGCTTTCGGAGGGTTTCCCTCGTCCGGCGGGATTTGATTTACGTGCGGGCCACAAGGCGGACAGAAGGGAAATAAGGCAAGGAGGAAGCGGATAGTCCCGTGGACGATTTCATTTGTGTTGAACAAGTATTGACGAGCTTGCGAGTTGATGGTTGTTAACGACAAATGAAGCCGCGCCTTGCCGATTCCCGACCGCCTTAACTTTGCACGGGAAAATCAATGGACGGCGGCGGACTCTTCGTGTGGAGTATGAAGGAGTATAAAAGTGTGGACGTTCCGGAACGGTAACGAGTAAAACAAAAGCGGCTTTCAAGCCGCTTTGTCCGGATAAGGCAGGAATTACTTCTTGCCTTTTTCCTGCTTCTTTACCGGTTCCGCAGGAGCTTCCTCCTCTTTCTCGACAGCGGGATAGAACTTGACGGCGACCGTTACGATGCGGTTGTGCAGCACGCCGTCTTTGTCGGTCCACTCTTCGGGCTTGAAGTAGCCCTCCACGGTAAGCAGCGTGCCCTTGGTGAGCTGGTCGAACGACCCGGTATTCTCGTTCTTGCGCCACGCTTCAATGTTCATGAAAGCGGATATGCGCTTGGTTTCTTCGCCGTTCTTCTCCTGACGGGCTACTGCCAGCGGGAAACGTGCGACACTTGTGGTGGTGAACTGACGGACTTCGGCATCTTTTGCCACGAATCCGGTTACTGCGAAATTGTTCTCGATCTTTTTCATTGCGATTGCTTTTTGAAGTTAATAAATCAGTTTTACGGTGCATAAAAAGTAGGTGCAGTAAAGGGCTGCACCAAGGATAGCGCATAAATACTCTTTATTTTGGAGGCGAAGCCCCAAACCGCAGGCCCGATAAAGGAAGATTTGTGCGATACGCCATTGGTCAAGACCACCAGGTCGCGCCCGTCTGCATACTAACTTTGCAACGAAAAACGATATGGCGACTTCAAATAGAAAGCGGTCGCGAAAAAGTCGAGGCGAAACAATCCGCAGCGGATTCGGAGACATGAAAGACCTGTCCGTCCACTGACACAAGACCGCTCCCGTTCCGGCAGGTGGGCGGGAAGAACATCTGGCAAGAAAGCGTATCGGTTGTTTGGGGTTGAAGCGGCAAGAACGATATACCGTTTATACAACCATGTACGCTGCATAGTGGAAAGGGGGCCCAAACGAAGAGCCGACAAAAGATGTATGCAGCGTATTGATGTCGCTGTCTCTATCCGGCAAGAGAAATGAGGGAAAGAAGAGGAAAAGGAAAAAGGGCTGAAGTCTGTCTTGAAACAAAGCGGAGGAACCGCCTTCGCACGAACGGACGTTTTCTACAAAAGGATATAGCCTGCCAAAAGGTATAAAAGGTTATTTCCGAAGGAAACGGTATGGATGTCTGTTACGGAGATAAAAAAGGGATTCCCGCCGGTGTGTACCTGTTTAGCCGGTATAAGCGGGCTGAAACCGATGCTACGTTCAGCCCGCTTGCTTTTACCTCTTTTCTGTTTCGGTCTGCAATTCCACCGGTTCATCATCCCATGTCAGCTCCTTACCGAGTAGTTTGTAAACAGACCCCTTGGGGAGTTCTATCTCGATTGATACGTACCCTTGCTCGCTCTCGACGTACACTTTTTCCGAGTACTCCCAATGCCCGCACCAGCCTCGAACGGGCTTTCCGGGCATTATCCATTCTGTTCCGTCTTTATTTACTGCTAACCATGCCATAAAATCACATTTTTAGTCTGTTCCTTAGTTGTAATTTTATTCTTCTTGAGCTATCATTTTCTTGCTGTATTCTAAAATCTCATCCATCGTAAGCCATTCTGGTTTTTCGTCCTCTTTGAAACTCTCATGCAGTTTTATCATAAATTCAATTTGCAATTTTTCGTCGCCAGCCCATAAGGATTTCGGGTGTCTGTTACCGTAATTAAGGTAATACTCGCAATCTGACCGTAAGCGGTCTAACAGTTGGTATCTGAAAACCGAATCCTTGTGTATTACTTCGTCTGCCGTTACTCGTCCATTTGAATTTGTTACATCGTTTGCCATAATCTATAAAATTTTGAGTTTTCTTTTTTCCCTCTTGTAGCACCAGCTACTTTCGGGCCTGATTTAATTATGTCGCCTCGAAAGGTGTCATGGCTCTTTATGCAAGGTTTCACGATTAAATACTACCCGTGCGGAGCGAAGGGTGGAGATTTTGTCGTGAACCGTCAGTCTTTGACCTTGCATACAAGAATGACATGACAAGTACCTTTGCGACACAATTCATATCAGGCAGCCCGAAAGCGACGTGCGAACACAGGGAAAAGAAGGTCTCTTGCAAAAGGTTCGATAGCTTATATAAAAGGGTTGCAGCGAAAAGAAAATATAAATGGGCCTCCGGGTTGTATAAGAATTTTAATTATGAGGATAAAAAAGGTATTGCGCCGGCATGTCTGCCGAGAGAAAAAGAAACGGGCTGAAACTGGCAGTTCCGGTTTAGCCCGCAAAAGTACATCGGAGGTCTCTTGCCCGTTCCCGTCAGAAATGGGCTACCATAATCCGATTTTTGAAAATTCTGTTTTTATCACTCGGTCGCCGTTGGTTTATCCAGATATGGTGTGCTCCGTATCCGAATATAAAATACTCATCGAGTGAGGTCTCGTTCTTCAAACGTTCCATACTTGCACGAAGTTCGGTTTCGTCAGTTGCAAAAAGAATCGTGTTCATGATTCGGAAATAGATTTCTTCCGCTTCATCGCTATAGCGGCAAAAGACGTGTTCGATTGTTACGTTCATGGTTCTATTGGTTTGATTGAGGTGTTTTAGGTACATTGGTCATTATTGATTCTCCGTCTTCGTTGAAAATCTCTATTGTCGGGTTGCCGTCGTTTTCTTCGGGGAGCATAGATTCCGATGTATCGGTCAATGCTTGCCACTCTTCATAGCAAAGACGGTTGTCAATGATGTTCGACACGTCCTCACAGTTCCATGAGCGGACGATTGCCTCGGCTTCTTCGTAACTATTTGCTTTTACACTGAAATAATCCCGTTCCCAACTTGTAACCTTACGGTCTTGATAAAATTTGTATTCTCCCATATCCTTGTTGTTTAACTGTTTACTTCTACAATATCCTCGATTCTGCCGTACAGTATCGAGCGTAACGCTGTTTTGTCAATCGCATAATACTCGTGAATGCTTCCGTGCTGTTTGACGAAATACCGTTTGAGAACGTCGGAAAAATCAAAATGATAACCGCTCAAGGCAATTCCACGTTTGAAATAGATGCTTTCCCACACGTTACGGGTAATCCAGTTCTTTTCTTCCCGGTTTAACTTGCCTCCGTTGTTCAGGTGTACCCGCAATTTGTAAACCTTGCTGTCCTGTAATGTCGCCAGTTCGGGAATATCCCATTTGACGAATTTTGTTGCTATCTGTGTCATACGTTTGCTATCGTTTAATCATGGATAATCACTTCATCACGGTATTCTGAAATTTCCTTGCCGCTTTCAAGGCGGACAACTATGGTGTTACCATAGTTGCCCACGATTGTACCTTCCGTGTAACCTTTGTATGGATTGAGCAGTGTGCAAGACAAACCGATAATATCGCTGTCTTCTTCGTATTCGTACATAGTGAATGCGTTTTTAGGTTACAGCTTAATGTCCCACTTGCCTTGCGAGAATATCCGAAAGCTCACGTATTCGTCCTCTAACTCGTATGTCAGTATGCGGATATAGATTTTATCTTTGGCTTCCAAAGAAGCTACCAGTTCGTCGATTTCTTTTTCTGGGTATTCCCAACGGGAAGAAAATTCTGCATCTACAGTGTCGCCATACCGATTGACAAAACCGTTGAAATTATCGTCCAGAAATGCCTCTATTTTATCGAGGTCTTGCTTGTTTTCCGTACTTGCGTGAAAAATGTTTGTTGCATAGTTCGCCATAATCTTAAATTTTGAGTTTTCTTTTTTCCCTCTTGTAGCATCAGCTACTTTCGGGCTTGATTTAATTATGTCGCTTCAAAAGGTGACATGGCTCTTTATGCAGGGTTTCACAACCAAATACTACCTCCGCAAAGCGGAGCGTGGAGATTTTGTCGTGAACCGTCAGGCTGTGACCTTGCATACAAGAAAGACATGTCAAGTACCTTTGCGACACAATTCATATCAGACAGCCCGAAAGCGGATGTGCGAATACAGGGAAGAGAAGATCTCGTGTAAAAGGTTGATGGTTTATAAAAAGGGAGTTGCAGCGAAAAGAAAAATATGCCGTGGAATCTTTTTTTCTTTTGGCTGCACAATGGGACCAGAGTGTTTTACGAAGTTCGGGAAAAGGTTTAGTTTAGTCCATTAGCCTATATATATGCTAAATCAAAGTAAACTATATTTAGGCAGACAAATTTGCCTGCCTATAAGTTTTTCCTTATCTTTGTATGAATTAAAGAAGGCTTGCTTTTCTTTTGGCTGCAATGGTTCTTGGAAGTTCAAATACAACCGTCGGACGAGGAAAAAAATTCTGGTAGGAAGCTGGTTCAAGAAGTCCCGATTATAAGTAAGTGCAAGGAAAGAAACAGAGTGAAAACAAAAAATCGGGAAATGCCTTTAATTAGCAATTTTGTTTCTTATTTGTTCCTCAATTAAAACTATAAAATTTTCAACACACTGAATTTCAAATCATTATATATACTATTTTTGAGAGATTGGATTTATTGTCAATAAACTCATGATCCTCCTGGCTTACTTGTCACTCTCTGATAAAGCCTACCAAAAAGCCTGTCATCAAGAATGGACAATGGATATACCAGAGTGATCCATATTCTCGGCGTACAAATGTAAGGAATCAAAAAGAATCAGGGTCTTTTTCGCCAAAGATTTTTCCCCGGCAGTTTGCCTTTATACACCTCCATCGGGCACTCCATTCCGATGCTCATATGAGGTCTTCGGTTGTTATAAAAGTCAATCATACGATTGATCTCATTGATCGCCTGTTCTTTATCCCTGTACATTTCCTGCTCGTATATCCATTCGACCTTGAAGATCCCGTTCTGTCTTTCCGCCATGGCGTTGTCTGTCGGCTCATATCCTTCTGTCATGCTTATCCGTATGTGATGCTCCATGAGGCAGCTGACGTAAGCCTCGCTGGCGTATTGTGACCCCCTGTCCGAGTGGTGTATGGTACCGCAAAGGTTGCCGCCTCCGGCGATCCGGATCGCCATGCGCAAGGCCTCTGTCGTATGCGAGGCGCTGAGACTGTCGGATAGGCACCAGCCCAATACGGCGTGCGAATAGGCGTCGGTGACAAGATGCAAGTACAACACGTCCCCCAATATCCACACGTACGTGATGTCCGACACCCATATATGGTTGGAATACCGCGCGTCTTTTCCCTTGATAAGATTGGGGTACCTTTTATAGACATGATTGGAGTCTGTCGTACGCCTACGTTTGTTGGGATTGAGCTTAAAGCCTTTTGATTCATAAACCTTTAAGAACGAGTCTCGCCCGAGGGTCACAGCATGTCCCAAATCCTTTTCCAGTAAATGGAACAGCTTGAAACCTCCGATACGGGGACAACAAAGACGATAATAGCCTATCATGTCAGCAAGAAGCTTGACGCGTTGTCTCTCCGATACATCCGCCTTCATGTTCGCGTAATACCATTGGCGTTTCTTTCCAAACAGCCCGCAAAGGGTAGCCACACTCTCATGGGGATACTCCTCACGTAACGCCGTTACTGTTTGGCACCATCTTTTCTGAATATACTGATGCCTTCTTCCTCTTCCGCTATCTCTATCATCTTCTCGAAGGCACGGCTACGCATCTTCTCCAGCTCCAAAGAACGACGCAATTCCTCTATGCGCTTTTGAAGGGACTCCATATCTGTCAAATCCGATTGCTTGGGAACCATCTGTAACCTCTCTTTTGTTTCTGATGGCAAAGGTAACTGGTCCGATCCCACTGGGTATTCTTTTAGCCATCTATATATGCAAGGAGGGCTCAAAGAATATTTCTTCGTTATCGCATACTTGCTCATTCCGCTACTGTAATACTCGCGTAACACGGATAATTTAAAGGGTTCCGTGAACACTCTTTTGGGCTTTCTTTTGATCATTTCTATACTTTTTAGCCCCTTAAAAGTGTCAAGCTATTTCAGGACAAGACACAGTCGGAAAAAGAAAGAACCTCTTGTCGATCCCTCCCCCCAAAAAAGTATCTTAAGTACATCGGCTCACGCACCTAAGATACTTTGCCAACGAAGTTATGACACAAAAAAGGGAGACTCTTTTAGAATCTCCCTCGTGATCGGGCTGGGATTCGAACCCAGGACCCACAGCTTAGAAGGCTGTTGCTCTATCCAGCTGAGCTACCTGACCATCCTTATTTTCGTGGTGCAAAGGTAAGGATTTTTCTTTTCCTTGCAAACTTTTAGTACACTTTTTTACATATTGAATTTAGAATGGATAACCAACGGCAAAATGCAAGGCGAAATTATCCTTGAAATTAGGACGGGTTATCGCCCAACGCCTAGACTTTTTCTCCTGAGGATTATAAGCCTTGAAGCCTGTATCTAAACGTAGTAGAAAGAAATCAAAGTCCAAACGAAGTCCCAAACCATAGGAAACAGCGATCTCCTTGTAAAAACGAGAGAAATCAAAGTTTCCAGCCTTATAGCGTTCATCAGATACATTCCGGGTCCATATGTTTCCGGCATCTATGTAAGCCGCCAATTCAAACTTCCAAAAAAGTTTCGTTCGATATTCCAAGTTCAAATCCAAGCGGATATCCCCCGATTGAAGAGCGAAAGAAGTCGTGCTGTCAACTTCCATACTACCCGGACCTAACTCTCGTACAGACCATCCCCGGACACTATTCGCTCCCCCCGAGAAATAAGCACGCTCAAAAGGTAAATAGTTTGAGTTACCATAAGCCATCCCCACTCCCACTCCTATATGGAAAGCTAACTTGTTACGACTGTCAAGCACGATTCCTTTACTAAAATCGAAATCCAATTTCACATATTGCGCATATTCCGTACCAAACAACTCATAATAACCGTCATCATTTTTCTTCGCCCCCGTAAGATGCGAAAAGGCACTCAACAAATTCCCTGCGACCTCGACCGACGCACGTAGGGAATGCGTGTTTCTCAAACGATTCTGGGGAGAATAATTACTGAAGGAATAAGTATATCCCGAACTCATGATAAAATGGTTCGTATAGTTATACAACACCATATAATCCGGCAAGCTATTGATAAAGTCCATATTCTTATCCGGCAAATACACATAATTCAAGTCTACAAGCTTAAAGGTATGGCGTGCCTGTGTATTACCCCGATCTTGCCAAATATAACTCCAACCACCAGATAGAATCGCCCTCGTATACTCCGGACGTTTTTGCAGGTTGTAACTTATTTTCGCTTCAGTTGACGCACGTAGCCGCCTACGAAAATCCGAACTCAAGAACGGGAACAAAAAACGAGGAAACAGCAAAGACCCTTCCGCACCTAACTCCCAGTAATTACCAAAGCCATTCGCCTTATTTCCGGATAACGCCTCGTAAGCCCCTCTCACCCTCGCCGAGAACAGCTCCGATCCTCGGAAGATATTCCTATGCTGATAATTCAAGCTGGAGGCAAACCCATAGTCACCCGCCGAGTTAGTACCTTCCAAATCCACTCCCACCGTATTTATCTTCGCGGGAGAAGTGAGAATGTAACAATCCAACTTCATCGTATCCCGCTCCTCTACTTCCGTAAAACGTATATTTACGTTCCTCAAAGCCCTTAGAGAAGCGAACGCCGAATAGGTCTGCTCTATATTCTTCTCACTAAATAATTGCCCCGGCCGAATATAAGTACTCCTCCGGAGCACGCTCGGACGGATACTCTTCCCGTTCCGGCCATATACGATATTCACCCCTGCGCTGAGCATCGTATCTGTAGCCATGAAACTAGCGTCCTCTCCTACCCCCATCGGATTATAATCGGTTAAGACCGTTACATCCTTAATATAATACTGACGATGCGGCTGATCCTCTACCGACCCATTGGGCAACACCTTCCGATAAGGTTTCATGGACATATCAAGATCCACGACATTTTGGTTAAAAGAACTATCAGCGATATATCCTAAATAATCCCGATTAAAACCATAATACCCGTTCCAGCGAAGTAAGGTCGTAATACGCTCCCGCTCCTTGTCCAATATATCCCGGTCAAATAAAGTTCCTTCCTTAACTAATTGGTTATACTCTTCCTGTGAGGACCGGAACGCAGAAGCTAAGGGAGAGCGGCGAGGCGCTTTCAGATGTGCCAAACTATCAATTTTCGGATCGGGGAACTTCATCGTGTAATTGCGTATCCTATACGGATCGTTCGCCTTTATATGGTAAGTTACAACCGCTTTCTTATGGCGTGCCGTATCAATCGTCGTTGATACATCCGCATGGACATACCCTTTATTAATGTAAAAACGCTCTAGTTCCATGGCGGACTGTTCCACCAACATCGTATCCAGCACCACGGGAGGCTCACCAATCCTACGTAACTGTTTATTGATCCATTTCTTCTCATTCTTACCAGACCAATCATAGACAAACAACTGCCACTTCATCAGACCAAACACCTTGAAGTTTGGTTGCTGCCTAAGATAAGATTTTAAATCCGCAGACTTATAGTCCCTGTTATCCGACACGATCTCCACCTTATCCAGCAAATATTCCCCATCCGGCACAAACTTGGTCGTACTACAAGAGGTTAGTAGTAGTACGATACAGATAAAATAGCATATACGTAGAGATCGATTCATCATTCCAAGCTTTTTACGATCGCGAATGTACTGGAATTTAAAGAATTTACCGTACTTTTGTTTTGTAAAAAGAACTAAGATGCTAAGCAAGACCAAAGTCAAATACATCCGTTCTCTGGAATTAAAGAAATTCCGGAATGAAAATAATGTTTTTGTAGCCGAAGGAAATAAATTGGTAGCCGATATGTTACCGGCCTTTGAATGTGAGTTATTAATAGCCAAGCCATCTTGGATGGCTACACAAGGCGATATTCCGGCCAAGGAGTTATTGGTAGCGGAAGAAGATGATATTCGTAAAGCCAGCTTCCTGAAAAATCCCCAAGATGTACTCGCGATCTTTAAACGCCCCAATTGGGATATAACGGAAATAACGCCGGAAAAGGAGCTTGTTCTCGCATTAGACGGAATCCAAGATCCGGGCAACTTAGGTACGATCATCCGGTTAGCGGACTGGTTCGGTATTTCCCATATCGTATGCAGCAAAGATACCGCCGATGTTTTCAGTCCAAAAACCGTACAAGCCACTATGGGTGCGCTCGCCCACGTAAAAATACATTACACCGATCTGGAAACGTTCTTACAGGCCCAATCAGCCCAAGCCATACCTTTATACGGCACCTTCCTTGGCGGAGAAAACTTATATGAGAAAACCTTATCCGGAAACGGTATCTTGATAATGGGTAATGAAGGAAATGGAATACGTCCCGCCATAGAGGCTTTTGTAAACGAAAAATTATATATCCCGAACTATCCGGAAGGAAGAGACACCTCAGAGTCTCTCAATGTGGCCATCGCTACAGCTGTGGTCTGTGCCGAGTTTCGCAGACGCCAAGGGAATCCCGCTTAAACGATATATATGGACTGAACAACCCGGCGTAATCTTTTCGGTTAACGCCGGCCAAGATCCCATCACCTGCTTAAAACCAATCGCCGGTTCCGAGGAAAGAACCGGCACCAGCACTCCATCATAAAAAGCGGTTCCAGCTATCTCCTCATTCAACGGGTAAACACCATGAAACGCACCATTATCATCCAGTTCGATATAATGCATACGATAAACCTGCTTACACCAAACGTAATGAGCGGCAATTCTTCTCATAAGTATAATAAACAAATAGAGAGATTACTTAATAGAATCCTTAGGTAATTCGGCAAGCTCCTTACCATAGTTATATTTCATCAAGCTTAAGCTATCTATATACACCTTATAATAAGTCGTATCCATATTATCCATACGGATATATCCAAACACACGCTTTACTTTCTTAGTTGGTATAGTCTTCAAGATCGTCTCGTGATATCCATCTTTCGTGATCTTACTATTCACCGTCAAGGTCGTATCACCTTGGTCTGCGCTTAAACGTACCTCCGGCTTATAAGCCATTTTGTTATTCAATCCCCAGACACGCATGCCCAGCACGAAACTACTGCCCGAGGAATAATTCGTTTCCGGACGTATATCGAAAGTCACCCCATTAAATACAGAGGTAGGAGACAAGACCAGATAAGAACGGCGAGGCCAAATATCCACAGAATCCCGGTTCGATACCGGCGCAGCGTCCGCCTGCACATCCCCTAAGTTATTGATCCGTTTATTAAGATCGGCCAAGACCCGGTTGTAGACCTCCATATAAATATCCAAGTTACGGCCGTACCACACCAACGAGCTATCATACACCGCCTGTGTAATATCATGCTTACGGAATACAGACTCATACAAGGCAAGCTTCATGGTATCGGATTTATAAGTATTATAATCCACATTTACCATGGCCTCAGCCAGCAACATATCCGTCAAGACACCCTGCATCTTTTTCTCCGACAGAATACCATCCGGAACCTTACTACATGCCGCCAGCAACGTCGTGGCTAATAAAGCCATACCATATATCCGTAATTTTCTCCGCATTTATTTCTCTTCTTTCGAAAGGCTAGCCGACAAAGTATGCCGATAAAATATTAACAAAAGGAAAACTCCCACGCAAATCGCCGAGTCCGCCAAATTAAAGATCGGACGGAAGAAAACGAACTCCTGTCCACCCCAGATCGGAACCCAATCCGGGAATACGGTCTCTATCAATGGGAAATAGAACATATCCACCACCTTACCATGCAGCCAAGAGGCATAACCACCTCCCTCCGGCATAAAAGTAGCGAGTTGCCCGAAACTATGGTCGAAGATCACGCCATAGAATATCGAGTCGATTATATTACCCACCGCCCCCGCAAAAACCAAAGATATACAGGCAATAAAACCGAATTTATAATTTTCTTTAACCAGCTTATACAAATAATATCCGATAAACAATACAGCCACGATACGGAATACGGAAAGGAATAATTTCCCAATCACCTCTATACCGAATGCCATACCCGGATTCTCAGTAAAATAGAGATAAAACCACGGAGTTATCTCTATACTCTCATGCAACTGCATGTGGGTCTTAATCCATATTTTCAGCACTTGGTCAAGAAGAAGGAGCAGTATTATGATTAACACTGCTCCCCAACCTTTAGAATATCTCATTTACTTTGCACCTCCTTGTTTTGCTTCGATACTTAAAGTCGCATGAGGCACAGCACGTAGCCTTTCTTTCGGGATCAATTTACCAGTCTCCCGGCAAATACCGTAGGTCTTATTCTCGATACGGATCAAAGCGGCCTGTAAATTCTGGATGAATTTCATCTGGCGTTGCGCCAAACGGCCCGCCTCTTCCTTCGATAACGTAGAAGCGCCTTCCTCCAGCACCTTGAATGTAGGAGACGTATCAGCCACGTCGTTACCGTCGGAATTCGTAACCCCTGATCGCAAAAGCTCGTAATCCCTCTTCGCGATTTCCAGTTTCTCTAATATAATAGCGCGGAACTCCTCGAGCTCAGCGTCTGAATATCTTGTCTTCTCTGCCATGGTTCTAAAAAAATTTAGGTTCAACAATCGTTCAAATATCAATCAAAAAGAAGAATTAAGAATGAATATAAAATCATATTATTTCTTCTTTGCATGCAAAGATAATATAATTATCGATTTTCCTATATTTCATTCCTAATTCTTCCGCAAGAAATGCTATTCTATTTTTAAGCTTTCTCGATCTTTACGGACAATTTAAAGTCCTCGAAATCGAGTTCCGTAGCGTCGCTGATCGCATTATCCATGATTTCGATAGATTCCGCCAATACTTGGTTAGCGATATAATCCTTATAATCATAGATCGCCTCATCCATCTCCTCGCAAGAAAGAATGGATACATGGATCTTATCCGTTATATCGAAACCGCTGCTCTTACGCAAGTTCTGGATACGATTCACCAACTCACGGGCCAGCCCCTCCTTACGCAAATCCTCGGTTACGGTAATATCCAAAGCGACTGTCAAGCGACCTTCATTAGCGACCAACCAACCCGGGATATCCTCAGAGATGATCTCTACATCTGTACGCTCCAAAACGGCCTCCTGTCCATCTACCATCAAGGTAAACGTTCCGGCTTTCTCGAAAGCGTTGATATCTTCTTGGCTCATCGATTGAATCGTGGCGGCCAACGCCTTCATGATCTTTCCGTAGCGCGGGCCCAACTTCTTAAAGTCCGGTTTGATCTTCTTCACCAAGATACCTGCCGTATTATCCACGAACTTCAGCTCCTTCACGTTCACCTCGTTCAAGATCAGGTTCTTCACAGCCTCGATACTCTCTTGTTGATGAGCGTCTACAACCGGAATCATTACCGTATGCAACGGCTGGCGAACCTTGATATTCACCTTGCGGCGAAGAGCCAATACCATAGAAGAAACATCTTGAGCCATTTGCATACGCTCTTCCAAATTCTTGTCGATCTTAGACTCGTCGTAAACCGGGAAATCGGACAAGTGTACGGACTCAACGTTCTCACGTCCCGTAACAGCGACCAAGTCCAAGAATAACTGATCGGCATAGAACGGAGCGATCGGAGCCATCAACTTAGCCACTGTCTCCAAGCAAGTATATAAAGTCTGGTAAGCGGACAACTTATCCTCCGTCATACCACCACCCCAGAAACGGCGGCGGTTCAAACGCACATACCAGTTACTCAAGTTATCATTTACGAAATCAGAGATAGCACGTCCGGCACGAGTCGGCTCGTAAGCCTCCAAGTAGCCATCCACATCCTTCACCAAGCTGTTCAACAGAGAAAGGATCCAACGGTCAATCTCCGGACGCTTGCTCCATTCCACATCCGGATCGGAGTAGTCGAAGCCATCCACGTTCGCGTACAAAGCGAAGAATGAATACGTATTATATAATGTACCAAAGAACTTACGGCGAACTTCCTCGATACCATCGATATCAAACTTAATATTATCCCATGGAGAAGCGTTCGTGATCATGTACCAACGCAACGGGTCCGAACCATACTTCTCGATCGTAGAGAATGGATCAACAGCGTTGCCCAAGCGTTTAGACATCTTGTTTCCGTTCTTATCCAATACCAGACCGTTAGACACGACAGCCTTGTAAGCCACGCTATCAAAAATCATGGTACCCAGAGCGTGCAGGGTAAAGAACCAACCGCGTGTCTGGTCAACACCCTCAGCGATAAAGTCAGCCGGATAGATCTGACGATTATCGAACTCCTTCAAGTTCTCGAACGGATAGTGGATCTGGGCATAAGGCATAGCGCCGGAATCGAACCATACGTCGATCAAGTCTGTCTCACGCTTCATCGGCTTACCAGAAGCGGAAACCAAGATAATATCATCCACATACGGACGGTGCAAATCGATCTTCTCGTAATTCTCCTTCGTATAATCTCCCGGAGCGAAGTCCTTGTAAGGGTTAGACTCCATAAAGCCGGCCTTCACCGATTTCTCGATCTCGCCAAACAACTCTACCACGGAACCGATACACTTCTCCTCGCTACCATCTTCCGTACGCCAGATCGGTAACGGAGTACCCCAATAACGGCTGCGGCTCAAGTTCCAGTCTTGCAAGTTCTCCAGCCATTTGCCGAAACGTCCCGTACCCGTGCTCTGCGGTTTCCAGTTGATCGTATTGTTCAACTCGATCATACGCTCACGGCAAGCGGTCGTACGGATGAACCAGCTATCCAACGGATAATACAATACCGGTTTATCGGTACGCCAGCAATGCGGGTAATTGTGGACATGCTTCTCGATCTTGAACACCCGGTTCTGGGCCTTCAGCATCATGCAGATCTCTATATCTAACGTCTCATCTTTATCCGTCTTCGTATCATCGTAAGCGTTCTTCACGAATTTTCCTTGCCATGGATCATAATCAGAGGCGTTCATACAATTTTGTACAAACTCCGGAGCCAAGTCTTCCAGCTTATAGAACTTACCGGTCATATCCACCATAGGGCGCATATTTCCATCCTTATCCTGCATCATCAAAGGAGGAACCCCGAATGTTTTCGCCACACGGTTATCGTCCGCACCAAACGTCGGTGCGATATGTACGATACCCGTACCATCCTCTGTCGTAACGAAATCACCCGTGATCACACGGAATGCACCTTCACCCGGATTTACCCATGGGATCAATTGCTCATATTTCATACCGGCCAACTCGGAACCCTTCCACTCACCTACTACGCTGAAAGGAACCAGCTTGTCACCCGGTTTGTAATCAGACAAAGAAAGCTCCGCAGCTTTCGGATTGAAATAAGCAGACAATAAATCTTTCGCTATAACAGCAGTCATCGGGATACCCGTGTAAGGATTATAAGTCTGTACAGCCAGATAAGTAATATTCGGGCCTACGCAAAGCGCCGTATTGGAAGGCAACGTCCAAGGAGTCGTTGTCCATGCCAAGAAATAAGGATCGCCGAATTGTGCCATCTCCGGTTTCGGGTCCAATATATGGAACTGTGCCGTACAAGTCGTATCCTTCACGTCACGGTAACAACCCGGTTGGTTCAACTCGTGCGTGCTCAAGCCCGTACCTGCGGCGGGCGAATACGGTTGGATCGTATAGCCTTTATATAAAAGACCTTTCTTATAAAGCTCTTTCAATAGATACCACAAGGTCTCGATATAGCGGTTATCATACGTGATATACGGATTCTCCATATCCACCCAATAACCCATCTTCTGCGTCAGATCCTCCCACTCTTTCGTGAACTTCATCACGTCCTTACGGCAAGCGGCGTTATACTCAGCGACAGAAATCTTCTTACCGATATCTTCCTTCGTGATGCCCAAAGCCTTCTCCACGCCTAACTCGACAGGCAGACCGTGTGTATCCCAACCCGCCTTACGATTCACCAAGAATCCCTTCATGGTTTTATAGCGGCAGAAAATATCCTTAATCGAACGGGCGATAACATGGTGAATACCCGGCATACCGTTTGCGGATGGAGGGCCCTCGTAGAATACGAATGTAGGATGTCCCTCTCTTGTTTCAAGACTCTTATGGAAGATGTCTCCATCCTTCCATTTCTTCAGCACCTCTTTATTTACGTTCGACAAGTCAAACTTAGAATATTCGGTAAATTTCTTACTCATATCGCGATGTATTTATCTTGCTTCTAAAAAATTGCCGCAAAGTTAGTGATTTCTTTCGAATTAGACAATATGGAATTTTCATTAATGAAAGCACGGGGTTCTTCTGCGTGAAACAAATTTTAGTTAAAGCAGAAAAGTAACAGTATCTGATAAAATCCTATTAGGAAACCTACCGGCTCTCTCCTACTTTTGCCCCTGAATTTAAATCTAACACCTACTAATAAAATGAACATTAAGAGTAAATTCGGTTATTTATGTTGCGCCTCCCTATTGACCACTAGTTTATGGGCACAAGACGTATTGATTTCCACGAGGAATACCTCATTATTGCTAGACGCACCTGTCGGCGGAGAGGTAAGATTCATCTACTATGGAGACAAGTTATCCACTTCCGACGCGGCTACCTTGCTCGAGACCGAGCAGAAAACATTTTCCGCTTATCCGGTCTACGGCTTGAATTGTCCCTCCGAAAGCGCATTGTCCGTTACCCATGGCGACGGGAATATGACCCTTCAACTGGAAGTCATAAAAGTAGATACACGAAAAGAGCAAATAGCAGATATCACAACGATCCGATTAAAAGATAAAGTGTATCCTTTTTATATGAATCTCTGTTACAGAACCTATCCGGACGCTGATATCATCGAGACTTGGACAGAGATCACGCATGAGGAGAAAAAAGCGATCACCCTCAATCGTTTCGCTTCCGCTCATCTGCCGATCCGGAAAGGAGACGTATGGGTTTCCCACTTATACGGCTCATGGGCAAACGAGGCTCAATTGGCACAAGAACCGTTACGACCGGGCATCAAGATGATAAAAAACAAGGATGGTATCCGCAACTCCCATACCGCCCACGCCGAAGTGATGATCTCCCTAGACGGAAAACCAAAGGAAAACACCGGTTCCGTTATTGGCGCCGCCCTATGCTATAGCGGTAACTACAAATTATTCTTCGATACGGATGATAGCGACTATCACCATTTCTTTGCGGGAATAAACGAGGAGAACTCGGCTTACACCCTCAAAGCCAAAGAAAGTTTCCGTACACCAGAATTGGCGCTGACTTACAGTAAGGACGGCTTAAGCGGAAGCAGCCGAAATTTCCACGCATGGGCACGCAAACATAAGATAGCGAATGGAGCGACCGCACGGAAAATCTTACTAAACAGTTGGGAAGGTGTATATTTCGATATCAATCAAGAAGGTATGGACCAAATGATGAGTGATATCCAGTCTATGGGCGGCGAGTTGTTCGTCATGGACGACGGCTGGTTTGGCGATAAATATCCTCGTAATAAAGATAACTCGTCCTTAGGGGATTGGATGGTTGATGCCCGAAAACTACCAAGAGGCATCGAGGGCCTGATCGCCGACGCCAACAAGCATGGTATTAAATTCGGTATCTGGATCGAACCGGAAATGGCCAACACGACAAGTGAATTGTACGAGAAGCATCCGGAATGGGTATTGAAAGCTCCAAACAGGGAAATCGTCCTGGGGCGTGGCGGTACACAGGTCGTTCTTGATCTCTCCAATCCCGAGGTGCAAGACTTCATATTCGGTATCGTCGACAACTTGATGACAACATACCCGGAGATCGATTATATCAAATGGGACGCCAATATGAGCATCCTGAACCATGGCTCCCAATACCTGCCTTCGGATCAGCAAAGCCATATGTATATCGAATATCACGAAGGATTCAAGAAAGTCTGTGAGCGTATCCGAGCCAAATACCCGGATTTAACCCTACAGGCTTGCGCCAGCGGTGGAGGCCGGGCAAATTACGGGGTCATGCCTTACTTCGATGAGTTTTGGGTAAGCGACAATACCGATGCCTTACAGCGTATCTATATGCAATGGGGCACTTCTTATTTTTTCCCGGCTATCGCCATGGCCTCACATATCAGCGCCGCCCCCAACCATCAAACATTCCGGGTCATTCCCCTGAAATATCGGATCGACGTAGCGATGAGCGGCCGTTTGGGCATGGAGATCCAACCCAAGAATATGACAGAAGAAGAGAAAACACTTTGCCGTAAGGCGATCGCCGATTATAAGACGATCCGTCCCGTCGTGCAATTCGGCGATATCTACCGTCTGGTTTCTCCGTACGATCGTTTGGGAGTAGCTTCCTTGATGTACACCTCACCGGAGAAAGACAAAGCCGTATTTTATTGGTGGAAGACCGAGCATTTTGTCAACCAACATTTACCCCGTGTAAAAATGAACGGATTATCCCCAGACAAGAAATACAGAGTCTGCGAACTGAACCGGATCGACAACGAGCCTCTGGCCTTCGAGGGTAAAGCTTTCACCGGGGAATATCTCATGGCGAACGGACTGGAAATCCCTTATAATCACATTGTCGATTATCACAAGCAGAATGATTACTCGAGCCGAGTGCTTTATTTGGAGGAAGTTAAATGATGAATAAATCATTCTCCTTCCAAAGCGATCAATAAAGCGATCACCTCCGAATAATTAGCGGTTCCGGCAGGTATCTTATTGCCTTTCAGGAAAAGATTATAGACCACGTCTTGCGCCTCGCCGATCAGCGGGCTGTATAGGGATTGCCAATAGGCTACTTTCTCGTTATACAAGTCCTTGATCTCGGGGCGTAATCTTTTCTTCCATGCCTCAAAAGAGTCCTTATCCAAAGCCACATATGCGTTGCTCAACACATAAGGCAGCAAAGAGAAGTAACCTGAGAACCGGATTTCCGGCACGGAAGAACTCGTGCATATTAAATAACTGTATAGATTAACCTCGGCCTCGTTGGATATACTAAGCGCATGAGCCATCTCATGGGCGTAAGTGGCGGGATATTGCACGGGCAAGAGCTGGCCGTTCAAATTGAACTCCGTGAAAAACGGCCCCATATATCCCATCACCCCTACTCCACTCATCAACCGGGAGAACAGCATCGTTTTAGGATGAAGATAGGTTCCGGGAGTGGTAAGCCCGAAACGAGTAGGCAATTCCCGATACCCTTCCTGCACCGCCTCTTTCACGACCTCCCGATCGATCGTCTCTATCGGAACCCATGAGGCGTTCAGGGAATCCGTGTAGGCATCCAAGAAGGATTGGAAATGTTCCGAGGAAAAAGGCACATAAGTGGTTTGCGTACGAGTGAAAAAATCTTCCCGGAAATAATTCAATCCCCAAGCGATATAGAACCAGACATACACCCATGCCAGATATTCCACAACATGCCTTATTGTCCTCCCGATCCTCCGCCTCCTTATAATCGCATACGACAGATACCCTAATAATCCGGCGATGCTACCATAAATAAAACAATCCCCTACGGAAAAAGGGAACAAGCAGGAGAAACGAGATAGCATACCCGATACCCATGGATAAATCGAACGGGAATACCATTCGCCTAATCTGGGATTTCCCATCACGATCCATACAGAGATGAGAAGGATCGCCAATATAATCCAACGAACACGTATCTTTTTTAGATATTCAAGCTTAATCATAGGAGGCAAATATATCATATCCTTTTCAGTCCACCAAATCACAGATCTTCCCTTCCGCACTTGATCATGGGCAAGTCTCTTTCCGCACCGAAGTATCAAGATTTGTTATAAACTAACACTTGCATCCTGTTATTTCCATTTATCTTTAAGGAAAGATGCAAAAAACGTTTTCGTCTATATAATATAGCTTGGTCAAATACTAAACCGGAACATTGCAACACATCCAACAGTTTTTCCGGCCCATCGGCAACATAGCAATCTGCTGCTTCTCCTTTCAAGTGTTGGCTGGTAACGACCCCGCCAGCAAGACGATTTACCTTCTCATTCCGATATCCACTCAATATAGCAATCGGTGCCCCATACAATAGACGTAATGGTTCCAATAAACCAACTGCCAAATTTTGAAGCGCTAGACATGCACAAGGAGGAGGCTGATTATTTATCGCATTGTCCACGGCAATACCACTATAAGTAAACTCATCCAAACAAAAATGCTCTGTTAACCTTTTATCATGTCTTTCCATAATTTTCAATTATTAATTTTCAATTTATAAGAGTAGTCCACCCCAAAAAGGGCCCCGGCAAACGTACTGATCTCACCGAAAGCCACCAGTACACTGTTATCGATCAATCCTTGCGGATCAATCCAGAATCCGCTGAAGAGAAGTGTGATCCCGCTCATTGAGAGCAGGATCGCAACAATTAATTGAACCGTCAAACGCCTCATAGCTCTTAGATTTCATCCGGACTTTCACTATCACTCCCGTTTCCACCCGCATCTTCTTCATTCGGAAGCGCAGTTTTCTCAAAACTTGTCCGGCTCTTGGCTACCCGTAGCGCCTTGCCCGGGTAGAACCGTACTTTCGGCTCCCGAATCAAGTTCGTCGAAAACGTCTTCTCATCCGGCACCCCCGACGATCCGAAACAAAAGCGGAAAAGCCCCAGCTCACCTACACTGACACGCCTGCCATGCTGTAAATGACGGACCAACACCACATTCATACGATCCAGAACCGCCTTCACGCTAGCGCTACCTACACCAGAGCTATCCGCCACCTCCTCCGCAAATTCATCGAAAGTAACCAGATCTCCATACACCATTTGAGCGTATACCTTTTCAGGAATAGATTCGTGATCCTCACCTAGATTCTTTCTCATTACCAATTTAAATTTCAATGCCATAACTATACGTTTTTAATGAATAAATGAATGTAACCATGCTTCGAACACATGACAAAGGTATAATAGCCACAAAGCCTAACTTAGATGATGCAAAACAGTTAACGGCGTAGCAGCCAACACACACATTCCCAAATCAACGAAAAACACACCAAATTTCATCGACTTCAATCCACGTACATTTAACATTTATCAATAAAGAATCACATCTCATCCGTTATTTCCCTCTTCCCCGCCAGTTCCAGAATATCACTTGGTAATATATTCAATGCGCTCAAACGGCTAGCCAAGGATTTCGGCAAGACCTCCGAATTAGGATCCGATAAACTCCGGACGAAAAACGCCATACATAAACAAGCCGCCAAATGAGAATAAGGCAAACGCCCATCCCGATCCGTAAACTCCACCAGCTTCGCCATCCGCAAAAACAAGTCCGGTCGATGCAACTCATAACGGGCATTCTTCCACGGCGTATGCCTTGTCAAATACCACACCATCAAGTTCTCCCCTCGCTCCCCATCCAAATAACCATCCACCAATCTCCGATATCCCATCGGCAACTCTTCATAATGCCCAAAAGCCAGCTTACAAAACCCCAGCAAATGCCTTTCCCTATCTTCCGCCGACAATCCGGCCAGACGTACACTAAACAACTCAACGGTAGGCCAACCCCGAAACTCGCCCAACAGTCCCTTCAAATCTTTCATAAGATTTTTCATTTCCACGATCACAGGGGGAATATTTATCCCTGCACCGCAGAAGGCCGAATCCCACATTATATATACGGATCATCAAGGCATACATAAAAACAGAACCGGCCTCCTTACCTCCCCGAAGGGAAAAAGAAGACCGGTACAAATATCTTTATTCTATATCGATTCTACAGTCTATTCTATCATCTACACATTCATCATCGCACCTTTGTGGTTCTCATTTCTTGCAAACACTTCCATGGAAGTTCCTCTTTCTTTTTTGGCGTTATACCGATAAGCATATCGGCGATATGTACTCCCATGATTGACACCATGGGAGTTGAAGACATAGAAGAGGAGATATCTTAAAAATCGACTCCACATAAACAAAAGTAAACCGCCAATAGTACTTTCCTAATTAATTTATGGCAATCACGCAATACCTTTGTTGGTACTCAAATTAGAGCATGCACCAATGTATAGGCGCTTTTATAGCACCTACCTAATTTTATGTTAAAAACGTTGAATTTAACTGTTAGTACATACCAACTTTATATTCTGGGGTATGAGATTAACAAAGTCCTTACAACCATTAAAAATATTTTTGAAAAATTCACCAAGGAAATCCCATGCGCACTTCCCTTGCAGCCTCACAGTACTGATTACACCATGATATGCAACTACCATTTCTACACCTTCGTCACGACCAAAGTGTAACATACTGTTACATCGCATAGTAAGTGATCGTCAGACTCTTTCTTCAAGAATAAGATTCTCTTCATTATAATCACGTTCCTTTCTAAAGAAGAAATCCAAACTGTCCGTAAAGACCAAGGCTCTCTTTTTCACCTCCTTGATCATACGCTTTAACATATTAGCCCGGACATGTGACAGGCACAGTTGGTGTTCAGCCTCCTTAAATGTACAGATCTCAACTCATCTCCCATGAAAACATCTTAACCATTTTTCAAACAGGTTATACGGTACCTTATTTCTAAAACAGAAGGATCGGATGGAATCCTTGTTCGTGACCGCTTCGGATTTGTAGCGGAGGAAAAAAATTTCAGAATTGTTATTGCTCTACATATTAATTGGGTTTTAATTACAGCAACAAAGATCTATATTTCTGTTGAATGATGCTATACGTCATTTTTGGACGCTAACCTTAATTTAGATTAATCCCTTCTATATACATCTCGTGTATATACCTTATTTTTCACATCATCCAATTCCACATCATATCGATTGGCTATAATAGCCGCACTACGTTTTTTAAAGAGATCCAAATCATTAACAACTTCTGACCCAAAGAATGTAGTATTATCCGACAAGGCTGGTTCATAAACAATCACAGTAGCCCCTTTTGCTTTCACTCGTTTCATTATTCCTTGAATAGAAGATTGTCTAAAATTATCAGAATTAGACTTCATCGTCAATCGATAAACACCGATCGTAACAGGATGTTCCCGTACACTACTCCATTCATTCTCTTCCCCGTAAGCATAATAACCCGCCATACGAAGTACTTGATCTGCTATAAAGTCTTTCCTAGTCCGGTTACTCTCCACAATCGCTTCTATCAAATTTTCGGGTACATCCTCATAATTAGCGAGTAATTGTTTTGTATCTTTCGGCAGACAATACCCCCCATAGCCAAAAGAAGGATTATTATAGTGATTACCGATACGAGGATCCAAACACACACCATTTATGATCGATTGAGTATCCAACCCCTTCATTTCCGCATACGTATCCAACTCATTAAAATAAGAAACACGTAGTGCAAGATATGTATTTGCGAATAGTTTTACGGCCTCAGCTTCTGTCAACCCCATAAATAAGGTATCTATATTTTCTTTTATAGCACCTTCTTGCAACAGTTCAGCAAAAATATGAGCGGCATCTACCAATTCCGGATCAGACAAATCCGTACCCACGATGATCCGGCTAGGATACAAATTATCATACAAAGCCTTAGACTCTCTCAAGAACTCCGGACTAAAAAGAATACGCTTTGTATGAAAACGCTCACGTACGGAAATCGTATAACCAACAGGTATCGTACTTTTAATGACCATAAAAGCATTTGGATTAAAACGAAGCACCTGCTCTATCACAGCCTCAACAGCGGACGTATCAAAGAAATTTCGCTGGCTATCATAATTTGTCGGAGCCGCTATCACCACAAAATCAGCGTCCTTATAAGCCATCACCGCATCTAGCGTAGCTTTCAAATTCAATTTATGACTAGCCAAATACTCTTCTATGTAATCATCTTGAATCGGTGATTTTTTATTATTGATCAAATCTACCTTCTCAGGAACTATGTCTATGGCTACCACCTCATGATGCTGTGATAACAAAGTGGCAATTGATAAACCAACGTAACCGGTACCGGCCACGGCTATTTTTAACTCTTGAAATGATTTCATCTATTATGCATTTATTTTTTCAATTCATACAAAATTTTATTCCTTACATTTATTCCCTTTACTTTAATACAATAAAATACAGCCAAAATAGTAAATAAAATAGTTCCAATTACAATTTGTATTACCATAGTAAAGAATGGAGATACATTTAAATATTCTATATACAATACGGCATTATACATCACGAGCCCCATACAACAAAAAGCAAGCCCATCTTTCAAATAAATCTTAAATGGAATTTCCTTATATATCATAGTAAATTGCACTAAACAAACCGCAAACTCTGCGAACAACGTACCAACTACAGCACCGATCCCACTATATTTTGGTATCAAACAGTAATTTATTATTAGGTTAACCACTGCCCCTATAGTCAATGAAGTAATAAAAACTCGATCCTTACCTTTAGGAATAATATATTGTGTCCTCAACACGCCAGCCCAACCTTTAAATATTATAATAGGACAAAGCATCACTATAAATAATCCACATCGATCAAACTCATCACCATAAAACCAAGGAGCAAAATTCGGAGCAATTCTCGCTAATATAAATGCCATCAATACACTCATAAACATTGCAAATAACATAATATTATCCATCATATTCCTAGTCTTAATAGTATCGTTTTTGGCATATAAATTAGCCATTCTAGGCATAAGAACAGAATTCAATGCTAAAATTATCGTATTAGGTATCTGAGTTATTCGCTCTGCATAAGTATAAAAACCAACTTCTTCTTCCGTACTAAAACTTCCTAACATCAATTTATCCATTATATTATATAGACTGACAGCTACAACTGGCAAAAAAAGGACCAGATTAGGTTTAATATGCTTTACAATGCCAGTAAGAGAAGGTCTTCTAAAATTTACATTTGATAACACAAATGGCCATACAGCTAATACAGCCAATAAGCTTCCAACAGAAAGGATTCCCGTATAAATTGATAAATCAGACTGATCTTTTACAAATAAAAAAATCGCAAATACCATTCCCAATCGGACAATTACACTACGGATCGTAGTCAATTTAAACTTTTCTAAACCAAAGCAAAGCCAATTAACATCAAAAATTCCCGATGCAACATAAAAGAATTGCATACAATATATCAATCGATTTTCTTTCACATAAGAAATACAGTAAATAAAATATAAAGCCGTAACAAATAATCCAACCAGTAACTGAAAAGAATAAATTTCCCAAAATGTTTTATCCAAGGTATTTCGATCGTCTCTTATTGCAGCAATCGTTCTATTCCCATAATTGATCACTCCTAACATCACAAAAAGATAAAAATAATTAGCAAGAGCTTGTGTATAAGAATATATACCGATATTGTATGCCCCTAAAACTCTTGACACATAGGGTGCAGTTATAAATGGCAATATGATTACCAATAGTTGATAACATACATTGTACACAAGATTCTTTTTTATCTTTCCTTCCATCACAAATACTCCAAATTCAAAACAACCATTTATAAGATTACTCAAAATGCCCTTTATACTTATTTGGAAGAGTCAACATACTGCCCAATAATAGATTCCCTTCTTTCGAATAATATTTAGCCATTCCATACATAGGTGTAAACGTCATTTCCCCTAAAATTGGCTTACCAAAACTATCATAGAAATCAACTCTTACAAAAGGAAATCCTTTTGACAATATTCGAGCATATTTTATCATCTGATCCAAACAAGCAGGTTTATTAGCCCTACGCATATTACTTTTAGCACCAATATCAAATACATTCCATTCAAGATCATACCATTCAAGTACAAGTTCCGACTCCCTGTTAAGGCAAACCAACACACACTTTGGCTCTCCATTAAAACAATATACCTTATAATCTTCCGGAAGTCCTCTTTCACTAGTTTCAATAAACTCTTCAGCAATAATACGAGGTGTCATTTTTGAATAATGAGGCTCATAAGTATTGGTACCATAAACAGAATGAAGCCATTTATTTAAAGAAATATCAGCAGAATGAATATCTAATTCATCTTTATTAAAGCATACAATATTATACTTACAACCATGTGTACATTTAATCACAAACTTTTTAGGAAATCGATTCCACTCTATACCCTTCACATCAGTATAGACACCATATAGCTGAGGCATTAATTCCATGAGACCTAAAGAGCTAACATATTCTCTAAGCTCATATTTATCAGCACATTTAACTACTATAGGCTTTTGCCAATACAAGGCAAGCCAGCATATTTTTTCATTAAAACCCTGAGGGTTTACTAAATCCAAACTCGTTCCAAATATTCTATAATATTTCTGCTTAACATAAAATACAGGAGACAGTTGTTTTAAAATTCTAGAAAATAAAAATTTAATTTTACCAAACATTAGATTAATTATTTAATATAAAAAACAAACGCAAGAGTTGTACTAGTATAAATTCAATCGGATACTTGCATTATTACTAAAAGATTCAGCATCTAGATGTTTACAATAGGGAATTTTTTCTTTTATCAAAAAACCCAAGTATAGAACAATAAACATCAAATTTAGTGTATACACTTCTGACAAGGACATAAAGAAGAATACAGCAAATAGCAAAAACACTATATTCTTGACCCTCAAATCCAAACAAAACAACATTGATTTAATTGACTTCCAAACAAGTAAAAAACAAACCAACAACAATATGATTCCTCCCATAAGTAATATCTGAAGAATAATATTATGAGCATTAAAAGAAGAACTTCCTATCTCAATATATCTATTATTGTTTTCAACAGCCCCATAACCTATAAGAAATGATTTTTCAATCATATTAATAGCACTATTCCAAATTATAGTTCGAGTAGAAAATGTTAAATCCTTTTTTAAAACGACTTCCACTAAATAGGCAAATTTATTTTGTATTTGATACACAACTATCAAATAGTGGATCATAAACACAGTGATGGCCATGGCAACTAAAATAAAATTGTATCCCCGATGAATAGAATGTACAATCTTCCCCTGTGTATCTTTAGGCAATACAAAAAACAAATAGCCAATAGTAAAAAAGAAACATCCAACAAGCGATGTAGCAGACTGATACACAAATTCACAACCCCACATGCATATAAACAACAGAAAGACTTCCTTATTATTTTTATTCAAATAAAAGTTTTTCAAAAAAACGAACACTATTGAAATCATATAAAACGGTATAACCTGATTAGATACTCCTAAGAAGTAATACGATTTATCTATACCTGAAAATTGAGAATTAAAAAAATACAATCCATTGGGATAAAGAAAGGTAAGAATAGTATTAACTAAAATCAATGACATCCAAAAAAAAGAAGTTCCAATAAAGAATAATCGCCTGCTCATCCTATAAAAAAAGCAATAGAAACATATCAGAGAATAAGACCTCTCAAAATTCAAAAGAAAATTTCCCAAGTTTCCCGCATTCTTCATCGTTACAAATAGAAACAGGAAAAAGAACAACAGAATCAACCACAGTAATTCATTTTTTCTAAAAAACACAAAAAATACAACTATTGAACAGACACAAATCACATGATGTATATATCGAATATAGTTATATGCAGAGGTAAATGTGATAAATTCAGGACATAATAAAGCGAACTGTATTCCCCAAAAAATCACATGCCACATAAGTTTATTGATAAACTTCCGTTTCAAAACGATGTTCATAAATCCAATTTAAATATCAGAATATTATCTTTTTATATAAATTCAATATGGACTCTATTAGAGTTGTACTAGAAAACCGATTTATAGAATCCAGATATCCTCTATCCAATAATATTTGCATATCCATCTTATGCTCCATAGCATATTCAATACGCCCAGCCAAACTTTCCGGATTACCTTCCTCGTACAACAAGCCATTATAACCATCCTCGACAATCTCTAATGTCCCACCTGTATTAGCTCCAATAACAAGCATTTTAGCCAACATATTCTCTACAGTAACTCGTCCAAAAGCTTCCTTTTTTGAACAAGTCAAACCTATATCACATTGTCTTCGCAACTCCCTTAAATCATCATGATGCTCTAAAATGCAAATTTTTTGTTCTAGCTCATGCTCTTTTACATACGATTTCACATATTCCAAATACTCCTTCGTTTCTCCTTGTCCCACCAAAGTCAATAAAACAGTATCAATACCACGTTGCATTAATAACTCTACAGCCTTTATCGCATCCATTTGGCCTTTTTGAACAGAAATTCTCCCTGCCAAAAGCATCCTAGTTACCGGAGATTCAAATCTTGTAACATCTTCCAGTTTATATTTTTCAACCGGAACTCCATTATATACAAGATCCATTTTACGCCCCAAGAGAGGCTCAAATTTAGCCTGTACATCTTTTGATATCGCTATAACAGATGAGGCCCTTGCAACCAATCGATATACATACTTTTCACGAAACAACTTTTTACCCAAATCAGCTTCCATGAATTGACGAATATGCCATACATATGGAATCTTCAATTTTTGTGCGATCTCTGCACCAATACTACTATCTAATCCATTTATATGGATAATGTCAATATTCTCCGATTTAAGAACCTTTTCTATTTTTCTTTTCTGTATAGAATTACAGATACTTTTCACAAAGAACTTCACTTGCGTCATCGGAGTTTTTTTGTTCAAATCCATTCGCATCCCATATAATGGAGCGACTATAAATTTTATCTTCCCTTCTGCAATTCGCCCCTCTAAATTCCTCGTATTGGCAAGAACGACAACAACTTCAATTCCTCGACGCAACATTTCATCAATGATATTATACATGGAAAGAGTTGCCCCATCGCTATTGGTAATGCTACAATGCGCAAAAAAACAGACTTTCATAATGCATCCTTAATTTTTTCAAAACATACGTACTCATCCAATATATCTATCGCCATTTCCTTCTTACCGGTAAAAGTATTGTATATTTTCGTACAATCACTTATCAACATGTCCCGTTCACTAGTAATATCACACTTATCATACAGCGCATTAATAGGATATACACTTAGATTTCCATTTTTAGATTCTACAATCTTTAATATAGAAAATGTAACTTTATAAAGAGACATTCTTTCTTTATCAAAATAGAAATGTAATAACACCGAATACTCGGGCAAATTTTCTCTTACTAAATAAAGAGAACTAGGAGATATGCTGAAATTACCCAACGAATAGGCAACTAAACAGCCTTTATCTACGAATTTCTGAACGACATGGGGGTGATTTCCTACTATAGCATCCGCTCCTGCACGAACTATTAAATCTACAATATATTCCGTGTATGCTCCGACCTTAACATTGAATAAGCCACCGGAATGTAAACAAACAATAACATAGTCGGCTTCACACCTTGCTTTTTCTATATCAGATTTAAGCCGTTCTAAATATCTTGGATAGATGTCATCCTCTAATAAATCATCTGATTTAGGAAGATTTTTCAACATGCCAAGTTTCTTTTTGATTCGCATTCGCTGCTCTAAAGTAGTAACCTTTCGTATGTATCGAGAAAGTTTACTACGAATACCCGGTGTATTTAATGTCTTTTTAAATTTCAGCCACTCACGTTCTTGCGACTTCAATACATTAACATAGAACTCTTCATCTTCTTTGAATACAATCCCATTCTCTACTACATTTGTTCCATACGTATAAGCTATTAAAGCAATCTTCTTACCCCCCAACTCCAAAAGTTCATAAGAAGTTCGTTCTTCTTTACTCCTATAAGTTCCAAAATGCTTTATTCCATACTGATCCAATAGATCCAATGTCCTAATCAACCCTTCGGTTCCGCGATCAAGACAGTGATTATTGGCCGTACTTACATAATCGATACCAGCACTTTTCATTGAACATACAAAACGATCCGGAGTATTAAATGAATACACGTCATTCGTATATCCGGCCTCCTCCCCAGCAAATACAGTCTCCAAATTACCAACAACAAGATCTGATTCCCGCAACTTATCCTTCACTCCATGAAAAACAAAGTCAAAGTCATATTTTTTATCAGATCTAGAAGCACTCAATAAGGGACGTTCGCACATTATATCCCCGGTAAAACTTATTTTATAATATTCTTTCATCACATCATCTCAATACATACTCCCTCTGTATCACATCTTTGAGGATAGAAGTCCCAGTAATTCGTTCATAAATTCTCTTTACATCTTCCTGTAATTGAATACGATCATCCCCCTCCAATTCATCATTTAGTTCATCTATTGGATAAACAACAATCATCTTATTGGAATCTTCAACAGCCTTTAAAATAGAGAATGTGATCATTCTTACATTCCCTTTATCTCGATCTTTTGAAAAATAAACATGCAAAGCCATAGAATATTCAGGTAGGGCATCATGAATTATATAATCGGCACTCGGAGATTGATTAAAACTACCCAAAGAATAAGCAACAACCTTTCTGTTTTCTATTCTTGTTTTCTGAATAACATGCGGATGATTTCCTATTAACATATCAGCACCATGTTCTAAAACAAAATCAGCCATAAACCTACTATAGGTTCCCGGAGTTTCATTAAATTGTCCCCCAATATGCGAACATACGATCACATAATCAGCTTTTTCTCTTGCGGTTTTCAGATCTTCTGCCAATAATCCTAAATATTTATTATCAGTATCACCATCCATGATAACATCTACCCTCGGCTTTAAGAATACTTTTCCCCGCCGAAGTTGCATTCTTGCCACAACCCTATTTATTCTTCTCCGATATCTTGCTTTAATAAACCTAAAAAAAATTCTTTTAGCCCATTTTCTTTTACCAACAAGAATAAATTCACTTTGCTCTTTAAGCAAATTCACATGGAAATCATTTCGATCATCTAGAGCAATTCCCGTATTTGACGAATTTGTCGAATAGGTATTCGATATTAGTGCTATTACAATATGATTCAAATATAAATACAGAATTCGTTTTGAAGCGTTCTCATATGTAAAAGTACCCGTATGTAAAACCTTATTTCTATCTAATTCTTTAATTGTACGAACAAGGCCTTCAATCCCTTGGTCTAAACAATGATTATTAGCAGTCGTAACACAATTGACACCTCCCTTCACCATTGCTTGGATCAATTCATCTGGAGAGTTACATAACAGATACTGATTCTGGAACCCATTCTTATCACCCGCACATACGGTCTCAAAATTACCTACCACATAATCAGATTCCTCAAACAATTTTTTAACTTTACCAAAGACAGGGGAAAAATCATAAGCATCTGTATTCCTATCATATGCAGCATTCAGCAAAGGCCTATCACTAGTAATATCCCCGATAAAAGTAATTTTTTTCATGATCGATTCTGATTATTCCTTACAACTCTCTATCTCAAATAACAAAGGCTCATACAATGGCCATTTTCCAACCTGATCCTCTATTTGTGTCACATCTGGATCAGCCCCAGGATTTCCTTCTATCAGAACGATTTCTCCACTGCTTTTTATTGTTACATCCCACCCTACGTATCTGACTTCAGGATGAACCCTTGCTGCTTTCTTTACCATATCTACAACTTCAAACCATCTTGGAATTTGAAATCCCACAATAGGTTTTCTTGAATCCGGATGTATTGTATATCGATTCCATTTACGATCTACCCCTGTTGTATTAACAATACCTGTTTCGACATCTATTAACGAGGCTATCCCATCATGATGAAAATTGTCGGCAAATTTTCCCTTTCTACTTAACCTTAAAACCGCAGCCATAATTCTAACTGAATCATCCGCACAAATCAGTGTCACAACACGAATCGTATTCACCGCAGTATTATTAAAAGCAGCCAACTCGCAATCTTGCTCTAGTACTTCTTCTAATAAAATCTTGTTTTTCTTACACGTATCATAGAAACGATCCAAATCACTCACATTAGCCAAATGAATAATATCAATCCCCTTTCCAAACATTCCATCAGGAGATTTGCAGAAAAGTGTTGAATTTCTTTTACAAAAAGAATAAAACTCTTCTTTTGAACAAACCTTTGTATCAAGCCAATCTCGACCTAAATAGTCTTTAAACTCTTGATTAAACAATGGTTTCTGATCAAAAAATATTCTTGATTTTGGATCATTACATATTTTTATAATTTTCAACAACTTACCATGTGTAATAAATTGATCCCTCTCGATTCTTCTTTTAAAATAAAAACGATACTGAACATAGTCTATTAATTCTATGTTATATTTTATTTTTTCCCACAAAAAATCAAAGACTATATAAATTCGTTCTAAAACATTTGCATTAGGAAGAATCTCTTTATCAATATCACGAAACAAACGAATAAATTTCTGCAAAATACTTTCTTTCATAATTCTTTTTAGAATCAGCAGTCCATCAGTATTTTCTGAATATTTTCCTCACCCAACTTCTCCGGAGTCCTACCTTCCGCACGAAGATCACGTCCTAAAGCCGCACTAGCTATTTCGATAAGACTTGAAACAATAGGAGTTGCGACATCTAACGACTTTCCTAAAGCCTCTAACATCACTAACCCCTGCGGTACATCCTCTGAAATATATCTGGAATCCACTTGGGTCGGTCCTTTCGCACGGGTATCCATTTCCGCATAATCCAAGAAAACCTCTTTAGCGTCCTTATTATCATCTAATGAATTTCGGTATTTACAAGCCTCCACATAACTTAGCCTTGAAAAACCTAGTTTCTCCAGAACATTCATCTTTTCCGCATCCATCGCCTCTAAGATTCTCCAGGTAGCAGGGTTGTCCCTGGTATATGCCTCATGATACATGCAAAAATCACCATGTGATTTCTCTATACGCGGTATGCTCATAACAGAACCTACTGTATGCACTACTAAGTTTGGATTATGAAGAGCCGCTTCTACCACAGAATCCAAATAAACAAATCGTTCTTGTAATTTATCCAATTTTTCTATCGCTTCCTCTTTTCTTGATGAAGGATAAATACCAATCGGATTCCTTACATTTCGAAACCCTACCTTAAATTGCCCCGGTTCCATAACACGACCGTCTATAAAAGAGCTTTGAGCTTCCGCTACAATGATAGGTTTATCTTGGCAATATTTAAGAACATATGCGGTAGACAAATATCCCGGATTGATCAAAAGTATTTGATCTTTTTGTAGATATGGTGCTATCTTTTCTATTAATTGCTCATGATAATTCGTTTGAATATATATGATAACGATTTCAGCGTCTTGCAGCTCCTCTAGGTCTCTTGTAACTCGATGAATATACGCAGTAGAAACTTTGCCAAACTCATTTAAAGTCATTTCTCCTTTATGTGATTGCATATACTCAAAATTATCATCATGCATCGCATGAGATGTCTTGATCAAAGTAACTTCATGTCCTTTCAATGTTAAATCAGCCGCAACTGCACACCCTGCGTTACCAGCTCCTAAAATAGCAATTTTCATTTTTAATTCTCCTTGCCTAAATTATTATATATCTATTTAATTCTGCGCATATTCCAAAGTCTTCTTCACAAAGACCTCCTCCAACACACGTTCTGTCAAATCTCCGAATGTGGGGCCACAAGTGATCTGATTGGAACCCGGGCAAACATTATATTCAATGAAAACCGGTTCCCCTTTCACATTCACAGAAAAATCCCAACCGATTAGTTTGAAATGGGCCAATTTCAAATGTTGCTCTTTTATCATAGCTATGATTTTATCATAAGAAGGTACTATAACATCCGCAAAACGAATACCGTGTTGATTTTCTGTAACCCACTCGGCTTTTCGATTAACACCTTTCTCGGTCAACCGCCCATTAGCTTGAATCGGACAGGCGAATCCACCCGCACCAATATTATCGACCTTATGTCCACTTGCCCCCATTCGTAAAATAGAGGATAAAATATAGATCGTACCTTCAAATAAGAACGACACAACACGAATCGTATTTAATGAAGAAGGATTCAACGCAGCCAGTACCGCATGCTGCTTAACTGCCTCTTGAACAATAAAGTTCGCCTTTAAACCATCTATAGCTGATATTAATGATTTTTGATCCAAGTCCTGTGAGTCAAAGAAACTAATCAATCTACCTTCTCCACTATCTATTGAGGGCTTAATCAAAAACTCTCCTTGATACACCATACATTTCTCTATAGCCTGTTCTTTAGTGATTATACACATATGCGCATCATAAAAGATTCCGGCCATATTTTTCACAATGGTCTCAGGTCTAACTAAATCCTTGAAAAAAACATCATGTAAACATTTGTCCTCACCAAAACGACGGAACTGTGAATTACTGAAATAAGGGACTATAACCCCATACCATAAATCATCCGGGATATAGCGCGGATCCGGCTCATGAGTTCGATCCCAAAAGATCTGATACCACATTTTATCTGGTCTCAATCCATATTTCTTCCAAAAAGGAATCACAATCTCATTATACTCTTTCGTGCATTTGCATCCGCCATTCATTCGCTTTAAACGAAGCTTAGCCTTTTTACGATACTCATATTTCCGATAAAAAGATTCAGCCTTGAAATTCAGATCATCCCATTTTTTACGTACACCACTTCTCATATTCTATCCATTCTATCGAATCAAAACTTCATTATATTTCATCATATAAATATCCTCCGAATAATTTCCAATAAACAAACAGGCATATTAAAGATGAAAATAAAATCCAAATAAATACAACTAAATATGCTTTATATCAGTTCTTTATAGGGTAGTTATTTCTTTCAGTTGTTTTCACTATTTTCTGTTAATTGGTTCTTTTTGGGTACATTTTTGTTTCTTGTTTGTTTCTTGATTTCAGTTTTAATTCGTACATTTGCATACGAAAAATAACGAATGAAAGAATACGATTATGCCACGAATAAAGAAGCCTAAAAAAGTAAAAGAACCAATCCGTCTTCGGATGAAGGATTTGTCCGATGGCAGCAAAAGTCTGTATCTGGATATATACCGCAACGGCAAACGGACATACGAGTACCTGAAGCTGTATCTTATTCCGGGAACGGACAGCAATACCCGTCGGCAAAATGAAATAACAATGGCTGCCGCAAATGCCATCAAGTCGAAACGTATTATCGAGCTGACCAGTGGTGAAGCCGGTATCGTGAACCATACGGATAAGATTTATCTGCTGGACTGGATGCAAACCTATCTGGAGTACCAAGAGAAACGCGACAAGAAGGGCATCGGTCAAATCAAAGCCGTTACCCATATCCTGAAAGAATATGCAGGGGAAAGATTTATATTGGATCGGGTTGACCTCGCTTTTTGCCAAGGCTATATCGACTACATGCTGACAACCTTCCGCCCTAAAGGAAAGCCGATAGCAGCTTCTACACGCAACACCTATTATCAGATATTCAATGGCGCCCTGAATGCTGCCGTTCGGGCTAAACGGTTGTTGAGAAATCCGTTTAACGAGATGGAAAAGTCGGAGAAGCCCAAAATGCCGGAAAGCGTGCGGTCCTATATGACCATCGAAGAGGTACGGGCATTGATTGCCACTCCGATGCAGGAAGGGAGGGTAAAAAATGCCTATCTGTTCTCCTGCTTCTGCGGACTGCGTATCAGCGATATTGTCGGCCTGAAATGGAAGAATGTCTTTGTCGATAACGGCCAATACCGTCTGGCGGTAGCTATGCAGAAGACCAAAGAACCGATTTACCTGCCACTCTCCAACGAGGCGTTGAAATGGATGCCGGAGCGTGAGGACAAGGCTGCAGACGATCCTGTGTTCAACCTGCCTTCAAATATCAATCAGTATCTCAGACCGTGGGCCGAAGCGGCCGGAATCACCAAGCGTTTTACTTTTCACACCGCCCGGCATACATTCGCGACCATGATGCTGACGCTCGGTGCGGATCTCTATACCGTATCGAAGCTGCTTGGCCATACCTCCGTGAGAATGACACAGGTGTACGCCAAAATCATCAACCAGAAAAAAGACGAAGCAGTCAATTTGGTTAACGGCCTATTCGACTGATGTAGTCATACATGTCAAATTCAATTTAAGGTAAATATTTCCGGCTTTTCTCCGATATTTCAAATGGTCGAAGTAATGCCACTATTATAATAAGTATAAACCCATAAAAAACAATTCGACATGAAAGGACAAAACAACAGGTCCTCTCTTTTTTTGAAGGGAGACCACATCTGCACCACTTCGCTACGGAACAGGATGTAGCGGAAGAATTTTACGAGTTGCTCTCCGAAGCAAGGGAGCTTTATCTTCAAGACGTCATGACAGGCGGCAAACGATATGGCCGCTACGTGGATGACTTTATAAACAGCCACCGGTACATCGACTGCAACAGTGCGGTTTGCAGGAATTGCCATGAAATGAACATTCATATCATCAGAGGGCTGTTGCTCGATTGTACAAGTCTCGTCAAAAGCCTCTTTACCGCAGAAACATTTTCTTTCGAGGAGTGCATGGCCTTGAAACAAAAGTACGACATTGCCGGAGTATGGTTCGACTCTTCACGTATAGAAGATTCCAGAAACGCTCCACCTCTCTCCTTTGGTTGCAATTTTTCCCGTGAACAGATGACAGGTATTGTGGCTTGCGCCAACGCTTATCATCTGTTTTGCGTTTCCACTCTCCGCATCGAGGACATGGAAGCGCTTTTTGCCTGCAAGGAGAATTTCTGTATACGTGTGAACAATATCCGCCATGTGGCGGTTCTGTTCGATGCGTTGCTCGAAAACACCTTTATCCTACCTCACTGGCAGTCGGTTCTCGACAAGGGGCGGTTCCTGTTGTCCAAAGACGGCACAAGATATGTTACCGCTTCAAGCCTCTCGTCTGCCCTCTCTGCGGCGAGGAACAACATTACATCGGCAAACCTCGGCATACGAAAAGCCATCAGTCGGCTGAAAATATGACACGAAGTGCCAAAAAGCCAAGTATGTGAAAGATAAAACAGTGATAGTTGCCGTGATACGTGCATAGTATCATGCCGGAATTTCCGGCTGTCCGGTTCACATCACATAACTTTGACCTCCGTTAGCGCGCTGCATAACGGAGGTAACTCTCCATTGTCTAATTTTAACATGTATTTTATGCAAAACAGAACAACATTCATGGAGCGGTTAAGCGAACGGCTGACCGCCATAGAAGCGGTTCTCAAGAAGTTGGAACCGGTGGAAGGTCTGTTGGAGCGTGTGGCTTTACTGGAAAATACCATTTACACGACCAAGAAAGTCTTCACTTTTCAAGAGGCGTGCATGTATATCGGCGTGTCCGAAAGTATGTTGTACAAACTCACATCGAACAAGGAAATCCCGCACTACAAACCTCGCGGCAAGATGCTTTACTTCGCGAAGGAAGAGCTGGACGCATGGCTCTTGCAAAACTACGAACCTACGGTGGACGATGCCATGCGTATGGCGACGGAAGTATCCGCAACCCAACCGTTCTTTAACCAGAAGCGCTATGGAAAACGAAAAAAGAACTGACCGTAACTCGTGGGCGGAACTGGACGAGAATCGCCTGTCGGATATTCTCACGGCATCGCAGATAAAGGCCACGGACACCTACGTGACTCCGCCCCAGATTATATGGATCGACAACTCCACCATAGCGACGCTCGGCAATTTTAGCGCTTCGACGGGTAAGGCGAAGGCGAAAAAGACGTTTAATGTCTCTGCTATTGTCGCTGCGTCACTGGCGGGCCGGCAGGTTTTGAACTACCGGGCGCATCTGCCCGAAGGCAAGCGCAGGATCTTGTACGTGGACACCGAACAGAGCCGTTTCCATTGCCATAACGTGTTGGAACGTATTCTCCGCCTGGCGGGACTGCCCACCACAACCGACAACGAGAATCTCGATTTCATTTGCCTGCGGGAATACACGCCGGCCGTGCGTATTGAGGTCATCGACTACGCTCTGCGACAGAACAAAGGGTACGGGCTGGTCATCATTGACGGCATCCGCGACCTGATGCTCGACATCAACAGCACCAGCGAATCGGTGGAGGTTATCAACAAGATGATGGAATGGTCGTCGAAATACGACCTGCATATCCATTGTGTGCTGCACCTGAATAAAGGCGACAACAATGTGCGCGGGCATATCGGCACGGAAATGAGCAATAAGGCGGAAACGGTGCTGGTCATCACCAAGAGTGCGGAGAATCCCGTTATCAGTGAAGTTCATGCGCTGCATATCCGCGAGAAGGAGTTCAAACCGTTTGCTTTTTCCGTTGATGACGAAGGATTGCCGGTCATGGTGGATAACTATTCGTTTGATGGCAGCGTGAGACCGAAGGCCCGGAGCAGCTTCATGGATTTGTCCATCGAGCAGCACCGGGAGGCGCTTTCCGCCGCTTTCGGGGACAGGCCCATCAAAGGTTTCGAGAACGTACTGCAGGCTCTCATGGCCTCCTATGAGGCTATCGGGTTCAAACGGGGACGCAGCGTCATGATAAAACTGCTGCAGTACCTGACGGAAAACCTGAAGCTGATCGTCAAACGGGACAAGCTCTTTTATTACGATGTGACCCCGACCGAAGCCTTGCTTTTCGACGAAGAATGCGAGGACGCAGAAGGTGAAAAATAATTTAGTTTACTTTGGTCCGGGTATATATAGGAGAAAAACCAAAGTAAACCGTTTTTTGAAAACAAGTGAAAAGAAAATGACATGACCATAGCGGAAGCAAAACAACTGCGTATCGTGGACTATCTTGCCAGTCTCGGCTACCACCCCCAGAGTGTAACATCGAAACAATACTGGTATTTGTCGCCGCTACGCAATGAGCGTACCCCGTCGTTCAAGGTCAATGACCGGCTCAACGAATGGTATGACTTTGGCGCAGCGACGGGCGGAGACCTTGTGGAACTGGGCAAACACCTTTACCAGACGGACAGCGTGAGCGAAGTGCTTGCCTATATAGGGAAGCACGAGAACGCTATCCCGATACAAAGGGTGCGGATTCCGGGGACAACGCCCCGACCCGTCGAAGCCGACATGAAGGACGTGCTCGTCGTACCGTTGCAGCACCATGCGCTGCTCTCGTACCTTCATTCCCGTGGAATCGACGGAGACATCGGCCGCATGTTCTGCCGGGAGGTCCATTATGAATTGCGGCAACGGCGCTACTTCGCCCTTGCCTTCGGTAACGTGGCGGGCGGGTACGAGGTTCGCAATCCTTATTATAAGGGCTGTATCCGGTGTAAGGACATCTCTGTCATCAGGCATTCTCATAGTGAAGCACAGAACCGGGTTTGCGTGTTCGAAGGCTTCATGGATTTTCTCTCTTACCTGACGCTGAAACAGACGGGTGATGATACGGTCTGCATCGGCGCACCTTGCGATTACCTCGTGATGAACTCGGTGAACAACCTGAAAAAGGCTTTGGAACACTTGCAGGTGTACGAGGAAATACACTGTTATCTCGACAATGATCTCGCCGGACAGAAAACGGAAGAGACCATCGCCGGCATGTACGGCAAGCGGGTGCACAACGAAGCACTCCGTTATCACGAGTACAAGGACCTGAACGATTACCTGCGCGGAAAGAAACGGTAAGGCATTATCGTTACCCCTCCCTTGAAAGCTCTCCTCCCGGAGGGCTTTTTTTATGCCCGTTTTTCCCGGTACATTCGCCTTAAAGTATGAAATTAAAGTTCAATTTATATGTTTCATACTTATTTATACGTAATAAAATATTGTTTGATATAAAGAGTTTTCATTATATCAAATATAATACTTTTCTTTGCTTTTGTACTTTCAAAGTTCAATTAAAGTTTAATTTCATACTTAAAACAGATGAGTTCATACTTTATATTCGCCCTTGTACTGACGGTGCTGTACATCGTCTATTACGCGGTCAATATTACCCGTGACCTGTATGGAAAGAAGGGAACGGAGAAGACTGACGAAGAAGTTTTCGACCTCGGTCCGATGGATGCCACGGAAGAGAGTGTCGAGGTTTCGGAGAACGAGACCGGGTTTAGTATCGGAAATGAGACATGCGACACGGAAGCCGTAGCTGCCCCGCCTGCGGTACAAGACGGCGATACAGGGAAAAAGGAGGCAGCCGCGAAAGAGCGGCTTGAAAGGCTGAAGGCCAAGGCGGAGGCGCAGATGGAAGAGATCGCTCCCTACCTGTCCGACGGCTTTACCGACGAAGAGATGTATAAGGCGTTGATTTCCAAAGGACGCTTGGACAACCGTCCCTGCCTGAAATGGAGACCGGTCAAAGATAAGCTGTAAGATGTCGAAAACGAAAAAGATACTATGTGCGCTTTGTTCCATCATCCCCTGTTCAGCTCTGGCGAAAAGCGGCAGCGTGAATTACAGTTGGGGTGCGGATGCGCTGGCGACGATGCACGACTACGTGGTAACAATGATGTTTTACGTCCAAGCTCTCTGTTGTGCCATCGCCGGGATTTGTGTGATTGTGTCCGGATTCCAGATTTACGTAAAGATGAACACGGGCGAGGACGGCATTACCAAGTCCGTCGTAACGCTTGTGGGCGCGTGCCTGTTCCTGATCGGTGCGTTCCTCGTCTTTCCTGCCTTTTTCGGCTATCGCATATAGAAACGGGAGGCAGGAATCAAGTACCGCCATAACGATTCGAAAGAACTGCAATACTTACCCTAAAATAAATAATCATGTTTCAAAAAACAAAAAGACAAATGAAAAAAATGTTTTCTGCTAAAAAAGTACAGATGCTCACACTGATGTTGCTGTGTGGCACGACGGCCGTCATGGCCCAGAACTCCGCAGGCGATTATTCCGCCGGTACGACTGCACTGGCTACCGTGACGGAGGAAATCGCCAAGTACGTTCCCATCATGGTCAAACTGTGTTACGCCATTGCCGGTGTTGTGGCTATCGTAGGCGCTATCTCGGTGTACATCGCCATGAGTGCGTCCGTAATGGTTGCATGATAAATTCCTCTTTAGCAAGAGGATAGGTCAGGGTTCAAGTGATCTACTTCCACCCAAATAAGCCCGAGGGGAAACCTAAAGGTGAAAATAGCACTTTGGGAAAGCAATAAGTCAGTCAAAAGCCAGACTGCGACTGAATTGCGAGGGAGAAAGACAGATATGAGGATAAAGTCCATACTGATTGAACGATAGCCCAGCGGCAAAAGATGTAGCTGCGACGGAAGGCTTTTACAAACGTCGCATTGTGGCACTAAGACAACGTCATTGGTGTTATAGCAAAGAACCAGCCACAACGCAACCGCAGTAAGCGGAGAAAAGGGCGGAAGTCGTATCCGACAATCTGTCGTGCTAATAGTTATCATACAGCTAAACGGAGATTACCTAAGTTGGAAAGCCATGAAAGTGGCTATGGGCTTTGGCTCTGAATATCCAATATGGTAACGGAGTTCCCATAGTAGTCCGAGCAAGGTAATGCCTTGTACATGGCGAAGGGGAACAGTTAGTAATGTTTTAATACAAATTTTGAAAACGTGTAAGACGTATGGAAAAATCAGAAAGAGTATTAAAAGCTCTAAGTGACCACAGTCAAAGTTCGGATTATAAATACGAGCGACTGTATCGGTATCTGTTCAGTGAAGAGATGTTCGCTGTAGCCTACCAACGCATCTATGCGAAGCAAGGCAACATGACACCCGGAACTGACGGCAAGACCATCGATGAGATGAGTCTTGAAAGGATTGAAAGATTGATTGTGTCCTTAAAGGACGAAAGTTACCAACCCCACCCTGCACGCAGAGTGTACATACCGAAGAAGAACGGCAAGAAACGTCCGCTCGGTATTCCCTCATTCGAGGACAAATTGGTGCAGGAGGTAGTTAGACTGCTGCTTGAAGCTATTTATGAAGGTCATTTTGAAGGCACTTCACATGGTTTCCGACCGCATCGAAGCTGCCACACGGCATTGGGTATGATACAGAAGTCTTTTGCGGGAGCAAAGTGGTTTATCGAGGGAGACATCAAAGGCTTCTTTGACAACATAGACCACAACGTACTGATTAGCATTCTTCGTGAACGCATATCAGATGAACGCTTCCTCAGACTTATCCGTAAATTCCTCAATGCAGGGTATGTGGAGGACTGGAAGTACAACAAGACGTACTCAGGAACTCCGCAAGGTGGAATAATCAGCCCCATGCTGGCTAACATCTACCTTGACAAGTTCGACAAGTACATCAAGGAGTACGCAGCCAAATTCCGCAAAGGTGACAGACGCAGCATCAATCCCGAATACTGGCGTTTGAACAATAAGAAGAACTGGCTGAAAAAGAAGTTGCAGAAAACATCCGATGAGCAGATACGGAAAAGCTATCTGTATGAAATTGCCCAACTGAGCAAACAGATGCTGTCCACTCCTCACAAGGATGCAATGGATGCGGACTTTAGAAGAATGCAGTATGTAAGGTATGCGGACGATTTCCTTATATCGGTTATCGGAAGCAAGTCTGAATGCGAGACCATCAAAGCGGACATCACCCAATTCATGAGAGAACAACTCAAACTTGAATTGTCTGATGAGAAAACTTTGATAACACACGCACAAGACAAGGCGAAATTCCTTGGATATGAAATCTTCATCAGAAAGTCAGACGCAGTGAAAAGGAATAAGGACGGAGTTCTCAAAAGAGACTTCAACGGCGCAGTGGTGTTAACCCTTAACTCGGCTGTGATACAAAAGAAGCTCACTGAGTACAACGCGTTGGAGGTCAGAAACATTGATGGCAAAGACATTTGGTGGTCAAAGCCTCGCAGATATATGACTCCAATGAAGCCCGAAGATATTCTTGCCCAATACAATGCGGAAACCAGAGGACTTTACAACTACTATTCACTTGCTGCAAACGTGTCCAAAGAATGTGCATCTTTCGCCTTCATTATGAAGATGAGTATGTTCAAGACACTTGGCTGGAAACTGAACACTTCCGCAAGGAAAGTTCGCCAGAAGTATCAGAAGGACAAGGACTTTGTCATTCCGTACAACGATGCCAAGGGAAAGCAGAAATACAGAGTCTTCTACAATGAGGGTTTCAAAAAGAGAAATGCTCAGTTCGATGTTGACTATGACAAACTGCCACAGACCATGTACGTGCCATATCCGAGCCTTGTGGAAAGGTTGAAGGATGGCAGATGTGAACTATGTGGTAAGGAAGGAAAAGTAGTCATGCATCATGTGAGGACTCTCACCAAGCTGAAAGGCAATAATGAGTGGGAGAAACTGATGCTCAAAAGACATCGCAAGACACTGGTTGTCTGTGAGGACTGCAACTCTATGATTCAGAACTATGGTAAAGAGTAATGTTACTAATGGAAAGCCGTATACATGGAGACATGTAAGTACGGTTTGGGGGCGAGTACTCGGAAACCGCCCACCGCAAGGTGGGTATGGCGCTGGGTGCTTAGCCCACACAACGAGGAACAGGACGTGAAGAAGAAAATCATGATGGTCGTGGGCGCATGTATTTTCTTAATCGCTGCCGCACAAGCACTTCCGATGTTCTTCGGTATCGGCGCATAAACCTTCCGCACGATGAAAGGCAAGGACGAACGTTACCCTGACTACCCGCTGTTCAAAGGTCTTCAACGGCCTTTGGAGTTCATGGGCATCCAGGGACGCTATACCTACTGGGCGGCAGGCGTTGCCGGCGGAGCCATCGTCGGCTTTATCATCGCCTACTGTCTCGCAGGGTTCGTGGTCGGACTGGTCGTGCTGGTTGCGGTCGTCTCGACGGGTATCGCCCTTATCATGCTCAAACAGCGGAAAGGGCTGCATACCAAGAAAGACGGGCGCGGGGTGTATATCTACGCCCACTCGAAGAAGCTGTGAGAAGAAAAGAAAAACCATCACGGGCAACGTGTGGTCTTGTTGAATGTTGAACGCGGGCCGGCCGCCTGAAATCCGGGCGGCCCGGCCTTTTTTATCGTATTTTAAGATGACTTTGTACATCATTCTACTTTTTATCGCCTTGTGTGCCGGCATGGCCCTGTCGGTCTATGCGTTCGGTACCGGAGGCAAGCGCAAGCGTATCTTTCAGGACATCTATTTTTCCGTGGAAGAGACGAACGGCGTGGGCGTGCTCTATACCAAGACGGGCGAATATTCTGCTATCCTGAAAATAGAGAACCCCGTGCAAAAATACTGCGCGAACATTGACAGCTACTATGAGTTCACGCACCTTTTCACCGCCCTCGCACAGACGCTCGGCGAAGGATATGCCCTGCACAAACAGGACATCTTCGTCAGGAAACAGTTCGAGAACGAGACGGGCGACAAACACGAGTTCCTCTCGTCGGCCTACTTCCGTTACTTCAAGGGGCGCAACTACACGGACAGCGTGTGTTACCTGACTATCACACAGGAGGCGAAGAAGAGCCGACTGTTCTCGTTCGACAACAAGAAGTGGCGCGATTTTCTGGTCAAGATCCGCAAAGTGCATGACCAGCTGCACGATGCCGGGGTACAGGCCAAGTTCCTGAACAAAGCCGAGGCGAGCGAATACGTGGACCGCTATTTCGCCATGAACTTCAAGGACCGGATCGTGTCGATGACCAACTTCAAGGCAGACGACGAGACAGTCTCGATGGGCGACAAACGCTGCAAGGTATATAGTCTTGTCGATGTGGACTGCGCCGCACTGCCTTCACTGATAAGACCTTATACCAATATAGAGGTCAATAACACGGATATGCCCGTGGACCTGCTGGCTGCCATTGACAGCATTCCGAGTGCGGAGGCTGTCATCTATAACCAGATTGTCTTCCTGCCCAATCAGAAAAGGGAACTGGCCCTGCTGGACAAAAAGAAGAACCGGCACGCCAGTATTCCCAATCCGAGCAACCAGATGGCCGTGGAGGACATCAAGCGGGTACAGGAGGTCATCGCGCGGGAAAGCAAGCAGCTCGTGTACACTCATTTCAACCTGATTGTCGCCGTACCGACTGGTACGGACCTGCAAAAATGCACGAACCATTTGGAGAATGCTTTCGGACGTATGGGTATCCATATTTCCAAAAGGGCGTACAACCAGCTGGAACTGTTCGTAAACTCGTTTCCGGGTAACTGCTACGGCATGAACGAGGACTATGACCGCTTCCTGACGCTGGGTGACGCGGCGGTGTGCCTGATGTATAAGGAGCACATACAGCACAGCGAAGAAACACCGCTGAAAATTTACTACACGGACCGCCAAGGCGTGCCGGTAGCTATCGACATCACGGGAAAGGAAGGGAAAAACAAACTGACGGACAACTCGAATTTCTTTTGTTTAGGGCCTTCGGGCAGCGGCAAGAGCTTCCACATGAACTCTGTCGTGCGCCAGTTGTACGAGCAGGGCACAGACGTGGTGATGGTCGATACGGGTAACAGCTACGAGGGCCTTTGCGAATACCTCGGCGGCAAGTACATTTCCTATACCGAGGAAAGACCGATTACCATGAACCCGTTCCGCATCAACCGGGTTGAAATGAATGTGGAGAAAACGGGCTTCCTGAAAAACCTCGTACTGCTCATCTGGAAAGGCTCGCAGGGTACGGTCACGAAGACGGAGGACCGCCTGATAGAACAGGTCATCACGGAGTATTACGACACCTATTTCAACGGTTTCGACGGCTTCACGCCCCTGCAACGGGAGGATTTGCGTAAGGGGCTGCTCATCGACGACCGTAACCGTACCGAGAAGCGGGACGAGGACGAAGGAGAGCGGGCCGGGCGTATCGAGCGCATGATCGACGAGATGGAACGCCGCCGTAAGGAGCTAAAAGTGGAAGAGCTGTCGTTCAACTCGTTCTATGAGTTTTCCGTGCAGCGCATCCCCGACATCTGTACCGAGAACCACATTTCGGGCATCGACATCTCGACGTACCGTTACATGATGAAGGACTTCTACCGGGGAGGCAATCATGAAAAGACGCTGAACGAGAACATGGACAGTTTCACTGTTTGATGAGACGTTCATCGTCTTCGAAATCGACAGTATAAAAAGATGATCCTCTCCTGTTCCCTCTTGTCACGCTGATTATCATGGACGTATTCTTACAGAAGATGCGTATCAAGAAGAACCGCAAAGTCCTGGTCATAGAGGAAGCGTGGAAGGCGATTGCCAGCCCGCTCATGGCCGAATACATCAAGTTTATGTACAAGACGGCCCGTAAGTTCTGGGCTTCGGTCGGCGTGGTGACACAGGAGATACAGGACATCATCGGCAGCCCTATCGTCAAGGAAGCCATCATCAACAACTCGGACGTGGTGATGCTGCTCGACCAGAGCAAGTTCCGTGAGCGGTTCGATGAAATCAAGGCTATCCTCGCCTTACTGACGTGGACTGCAAGAAGATATTCACCATCAACCGGCTGGAAAACAAGGAAGGGCGCAGTTTCTTCCGCGAGGTGTTCATCCGCCGGGGAACGACCAGCGGCGTGTACGGTGTAGAAGAACCAAGAGAATGTTACATGACCTACACCACGGAGCGGGCGGAGAAAGAAGCCTTGAAACTCTATAAACGGGAACTGCGGTGCAGTCATCAGGAAGCTATTGAGGCGTACTGCCGGGACTGGAACGCCAGCGTATCGGGAAGTCCCTGCCGTTCGCCCCAAAAGGTCAACGAGGCCGGGCAGGTATTGAACCTTCATGTAAAACAATAACAATCAAATCATTAATTACAAAAATGGAAAAGATAGACATTAGCCAAAGTGTAAAGACACTTGAGTTCGGGAGCAAATATGAAGCCCGTATCCAGCGGATATTCCGTGAGTTCGACATCAAGACCATCCGGGATTTGTGCCAATGGCCCGGAAAGGACTTGGTAAGGGTACGCGACATGGGAAGAAAAAGCATTGAGGAAATAGAGGATGTTCTGGAAAGATACAATCTCCGGTTGGGGATGCTCGGTAAGGAACTGGACGAATACGCCGGCATAGAAAATTCCGTACAGGACGAGGAAGAAGAGGCGAAGTGGGAACAACGCAGGTACGAGATCGCCAAGGAGGTATTCATACATCACCGTCTGGTGGCAAATTCCGCCGTATATGAGGCCGACGGACTGATACGTGCACTAAGAGGCATGACGCACCGTTGACGGATATCTGTTTTTAACCGGAGAGGAATCCATGATGAAACGGCTGTCACTTATCCTTATACTCCTGTCGCTCGCCGTTGTGCAGCAGGTCCACGCGCAGTATTACAGCGTGAACTACGACGCACGCACGGTGGCGGCAATGGCTACCGCTTTCGGTACGGAAGCCGTGGCGGAAAGCTATTACCGGGAGCAGGTCGATGACATTCTCAAGCACTACAATGCGGCGGAAGTGCTACGGCGGGGATTTTTGCCTCCAAGTTCTTGGAGCATAAAGCCTTTTCCGACCTCGTATCTGGAATAGCAGTACAGAAAATTACTACTACCGCCGCATTTACCGCATGGTCTCGGAGAAAATCATGCCGAAGATATGGGTGGTGGCGAAACTGATGCTCCGCTCGCCTCAAACGGCTATCTACTGGGCAGCTACCTGAATGAAAATCTGCGACGAGACGAAAAGTCTGTGTATGCAGTTCGAGAGTGTGGTGACGAACAGCACGCTGGGCTTTTCGGACATCGTGTTTCTGGAAATCAACCGAAACATCGCCCTCTGCTGAAACTCTCGGAAGTGGGCGACATCGACTGGCAACGTATGTTGACCGATCTCGCCAGCGTGCCGGGTAACTTTACGAAAGAGAACCTGCAACACGACATCGACAACCTCTACAACATGGGTGTCGGTCTCGCCTCGGCTGGTATCGGAAATATCGGTGACGTCCTGCTGCAGACCAGTTCTTTCCATGATCTGATGGGCGGCAGGGTCAGCAAGGTCATCGACCTGTATGACCATTACGGTGCGCTCTTCGAGCAGGCGGAACATGACCTCGGAGGTCTGCTGATTGATATGGTGGGCGGAGAGGACAACGTGGCGGGACTGTTCGATTTCAGCAACTACGACCTTACCTCGTGGATGACAGATTATCTGGACAAGACAGCGGGAAACTACTACACGCAACGGTGGTATATCGCCCGTCGCGAGCAAGGGAGTATCGCCCTGTGCGATTACTACCCGCCGACGGACGACAACAGCATATTGAACGGCAGAGAGTGGACACGTTTCGAGACGACCGATCCCGGCTTCTATCCCAATGCCTCGCAACGGGAGCAGGTTCTCGCCAATTCGGAACGGTACGCCGGTTGGTCGAGAAGCCGGGTTCAGCTGCTCAACAGTCAGAACGACGGCTATACCTACACCATCGACTACTGGCAGAACGGTTACATCATCAGTCGGGGCGGCAAACAGACGAAGAAAGCCTATGCCTATGAAATCCATGTGAAGAAAAGCTGGAACCGGGAGGAAATCATTTACGAGGAGGTGTTCGATTCCTATTCGATGGACCTGAACACGTTCAAGGCGCAACTCAATGCCCGCCTCTTGGAGTTCAACGACAACGAGGAGGGTTATACTTACTATATCGCATCCGATGCGCGGAACTACTATCAGGCGACGGACGCTGCGAAGTTGCAGGGCTGCGAGAGCGTGACCATCAGCGTAACCTGCTCGGACGGGGCTACGCTTGGTCAGGGCACGACGCAGTACAAGTGCAGAAAGTGCGGCAAATCCCTGAACGCCCATTCAAAGGAGTGTGCCATGCAGACCACGGTTACGGAGAACGAATTGGACTTGTCCGAGTTGGACGCCATGCTGCAGGAGGCGGAGAACCAGGTGGCCGCCCTTCAGTCGCAAATCAATGCGTTGGAGAATGAGAATGCCGACCTGCTGAAAAAAATCGCCGAGGCGAGCGTGGAAGATGCGGCGGTGTACCGACAGCAGTACAATGCGAACAAAACACAGATAGACCGCCTGAAAAGCGAGCTGTCCGAATGGCAGAAGAAACAACGGGAATACACCGACGCAAAAGCCGAGGCGGCGGGCGATAACGATGTGGCAACGGACGACTATTACCGCATACCGGCCATCATGCAGGACTGTAAGACGGCTTACAGCCTGTCATGGCAGGACGGCGGGGCGTGGAACGGCTACACCTATGTCCGTAAGGCGACCATGCCGAACATCAACGGGGTCATCACGTTCAAGGCGACGGTCTCGATAGCCCGCAAACCGAAATATTTCCTCGGTATCAAGATACACCGTGCCATCGTGCAGATCAGTTGGGAACTGACCACGGAATATACCGACACGTATGTAGCCGACGTGCTGACACTCGACCCGAACCTGTCGGACGCGGAGAAAACGAAACTGGTGAACGACCGTATTGCGGAGATTGCACGGGAACACCCTTCGTGCAAGATCACGACGGAATACGCCCGTACCCCGCCATTGGAAGAGACTCCGACCGGGGAGGTGTACCATCTGCTGTGGTCGAGCGACCGGCTCGAAATCGCACGGGAAGTGGATTCCCGGATTACAAAAATATATGCAGACCTCGTGTCGCTGGAAAAGATGATGCACTATAAGCGGAGCATCATCGACGTGCTGAAGGATGTGCTGCCCG
>NZ_NQMH01000002.1:0-1585756 GCF_002272965.1 Parabacteroides sp. AT13 | reverse complement strand
CCTTGAACTGCAACCCGTTGTAATTTATGCGTGCACCTACCCACGGGGTAAACCACTTGCCGAGGGCAAGGCTGTACGAGGGTTTCAACCTCCCGAACAGGTCTTCGCAACCGAGCGGCGTGCCGAGAAAGGCTGTCGCACCTCCGGCGATACTGACAAACCAATTGCCGTTTCCCCGTGCCGGAACGACCACTCCGTCAAGGTATAAGGGCTGTAACGGCTGCAGCAGTTCTGTGTCATCGTAACGGTACGTGCGGTGTACGTATCCCTTTCCGTAGGTTGTACATCCGCACGGGCTTGCAGCGAACAAAGCGCCGCAATAATGAAAATGATATTTTTCGTCATATTCTTATATCCTTAATTTGTTGTTTATCTGATTCTTTATTATAAACCTTGCCATTCAACGCTTGGGCTTCTTGCCGATGGAGGGCGCATCATGCGGCTCGCCATCCTCATGCAGCGAAGCGCCCATGCCCGGTTGTCCTGTCTTCATCACGTCCCCCATTTGAGGTCGCTTCCGCCACCTCCTCCGCCACGTGTTTCGGCAAACGTAGTGGCATCATCGACCATACCGAGAAAGAGCATCGTGGCGCAGCGCATGACTTCCGCTCCCCGTTCCGCCACGGAACGCACGAGTGTGTCGTCGAAAAGTTGCCGTTCGGAAGGCTTCATCCGCGCCGACAGTTCCCTCCACTCATCGACATATTTTCCAGCATGACGTCCTTGAGTAGGTCTGTCCACTTTGGAGTGGACATCACGGGAGTATTCGTAGGCTTCCTCCTTGAGCTGTTCCGTGCGTTCCTCAATGGCATCCATGTTTGCCTTGAGGTCGGAAAGCTGTCGGTCGGCGGTTTGTAGCTTCTCCTGTTTGTCTGCCAGTTTCCCTTGGATAGGCAGTCAGCTCTTTTTCGAGCTTTTTCTTTCTCGGCAGATAGGGTCAAAGCATCACCTTTCCGGGTATCCATATCATTTTCGAGTGCCGACAATTGAGCCTCTTTTTCGCTCTTCTCCCTTTCAAGTTTTCCACCATCGAGGTCAAACCTTTGACTCTGCGCTCTGCCAGCCGAATGTCCGAATGGAGGGCGGACAGGACTTCCTGATGTCGGCCAATCTGTTGCTCAATGGTGGTTACATTCTTCCGAGAGCATACGGCGGTATTCTTCCGTCGTCCTGTGCCGTGCGCCGGTCTCGGCGACGCTCCGGCCTCTCTCCATTCCCCACTTCCGTGTTGACCTCGGCGAAAAAGTCCGTATGGAGCTGTTTCATCCTCGCGCTATATTCGAACTTGTCCTTTCCGGCGAATATCTCCTTGTACGCAAACCTCCCGTCTTTGATTGGCAGAAGCGTACAATGCACGTGCGGATTTAATTCGTCGAGGTGTACAATGAAGGCGGCTATATTCTGCTCGCCGTATCTGCCGCAAACGAATGCATAGACATCCTTCGCCCAACGTTCGATGTCGCTCTTCCTTTTTGATGCGGGTATTGTCCGCACCTTTTTCAAAATCCACCTTCTGCGTGCCGAAAGCGAGTTCGTGCATCCGCTTCCGCGAACCGCGAAAATGATGTTTACCACCGTGCGGTATTTCGGTTCAACCAATCCTCGTTGGGCTTTGATCCCGCGACGGCCCAATATGTCCGCTATCCGTTCCGGGATATTGCGGCTTCGTGTCGATGGGCGAACCTTGCCTCCGGGCACAATCTCGAAGTTCAGATGTTTGCGGGTGGGGTCGTAGTTGCCCTTGCTCATGGCGTACTTCTCCGCCTCTTCGCTGCGATTACGCAGGTGTTCGTTGCCTTGGGCGGCGGTGATCCCTTTCGATACCTGAACATCGAGAAACCTGTTTTGCATTTGCCATACTGTTTTTCGTGTTGTTTCGGACAATTCCCCGTGTCCCAGCTTGCTGCTTGCTTGGACACTTCTCCCTGCGACGTCAGTCAGCAGGGTATTAGGCTCCCCTTCCCTTTGTTCAGTGGCAGACGGGCAAGCCCGGATGCCTGCTATAACTGGAAGGATATTTGAACCTGAACTGGGGAGAATTGCCCGTGGTTATACAATCTCTGTCCGCGAATCCCCGTTCAGCTTTCCTCCTGCGCCTTCGCCAGAAGCGATAAAAAGGGTTTGCGAAGCGATTCAAGGCGTTCCGTCTCTTCGTCCGTACCGAAGCCTGTCCCGTCCGGTTTTCCGTCGATAACAAGCTCTGCAAGCTCTTCGAGGCCTCGATGAACGCCGCCCATTCCCCGCTGAGGTCGAGCCGGAAGAACTGCACGAGCGGCGAGCCGTCGTCGAACCTCGATTTACGCAGAACCCGCCAGAGGGCGGCATGGGCAATACATTCCAAGACGGTCTCACACAGCTGTTCTTCCGACCGGACGGTCTGTGCCGATGCCGTGTCGGAATGACTGTCCGGATAGATACGACTGTCCCGTCCGGCTATCTCCGTCAAGGTCTGGCGCATGATTTGTCCACATGATTTACCCACATCGAAAGAGGTTGCTTTGCCGATTATCCAGTCGTACAATGCTTCCTGTATTCTTGTGGCAAAGTCCGCTTCTTCCCGTCCGCTGTCCGGCATGGCAGGCGTGCCGGTCCGCAGGGCATGGTAATGACGACGCTTTTTGCCAGCCGGATGCGTTCTAACTGTCCGAGCGCTTCGAGCGTGTCCAGAAACGAGCGGACAGTAGCCCGATGCCAATGCCACTCCGATGCAAGGTCGGAAACGGTTACATGGCACTGGCAGGGAGAGAGGTCGTAGTCCTGCCTTCTTAAAAACGGGGAGACGAAACCTGCCAGCGATTTATCCAACAAATCGCAGTAGGCTTCCGTTCTCGTTTTCCGCTCGCCGACTTTTTCTTTCAGGTAGTCGAACACTTCCACGTTCGCCAGTATGGCGGCGGGCGCTTCATTTCTATTTCTCATTTTCATTCTGTTTTTGATGATTCATAATGTGCGGATAGTTTCAGGTTGCCATTATCCGCATTATCGTGGCAGCCTCGCGTGATGATACTATGATAACTGTCGGCTAATGCTCCGGGACATTCCAGCCATTCGAGGAATTTGCGTATGTCTGTCTTTTCGGACATGACCCTTGCCGACGGGTAGAACAGGGCAGCCAAAAGAACAAAGGCGATTGTTACGGCCATCGTGTACAGATGCGGCACGAAGCCGATGACCAATGCCAAGAGCGCAAACCAGACGAAACGTTTCGGCCGGTCGAGCAAGCCGCGCATCCATCGGTCCGCCCGCCTGAAAGAGGCCCATGCGGCACACACGATGGTAGATGGCACGATACCGAACTCGCCGGGGTGTCCACTCGTATAGACATAATGAAACAAGAGTAATACGATAAGCAGCACATGGGCGTACAGCCTGCGGGCCTTTTCGCTCCACACCATTTTATCGTAGAATCTTGCCATGAAGCAACGCCTGCTTCTGTACAACAGTGCCGGAAGGACGACAGGCATTGCAAGAAATACGAATTGTAATATAATCCAGGTCATAACAGGTAATAGGGTTTTGAAGGTATATGAACGGGCCGTACCACGAGTTCCAATCGGACAATCCCGTGGGTGGCCAAGCGGATAATGTTCTCGGTGTCTTCGGCTGTCAGGGACGACGCGCCTTTCTTCATCCGGGATTTGAATGTGCCGTTCTGCTTACGATATGTAGCCAGTGCCGTGTCCAGATCATGCTCCGGAATCGTCCACGTCATGCCCTTTTCGTATGGACCATGCGGTTTGTAGGCCCGCAGTACCAGCGTGCGGGTCACAAGGAAGTCGGTCCGGGTGTTTCTCGAAATGACGTGTTCCTTGTAGAGGTTGTCATCGGCCACTTCTATCCACGTGCGGTACGTGTCGATACAGAAAACCATTTGGCGGTATATCGTGTTTCGCATAGGGGTTGTTTTACATGAAATCCAACAACACGTCTTCCTGATTCTTTTTGTACTTGAAGCTGCCGTTCCCGGCGTGGAGTTTCAGATCGAGACACAGGTCGCCGTACATCAGCTCCAACGAATCGTAAATGGTCGCGATGATACGGTTTACCTTGCCGTCCGCGTCTGTCCGGGCGTTCATCTTGAACATCTGCCCGAAAGCGGGATTGGAGTAGGCACAGGTGCTATGACCGGATTTCTCCAGTCCGACCGGCACATGGTGGTAGAGTGTAATCAGCTCCATGTCGTCCTCGAATATGTCCATGACCTCCTCCAGATCATAGGGGTCCCGCAGCGGGAATGTGAGCAGAACATAGTCACCGTAGAACTGCGGCTCCTCCATCGTTGCCACATTGAGAAGCTGCGGCATTTGCAGGGGTACGAACGACATGAAGTCATCCAGAAAGTGTCGTAACATAATCATATATCGTTTATTTTGTGAATAGGCTTTTACAACGAGGCGATGAATATCTCCATGAGCATACCGGGCAGTTCGTCCAACCGGTCGCCCTCCGACGGCAGGATTCTGCGCAGTTTCTCGAATGCGGCGGGTGTTTCTGCGGCCATCCTGTAAAGGGTTTCCTTATCTTCCGGGGACAATAGCGTCATGCAGAGGCCGTCCAAGGAAGCGTAGGGCTGTAGAATCATCCAGACATAGGCTTGTGCCTGTTCGGGCGTTACGACCTTTCCACGGCGTATGTTGTCAAGACAGGCACGCACGTTCTGGATCAGCCGACGGTCGGTACGTAAGGCCATGTATATCGTGGCGTCCTTGTAAGTGATTTCCTTGCGCCCAGCGGCGAAAAACACCTCGGAGCAGCATTTCTCTGTGTCACGGGTGATGTCGGCCATATTCGCTTCGCCAAGCTCGTGCAACCCGGACAGGAAAGCTCGAAAAGCGGCATCCTCCCTTTCGATGAATTTTTTGAGGTCGCCGTTCCCATGTATTCCATTGTTCAGGGTTTCGGCAAGCACGTTACGATATGCTGACAGAATTTGCTCCTTGTTACCCCGACAGGCCGGACGTTTATCCAATTCTGCGAAAAACGGACGGATTTCTTCGGCGGAACGATGCAGTTCCACGTCTCCGGTATAGGAAGAGAAACGTTCTTTCAGAATCAGCACTTCTTTATAGGTGCGAGGTTTCGACATCGCCAGCCGAGAAAGTTCCGCACGGACGGAATCGTGCAGCAGAATGCACTCTTCACGTATGTCGGAATGTGCCCGATAGGTCGTGTCCCGGCGCATGGTTGCGGTCACGGAATCTTTCAAGGTCTGCCACTTCCCGATATACGCGGTCAAATCCTCAAAGGAAAGTTCTTTTTGCCCGCGTGTTTCGGACAGATACTCCCGATACAGACCGGCTGGAGTAGGTTGGGCTTCAACCAGTGATTTGACGTTCGAACCGTCGCACGATGTAAGTGTGAAAATGGCAATCGGAACGGCAGAAAGTCCAGCAATCGATAGTACAATTTTTAAGTATTGATTTTTACAATTCATAGTTCATTTTGTATTTTACAGCACAAATCTAAGTATTCTTTTCAAGATGACAAGCGCCGAAAATCGTTTTATAAACCATTTTTAACATTGCACTTAATAGTTTGATTTTCAATGAAAATAAGTGAAAGAAACGAAGGACACAGAAAGCCCTTCATATCATTTTCGTTCAAAGTATGGTTTAGTTTAAAATAAAACTCTTATATTTGTACTTATTCTTATAGAAGTGCACAATGATATGGCAAAAGTAGGTTACATATTCAAGGCGGATCGTTACGACGGATTCGAGGCTGATAAAGAGTGGATGCAGAAATACGGTTGTGTACAAGTGATAGAGGAACTTGTCGAAAACGAGGCTCTGCGCCCCAGATGGAAACAGCTTGTAGCGAATCTCGAAAGAGGTGACGAGATTGTCGTGGCCAAATTCAGCAACGCTCTCCGTGGGTCGCGCGAATTGTCCGCGTTTATTGAGTTGTGCCGAATCAAAGTGGTGCGTATCATTTCCATCCATGACCGGATCGACTCGCGGGGAAAACTGTTCCCCGAAACGACGGCAGCCGATGTACTGGATATGTTCGGGGCGCTACCCGAAGAGGTGGCGGTATTGCGGTATTCGTCCGCACATGTCATGAATCTGCAACAGAAAGCGAAGGTCCCGAGAAAAACGATGAAGGCGATGGATAAGGCCGACCGGGAGAATACCATCGTTGATATGTATGTCAACGGTCATTCTTTCGAGGACATCATGGCGGTAAGCGGGTACAACAGCCGGAGTTCGGTGTTCAGTGTGCTCAACCGGCACGGGGTAAAGCTCAATAGGGGAAAATTCAAAGGACCGTTGGGCAAGCGTAAGCCGAAAGATGGGCAATGAGCTTTCGTATTAGCCGGATTGAAATGGATTTTTTTGAGAATCAGGGCTATATGTTTTCTGTTCTCGTTGATTTTTAGTATCTTTATATTAACTTTAAGTAGTATAGAATATGGGAGAACTTATCGTTTTTATAGTGGTTTTCTATGTTATCGGAAAGATTCTGAAAGCTATATTCGGTGGTTTCAGCAAGAGTGATTACCATCATGACCGATAAATGGTGATCGGGTGTTTGCCTGCCTTGACTACAGGATACGGATTTGTATGTTTTTTATGTTTCTCTCCTTTTATCGGGGCTTTCCGATTGTCTGGTTCGTGCCGAAGGAACACCGTGAGATAAAGGTGGATTATCGTTTTCCGTAACATTATCAGGCTGGCAATCCAGACGACAAAGAGATATGTTATTATCTTTGCAACGGATTTTATAATAAAACAGTCTGACAAAAGCAGATATTATTGCCCGGATCGCACAGGAGACCGGAATAGAAAAGTCGGTAGCGACAACTGTAGTGGAGGCATTCATGGAGAGTGTCAGGGAGTCGATGATTGCCGGGAACGAGGTGTTCCTGCGAGGATTCGGAAGTTTCATCATCAAACAAAGGGCAGAGAAAAAGGCTCGTAACATTTCAAAGAATACGACCATCGTGATTCCGGCTCACTCTGTTCCTGCGTTCAAGCCTGCAAAGACATTCTTAGATGCGGTAAAAGAGGGAAAATAAAGAAAGTATAAACGGTTTTCTTCATAGTGTTTCGGGAGACCGTTGACAATGGTTATACAGGATAACACGATACCGCGACTGTCTTTTGCGGACGGTTGCGGTATTTGTTTTGCCGTATGCTATAAAAAAGGAAGTGGCACAAAGAGCCGCCGATGAAAGCCGACTCTTTGTGTTCCCTTGCTTAATCCGTCACCTCGTAATAATAACTTAACTCGTCATCTTTCAGGTTCTCTACCGCATATTGACCTGCCTGTTCCCAAAGGGTATTGTAAAGTGTCGCAAATTCCGGTTTCGTTTCATAATACTGCCAGATTTTATGATTGAGTACCAATATCAGTTCCGTGAGGTATTTATAGTTATTTTTCCATTCCTCGAAAGCACGTTTGAAAGTGTCTTGTATAGCTGACAGACCGAATCGGTCCGCTATTGAGAAGTCCTCCCAAAAAGTTGTCTGTAACTCGTAACCGTTTTCTCGCATAAATTCTCTAAATGTCATACGCTTTAAATTTTAAGTTTGAACTATTTTTTGTTTTTCCCTTTGGTACAATCTCGTACCGAGAGGCTGGTTATTTTTCTGCCACAGGATTGACGGTCAGTCCAGACAAGGAGGCAACGGGAAATACGCTCTCCAACGAAGTCGGAGAGGAAGATTTTCCGGTTGCAAGCGCCAGCGGTCCTTGCCGGGACTGGCAGCCGGCAATCGAACTTTGCAGAAAAAATAAGCGGGCTTTCGGCATGGAGTGTGTCTGGGGAACGGCTGTAAGGAGTAAAATGGGGAAGCTAAGGTGTTATAAGAGGATTGCTTTCCGGTTGGTTAGCCGGAGTACAATGGGGTACGGAATACGCTTCGATAAAAGGGAAAGAGTCATGAAGATATAAAAGGGTAATTCCGGCAAAAGGATTCAGGACACATCCATTGCCAATGTATCCCGAACCCGTACCTGTCATTATCTGTACCGAATGTTTAGGAGACCCACTCGTAACCTTCGTCCGTCAGTTCAAAATATTCGTCCATTCCCGGTTTCACAAAAAACATGAGATAAAAAAGGAACGAAGCTGATTATAAAAGGTGATGGTTCTGTATTTCAGTCATTCAATAAAGGATACCGCAACCACCTCTGGCGGGTGCGTTGCGGTATTTTGCGGGCAGCATTTTTATGCGGCCTTGTCCGGCTTGCGCTGCCTTGTTTTCCAGCCGTACACGGCGGCTACATACGGATAGAGGGAACGTGTTCTCCGGCGGAAGCCTTCTTCGTCGATTTCACGGTTGTAAATCTTATCGGCGATACGTTCCGCTTCGTCACGGCCTTTGGCGATACGGTATAAGGTATAGTTCGTACCGTCATGATGGTCCATCCGTCCGCGAATGTTGTAGCCGTCGCCGTACCATTCTGCATCGTCGCACTGGGATTTCAAAATATCGGCAATGGTGCTGCCCAATATTTGATAGCCTCGTCTCCGGCCGTTCCATAATCCCAAGTTGCCGAACACGACAATAATGCCGTCCACTTCTTTATTCAGATTGCTTCGTTCGTCGTCCAGCCGGCAATATACTTCTTCTGCCCATTCTTCATCGCTGACCTCGTAACTGTCATCGTCCAATATTTCCCGCTGGGAATTTTGATATTCTTCTTTTGCCGTTTCGTCCAACAGGTCATAGCTTGACCAAATCATCTGTTTCATACATTTTGAATTTTAAGTTTGACTTTCGTTTTTATCCCTGCTTTCGGAGGGTTTCCCTCGTCCGGCGGGATTTGATTTACGTGCGGGCCACAAGGCGGACAGAAGGGAAATAAGGCAAGGAGGAAGCGGATAGTCCCGTGGACGATTTCATTTGTGTTGAACAAGTATTGACGAGCTTGCGAGTTGATGGTTGTTAACGACAAATGAAGCCGCGCCTTGCCGATTCCCGACCGCCTTAACTTTGCACGGGAAAATCAATGGACGGCGGCGGACTCTTCGTGTGGAGTATGAAGGAGTATAAAAGTGTGGACGTTCCGGAACGGTAACGAGTAAAACAAAAGCGGCTTTCAAGCCGCTTTGTCCGGATAAGGCAGGAATTACTTCTTGCCTTTTTCCTGCTTCTTTACCGGTTCCGCAGGAGCTTCCTCCTCTTTCTCGACAGCGGGATAGAACTTGACGGCGACCGTTACGATGCGGTTGTGCAGCACGCCGTCTTTGTCGGTCCACTCTTCGGGCTTGAAGTAGCCCTCCACGGTAAGCAGCGTGCCCTTGGTGAGCTGGTCGAACGACCCGGTATTCTCGTTCTTGCGCCACGCTTCAATGTTCATGAAAGCGGATATGCGCTTGGTTTCTTCGCCGTTCTTCTCCTGACGGGCTACTGCCAGCGGGAAACGTGCGACACTTGTGGTGGTGAACTGACGGACTTCGGCATCTTTTGCCACGAATCCGGTTACTGCGAAATTGTTCTCGATCTTTTTCATTGCGATTGCTTTTTGAAGTTAATAAATCAGTTTTACGGTGCATAAAAAGTAGGTGCAGTAAAGGGCTGCACCAAGGATAGCGCATAAATACTCTTTATTTTGGAGGCGAAGCCCCAAACCGCAGGCCCGATAAAGGAAGATTTGTGCGATACGCCATTGGTCAAGACCACCAGGTCGCGCCCGTCTGCATACTAACTTTGCAACGAAAAACGATATGGCGACTTCAAATAGAAAGCGGTCGCGAAAAAGTCGAGGCGAAACAATCCGCAGCGGATTCGGAGACATGAAAGACCTGTCCGTCCACTGACACAAGACCGCTCCCGTTCCGGCAGGTGGGCGGGAAGAACATCTGGCAAGAAAGCGTATCGGTTGTTTGGGGTTGAAGCGGCAAGAACGATATACCGTTTATACAACCATGTACGCTGCATAGTGGAAAGGGGGCCCAAACGAAGAGCCGACAAAAGATGTATGCAGCGTATTGATGTCGCTGTCTCTATCCGGCAAGAGAAATGAGGGAAAGAAGAGGAAAAGGAAAAAGGGCTGAAGTCTGTCTTGAAACAAAGCGGAGGAACCGCCTTCGCACGAACGGACGTTTTCTACAAAAGGATATAGCCTGCCAAAAGGTATAAAAGGTTATTTCCGAAGGAAACGGTATGGATGTCTGTTACGGAGATAAAAAAGGGATTCCCGCCGGTGTGTACCTGTTTAGCCGGTATAAGCGGGCTGAAACCGATGCTACGTTCAGCCCGCTTGCTTTTACCTCTTTTCTGTTTCGGTCTGCAATTCCACCGGTTCATCATCCCATGTCAGCTCCTTACCGAGTAGTTTGTAAACAGACCCCTTGGGGAGTTCTATCTCGATTGATACGTACCCTTGCTCGCTCTCGACGTACACTTTTTCCGAGTACTCCCAATGCCCGCACCAGCCTCGAACGGGCTTTCCGGGCATTATCCATTCTGTTCCGTCTTTATTTACTGCTAACCATGCCATAAAATCACATTTTTAGTCTGTTCCTTAGTTGTAATTTTATTCTTCTTGAGCTATCATTTTCTTGCTGTATTCTAAAATCTCATCCATCGTAAGCCATTCTGGTTTTTCGTCCTCTTTGAAACTCTCATGCAGTTTTATCATAAATTCAATTTGCAATTTTTCGTCGCCAGCCCATAAGGATTTCGGGTGTCTGTTACCGTAATTAAGGTAATACTCGCAATCTGACCGTAAGCGGTCTAACAGTTGGTATCTGAAAACCGAATCCTTGTGTATTACTTCGTCTGCCGTTACTCGTCCATTTGAATTTGTTACATCGTTTGCCATAATCTATAAAATTTTGAGTTTTCTTTTTTCCCTCTTGTAGCACCAGCTACTTTCGGGCCTGATTTAATTATGTCGCCTCGAAAGGTGTCATGGCTCTTTATGCAAGGTTTCACGATTAAATACTACCCGTGCGGAGCGAAGGGTGGAGATTTTGTCGTGAACCGTCAGTCTTTGACCTTGCATACAAGAATGACATGACAAGTACCTTTGCGACACAATTCATATCAGGCAGCCCGAAAGCGACGTGCGAACACAGGGAAAAGAAGGTCTCTTGCAAAAGGTTCGATAGCTTATATAAAAGGGTTGCAGCGAAAAGAAAATATAAATGGGCCTCCGGGTTGTATAAGAATTTTAATTATGAGGATAAAAAAGGTATTGCGCCGGCATGTCTGCCGAGAGAAAAAGAAACGGGCTGAAACTGGCAGTTCCGGTTTAGCCCGCAAAAGTACATCGGAGGTCTCTTGCCCGTTCCCGTCAGAAATGGGCTACCATAATCCGATTTTTGAAAATTCTGTTTTTATCACTCGGTCGCCGTTGGTTTATCCAGATATGGTGTGCTCCGTATCCGAATATAAAATACTCATCGAGTGAGGTCTCGTTCTTCAAACGTTCCATACTTGCACGAAGTTCGGTTTCGTCAGTTGCAAAAAGAATCGTGTTCATGATTCGGAAATAGATTTCTTCCGCTTCATCGCTATAGCGGCAAAAGACGTGTTCGATTGTTACGTTCATGGTTCTATTGGTTTGATTGAGGTGTTTTAGGTACATTGGTCATTATTGATTCTCCGTCTTCGTTGAAAATCTCTATTGTCGGGTTGCCGTCGTTTTCTTCGGGGAGCATAGATTCCGATGTATCGGTCAATGCTTGCCACTCTTCATAGCAAAGACGGTTGTCAATGATGTTCGACACGTCCTCACAGTTCCATGAGCGGACGATTGCCTCGGCTTCTTCGTAACTATTTGCTTTTACACTGAAATAATCCCGTTCCCAACTTGTAACCTTACGGTCTTGATAAAATTTGTATTCTCCCATATCCTTGTTGTTTAACTGTTTACTTCTACAATATCCTCGATTCTGCCGTACAGTATCGAGCGTAACGCTGTTTTGTCAATCGCATAATACTCGTGAATGCTTCCGTGCTGTTTGACGAAATACCGTTTGAGAACGTCGGAAAAATCAAAATGATAACCGCTCAAGGCAATTCCACGTTTGAAATAGATGCTTTCCCACACGTTACGGGTAATCCAGTTCTTTTCTTCCCGGTTTAACTTGCCTCCGTTGTTCAGGTGTACCCGCAATTTGTAAACCTTGCTGTCCTGTAATGTCGCCAGTTCGGGAATATCCCATTTGACGAATTTTGTTGCTATCTGTGTCATACGTTTGCTATCGTTTAATCATGGATAATCACTTCATCACGGTATTCTGAAATTTCCTTGCCGCTTTCAAGGCGGACAACTATGGTGTTACCATAGTTGCCCACGATTGTACCTTCCGTGTAACCTTTGTATGGATTGAGCAGTGTGCAAGACAAACCGATAATATCGCTGTCTTCTTCGTATTCGTACATAGTGAATGCGTTTTTAGGTTACAGCTTAATGTCCCACTTGCCTTGCGAGAATATCCGAAAGCTCACGTATTCGTCCTCTAACTCGTATGTCAGTATGCGGATATAGATTTTATCTTTGGCTTCCAAAGAAGCTACCAGTTCGTCGATTTCTTTTTCTGGGTATTCCCAACGGGAAGAAAATTCTGCATCTACAGTGTCGCCATACCGATTGACAAAACCGTTGAAATTATCGTCCAGAAATGCCTCTATTTTATCGAGGTCTTGCTTGTTTTCCGTACTTGCGTGAAAAATGTTTGTTGCATAGTTCGCCATAATCTTAAATTTTGAGTTTTCTTTTTTCCCTCTTGTAGCATCAGCTACTTTCGGGCTTGATTTAATTATGTCGCTTCAAAAGGTGACATGGCTCTTTATGCAGGGTTTCACAACCAAATACTACCTCCGCAAAGCGGAGCGTGGAGATTTTGTCGTGAACCGTCAGGCTGTGACCTTGCATACAAGAAAGACATGTCAAGTACCTTTGCGACACAATTCATATCAGACAGCCCGAAAGCGGATGTGCGAATACAGGGAAGAGAAGATCTCGTGTAAAAGGTTGATGGTTTATAAAAAGGGAGTTGCAGCGAAAAGAAAAATATGCCGTGGAATCTTTTTTTCTTTTGGCTGCACAATGGGACCAGAGTGTTTTACGAAGTTCGGGAAAAGGTTTAGTTTAGTCCATTAGCCTATATATATGCTAAATCAAAGTAAACTATATTTAGGCAGACAAATTTGCCTGCCTATAAGTTTTTCCTTATCTTTGTATGAATTAAAGAAGGCTTGCTTTTCTTTTGGCTGCAATGGTTCTTGGAAGTTCAAATACAACCGTCGGACGAGGAAAAAAATTCTGGTAGGAAGCTGGTTCAAGAAGTCCCGATTATAAGTAAGTGCAAGGAAAGAAACAGAGTGAAAACAAAAAATCGGGAAATGCCTTTAATTAGCAATTTTGTTTCTTATTTGTTCCTCAATTAAAACTATAAAATTTTCAACACACTGAATTTCAAATCATTATATATACTATTTTTGAGAGATTGGATTTATTTGCAATAAAATTGCAATCTCCGCATTGCAAATGAGAAAAGATGTTTATCTTTGCATCGGTAATTCCAAATTTTCAATTACCAATTATGTAGGTGGAAGCATTCTTTAAAACACATAAATATCTGGTAGAGCATCTGTATTCTCCGGTACGAAGGGGATTGATGGATGAGATCAATTGGGAGGATCGGTTGATCGGTATTAAAGGTTCGCGAGGAGTCGGAAAGACCACTTTCTTGTTAGACTATGCCCGTGAATATTTTGGTGCCGATAATAAGGAATGCTTATACATTAATTTAAATCATTTCTATTTTACGGAACGCACACTCGTTGATTTCGCCGCCGAGTTTCGGGCTAAAGGCGGAAAGGTGTTGTTGATAGACCAAGTGTTTAAGTATTCCAACTGGTCGAGAGAGTTGCGGTATTGCTATGATAATTTCGAGGACTTGAAGATCGTTTTCTCCGGCTCGTCGGTGATGCGTCTGAAAGAGGAGAACCCGGACTTGTCCGGCAAGGTGGTATCGTATAACCTCAGGGGGTTCTCGTTCCGTGAGTTCTTGAACTTGATGTCGGGGAACCAGTTTTCCGCGTACACGTTCGATGAGGTAGTAGAGAATCATCAGGAAATCGCCAAACGTATTTGCTCGGTCGTAAGGCCGATGGCTTATTTCCAAGATTATCTCCATCATGGTTTCTATCCGTTCTTCTTGGAAAAGCGCAACTTCTCCGAGAATCTGCTGAAGACCATGAACATGATGCTAGAGGTGGACGTGTTATACATAAAACAAATCGAACAAAGCTACCTACCAAAGCTACGCAAACTACTCTACTTATTGGCTACGAGCGCTCCTTGTACCCCAAACGTGAGTCAGTTGAGCAAGGATATCGAGACATCCCGGGCCACCGTGATGAACTATATCAAGTATTTGACAGATGCTCGTTTGATGAATATGCTGTATCCGGTGGGCGAATCCTTTCCGAAGAAGCCCTCCAAGGTATATATGTATAACTCGAACCTGATGTACCCCATCCGTCCGATGGAGGTAAATGCCGGGGCGGTGCGTGAGTCGTTCTTTTATAACCAACTACTGAAAGACAATAAGCTGAATGAAGGAATCAAGAACGCCCACTTTCTGGTGAATACGATGTATAATTTCCGGATCGAGGAAAGCATGAAAGTGAAGAACAATCCGGATATGTATTATGCTGTTGATAAGACCGAGATCGGGGAGGGGAACATGATCCCGCTTTGGTTGTTCGGTTTTCTATATTGAGTAAGGATATTTTTTAATACTAATAGTTTTATAGGTCTATGACAAAACAGAAGAAATTTTTAACCTGTGATGGTAATCAGGCCGCTGCTCATATCTCGTATATGTTCAGCGAGGTGGCTGCGATTTACCCCATCACTCCGTCGTCTACAATGGCTGAATATGTAGATGAATGGGCTGCAGCCGGACGTAAGAATATTTTCGGCGAGACTGTAATGGTACAGGAAATGCAATCAGAGGGTGGTGCCGCAGGTGCTGTTCACGGTTCATTGCAAGCGGGTGCCTTGACAACAACCTACACTGCTTCTCAAGGTTTGTTGCTTATGATCCCTAATATGTACAAGATCGCCGGTGAATTGCTTCCTTGCGTTTTCCACGTATCCGCTCGTACATTGGCTTCTCATGCGTTGTGTATCTTCGGTGACCATCAAGACGTGATGTCTGCCCGTCAGACAGGTTTCGCCATGTTGGCCGAGGGTTCCGTACAGGAGGTTATGGACTTGGCCGGTGTAGCTCACTTGGCTACGATCAAGTCTCGTGTGCCGTTCGTGAACTTCTTCGACGGTTTCCGTACCTCTCACGAGATCCAGAAGATCGAGGCTTTGGAGAATGAGGACTTGGCTCCGCTTATCGACCAGAAGGCCTTGGCCGAGTTCCGTGCCCGTGCCTTGAACCCGGAGAGACCGGTCGCTCGCGGTATGGCCGAGAACCCGGATCATTTCTTCCAACACAGAGAATCTTCCAACACGTACTACGAGGCAGTTCCCGCTATCGTAGAGGAATATATGAACGAGGTTTCCAAGATCACAGGCCGTAAATACGGTTTGTTCGATTATTACGGAGCTGAGGACGCTGAGCGTGTGATCATCGCCATGGGTTCTGTTACGGAGGCCGCTCGTGAGGCTATCGATCACTTGATCGCTAAGGGCGAGAAGGTAGGTTTGGTATCCGTTCACTTGTATCGTCCGTTCTCCGCTAAGCATTTCTTGGCTGCCGTGCCTAAGACCGCTAAGCGTATCGCCGTATTGGATCGCACGAAAGAGCCGGGTGCTAACGGTGAGCCGTTGTATCTGGACGTAAAAGACTGCTTCTATGGTCAGGAGGATGCTCCGGTGATCGTAGGTGGCCGTTATGGTCTGGGTTCTAAGGATACGACTCCGGCTCAGATCCTGTCCGTATTCGAGAACTTGGCGTTGCCGATGCCGAAGAACCAGTTCACGATCGGTATCGTGGATGACGTTACTTTCACTTCTCTGCCTCAGAAGGAAGAGATCGCCTTGGGCGGTGAGGGTATGTTCGAGGCTAAGTTCTACGGTTTGGGTGCCGACGGTACGGTAGGCGCTAACAAGAACTCGGTGAAGATTATCGGTGATAACACGGATAAATACTGTCAGGCTTATTTCTCTTACGACTCTAAGAAATCCGGCGGTTTCACTTGTTCTCACCTGCGTTTCGGTGATCATCCGATCCGTTCTACTTATTTGGTGAATACCCCGAACTTCGTGGCTTGCCACGTTCAGGCTTATTTGCGCATGTACGACGTGACTCGTGGTTTGCGTGAGAACGGTACCTTCTTGTTGAATACCGTTTGGGGCGCTGAGGAGTTGGCTAAGCACTTGCCTAATAAGGTAAAACGTTACTTCGCTCAGAAGAATATCACTGTATATTATATCAACGCTACACAGATCGCCTTGGAGATCGGTTTAGGTAACCGTACCAATACGATCCTCCAGTCCGCTTTCTTCCGTATCACGGGTGTTATCCCTGTAGACTTGGCTATCGAGCAGATGAAGAAATTCATCGTTAAGTCTTACGGTAAGAAGGGCGAGGACGTGGTTAACAAGAACTACGCGGCTGTAGACCGTGGTGGCGAGTACAACCAATTGACGGTTGATCCCGCTTGGGCTAACCTTCCGGATGATGAGGCTGTCGTAAACAACGATCCCGCTTTCATCAACGAGGTAGTTCGTCCGATCAACGCTCAGGATGGCGACTTATTGAAGGTTTCCGCATTCAAGGGCATCGAGGATGGTACTTGGGCGCAAGGAACCGCTAAATACGAGAAACGTGGCGTGGCCGCTTTCGTTCCGGTTTGGAATGAGGCGAACTGTATCCAGTGTAACCAATGCGCTTACGTTTGTCCTCACGCTTCTATCCGTCCGTTCGTATTGAACGATGAGGAGCAGAAGGGCGCCAGCTTCGCTATGTTGGACGTGAAGGCTCCGGCCGCTATGAAAGGTATGAAGTTCCGTATGCAGGTAGACGTTCTCGACTGTCTGGGTTGCGGTAACTGCGCCGATATCTGTCCGGGATTCAAGGGCAACAAGGCATTGTCTATGGTTCCGCTGGAAGGCCAGTTGGCTGAGGCCGATAACTGGAACTACTGCGTAGCTAACGTTTCTTCTAAGCAAAACTTGGTAGACGTGAAGTCTAACGTGAAGAACTCACAGTTCGCTACTCCGTTGTTTGAATTCTCAGGCGCTTGCTCCGGTTGTGGCGAGACTCCGTACGTGAAGTTGATCACCCAGTTGTTCGGCGACCGCGAGATGGTGGCTAACGCTACCGGATGTTCTTCTATCTACTCCGGTTCTGTTCCTTCCACTCCTTATACAACGAACGAGAAGGGTCAAGGTCCTGCTTGGGCAAACTCTTTGTTCGAGGACTTCTGCGAGTTCGGCTTGGGTATGGAATTGGCGAACGAGAAGATGCGTAAACGTTTGGAAGGCTTGTTGCAACAGATCACCGTGGGCGAGCATGCTCCGGCTGAGGCCAAGGAAATAGCCGCCGCTTGGATCGCTAACCAGAACGACGCCGAGAAGACGAAGGAATTGGCTCCGCAAATCATGGCATTCGTTGAGCAAGGCATCAAGGAGGGTTGTCCGGTTTGCGCTCAGATCAAGGAATTGTCTCACTTCTTGGTAAAACGTTCTCAATGGATTATCGGTGGTGACGGTGCTTCTTACGATATCGGTTACGGTGGTTTGGATCACGTGATCGCTTCCGGCAAGAACGTAAATATCTTGGTATTGGATACGGAGGTTTACTCTAACACGGGTGGTCAGTCCTCGAAGGCTACTCCGGTGGGCGCTATCGCTAAGTTCGCCGCTTCCGGTAAGAGGGTACGTAAGAAAGACCTTGGCTTGATGGCTACTACTTATGGTTACGTATATGTGGCTCAGATCGCTATGGGCGCCGACCAAGCCCAGACATTGAAGGCGATCCGCGAGGCCGAGGCTTACGACGGTCCTTCATTGATCATCGCTTACGCTCCTTGTATCAACCACGGTTTGAAGAAGGGTATGGGTAAGTCGCAAGCTGAGGAGAAAGAAGCCGTAGCATGCGGTTACTGGCACTTGTGGCGTTACAACCCGGCTTTGGAGGCAGAGGGCAAGAATCCGTTCACCTTGGATAGCAAGGAGCCGGATTGGAGCAAGTTCCAAGACTTCTTGAAGGGTGAGGTTCGTTTCGCTTCCGTAGCCAAGCAATATCCGGCCGAGGCCGCTGAGTTGTTTGCCGCCGCCGAGGAGAACGCTAAATGGCGTCTGCGTAGCTACAAACGTATGGCTGCCGAGAATTGGGATGTAGAGGCTTAATATAACAGGTCTTTTATTATAGAATGAGGGCGGTGTCTCCGGAAACGGAAGGCACCGCTTTTTTTATGGGGTGGATGGGGGAAGCTGCACATAAGGCAATACGGACCTGTACTACCGTATGTGCCGGCCTGTACTTCCTTATGTGTCAGCCCGCGCTACCGTATCTACAAATCCGTACTAACGTATCTACACGTTTGCACGAACGTATCTGCAAATTTACACAAGCGTATCTGCAAGTTTGCACGAACGTATCTACAAGTCTGTACTACCATATCTGCAAGCCTGCGCTACCGTATGCGCGGTTTGTCAGAAGACCGGGATCGAATAGACCAGCCCCAGCGATATACGGTGTGTATCCGGTTCTATGGCTCCCATTTGCGTGGCGGCTTTCTCTAGGATAACGCCCCGGTAGGTGTATAGGACGAATACGAAAAGGTCGAGTTGCTTGAAGGGGAAGAATTCCACGCTACTCTGCGCGTTCCACGAACGGCGGTACATCCCTTTCCGGAAATCACCGTTGCTCTTATACACCCGGGCGGTCTCGTACGCCCCTTTCACGTAAACGTTCCATTGGGGGTGGACACGGTAATCCACGTCGCCGATAATTGATAGGTATTCGGTGTTCATGGCGGTATGAGGCGTGCCGGGCAGACGGCTGACGACCCCATGTTGGTCGATCCCTTGGCGGGTGTACATAACGTCGAGGTACGTTAGCAACGGGCCTTTCTCATAGGTGTTGCCACAGGTGAAATAATAGGAGTAGCGCTTGCGGGTCTGCTGTCCGACGGCGGTGGCATAACGCAGTTGCAAGGTCTTGTCCAGATAATAGCTATTCCAGTTGACCGTGTACATAAAGGGTATCTTGGCCTTGGCGGTACCCTCGGGAAGTCCGGTAGGGTAGATGTCCTCATCGTTACCGTTGCGGTTATTCACGATCTGGAAACAAAGCTCGTGGTCCGGGTTGACTTGCCAGTTGCCCGAGATACCGGCTTGGTAGGCGGTCAGTAAATTATTGAACTCGCTAAACTCTCGTACCCGGATGGAATTGACGTAATACTCGTATCCCCCGAAATTAACGAACTGCTTGCCGATCGTGAAATTGAGATTATGCCGTGCCTTTAGGTTCACGTAAGCCAGCTCGAGCGAGGAGGAGAGGTTGTCGAGCGAATAGGGATCGGAGTATTTGTTGAACGACTGCCGGTAATGATACCCCAGCCACTTGCCTACATCCCCCTTGATCTCCAGCCGGACACGGTTCAGCTTGAAGTTCATACCGTCTAGCTCCTTTCCGACAAACTCAGCGTTGGCCGAGGTGAAAAGCTGGAAGTTCATCTCGGCGCTATTGATCTTGATCTCTCCGTTCGATAATCGTTCCACGAGTGTAGGTTCCCCGTTATTCTCCCGAAGGGTCTCTTGGGCCGTCAGGCTGGCGTTCGTGGCTAGACAAAGCAAGAAAAGTAGAAAATGTTTCCTCATACGATAGATTTAGTTGGTAACAGCCTACAAAAGTATAAAAAACGTCTTAACCAAGATACGTTTAAGGGGATGAAAATGGGTGTTTAGGGGATGCGGACTTTCGTGCTATCCGCATCCCGAGGTGTATACGCTTTCTCTAGCCTCCGTCTAGAACCTCAATTGAGAATTCAATTCCGGGAACTGCGCTTGATGCCAATACGGGTAGATCGGGGTCGTCTGGCTTGCCATATCGAGGCGCTTCACCTGCTCCGGGCTGAGGCTCCAGCCTACGGCCTCTAGGTTCTGCCTTAGCTGCTCTTCCGTGCGGGCACCTATGATAAGGCTGCTTACTGTAGGCCGTTGCAATAACCAGTTCAAGGCGCATTGGGCTACGCTATGCCCGGTCTCCTCGGCTACCTGTTCCAATACCTCCACGATGTCGTACAGGCGTTCGTAAGAAGTAGCCTCGTCAGGTATCGGGCTTCCTCCGCGAGCGACACGCCCGTCCGTCGGGATCGGGTTATTCCGGCGGTACTTCCCGCCCAGACGTCCGGCGGATAAGGGGCTCCAGATAATGGCGCCCACCTTCTGGTCGATGCCTAGCGGCATCAATTCCCACTCGAACTCCCGGTTCAGCAAGGAGTAATAAACCTGTTGGGCCATGTACCGGCTCCATCCATACCGCTCCGATACGGAAAGCGACTTCATTAAGTGCCAGCCGGAGAAGTTCGAGCAAGCGATATAACGGACCTTCCCGCTCGTCACCAAGTCGTCCAAGGCTCGGAGTGTCTCCTCTACCGGGGTATTTGCGTCGAAACCGTGCATATGATAAATGTCGATATGATCCGTGTTCAATCGTCTCAGGCTCGCCTCGCACGCCTGTATCAGATGGAAACGGGAAGAACCGATGGCGTTACGGCTCTCCGGGCTTAGGTTGAAAGTCGCCTTCGTGGAGATCAAGAGGCGATTCCTCAATCCGTGGATCGCCTTTCCCAAGATTTCCTCGGAAAGACCGTTGGAGTAGACATCCGCCGTATCGAATAGATTCACCCCGGCGTCCAAGCAAAGATTGACCATACGGGTAGCCTCTTCCACCTTGGTATGTCCCCAACCTTCAAAACCATTCGTGCCACCAAAAGTAGCCGTACCTAAACAAAGTGCCGGAACGTATAATCCGGAACCTCCTAGTTGTCTGTATTCCATAAAAAACTATATCTATTATTTGATGAAGGAAATGAAAATACAAATGTAACAAATAAAGTGTATCTTTGTCATTAAAAGAAGATAATAGGTATAAGTATGATTAAGGCAGTATTTTTTGACATTGACGGTACGTTGGTAAGTTTCAAGACGCATAAACTACCGGACTCCACGGTCCGGGCCTTGGACCTGTTGCGAGAAAAGGGAATCAAGGTTTTCATCGCTACCGGCCGCCAGTTGCAATCTATCAATAACCTCGGGACGCAAGAGTTCGATGGCTATGTTACCTTGAACGGAGGATATTGCTTGGCCGGAAAAGATAAGGTTATCTATAAACATAATATCCCGTCGGGGGATATAGAGGCGTTGATCCGCTATCAAGAGAATGAGGAGGCGTTCCCGTGCGCCTTGGTGGAGGAAGATGGGATTTACCAGAACTACGTGGATGATTCTGTGCGACAGCTTTACGACATGCTAGACTTCCCTCATCCTCCCTTGCGTCCTTTGCGTGGCAACGGGGGTAAGGAAGTATACCAGCTGATAGCCTTTTTCTCTCCCGGCCATGAAGAACGTATCATGTCCGTCTTGCCGCATTGCGAGGCTACTCGCTGGAACCCGCTATTTGCGGATGTCGTGCCGCGGGGGAGCAGTAAGGCGGTAGGGATCGATAAGATCATCGAGTATTACGGGATCTCGCTCCACGAGACGATGGCTTTTGGCGATGGAGGCAACGATATGGCCATGCTTTGCCACGCCGGGATCGGGGTAGCCATGGGTAACGCCGGCGACGAGGTGAAAGAGGCGGCGGATTACGTGACCGACTCCGTAGATGACGATGGTGTCATGAACGCTTTAAGACATTTCGATGTTATATAAATAAACAGTTTAATAACGCTAAATCACAAACGCTATGATTGATGAATTGGTAAGCTATAATCGTGAGTTCGTAAAGAACAAGGGGTATGAGAAGTATATCACGAATAAATATCCCGATAAGAAGATCGCCATCGTGTCTTGCATGGATACCCGGCTGACCGAGTTGCTACCCGCCTCCTTGGGCATCAAGAATGGAGACGTGAAAATTATAAAGAACGCAGGGGCGATCATATCCCACCCCTTCGGAAGCGTTATCCGGAGCTTGATGGTGGCGATTTACGAGCTTGGGGTTGTAGAGGTAATGATAATCGGGCATACCGATTGTGGAGCCAAGCACATGAATAGCTCCGAGATGATCGAAAAGATGAAAGAGCGGGGAATCCCGCAGGAACGAATAGATATGATCCGATATTGCGGTATAAACTTCGAGTCGTGGTTGCGGGGATTCGAGACCTCCGAGGCTTCCGTGCACGAGACCGTGGAGCAAATTCGGAATCATCCGCTGATTCCGTCGGATATAACGGTAAGAGGGTTTGTAATAGACTCTGTTACAGGTGAATTAACGCCGGTGGAGTAATCCCCGGCGTATTTAGACTTATTTGCACAATTCATAAATAATCGAAAAAATGAAATATTTTATTATGTTCTACAACATTGTTTCGGATAAAATGGTTATCTTTGTAACGAATTAAGAAAGAAAGATCGTTTTAGGATTATTTATTAACTGGCTTTCCAAGCGTGGGAAGCGTAAAACAAAAAGATTATGATGATGAGAGAAAATGAGAAAAGCCTTCGTGCTTTAGCGATGTTGCGTTATCAAGCAGATCGTTACCAGTCAGCTGGCAATGGTGCCATGAGTCAGCGATTAAACGCTGAGATCCGTCGCCTTATGAGCGAAATGAGTGTAGATGCGGATAAGAACTAAAAGACCGCGTCTTTTTTAAGTAAAGAATTAAAGTAAGAAATAAATTAGATGTCATCTCTTACCTCCGTTCAAAACGGAATGGTGAGAGATAGGAAATGAGGATTACCTTTGGCAATACGGCCGGGTGAGCCTTTTTTTGTGCCCTTTCCTTTCCTTCTCCTTCGCGTATCAGGGAAATTACTTATATTTGTGAATGAAAAAGCTAAAACAATAATCATTTGAACACAAAAGCGATGAAAAAAGCAGGATTACTCTTAATGTCGCTGGCATTAAGTACGGCTCTTTGGGCGGAAAGTCCGGAGAAGAAAGGTTTGGACGTGATAAATAGATCGACCGCCGAGGCGCATATCGGTTTCTTGGCCGATGATGATCTGGAGGGCCGTGAGGCCGGTTTCCGTGGAGGCCGTATAGCGGGAGATTATATCGTGGCGAACTTGAAGTCTTTAGGTATCGATCCCGTGGGCGATTCCTATTACCATCCGTTCGAGGCTTACCATCTGGAACGCCAGAAAAGAGGAGCCCGTTGGCAAGTCCACCCGGACTCGGTGGCCGCTATCAAGCAGACCGGTGTTTTCCAGAAGCTATCCTTGAATAATATATTGGGTAAGATAGAGGGGAAGAACCCGAACGAGATCGTGATTGTCGGCGCTCACTATGACCATCTGGGTATCGACCCGATGCTGGATGGCGACCAGATCTATAACGGGGCGGACGATAACGCCTCCGGAGTCTCTGCCGTTTTGCAGATAGCGAGGGCTTTCCTTGCCACGGGCCAGCAACCGGAGCGAACCGTTGTATTCGCTTTCTGGGACGGTGAGGAGAAAGGGCTTCTCGGATCGAAAGCCTTCGTTCAGTCTTTTCCAGAGATAAAGAACGTGAAAGGATATTTGAATTTCGATATGATCGGCCGTAACAATAACGAGGCGAAGCCTACCCATGTGGTTTATTTCTATACGGAGGCGCACCCTGCTTTCGGCGATTGGCTGAAGAACGATATCAAGAAATACAACTTGAATCTGGCACCGGATTATCGTCCGTGGGATAACCCGGTAGGAGGGAGTGATAACGGTTCCTTCGCAAAGATAGGTATCCCTATTATCTGGTATCATACCGACGGGCATCCGGATTACCATCAACCGAGCGACCATGCCGACCGGATTAATTGGGACAAGGTGGTGAATATCACGAAGGCCTCGTTCCTTAATATGTGGTATATGGCGAATGAGAAAGATTTTTAGAGATTATACTTCTTTTTCAATAGAAGATATCTAATAAAAGTAAGTTAACTTCATCGGCGAAGTAAGTTAACTTACTTTGGCATTTTAATTAACTTACTTTGCTAATGAAGCTGGCTTGCTTTTATATTCTGAAAAAACGCCTGAATTACTGTGATTTCATATCTTACCGCAGATACTTAGTTCTACATGAACTCAAGTCGATTTTAACTTAAAACCGTTTATATTTCTAATTTTATATTGTAAAACATAAAAATAAGGAAAGATTTATTTAATTATAATAACACAATATAATGAATATTTCATATCTTTGCCTCCGATATAAAATGTGCTAGGTATTTTGGCGCCAACTAAATAAAATAACTTCTACTTAAGAAAAGTTCATGTAGGACTCCGATAGTTAGCCCATTTTTTATTTGAACTTAATTACGCTAGAACTCAGGAGTGAGTGTATGTATGTGAATAATTTTAAAAGACAAATGTTTCGCCAAGACATTGTCTAATTATTTATCAATAAAACCATCAGTTATGTTGAAAAACTTTAAACCTGTCAGCTTAATTCTATGTGCGGGTGCGTTATGCTTCTCGGGAAGCATGTATGCCAACATCGCACCTGTTGAGCAAGGTGCCTCTATCTCCCAGCAAAACGGGAAAGTAACAGGTACAGTGGAAGATGATTTCGGCCCAGTGACCGGAGCGTCAGTTGTCGTGAAAGGCACGACCAATGGTACGATTACCGATATGGACGGTAATTTCACCTTGGAAGGTGTCAAGAATGGTGATGTAATCCAAATCTCATTCATTGGTTACTCCACCATGGAAATTACGTATACCGGCCAACCGGTAGGCGTTATCAAATTAGCGGAAGACACCCAGAAATTGGATGAGGTCGTGGTTACGGCCTTAGGCATGAAGCGATCTGAGAAGTCCTTGGGTTATGCGATGCAAGAGTTGAAGGGAGACGCTTTGCTGGATTCTCGCGAGAGCAATATCGCCAATGCGTTGTCCGGTAAGGTTTCCGGTTTGCAGGTCGTTCGTTCTAGTGGTAGTGTAGGCGGTTCTTCGAAGATTGTACTTCGTGGTGCGAACTCTTTGACGGGTTCTAATCAGCCGTTGGTAGTTGTAGATGGTACTCCGATGGATAACTTCACCGGTGGTGTAGATGATGCTTGGGGTAACTCCGGTACGGATATGGGTAACGGTCTTTCGGATATCAATCCAGAAGACATCGAGTCTATGTCTGTATTGAAAGGTGCTTCCGCTGCCGCTCTTTACGGTTCTCGTGCCGGTAATGGTGTTATCTTGATTACGACGAAATCAGGAAAGAAGAATGATGGTCTGGGTATCAATGTGAACTTTGGAGTTACGGCGGATACTCCTTTTATGTTGCCGGAACTGCAAAGTTCTTTCGGACAGGGTTCTGTTGGTGCTTACAATGACCAAACCAATCTGAGCTGGGGTCCGAGGATTGAAGGACAGACTATTACTACGTATGACGGACGTCAAGTGCCAATGGCCGCTTATGACAATATTGGCGCTTTCTTTGGTACAGGTACCTCTTTCAATGAAGGCGTAAGTTTCCAGCAAGATGTGAATGGAACCTCTATGTTCTTTTCTTTCAATCGCCAAGATGACTCGGGTGTAACCCCAGAGCAAAGTCTGAATAAGACGAATTTAACGTTACGTGCTACCTCATTTTTGGATGAGGCTAAGAAATGGAAGGTGGATGCGAAGGTGAACTATGTAAACCAAAACGCCCATAATCGTCCGATCATTGGTATAAACCCATCCAACGCATTTTCAACCGTTTATAATTTGCCTCGCTCTTTGAATGTTCTTGATTTTGAGAACTGTGTGGATGATCAAGGGAAAATGGTTTGGTATGATAAAAGTAATAGTCCACAGGAGAACCCTTATTGGGTAACTCAATACCGTCAGAACGACGATACGCGTAATCGTATTTTAGGAAATGCTTCTTTAAAATATGCTCCTACGGATTGGTTTGATATCGAGCTGAGAGGAGGTACTGACTATTATACTACCACGACTACTCAAAAGTTATATTCAGGAGGTAATACGAAGCCGGAAGGTAGCTATTCTGAAGGTTCTGAGACATTCTATGAGAATAACTTTAGCTTCTTGGCTACGGCGCGTAAGGATGATTTGATCAGCAAATTGGGTGGTTTTGTTACATTTGGTGGTAACATCATGCAGCAGAAACGTACCAAAATGAATGCAAGTGCGGGAACGTTGTTGGTTCCTGATTTGTTTGATGTCAATAATGGTGTTGATAAACCTTCTATTACATCTTCTTTGACCCAGCGTAAAATGAACTCTTTGTACGGATCTCTCCAGTTGAACTGGGATGGTTGGTTGTTCTTGGATGTTACGGCACGTAATGACTGGTCATCCACTATGTCAAAAGAGAATCGTTCTTATTTCTATCCTTCTGTTAGCTTATCTGCTGTAATCTCTGATATGGTACAGAAAAACGGAGGAAGTATGCCTGATTGGTTTAGTTTCGCGAAGGTGCGTGCTTCTTTCGCTGAGGTAGGTAATGATTTGGATCCTTATCAGTTATATAATGTATATACAATTTCTAAGGATGCTAATGGTAATAGTATGGCTTCTGCCGGAAGTACCTTGTTTGACTCTTCGGTTAAGAGTGAGTTGATCAAGTCTTGGGAGGTTGGTGCCGACTTACGTTTCTTCAATAACCGTTTTGGTATTGATGCCGCTTGGTATAAGACAAATGCGACCAATCAGTTGCTGAATATTCCGATGGATGCTTTTTCCGGATATGAATCTCGAAAAGTGAATGCGGGTAATATCCAGAACCAAGGTTTCGAACTTTCGTTGAATGGTGCTATTATGCAGACTGCTAGTGGGTTTAACTGGGATGCGCAAGCTCATTTCTCTTTGAATAGAAGTAAGATCTTGGAATTAACCGAAGGGGTGACTGTCTATGATATCAAGACTGTGGATGTCTTACAGATTGCCGCTACCGAAGGTGGTAAATATGGTGATATTTATGGACAGAAATTTGTTCGCCACAATGGGCAGGTCGTGGTAGGTGAAGATGGTCTTCCTTTGATTACGACAGATAAAGAGTTGATCGGTAATCAGAACCCGGATTGGATGCTTGGTCTCACGAATAATTTCTCTTATAAGGGTTTTGATTTGAGTTTCTTGATCGACTTCCGTATAGGTGGTGAGATTTACTCGGCGACGACTTCTTCTTTGCATAAGAATGGTAACGCTGCCGGAACGGTTGTGAATGGTGATCGTGCTGATTTCGTGGTTCCAAACTCAATCATGAAAAAAGGTGATGAGTATGTGAAGAATGATGTCGCTGTTACGCCTCAAAGATATTGGGAGCGTATCGCTTCTTCAGGAAACTATGGTTTGCCGGAGGTGTTTACGTATGACGCTACGAATATCCGTTTGAGAAATATTACTTTAGGATATACGTTCAATAAGAATTTGTTGAAGAAAACCCCGTTCCAAAAGTTGCGTCTGTCCGCGACTTGTAATAACGTATGGATGATTGTTTCTCATTTGCCGGGTATCGATCCTGAATCTGTGGCAGCTACAAATACGAATGCGGTAGGATTCGAGAATGGTGGCGCGCCTACAAATCGTTCTTATACATTTAATTTAACTGTAGGATTCTAATAGAAAGGAGATAATATGAAAACGAAAAATATCATTATATTAGGAGCCTTGGCGGTCGCTTCATTGACAACGGTTACAAGTTGTAATGACTTTGAGGATATCAACAAAGACCCGAATAAGGCTGATTTGGAGCAAGTGGAACCGGAATGGTTCTTGAATGGCTCCATTGGAGATGCTCAAATGAACCCTGAAATAGCAGAACGTATTTTTATTTTGTATTGGAAGCGGGCTGCTCGTTTTGATCGGGGTAGCGGTTTCGCAATCGGTACGGATAATGATGACTATAATAGATTATACTTGACTTCGAACTCGTATGGTGTAGGTTGGTTGAATAAGGCGAATCAAGCGATAGAGGTCGGAGAGGAGAAAATCAAATTAGATGTGGATAATGCCTATCCTTATTATCGGAATATCCCGAATATGGCTCGTATTTGGAGAGCTTATTTGAACTCTGAATTGTCTGATAACTTTGGCCCGATACCGGCGTTATCTGCTTTTACCGGTGTTCCTGGAGAATATAATAAGGTGGAGGATATCTATACCTATATATTGAAAGAGTTGAAAGAGGCGGTCGCTTCTTTGGATGAGAGCATTGATATGAGTGCGATGTCCAAATATGATCCGTTTTTTGGTGGTGACATAAAGAAATGGAAAAAGTATGGAAACTCTTTGCGTATGCGTCTAGCGATGCGTTTGACTGCGGTCAATCCTTCTTTGGCGCAAGCTGAGTTTGAGGATGCTGCCAAGGGTGAGTTTATCGCCTCTATGGATGATATCGCCCAGGTTGCGGAGAAAGATGGATGGGATCCGTATACAGGTGTCATGACAAGAACTTGGAATAACCAAGCGATGTCTACTACTTTCAATAATCTCGTAGTGGGACTAGGCGGTGTGGAATTTCCTGTTCCTGATGAGTTGAAATCCAATTTGAAAGATCCTTATACTTACTTAGGCCAGAATGTCAGCCTGCATTTCCCAACAACCACAAATGATCCTTGTGCGGGCTATTTTTTCGATGGTATCCCACAATATATCGATCCTCGTGCGCCTCAGTTGTATAGCATTCCGGGGTATGATGACGGAGTGGTTTATCCTTCTTATATAGGTGCCGCTTCCGAGGTAAAGGATGAGATAACATTGATTGCGGGAGATTATACGGATGTGCTGACCGGACAAAAAGTTTCCGCGCCGGAAGTAAAACTTCCCATGAAATATTCTTGGACGACCGTTGTTGCCGGAAACTGGAACGATAAGGCCGGTTTAGTTGGTGACTATACAAGTTATAACTACAACTTCCCTTCTTTGGCTGATAAGTTCCGTCATAGCACGAACAAACGTGTATGGTTTGGCCCGTGGGAAAGTTATTTCTTGTTAGCGGAAGCTGCGGTTTATGGTTGGAATGTTCCGGGTAGCGCAAAGGATAATTATGAGAAAGGTATCGCCGCTAGTTTTGAATATAACGGTGTTTCCGATAAACTCTTAGAATATTTGCAATCTAAGGCTTATAACCGTGTAGGAACATCTGTAGCTTTCGATCATACGGTAGAGGCTAAGGCTTATACGATCAACTATTACGATGCATATACGAAACAGAATAAGACAACGACTTATGAGTATCCTAAAAATACGATCTATAAGAATGGTCAGTATAATAATGATGCATTGACTAAGATCATTACGCAGAAGTTCATCGCTCAGAATCCTTGGTTGCCTTTGGAAGTGTGGTCTGATCACCGTCGTTTAGGTTTGCCGTTCTTCGAGAATCAAGCTGTAGAGGCTGCTTACAATCCAACTAACCAAGTGTTGTTAACTCCTGCTACTTGCAAGGAATGTAAAGTAGAGTTCTACCCGAAGCGTCTTCGTTACCCGGCAGTTCTTCAAACCAATAACTTGGAAGGGTATAACCAAGCTTTAGAAAGACTTGGTGGTCCGAACATGACGACAACTTCTTTGTGGTGGAATATGAAATAATATGAATAGTATTTTTACTGCAAAATAATAGGAATCCTCACGTTGGGATGTATCATCATTCAACGTGAGGATTTATGTTTTTAATGTTAAACTTTTAAATTTTACAGTTATGAGAAAGTTATTAATGGTATTGTTTTTATTTGGAACAATTAGTGTTTTTTGCAATGCCCAAATAGATGGTTATTATGTAAAAGACAGTGGTAATCTAGCGCTTTTTGCGGATGGAGAACCTAGGACTAGTAATTCAATTGGTATTGAAGCTGGGAAATCAGTGGAAATTCGTTTTACTCAACCTTCTACTGGAGATTTCTTGTGGCAAAAAATGAGTGGTAGTGACTATATTCAATTTAATCCCGGTGGGTCTGGACGTTTTGCGTTAATTTGGACACAGAGTGCAAGTAAAGGGGACTCGGCTGTTTTTTGTGTCACAGACAAGAATGGTGATGTGCTGACGATTACTATTCATGCTTATTAGACTTTATAGGAAATAAAGATATCTACTTCTTGTCTTTTCTTGTCTTTTGACAACTTTGTATTGTAACTGATTCGGAAATTATAGAGAATAATATTCTTACGAGAAAAGGGCGTATCGATGTAAATGTCGGTACGCCTTCTTTTTTTTGTGGTGATGATTTGTATGGGTAAACTGGAACTTTTATTGGCTTCTGAAGTGAATAACTAACGGCTTCCTGCCTCTTTTACGGTTTGGTTATCCTTTGGTTAAAATTTCTGTAAATCAATTTTTTATGGATGTTAGTAAGGATAACTCTTATTCGTTTTGTCTGTAAGGAGAGAGTAGTTGCGGTATCCTCACCAGTTACCTCTTGTATATGTTAAACTCAAAACATATCTGCCCTTTTTATGTTTATACAGGATAAATGACATTTGTTGACGCAAAAACTAAAACATTGTCTAGAAAAATAAACAAAAAACAGTAGTTATGTTGAAAAGATTCAGACCAGTCAGCTTAATCCTGTTGGTAGGGGCGCTTGGGTTCTCGGGAAACTTATACGCCACGCCTATGTCCGGGATTCCGAGGGTTGACATTTCACAGCAAAACGCAAAGGTGTCGGGAATAGTTGAGGATGCCTTAGGACCCGTTACCGGGGCGTCCGTAATCGTGAAAGGAACTACCAATGGTACTATGACCGACTTGGACGGACATTTTACCTTGGATAACGTGAAGAAAGGGGATATCATACAGATATCGTTTATCGGTTATACCTCGCAAGACATCCCGTATACTGGCCAGTCCGAGATTACGGTTAAACTCGTGGAAGATACCCAGAAACTCGATGAGGTGGTGGTGACCGCCTTGGGTATGAAACGGGATAAGAAAGCCTTGGGTTATGCCATGCAGGAGTTGAAAGGGGATGACCTCTTGGCCTCCCGTGAGCCGAACTTGGCGAACTCCCTTTCCGGTAAGGTTTCCGGTTTGCAGATCGTCCGTTCAAGCAATGGCGTAGGAGGGTCTTCTAAGATCGTACTTCGTGGTAACAACTCCTTGACGGGTAGCAACCAGCCCTTGATCGTCGTAGACGGTACCCCGATGGATAACTTCACCGGTGGCGTGGATGATGTATGGGGTAACTCCGGAGCGGACATGGGTAACGGCCTTTCGGATATCAACCCGGAAGATATCGAGTCCATGACGGTATTGAAGGGTGCTTCCGCCGCCGCCCTTTATGGCTCACGTGCCGGTAACGGCGTGATCTTGATCACTACCAAGTCCGGACGTAAGAACGAGGGACTCGGTATTACGATCAACGCCGGTATCACCGCCGAGACGATTTTCCTGAAACCTGATTTACAGAACGACTTCGGACAAGGCTCCGTGGGCGTTTACGATAACCAATCCCGCCTTAGCTGGGGACCGAAAGCCATGGGACAAATGGTAACCGATTGGAGAGGCAACCAAATCCCTCTGCATACTTATGATAATATCGACGCTTTTTTCCGCACCGGAACCTCCTTTAACGAGGGTGTCAGCTTCCAGCAGAACATAAAGGGTACGGCGGTATTCGCCTCCGTAAACCGTTCCGACGATGCTAGTATCACCCCACGCTCAAAACTAAACAAGACGAATATTACCTTGCGTGCCACCACTTTCTTGGATGAGGCGGAAAAGTGGAAAGTAGATGCCAAGGTGAATTATATCAATCAAAACGCGCATAACCGCCCGATTCAGGGCGTGAATCCCTCGAACGCTTTCAATACGATCTATAACCTGCCTCGTTCCTTGAATATCCGTGAGTTTGAGGATGACGTGGATGAGCAAGGCAATATGATTTGGTATGATGCCTCCAAGAATCCGCAGGAGAACCCTTATTGGGTGACCCGTTATCGCCAGAACGAGGATACCCGTAACCGTTTGTTAGGAAATATCTCCTTGAAATATGCCCCGACCGATTGGTTCGATATTGAGTTGAGAGGTGGTACGGATTATTATACCACGACGAAGAGCGAGAAAGTATATGCCGGTGGTAATACCAGTCCGAGAGGTCTGTATACCGAGGGATCGGAGACCTTCTATGAGAATAACTTCAGTTTCTTGGCTACGGCCCGGAAGGATAACTTGATCGATCGGCTGGGAGGCTTCGTTACTTTCGGTGGTAACTTGATGCTCCAGCAACGTAATAAGATGAACGCTTCTGCCGGAGAGTTGTTGGTGCCGAACTTGTTCTCGCTGAATAATGGCGTGAATAAGCCGACGGTCACTTCCGAGTTGATCCGCCGTCGTATGAATTCCTTGTACGGGTCGTTGCAGTTGAACTGGGATGGTTATCTGTTCTTGGATGTTACGGCACGTAACGATTGGTCGTCTACGATGTCGAAAGCCAACCGCTCTTATTTCTATCCGTCTGTCAGCTTGTCTGCGGTGATCTCCGATATGTTGCCGAAGATTGGCGGAAGCATGCCGGATTGGTTCTCTTTCGCTAAGGTACGTGCCTCCTTCGCTGAGGTAGGTAACGACTTGGACCCGTATCAATTATATAACTTCTACTCTGTAGGCAAGGACCCCAACGGGAATACGACGGCGAAACCGGGTAAGGTACTTTACGACTCGGATGTACGTAGTGAGTTGATTAAATCATGGGAGGCCGGTTTCGATATCCGTTTCTTCAATAACCGGTTAGGCTTGGATGCCGCTTGGTATAAGTCCAACGCTACCCGCCAGTTACTGGATTTACCGATGGACCCGTTCTCCGGCTATGCTTCCCGTAAGATTAACGCGGGTAACATTCAGAACGAGGGTTTGGAGATCTCCTTGAACGGTACGATTCTAGACAATCCCGCCGGATTGAGCTGGAGCTCTACGGCGCAGTTCTCCTTGAACCGGAATAAGATCAAGGAATTATACGAGGGCGTGAATCTATATGATATAAAGACGTTCGACGCTATCCAGATCGTAGCTCCGGTAGGTGGTTATTATGGTGAGATCTACGGGCAGACCTTTATGCGTGTGACCGATGAGAATAGTCCTCACTATGGAAAGATCGTCGTAGGTGATGATGGTTTGCCTTTGATCTCTACCGAGAAGTCGAAAGTAGGAAACCAGAGTCCGGATTGGATGATGGGTTGGACCAATAATTTCTCTTATAAAGGTTTTAACCTGAGCTTCTTGATAGACTTCCGTATCGGTGGTAGCATCTATTCGGCGACAGCCTCCAACCTGTATACCCGGGGTAACGCCGCCGGAACAGTGGTGAATGGTGATCGTGCCGAATTCGTGGTACCGAATACCGTGGTTCAACAGGGTAGTGGTTATGCGGAGAATACGGTCGCCGTCACTCCCCAGAACTATTGGGAGCGTATTGGGTCTACCGGAAATTATGGTTTACCAGAGGTTTATACCTATAGCGCCACCAATGTCCGTTTGCGTAATATCACCTTTGGCTACGAGTTCAATCGACAGATGTTGAAGAAAACGCCTTTCCAGCGTGTACGTCTATCCGCTACTTGTAACAATGTTTGGATGATCCATTATAACTTGCCGGGTATCGACCCCGAGTCCGTTGCCGCCACGAATACCAACGCTACCGGATTCGAGAATGGAGCCGCGCCGACCAGCCGTTCCTATACGTTTAACGTAACCGTGGGATTCTAATGGAATACATGATAATTTGAATTACGATAAAAATGATGAAGATGAAAACAAGAAATATACTTTTTACCGGATTGGTATCGGTGGCTGCTCTTCTTTCTTCCTGTAATGACTTTCAGGAGATCAATGAGGACCCGAATCTTGTGGGAGAGGATAAGGTGAAGCCCCAATGGTTCCTGAATGCCTCTATCATGGGAGACCAGATGAACCCAGAGATAGCCGAGCGTATCTTTATCTTGTACTGGGACCGTGCTTCCCGTTTCAATAGGGGAAGTGGTTTTACGATCGGTACGGATAACAATGATTATAGTACGATCTACTTGAGTAATGATTACGCCGTAGGTTGGCTGAATCAAGTGACCAAAGCGATCCAGTTAGGAGAGCAGATGGTTGCCAATGGCGAGGCGGATACCTATCCTTATTATAAGAACGTGATCCAGATGTCCCGTATCTGGCGTGCTTACTTGAACTCGGAAGTAGCTGACGGTTTCGGGCCGATCCCTGCGTTGGCCGCTTTCTCCGGTGTACCGGCTGAGTACGATAGTGTAGAAGCTATCTATCAATTTATATTGAAAGAGTTACGGGAAGCTGAGTCTGCGTTAGACCCCTCCTTGGATATGTCCGCTATGGCTAACGAGGATGCTTTCTATGCGGGAAATGTTACGAAATGGAAAAAGTACGCCAACTCTTTGCGTATGCGTTTGGCGATGCGTATCTCGGCTGTCGATCCTGCCTTGGCGAGAGCGGAATTTGAGGATGCCGCCTCTAAGACATTTATTTCCGAGCCAACCGATATCGCTTCCGTGCAGGAGAAAGAGGGTTGGGATGAGCTGACGAGCGTGATGTCTCGTCCTTGGAATGGGCAGGCGATGTCCGTGACGTTTAAGAACTTGGTAGTTGGTTTGGGTGGACAGGAATTTCCGTTGCCGGACTCCTTAAAAAGCCATTTGAAGAATCCATACGATTATCAAGGTTTATATTTGAACCAGCACTTCCCGCTGACGACGAATGATCCGTGCGCCGGTTTCTATTTCGACGGTATACCTCAATATGTAGATCCCCGTGCCCCGAAGTTGTTTAGTGTAGTGGGCTGGGATGATGGTGTGGTTTATTCCGATTATATCGGTGCGGCCAGCGAGGTGAAGCCGGTTCACTTGAAGAATCCGGCGGATAATACCCAGAATATGTTGATGATCGATCCGAAATATACGTGGGGCACTTGGGTCGCCGGAGAATGGGACGTGAAAGCCGGTCTGGTAAGTGAGCTGACAGGTAAGAATTATAATTATCCCTCTATATCGAAACAATATCGAATGAGCACCAATAAGCGTGTCTTCTTCGGCCCGTGGGAAAGTTACTTCTTATTGGCGGAGGCTGCGGTGAAAGGCTGGAAAGTTCCGGGAACGGCTAAATCCAATTATGAGTCTGGTGTTACGGCTAGTTTTGAGTATCATGGCTTATTGAGCCAAGTCGGTGATTACCTATCGTCTCAGAAATACAACCGTGTAGGTACTTCCGTCGCTTTCGACCATACGACAGAGGCGAAATCATATACGATCCGTTATACGGACCCCTATACGAAGGAGGTAAAAAGCCGTACGTATGAATATCCCCATAACTCGATCTATCGGAATGGCGCTTATAATAATGACGCCCTTACGAAGATTATCACCCAGAAATATATAGCGCAAGTTCCTTGGTTGCCGGAAGAGGCTTGGAGCGATCATCGTCGTTTAGGTCTTCCTTTCTTCGAGAACCAAGCGGTAGAGAAGGATTACAACCCATTGAATCAAGTTCCTTTGACGGTCGCTACCTCTAAGGAATGCCGTTGGGATTTCTACCCGAAACGTTATCGTTATCCGGCGAATATCCAAACGAATAATCAAGCGGGTTATGCGCAAGCTCTCCAGCTTTTGGGCGGCCCGGACTTGACGACTACTCCACTTTGGTGGAACGCTAAATAGCGAACCTGCTTGGTCTGTTTTATATATACTTTTTCGGTGTCACGCATTTATTTGTGTGGCACCGTTTTTTTGAGATTTACTCAATCGTGCTTAGCCATTTCTCCAGTTCGTCAGTCCATTGACGTTTGTATACGAAGTTGTCCCGGAACCCAAAACTATGGCCGCCCTTTGGATAAATATGCAAGGAGGCGGACACCTTGTTTTTTAGCAAAGCGAGATAATAAAGCACGCTATTCTCCGGGCTAACCGCCTCGTCATCCGAAGCCAACGCTATAAAGGCGGGAGGTGTCAGTGAGTTTACGTGCAATTCCAAAGAGAAAGCTTCCTCTTCCTCATGCGTGGGATTCGCTCCTAATAGCCGTTCCCTCGATTTAAGGTGCGTTAAATGAGGTAGCATACTGATAACCGGATAAAGGAGTATTTGGAAATCCGGACGTGAGTCGTCTACCCCGAATATTGCGGCATGCCCGGCGATATAACCGCCAATGGAGGCACCCATGACACCGACCTTCGTAATCTTCCACTCTTCCGAGTAATTATGGAGGATGCGGAGACCTTGGCGAACATCGTCCAGAGGAACTTCCCTATGTCCGTTCGGCATCCGGTATTTCAATACGGCATAAGTAATACCTTGTGCGTTAAACCATGCGGCCATATCACGCCCCTCATGTCCGATCGAAATCTTGGAAAGTCCGCCACCCGGACACATCAAGATCGCCTTGCCATTCGGCTTCGTCGCCGGATAAACCAATAGGGAAGGGTTCGATATATTGGATATGGCATTCGGGGCATCTTCCAATTCTACGCCGGCCAATCCATTACTAGTGGGCGCTCCATCCGGCCAAAGTAGGATAATCCTATTTTTCTGTTGTATTGTTTCCATTTTCTATATTCTGAATTGTGTTTATAGTATAAAACAACGTTGGCCTTTGATTAGTTTAGCATTCAAGATCTTTTCGAATCATCATCGTATATAAAAAAGTCCGGAAAAGACGAGGAAAATCACCCTCCATCCTTTTCGGACTTTTATCCTATTACATTGAAAGGTAAATTATTGCATACCTTCCGTAGTCATTTCCTTATTGATCTTTTTAACCAATCCCTGAAGAACGGCACCCGGGCCTAACTCGATGAAATGAGTGGCACCGTCGGCGATCATGTTCTGTACGCTTTGGGTCCAACGTACCGGGGCGGTTAACTGTGCGATCAAGTTAGTCTTAATTGTTTCCGGGCAAGTCTCGGCTTTCGTGCTTACGTTCTGGTAAACCGGGCAAGAAGGTTTATTGATCGTCGTAGCCTCGATAACGGCAGCCAACTCAGTACGAGCTGGTTCCATCAATGGAGAATGGAACGCTCCACCTACTTTCAATTTCAAGGCACGCTTAGCGCCTGCGGCCAATAACTTCTCGCAAGCCTGATCGATACCGGGGATAGAGCCGGAGATTACCAATTGGCCCGGGCAATTATAGTTAGCGCAAACCACTACCTCGTCCTTGATGCTCGCGCAAATTTCCTCAACCGTTGCGTCCGGCAAGGCTAATACGGCGGCCATTGTAGAGGGAGTTGCCTCGCAAGCCTTTTGCATAGCCATGGCACGTTTGGAAACTAATACCAAGCCGTCCTCGAAAGACAATGCTCCGGCAGCTACCAAGGCAGAGAATTCTCCTAATGAGTGACCTGCGGTCATATCCGGTTGGAATTGATCACCTAATGTTTTCGCGAGAATGACAGAGTGTAAGAAGATCGCTGGTTGAGTAACTTTGGTTTGTCTCAGATCCTCGTCTGTTCCGGCAAACATTAAATCCGTGATACGGAAACCAAGGATCTCGTTAGCCTTCTCAAACATCTCTTTAGCAAGAGTATTATTATCGTAGAGGTCTTTGCCCATACCTACGAACTGTGCCCCCTGACCGGGAAATACGTACGCTTTCATCTTTCTAATTTTTTTCTAATTTCAGTTTTTTAAGACGGTGCAAAGGTAATAAATTTGGAATAATGAGGCTACTATTCATTACAAATTGTATCTTTGCCCCCATAGAAACGAGAATATTAATGACTAATATTATAATATCATGAATGAATTACTATTTTTAGGAAACTTAGGTACAGGCGAGATCGTGATCATCGCCATTGTTGTGTTATTGCTTTTCGGTGGTAAGAAAATTCCTGAGCTGATGAAAGGTATCGGTAAGGGCGTGAAGAATTTCAAGGACGGTGTAAAAGGATTGGAAGACGATATCAAATTAGACGATACGGAAAAGAAGTAAAGGAAGATGCAACAAGAAGAAATGTCATTCTGGGATCACCTAGAAGAACTTCGTTGGACTTTATTTCGTTCTATTTTAGCGCTCTTTGTTTTTGCTATAGCCGGGTTCTCGGTAATGCCGTGGCTGTTTGATAATGTCGTGATGGCCCCGTGTAGCTCCGATTTCATCGTCTATCGGGAAATGTGTAAGATTAGTTCTCATTTTTCTTTTCTCCCGGACTTTTGTAATGATACTTTCCATGTGAACATTGTCAATATCAAGCTGGCTTCCCAGTTCTTCACGCATATGACAAGTTCTTTCTGGTTGGCGTTATTATTGACTTTCCCCTATTTGATGTGGGAGATCTGGAAGTTCGTAAGTCCGGCTCTTTACGAGAATGAGAAGAAAAATGTACGTTGGGTATTCTTGTTCGGAACGATAATGTTCTTTATCGGATGCTCAGTGGGTTATTTCTTGGTGTTCCCGATGACACTACGTTTCTTGGCGACTTACGAGTTGAGTGCCGCCATTACGGAACAGGTATCCCTTGATTCTTACATGGATAACTTCTTGATGTTGATATTCGTGATGGGAATCGTATTTGAGATGCCATTGGTATCTTGGCTATTATCTCAGATAGGGCTGCTAAACCGCTCGTTCTTTCATAAATACAGACGGCATGCTGTTGTCGGCTTGTTAGTTGGTGCGGCGTTCATCACTCCAAGTAGTGATCCGTTTACGTTAAGTATCGTATTCTTACCGCTCTACGGTTTGTATGAGTTGAGTGCGTTCTTCGTGAAAAAAGCCCCAAAGGAAGAAGACGAGGAGAATGAGGAAGATAATAATGAGGAATAAATCCCGAAAGTTATAATAATGTAATATAAAAAAGACGTAACTCTGTTTAAGGGCTACGTCTTTTTTTATTATTTCAATAAAGGTAACCGGTCCAGCATATTCCTTAGCTTGATGGCTATACGAGGCATCGGCTCGGCTACCGTAAGACCTACCAGATCATACTTGGATGCTATATTGTTGATAACACGTACGACCTCGTCTATTTTCATCCCGTTAGGCTCTACGCCGACTCCCGCTATCATATCCGCCGGATCGATTACGTCCATATCGAAGTGAACGACAACTTTGGATGCGCCCGTCCCTTTTAACCACTTGAGGATGGAGGAACTATCCTTCGCCACCTCCTCTGGTGATAAACCTTTTATACCTAAGTTCTTCTGCCGTTCTTTTATGCCCTCATCCCACGAGCGTAAACCTACGATTAAGGTATTCGAGACCTTGAACTTTCCCGGTAATAATTGAAGAATCTCTTCATCACCCATCCCTAGACAGGCTGTAAGGGCCATCGCATGATATCCTTTATACTCGTCATACGGCAAGTTTATATCCGGATGTGCGTCTATCCAGACAATGGCTATATTATCCGGATATTTAGCAGCCAGATAGGTGAAGGGTACGACACTTACCGAACATTCGCCCCCTAAGGTGACAATCTTTTCTGGAGCGTTTTCGTGCAGTAATTCGAGGGCTGCTTTTGTTTGTTTCAGAATAACCTTGCGGGCGCTGACCCCTAGATCCGTTTCTCTATCGTTTATATCTAGTGAGATGGGTACTTCCACGGTTTTCTGGGGACTTGGGGGAGCGAGGATATTGAGTAATTGAGCTCCTAGGTAATACCCTCTGGAAGCGTCGTCCGCAGGAAGGTCGGGCATCCAATGATTCACGATCCCACCTTGCCATTGGGGATAGATCAAACGAAGTGTCGATGTTTTATCTTCCATGTTATCGTAGTTTTTGTACAAAGTTAAAGGATTCCACCGAATTCTCGTCTTGATGAAAAAAGATTTTCTCCTTGATGAAAAAAGATTCTCATCATAATGAAAAAAGATTTTCACCCCGATGAAAATAGAAAGTTTTCCCCGTAAACTGTTTCTCTTTCGAAATAATTTATGTATGTTTGCTCAAACTCAAAACGAATTGCATAACATGAAGCACATGTCTATATTGGCGGTCTCTTTGCTGGCACTCGTGGCCTGCACGCCTGAAAAGAAACAGGAGGCGGATTACTCGCAGTATGTGAACCCCATGATCGGTACGGATTTTACCGGCAATACCTACCCGGGAGCCCAAGTTCCTTTTGGTATGGTACAATTGAGCCCGGATAACGGTTTGCCGGGTTGGGATCGCATCTCGGGGTATTTCTATCCGGATACGACGATCGCCGGCTTTAGCCATACGCACCTTTCCGGTACGGGGGCAGGCGATTTATACGATATCTCTTTTATGCCCGTGACCCGTCCTTATAAAGAGGCCCCGGCGCCGTTAGGAATCTATTCCACGTTCTCGCATAATGACGAGGCGGCTTCCGCAGGATATTACCGGGTATTGCTGAAGGATTATAACATTAACGTGGAGCTTACGGCTACTGAGCGTTGCGGTATCCAGCGGTATACCTTCCCGGAGGCCGAGGCTTCGGTATTCTTGAACTTGAAGAAGGCGATGAATTGGGACTTTACCTTGGATTCCAAGATCGAGGTGGTAGACTCTACGACGATCCGTGGATACCGCCTATCCCAAGGCTGGTCTCCCTTGCAGCATGTTTATTTCGAGACCCGTTTCTCTAAGCCTTTCGTGGCTTGTCATATGGATACGACTTCTATCGTGACCAAGGAAAAAGGTTGGATCGGTACGGCCTATGTGGCCCGTTTCGATTTCAATACGAAGAAGGATGAGGAAATCCTTGTCACGACCGGAATCTCTGGCGTCAGCATGGAGGGAGCGGGAAAGAATTTGCGTGCGGAAGCCCCGAAGGATGATTTCGATTACTATCAAGCGCAGGCTAGCGCGAATTGGAACCGACAGCTTTCCAAGATTGAGGTGAAGAGCCGGAATACGGACGATATGGTGAAATTCTATACGGCCTTGTATCATTCCATGATCGCCCCGACGATCTATAGCGACGTGGATGGTTCTTATTACGGCCCGGATCAGCAAATCCATAAAGCGGACGGATGGACGAATTACTCTACTTTCTCTTTATGGGATACCTACCGTGCCTCCCATCCGTTGTTTACGTATACGGAGCCGGAACGGGCGAATGATATGATCAAGGGTTTCTTGAAGTTCTATGAGCAGAACGGGGCTTTGCCTTTATGGAACCTTTATGGCTGGGAAACGAATATGATGATCGGTTATCATGCGGTGCCCGTTATCGTAGACGCTTATCTGAAAGGTATCGGTGATTTCAATGCCGAGAAAGCGCTGGAGGCTTGTATAGCGACAGCCAACCGGGATGACTATCGGGGTATCGGCGATTATAAGAAGTTGGGCTACGTACCGGCTTATAGCGATCCGAAAAAATGGGAGAACTGGTCTTTATCGAAGACCTTGGAGTATGCCTACGATGATTATTGCATCGCTAAGATGGCTGAGAAGATGGGTAAGAAAGAGATCGCCGACGAATTCTTTAAACGTTCACAGAATTATCATAATGTGTACAATCCGGCAACTTCCTTTATGCAGCCTCGTGATGAGAAAGGAAACTTTGCCGCTAATTTCAGCCCCGATGATTATACGGAAGATATTTGCGAGAGCAATGGTTGGCAATATTTCTGGTCCGTGCCGCAAGATCTGGACGGTTTGATCGGATTGGTAGGAAGTAAGGAACGTTTCGCCGAGAAATTGGATAGTATGTTTACCTATGTCCCCAAATCGGATGAGGAATTGCCTATCTTTAGTACAGGCATGATTGGTCAATATGCGCATGGAAATGAGCCGAGCCATCATGTGATCTACTTATATAATAAGGTCGGCCAGCCTTGGAAGACCCAGAAATACGTGGCTCAGGTATTACATGATTTGTATCTGAATGCCCCGGACGGTATTTGCGGTAATGAGGACTGTGGGCAGATGTCCGCTTGGTTTGTGTTTAGCGCCATGGGATTCTACCCGGTTGATCCGATCAGTGGCCAATATGAGATCGGCTCCCCGTTGTTCCCGGAAGTGAAGATGCATGTAGGTAATGGCAAGACCTTTACGGTTTTGGCTCCCGAGGTCTCTGCGGAGAATATTTATATCCAATCCGTGAAGCTGAACGGACAACCTTATGATAAGAGTTATATCACCCACGAGCAAATCATGAGCGGGGCGACATTGGAGTTCGTCATGGACAGCCAGCCGGGACCGGTATGGTATACGAACGAATGAAATAGCTCTCTATGATATAATGAAGAGAAGTGCCGTGGTCATATCGCCACGGCACTTTTTTTAATCCGGCTCATGCGAATCTTTCCCATAAGCCTTGACAATATCCTTTACGATGTACCAGAGTACGAACACGACCATTATGCTTCCGATCAATATCTTTCCCACTCTTATGATAGAATCGATGTATTCTTCCATAATGTTATTATTTAAGAGATTACCGTTCGAGGTAAATGTACGGATAAAAATCGGGAAATAAGTCTATGTCTCTAAGATAATTCAGATATTTGTTCTATTTTTGAGCATTGTATAAATGATTAAATATAATAGCATGTTAAAACAAATGATAGCCTTGACGGCTTTGATGGTGTCATCCATTGCTTTTGCGCAAGACCGGGAGTATGTAATCGTGGTACATGGTGGTGCGGGGGCGATGGCCGGATTGGAGGAAGATCCGGTTAAGTCGGCTCAATATTACGCCGCATTGGACTCCGCTTTAATGATTGGAGATAAGGTCCTTTCTGCGGGAGGCGAGGGGCCGGAAGCGGTGATGGCCGTAATCAATTACTTCGAGGGAAATCCGTTGTTTAACGCCGGAATTGGTGCTACCTGTACGGTGGAGGGAACTTTTGAGTTGGACGCTTCCATCATGGAAGGCAAGGATTTAAGCGCAGGCGCTGTAGCTGGCTTAAAACACGTGAAGCATCCGATCAATGCCGCCTATGCCGTAAAGACAAAATCTCCGCATGTCATGCTGAGCGGAGCCGGTGCTGAGGAGTTCGCCAAGGAACAAGGCTTGGAAATGGTAGAAGACAATATGTATTTCGCTACGCCCAAGACGATGGAGTGGATCGAGAAGTTAAAGCAAGAAAGTAAGAAGAACGGTACGGTAGGCTGTGTCGTTCTGGATAAGCAAGGAAACTTAACGGCCGGGACCAGTACCGGCGGTATGTTCAAGAAACGTTGGGGGCGTATCGGTGATTCGCCCGTGATCGGGGCGGGAACGTATGCGGATAATAACAGTTGCGCCGTCTCCTGTACGGGGCATGGCGAGTATTTTATCCGTCATGCGGTAGCGTTCGATGTGTGTGCCCGCTATAAATACCTTAAGGAAAGCGTAGAGAAAGCGGCAGATTATATCATCCATACGGAATTGAATACGAACGCCGGCAACGGCGGCTTGATCGCCGTGGATAAACTAGGAAATATCGCCATGCCTTATAACAGTGGCGGTATGTTCCGCGGATTCTTGTATAAGGAGAAAGGTAGCCCGGAAATTAAGAAGGGCTGCGGTATCGGAAAGAAGATCGTTGTAGTAGGGGAAAAGTAGTTTTTTGTATCTTTACGCCAAATTCAAGATAGAATGGCGAAAACAAAAACCGTATATGTCTGCTCTAACTGTGGCGCTGATTCCCCGAAATGGCTGGGTAAATGCCCGAATTGTGGGGAGTGGAACACCTATGTAGAGGAGATCGTAACAAAGGAGCCTGCCGTGAAGCGGCCGGTTCCCGGTATTATGGAGGGCAATAAGATCCGTCCGGTGTTATTGCGTGATATAACGACGGAAGAGGAGGCCCGTATCGATTTAAAAGATGATGAATTAAATAGGGTCCTCGGCGGAGGCTTGGTGAAGGGCTCTTTGGTCTTGATCGGTGGAGAGCCGGGAATCGGAAAATCTACCTTGGTCTTGCAAACCGTGTTGGGCTTGACAGGCTTGAAAACCCTATATGTCTCGGGCGAGGAGAGCAGTCGCCAGTTGAAACTCCGGGCGGACCGATTATCGCATGATAATCCGAACTGTTTCATCCTATGCGAGACGCATCTGGAACAGATTTTTACGCAAGCGGCCAATATCCAGCCGGACTTGATGATCATAGATTCCATACAAACCATCTTTACGGAAGTCGTGGAATCTTCCCCCGGCAGTGTTTCCCAAGTACGTGAGTGTAGTGCCGCTATCTTGAAATACGCCAAGGAAAGCGGTGTCCCGGTCTTATTGATCGGCCATATCAATAAGGAAGGCAGTATCGCCGGTCCGAAGGTATTGGAGCATATCGTGGATACGGTGTTGCAGTTTGAGGGCGATCAGCATTATATGTATCGTATCCTGCGGAGCATCAAGAACCGTTTTGGCAGTACGGCGGAACTAGGGATTTACGAGATGCGCCAGAACGGGCTTCGTGAGGTCAGCAATCCATCCGAGTTATTATTAACCCAGAATCATGAGGGACTGAGCGGTGTCGCCATCGCCGCCGCTATCGAGGGGGTACGTCCTTTCTTGATCGAGACGCAAGCCTTGGTCAGCTCGGCGGTTTACGGTACGCCGCAACGTAGCGCCACCGGATTCGATTTACGCCGAATGAATATGTTATTGGCAGTATTGGAGAAAAGGGCGGGTTTTAAGTTGATCCAGAAAGATGTTTTCCTGAATATCGCCGGAGGTTTGAAAGTGAATGATCCGGCTATCGATTTGGCGGTAATCAGTTCCATCCTTTCTTCTAGCTTGGATATCAGCATCGAGCCGGGTGTTTGTATGGCTGGCGAGGTGGGCTTGTCCGGAGAGATCCGTCCGGTCAACCGTATTGAGCAACGTATCTTGGAGGCGGAGAAGCTGGGTTTCTCCCGGATTATCATTCCGCATAATAATCTAAAAGGTTTCGATACGGCGAAGAGCAAGATTCAAATCGTACAGGTAAAGAAAGTGGAGGAAGCCTTTCGGCAACTATTCGGTTAATATATAATAAACAATGATAAAAGAATTACAACTCAGGATATTGCCGGAAGAGGCTGTTAATGAGCAATCGCTAAGGCAAGTAGTAGCCCGTGAGACGGGTGAGGCTCCGAAAAATATCCGGGCCGTACGTGTATTGAAACGTTCGATAGACGCACGCCAGCGAACGATATTTGTCAACGTGAAACTGCGTGTTTTCATGAACGAGATGCCTAGCGAGCCGGAATATCAATTGATAGAGTATAAAGATGTCTCGGCAGGGAAACCTGTGATCGTCGTAGGAGCCGGTCCGGGAGGTCTGTTCGCCGCCTTGCGCTTGATAGAGTTAGGTTTGCGCCCCATCATCGTCGAGCGAGGTAAGGACGTGCGGGAACGCAAGAAAGATATCGCCTTGATCAGTCGTGAGCATAAGGTGAACGGAGAATCAAATTATAGTTTTGGTGAGGGCGGTGCCGGCGCTTATTCTGATGGAAAGCTGTATACCCGTAGCAAGAAAAGAGGCTCGGTAGATAAGATACTGAATATCTTTTGCCAGTTTGGGGCAAGTCCCTCTATCTTGGCGGATGCCCATCCGCATATCGGAACCGATAAGCTCCCCCGTGTGATCGAGAATATCCGGGAGCAAATCAAGCGATGCGGAGGTGAGGTACATTTCGAGACCCGTATGGATGCTTTTATCATGAAAGAGAACGAGGTGATCGGCATCGAGACGAATACGGGAAAGAGCTTTTACGGGCCTGTTATCTTAGCTACCGGCCATTCCGCCCGTGATGTCTATAACTATTTATACGAACGCCAGATCCAGATCGAGGCGAAAGGGATCGCAGTCGGTGTTCGTCTGGAACATCCTCAGGAATTGATCGACCAAATCCAGTATCATCGGAAAGAAGGTCGTGGGAAATATCTTCCTGCGGCAGAGTATAGTTTTGTGACGCAAGCGAATAACCGGGGCGTCTATTCCTTCTGTATGTGTCCGGGAGGTTTCGTAGTTCCTGCGGCGAGCGGACCTAAGCAGGTCGTGGTAAATGGAATGTCGCCTTCTAACCGGGGTTCCCGCTGGTCTAACTCAGGGATGGTGGTAGAGATCCGTCCGGAAGATTATTCCGAACTGGTAGGGCAGGAGGAGCTTTATCTTCGGAATGGCGAGAAGGTGGATGCGGACTCCCCATTAGCGTTGATGGCCTTTCAGGAACGTCTGGAAGAGGTCTGTTGGTTGAATGGAGGCATGAAGCAAACGGCTCCCGCCCAGCGCATGAATGATTTCATGCGGAAGAAGAACTCTTTCGATTTACCGGTTTCCTCGTATACGCCGGGTCTGCTGGCCTCTCCGTTGCATTTTTGGATGCCGGAATTCGTGACCAGTCGCCTGCGGGAAGGTTTCCGTTATTTCGGTAAGGTCTCTAGAGGCTTCTTGACCAACGAGGCAACCATGATCGGCGTAGAGACCCGTACATCCGCTCCGGTTCGTATCGTCCGTGATCGGGATACCTATCAACACGTCACGGTAAAAGGTCTTTTCCCTTGCGGTGAGGGAGCGGGGTATGCGGGAGGAATCGTATCCGCTGCCATCGACGGGGAACGTTGTGCGGAAGGAGTGTATAATTTAGAATCCAATAAATAAGAAAAATGAAAAGTGGTATGAAAATAGGAATATCCCTTTGTCTGGGAGTTCTTATGTGTTTGAATGCGGGTTGTACGGGAAAGAAGTCTGCTGCGGAAGAGCCGGAATTAACGTACAGTAATCCTTTGTCGGTCCAGTTTGGCGATCCATACGTATTGTTGGCCTCGGACGGACGTTATTATATGTATGGTACCGGTGCCGGGGCTGTAGACGGTTTTTGCGCCTATTCTTCCGATGATTTGATCCATTGGAAGTCGGAAGGGCAGGTTTATCGGGGCAATACGCCCGATTCTTGGGCAATCGCTAATTTCTGGGCGCCGGAAGTGTACGAGCGTGACGGGAAGTTCTATATGTTCTTCAGTGCGGATTGGCGGAAGAATCCGACCAACGAGGAGGAAAATTTCCGTATCGGCGTAGCTGTGTCGGATAAGCCGACCGGACCATTTAAGGAATTGGCCGATGCTCCTTTGTTTGATCCGGGATATCCTGTAATCGACGGAAACTTGATCGAGGATGAGGATGGCCGTACCTATCTCTATTATTCCCGTTGTTGCTATAAGCATCCGGTAGAAAGCGAGATCGCCGATGAGGCAAAGAAGAAAGGCATGTTCGACTCCGTTGAGGAAAGCTGGATTTACGGGGTGGAGGTCGCTCCGGATCTTACGCACGTAATTGGGGAACCCGTACTTCTGCTGCGTCCACCCGTAAAATTGGATGATGCGCAAAGTGAGTGGGAAAGTCGCTCGGTTACCAAAGGGGAGGTCGGACGTCGTTGGACGGAAGGCTCTTTCATGCTACGTCACAACGGCTTGTATTATATGATGTATTCCGCTAATTATTTTGGCGGGGCAAATTATGCGGTGGGATATGCCGTGTCCGAACATCCGTTAGGACCGTTTGAGAAGGCATCTAATAATCCGGTGCTGGAGAAGAACGTGGAAAAAGGCGGTATCGTCACGGGTACCGGACATAATAGCGTTACTTGGTCGAAGGACGGAAAACAAATGTATTGCGTTTACCACGGGCGTACCCAGAAGACAGGGGATGAGCGGGTCGTATTCATCGATAAAATGCGAATCAATGAGAATGGCCTTCTAGTCGTGGAAGGCCCTACCACCGATCCGCAATCTATTCAATAGTTATTTATCTCTTCCAGCAACGCCACTCGTTCCAACGAGAACGTAGTGTCGTTGCGTTGGATATATTCCAATAGCTCTTTCGCTCTTGCCCGGAGTTTTTTACCTTGCGCCTCCGGCAAAAGGAAACTTTCTTCCAGCAAGGTCTTGCTCGCCAGCTCCATGCGTTGGAGGCCGCACGAATCATCACCGTCCAGATAAGTGCGGATACCGTCGATAGGCGTGTTCAGCAAGAAATCGTTATCCAGTTTTAAGAATGTGTAGACGGATTGGATTAACTCGGGGTTCTTGCGTGCCCCATCGTTGGAATTACGATTGAAGATGATCTGGGCGATCACTTTGCCCAGTTCCTCGATCTGTACCATGATGAAATCTCTCTTTAACATAGGAGTGGTGAATTATTCGATCGTTATACTTTGGATGCGGATGTCTTTCTTCGGACGGTCATTCTGGTCTTTCGGCTGGGTGGCGATCTGATCCAAAACGTCGAATCCCTCCGTCAGCTCCCCGAAGATCGTATAGGTGCCGTCCAGATGATGGCAACCGCCTACGGTGGTATAAGCCTTCCGTTGCTCGTCCGTAAATAGCAAATGCCCGGGAGTTGCTTGAATAACGGAGTCTATCTGGGCGTTGATCGCTCTCAATCGCTTCTGGTACTCCCGTTTGTTACTCATCTTTATCATATTCAGCTCCGCACGTACCGGCGCATAAAACTCCTTCAGGGCCTTTTGCCGGGCCGGATAGTTGGCGGTACGCTCTAACGTATCCAGTTCGGTTTCCCTATAGACCTTCCCCTGCACGATAAAGAATTGCGACATATCCGATTTCTTTTGCGGGTTGATATCGTCCGGTTGGCGGGGAGCGGCCAAGGCTCCTTTCTTATGGAAATATTTCTCGTTGATCTCGGGCGGTATCTCGGCGGAAGGATCGCCAAAGCCGCATTTAGCACCGGCGGGAGCGTTCTTGGAATCCGGGGCTCCTCCTTGGATCATAAACTCCGGCAGGACACGGGTGAATAAGGTCCCGTTGAAATCCCCCCGTTTTGCCCGTTCGATGAAAGTACGGGTGTGATTAGGCACATCATCGTACAGGATGGCCTTCATAGTACCTACATTGGTTTTAATAACTACCGTTTTTCCAGCTTCTTGCGCCGAGGTGGCTACCACGCAAAGGAACAATGCTGATAAAATGTAATATATCTTTTTCATGAGATTTTAATTTAAAAGGTAAATATAGGTGTTATGTTGTAAAACACAAAGTAAATGCCTAACTTCGCGTCTTTATTAATAGGTAATAAGATTTTTAAAGATTTTAGCATGGATTGGATAAACGACTTATTATGGGGAGAAGGTATCGGGCATTCTATCCTTTTACTATCTTTCGTGATTGCCGCCGGCATTCAGTTGGGAAAGATAAAGGTGTTTGGGATTTCGCTTGGGATTACCTTGGTGTTGTTTGTAGGTATTATTTTAGGGCATTTTGGGTTTACGGTTAACCACAATGTGATTCATTTCTTTAAGGAATTTGGATTGATCTTATTTGTTTATTCGGTAGGTATGCAAGTCGGGCCGGGTTTCTTCTCGTCTTTTAGGCAGGGGGGAATCACGTTGAATATGCTAGCCTGTGGAATTGTCTTCCTTGGCGTGGCTACGGCTTTGGTATTGCATTTCGTGACAGGTATTCCGATGCCTACGATGGTGGGTATTTTATCGGGGGCGGTGACGAATACCCCCGGATTAGGTGCGGCTCAGCAGGCTTATTCCGATATGTACGGGGTTTCAGATAATACGATCGCCTTGGGTTACGCCGTGGCTTATCCGCTGGGCGTGATCGGTATTATTCTTTCGATCATTTTCGTACGTTACGTATTCCGTGTGAATTTCGATAAGGAGAATGACGATTTGAATAAGGAGGATGCCTCGCATACGAATGAGGCGAAACCGATCTCGCTGGTCGTAAAGAACCCGGCGGTTTTCGGTAAGACGGTAGGGGAGTTATCCGGTTTGATGGATCATCTGGATTTCGTGATTTCCCGTGTATGGCGTAATGATAACAAGCAGATCGAGATCGCTTCCGCCGGTACGATCTTGAATGAGGATGATAAGATTTTCGTGATCACGACCGATCAAGATGCCGAGTCCGTAAAGACATTCATTGGCGAGGAGATCGATATGGAGCGCAAGCAATGGATTCGTATGGAGAGCCAGTTTATCAACCGCCGTATCTTGATCACGAAACCGGAGTTGAACGGCAAGAAGCTGGGACAGTTGAAACTGCGTAAATTATATGGTATCAATATCACCCGTATCAACCGTGCGGGCGTGGACTTGGTAGCTACGCCGGGTCTGACGTTGCAGGTGGGCGACCGTGTGAATGTGGTGGGTACCGAGACGGCTGTCTCGAATGTAGAAAAGGTATTGGGTAACTCCTTGAAACGCTTGAACGAGCCGAACTTGATCACGATCTTTATCGGCATTGCCCTCGGTATTGTCTTGGGGAGTATTCCTATCACGTTCCCGGGCATTCCGCAACCGGTTAAGTTAGGTTTGGCGGGAGGTCCGTTGATCGTGGCGATCTTGATTAGCCGTTTTGGTTACCGTTATAAGCTGGTTACCTATACGACCCAGAGCGCTAACTTGATGTTGCGTGAGATCGGTATCACCCTCTTCCTCGCTTGTGTGGGTATCAGTGCCGGCGATGGTTTTGTGGATACGATCGTGAACAATGGTGGATTCGCTTGGATCGGTTACGGTTTCATTATCACAACGATTCCTTTGCTGATCATCGGTTGTGTAGGCCGTTATTTCTATAAGATCAATTATTTCACCTTAATGGGCTTGATCGCCGGTAGTACGACGGATCCGCCCGCTTTGGCTTACTCGAACGCTACGGCTGGAAACGACGCTCCTTCCGTAGGTTACGCTACGGTATACCCCTTGACCATGTTCTTGAGGGTACTTACGGCGCAATTATTGATCTTGTTCTTCGCTTGATGCGGTAGTTATAATGGTGCCGTCTTACACGTATATCGGCATTGCCTCACACGTATATCGACGTTGGCCTATGCGAGCGTAGGCGTGAGGCGATGTCGGTATACGTGCTGGATGGAGTTGACGCCGGGGAAAATAAAAAGCATAGATGTATTAAATTTATCAGTTTAAAAGGTGATGTTATTCGTAACATTGCCTTTTTTGTTAGCTTTGTGGGAGTATAATCTAATTAATATCGTGGAAAGAATGAGTGTAGAGAAGAAAAACGCTTATATCGGAGTGGATTTAGGGGGGACGAATATGCGTGCCGGCCGTATCGTAGGGGATCGATTAGTGGCTCAGGGGAGCGCCCCGACTCCCAAGGACGCCGCGGATTGCGAGGAGACATTGGAGGCTTTGATAGAGGTGATCCGTTCCGTGTGGGACGAGAGTGTGGTAGCTATCGGTATCGGTGTGCCGAGCGTGGTGGATCGTGAGAAGGGGATCGTATATAACGTGGTGAATATCCCGCATTGGGAGGAGGTACATTTGAAGGAGATCTTGGAGGCTTGCTTCTCCGTGCCGGTTTATGTGGATAACGACGCGAATTGCTTCGCTCTGGGTGAGCGTATCTTTGGCGAAGGAAAGACGGTTGATAACTTCGTGGGCCTCACCTTGGGTACGGGCTTGGGGGGTGGAATTATCCAGAATGGCAAGCTGTTGGCCGACGCTAATTGTGGCTCGGGAGAATTTGGCATGATTCCCTACCAAGGACAGATCTTGGAATATTTCTGTAGCGGTTCCTATTTCATGAACGTATGGGGCGTGGATGGGAAGGAGATGTACACCCGTGCGATGCGGAAGGACGAGCAGGCGCTGGAGGCTTACCGGCAGTTGGGCGTACATGTGGCCGCCGCTATCAAGATCGTGGTATTGACGGTAGATCCGGAGATGATCGTCTTCGGAGGCTCGGTGACCGCCGCCCATGAGTTGTTTGAGGAGAGCATGTATGAGGACTTGAAGGATTTCGCTTATCCGAACTCTATCAAGAACTTGAAGATACGTTTCTCTAAGCTGGAGAATCCGGGGCTATTCGGTGCCGCTTCCCTTTGTTATGATAAATAAAGACGGATAATTTATAGTTTACTTAAATCTTATTCATATCATGAGACATGTATTTTGTAGGAAGATCGTTTTCCTTTTGGCCGCTTTATTGGTTGTATGTGGCATGTCGGCCCGTAAGCCGATCAAGACGTTATTAATAACAGGGCAGAATAACCATAATTGGCAGGTGAGCCATGTGGTGCTTAAACAGATATTGGAGAACTCGGGACGCTTCTCCGTGGATTTTGCGGTCTCTCCGGAGGCGGGGAAGGATATGTCCGGCTTTGTCTTGGATTTCAGTCCTTACGAGCTGGTGGTGCTGGATTATAATGGGGATGCTTGGCCGGAGGAGACGAACCGTCGTTTCTTGGAGTATGTGCAAGGGGGTGGAGGTGTCGTGATCTATCATGCCGCTGATAACGCCTTCGTGAACTGGCCGGAATACAATAAGATTTGTGCCTTGGGCGGTTGGGAGAACCGGGATGAGAAAGCGGGACCCTATGTATATTGGAGCGATGGTAAGTTGATAAAGGATAGCTCGGCGGGCGTGGGTGGCTCTCATGGCAAGCAGCATGAGTATGTGCTGAATGCCCGGAACCATGAGCATCCGATCATGAAGGGGCTGCCGAATAAATGGAAACATGCGCAGGATGAGTTATATGATCGTATGCGTGGCCCGGGAAATATAAAGGATTGCTTGTATACGGCTTATTCGGATAAGGAGACCGGAGGTTCCGGCCGTGAGGAGCCGTTGATCTTTACGGTTGATTATGGGAATGCCCGTATATTTCATACGATGTTAGGGCACGCGGGGGAAACGGTAGAGAATTGTCCGGCTATGCAATGCGCCGGCTTCCAGATTACCTTGTTAAGAGGTGCGGAATGGGCCGCTACCGGCAAGGTAACCCAAAAGGTTCCCGCTGATTTCCCGACGGAAAAACAAGTATCTAATCGGAGTAATTATAAGCGGTGATACATGGTTTATTAGAATGCCCATTGTAAGCTCCTTATGATGGGCATTCTAGCAAGCTAACAATGGGCATTCTAAGGAGCTTACGATGGGCATCGTGCTATTTTGCTGAATCCTCGTGCGATAGACAGCCGTCGCTTAATGTGAATTGGGGATCTTGATCCGCCAGAAAGCGGATGGCCGTGAGGATTTTCTCTTGAGGGAAAGGTAATTTCTCAATAAGTTCTTTCACGGGGATAGGGGATTCCCCGGCCAATATCTTTATGAGACTTTCCCGGATAGCGTTGAATTCCCAATTCATAAGCTGTGATTCATGCTTCGATAGGCATACGTCGCAACAGCCACAAGGGGCGGAATCTTCCTCGCCGAAATAGGATAGGAGCATGCGGCTACGGCATACCCGCTCCTCGTTGATATATTCCAGCACCTTCTCGATCCGTTTCCCGAAACGCTCCTTGCGTTCCTCATACGCCGAGCGGGGTATGGAAAGGTACCGCTGTTCCTCCCGGGTCTGGGTATAGATAATCAACGGGGTTTTCTTATGCGGGATGTAGTTTACGATCCGGTATCTGGATAAACCTACCAAGCTCTCATACACCTCGTGAGGTGTCACTCTCGCACGGGTGGCGATTACGCTCTCATCTATATAAACATAATCTGCGAATAACCCGGTGTAAGAACGCAAGATTGTCTGAATCACCTCATCCGTTCGCTTGTTCTCACTTAAATACCTGTAAAGCTCGTCACGGGTAGCTGTGAACATCAGGCGGGAAGCGTTGTCTACCTCCTCCGTATATTCGATATAGCCCGATAGCCCAAGGATCTTCAAGGCATGATGCGCTTGCAATAAAGAGAACTTATAAGCGGAACAGAAATCCGTCAATGAGAAATCGTGTACCGTATCTAGCCCGTACCCTACGGCGATCTGGTAATAATTACCCAACGCCTCATAGACCCGATAGATAAACTCCTTGTCCGGAAACTCATCCGCCAGCCGTTTCTTTAGCTTGGCGCTATCCGTGGAGGAACAAAGAGCCACGGCGAAGGCTTTCTTCTCATCACGCCCCCCGCGTCCGGCCTCTTGATAATATTCCTCCAACGATCCCGGCATATCCATATGCACGACCAATCGCACGTCCGGCTTATCGATACCCATACCAAAAGCGTTGGTCGATACGATTACCCGGCACTCGTTGTTTTTCCAACGGGCCTGACGCAGTTCTTTCTCGTCACGGTTTAACCCGGCATGGAAGAAATCGGCGGAGATACCCGCCTGTTGCAGCATGAGGGCGATCTCCTTGGTGCGTTTCCGGTTGCGGACATATACGATGGCCGTACCCGGAACTTTTCCCAATATATAAACGAGTGTATTTAACTTATCCTCCGTCTTCCGGACAATATAAGCCAGATTTTTGCGGGCGAAGCTCTTTTGAAATACGTTCTTCTCCTTGAACCGCAGACGCTCTTGTATGTCATTCACCACTTCCGGGGTAGCCGTGGCGGTCAAGGCTAATACCGGAACACCCGGCAATAAGTCCCGGATCTCAGCGATATTGAGGTAAGAAGGACGGAAATCATATCCCCATTGCGAGATACAGTGACTCTCGTCGATTACCAGCAGACAAACCTGCATGGCCTCCATCTTGACCCGGAAAATATCCGTACTAAGCCGCTCCGGGGAGACATATAAGAACTTATACCCCCCGAAGATGCAATTCTCCAGTTGCGTGATGATCTCTTGCCGGCTCATGCCCGAATAAACGGCCGTAGCCTTGATGCCGACCCGGCGTAAGTTCTCCACTTGGTCTTTCATCAAGGCGATCAAGGGAGTGACGACGATGCAAATCCCCTCCATCGCCAATGCCGGCACCTGAAAGGTGATGGATTTACCACCACCCGTAGGCATCAGCCCAAGCGTATCTTTTCCGGCACAGACGGAATGGATAATATCCTCCTGCAAGGGGCGAAAAGCAGGGTATCCCCAATACTTCTCTAATATCTTATGGTAGACGTCCACCTGTCCTCCTCATATATCGTCGGGTTTGATGTCTTTGATCATCAGCTGGATAGAGGTGTTGCCGTTGTAGGTGTTCTCCTCCACCGTGTAACAGATGTTGAAAGGCTTCATACCCTTGATATGGTCGTTGTACCTGTGCATGCCGAAAGCGATGGCGTGCATGGGGGTGCTTGAGTTTCCGTCGATCAATTCCAGCTTGAGATGCTCCAGTTCCTTACCCACGAGCTTACTGGTGCCGTAGTCCTTTACGCCAAGCGAACAGAATACGGGCTTTTGGTTGTCCGGCCCGAACGGACTCATCTTCTTTAGGTCGTTCACGAACTTCTGGTTGATCTCTTTCAAATCCAAGATAGCGTCGATATCGATCTGCGGGATCATCTGCTCCGGTATGATCTCCTCGGATGCGATCTTCAAGAAACGCTCGGTGAATGCCTCTAGGTTCTCCTCCCGAAGGGAAAGCCCGGCGGCGTAGGTATGTCCCCCGAAATTCTCCAATAAATCCCGGCAACTCTCTATCGCCTTGTAAATATCGAAGCCTGTTACGGAACGTGCCGATCCGGTGATCAACTCGGACGATTTGGTAAGAACGACCGCCGGACGGTAATACTTCTCGGTCAAACGGGACGCTACGATACCGATCACGCCTTTGTGCCATCCCGGGTTATACACCACGATCGCCTTCCGGTCATCCATGTTCTCTACTTCGTCGATGACAGCGTTAGCCTCGTCGGTGATCTTCTTGTCCAATTCTCGGCGTTCCTCATTATATTGGTTGATGCTCTCGCTCTTCTCCCGGGCACTGGCGCTATCCTTGGACAGTAGCAGTTCCACCGCCTCCTTCCCGTTCATCATACGGCCGGAAGCGTTGATACGGGGACCGATCTTGAAGACGATATCACTGATCGTGATCTCCTTTCCGGTCAATCCGCAGATATCGATAATCCCTTTCAGCCCGAGGCTGGGGTTGCTGTTCAATTGCTTCAGCCCGTAATAGGCGAGGATGCGGTTCTCTCCCGTAATCGGGACGATATCCGAGGCGATACTGACCGCTGTCAGCTCCAACAACTTCTCCAGATCCGAGAACGGGAAATTATTGCTCTTGGCGAACGCCTGCATGAACTTGAATCCCACTCCGCAACCCGATAAATGCTCATACGGATAGATAGAATCCGAGCGCTTGGCATCCAATACGGCGACAGCGTCCGGCAAAGTGGCGTCCGGCATATGGTGGTCGCAAATAATAAAGTCGATGCCTTTCTCCTTGGCGTACTCGATCTTCTCGATCGCTTTGATACCGCAATCCAGCGAGATAACCAGCGACACGCCGTTCTCGGCGGCATAATCGATACCCTTGTAAGAGATACCGTACCCCTCGTCGTACCGGTCCGGGATATAGAAATCCAAGGTAGACGAGTAAGGTCTTAAATACTTGAAGACGAGCGATACCGCTGTCGTTCCATCCACGTCGTAATCGCCGTAGATCAAAATCTTTTCTTTATTCCCCAAGGCTTTGTTCAAGCGCCTCACCGCCTTATCCATATCCGGCATAAGGAACGGGTCGTGCAAATCGTTCAAGCTGGGTTTAAAGAATTTCTTCGCCTCTTCGATCGAAGTGATACCTCGTTGAACGAGCAAGAGACAGATCACCGGGCTGAATCCTAATTCAGCCACCAATTGGTCTCTCTTATGTAACTCTTCTTCTGATGGGGTTTGAAAGTTCCATTTGTTAATCATTATATATTGTTTTTTTCTTTTTTGCTTGCCTGATACTACGGATACCTTGTCATCCTTAATCTACCGTATGACAAAGGCGAGATTTCCGCAATATATTTCAACCCGTAAAGTTAGAAATTAAATATGGTATATCCGGTATGGCTTAAAGAAAATAGTTTTTTTGTTATTATTTTTTTGAAGTAGGAGAATGATTCGTACATTTGCCTAAATATTATAAAATACAATGACGGAAGATATTAAAAAAGCTTGCGAAGTAATGGCCGCAGGCGGCATAATACTTTATCCTACAGACACTATCTGGGGAATTGGTTGCGACGCTACCAATGAAAAAGCCGTACAAAGAGTGTACGAGCTAAAGCGAAGGACAGACAATAAGGCTATGTTGGTCTTGATGGACAGCGAGGCTAAATTGGATAGGTACGTGTCGGATGTTCCCGATATCGCTTGGGATTTGATTAGCGTGTCTGATAAGCCGTTGACCATCATTTACTCAAGTGCCAAGAACTTGGCGACAAATCTATTGGGAGCCGATGGTAGCGTGGGTATCCGTATCACGAACGAGGAGTTCTCCAAGAAATTGTGCGAGCGCTTCCGTAAACCTTTGGTCTCTACTTCCGCCAACGTAAGCGGCGAGCCTTCTCCCGCTAATTTCAGCGAGGTATCGGAGGTGATCAAGGAGGGTGTGGATTATATCGTGAGTTATCGTCAGGACGATATGAGCAAGGCCGCTCCGTCCGGCATTATCAAGTTAGGAGCCGGTGGGCTTGTGCAGGTAATTAGATAAGGATGAAGAAAAGCGTACAAGCCGGAAAATATATTGTCTCGGATTTTATAGCGTCGTCGGTAGTCTGGTTATTATTTAACCTGATACGCTATGAGGAGGTGGCGGTGTATGAAGGGTTTGATACCGTCGGGGCCTTTTTGCTGCATATCCCCTCATTGAAGGGGCAGCTATTGATCCCGTTTTTCTGGTTCGTATTATATTGGTTTTCCGGTTATTATAATAAACCGTTCGGTAAGTCGAGGCTTACTGAGTTGTTCTCTACCCTTGGGAGCGTGTCGATCGGTGTCGTGATCTTGTTTTTTGCCTTAGTGCTGAATGACTTGCCCCGTTCTTATCACGTGTATTATGATATGTTTTTCTCTTTATGGGGATTGCAGTTTGTCTTGACGTATATTCCCCGGTTATTGATTACGCAGGCCGGGTTACGGAAGATAAAGTGCAGGGAATGGGCGTTGAATGTATTGATGATTGGGGCGGGGAAGAAGGCGGCGTGTATTGCCGACGACCTGTATGGTTTGGGTTATAATATCGTCGGTTTTGTCTCCGATGGTACGGAGAAAAAGGGCGGGGTCGCCGGAGATCGTGTGATCGGTAGGCTAGAATCTTTGCCGGTGATCGTAGAGGAGAAAAAGGTGGATGAGCTGGTTGTCGCCTTGGAGACGGTGGATAATAACCGTTTGATGGATATCCTGTATTCGTTATATTGCTATAAACGGCCGATCAAGATATTGGCGGATAAATCCAGTTCATTATCGCAAGTAAAGATCAAAGCGATAAAGGGCGTTCCGCTGGTGGACGTGACGGATAACAACTTCTTGCCCATCGAGCAGAATGTAAAGCTCTTTATGGATAAGACGTTATCTCTGATTTTCTTGGTGCTCTTATCTCCCTTGTTCCTGTATATCGCTTGGCGGGTGAAGCGGGATTCCCCCGGCCCGGTGTTTTTCAGTCAGGAACGGATCGGATACATGGGCGAGCCTTTCATGATCTATAAGTTCCGTACGATGTACACGAACGCCGAGGAGGAAGGCCCGTTGCTCTCTTCCGAGGACGATTCCCGTATCACTCCCTTCGGACGGGTGATGCGGAAATACCGCTTGGACGAGTTACCGCAGTTCTGGAACGTGCTGAAAGGGGATATGTCGCTAGTTGGCCCCCGTCCGGAACGTAAATATTTCATCGAGCGGATCGTGAGGAAAGCCCCCTTCTACTATCTGCTGCATAACGTACGTCCGGGAATCACCTCGTTGGGTATGGTGAAATATGGATATGCCGGCAGCGTGGATGAGATGATCGAGCGCTTGGAATATGATATATTATACTATGAGAATATGTCCTTGATTCTGGACATAACGATTCTCATTTATACAGTTAAAACAGTGTTTACAGGTAAAGGTATTTAAAATGGCAAACGAAGGTTTATTCTATAAATTCTTGTTGTGGAGGGAAAAGCGCATCAAGGAGAAGCATTTCATCCTTATTATCAGTTTTATCGTGGGACTTTGTACGGCAGCCGCCGCCATAATACTGAAACAGCTGATCCATTTCATACAGCATTTATTGACGGGCAATTTCAATGCTGATGGCGTAAATTACCTCTATTTGCTTTATCCGGTGATCGGTATCTTGTTGGCCGGATTATTCGTGAAATACATCGTGCGGGATGATATCAGCCACGGTGTGACGAAGATCTTGTATGCCATCTCGCAACGAAAGAGCCGTATCAAGCCGCATAATACATGGACCTCTATCGTAGCCAGTTCCGTGACGATCGGCTTTGGTGGATCGGTCGGGGCGGAGGCTCCTATCGTATTGACGGGGGCGGCTATCGGTTCTAATCTGGGGCGGGTGTTCAAGATGGAGCAAAAGACGTTGATGTTGCTCGTGGGATGTGGTGCCGCCGGAGCGATCGCCGGTATCTTCAAGGCGCCTATCGCCGGGTTGGTGTTCGTTATCGAGGTATTGATGCTGGACCTTACGATGACTTCCGTGCTTCCTTTGCTGATCTCGTCGGTGACGGCGGCTACGATGTCTTATATCTTTACCGGCACCGAGGCCATGTTTAAGTTCTCTCAGACCGAGGCATTCGAGATCGAGCGTATTCCTTACGTGCTCTTGCTGGGTGTTTTTTGCGGATTGGTATCCCTTTATTTTACCCGTGTGATGAACAAGGTGGAAGGGATGTACCGGAAGTTGGGTACGTATTGGAAGAAGTTCATGTTGGGGGGGGTGATGCTGAGTATTTTGATATTCCTGTTCCCGCCGCTATATGGTGAGGGCTATGATACGATCGGCTCGTTGCTGAACGGGCAGTTCTCGCATATCATGGACAAGAGTTTGTTTTACGATCTGAACGATACCTATTTCGGGGTCTTGATCTTCTTGACCTTGATCTTGCTTACGAAGGTATTCGCTTCCAGCGCCACGAATGCCGGAGGGGGGTGCGGTGGTATTTTCGCTCCTAGTTTGTATCTGGGCTGTATCGCCGGTTTTATCTTTGCGCATACGTCTAATTATTTCCCGTTCACGATGTATATCTCGGAGAAGAATTTCGCTTTGCTGGGTATGGCGGGTATCATGTCTGGGGTGATGCACGCTCCTTTGACCGGGGTTTTCTTGATCGCCGAGCTGACGGGTGGGTATGATTTGTTCCTCCCCTTGATGATCGTCTCGATCAGTTCCTATATCACGATCCTTATGTTTGAGCCTCATAGTATCTACTCCATGCGTTTGGCGCAGAAAGGCGAGTTGCTGACGCACCATAAGGATCGGGCGGTGCTTACCTTGCTACGGGCGGATAGCGTGATCGAGAAAGATTTCCAGATGGTGTCTCCGGAGATGACGTTGGGCGATATGGTAAAGGTTATTTCCCGAAGCGGGCGTAACACCTTCCCTGTTGTGGACGAGCGGGGCGTGTTGCTGGGTATCGTCTTGCTGGATAATATCCGGAATATCATGTTCCGTCCGGAGTTGTATAATCGTTTCCATGTATCGAAGTTCATGGTTTCCGCCCCGGCCAAGATCGTAATCAACACGCCGATGGATCAGATCATGCAGACGTTTGACGATACGAAAGCGTGGAATCTTCCGGTGGTCGATGAGAATGGCCATTATATCGGCTTTATGTCGAAATCGAAGATATTTAATTCCTATCGGGAGGTATTGGTCGATAACTTTTCCGGGGACTAACTTGTTAAAAACAGATCCAATTTATTGTACATGAAGAAAGAGGATTTACGAATCGTATATATGGGCACTCCCGATTTCGCCGTGGAGAGCCTGCGTGCCTTGGTAGAAGGTGGATATAATGTGGTAGGTGTCATTACGATGCCGGATAAGCCGATGGGCCGTCATGGTAGCGTGCTTCAGCCGAGTGCCGTGAAGCAATATGCCGTATCGGTGGGTCTTCCGGTCTTACAGCCAGAGAAGTTGAAGGATGAGGCGTTTTTGGAGGAACTGCGTGCCTTGCGGGCGGATTTGCAGATCGTGGTGGCGTTTCGTATGCTGCCGGAGGTGGTCTGGAATATGCCCCGTCTGGGAACTTTTAATCTGCATGCCTCCTTGCTTCCGCAATACCGGGGTGCCGCTCCGATCAACTGGGCGGTTATCAATGGTGATACGGAGACCGGCGTGACTACTTTCTTTCTTACGCATGAGATCGATACGGGTAAGATCATCCGTCAGAGACATCTGCCGATCGCTGATACCGACGATGTAGAAACCGTTCACGATGCCTTGATGGCGATGGGGGCGAGGTTGGTTACCGAGACCGTGGACTTACTGTTGGATGGAAAAACAGACGCTATCCCCCAAGAGGAATTCTATAAGGATGCCGCCGAGTTGCGTCCGGCCCCGAAGATATTCAAGGATACCTGTCATATCGACTGGAACCAGCCGGTGAAGAAGATCTATGATTTCGTCCGTGGGCTTTCTCCTTATCCTGCCGCTTGGACGGAATTGATCTCTGAGGATGGCAAACGTCTGGCTTTAAAGATTTACCAGGCAGAGAAACGTCCGGCGGAGCATAACTTCCCGGTCGGCTCTATCCATACGGATCATAAATCGTATATCGACGTGGCCGTGAAGGACGGTTTTCTTCGCTTGCGTTCCTTGCAACTTGCCGGAAAGAAACGGATGAATATAACGGACTTCCTGAATGGTTTCAAGCAAATCGCGGAATATACGGTTGGCTGATGAACGGGACGAGACGTATCATATACATTACGTTAGGAACGTTTTTTCTCATATTGGGAGCGATCGGTATCTTTGTCCCTTTGCTCCCGACCACTCCTTTTTGGTTACTGACTTGTTGGTTTTATGTCCGTAGCTCGGAGAGGCTTTATAACCGGGTGATGAGCAACCGTTATTTCGGGCCGCATATCAAGGGTTTCGTGGAAGATAAGGCTATTTCTTTGCGCTCCAAGATTATCACGATCGCCATCATGTGGTCATCTATGATCATCACTTCTCTTTTGCTAGTCGGCTATTGGTGGGTGAAAGCTTTGTTAGGGCTTATCAGTATCGGGGTCTCATGGCATATCCTCTCTTATCCTACGAAAAAAGAATGAGATAACCTGTTCATCCATAGGATTACTGGGGTTATCCCTCTTTTATCGCTTTCTATCGTAGCCTTACTACTTTATCGGTCTTCTTTCAAGGCCTCTTCCAAGCTGATTCCTAGAGCTTCAGCTACTCCCTTACCGTAAGCAGGGTCTGCCTTGTAGCAATTGCGTACGTGGCGTTGCTTGATGAACAGTTGGGCGTTACCCATCGCACGGGCGGTATTTCCGAATAACAACTGTTGCTCTTCCGGCGGCATCAAACGGAATAAGGCACCCGGTTGGCTGTAGTAATCATCATCGTACTCACGCTCGTTGTAATTATAAACATCCCCGTGTACTTTCAAAGGCGGTTCCTTCTTCTCGGGAGAGTCTTTCCATTCGCCGAAGCTGTTAGGTTCGTAACCCTTTGCGGCTCCATAGTTTCCGTCTACACGCATCGCTCCGTCACGGTGATAGGCATGGAACGGACAACGGGGCTTGTTCACCGGGATCTGCTCTAGGTTCACGCCAAGGCGGTAACGCTGGGCGTCGCCATAAGAGAATAGACGACCTTGTAACATCTTGTCTGGGGAGAAGCCGATGCCTTCGACAGTATTCATCGGGTTGAATGCGGCTTGCTCCACGTCTTGGAAATAATTCTCCGGATTACGGTTCAACTCGAGGATACCGACATCCATTAACGGGAAGTCCTTATGCGGCCATACTTTCGTGAGGTCGAACGGGTTGATCGGATAGGTCTCGGCCTGCTCCTCAGTCATCAATTGGATCTGGAATTTCCATTTCGGGAAGTCCCCACGCTCGATACTCTCGAACAAATCACGCTGATGGGATTCACGATCCTTGGCGATGATCGCAGCCGCTTCCTCGTCACTCAAGTTCTTGATACCTTGCAGGGTTCTGAGATGGAACTTCACCCAGATACGTTCGTTCTTATTGTTGATAAAACTGTACGTATGGCTACCGAAACCATGCATATGTCGATAAGAGTAAGGAATGCCGCGAGAACTCATCGTAATCGTTACTTGATGCAGGGCCTCGGGAAGCAAAGTCCAGAAATCCCAGTTGTTATCCTCGCTTCGTAGATTCGTTTTCGGGTCACGTTTGACCGCATGATTCAAGTCCGGGAACTTTAGGGGATCACGCAAGAAGAATACGGGGGTGTTGTTACCTACCAAGTCCCAGTTACCCTCCTCTGTGTAGAATTTCATGGCGAATCCACGGATATCACGCTCTGCGTCGGCTGCTCCACGCTCTCCGGCTACGGTGGAGAAACGGACAAAGCAGTCAGTTTTCTTGCCTACCTCGCTGAAAATAGCCGCTTTCGTATACTTTGTGATATCATGTGTAACGGTAAAGGTACCGAATGCGCCGGAACCTTTGGCGTGCATGCGTCTTTCTGGGATCACTTCACGGTCGAAGTGCGCTAGCTTCTCAATGAACCAAGGGTCTTGTAATACCATCGGGCCACGTGGCCCCACTGTTTGTACGTTCTGATTGTCCGCAACAGGGCGCCCGTTGGCGGCAGTTAGTTTTTTGTCTTCCATAACTTTAGTTTTTATGTCGCAATAAAGAATTTTAGATAAAGTAATCTTTAAATAAAACTGTTTAGAAACAACAATTGTTTTTAACTTCTTGACAAAAATAAGATGTTGTTAGACAGTTGTCAAATAGTTAATATCTATAAATATATAGACGGGTAGTAGAAACTCAGTGGGGATAGGCGCATGAGTTATAAAAGTATCTTAGTTTCATCGCCCCATACACCTAAGATACTTCGCCAATGAACTTAGGATACTTTCTCGATGAAACTAAGATACCTTGTTTAAAAGGTATGGATACAAAAAAGCGATTGTCTGGCAAGATGCCAAGCAACCGCGGTATGGTTTGAAAAAATCAAATGTTCACCTTCCCGGTAAAATGGGGTGTTACTTATTTATTGTAACCCCATTTTGTTAACTCCGACTGACCGATAGCAGCGAGTGATCTCAAGCAACTATCCAAAAAATGTCTAATAAAACTTTTCATAGCTCATTTTCTTTTTAATTAATAAATCTATGCCTTTCGACACGTTCTAAATCTCACATAACTTTTGAAGTCCGAGTAACGAATGAATTGAAAACCTAAACCTTTAACCTTTTAACCTATTACTAACCTAATCCCGGACTTCTGATAACCTTAACCTAAACCATCCTCTTTTTCATCGTGAGGTTTACCACACGCGGTAAACCCAAATTGTCCAAGGTTGAAACCCTAGCAAATCGATGTAACGTTTAAACAATCTTTTTACCATATTTGCTTTACAATTATGTTTTACGACACAAATATACGGCGTTATTCCATACGTGGTATGTTTTATAGCATGTTTTTTGCGGATTCCTATGTTTTCTTGATCTATGATAAAAAAAGCGGGAATCAGATTCATATAATGATAGTATTTGAACGTTTGGCATGTCTATTGTGTTACTATGCCATTGCATTTCTATTTCTATTTGCTACATTTGCGGAGCTAAATGTAAGATAATGTAATATATATGAGTAGAAAAGAGGAGTACAAAGAGAAGAATCTATTGTATTTGGACGAGATCGCTTCGGAAGAGGGAACCCAGACATTACCGTGCGGTATATTATATAAGGTAATACAAGCGGGTACAGGCCAGGTATCGCCTAATAGGGAAAACGTCGTTTCCGTACATTATAAGGGAACGTTGATTAACGGAAGGGAATTTGATAACTCATGGAAACGGGGTTGCCCGGAAGCCTTTCGCTTGAATCAAGTGATTGAAGGCTGGCAATTGGCTCTTCAAGAAATGCGGGTAGGGGATAGATGGATAATCTATATCCCTTACAGTTTGGGTTATGGTAATCGTGCCTCGGGTCCAATCCCTGCTTTCTCCACATTAATATTTGAGGTAGAGTTGTTGGGAATCGCTTAATTCCAATCATAGAATATATAATAATGTATCCGAAGGGAGTAAAAAAGAATAGCCATGGCTAAACCCATGGCTATTCTCTTTTTGCCTCATTAGAGGATTGGAAACTTTCTATTGTTTAGGCGTATCATCCGTCTTCTTTCCTTTATCCAGCCATTTCTCTTGGATGGTCTGCATCAGTTCATAGAAGTTAGGGATGAACATCGTGGCGAATATTGTATTGATAGCCATACCGAATACTACCGCCGCACCTAAGGATATACGGCTGGCCGCTCCCGCTCCGGTAGCGAAAAGCAAAGGCATGACACCCAATACAAAGGCGAACGAGGTCATCAGGATCGGACGTAAACGAACGTGTCCGGCTTCCAAGGCGGAATCCCGTATCGGATTGCCTTCCTTCCGGAAATCCCGGGCGAACTCTACGATCAAGATACCATTCTTGGCGGACAAGGCGATCAATAAGATAATACCGATCTGGGTATATACGCTTACCGGAACCCCCATCACCCAGCAGCCGATAATAGCTCCCAACAAGGCGATCGGCAAACCCATGATAGCCGCCAACGGACTTGTCCAGCTCTCATATTGAGCCGAGAGAACCAAGAAAGCGACTAGCAACGCCATGGCGAAAATAATCACCGTCGTAGATTCCGCTTTCGTCTCTTGATAAGCGACCGAGGTCCATTCATATCCAAAATTATCACCTAATTGCTCCTGTATCAGCTCCTCCATCGCTAAGATCGCTTCTCCGGAGCTATATTCCGGATTGGCGATACAAGTAATAGCCGCCGATGAATACATATTATATAGGTTGATCTGGTCTAATCCCAATTGCTCGTCTAATTCGATAAAAGAGGAGAAGGGTACCATCTCTCCTTTACTATTCGCCAGACTCAAACGGAGTACATCATCGATCACTTTCTGCGCCTCTCCGTTCGCCTCGATCTTAACTTGGTAAATACGTCCGAACTCCACGAAATCGTTCACGTACGCCGCTCCCATATAATAGCTGAGCGTGGAGAATACTTGATTCAACTGAAGACCGAGCATCTGCACCTTATCCCGGTCTATCTTCAGTAGATACTGCGGGGTATTGGCCTGATACATACAAGAAAGGTTCAGCAATTGCGGTTTCGAGCGGTAGCTGGCCAGCAATGTCTCCACGGCATGCTGCATCTCCGTCGGACCTAGGTTCTTACGATCCTCCAATTGCAGTTGCAAGCCGCCCGAAGCGCCCAACCCCGGGATAGCGGGCGGTACCATACCGAATACCTGCGCTTCTTGGATAGCCGATGCCTTCCGGTTGAAACGGTTGGTCACGGCCTCTGCCGTATGCTCCTTACCTTTACGTTCGTTCCAGTTCTTTAGGATCACGAAGAAGGTGGCCGTATTGGATTGCTCCCCTCCACCCATTACGGAGAATCCGCTAACGCTGATGAATGATTTCACCTCGGGGTACGTCTTTAGGATCTCGTCGATCTGCTTGGTGACCGCCTCCGTCCGGTTCAAGCTCGCCGCCGGGGGTAATTGGGATACGACTAGGAAATAGCCGTCATCCTCTTCGGGTATAAAGGTTGTCGGCCAACGCATAAACAAGATAACCGCTACCGCCGTGATGATACCGTAAACGATCATCGCCGCTCCCGGTCGTTTCAGCATCCGCTCCACGATCGAGTCGTACATCTCCTGAGTCTTTCCGTATACCTTATTGAATCCTTTGAAGAGGAAGAATTTCGGTTCTTCCGTATTCTTCTCCAAGAAAAGGGCGCAAAGCGAGGGCGTAAGCGTAAGCGAGTTAAATCCGCTTAATACGGTAGCGGCGGCGATTGTCAAGGCGAATTGCTTATAGAGCTGCCCGGAGATACCGCTGATAAACGTTGTCGGGATAAATACCGCCAATAATACCAATACCACGCCCACGATAGGCCCTACGATCTCATCCATGGCCTTCGATACCGCCTCATGGGCCGTATATTTCCCAGTATCAAGGAGCCGGGTGGAGTTCTCTACCACCACGATGGCGTCGTCTACCACCACCGCTATCGCCAGAATCAAGCCGAATAAGGTCAACGTATTAATGGAGAAGCCTAAAGCCGCCATGACCGCCAGCGTACCGATCAATGAGACCGGAATCGTAATGAACGGGATGACTACCGCCCGGAAATTCTGTAAGAATAAGAAGATGACCAAGACCACCAGCAAGGTTGTCTCCAAGAACGTGATAAGCACCTCATGGATGGAGGCGTCGATCACCTCGGTCGTATCCAAGGTCACTTTGTATTCCACGCCTTCGGGTAAGGAACTGCCTAATTCTTTCATCTTGGCCTTTACCACCTTCGATACATCCAAGGAGTTGGAGCCCGGCAACTGGTAGATCGCTATCGCAGCAGTCGGCTGTCCGCTTAATTTAGAGACCACGTTGTAAGAGGAGCTACCCAACTCTATGCGGGCGATATCCTTCAATCGCAGGATCTTGCCACCTTGCCCGGTCTTAAGGACAATATTGCCGAACTCATCCGGTGTCGTCAACCGTCCTTTCACGGTCAAGGTATATTGATAGGGGTTATCCGCCCGTAGAATCGGTTGGCCTACGTAACCGGCGGATACTTGGGCGTTTTGCGTGGATATGGCTTGATAGACCATGTCCGGCGTCAAGTTACGGATACGCATCGCCTCCGGGTCTAGCCAGATACGCATGCTATAGTTTCCGGCTCCCATCACCTGTACCGAGCCTACACCCGGCAGGCGGGTTAGCTGGTCTATCATATTTAAGGTGGCGTAATTACTTAAATACAACCCGTCGTAAATGGAATCCTTGGAACTTAGGGTAAGCATCATCACGATATTGGAGGATTGCTTGCGGGTGGTGATACCTTGTACGATCACGGGTTCCGGCAAGCTACTTTGGGCGATACTCACCCGGTTTTGCACCATGACGGTCGCCATGTCGATATCCGTTCCCACGGCGAAGGTGATCGTCAGGGAGTAAGCCCCCGAACTGGAGGAGTTTGAACTCATGTAAAGCATACCGTCCACGCCGTTTACCTGTTGCTCGATCGGTAAACCTACGGTCTGCGCTACGGTCTGTGCGTCCGCCCCGGGATAAACGGCGGATACCTGTACGGTAGGCGGCGTGATCTCCGGATACTGGGCGATCGGTAATATATTGAGGGTGACCAAACCCGCTACGACGATGATCAGAGCAAGTACCGTGGCGAATATCGGTCTGTTAATAAAGAACTTTACCATAGCTTGCTTATTTTATAGGTTTGATAGTCATGCCATCCCGTACCTTAAGCAGGGCAGAAGTGACATAGGGATCTTTGGGGCCGATACCGGCGGTCACTTGGCGAAGCGTATCGTCTACCAATTGGCCCACCTCGATAGGACGGTATCGTACGACATTGGAGTCGTTCACGATATAAAGGTACTTCCCTAATTGGTCGGTACCGATCGAGGCGTCGCGAACCAAGACCGCATTCGGCTGCTCGGCATACGGCAGGGTGATGGTGACATATAAGCCACTCTTCAATACATGCTTCGGGTTATCCAGATTGGCACGTACGTTCAGGGTACCGGTCGATAGGTCGATATTGGGGGATAGATAATCCAGCCGGCCCGTATACGCATTGCCGCCATCCTTGCCTATGCTGACGAGGATCTCGGTCGGAAGCTTCACGGTGCTATCGTTGCGGGCGGCTTCCAGCATCATCTTCATGAACTGGTTATCCTCGATATTGAAATTGGCGAACATCAAGTCGTCCTTGTATAAGGTGGCCAAGGTAACCGGCTGGACGGCTCCGTTGATGTAATTACCTATATCGTAGCTGGCCCGGGTAACCGCACCGTCGAAAGGCGCACGGATATAGCAATAGCTCAAGTTGGTCCGTGCGGTATTCAACTCCGCCTCGGCATTCTTCACGGCAGCCTCAGACTCCGATACGGTAGCCTCCGCTTGGATCACTTGTATCTGGCTTACGGCGCCGCTCTTAGCCGCCTCCTTCATACGCTCGTAGTTACTGCGTGCATATTCCAGCTGGGCTTTGGAGGTCTTTACGGAAGCCTCGGCTTGGGTGACGTTATCTTGATAGGTGTCCGGTTCGATCACGAAGATAAGATCGCCCTTCTTCACCCGGCTTCCGGCCTTGAGGTAAGAGGTACGCAAGTATCCGTTGACACGTGCGACCAAGTCTACTTTCAGTTGTGAACTAAGGTATCCGGGGTATTCTTTAGTCAAGGTAATGTCCCTCACGATCGGCGTGGATACGCTTATGGAGGGCACGGGCGTTTCCATCGGCTTGCTTTTCCCCTTGCAAGACGCCAGTAATAAGGCGGAGGCTCCGATAATCCCTATGTAAACAAATGTCTTCATATCTTTTGTCTTTAATGATTATTTATATTAATTGTTTGAGTGGGCTTTTGTTCGATCGGATCGAACGGCCTACATAGGATTCCATCCTCCGCCCAATGACTGATAAAGCTGTATCAAGTTCAGTAGTGAGCTACCTTGAGCCTGTGTCAATTGGTTCTGGTAGGTGAGGAGGGAGCGTTGCGCGTCCAGTACGTTTTGGAAAGGCGTAAGGCCCTGCTTATAGAGGTCAAGGGAAAGATCCAAGGTCTGTTTTCCTTGGTTTACCACTTCCCGGAGGGCTACGATCTGCTTGATCGAGTTCTTGTACGAGCTCATGGCGTTATCCACTTCCTGTACGGAGGTAAGCACGGTCTGGTTGAATTGCCGGATCGACTCGTCCAACTGGGCTTTCGCCAACCGGGTAGCCTGTATCTTCTGGGTGCCTTGGAAGAAGTTCCACGTAAGGGTAGGGGCGATCTCATAGGTCAAGCTATTATGATTCGCCAGCTTGTCGAAGTCGTGGGAGGCGAAACCGACCGAGCCTTTCACGAATACTTTCGGCCACCAATCGGACTTAGAGGCCCCGAGCGAGGCGGCAAGCGCATTGACCTGCCGTTCTGCCGCACGTACATCCGGACGGCGTAGCAACAGGTTGGCCGGTAGCCCTACACCGACCGGCTCGATATATTCCGGCAAGGAGGCCTCTGTCTCCATGATCTTTTGCAGATCGGAAGGGTACAGGCCTAGCAAGATCGCCAAGGAGTTTGTGTATTGGATGATACCGGCCTCCAGCATCGGTAGGGAGGCTTTCGTGCTGTAGTATACGGATTGCGCCTGCGCTACATCCAGTTTGGAGACTAGCCCGGTCTCATACCGTTTCTGGGTGATCTGTACGACGGTCTGTTGGGAGCGGCAGTTCTGTTGCGCTACCTTTACCTCTTGTTGCAGTTCCCTCATATTGATATAGGAGGAGGCTACTTGAGCGCAAAGGGAGACCATGGCGGCGTTGTATTCCTCTTTCGAGGCGGCGAAATTCTCTTTCTCCGCTTTCACCCGGTTCCGGATACTCCCGAATACGTCCACCTCCCAGTTCATATCTACGGTAGCGCTGGAATATTGGGTGATCGCCTTGGGTACCTGGTTGATATTGCCGCTACTTTGTTGCCGTGTCCATCCGGCGGAAAGCCCTAGGGTGGGCGAGTAGCTTCCTTGTGCCGACCGCAGGTTGGCTTTCGCCATGGCGATCCTGTCCATCGCCATTCGCACGGAATAGTTTTGTTTCACGGCTACTTCTATCAGCGAGTCCAGCAACGGGTCCTTAAAATTTCTCCACCAATTATCTTCTACGGGAAGTGTCTGCTGGAAATCACTTCCTTCCTCAGACCATGATCCGGGTAGGGCACGGTCTAAATACGTATGCTCTGTCTGCGCCATTATCCCGATCGGTACCAGCAAGCACAACAAAGCATAACATGTCAGGCGTAAATGTTTGTGCATAAATATATATGTTTAGATTTAGCTTTTAGCAAAACAGTTAAGGGTGGGAAATGTTTGTATCTTTGTCTATTTATATATCCCAAAAACTGAAATATATGGATATCTTATTGGTTATACTAGGCGTTATCTGTTTGTTGGTGGGATTGGCGGGGTGTTTTTTGCCGATCTTGCCGGGGCCGCCGGTGGCGTATTTGGCTTTGTGGCTGTTGCATTTTACGGGCTATGCGGAATTTACGGTTACGGAGTTGGTCGTGTGGGGATTGCTGGTCGTGTTGGCACAGGCGATGGACTATGTTACGCCCATGCTGGGGACTAAGTATAGCGGAGGGTCCAAGTGGGGAAATTGGGGATGTGCCGTGGGAACCGTGGCCGGCATATTCGTGTTTCCGCCTTGGGGAATCTTGCTGGGTCCTTTCGTGGGGGCTTTCGTTGGGGAACTTTTGGGAGGCAAGGCGTCCGGAGATGCGTTGAAGGCTAGTTTCGGGGCGTTCGCGGGTTTTTTATTGAGTGTCGTGCTGAAGGTTACCCTTTGCGGCTATTTTATTTATAGCTTTGTGAGAGGGATAATTAATTGAAGATGGTAATTAATAATGTGAGATATGTTTGAGAAAATAGTAGTGGTAGATTCTACCGGGTTGAATACATGGGGAGTGGAGCGTTTGAAGGAGCTTGGAAAAGAGGTTGTTTTTTATACCGGCATTCCGGAAACGGATGAGGAGATTGTGAACCGGATCGGGGACGCAGATTGCGTACTCGTCTCTTATAATACACAGATCCGGAGGAACGTGATCGAGGCTTGCCCGAATATCAAATACATCGGGATGTGCTGTACCCTCTATAGCGAGTCTAGCGCGAATGTGGATATAGCCGCCGCACGTGAGCGGGGGATAACGGTCTTGGGCATCCGCGACTATGGCGATGAGGGAGTCGTGGAGTATGTCATTAGCGAGCTGGTCCGTTTGTTGCATGGTTTCGGCGGGAAACAGTGGAGACATAAGGCGTATGAGCTGGGCGGGCAAAAAGTAGGCATCGTGGGATTGGGCCGCACCGGGAGAATGATCGCTGACGCTCTTCGTTTCTTGGGGGCTGAGGTCTATTATTTCAGCCGTACCCGTAAGCCGGATGCCGAGGCCGCCGGTATCGCTTACCTGCCTTTGCGGGAGTTGCTGCCGGAGGTGGATATTTTATGTACTTGCTTGCCTCGTAATACGATTCTTCTGGGGGCGGATGAGTTTCGTTTGTTCGGTAATCTGAAGATATTGATCAATACGTCGGTAGGGCCTACTTTCCGTGTCCCGGATTTACAACGTTGGCTTAGCGCACATAAGCGGAATTTCTTCTTATGCGATGAGGTCGGTATTGGGAATTATGCGGATACCTTGACGCAATTCGATAATGTCATATATACCCCGAAAGTCTCCGGCCACTCGGAGCAATGTATGGAGCGATTGTCGCAAAAGGTAATAGCGAATATCGAAAGCTATCTAAATTGACATGACCCTGTGTCAAAACTCTTGGTGGTCTATCTTTTAGACGCAGATGACGCGGATGACACGGATTTATTTTATTCTTATCCGTGTTATCCGCGTCATCCGCATCAAAACTTATCTGTTCTCTTTCTCGATCTGCTCTTGAACGATAGCGTCTACGACAGCTACGGTCGTCAGGTTCACGATATCACGGGTAGAGCTTTCTACGTCGGTGAAGTGGATCGGTTTGTTCAATCCCATCTGGATTGGGCCGATCGTCTCGGTGATACCCAGCGTATCCAATAGCTTGTATGCGCTGTTGGCGGAGCTTAGGTTCGGGAAGATCAAGGTATTCACGTCTTGCCCTTTCAACTTGTTGAACGGATACATATCGTCGCGCAACTTCTTGTCGAGGGCGAAGTTTACTTGCATCTCTCCGTCTACTACCATGTCCGGGTATGTCTTATGCAAGAAATCGATCGCTTCGTGTACTTTCAGCGGACTGCCCTGCTTGTCGGCCCCGAAATTGGAGTAAGACAACATCGCCATCACCGGCTCGTGAGCGAAGAACTTCACGGCGTCGTGCGTCAGGCGGGCGATATCGATCAATACCTCGGCCGACGGGTGACGGTTGATCAGCGTATCGGCCATAAAGAACGTACCCTTCTTACAAGTCAAGATGTTCAAGGCGCCGAAATGCTTGTAGCTCGGGCGGATGCCGATGATCTGTTCCGCCATCTTGGTAACCTCCGAGTAGCGGCTGTATACGCCCGTCACGAAAGCGTCAGCGTCGCCGGTAGCCACCATCATCATACCGAACGCATTGCGGTCTACCATCTTCTCGCAAGCCTCCGAGTAAGTCACGCCCTCACGTGCCTTCTTATCAGAAAGAATACGGGCGTAGCGGTGGCGGCGTTCCGTCTCGCGGTCGTGGCGGAGGTTGACGATCTCGATACCTTCCAGACTGATATTCTCCTCGGCGGCGATCTTGGCCAGACGCTCCTCGTTACCCAGCAAGATCGGGAAACAGATACCTTCCGCTTTCGCCTCGGCGGCGGCTTTCAGCATATTCACGTGGTTCGCCTCGGCGAATACCACCCGTTTTGGGTTCGCTTTCGCCATATCGGTGAACGAGCGCAATAGTTTGTTGTCGTATCCCATCATCTCACGTAAGTGGTTGGCGTAGCCCTCCCAGTCGGTGATCGTCTTGCGAGACACGCCCGAGTCGATAGCGGCTTTCGCCACGGCGCAAGATACACGGGTCAGCAAGCGGGGATCGAGCGCTTTCGGAAGGATATAGTCGCGTCCGAAAGTGGTTCGTTTCAGCTTATAGGCGGCGTTCACCACGTCGGGGACAGGCTCCTTGGCAAGGTCGGCGATGGCGTAGACGGCGGCCCGCTTCATCTCCTCGTTGATCGCCTTGGCGTGCGTATCCAAGGCGCCGCGGAAGATATAAGGGAATCCCAGCACGTTGTTGATCTGGTTCGGATAGTCGGAACGTCCGGTAGCGAAGATGATATCGTCCCGCGAGGCCATAGCGTCGGCGTAGGAGATCTCCGGGTTCGGGTTCGCCAAGGCGAATACGATCGGGTCGGCATTCATGCTACGTACCATCTCCTTGGTCAATACGTTCGCCACGGAGAGGCCCAAGAATACGTCGGCTCCCACCACGGCCTCCTGCAAGGTCTTGATCGGACGGTCGGTAGCGAACTCCCGCTTGGCGGCGTTCAAGTCCGGGCGACTGGTAGAGATGACGCCCTTGCTGTCGCACATGACGATATTCTCCTTGCGCGCTCCCAGCATCACGTACAGTTTCGTACATGAGATGGAGGCGGCTCCGGCGCCGTTCACCACGATCTTCACGTCCTCGATCTTCTTGCCGGCGATCTCCAAGGCGTTGATCAGCCCGGCGCCGGAGATGATTGCCGTACCATGCTGGTCGTCGTGCATGACGGGGATATCCAGCTCGTTCTTCAGGCGAGTCTCGATCTCGAAACACTCCGGTGCCTTGATATCCTCCAAGTTGATTCCTCCGAACGTGGGCGAGATCGCCTTCACGGTCTGGATAAACTTCTCCGGATCTTTCTCGTTCACCTCGATATCGAATACGTCGATGCCTGCGAATATCTTGAATAGCAATCCCTTGCCTTCCATCACCGGCTTACCGGCCAAGGGACCGATATCGCCCAGCCCGAGTACGGCGGTACCGTTGGAGATTACGGCTACCAAATTACCTTTCGCCGTATATTCGTACGCGTCCAGCGGATTCTTCTCGATCTCCAGACACGGCTCGGCTACGCCCGGCGAATAAGCCAGGGATAAATCCGTTTGCGTGCTATGAGGCTTTGTCGGGATAACCTCGATCTTACCCGGTTTGCCCTCGGCATGGTACCGAAGGGCCTCCTCTTTTGTAATCTTTGCCATAGATGTTTTTATTAGTTGTTTTTTGACTGTCCTATTTGAAACCACCGCGAAAGTAACAAATTATTATGAGTTCGCTTGGTTTTGCTTACAAATAGTTGCTTATGTTTTCCTTAATAAGTGAAAAAGAATAAGCAAAAAAAGGCTTGGGTGCATACCGGAGGTTTGCGTACAACTTAGTTCCACCATATTCAAATAGTATACTCGAAACTTATAGGGTGAAGGTATCAGGTATTTTCAATTTAGAACAGAGTAGTCATGGTACTTAAGTGAAAAATCAATAAAACACGAAATACACCAACCACAGAACTTTAGATTTCAACGCCAAACAATAGACGCTGTTTCGCCAAGAGATAGTTAATTTTATTACCATAAAAAATCATTAGTTATGTTGAAAAACTTTAAGCCGGTCAATCTAATCCTCGTAGTGGGAGCTATGGCGTTGCCTGTAAGCGCATATGCCGACTTGGTACCGGAGAAACTAGACGTAAGTATTTCCTTGCAGAGCGGAAAAGTAACGGGAGTTGTAGAGGATAATTTCGGGCCTGTAGCCGGAGCGTCTGTAGTAGTAAAAGGCACAACCAATGGAACGATTACCGACATGAACGGTAACTTCTCGTTGGAAGGAGTAAATAACGGAGACTTGATCCAGATCTCCTTTATCGGATACATGACCCAAGAGCTTATCTACAAGGGGCAGGCCATCAGCGTAAAGCTTGCCGAGGATACGCAAAAACTGGACGAGGTAGTTGTTACCGCCTTGGGTATGAAACGCTCGGAAAAATCCCTAGGCTACGCCATGAAAGAGATAAAAGGCGACGAATTGAACGCTAACTTGATTAACCCGGTAGCCGCCTTGCAAGGTAAAGTGGCCGGTTTGGAAATCTCAGGTTCGGATGGTGGTATGTTCGGTTCCTCTAAAGTTCAGATCCGCAGTGCTTCCACATTAGGAAAGAACAACCAGCCGATCTATGTGATCGATGGCGTGATCTTGGACAACTCCATCAAGGAAGGTAATCCGGACTGGGACTCCAACCCCAATGACTACGGTAACGAGTTGAAAAACTTGAACCCGGATGACTTCGAGTCTGTATCCGTATTGAAGGGAGCGGCGGCCACAGCCCTCTATGGTTCCCGCGGTTTGAACGGCGCGATCGTGATCACGACCAAAAGCGGCAAGAGCGGACAAGGACTGGGTATCAATATCTCACAATCATTCGGTATGGATGTGATAACCCAAACACCTAGTTTCCAAAACGAATTCGGTAACGGTATCATTGCAGGTAACGTAGATTACGGCGATAAAAACGCTAATGGAGACTATTACATCTATGACAACTTCGGACAATATCCTACCAACGCAAATGGTCAATTCTCATTGATGAACGATCAAGGTATGTCGTGGGGACCCGCATTCGATGGACGTGAGATACAATACTATGACGGTTCCACAAGAGCCTACTCTCCCGTAAAGAATAACTTCCACAAGGCATATCAAAAAGGATTCAGTTCGAATACAAACGTGGCGATCAGCGGAGGCAATGAGAAAACGACATTTTATACCTCATTGTCTTACAGGCATGTAGATGGTACGACTCCGAATAATAGCTTCGACCGTATCTCCTTCCTAGGCAAGGCCTCGCACATGTTCCACCCCAAAATCAAACTGGAAGCCAGTATGTCGTTCGCCAACTCTATGCCAAAGAACTCTCCGATCAACATTGGAGAGAACTTCGCAAGCGGCGTGTGGGGACGTTCATATGATCCATCAACTGCAAAGGACAAATATAAAGGCGTACACGGAGGTTTGGCCAGCTCAAGCTATGGCGATGAGTATGGTAATATGCCGGGAATCGGTACTTGGTGGAGCGTCTATGAGAACGATTACCGACAAAAAGAGATCTCAGTCCGTCCTGTCGTGAAATTAAATATCGACCTATTGGATTGGTTGAAGTTTAACGTGAAAGGTAGCTACAACTACTACTATACCCGCTTTGAGAACAAGCAACCCGGCTCCGGTTACGCCAATGAAGGAGGTTACTATGGTATCGGACAGACCACTAAGGAACAAACTAACTTGAATGCCAACTTTATGTTTAACAAGACTTTTGGCGACTTTACGGTGAATGGTTTCTTACATGGTGAATTCTACGAGAACTTCCAGCAGGCACAGTCGATGAACACGAATGGTGGCCTGATCGCTCCCAACCAATATTTTATCGAAAACTCAAAGCAAACACCCACTTATGGCGCAAAGGTAGAAGACCGCAAGAAGATGTTGTCCGTAGCTTTCCAAGTCGGCGTTAACTGGAAAGACCAAATCTTCTTGGACGTAACCGGACGTAACGACTGGTCTTCTACCTTGGTTTACGCCGATGGACACGGATCATATTCCTATTTCTACCCATCCGTAAACGGATCGTGGTTGATCTCAAGCACGTATCGCGATCAGTTACCGGAATGGATTTCTTTCGCTAAGATTCGCGGTTCATGGGCGCAAGTTGGTAACGATACAAGTCCTTACATCATCAACACGGCATACCAAATCAACACATCCACGTTAAACGGGACAAACTATTATGGCATGTCATTGCCGGGAACCATGTACGACCAAGATTTGAAGCCAGAGCGTAAGAACGCTTGGGAAATTGGCTTGGATTGGCGCTTCCTAAACAACCGGATCGGTTTGGACGCTACCTATTATAAAGAGAACACGAAAGACCAGATCATGGAAATCTCGGTTCCGGCCGTATCTGGTATCACCAAGCAATTGATCAACGCCGGTAACATCCAAAATAAAGGCGTGGAGTTGGCCTTGAACACGATCCCGTTCCAGAATCAAGACTGGGAGTGGACATTGGACTTTACTTGGACAAAGAACATGAACAAAATCGTGGAATTGCACGAGAATGTGGCGGATTATATTACACTGGCCGGTGATGTCGCCTATGGGAACTACCGTATCGGTTCCGTGGCTAAGGTAGGGGCCTCATATGGAACCCTGATGACAGATAGCTATTATAAATTCGATAAGTCATCCGGTTTGCCCATGTTGGTTTGGACAGACGGGACACGCCGTTCTCATTACCTGCGAAACGAAGCGAAGATCGTTGAGATCGGTTCCATGATTCCTGATTTCCTTGGATCAATATCTACCGGATTGAAATATAAGAACTGGAGTTTGAATATCTCATTGGATATGCGTTTTGGAGGAAAAGTAGCTTCCTATAACTCCCGCTACGGTACGGCCTATGGCTTCATGGAAGAATCCTTGAAAGGGACACCGGGACATGGCGGTGTCACTTGGACATCCAAATTCGATGGAAAGACTTATAACGACGGTATCATCCCACAAGGTATCATCCCGCAAGGCACGCAAATCACGCAACCCGATGGTTCGATCTATACTGTTGGAGCGGGTGGAGTGTCTTCTGCCGGACAGTCTTATCAAGAATTGTTCGATAAGGGCGTGATCGAACCGACACACGCTTCGGCATGGACATATCGCAACAACGCTTGGACTATGGCCGGTCGCGATTATGGTGTGGTAAATAACTCATGGGTGGAAGACTTGAACTATATCGCATTGTGCGACATTTCTTTAAGTTACCGCCTGCCTAGTACCGCTTGCGAGAAAATCAAGGCTAAACATTGCGTATTGACGTTGAATGGGCACAACTTGGGTTACTTATTGAACTCATTGCCAAACAACATCAATCCGGAGTCCGTTTCCGGTACAGCTGCCGCCGAGTTCCGTATCCGTTCTCTGACGGGTGTTACCTCCAGTTTCACGTTCACGGTAAATGTAGGTTTCTAAATTCATTGATTAACGCATAAAATTAAAGAATAAGAATATGAAAAAATATCACTATATAACATCTTTGTTATTAGCTGGATCATCTTTGTTGATGAGTGGTTGTCAAGATGATTTCTCCGAATTGAAACAAGATCCCTCGACGGTGACAAAAGGCGATATCGGCTATTTGTTTGCCCAAGGGGTTTTGGATTTTGAACCATCCGATTATACCTATTGGTTTTATAATGCAGACCAGATGTATCAATGGACACAGTTGTTGGTCAGCACAGGGGGCGTGACCTCTACCGTATTTGACGGTGGTATGAATCCCGGATTCAAATCAATCGATGTATTGAAATATGCCAATGAGATCAAGTACGTTCGCTCTCAAATGTCGGAAGAGGAAAGCGCCCAATATGAAGCCTACGAAGCTGCCATTAATGTCTTGTGCGCTTATATGGGAATCTTCGACTCCGATTTCATCGGAAATATTTCTCACACGGAGGCTGCACAAGCGTTGCATGGTGGAACTTTGACACCGAAATATGACAGCGTGGAACGCTTGTATGAGCTGTGGCTGAACAATATGGACGAAGCGATCACGACTTTCACGACAGCCCAAAATCAAGTGTTCGAGGGAGCGCAAGACGCTATTTACAACGGTCAGAAAGAGAAATGGGCGAAACTGGCGAATTCCTTGAAATTGAAGATTGCGGCTCGTTTGATCTCTCAAAACCGTCAGAAAGCGATCCAAATCGCCGAACAAGTAGCTAATGCCTCCTGTGGCGTGTTGAATGGCACGGATGATGATTTCTTGTTCAACAAGGCTACTTACAATTCATCCAACCAAGATAAGACCTACCACTGGAACAATGGCATTTTGCAAAGTGTGGGAGGCTCGAAGACGCTGATCGACTTCATGGTTAACAACCGTGACCTGCGTGTCCGTTTCGTTTTTCAAAAAAATGAATGGAATTCCAATGTCGTACAGTTATTCTTCGATGCTGGCAAGCAGGCACAAATTCCTCACTATATCATGGAGAGCATCGATTATTCAGTAAGAGCTGACGGTAAATATAAATTCAACGCTTGGAAAGGAGCCGGAGAACCATGGGTACGTTACCAAGGATTCCCATTGGATTACAATGCCGGACAACAAGCTGGTAAATTTGGGGATTGGTTCAATTATAATATTAATTGTAAATACAATGATGATTATATCTATGAACCATTCTCTCGCTTCCAACAAGAGCAAGTTTACGGTCGAATAGACTTTACTTATCCGGTTGCGGCAGGAGATCCTGTGATCCAAGACATCGAAGACAATCCTTGGTATGGTATGTATATGACAACAGCCGAGGTGAACCTGTATCTGGCTGAGTTCAAGTTATTGGGAGCGAACCTGCCCGGATCGGCCCAAGATTATTTCAATAAAGCGCTTCGCGCTTCTGTTGAGGAATACGACCGTTTGGCTCGCTCGAATAAGATCCCGTATTACGGTACGACTTACAACTATGATCCAAACGAGAAACCTATTGATTTGGTAGCAGGCGAGATCGATGAGATGATGTCTTATAAAGACTATCAGTTGACAGGAAACAAGGCTTCTGATTTGGAAAAGGTATATATCCAACAAATCTTACATTTCTTGATGTCTCCGATAGACGCTTACTCGACCGCCCGTCGTTCCGGCGTGCCTAAGATAGGATCTTCAATTTTCCCACGTATGGATTATAGCGCTAATGGTTATCCCGTGACCAATATCCCGCGTCGTGTAGCATTGAACGCACCGAATCCAACAGACTTGATGTATGATAACTTGATCGAGGCTTATAAAGAACAGGGCTTAAGCGTTGGCTCCGGCGACATATTGAATAGCGAGCGTATTTGGCAGGACACCAATGCGCCGCAATGGGGAGCTGGTCCGATCCTTTAATGCACTCAAGACAATGTTAAATATAAAGAGAGGATAGCGGCATCCTCTCTTTATATTTAACTGTCTAAAACTCCTTATCGTTAGTCACAGGCCCACATACTCGAGAAAGAAGCTTTCGTGATAATATCGACTCCCTTATCCCAATTGATCCGATCCGCATGATCGTCCGGTAAGTTGTAGTAGGGACGAGGATCGGTATGATGCCAGGTGATAGGAATACCCACCTTGGCGAACGATTCGCTATCGTCTCACGCTGAATTATCCCATGGACGATAATCCATTGTCAGATTCAAGTCGTATCTCTTGATATCGTTCTTCTGCCAACCACCGAAAGCAGGGTACACTTTCATGAAGAGATAAACCATATGGGTAGGCTTCCTCATTATTGTTACAACCGATCATATCGAAATTCAAATATCCTTTCATATTCCTTATCTCCGGTAACACGACTTTATTTAAACTTTGATTAATGTGTACAATACTTTGGTAATTTTTCACCGAAATATTAATTAAGTCATTCGCTTACTTTTGCGTTTTATGCGTTAACAATCGGTGTAGCCTGTATACGGCGACACTTCTTCATCGTTATTTTTCATACAGTAAAGACACTTGGCTGTAACTTGCCATTTGCGGAATACTGGAACCTTTGCCGGGCAAAAAGCCGGACCTGGATCGGAGGAAAAGAATAGGGGGGAGGCAACCCACAGAAAGGGCGATCCGATACAATCAATAAATTAACCAGCTACACCCTTGCTCGAGCGAAATAATCCATCATAGCCACTACAAATCTAAGTAACGGTACCAGTACACCTATTACATATATTATAGCGTATCCCCCAAGGACAAAAGGTAATATTTTACGATAAAGACATGCTATAGCAAGTAATATAAACGAGAAGGAAAAGCCATAAACCCCTATTTGAAAACCGGGCATCAATTCATAAACAGGTACGGGTTCCGGATGAAGCATGGCACCGACCACGATAGAATAAAGGCTTGTCAATAATATAAGCAGCGTATATAAGCAACTCTTAAGAATCCTGGGATCATTCCTTTTACAATAGAGAATCGTTCGGATATCACTCCTAAGAAACTCAATACCCAGTAAGAGAGCCACCATAACGCTTGTATCAAAAGCAGAAAATATATTCATTCCGATTACCTTTAACGTGAAGATATGTATTTATTCTGAAAAGCTACGTCTTTGCGTATTTTACGATATCGTATCCGATAGTCAGAAAAGCATTTTTGGGGCTCTTTTTTGGGGATGACTGCCAAAAAAGAACCCCGAAGCTGAAATTCAGGCAGACGGGATTCCTCCCGTCCATCTTTACCTTTTTTGCAATCTTCCCTCGTCCGCATAGCTATAATATATATTACCGGCAACAATCACATGATCTAACAGACGGATGTCTAATGTTTCAGCGGCTTTTTTAACCGCTTCCGTCAAGCGGTCATCCGCACTGCTAGGCTTGCGTGCTCCTGACGGGTGGTTATGCACCATGATAAAAGATACGGCGTTATAATACAATGCCTGCTTCATGATAACCCGTATATCCACAGGGGCGGTATTTATCCCACCGCATGAGATACGGACTTTACGGATGAGTTTGGACGAGCTGTTCAACAACAGCACCCACATCTCTTCAGTAGTGATATCGCACAAAACGGGATGCATCATTTTACAAACATTACCGCTGGACAAAACCGCGGGATTTTCGACTTGTCCTTCTTTCAGCCGTTTATACAGCTCAATCGCCGCATAAGCGACTTTTTTACGGCTGGGTGTCAATGTTTCCAGTACATCAGACAAAAACAACCCGTCCATTTCCATCTGTTCATACTTATATTCCTCATGTTTCAGTTTCTCACTGTTCGTCAAGACATAGATCAACTCGCTGTTTTCCATCACCCGATAAACGTCATTCACCTCAAATACGGTTCTCTTCGTTTTCATACTGCCAAAAATTAAAAGATTAATACTCGCAAACATCGCTTGTCGCCCCAACCATAAATTTTTCCTCAACTGATTGGGAACAGTGCTTTGAAGAGAAAGCGGAAAGACGGATATTAGGACGGGATTGAACTGGTAAATACTACCTTCCCAAAGGGAAGGCTGGAGATTTGGCTTTTCAATATCGGACGTTCCGCCCCCGCCTACCTTCGCAATGTTCCTATCAGTTCAGGAAAAAATCATCATACCTCTCTTCCGGCATAGCCGGAGCATAAAGCGTTAGGGATAGCAGGGAAAAGCCCGGAGGGTAACGAGGACTTGCAACGGATAGCCCGCCCGAAAGGGAACGCCCTAGAAATAAGTTTAGCGTAAAAGAGCAAGACACCCTTTCAGGCATATTAAAAACCGTAAAATTCAACATCTACTTCCGGAAAATATTTTTCCGAAAGTAAGTATGGAGCGTGTGAAGGGAAAATTCATTTTCCCGGTCATTTCTTTGTATGTAGTTTTTCGGGGAATATAAAGGGTTAGGGTTTTAGGTATACTTATGTAATATGGTGGATCATTTTACACAGCTATCAGGCTTTTTTAGAAGATTCCGTTTCTTTATTCGACTATATAACAATCATGTACTGACTTACCCCCCTATCACTCCTTTCTTGAAAAGAGTGGATACTTTCACACAGCTATCACTATATTACGGACGGTTGTACACAATTGGAGCAGGAAAGAGGGACGGTCGCATACAGCTGGAAGTAAAGAACGGGACATCTGTACACAACTAAAACAGCAAAAAAAACGTGAAAAGTGAACGATTTTACACAGTTGGGGACTTTCTATCAGCACCACTCTTTGAAGAAATGAATTTTTCCGGATCAGGAACTTCCTGCTGCCTCTCTGGTGTCCACCCTTCGGGAAACCTGCCGAAAACAGCCACAAAATCATTTATATATAATTGCTTTTTCTTCTCGATATTTTCAGAGAAATTGGCCCACTGAAGGAACTCGCCATACAGTTCCTTATCATTCTCCTGTTCTTTCACTTCCTTTCCTCTGGATTCCAACTCTATCTCAGGATAAACCAGCTCCACATATAACTTAAGCAGGCTCTTATAAAATCGCTTCGTCACGACCGCATACTGTCCTTCATCGAAATAACGCAACGTATCTTGGGGAAACGAGAACAAAACGGTATAAGCCCATCTATCATGCTCACCTTTGATGAAGGAAAAGTTGAAATTGGTATATTTCAGGTAGCCGTTCATCTTCGTAAGTATCGAGGCGATTTTCTTTTTCCGATATTTGGGTTCAGCTATTTCTATCCCCAACCTCTTAGCCAGCTGATCGACTGTCAGCACATAGAAAGGAGTTTCGTTATTCTTGACTTTATACTTGATCAGGTAAATCATCTTGGATAGCTCCAAGTAAAAATAACGATAACGGCTGGGTAAGTTTCGATAATCCTGAAGTTCCAAGAGGTTATAGAGCGAAAACATGAAGTCTTTAATCTCCGGGCTTATCACCGCCGAATACAGCCTTTTCGTCGATTTCTTTGTCTCGAAGTCGGAAACAATATCAAATCGTTTCAAGATCTGCACGAAGTTATAAGATGTACGGCCATCTTCACCGGCTACCGGATAATACAAGTTCTCCAATCCCAATTTATAGATCGCCGCCTCAAATACCGTCTCTATCGGGTGAGTGACCGATTTCCCTGCCGTACCGGCAACTACATATTTCGGGGGTGTCCTGCTTCCGAACATAGCTGTCAACTGCTCTTCGGTCAGTTTCCGCTGTAAGTTGGTACGGTTATAACCCATCTTGTGGCAAAAATCCTCCACAGAGAACCAAGAGGTACCGAACAGGTCTTTCAGGTGATGGCTGCTCAGGTATATGATAAGATCCAGCATGACATTGCCACCTGCCTCATACAACCGTTCTATCAGGTCGGAATTATAATTTTCCCCAAGAATCCTGGGAACACGATCAGTTCTTTTGCCATGACAATACTTAAAAATCAATCCTCTCTCTGCTTTCATTGCCACAATGATAGACATACCGGGGCACATACACATCATCATTATCACTTTACTTTAAAGATACGAACAATATGAAAAACAAAGATATAATTTACCGATAAGCCTTACCACTTTTTATTGCAAAGAAAGCATCTTACACCTGTAGCTCATAGACAACCTGTATTGCTTTTTCAGTTCTTCTGATAGGAAAGACCGATCTATCAATGCCTGCACCAACGGTTTCTCATGAATAAACCCATCAATTTCACGCTTTATCAATTTATCGCCCAACCCTATGCGCCGCCCAAATTCCTCGAAATCCTTCCGACCTACCCGATGGGTATCCCCCAAATTCATCCCCTCTTTGAACAATCCTTTATCAAGAGCGAATCTCCTGGGTTCAGTCAAATGCAATGAGGTGTTTATCAGGTTATATGCGGGAGAAAGCCGATATTCATCTCCACTATTAATCAGCGAGAAATTTTTCAGATGCGCATCGTCATTCAAAGAGATGAAATTAAATACAATCAACCTGAAGAAACGAAGTATATCAATCCGGGCAGCTTTTACATATTTCTGTATTATCTCCGCACACTCTTCATAACTGCCATTGCAATATTTATAATCACTTCCGCCATTCGCTTTCGTATATCCCATCAGTGCCGCAAAATCCTCTTGCTGAGATTTTTTCCCGTCATGAACATCAAACCGCCGTGTCAAATAAGCGGCTTCATCATTATTGAAAAAGCAAAGCCCGTTGGCCGCCGTTTCTATTCCATATACCTGTGCCGCTATTTGCATGGTCAAATGCTCATTGGCAGCGCAATAATCCCGGTTCAGTATATGGTAACTGCTGGGACACGGCTTCAATATATATGTTCCCTGCTCGCCTTCCTGTGTATAACGAAGATACGATTCCTGTTCATCAACAATTACCGAATACTTGGGCTGTACGCCCGACAGTGAGATTCGCTTCGCGTTTCGTATAGCTTCATTGGCTTCTTTACTGTTGGTCGAAGGGCTTGGCACTCTCAAATAATGAGATACCATTTTATCGTCAAACATTTTTTTACGTGCGGCAGGAGAATGAGTATCGAACCCTTCCGCCAGTGTTGAAGGACAAACCGTCAAGGTGATCATGGCAATACAGGTTTAATGGTTACGGCACCTATGGTATCATAGTGGGCGGTGGCCAGCAGTATACCAAAGTCATCTTCGGCATCGACGTGCAATAACTGAGATTGCAATTTCCGGTTTTCACCTTCCGACAACATATTAAAGAAGAACGGGAACAAGACCGTTGACCGATACGGTTCTTCACGCAATGGAAGAGTCAAGCTGACCGATGGACAATCCCCTTTCTCCAAATAAGAAGAATCATAGATAAATGTATATTCTCCATTATCCTCTTCTGTCAACATTCCGGCTTTAATGCCGTGCAAATAAACCTCACATTGTCTCATTTCAATTAACCGTTAAATTCAACTTTTCAATTCGATAGTCATTTGAAGCCCAAGCGTGTCAAGTATGGAAAGCAATGTTTTCAATTTAGGGTTACCTTCTCCACGCTCGATGGCCACCAGCGTATTGATACCCACGCCTGCCAGTTCGGATAACTCCAGCTGATTAACCCTCAAACTCTTCCTGCGTTCCCTGATAATCTTTCCTATCTCTTTCATATTCACAGTATATTGTGATTTTTCGACAAAAATACCAATTTAAAACATGAAAAACAAATAAAATCACAATGTGTTGTGATTTTATTAAATCCATCTATGTTCAAAAAAGAATAACAGATAAATCTAGACAACCATAATCATTTTATTTATATAGATTAACTCTAATATTCAAGATTAATCCATCTATTTATATAGATTATTTGTATATTTACAAAAAAGGAACAACCATGTGGAATGAAATGAGCAACCCGGCTGTATTGGTGAAAATCGGCCAACGCATCAAAGAGACACGTATCAGGCAGCACATCACGCAGGAAGAACTGGCAACGGCTTCCGGTGTAAGCCCCTTGACCGTTGCGAACATCGAGAAAGGCAAATCGGTATCGCTGCTGTTGTTCATCAGTGTACTTCGTTCACTCGGCCTTTTGGAGAACCTGGAACAACTGGTACCGGAAATCCGGATCAGCCCGATAGAACTCAAAAAACTGCAAGGGAAAAAACGTTACCGTGTACGCCATTTAAAACAAGATAGCCATGAATGATTTAATAGTAGACGTGAAGCTGTGGGGAGAAAGCGTAGGTTCTCTCTATTGGGAAAAGGAAAGCAATTCTGCCTTGTTCGACTATGAACGGAAGTTCATCCGCTCTGGTCTTGACATTTCTCCTATCATTATGCCCATTGCCCAGTACAGAAACACGCCCTACCAGTTCCTTGAAAACCGTACGGACTGTTTCAAAGGGTTGCCCGGATTGTTCGCCGATTCACTGCCGGATACTTTCGGAAACCAGATCATCAACGAGTGGTTCGCCAGCCGGGGATTGTCCGGAGAAGAGATCACCCCTTTAGACAGGCTTTGCTATGTAGGTAAACGTGGTATGGGCGCACTGGAGTTTGAGCCGTACTCACCGATCAACGGCATGAACGAGTCATCGGTCCTCCATATCGAGGAACTGACGGAGCTTGCCAAATCCATATTCACGGACAGGAAAGCATTTCAGGCCCAACTGCGTCAGGAAGGAAGAAACATACTGGACATACTGAAAGTGGGGACATCCGCCGGAGGTGCCAAGCCCAAAGCAATCATCGCCTATAACGATATCACCGGAGAAGTACGCTCCGGACAGGTAAAAGCCCCCGAAGGCTTCGGGTACTGGCTATTGAAATTTGATGGTGGCAAATACAGCGAACACACGCAGATAACGGACAATCCACGAGGAATAGGTAACATCGAATATGCCTATCACCGGATGGCAAAAGCCTGCGGTATCGATATGATGGAATGCCGGTTACTTCAGGAAAAAGAGTCATGCCACTTCATGACACGTCGTTTCGACCGTGTGGAAAACGGAGAGAAGATCCATGTACAAACATTAGCCGGGATTGCCCACTATGACCGTGACTAACGCCGTTCATACGAAGAGATCTTCCGTTTCATGCGGCAGATGAACCTGCCCTATCCGCAACAAGAAGAACTATACCGGCGTATGGTGTTCAACGTCATGAGCCGGAACCATGACGACCATAGCAAGAACTTCTCTTTCCTGATGGATAAACAAGGGAAGTGGAAACTGTCTCCTGCATACGACCTCTGCTACTCATACACACCGGGCGGCAAATGGACGAACCGTCACCAACTGTCACTCAATGGCAAACAAGACAATTTCACGATGGAAGATCTGCAAAAAGTGGGAGAGAACATGGGTATCCGGGAACACAAACAGATTATCGAAAAGGTACAGGAAACCGTATCGCACTAGCTTGAAACAGCCAAGGATTGCGGGGTCAAACCGGAACACGCTGATTTTATCGGAAAAAATCTGCTCTTGTTCGGTAAGCAACCGCATACGATCCAAATGCCGAATATTGTCAACGAACAAGAACAGACCTTCATAAAGGCTATGCGAGATGATGACTTCAACACCATCCTGGAGTTGAAGATGAAAGGATATCAGCCATCGGATAACGTACTGAAAAGCCTCCAGCCGGATATATCATCCACCACCTTTATCGCTGCCGCCAAAATATTCCAAATGGAAAGAATGCTAAAAAGTATTCAGGACATAAAGCCTGCTCAAAGCCCAATTATAGACGGGAATAAGCGAAGCATGGAATTGGGAGGTTAGTACACAAAGACATCTCGCACAATTCAATATAATAGTAAATATATTAGTTGTAACCTATCATATTTTGATTTAGCAGTTAATATATTTACCCTTGCAGCGAGACAACGAATCACGTCACCCAAGCCATGGCTAACCCAGAAGTCATAGCGGATTTAGTCAAACGATTTAAGGAATATAGACTAGCCTATGGGCCCACCCGGCAAGAGGCTGCCGAGAAAGCCGGTGTCAGCCTTATCACCTTGCGCCTGTTTGAGAATGGAAAGGTCTACAATATCGATATGGGGAACTTTCTTTTCCTATTACGGGTAGTGAACTGCTTGGAACAGATGGACGGCCTACTGCCGGTACCTGTTTCAGCATATACAATGGAATAAATGATGAATAAAAAAACCGAAAAGGATAAGACATGGGAAATAATGTTGTGAGTGTTAGAGGGGGGATTGACATCTTTTCACCTTAGTATCTCCGACCATAGGAGAAGCCATGAAACACTGCTTGCCCACCGTCATCGAGCCATACGAAACAAAGACAGTTTTCAGGTATCAGAAATCAACGTTATCGAGGACACCCGGCATGACTTTCGTATCGAGGCCATCATCAACGGAAAGCCACAAAAACACGTTGTCGGGCGTAAAAGCGATTTAGCCGCTGAAATCATAGCCAAAGGCAGAAACAAAGTACCCGTTGAAAACAAGAAAGGCTTATGGAACGGTTGTTTCTGCCTTTGGTTAGAAGAAAACAGCTAGCATTTGGCTTGACGGGAAAATTAAGCCCGTAAACTGCCTTCTCGTGAATAACCGGCCTCGTACCCTAAAAAACAATGGCAGGAAGAAGCTAGATAAGAGAGAATATACAGGTGTTCAGGAACAGATAAGTGTTTATTCTATAGAGGTTTGATTTTTGTTACGAAAATTTAGGGGTGACATTCCGGTTCCTTTCTTAAAAAACTTTCCGAAAGACGATTGATCCGCAAACCCCAAACTTTCCGCAATACCTTTTATTGCCAAATCTGTAAACGTCAACAAACGTTTAGCTTCAGAGAGAAGGGCCTCCATTATATAGATATTTACTGTCTTTCCAGAAACCTGACGTATAATCCTTGAAAGATAAGGACGGGACACATGAAGCCTGTCCGCATAAAAAGCAATGGTATGTTCATGTCGGTAATGTTCGGCCAATAATTTTCTGAACAAGCGGAACAGTTCGTCAGGACGGCTGATCTTTCCAGAGGAACGCGCACTTTGATTGTCAACAATTTTTGTTATTTGTAATAATAGGAAATTGACCAAATGACTCATCATTTCAACAGGATAATTAAAAGTGAGGCTATGAACCAGTAGCTCTAATGTTTTATGCACATATGCAAAATCATCATTATCCAACTGTAAAGCCAACGTCATAGAACCAGCGTTATAGAGGCTTTTATACGCATAACTTCCTACTGCTAATGAGTCAAAAAAGGAAGGTTCTATACATATACCATAGGAGTTAAATTCCATGCTCTTGGATTTCAATGAAACAGACATCCTGGGAGTAACGAGAAGCATATCACCTTTTTTTAAGGTAAGGGAATGGCAATTTATCATGAATTTGGCCGTTCCACTCTCTACCAGCATATAATAGAAAAAACCGGCATGGAACATCCTACGTTTATAGTTATCAAGAATTTCTTCTATATTAAGGATATAGACTCCTTGATTATATATGGTTGTCGATAACGTTCCCCGTATCAACTCCAATAGTGTATCTTTGGTATGATCCATGTTGTCAAAAAATCACATAATTAAATGATAAAATTTCTTAGAATGGTCAGTCTCTCAAATTAGAATGTCCGATAAACAAAATCAGCGTCCATCTAAAAATGCGAACGCAAAATACAAAAAAAAATCAAATATGCAAATGGGATAATCATCTTCACATCTCCGGCAAGGTGTATCGTGATGGACTAAATACCGCTCTATTAGGAACACATCGTAACGGAGAAAATTCACGAACTTTGTCGTAGTAAATAGATTCTGAAAAACAGAGGATATCATCATGTCAATAATTATTTAACGACTATAAAACATTATACAATGAGCAGTATTAAGCCTATTAGAGATCCTAAGACGGATCATTTGTTGACACCTGAAAATTCAGCGTTGTTAGTAATTGATTATCAACCAATACAGGTTCATTCCATTACTTCTATGGACAGACAGAAATTGGTGGAAAATATATCTAATGTATGCCGGATTGCTAAAGGTTTCAACGTCCCGATTGTCTTAACTACGGTAAATGTCGCCACTGGTCTTAATACGCCTACCATTCCCCAGATCAAAAAGGTCCTTCCGGACCAGCCTGAGATCGATAGGACCTCAATCAATTCATGGGAGGACAAAGATTTTCAAGAAGCGGTCAAGGCACTAGGGAGAAAAAAATTAGTGATTTGTGCGCTATGGACAGAGGCGTGTCTTTCTTTTCCCGCTTTGGACTTGTTGAAAGAGGGATATGAGGTATATACCATTGTTGATGCTGTTGGTGGCACATCCGAAGTAGCCCATGAGATTGCCCTTAGGCGGATGGAGCAGGCCGGAGTCCGTCTGACCTCCGTTACGCAATATATTTGTGAACTGCAAAGGGACTGGGAGCGTAAGGAGACTGTTCCTGTGTTTGTCCAGGGATTGTTGGATAATGGTTCTTTCTTCGTTGAGACCCTTAAGGAATGATATGGTCGGAAGGACTATAAAAACGAAGGCGGGTTTATTCTCCTGAAACCAGATGGAATAATATACGCCTTTCAAAAATGTTATTTGATTTATGATAGCACTAATTTTCATCTTGTTATTATTTATTTATGATAACTACCAACCTCAGTGCACTGGCTGCCATATGGAAGGATGATCCCGATCATACTCGTATCGGTTTTGAGGTGAAACATGCGGGGCTCTCCTTTGTCAGCGGATATTTCTCGGATTTTGACATCTCTGTAAGGCAGGCAAATGACGATTATAAGAATACGCATATCCTGGCGGAAGTGCAGACCACGAGTATAAGTACGGGCGTGGTGGCACGGGACAACCATCTGCGTTCTCCAGATTTTTTTAATGTGGAGGTCTTTCCCCTAATGACATTTAAAAGTACAAAGATAAAGATGGAGAAGACCAGGAAAGGAAAAATATATGGAGACCTTACACTTCACGGGGTTACCCAAAGGATAGAGCTGGAAGTACTACTGATAGGGAAGAGGAAGAGTCCCGTATCTAAAAAGACACAGTAGGCGTTCGTCTTAGCGGCAAAATCAAACGCTCAGAGTTTGATCTCGGTCTTAAGTTTGTTCCGGCCATGATTGCAGACGATATACGGATTATTGTGGACTGTGAATTCACACATGAATAGAGAAAGGATAATTAATATTGAAATGACAGCAATATGAGACAAAGAAAAGTGACCCGAATTGTAAGGGGACGGAACGCAGTTGACGGGGCGGGTGTGCGTCTGCGCCGTATATTGGGGGATCGGACGATACAGGATTTCGATCCGTTCTTGATGCTTGACGGTTTTGACTCCACCAATCCTCAGGATTATATAAAGGGATTTCCCTGGCATCCTCATCGTGGAATAGAGACCGTAACCTATTTAGTCAGCGGAACAATGGCGCATGAGGACAGCCTGGGAAACAAGGGGGTGATCCGCTCTATGGGCTGTCAGTGGATGACCGCCGGATCCGGGATACTCCACAAGGAGATGCCGCAGCCTTCGGAAAGGCTGCTCGGGTGCCAGTTGTGGGTAAACCTGCCCGCTACGAAAAAGATGGTGCCACCTACATATAGAGATATCTCGTTAACCGATATCCCGGTGGTGGCCGATAAAGCGACCGTCCGTATCCTATCCGGTTGCTATCAGGGGATACGGGGGGCTCTGAACGGTTCGCACGCCCGGGTTACATATCTGGACATAACCTTGCCTGCCGGCATTTTATGGAGCTACGAGGAGGCCCACAATAATGAGACACTATTTATCTATTTACTGGAAGGCTCGCTTATCCCCGATCCGGAACAACGGTCGATCGAGGATAAGGGGTGCGCCATATTATATTCCGTTTCCGCTCCTGGAGAAAGGACACATGAGCCCGTGGTTGTGAAGGCCGGAGCGGAAGGCGCACGTTTTCTCCTGCTCGCCGCCAGTCCTTTGAGGGAACCGGTCGCCTGGGGAGGTCCCATCGTCATGAATACCCACGAGGAGCTGCGAGAATCTTTCGAAGAATTGAGGAACGGAACGTTTATCAAATGAATCTGAGAAGAGTCAGATACTTTCCGCCATGTTTAGTATGAATCAAGAGATTTGGTTTATAGACTATGTCTTACGTGTCAATATTAAAATATATGTTTTCTGTAGCGAGATAATGTCGAAAACATTACAGGGTTAGTGGAAAGAACGGGGGCTGCCGGTTTTCTTGCATTTTTAAAAGCTCGGTCCCACATTTTCAAGGGTTCTCTTGGGTTAAATTTGGTATATTCATTTGCTTTTCTTAACTTTGCAAAAGTTCGCAGGCGAAAACCAACTACTTTTTAAGTACATTTAGTTCTATTTTACGCATTGGATAACTTTTCATCCTCTCTTAGAAATTACGCAGGGCCTGCTTTAAGAAAATCATTTTATAAACCATTGCAAGGTATTGGATAAATGCCTTGCCAAAACGTGACTTTATGCGATATAAAGAAAGTTTGCTATTGCCATTCCTTTTGGCGATAAATATCATTTTGCCTGTGACAGCGCAGGAAAAACCGAGGTTAAAAATAGGAGGCGCACTCCGGTTCAACTACAATTACTCAGACTGGAAACCGGAAAGCCGGAATCGTGGCGGAGAATTCGACTTCGACGTGCTCCGTCTGAACGTGAACGCTTCCTATAAAAAAATCGATTTAGCGGTGGATTACCGCTTCTATCCCTCTTCCTCGGGAGGCGGCATGCTCAGGGAAGGTTGGATAGGCTATCGTTTCAATGATTCACACCGGTTACAGATAGGCCTGACAACGGTCCCTTTCGGTGTCCTGCCTTATACGGGTAACAATTATTTCTTCAACCTGAACTATTATGCCGGTCTTGAGGACGATGCGGACATGGGGATAAAATACCTCTTCCATAAGGACCGCTGGGAGTTGTCGCTCGCCTATTTCCAGAACGCCGACCTTTCCGGGACCGGAGGAGACTCGGAACTGTCCGCCAGCCGCTATGCCTATGACATCGCCGGATGCGATAAGGAGGCGCATCAGGGCAATATCCGGGTGGTATATCATTTCGGAAACTTGTGGAGACATCAACTCGGAGGTTCGGTTCTTATGGGAGGTTTGTATAATATGGACACACGAAAGACAGGACTCCGTACCGCTTTTGCCCTGCACTACGTAGCCGACTATCGGCGGTGGAACCTTGAAATGCAGTATACCAACTATAATCTCAGACCCGTGCGGGCTCCAGGGGAAGACAGAAGTGTGGTGACGATGGCGGCTTACGGGTCGTCTTACCGGATCGCCTCCAGGGCGGATATATATACGGTGTCATTGTCCTACCGGATCCCCGTGAACAAGTGGTTTCTGGACGATATCTGCCTGTACAATGATTTCAGCCTACTCAACAAACGCGTCGCCGGGTTTAATGACAGCCTGGAGAACGTGACGGGGTGTTCTTTGGCGATAGGAAAGGTCTTCACCTACATCGACTATGCCGTGGGGAGGAATCACGCATGGCTTGGCGACGTATGGGACGAAGCCTTTGCCGGTGGAACGGAAGACAACTGGAATGTCAGGTTTAATATAAACATAGGATATTATTTTTAAAGGATTATGGATAAAAATAAAATTGAGATCAAGGATTTGTATTTGATTTTCGGCTCTGAAAGGAACAAGGCTTTCAAGATGCTGAAAAAAGGGAAAAGTAAAAGTGAGCTCCTGAAGGAGACCGGATGTACGGTTGCCGTGAACAACGCGAGCCTCTCTGTCCGGGAAGGTGAGATATTCGTGATCATGGGACTTTCGGGAAGCGGCAAGTCAAGCCTGCTCAGGTGTATCAACCGCTTGAACAGGCCCACTTCCGGTGAGATACTGATTAACGGGGAGGATATCGCCGGAGTTCCGGATGAACGGTTGCGTTCCCTGCGCCGGAAGGAGCTGGCGATGGTTTTCCAGCATTTCGGGCTGATGCCCCACTATACCGTATTGCAGAACATCGCTTTCGGACTCGAGCTTCAAGGCCAGGAAAAGAGGGAACGCGAGCAAAAGGCGGCGGAAAGCATGCGTCTGGTCGGGCTGGACGGATACGCCGACCTGATGGTCAACGAGCTGTCCGGAGGCATGCAGCAACGGGTGGGACTGGCACGTGCCTTAGCGAATGATCCGGAAGTCCTGCTGATGGACGAGGCCTTCTCCGCCTTGGACCCGCTGATACGGGTACAGATGCAGGACGAGCTGCTGGCCTTGCAAGTCGAAGGTGAAAAAGACCATCGTATTTATCACGCATGACCTGGAGGAGGCTGTCAAGCTCGGTGACCGTATCGCCATCATGCGTGACGGGGAGATACAGCAAATCGGTACCTCCGAGGAGATCCTGACCGATCCCGCCAATAAGTACGTGAGGTGTTTCGTGGAGAACGTGGACCGCAGCAGGATTATCACCGCCGCATCCATCATGGTGGACAAGCCTATGGTGGCAAGGCAGGGAAAAGAGGGACCGGAGGTCCTGATCCGGAAGATGAGAGAACGTAAAATAACCGTGTTGCCCGTAGTGGATCCGGATGGCATACTGGTAGGCGAGGTCCATCTGAAGGAACTTCTCCAATTAAGGAAGGAGCGTATCCTGAACATCGACTCTATCGTAAGGAAAGAGGTACACTCCATATTGGGCGATACCGTGGTGGAGGACATACTCCCCCTGATGACGAAGACCAACTCGCCCATCTGGGTGGTCAACGAGAAACGGGAGTTCGAGGGAATGGTACCGCTCTCGTCGCTCATTATCGAGGTGACGGGAAAAGACAAGGAAGAAATCAATGAAATCATTCAAAACGCAATAGAATTATGATAAATATAGGAGAATATATAGAAATGGCCGTGGAATGGCTGACTGAGCACGGCGCATCGTTTTTTGACCTGCTGAGTCTGGGAGTGGAAGGTGTTATCGACGGGATACTGTGCGTCCTGCTCGGGATACCTTTTTACATAACCATCGCGATACTCACTTTCCTGGCGTTATACAAGAGTGGCAGGGGGACAGGGATCTTCACCCTCCTGGGGCTGTCGCTCATTTACGGGATGGGATTCTGGGAGGAGACCATGCAGACCCTGGCCCTGGTACTCTCCTCCACCGGCATGGCGCTGCTGCTGGGAATCCCCTTGGGGATCTGGATGGCAGGCAGCGGACGCTGCAACAAGATCTTGCAGCCGGTGCTTGACTGCATGCAGACCATGCCGGCCTTTGTCTATCTGATACCAGCGGTGCTATTTTTCGGACTGGGAACGGTACCGGGAGCCTTCGCCACGATCATTTTCGCCCTGCCTCCGGTAGCGAGGCTCACCGCATTGGGCCTCCGGCAGGTGCCGAAGAACGTGGTGGAAGCCGCCCGCTCTTTCGGGGCCACTCCCAGCCAGCTCCTGTTCAAGGTGGAGCTGCCATTGGCATTACCCACCATTCTCGCCGGTATCAACCAGACCATCATGATGTCGCTCTCCATGGTGGTGGTAGCCGCCATGATCTCAGCCGGAGGCCTGGGGGAAGTGGTCTTGATAGGTATCACCCAGATGAAGATAGGCATGGGATTTGAGGGGGGTATTGCCGTCGTGATACTGGCGATCGTACTTGACCGGATCACGCAGGGAATGGCTCGAAAAAAACAAAAGGAATGACACATATAATAAAAGACAGAATGATTATGAGAAACAGAACGATACTTTTCACGACCCTGCTGGCCGTCACGATATTCTTCTCGTGCGGTAACATATCCGACAAGAAAATCCGCATCGCCTATGCGAATTGGGCGGAAGGGATAGCGGTCACCTATCTGGCCAAGGAGATCCTCTCGGAACAGGGATACAGGACCGAACTTTTGAATGCGGACATCGCCCCCATATTCACCTCTCTGGCAAGAGGCAAGACTGACGTGTTCATGGACAGTTGGATGCCGGTGACCCATGCCGATTATTTTCAGAAATACGATGGTAAGCTGGAAATCCTCGGGCAGATATACGACAGCGCCCGTATCGGGCTTGTGGTACCTGAATATGTCCCAATCCACACGATTGAGGAACTGGGTGCCCATACCCAGCGGTTTTCCGGGGAGATCGTGGGGATTGACGCCGGTACCGGCATCATGAAATGCACGGAGAAAGCCATCCCTGAATACGGCCTGGATTACAGGCTCATGATCTCCAGCGGTCCCGCCATGACGGCATTGCTGAAGAAGGCCATCGACAAGAAGGAATGGATCGTCGTGACCGGCTGGACCCCGCACTGGATGTTTGACCGCTTTCGCCTGAGGGTGCTGGAAGACTCGAGAAACGTTTATGGGGAGGCCGAGCAAATCCATTCCATCGCTAGGAAAGGATTCAGTAAGGAGCATCCGTTCGCTGCCGCCCTTTTGGGAAATATCCACCTGTCCGATACCGAGATCAGCTCCCTGATGCGGGCCATAGAGGAAACCAGCGGGACCGAGACTAGAGCCGTACGCCAGTGGATGGACGGGCACAGGGATTTGATAGACAGTTGGATTCCGGAAAAGGACGAATACAGCCGATGAACATCACGATGGAATGGATGGCCAGGCTGTCCACGGCCCCTCTTTTAGGTAGATCTCCGGCCCCGAAAGGGGAGATCGTTCTAAAGATACCGGTTTCCGCACTCGTTCTCTCGTTGCATCGGGAAGTGCCTCGCTCTCTTGATGTCGGTACTATCATATTTCAGAAGGACCTTGTTCGTTCTAATGCTGTCACCATTGCGTGCATGGAATAAAAAAATACGACACGGCTACAGATACGATGAGAGGATTTGTGGTATGATGAAACTTGTACTATTACTGCGAACGGAATGGCAGAAACCATCAAGAATTATGTCTTATTGTTGATATTACGGACATAACTCGTTCAAAATGACTTTTATCGATAACTAATTGTCTGTTTTATGTAACAAGTGTAGCATTATGCTTTTATAACTTTGCATCATCAAGAATTAACGTTATGAACCAAACGGTTCGGTCGCTAAAAATAATATCAGTGTCAAAATGAAAAAAAGTATTTTTTTCTTCTTCCTGTTATTCAGTTTGCCAGTTTTTTCACAAAGGGTTGCGATAAAGAACAATCTCGTATACGATGCGCTGTTGACTCCCAACCTCTCGCTGGAGTTCTCTCTGGGGGAAAAATGGACCCTGGATACCCAGGTGGGCATGAATTTTTTCTTCTATGAGAACGATCCCACCGCAGATGGATACAAGACAAGGAAATGGAGCCATTGGCTTGTGCAACCCGAGATACGATATTGGGCTTGCGAGAGATTCAACGGTTGGTTTCTCGGGCTGCACGCGCATGGAGGCCAGATGAATGTCGGTGGGATAAACATCCCTTTTATTCTTCAGAACAAGCATAAAGAGATGAAGGCGCACCGTTATGAAGGCTATTTCTACGGTGGCGGCATCAGTGCCGGTTATCATTGGATTTTATCCGACAGACTCAATTTTGAAGCCGCTTTGGGGATAGGATACGCGCACGTGAGATATGACAAGTTCAAATGTACGGCTTGCGGACAAAGGACGGGGAAGGGAGGCGCCGATTACCTCGGCCCGACAAGAGTCTCTCTCTCAATTATTTATATACTTAAATAAAACAGGCCTTGGGCAAAATTAGTATAAGATATAAAAATATGAAGTGAATGAGATCGATGCATTATTACATAAAGCTGTCAGCAGTCTGTGCCTGCCTTGGTTTGACGGCTATATTCGGGCAGGCCCAGGAGGTCGTTGAGCGGAACCTATCACCATTACATTGGAGATATGACGTGAGGGTCAAGCGGAGCGCAAACGGAAAAAGCCTGCGTTTTTCCCTGCATGTGGACGCCATGACCCGGTTGGAGTCACAGGACGTTCTTGTCATCTATCCATCACTGGTTTCCGCCAGTGGGGATGACAGGATCGATTTCGCGCCTGTCGGTATTGCGGGCAGGATACGATATAAGGCCATTACGCGGTCGAAGGCTCTCGGTGAGAATTCCAGGACATCTCGGTTCGACAATGAGCTCCATCCTTTTTCGGACATAGAGGAGCAGGGGGGTTCCTTTCAGGAATCCGTCCCGTTCGAACGCTGGATGGCGGATGGCCATGTTACGGTGAGAGAGGAACTGCTCGGTTGCGTGGGTTGTGGCATACGTGAGAATCAAGGTACCGTGGCTGTCATTGACCTGCCTGTTTTCAAGGAGGAGGATTATGCGTATGATTTCCTCGAGCCGGAAAAGGTGGCGGTCAAGTATTATAAAGACTCCTTTGACAGCAAGGTCACTTTTCCCGTAGCGAGCTACGAACTGAGAAAGGCCTTCGCGAATAACGGGCAGGAGCTCGCCCGGCTGGAAGGATTCATATCAAGAAGTCTGGAAATAAAAGGGGCCGAGTTAAAAGAGGTCCTCATAGAGGGCTTCGCCTCTCCCGAGGGTAAAGCGGAATATAACCAGTCACTGGCGGAAGGGCGTACCCTAGCGCTCTCGAATTATATCTCCGGAAAATACCCCGGGCTTAAAAAGGCCGCGACTTACCGGACGGTCGGTGCCGGAGAGGATTGGGAGGGCCTTAAAAAGCTCGTAGGTATTTCTCCCCTGTCCAATAAAGAGGAATTGCTGTCTATCATAGACCGATATCCAACGGATACGGAGCGAGAGTCCGCCATACGTAACTTGGACAACGGCAGGACCTACGGCATCCTCCTAAAAGAGTTTTATCCGCAACTCCGCCGTACGACCTTTCGTTTCAGTTTCGACGTAAGGGCTTATACCCAGGAGGAGTTACCTGAAATATTTGCCACGAGGCCGGAATGTCTGAGCTCACACGAGATGTACCAACTCTCGGAAATATATCTCATGCGGGGGGAGAATCCTCTCCCTGTCTTCCAAAAGGCGTACGAACAGTTTCCTGAGGATGTGGTAGTGACACTAAACTATGCCAACGCCTTGCTAAAATACGGGAAAAAGGCGGACGGTGCCTTACGGGTGTTGAGCGACGTGAGGAACGACAGCCGGGCCCTTTTCCCGATGGCGGTCGCCTATCATATCAAAGGGGACTGGAGAAAGGCGGAAGAATTGCTGAAGGAGGCTTATAAGCAGGGGGATGACCGTGCCAGGGCTTTCTATGGCGAAGACGCTTATGAATAAAGTTAAGACTTTATATAACAACAGTTAATTTATTTATTCACTAATTTTTAAGTTATGAAAGGAAAAAAATTTCTTTTAGCAGGCGTTGCTATCCTAGGTTTAGGCATGACGTCCTGTAATAATGACGATGTTCCTTCGGTAGGGAATCCTACCGAAGGAAGTACATTCGTAGGAATGTACATCTCTACCATGAAAGATGTCATGACCAGGGCGGTAAATGACAGCCAGGGAGATTACGCGGGTAGAGCAGATGAGAGCACGCTTGAGTCTTTACGGCTTATCTCTCTTGGTACGCCTCGGGACTGGACGCTAGGAAGCGCTGACGAGGAGAATAAATTCTGGGAAACGACACCGGCCGGAACTTACACGGTCGCCCCATGGAAAGCCACCTCGGGCTCCCAAGCAATGGCGTTGTTGTTTAACAGGGGCTCTCTTAATCCCGGTATCGCAACGGCCACGAACGAGGAGTATGGAAGTGCGGCTACCGCGGTGGCCGACATCGCGGCTCTCGCCACGGATAAAAAGTTCGTGATGACCTCGAAGGCCGAGCAGAAAACCATCAAGGACAATATCTCCGAGGAAACAGTCAAGACAGGCACGGGAGAGGCTCAGAATGTATTCTCCTTTGACATGGAACGTGTCGTGTCGCAAGGCATGGTCACAAAAGGGGGAGACCTAAATGCGGAAACAGCTGACGGAAAAGGAAGTGTTGATCTTGATAACCTCACGTATGCGGCTATCAACGGCGCCGCAAAGACATATCTTTTCCGCAACCATGCAGGAGATCGTACAATCACAGCGGGAGACGGGCTTTACAAAGATTTCACATCCGCTATTGATGACTATGCTGATTTTCAAAATGCCCAAGATCCGAACGGTACAGCCAAGGATTATTTGATCCGCTTGGGAAACCTCTTGCCGGAAGAGACTTCAACAGCGGATGATCTTGGCATGTACGCGGCCAAGGCGGTTGCGGCAGATGCTACCGAGGCTAAAAAGGTGGCAGGTATTTATTTCTTGGAGAATTCCGTAAAAAAGGAGGCACTCACACCTGACAATAAGAATTTCGGTTACTATCGCCTACCGTATGCCAAGGTCTATACGACTTATACTCCAAAAGAGGTATTGCATTGGGATCAAGATCAAAAGAAGTTAATCAGTAAACCCGGGGTAAAGGGCGAGACGTTCTATCGAGGAGAAGGCGATGGGCTGATCTATGCCAGCAAGGAAGCCGCAAAGAAAAGCCAGTTGAGCCCGGATCAAGGAGCCTATACCTATACGAACGGAAGATGCGCGTACCGTGCGTTGTGGAACCGTCAAACAAACGCTGATGGAAAAACGATTGTGAACGCTAATACTCGTCGTAACAACACCTATCTGTTGACAATTACGGCTTTCCAGGGCCTAGGTATGCCGTGGGATCCTTCCGATCCTAAAGATCCGTATCTGCCGAAGCCTGATCCAGACCCTACAGAACCAACTAATCCTGAAAATCCGGATATCGAGAAAGAAGAGACCTACATGCGTGTCGAGGCCAAGGTACTCCAGTGGAACCTCGTCTCACGTGATATCGTTCTTGAATGATATTTAGATAAGAGGTAAACTCAGCCAACAATTTCTTACATAACCTTCTGAGAGGGAAGGGGGAGTCTTTCCCCCTTCTTTCTCCAACAGACAAATAAATTAACCTCAAACGGTTAATAATCCAAATATAAGCTATATCAAATGAGAATCAGAAGCGTACATCCTGTCACATTTATCATGTTGCTGGCCTGTTATCTTATTGGTTGCGATTCAGCCGTATTCGACAATTTGAGTGATTGTCCGCAAGGGGTCAATTTCCATTTTTACAGCCAGACCCCTTGCGAACAATTTCCTAATTATCCGTCAGATATCAGGCAGGTCCGGGTATTTGCCTTTGACGAGAAAGATGTGCTGGTGAGCGAATTCTCCGATAAGAAGGCGGTTCTTTCGGCGGATTATTCCTTGCCCGTCACTTTGCGGCATACGGGGAAACTTACGTTTGTCGCATGGGGGGGCCGTGACCTGGAGGCTTATGATTTTTCGGGTTTCAAGGAAGGCGTCACGACCAGGCAGGAAATGTGGGTCGCGCTACGGTTGAAAGACAGAAGGGTCTCTTCAGCCCCAGGGCCTCTGTACGTCGGGCTAGCTTCCATATCGCTGGAGAATCGGGAGGATATGGGAAGCGTATATGAACGGGTGGCCTTCAATATGCGGGAACTGACATACCGGGTACATTTTACCATCCGGCCCATCCCCGATCCATTCCCTATGGACGAGGAATTCGTCATAAGGGTAGAAGATGATAACGGTGTTTATGACTTTAACGGGCAGATCGCCCTTTGCGAACGTTTTGAGTACGTGGCCGAAGCCACACGTGATACGGACGGGGTGTTAAAAGCTGACTTTACGCTGATGAAGCTGGAGGAAGGCAGGAACACGCTCGTATCCCTAGTCAACAAGACAACCGGGGAGATCCTTTATACCGCCAATCTGGTGGATGACATCATCATGTTCCGGGGTGATTCGGGAGAACCACCGTATAGCCTGGAGTGTGACCATGATTTTCCCATAACTCTGAAACTCAAGTACGAGAAGGAAACATGGACACTGGTACAGGCGACCGTCTTGGATTGGAATGTCGTCTCCCGTCCCGTAGAGCTAGGTGCTGATATCATCTCAGGACAGATTTAAGATCCGTGTGGTATCAGAAAGGAGTTGAGATTATTATAAAAAACGATATATAATGAAATACGGAACTGTGATAAGGTTGTTGACAGCGGCCTGCGTGGTAATTGTACAATTGACTGGATGCTCGCCAGATACGGAAGATATGAAAAGATCTGTTACGGGTATTCCTATCCGGATCGTGGCGGAAATGAACAAGGGCACCGGTGCTTCCCGGATGACGAAAACCCCTGTGCGTTCAGGGGGGGAATGGAAGGAGAACTATATCGGTGCGGAGGAATACGAGAAAACCGTCAAGCATGTCCTACTCTTCGCTTATAAGAACATCGGGACATCGCCGGAGAAAGTCATTTTCTATTATCCCCAAGGCACTGCCAATCCACTGGTAGGTATAACCGGCATTGACCATTTCGAGATGAGAGAGATGGGAGGAATAAACGTAGGGGACTCCGATATAGCCCTGGACCTGGAGCTGATGGGTGGTAATTATAATTTTGTCTTATTGGTCAATTGCGAATCCGGATTGAAAAAGATCCGGGAAGAGCATATGATTCCGGATCCGAGACTGCTGACGGAGAAAACCGAGATTTTCACGTCCGACGATCTGCAAGGAGAAAACCGGAAGTATCTTCCCATGGTGGGCCAATGTAATTTTCACGTTCCGGACAATATGGGCGGCAATGACAGGGTAACCCTTTCACCTAGCATACTCTTGGAACGCACGCATGCCCGTATCGAGTTTATCCTTACGACGGTTGATGACGCGGGAAACTACCTGTCTCCCTTGTTACCGCTTTCCAGAGTGACGAAACTCTCCTTGAATAATGAGACCAGCGGTTATTCCGTCCTGCCTTCCGCCGGGGAATATACCGCCACCGGTGGCGGTAACCCGGATATCAGGGGGGTGGACTACACGGGAGATCCCCTGTTGTTACCGGAAAGGCCCAGTTTTCACGAAGGTGCCAACGAGGGCTCCGGAGAATCCGCCTTTGTGGCCAAATGTAAAGGAAGGCTGCTCCCATATACGGGAAAGACACCTCGCTATATCTACGTGGCCCCGGGAGTCTACGGGAAAGAGGAAGCGCTGGCCTTGGTACTATCCATCGATTACCGGACGGGAGACCCCGATGAGACGTACAAGATCGAGCTCCATAACCCGGATCTTGGGCAAGATGACAAGGCATATTACAATATCCGTCGTAATACCATCTACCGTGTCTTCTCCACGCTGAAAGGGACCAAGAACATGGAGTACGACGTTGTCGTGGATGAATGGGAGGATACGGAGGTGGCCATCCCCTGGTAACAAAGACGCCACTCATGTCATCAAAAAGAGAAACAGTTTAAAGAACAGATACATATGAGAATCAAACATTACACTTTGCTATTCGCTTTCTTGGCGATATTTATGGGAATACCTCTCATACAAGGGTGCAGCGACCCCTTGGATGAGCATGGAGACAGAAGAACGGAAATAGCAACCAAGGATGGCTGGAGATCTGTCACCATGTCCGTCGAAGGGCTTGGGCTTCGGAATCCCTTGACCCGCTCCCTTACGCCGGAGGGAGAGAACGAGACGGCGGCGGAGAGGATCAGGGTACTTGTGTTTGACAAAGACAATAAGTTCTCATACGAGGCCAAAGTGACATCTTTCATTCCTTCCGGCGATCCGGATGATAAGAAAAGCAAGGGTACCATGACCCTGCTGGCGAAAAATACCTCTTCGGGCAATACCAGTACTTTCGTGGTGCTGGCCAACATTGCCGCGTCAGACGAGACTGGGGCGGAAGAGTTGACCGGAAAAACACGGGAAGAGGTCATGGAACTTTTCACATTCTCCATGCCCGACAAAGGGGAATGGAAGGACGGGGAGCTCCCGATGTGGGGAATCTCGGATCCGGTCAAGGTGGATCACAGTTCCGGCGCCGTTCCAAAACTCGGGACCATCTACCTGATCCGTGCCGTGGCACGTGTGGATGTAGGGCTTAAACTGAGTGACACGTCGGAAGGGGCTTCCACGTTTGACGAGAAAGCCGAGGGCATTGAGGGGATAACACTGACTAAGGTATTTTTTTATAATACCAATACAAAAGGACGGATCTCTCCGTTCGAGAGCGAGACTTATTGGGATCAGGCCAATAGAAAGGCGAAACAGCCTTCCATTCCTGATCCCGCTCCGGCCGTAACAGGAAAGACCGACAGGACATCCGCCATAGCGGATGAGAAAATATTATTACGTGAAGTCTATGTTCCGGAGGCGGCCAATACCCCGACGGGTGCCACGCAAGGAGCCAATGGAGAGACACTTCCGGAAGAGGATACGGAAAATTACTTGAGACGCCCCTATATCGTTGTCGGACTGACCGGCGCGGACAAGAGTCGTCCCGACAAGGAGACATTCTTCCGGATAGACTATTTGAAACGTACGGGAACCGAGGCCGACGCTACATACGAGTACCTGCCCTTACTGCGAAACCACCGTTACTTGGTGAACATCACGGCGGTGGGTGGCCCGGGATTCGACACGGAAGAGGACGCAAAGAAAGGGCCGGCCGCCAATATCATGTACAATGTCGTGGTATGGAACGAGTCCACAATGTCCAATGTACAGTATGACGGGCAATATATGCTGGGGGTCAGCGATGATCATTTCACTTTTTATAGGGAGGGAGGTAGCCTGACGGCGAAAGTGCAGACTTCCTGGCCCGAGGGGTTCACGGTAGAGGGGCTGCCCGCATGGATCAGCTATTCCATAAAACCCTCGGAACCAGGAAAGTCAGCACCGACCGACGAGAAAATCGTGACCTTTACGGTCACGGAGCAAGTGGACACGGACCGCACGTGGCCGGAAAAAACAGAAGATGCCCAGAACGCGCTGAAAGCCGCTTATGTGAAAGCGGGCCGTATGAAATGGTTCCTTGGCTTTGAGCAGTCCAAGGATATCAATGTCACCCTACGGATCTTCGCGGACGAGGCGTGCAGCCAGCCGCTGGAGTTTATCGAGGTCAACCAGTACGGCGAGAGCTATGGGCAGCCTGGTAAGGTGATAATGAAAGACGGACGAACGCTTACGGCGGAAGAGGCCGGTGCCAAGGTCACTTTCTATGTGAAGACAGAGCCCCATGACCTGGAACCCGTTTTCCATGCCGAAGCCGCCAACCCGTTCAAAATAGAAAAAGCGGATCAACTTGCGGGAGGGATATGGAGATACACGGTGACAGCTCCCGATATCACGGAGAATCTGGAGTATTTCGATAATTTCAATACTACTTATGTCTTCACCATAACACATGCGGGAACCGATAGAAGCGCATCGGGAAAACTCAGCCTCTTGCAGAAAGAATATAATGCCATCCCCTTCTTCGACAAATGGCTGCATCAGTCATTGCTGGTGTCCAGCAACAGTATCTACCTGATGGACGGCAAACAGAAGCAATATTATGTCAAGGCCAACAGCGAATACAAGATCGAACTGGTTTCCGCTTTGTCCGATAACGGAGCGGGTGATGTGATAGAGACGTTCACTCCTTTCTATGAGAAGGATCCTTCTCTTTCCGGAAAACCAGTTTCTTTCACGGCTGTTGACGATATCACAACCTCACGTCTTTACTCCGGAAAGGCGAGATTCAAAATTTATTCCCCTGACGGTCTTTTCCCTGAGAGAGAGTTCGAGGTGGAACTGGTTTCCGGAATAGTGCAGCCTGAAGCGAATACTTATATGCTCAAAGCAGGTGCAAAGCAAGGGATATTTATCCCCGTTTCCCGCGTGAATACCGCCTATAGGTATTATAACAAGCTTTTGGAACATGACGCTGTTTTGAGTGGTAAGCAAGGGCTTCCCGGAAGCAGATCAGACTTCATGCTGAATAAACTGGATGAAGATGATGACTGGAAAGTCAATATCGTGTGGACGGACATTCAAAAGCCCGACGGGCAGAATGACATAGAGCGAGCAGGACTCAGTGAATTATCCGAGCAGGGAGGTTCCGGACCGGGTTCATATATCTATGTCAAGCCCGGACAGAAACCGGGGAATGTGCTGATAGAGATTAAGTCAGGAAAGATCAAGGGGAATCCGACACTTTGGTCCTGGCACATCTGGATAGTGGACAAGTATCCGACGGTATTGGAGGTCGGTAAATATGGAGGAGACGGACCGGAGACGGTTCAATTGATGTCGCATCTGTTGGGGGCTTACGAGAAGGTTCATTCACAGTATAGCGCTGACGAGTTTAAGGAATTTGGTATGCAATACCAATGGGGCAGGAAAGACCCGTTCCCAGCACATGATGTTCGTGTCAATACGAACTTCTATGACGGCAACGGCAAGTCTTTTGATTTCCTTTGGGAACAAAGGGGAAATGATGTGGATTATGGAAAAACAGATGCTCAGCAAGCGAGAGGGGCCGCTCTTACGATGAAGCAGAGCATTGAACATCCAAGCGCCATCGTCTCTCATCAAAGTTTCTGGCTGTATGAATGTTTCCCGCATGGGATGGTTAATAATTTCAAAGATCGCTGGGTGTTCCTGTATCCATGGAACCAGCCTTCCCTGACAGGGAATCCGGAGGATGTAGGCGGAAAAACCGTATTTGACCCTTCTCCTTACGGATTCCGGATCATGTCACAAAAAGAGGCCGTGACTTTGAGATACGCATATTATTACGAGAGCAAATCCGGAATACAGACACCTCTGCCCGGAAGTATTTATGACGGCTCCTTCTTAAGCGGCTATACAGGGGGTAACGAAGTCATTTTCGCCGTGGCACAGGCCAGGAGCGAAACTCATGCGGGCCGTTATCTGCTCAATTCCACTGGAGGTCCTGCCGGCTGGGCGGCCGCCTCCAATACAAGCACTGTTTACAGGCGTTGTATGACCTTCTCCGTACGTCCGGTCATTGACCCGGATATAACAGATGATTATAAAAAATATTTACCTGAATAGAAAATACCCGTGCAGGTAGCGCCTGTACGGGTATATAAACAGTTTGAAAGAAGAAAGTGAAACTATTATATTTGAGAGAACATTTATGTTGTTCGAATTATCAGATGAATTCAGATACCGGATTCTCCTGCCACCAACTGGACAAGGATGATGTATACCAGATTGACAACAGCAAGTCGTCCTGTGCGCTCTTTATGATTCAAGGTCAGGTAAATCTCGATTTAGGGGAATTTTATGAGGGGGAGATGGAACAGGGACAGATGTTGTACATACCACAGAGTATAAAAGCCCAGATAGAATCCATAACAGGTTCGAGATGTATTCTCTTGTTTTGGGATAAACACATAAGCACATGTGATAAACTCTTCTTAAGCTCGTTATCAATTAAAGAAAATGATACTGATACGAATGATGTTATACTTCCGATCAAAAAGCCCTTGATGAATGTATTGGAGTCCGTCAATCTATATCTGAACGCAAGGCTGCTTTGTAGGCATATGCATTTACTAAAGCAGCAGGAACTGCTCCTGGTCTTGAGAGGTTTTTATACAAAGAAAGAACTGGCGGCTTTTTTTTCCGCATCAACCAATATCAGGGAATCATTTGAAAGATTTGTCTTGGATAACTATAGAAAAGCAGATTCGGTCAAGGAACTTGCCGACTTGTACCATATATCAGAGCGATCTTTTAACCGAAAGTTTCATTCTTGTTTTGGGGAAAGCCCCTATCAATGGATACAGAAGAAAAAAGCGAGACATATACAGGAAATGATTAATAACCCAGAGCTCTCTTTTAAAGAGATAGCCGGATATTTTGATTTCAGTACGTCTTCACATTTCACGGCATACTGTCAAAGGATGTTCGGAATGTCCCCCAGCGAGTTGAGAAAGAAAAATAGAGATAAATGGATTAAGAAATGAAGAAATCGGAAAACATTCAAATAACAGAATTTGATAAGAAGGCAAATGTACATAATATGGAGTTATTGCCAGTGGTATGCTTACCGGTTTACAAGGAGATTGTAAAGGAGATGGCAGAATTGATTGAGGACAAACAAGCACGGGAAGTCTTTTGTTCCTTATCTTCAGGTAGGGATCTCCAAAGTGTTTCACAGATAACAGGCATTTCGTCCAAGAACCTGGTATCCATGTATAAAAGGGGGCTTCGACAGATCCATTTGAAGTGGAGACCTTATTCAGAATTAAAACGAGAGTTAGACCATATGTATATCAAATACCGGAATAATGAATTTCTTTTGACACATTCTGAGGAGGTTCCAAAAAAGAATTTCAGATATGTAAAGATTGTTTGGAAAGAGCAGGATATTCCAGCGGAATATGTGGATATATTAATTACCCCTTTAAGTAAACTGGATATAAACTTCAGGGTTTTACGTGCACTCAGGAAATATAATATCTACCAATTAGAAGATCTTTTAAGGTTCATTAAATATAACGGATTTGATGCTTTATACCAAATGCCTAGCGTAGGCACTAAATCTATTGAACAATTATATGAAAAGCTAAAGGATAAGAAAATTTTAGAGGATCAAGACACTTGTTTTTTATTTCCTTATCTTTTTGTATAAATATGTCACACGGATATACAATACATACAAGTTTGTCTGGATTTTATAGGTAGACAATGCGCTGTCTTTCGTAGTATCGGGTAAGCCGGCGTCAGAAACAAAAAACTTGTGAAGCGGTTGCTGTTATCTCTAACGAGAAGAAAAATATAATATTTTTTTAACACTATATTCAGAAAGCCCGGTAACAGCTATTTGTCGAAACGCTCTCCTACGGATCTCATGCAAAATATCTTTCACCGACAAGTCCAAATTATCCTAAATAAACACAATGTATAATCTTTAAACAGTAAAGACAATAAGAAGTATTACGACATTCGAATTGCAATATGCACATCGGTTCTATGGCTTCCAGGGTGAAGCGCAGTATCTCCATGGGCACACAGGCGTGTTGACCATTGAAGTGGAGGACACAATCAACGAGGGCGTGAACATGGTTTACCCTTGCAACGAGATCCAAAAAGTGGCATGGGAAGTATTATAAAAAGAACATGTTTGGTTGTTTCTATGTCTATAATGATGGGATTACTCGTATAAGTGATGATAAACTTTATTTTAACAGTTCCCAACTCCGTACTCCACAACCAACTGCACAAAGCGACTTACGCAGTTTTTCCTCTACTTATGATCCTTGCTACGTCTCTGAAAGCACCGACTGTCAAACCACCTTCCGTAGTATGAAAACATTCAGCAATGTCAAGTTCAAGGTTCTCTTTCCGCCGGAAGAGGCAACCAAGATGGAAACCAGCAGCATGACTGTGTAGTTCACTCCACTTTCGGCTGATTTCATTTCAAATCATCCTGTTACCGGTAATCAACATGGGTGTTTTTACCCAGAAATCAGTATTTAAGGGACATATCACAGTGGTGCGGAAAAATAGGACGGTTGTTTTTCTCTGCTTAGTTGAAAGTAAAAGACGGGGAGGTGAAACGTGGGACAGTTGCCACTATTTCCAAGAAAGACAACCGTGTGAGATATAAACAGGAGTCGGCAGAGTTGTGTGACGATACAGCGATCATTTTGTCCTCCCATAAGAAGTCGGTCAATTATAAAGGACGTATGATTTATTATGCCGATGAAAAAGCGATGTATTGGATTCTGGATGAGTTCGATAAAGAGCAGGATATCATTCCCTCGGAAATGGAGATGAAAGGAAAGTGTTATTGGTCAATAATTATGGCAACAATATAAAAAAATATCGGTAATGACAGCAGCTGTTGTTTCTAATGGTTGCAGTTGTTGTTTTCTGTCGCTCGTTTCCCTATAAAGTATAGAGTTGTATATAGGGTATGCCTATAAGTATTCAATTTATTTGAATCCTTGTAATGGACGTGGTTGTGAAATTCTCAGGCAACTGACTATTGCGGCAACAACAGCAAAACCAGTTGCTGAATACAGACATGTTTGCGAACTGTTGGTTGGAACTAAATAGAATATCATGGCAACTTGTGTCGCTCCCAGTGTTTGCCCCAGTAGACGGGCTGTGCCCAACATACCGCTCGCTCCTCCACTACGGTTGGATGGAGCGGAGGAGATGATAGTACTGTTGTTGGGTGTCTGGAATAATCCGAAACCGGATCCACAAATGAACAGCCGCCATATAATATCCACATTAGTAGGGTTGGAAGGGAGTACTGCGAGCAGGAAAAGTCCTGTAGCAAATATTACCATGCCGATACCTCCCAGTATTCCGGCGTGGATACGTTCTACCAATCGTCCGGCAAGCGGAGCCATAATCATTGTCGCTATCGGCCAGGGAGTAAGGAGTAATCCGGTTGTCACATCGCTATGTCCCAGAGTTCCTTGGAGGAAAAAGGGGAGGGAGATCATGGCTAGCATTTGTCCGGTGAAGGAACAGATGGATGTGCCGATAGACATGGAGAAAATGGGGATACGCATCAGGTCAACTGGTAATAAAGGAAATTGTTGGCGTAACTGGCGGCGTACAAAGAAATAACCGATTGTCAACAACGCAAATACCCCGACTATGATCAACGTGGTGTTTTCTTTATGGGTAATACCCTCTAATGAGAATATAAGTAAACCAAAGGTGACTGCATTCATCAGACAACTGAACTTGTCGAAACGGCGTCCGGTTAATTTTACCGGATTGTCAGGCAGGTATATCAGTCCGATTACGAGTGCGGCAATTCCTATTGGGATGTTGATGGCAAAAAAACAATGCCATGAACCCAAAGAGAGAATAATCGAAGCGATTGTCGGTCCGGCAGCAGTCGATATGGCAATGACAAGGGCATTGATGCCCATTCCGCGACCAAGAAAACGTTTGGGATAGATGATCTGGAGTAGCGCCGTATTCACGCTAGTGATTGCGGCCGCTCCGAATCCTTGTAAAATACGGGCGGCTGTCAGCATCCAAAACGAGTCGGCACAAGTACAGATCCCTGAGGTGATGCTGAATAGCAAAACGCCTGATAAGTAAATCCTCCGGTAACCGTAAATGTCTCCCAATGAAGAGAAAGAGAGGAGAGAAATGGTAATCGCTATTTGATAAGCATTTACTATCCAGATCGTTGCGGACGGCGAAGTTCCCAGGTCGCAGGCGATGGTCGGTAAAGCCACATTGGCGATTGTAACGTCTATCACAGATATTCCAACTCCTAGGGCAGTGGCTAAGATAGCCCAATAACACTTGGATAACGGTAAACCGTCGTTCTCATTTACAGGTATGGTGTGATTTTGCAGTATCATATAGTCATAATTCATTACTATCAACTAAAAATGGATAGAGTTAAAACTTAAATAAGTTCGGCCCACTCGAATCATTTAGCTCTTTGACATTTTAAAAAAAAGGATATCATTATAAGCGGCTGATTCCAAAAGGTATAACTTTCAATATACCTGTAGCCGTCATACTTATCTACAATGTGTCTGTACTTGTGCGCTGCCAAGAAACTTGACTGATCAGGTAAAAACATATTTGTCTTTATACATAACTGCCTGAGTATGATCACAAAGATAATTTCAAATCAGCGTGCCATCAAAACGTTTGCGACAAATTGAAATTCAATAAATTCAGAGAACTACTATGTTTTTCGAAAAGACGCTTATAATTAAATTGTTATTTTAGATTTTCAATAGTCTAATACAAGCCTCTGAGAAATAAATATTTTGGGGAATATTTGCGTAACAGCGATAGCGAATTAGCAACCGTGCAACTTTCGGCAGTCTGCAATGCTGTGCCGTCAAATAACTCTTTTGGCCACAACTATAAGTTTTCTACTAAAATATTAACGTCCGATCAAAATATCACCGAATCTTATCGCAAATGCACCGGGCCAGACCATAAATATATCGGCGGAATCCGGGACGATAGTAGAGTAATCGACTGAACCATTCAAGATGCTTGTCGAATAATTTCACCATAATTCCTACAATAATCATGGATATAAGAGTACCTGCACCAACTACCTGCCATTGCCATGTACCAAAGTAGAAATACCCCCAAGCTACTGCTATAACAACCAGAGAGATATCAACCATGATTTTAGCTTTGGCAAATGGAATATCGGTAGCTTTGCCAACTGCTACTACAATACCCTCACCTGGCATAGTGACTGAGCCGCATCGTATCTCTAAAGAGATGCCTACGGCAAGCAGCACGCACCCCATTAATTGTACCGCCACTTTCCATAATATGGTATTACATACTATGATTGATGTAAGCCACATATTAACATCTAATAGGAAACCGAATACAAAGCCAATAATGAATTGAAAAAATTGCATCCGTGGGAAACCTCGGCGGAGGATGAGAACCTGAAGCCCGATGAAAAGAATGTTCATTATGTATGTATATTCTCCAATCGTAAATTGAGGAGCCATGCCAGCTTCTCCCGCGAGTGTCATAACAAACGGGATGGTAGCAATCACACTACTGCCAAAGTTTGACCGTACACAGAGTGCTACTCCACATGCCATTATGAACAAAGACACGATGAGCAATAAATGTTGCCATGAAAACGAGATGATTCTTTCTTTCATGAAAAAAATAAAATTTGACTGCATAATGTCGTTGATTATAAGGAATTTATAAAATTCCTCGATTTAGATATAACAAAATATTGACAACTATAAAACCTTCTGACATCCATTATCTATTACTATATGACATCCTGCTCTATTTTATAATCTCACCATGTCTTTATTTTATATTCATGAATATAGCAAGAAAAACAAGCAACACAGTCCAACATCATTGGACTGTGTTACCGGATATGATTTATTTCCTGTATCCGCATTTAGGACATACACCTTCCTCATTATTCAGCGCCACACCACATAACGGACAACACTCTATGTTATGCTTGGTCGAAAATTCGGCAGATCCAGCATTCACACCACTGGTGAACGTGATTTTCGCAATGTTCAACTTGTCTTTTAACAAGTCATACACGATTTTAATCATGCCCTCCACGGTCATGGTCTCTTTGGTTACCACCAAGCGGGCTTCGGGATAAGCCGTAGCCAGTTCTGTCTTGAAGGCTTCGCCTTTCATCTTGTTTTGCGGATGACCGTTTTTAATACCTTGTTTCTCATATACGTCAAGTATGACAGGTAATAACGGGTCATCCTTGCGGAGTACCAAGGCATGGTCGAAATTTTTTAATACTTCCCATGCCACTTTTTGGATCTCGTTGCAGGGGTAAACCATGTTCACGCCCTCGTTGATTGTGTCCTCCACTTCAATGGTCAACACGCCTGTGTGCCCATGGAGATACTGCGCTTCACCCTGGAAGCCATAGAACCGATGTGCATATTGCAATTCGAATGTCGTAATACTTCTCATATTAATATTGGTTATTATTTTCACTGCGACAAAAGCAATGAATATTGTTATAATAAACTTCTATGTCAGACTATTCCAAACCAAAAGAACCAGGTCCTATCTGCATTTGATCTATCAGCTTTTAGAAACCAAGAATCTTAATATCTCCATGGAATAATCTTTGTTATCTATTTAATAGTTATATGCAAAGTTCGGAAATCGTGACTATTACTCCATATTCCAAATGGGACTATATTTGGTTTATTACGACATAAATTATACATTTTAGTTTCTTATTTAAAATTTAACAGATTATAGCCAATCTATTCAAATCTATGATTATCTATTGTTTCATTCAGGAATAAGTAAAAAGGAGTGTTTTCTTGATGGGAAGAAAACGAAAAACATTGTTTGAATCTCAAATTTATCACCAAGTGTGGTCTGCATATGATTATAGTAATAATAAAATAAACAGAACTCAATCCGCTTGCTTTTTTATAGCAGTACTGTTTTGAGGACGGGAGTTTCTGGTAGCCAGATATACACCCGAGAGAACCAAGACGATTCCGCCTATCGCGACTGGGGTCACCTCCTCATGTAGGAATATAGTCGCCCCAACCGTTGTGGCAAGAGGATTCAGATAAAGATAGTTGGATGCCTGTATCGTCCCCAGTTGTTTTACGACAATATTCCACAACAGATAACAGGCAGACGAAGCTATGACACCTAAAAAAAGGAGATTGCTCCACACTTCACTGTCCAGCAATACAGCAGGCTTTGTCAATGAAGGCAGAAAAAGGAAAGTGGGCAGAATTGTTATTATGCCATAGAAAAATATTTTTCTGGTGATGAAAGCCGGAGAATATTTCCGGGTGAGACTCCGAATGACAAGGCTGTAAAACGCCCATGACAGGGAAGCCAGAAGAGTCAGTAAATCACCCAAAGGTGATATCCGGAGAATGAAACTTCCGTTGAATATCAGCAAGCCCACACCCAACAGAGCGACAATAGATCCGTATATGAAACCTCTTGAGACCTTTTCCGTCCGAACGGACAATACGGTCAGAACAGCTGTCAATAGCGGGGCCGTACATATGATGAAAGAAACATTTGACGCCTGTGTCAGCCCCAGTGCCATGTTCTGTAAAAAGAAGAACAGGGAACCACCCAATACTCCGCCACCCGCCAGGCATAGCTCATCTTTCAGATTACGGGCAAAAAAACTATGGGAGGAGATAGGACACACAGCAACATAAGCCAGCAAAAAACGGAAGAGGAAAATCTCCTGGGGAGACAGACCATGAACTATTAGAACCTTGGTGGAAATAAAAGTCATTCCCCATACCACGACGACCATAACAGCGGTCAGATGATAAAATATATGTTTCATTGCAATTAAAATATCATTAGGGTCCACTAAAAAAACGCAATAGTTATTTGAAATACTTGAAATATAATTTGTTATAGAGGTCTTCCGAGAGAACGGATTTGAAACTGTAGATTTGCATCATACTAAATATGATAGCAGATGCATCAAGATCAATACGTTTTCTCACAGTTGGTATCATTCCTTGACCGAAGTAAATTTAATCGCATCGTTGCTAAGTATGGTGGAGACAAATACGTGAAGCACTTCACATGCTGAAATCAACTACTAGCTTTGATGTTCGGGCAACTCTCAAACAGAGGAAGTCTACGCAACCTTATTATTGCATTGGAAGCCCATCAAGGGAAAACATACCATTTAGATCTTGGGAAAAATGTAACCAGGAGCAATTTATCCAAAGCGAATCAAAATAGAGACTACCGTATTTTTGAATCTCTTGCTTATTACATGGTTGTAACAGGCACAAAAAAAACTCTAAACTAGTATCTTTAATCTCAGTGGTAATGTTTATGCTTTCGATTCTACAATCATTGACTTGTGTTTGGTTGTATTTTGGTGGGCAAAATTCCGTAAGAAAAAAGGAGGTATTAAAATACATACACTATATGATATAGAAACTCAAATACCTGCATTTTTCCATATAACTACAGTTTCGGTTCATGATAGCAAAGCTATAAATTGGAAACGCCGTTTACCCAGAAATATACTCTCTGATGCAATTGGCGAACTCAGTATTTATAAAAGTACCAAGGACTATCCTACTCACAGACGAAAGGTTTGTTTTTGGGATGAAGAACAAAAACATAAGTTTACATTCCTTACCAATGCTATAGATTTATCTCCGCTACAAATTGCAGAACATTATAAAAAACAAGTGGCGGATTGAACTTTTCTTTAAATGGCTTAAGTAACATATGAAAATAAAGAGATTCTGGGGTAACACAGAGAATACCGTAAGAACACAAATATACTATGCAGTCATTGCCTATTGCCTTGTAGCAATTATTCAGCATGATATGGAAATTGTAAACCACTTATGAGATTCTTCAGACCCTGAGCATATCACTAACAGATAAAACCAAACTTAGAGACCTCTTTGACAAAACTCATTTCAATAATGACAAAGAACGATGCGGTTTTAGTAAACCAAGTTTATTTAATTTTTAACTGTCCGCTTTTTAGTGGACAATAATGTTCAAGCATATTTAATTCTGATGTACATACTTTTTTGCTTACAGACAAATTGATACATTCCGGACGAATATCCCGGCTCCTTGGAACAGACTTCCATCCATACCAGTCTGTATGACAACAGGCTTTTTCAATCCACACCAGTTCAAGGCATAAGGCCCAAAAGTATATAATATATACTGCCATATAGTTTGCCGAATGTAAAGAAAAGCAATCCGACTTTAACATATTCACGTTAAAGCGGTGCAAAAATAAGAAAATAATGAAAGGTAAACACAGATGGGGTCAGGTATTTTCATACATTGTCTCAACTATAGTAGATATTGTCTGTTTTAATAGACTTGAGATATACATAACCTATTCCGGAGTGTTGAGAAGCTCGAACTACCCTGTCACAGGATTGTAGAAGAGGGCAAGCTGGTACAGCTTTCCATAGGCTCCACTGTTGCTGGCCCTGTATATGGATGCAAAATTCAGCCATCCTTTTACCTAAAGTTTCTAATAGATGCCCATCTGGTCCTAGGAGTCCATGATGTTGAAAGTCTGGTAATTGGGTTTCAACCGGGTTGTGAATTCACCGGTGTAGGAAAAACTGCTGTTTCCCTGCTTGCCTTTCTTGGTCGTGATCACAAATACTCTGACCATGGCTTTAGCTCTATAAATGGATGTGGCGGATCCGTCTTTCAGAATCTGGAAGCTTTCTATGTCGTCGGGATTCAGTCCTGCTATGCACACGTTTTTTGGGTGCTGCACCAAAGGCGCCCGAAATATTCTGGATGGACACACCAGCGGAACGTCCCTCCAGCCCCCTGCTTATGTCGGCCATACCATCGATTTTGACATCCGAAGCGGAGAGTTTATCTGCCGCACCAGTAAATAACCGTTTGTTTGTAGCAACCATACCGGTAACCACCACTTCCTCTAGCATCCCAGAACTGGCTTCTTTTTCAGGAGAAGACAATAGATCCTTTTACAGACTGTAACTTATCATCTTTCCAATGATCCCGACAGGATGAATAAACTTTCCTAGTTTAATTCCATTGATGTATATAAGTTTGTAGCCTTCTTGCTGAAAGCAGGTAAGGTTAGGAGATAACATTTAATATTTTAAGACTTATGGCAACAGTTAAAACAGTATTAGTAAAAGGAAGAAGTACTCGAAACGGCAGATTCCCCTTGGTCGTACAGGTGCTTCACAAAAGAAAGAAAAAAGTTGTTTATACAGGGCTTCAGCGTTGCGGAAAGCCTGTTCGACCCGACCATCGGGCGCATCATTAACGATGGGAAAAGCGACCCGGAACTCATCAGAAGAATTAATAGTAAATGTGAGGGGATCTCAAGAACATTGTTAAAGTCTGTTTCTATGACAGAAAAGAAATTATGTGTTTACGAGATAGAGGATGTATTCAAGACTTATGACTTACTGACACATGGCACAGGCTTTTATTCCTATATTTCCGATAAAATAAGGGAGCTTCGCCAAAGTGGGCATGAGGGAACGGCACGCGCATACAATTCCAGCCTAAGTTCGATGAAAAAATTTTTAGGCAGCAGGGATTTTCCATTCAACAAACTCTCACCCCAGGTGATAACCATGTATCACAAACAACTGCTCGCTTCGGGAGTATGTGAGAATACTATCTGTTTTTATCTGCATAACATCAAAGCTCTCTATCGGAAAGGTTGTCAGGAGATGGGGTTGGAACAGCCTTCCCCGTTTCGTGAGGTACACTTTAAAACAGAGAAAACCGTCAAACGGTGTCTGGAAACGGATGTAATCAAAAAAGTATCCAGACTGGAACTGGAGGAGGGAAGTACGGTATCTCTTGCACGGGATATCTTCATGTTCAGTTTTTATACTCGTGGAATGTCATTCGTTGATATTGCACTGCTGAAGAAAGCAGATCTTTTCCCGGATGAAATTTGTTACCGACGCCATAAGACCGGGCAGTTGATGCGAGTTGGGATGAACCGGCAAATCATTCGGATTCTGACCAAATACGAGAATACCGTGGGAGAATATGTCTTTCCTTTATTTACAGAAGAGCAAGAACCGTATGCAGGATATAAAAATGCCTATCACAAGATTCGTTATGCCTTAAAGAAAATCTCCTGCTCTCTTGGATTGTCAACTCCATTACGACTTCATGCTGCACGGCACTCATGGGCCACTATAGCCAAAGAGCACGGTATTCCGGTCCATATTATAGGAGAATGCCTAGGGCATATGTCGGAGGAGACGACCCGTATCTATCTGAAGGATCTGGATCGTTCCGTACTCGATGACGTCAATAATCAAATAGCCGAGATTGTTGGATGACAAGTTTATATTTTTTATTTATGACACATTATTTATGAAAAATTTCTATATTTGCCTTCATATTTTCCACTTTCTATGTGAGAGAGTGGAAACGGTGAGAATGTATGATTAAAGTGACGAAGTTATGGGTCATGAAAAAAAACAATTGCGGATAGGAGGATTTTCGCATTCATTTTTATGTCGGGTAATGTTGACTAATACTAATAAAAAAATGGTATTATGAGGTATTTATCCCATTTTAATATATTCCGTTGATTTCATACTGTCATTATTATAAATAACATTATATAACTCTGATTATCAAACTAAAATTCCACCTGTTACTAACAGAGGGTAACAAAATAGTAACAAAAAACGAAGAAATCGCTTTGTGGTGGGCTTTATGTGTAAAGGTAACAAAAGCCCTCTAACCATAAAAGCAAAACTGGCGAAAAGAAGAATACTGTCTTTTTTCTCTTTTCGCCAGCATATTTATCATGCAGTCAATGCAAACAGATTTAGTTTGTTTTGGATATATAGATAAAAGTATAAACCAAACTCTATTTGGCAAAGACTAGTAAGATATCAATTTTCTTTTTCTTTTTGATTAAAGATAAAAGAAGAAAAAACATCCCCCGCAGTAGGAGTAACAGACAGACACCTACTTAGATTGCCGTCATTGGGAGAAATAACAACTATCATTGCATTTTTGCGTATTTCAATAGAACTCCACATGCCTTTTGCAGCACTTCCAACAGTACTGTCCGTTTCAATTTGCACACCGTCCTCAAACACAGATGATAACCAAAAAGTAGCATAATTATTACAGAACAACGTATAAGTTCCTCCACTTTCCGGAACTGCTATGTGATCCTTTTTAAGATATGCTGAAGTATCTACCTCCCATTCCATTGGCTCCCAATCCCCGTCTTTACTTGTACAGGACAAAAAGGCAATAGTATATATAATCAAACATAAACATTTTTTCATCATGATATTACAGAGTATTCAAGATTATATTTATAATTGTTAGAATTCTCACTACAAGTAATTTCCGGGTCTTTTATTTCAGCTCCACTATTGGTATCAAGGATTTTGCTTAAATAATAACCATTGTAGCTGATCAATAACTGATTTTAGCCCCTACGAAATAACTTCTCGGAAGCGACGGTCCGTAGATGTACCCTGAATCGCGGTTCCAGCCTTTGTCGAAGTCATCTTGATAAGCGTTCGTGAGGTTTTGCACCCCAGCATTCACCTGCAGGGTGATGGACTTATAGACAGGAATATCATACGCTACTTTCAAGTTTAACGTGAAGAATTCGGGAGTATTGAGAGCCACCGGTTCACGTATACCCAGACCATTTTCTATACCGGCACGCCCCACAAGCATACTGCCTGTATAAGTTCCGGAAAAAGAAGCAGACAAACGTTTCAGCGGATGGATGGTTGCCGTGAAAAGCCATACAAATCGGGCGTACGCAACATCTTTTTCTCTTTCGGAGCGTCCTCATCCCATTCCACCGATTGGTCGTAGCGACTTTTCTGTAAAGTCACTCCGGCTTGCAGCTCCAACCAGGAGGCATAGGCCGCCTTGCCTTCGATGTTTAGCCCGTATACTTTGGCACCGTATGCGTTGTAACGTTCCTGCACCTCATTTCCTTGAGCATCCGGCTGCGCTAGTTTGCGGGTAGAGAAGACATCGTTTAAATCCGTATAGAAGCCTTCTATCAAAAGATTTGTCTGCACATTCCCGAAGGTATGATACAGGTCAGCGGAAACGCTGAAACTGTTCGAACGCTCTTCCTTCAGATTGTCTGCCAGGCGTGTCACTAACCGTTCGCCGCCCACCAGGCTGACGTGTAAGTCTTCGTCGAAAGCTTGCGGGGCACGGAAGCCTCCGGCATAGCTGGCACGCAGGTTGATGCTACGGTTAGGATTGAAACGCAAGTTGGCTCGGGGCGAAAAGATGACATGGTCTACCAAGTTATGCTTGTCCAGGCGCCCTCCAACGAGGAGGCTCCACCGTTCGTTCTTCCATTCGTTTTGCAGATAGGTGCCAGCTATGCGCACTTTCTGTTTCATATATCTTTCGTAACCTATCACTTCATCTTCCAGGCCATCGTAGTTGTATTCGGCACCGAGGGTGAGGTCAGACGGCATGAAGAGTAGCTTGCCGAAAGAGTGCGCCACCTACCAGAGTAAGGTCACTGGTGGTGCCGTAGGCTTTTTCCGCATTCTCCTTATCCTCCTCGGTAATGCCTTCTCCGGTGCCGCCATAGTAACTTTTCCTTGCCGTGTTTTGAAAGGAGAAGTAGACATTGAGGTGGTTTTTCTCGTCGGGAGAGAAATAATCGTAGCTCAGGCCACCGCCGTTGATGTTATGTTCGATTTGTTCGGCGATATTAGCCTCGTGAGCGGGAAGTTTTAGGAGATTTCCTCCACGTCGGAACTCATTGATACCATGATACTGCAAGGTCAGCTTGGAATAAGGATTAAGGCGGAGAAAGGAGCGAACGCCGATGGTCTGATTGCGCAGGTTGGGGAGTTCGGTATATCCGTCGCCATCGTTATCGTAGCCCGAGCGATAGCGGTTCTGTCCGTAGACGTAGAATCCCGCTTTGTTGTCTTCCGTTACCAAGGAGGCATTCAACGTCGTGTTGTTCTCGAAAGAACAGCTTCCACCAATAGACATCAGCGAATGGGCAAGCTCGGCGGAGTTACGGGTGGGCTCCTTGGTAATGATATTGATGGTTCCCCCGATGGCGGATGCGCCGAACAGGGCCGATCCACCTCTGCGTACCACCTCTACACGTTCTATCATGTTAGCCGGGATTTGTTCCAAGCCGTACATACCTGTCAGTGCTGAGAAGATGGGACGCGAGTCCATCAATATCTGCGAATAATGCCCATCCAATCCATTGATACGCACCTGGGTGAAGCCACAGTTCTGGCAGTTGTCCTCCACGCGGACACCCGGCTGGAAGCTCAGCCCTTGTGCTAGGCAGGTGGCGTGGGTGGATTCGAACAGTTTCGTATCCATCACGTTAACAAGACTGGGGGCTACCCACCGCATGGTCGCAGTGCGGTTGGCAGAGACTACCACTTCGTCGAGGGCGATGTTGTCCGCCTCCAGCTCGAAGTTCACTTCCTGCGTGGAGTTCTTCTGCACGGTTATTTCTTTGTGCAGCGTGAGATAGCCGATGTATTTCACTTCGATGGTAAGTGTACCCACGGGGAGGTTCTTCAGGAAATAATGCCCAGTTGCGTCGGTGGTGGTGCCAATGGTGGTGCCTTTCACCCAAAGGTTGATGTAAGGGAGATGTTCACCCAGTAGCTTTGTCTTTTACGTGTCCATAGACGTTGGCATCCGTGTCTCTCGGAGACTGGTTATCAGCTGACGCAAGGCTGGCAAAGGCCAGTTGCAGTGTAAGGACCCTCATGAGGGTCCATACTTTATAAAGCGATAAATGTTTCATCATTCTTCATTATTTAATTAATTGTTATCTGAAATCTTTATGTTGACAGCTTTCAATTGCTGCCAGCCCGAGCGGTCAGTCACTCTTATCATGAAGTGGTAGTCACCCGGGTCGATGTCCGCAGGAATGGGGATATTCACATGGGCATCGTATAGCGGGGAATTTCCGGGTATGGGAAAATCCTGATTGTACACCCAGGGATGCACGGGGAGTTTCTTTTCGTCCAACGGACAGTCTCCTGCTTCGGTGCTGTGGCTGTGGTGGTCGAAATTATTGTGTATCTCGATGTTGTAGCTACCCAATGCATCGTTATCCGTAAAAGTATACCGGAAAGGAATTTCTTCTCCTGTCCGATATACCTGGCAGTTGAGCGGCGATGCGCTGTCGCCGGATTCGATGAGCGGCTTGTCCAGGTCTTTCCCGTCCCCGTCCTCCTCGCTGCAAGCGGCAAGGAGGAGGCAGAACAGGCCGCACGCCAACCAATAGTTGTTTCTTGACATGATACTTATGTATTTTCGGATTCTACTTTTCTGCAAGGGTGAATTCTTCCTTGAAAATCTTGTTCGCCCCTTGGGCATATTCCACACGGAGTTCAAGAATATATTCGCCTGCCGTTGCATACCGGCCTTTATCGTCTTTGGTTTCCAGTTTCTTGTTGAATGTATATTCTTTCAATCCTCCTTTGGAGAATTCATCGGCGAGCGTACTGTTAAAGAAATATTCACTCGGAGCAGATTCCTTATAAATACGCAGGCGGATAGAATACAAATCATCCTGCGCCTTGACAGTGAATTTAGTCAGGATGTCAGAAGCGGTAGCCGAGCGGCCGGTTCCTATTTCAACCCCCTGCAATTCCACATTGCTTTTCTTGAATTGGACACCCTCCAGTGGGTTTTCCGATACTTCTCCATTCTTGTCGTATACATTGAAGTGCATGTGGTAATCTCCTGCAGGGGCATCATCCGGAATTACAATGTGTTTATGCTGGCCTTCCGTACCCCATTCCTTTTCACCGTTGAAGGTGTAGGTGGTATCCAGTTCAAAGGCCCGAGTGCCTTCTTCATTGTGGATAAAGACAGCGATTTTTTCAATTCCGTTTTCTGCTTTGATATGGGCGGATACCATCGGCTTGGTGCCTACATAACTAATCTTGTTCTCCGAGAAATCATGCGACGCTCCGAACTTTAAGTCTTCTACCGTGATATGTGCAGCGGCAGCTTTCACAGCCAGTTCCGATTGCGCCATCTCCGTTTGCCCCAGCTGGTCGGTTACGGTGAAATGCAGATGATAGGCTCCGGCAGGCGCTTCGGCAGGGATGTCGATGTGCTCGTGGAAAGTGGTGTTCTTCACTCCGATGTACTTTCCTTCGGTAAACGACTTTTCGATGCGGAACTCGCCGCCCTCTTCCTGATGGATTTCGATGTCGATACGCTTTATCCTGTTCTCGGCTGTAATCTCGCCCTCCAGGTGAAGGTCGCTTCCGGCAATGGCGGTCTTACTGTTCTCTTCGCCCACTTCGTTCAAGGCGACAACCGGTTTTCCTACGTTTTTATCTTCTTCATTGTCATCGCAGGCGGAGAAGGTAAACATGCACAAACTCAGCAGCAACACAGCTGCCATGAATAAACTCTTTTTCATAATCTTCTTTGTTTTTAGAGGGAAGGCACTTGGATGTACTCGCATGCCTTTCCATTATTTGTTAATGAATTATTATTTAAAAATCAAATCCTATCAGCAGAGAGAAATTACGTCCCGGCTCCGGCACGTCTATCAGCCGGTAATAACTGGTATGGTCGTAATATTTCTTGCCCAGCAGGTTCAGTGCCTGCAAGTTCAGCCGCAGGCGGCACTCTTTCCATGCAAAGACTTTTCCTGCCGACAGGTTCAGTATGCTATATCCGGCAGTAGACTTTTCGGGTGGGACAATCTCATGCTGGTTGCCCACTGTGCGGTAGGCGGCGGAGATAAACCCCGTCTCACCGTCCTCCCCGGAGCCGAAGGTGTACTTCAACTCCACATCCGCACTCCAGGGTGGCGAGAAGGGCAGGGTGTATCCTTTCTTGTTGCCGGAGAGTTGCTCCGCATAGAGGTATTCCCCTTTCACCACGGCTTCCAGACGGCGAAGGAAGCGGTAACGGATGTCCGCCTCGACCCCGTAGCGGATCACCCGGCTTTGCGTGTAATAATACGTCTGCAAGCCCTCGGTGTAGGCCGAAGTGGGGTTCAGGTAGATGTAGTTGGGGAAATAGTTCACGTAGGAGTCCAGCCGGATATCGAGCGCTTCGTTGTGCCAGTAGATTCCTGCATCGAACTGGTAGGATTCTTCGGGCGACAAACCGGCTTCTCCCTTTTCATAACGGAAGATGTGGTAATTTACCCCGTCGGCGCCCAGCTCTTTCGGGATGGGCACGCGGAAGCTTTTCCCGATGTTCGCTTTCCATATCCATGCTCCAGCGGAGTAGTTGACGCCCAGAGACCAGGTGAAGCTGTTGAAAGACCTCCGAAGCCGTGCCGACCGCTCCCGATAGCCGGAATCGCTTCCGGCAACCGGCGTCTTGTACCAGTCGTGATAACTGTGGATGCGAGTTACGACCCTGTTGATACGGATGCCAGCGTTCAGAATTAGGTCGTCGGACAGAAAGTAACGGTCGAAGGCATATCCTCCCCACGAGGTGGTTTCAAAGTCCGGAATAATGAATCCCCATCCGCTACGCCGGTTATGCTGATGCTCTACATTCAGCCCTGCGTTCAAACTGTGCCGTTCAGCTATCAGCGCCTTCATGCCCAGGCTTGCCGTATAGGTGTTCTTGGCGAACATGAGCCATGAGATACGTACGCCGCTGAACTCTATCGTAGGCTTCTCGAACCTGCTGGCCTCGGAGAAGGACTTAGACGAGGCCGACAAGCAGCTGTTTGCCAAGACGATCAATCAGAGCTGCGATCTGTTGTTGGTGCTCATCAATGATATTCTGGAGGTTTCGAGACTTCAATCGGGACAAATGAAATTCGAGAAAGAGAGCTGCTCCGTCAAGGAGTTGGTCGACGATCTTTACCTCGCCCATCAGTTATTGGTCCCCACCCACCTACGATTCTCGAAAGAGGCGGAGGGGGATTTGTTTATCTATACGGATAAAAAGAGACTTTCGCAAGTTATAACCAATTTCTTGACAAACGCTTGTAAATTCACGAATAGCGGATATATAAAGTTGGGATTTAAGCATCTGAGGGGGACGGATGAGGCGGCGATTTTTGTCGAGGATTCCGGGATCGGTCTATCGGAGGAGGAACAAGAGAAGGTATTCAGCCGTTTTTTCAAGCAAGATGAATTCAGCCAAGGGGCCGGTCTAGGGTTGTCTATCTGCCAAGGAATCGTACAAAACTTGGGGGGACGGATAGCGCTGAGTTCTAAGCAGGGAGAAGGAAGCCGCTTCTCGGTCGTGCTGCCGGTATACAAGGGGGGGTAGTGGAGCGGGAAGCGGATGTCTTGCCGACCCTAGACGGGATTCTCATTTTATTCCTCTTTTTGCTCGATTTTTGTGGATTTACCTCTTTGGGTTATAATGACGATAATTCCATTGCTAGCTTTAGGCCCCCATATGGCTGCGTCTGATCCTTTTAGTAAAAATATTTCTTCTATGTCGTTAACAGGGTAATCTAGGATGTCGAAATCGATAAAAGGCGTGTCATCAATCACGACTAGGGGTTTCCCTTCATTTTTTGATCTAAAGGAAGTTATCGCGTCACGGAGTACCGGATAATATTTTTGCTTAACGTTATCGAAGATAAATTTAACCCCGCTAAAGCGAGATAATAACGATTTCATCTCATTTATATGCCACCGTTCTATATCTTGGGAGCTATAAATACGGCTGGAAGCTTGGACGGGCGAATAGAGTCCTTGATTCTGTTTGTCTTTCTTGAATGCCTTGATTTCTACATTCTCCAACTCGATGGTCTTCCATATATCATCCTTTGGCCTTTTATCAGGTTCCGATTGTTCCTGGTCGATTGTTAAAGTCTTGGCCAAAGTATCCAATACGAGATTCTTCCGTATGGAGTCGGTTCCCGGATCGTTCATGATAGGAAGTAGCCTTATCTTGAAGTCCGGAGGCAAAGATTGGAGTGATGAGATATTTTCTAGCTTGAAAAACGGTCGCCCGGAAAGTAGATCGCCATTACTATCGACTAAAAGAAAACTAGACAGGCCGGTCTTGATGTTTTTTTTCTCGAATACGATCCATCTCCTTGAGAAATCCCAAATGTCTTTATAAACGATGGAGTCTTCGGATTGTAACAGTATATATAAAGTGTCTTTAAATTGCAAATGCTCTGGTTTTAAGGCGGAGACTAATATTTGGTCTTCCTTGAAATGTACTTTTATCCCTATTGACAGGGTTGCGGCAGGTAATATAAAGCTTTTTTCTATACCTTCTGTGCTTTTACAGTTCAGATAATAGGTCCTTCCTTCATCTGGGTAAATATTGAAATATCCTAATCCGTTATATAAGGATTTTACGTTTTGTACAATATTACCTCTGTCATCCACGATCTCTCCTGAGATATCTAATGTTCTACCATCTCTGCTTTCTGCCTTGAATGCGACTACGCAGGCGGTATTTAATATCAATCGGCCCCCTTCCGGATAGAATGAGACTGTGTAAGCCTCATTTCCCTCCTTGATATCCGGATTTGATGCGGTCGATTTATCCCCGTGAAGCAATGGGAGAAAGAAAACTAGAACGTTTAGTATCAGATGGTACATGATTTTTATTTAGTTTTTTTATTGATAAACTATGTCATTGCCTTTAGGAAATCTATGATATTCCGTTGCTATGGGAAAAACGGTTGATGATCATTCTTCGCTCTAAATGTAACAAAAGAATTTATAAACTTAGGACTAAAATACATATATTATGATGTATATTGCTGAAATAGACCTGAAAAAGAAGAAACGACAACTTATTCCCTTGACGCGGATATGTCTCTTTGGCTATGTTGACGGCAAAAGAAAGAACCTAGAAAAAAATTGTACCTTTGCTTTTATAAATATGACAATATATGGCATTGAAACTTATCCATACCGCCGACTGGCATCTGGGCCAGACCTTTTTCGGCTACGACCGGGAGGCGGAGCACGAGGCTTTCCTCGGTTTTCTGACAAATCTATTGGTGGAGCGGCAGACGGATGTCCTGTTGATCGCTGGCGATGTGTTCGACGTGACGAACCCTTCCGCGGGGGCGCAACGCCGTTTCTATCGTTTCCTGCGGGAGGCGAACCGCCTGAACCCGGGCTTGCAGATCGTGATCATCGCCGGCAACCACGACTCCGCGATCCGTCTGGAAGCCCCGAATCCCTTGCTGGAGGAATTGAATACCTCGATCGTAGGTATCGTGGGGAGGACGGATTCCGGGGAGATCGACCTCGCCTCGCTCGTCATCCCTTTGAGGAACCGGGCGGGAGAACGGGAGGCGCTTTGCCTGGCGGTGCCTTTCCTCCGCCAAGGAGATTACCCGGCGGCGCCCGAGGGAGAGCTTGATTCGTATGTGGCGGGCATCGGCCGGATGTACCGGCGGCTCTATGCCTATGCGGATGCCCGGAGGAACCCCGGCGAGGCGATCGTAGCCTTGGGACACCTCCACGCTACCGGAGCCGAGTTGTCGGACGACGACCGGAGCGAGCGCGCCATCATGGGAGGTCTGGAGTCCGTATCCGCAGATACCTTCGACGCCGGGATCGCTTATACGGCGCTGGGGCATATCCATAAGGCGCAACGGATCGGCGGGCGCGAGGCGGTACGTTACGCCGGAAGCCCGCTTCCCATGTCGTTCTCGGAGAAGAACTACCGGCATCAAGTGATAGCTGTAGAGATCGAGGAGGGGAAGGTCATGGAGATCGAGGCGATCGGGATCCCTAGAGTCGTGGACTTGATGCGTATACCGGACAGCCCGTTACCACCGGAGGAGGTCTTGCGATGCCTCGCCGGGCTTCCGGAGCCGGAGGAGGGCAGGGAGGACGAGAGCCGCTGGCCTTATTTGGAGATACGGGTCCTGCTGACGGAGCCGGACCCTACGTTCCGCCATCGGGTAGAGGAGGCGTTGGTCGGGAAGGCGGTCCGCCTCACCTCCATCGTTCCTTCGTATCCCCGACGGGAAGGGGAGGCGGAGGAGAGGGCCTTATCGTATAATGATTTGCAAAAGATAGCCCCGCTGGATATGCTGAGGCATACGTTTGCCGCGAGATACGGAGGCGAGTTGCCCGAGGAGATAGAGACATTGTTTAATGAGGTGATGAGGGAGGTTTCTTTATGAGAGTGCTGGCGATCAGAGGACGCAATCTGGCGTCGCTGGAAGGAGAGTTTTCCATTGATTTTACGGAAGAGCCTTTGGCTTCGGCGGGTATCTTCGCTATATCCGGGCCTACGGGGGCGGGAAAATCCACGTTGCTGGATGCCATGTGCCTCGCCCTTTTCTCCCGTACGCCGCGAACGGAGCTGGCGAAGGAGAATAACGTGCGGCTGAGGGACGTGCAAGAGGAGGTGTTGCCGCAAAGCGACCCCCGCTTCCTCTTGCGCCGCGGGACGGCCTCGGGCTATGCCGAGGTGGATTTCGTGGCGCTGAACGGGTGTCGGTATCGCAGCCGTTGGTCGGTATCCCGGGCCCGGGAGAAGGAAAGCGGGCGTTTGCAGTCCGCTCGCCTTACATTATATAATATAGATGCCGGGAAAGAGGAGCCGGGAACCAACAAGGACCTGCAAGCCCGTATCATCGAGCTGATCGGCCTGACTTTCGATCAGTTCACCCGCTCGGTACTCTTGGCCCAGAACGATTTCTCTACCTTCCTGAAAGCGGAGCAGGGCGAGAAGGCCTCCTTGCTGGAAAAACTGACCGGTACGGAGCAATACTCGGAGATCTCCCGCCGGATCTTCGCCAAGAACACCGAGGCGAAGGAGGCCTACGAGCGGCTATACGCCCGCGTACAAGGCATAGAGCTTCTATCGGAGGAGGAGATGGAAGCCTCCCAAACCCGCCTTTCGGTCTTGGAGGGGGAGCTGGCCCGCCTGGAGAAGGCGAGGGTCGAGCGGCAAAGCTTGCGGGAGGCCGTGAAAGCGGCCGAGGTCCAGATCGCCTCGAAGGAAAAACAGCGGGAGGAGAACGCCCGTTTCTTGGAACGGGCGTTGGCATCGCTGGAAACCTCAAGGAAGGAGTATGAGCAAGGAGAGGTGCGATTGGCGAGGACGGATGAGGAATCTAAGGGCTTGCGACTGGAATTGCAACAGGCCCGGAAACTGGACGTGCAACTGGAATCGGCCTTGAAAGCCCGCTCCGAGGCTGATGAACGGATGAAAGACTTCTCCCGGCGGAAGCAGGAGGCGGAAGAGAAACTCCGGAAGGTGGAGGAGCGGCAGAAGAAAGCCTCGGAGGAATGGGACAAGCTGACGGCGTGGCGTGAACGCTACCGGAGCAAGGAGGGGATCGCCGAGCAACTGTCGGCCTTATTGATCCATCTGGATACCTGCCTCACGGCTCGCCGGGCGGTCGAGCGGTCGGACAAGGCCTTGCTAGCCATTCGGCAGAAAATCCAGCGGTTGGAGGTTCGGAGGCAATCCTTGCGGCGGGAAGCGGAGACGCACGCCAAGGAACAGGTAAAGATCGAGGAAGAGCGGAAGTCCGTAGCGCTTGCCCTCAAGGAATTGGAACCGGAGGCTTTGGATCGATCGATCGAGACCTGCCGTACGGAACGGGAGCGTTTATTGTTGGAGCAAGCCCAGTTCGTGACGACTGGCGATATCAAAAGCCTGCGGGACAAGCTGACCGCCGGAACGCCTTGCCCGGTCTGCGGAAGCCTTGAGCATCCTTTCGCCTCTCACGAGGCGCATGAGCGTCTGTTGGCCTTGGCGGATCGCATCTCGGAAGCTACCCTGCGCCTCAAGCGGCTTCTCGACCGGAAAGAACGGCAGGAGGCCTGCGGGAAACAACTCGCCGCCCTGCAACAGAAAGAACTGGAGCTGCATAAACAACTCGCCGCGGACGAGAACGCACGGACGGAATTAAGGAACCAGCTACAATCCCTGTCCGAGCAAATCGACCGGGAAGAACTGGATAAGCGGGAGCAGCAGGAGAAGCTGTCCCAATCCCTATCCGCCGCCAACGCCCTGTTCGGGAACGACGCATGGCAGACGGGCTGGAACAAGGACCCGGAAAGCTTCCGGGAGACCTTGACGGATTTCGCCCGCCAGTGGCAAGCCAACGGGGAACGCTTGCGGGAATTGGAACGGGAGCGGAGCGCCTATAAAGCGGAACGGGAGTCGTACGAGGCTTTCCTCCCTCCCTTGCGTAAGCAGTACGAGGACGCCGCGAAAGCCTACGACGAGAAGAATCAATCCTATACCCGCTTGCGTTCGGAGCGGAGTCTCCTGCTGGGAGGCCAGCCCGCCGACCAGGTGGAACGTACCTTCCACGAACGGGTGGAAGCCTTGAAGAGCCATTTGAAGCAGTTGCAAGAGAGTACGACGAGGCACGCCGGCGAGGTGGAGCAATACCGGGGGGTTACGGAACAGATCAAGAAGGATCTGGCGGAGACTTCCGGTCTCCTTTCCGCACGCCGGCAGGAGCTGGATAACTGGATGGTCGCCTATCAAGAGAACTCCGAGGGGAAGACGCTGGAGGAATCTCTGTCGGAAATGACGGCCCAAAAGTCTGAATGTAGTTTCCGTCTGCGTACGCACGAGGAGAATAAGCGGAAGATAGCCGGCTTCCAGCAAGAGCTCTCGGAGCGGAGGGCGATGAGCGAGCGTTGGGCGAAGCTGAATGAGTTGGCAGGCTCGGCGGATGGCGCCAAGTTCCGTAGGATCGCCCAAGGCTACACCTTGGATGTCTTGTTGAGTTACGCGAATGTGCAATTGCGGCAACTATCCCGGCGTTACCGGTTGGAGCGTGTGCCGGATACCTTGGCTTTGCAGGTGATCGACCAAGATATGTGCGACGAGATCCGTACCGTGCATAGCCTTTCCGGAGGGGAATCTTTCTTGGTCTCGCTGGCCTTGGCGTTAGGCTTGTCCTCGCTCTCCTCGAACCGGATGAAGGTTGAGAGCTTGTTTATCGATGAGGGCTTCGGCTCTTTGGACGCGGAGACGTTGCGGGTCGCTATGGATGCCTTGGAGAGTCTGCGTACGCAAGGGCGCAAGATCGGTGTTATCTCGCACGTACAGGAAATGACGGAACGTATTCCCGTGCAGATTCGGGTGAACCGGGCGGGAAACGGACGGAGTTATCTGGAAGTCATATAGCTTTACCAGCCATTGTGATGGATCTGTTGGACGTTGTATTTGTTTTTGGGAGTCTCTTTCTGCATGGGGTATCCCACAGGTATGACGTTCAACGGCATGATATGATCCGGTAGCAGAAGCTCTTTCCGGACGATCTCGATCCGGTCCGGATAGGGGTAAACAGCCGTCCATACGGCTCCCAATCCCATGGATTCGGCGGCAAGTAACAGGTTTTGCGAGGCGGCGGAACAATCCAGAAACCAAGCGTTGGAGGATTTGATCGTATCGCCGCAAACGACGATCACTTGCCTTGTCTCTTTCAGCATCCGGGCGAAGGGGAGGCCTTCGGCCATCGTATTCAAGGCTTTCCGGTCGGTTACGATAATGAATTCCCAAGGTCGCCTGTCACGGGAGGAGGGGGCGGCCATTCCGGCTCGTATCAGTTTGTCTATCTTTTCCTTTTCTACCGGGCGATCTTTGTACTTACGTACGCTTTTGCGATTGAGTATCGTTTCCAAGGTCTGGTTTTCCGGTTCCTGCCGCTGGTTCCCCGTAGAGGAGCAGGCCATGAGGAAAACGGTGATCAAGAAGAAAAGACAGATTCTCATAAAGACGGGTTTATATGGTTTATAACGGATTATTTACTTAATATCAACGTAGAAGGCATCTTCTGCAAGGCTTCTTTCCGGTGCTCGGAGACATCGTTCCATGTCTTATAACTGATCAGCATGAAGTTGAAGCCGTTGAAAGACTGGGGCGTAAGGTCTTTCTCTCGTAGAAGCGTGGTCTGCTTCACGTCTTCCGTGAATCGCAGGATTCCTTCCTTGATCACCTCGTTCCCCGGGGTCGTACTGCTGGATTTATCAAGTACGCTGGCCGAGCCGTGTGTAGACTTCAATAAGGTCTGGGCGTATCCCAACAGGAATAAATCCTCCTCGGAGTCGATGACCACGATCACGTTCGATGCCTTGACGAAATTCCGGTTCACGAATACACCTACCGGGCAATTGCTTTGCTCGATAAACATCTTCGTCTTGTCTTTCAATAAGGCACCCGGATAAAACCAGGATTCCGGAGCCTTGAAGCGTTTGAAATAACGGTTGTAGAAAGAGGCCCGGTAATGGCTTGCCGCTATATCATCCGGTGTGTTGCTCATCGATATCCCGGAACCGACCAGAAGGAAATCATACCCCTCATTGTTTACGATGCTACAAATATCCACTCCGGCGTTGTTCGATACCTCGTAGCGAGTCTGTATCTGAATGCCCAGCTTCTTGGCCCCGTAAAGGATCGGGCCGAAGCTGACTTCCTCGAAATTATCCGTGTGTAGCGGGTTTACATCCGAGCCAACCGTCAAATGCAGTGCCGTCAGCTCCAGTTTGTTTTTGCCTTGGGCGAACATCTGGTAGGCCACGTCCAGCATGATCTGTCCGTTTCCGGCTCGTCCGAAGGATAGCAGTACCTTGAATATTCCCTCCAATGGCATTCTTTCTTTTTGCTCCATCAGCTTATCATGCGCCCGGTAACAGAATTTGATGAATGAGACCAATGGGGTTGTCATAAAGGTGGTGACCAGTGTCATTAGCACTAAGATCACGAATACGGAAGGCGTCAATATCCCCATCTCGTACCCGATCGTCAATACGACCAGCTCCATCAACCCACGGGTGTTCATGAGAGCCCCTATATAGAGACTATCCTTCCAGCTCTCACCCACGAATCGGGCGGAGAACATCGCTCCCCCAAACTTTCCTGCGATGGCCACGACTATGAAGATAAGGCATAGCCACCATAATTCAGGCTTGTTTAGAAGACCTATTTCCGTACGTAATCCGGTGGATACGAAGAATAAGGGAAGAAATAGCGCAAGGGATACATCCTCTACTTTCTCGGTCATGATCTTGCGGAATTTGACATTTCCCGGCATCACCACTCCTGCGATAAAAGCGCCGAATAAGGCATGCAATCCCAATATCTCTGTCAGATAAGCCGAGGTGATCAATAGCAAGAAGATGAAAGCGACCAGCCCCTTGTCGATTACCTCCTTGTTGTGGTAGATATGTCCGATCATCCGCAGGAATGGCCGCACCGCCAAAAACATAAACACTATGTAAAGAACTGAGAATAAGATGTTGTAAACGGCACTTAGCATCGAACCCGCTTGTGCGATCGCTATGACAACCGCTAGCAAGCACCATGCGGTGATATCCCCATTCGCCGCGCTTGCCAACGAGATGGTACCCAAATGTGTCTTGGTAAGTCCTTTCTCTTGGATAATACGTGCCAATACGGGAAAGGCGGTAATACTCATGGCGATACCTATAAACAAGGCGAAAGAGAGGAAAGGCGTACTCTTATCCGCATATTTGTCGTACACGAAATAGGCGGTCAGCATACCGAAAAAGAAGGGGACGATCGTACTGGTATGACTGATTAAGATCGTCTCTTTCAGCTTTTTCCTTACCTCGGAGATATTAAGTTCCATCCCGATAGCGAACATAAAGAGTATAAGTCCGAATTGACTCAGCATATTTATATTCACCAACGATTCCACAGGAAAAAGGAAGGCGGAAGCCTCCGGGAATAAATTGCCTAATACGGACGGCCCTAGCACGATTCCGGCAACGATCTCGCCGATGACGGTGGGTTGCCCGATCTTCTGGAATAACCAACCGAACAAACGGCACGTAAGCAATATCGTGATGATTTGTAAAAGCAGAATTCCTATGGAAGACTCGATATTATGTACTAATAATTGAGTAAATATGGTAAATCCCTCTTCTAAATTACTAGGTGCGTTTTGAATGGACGCAATCGAATTTTCCAGTTGCTGACTTTCCCCTTCTTTGGCGATAAAGTACATCAGCGAACCGAAAATGAGGATCATCATTAGGTAAAAGGCTATACTTTTTGTTCCTTTGCTCATCTTTGTACGGTTTACCGCGAATATAAGAAATATCCTAATATTATCAATGGGTATGTTTTTTTCTTTTATCTTTGCCGAGAACCAAATTATAATAAATCATGGAGTCTCTAAATCTGATAAAAAATGACCCGTGGCTGGCCCCTTATGAGGCGGCTATAGAAGGCCGGTATCAATACGTGATTGATAAAGAAAAGAGCCTGACGAATAATGGTAAACTAACCTTATCCGAGATGGCTTCCGGATATCTTTATTTTGGGTTACACAAAACCACGAAAGGCTGGGTGTTCCGTGAATGGGCGCCGAATGCTACCGCTATTTATTTGATTGGAACATTCAACGGATGGCAGAAAGATAATAAATACAAGCTTAAACGTAAGGCGAATGGCATATGGGAGATCGCTTTGACCGATGCGCAGATGTGTCATGAGGACTTGTTTAAGTTGCTGGTCGAGTGGGACGGCGGTAGCGGAGAACGTATTCCCGCATGGACTCGCCGGGTGGTGCAAGATGAGCAATCTAAGATATTTAGCGCTCAAGTATGGAACCCGGAGAAACCTTATAAATTCAAGAATAAACGATTCAAACCTAAGAAGTCTCCCCTTTTGATCTACGAGTGCCATATCGGTATGAGCACTAACGAGGAGAAGGTGGGGACGTATAATGAATTCCGTCAAAATATATTGCCTCGTGTAGCGAAGGATGGTTATAACGCCATTCAGATCATGGCTATACAAGAACATCCTTATTATGGATCGTTCGGCTATCACGTAAGTAGCTTCTTCGCCGCCTCTTCCCGTTTCGGTACGCCGGACGAGTTGAAACAACTGATCGACGAGGCGCACGGGATGGGTATCGCCGTGATCATGGACATCGTACATAGCCACGCCGTAAAGAACGAGGTGGAGGGATTAGGCCGCTTTGACGGTTCGTATGACCAATATTTCCTGAGTGGCGAACGCCGTGAGCATCCGGCATGGGATTCCCTGTGCTTCAATTATGGAAAGAACGAGGTGCTTCATTTCTTATTGTCGAATTGTAAGTTCTGGCTGGAGGAGTATAAGTTCGATGGTTTCCGTTTCGACGGCGTGACCTCCATGCTTTACTACAGCCATGGCTTGGGCGAGGCTTTCTGTAATTACGGCGATTATTTTAATGGCCACCAAGATGGCGACGCTATCGCTTATCTAACCTTGGCCAATAAATTGATCCATGAGGTGAATCCGGGCGCTATAACGATCGCCGAGGAGGTGAGTGGCATGCCGGGTTTGGCAGCCAAGGTCGAAGATGGTGGTTATGGCTTTGATTATCGCATGGCCATGAACATCCCGGATTATTGGATCAAGACGATCAAGGAAAAGAAGGATGAGGATTGGCATCCGTCTTCGATCTGGTGGGAGACGACGAACCGTCGTGCCGATGAGAAGACGATCAGTTATGCCGAGAGCCACGATCAAGCCTTGGTGGGTGATAAGACGATCATCTTCCGCTTGATCGACGCCGATATGTATTGGCATATGCAAAAAGATGACCATAATTTCATGGTAGATAGAGGTATCGCCTTGCATAAGATGATCCGTTTGGTTACGGCTTCTACCATTAATGGCGGTTATCTGAACTTCATGGGAAATGAGTTTGGGCATCCGGAGTGGATCGACTTCCCAAGGGAGGGCAATGGATGGTCTTATAAATACGCTCGCCGCCAATGGAATTTGGTGGACAACTTGGATTTGAAGTACCATTTCTTGGGCGATTTCGACCGTGAGATGTTGGAATTGATCGGGGATGTGAAGAATTTCCAAGATACCCCTATCCAGAAGGTTTGGGATAATGATGGCGATCAGATATTGGCTTATATGCGTAAAGACTTGGTTTTTGTGTTCAACTTTAGCCCGACGAAATCGTTCACGGATTACGGTTTCTTGGTTCCGAAGGGAGAATATGAGGTCGTATTGAACACTGACGCTACCCGTTTCGGGGGGTTTGGCTTGGCTGATGATACCATAAGGCATTTCACGCAATTTGATCCGTTATATAAGAAAGAAAAGAAAGAATGGCTGAAACTTTATATCCCGGCACGTAGCGCCGTCGTATTAAGGAAAGTGAAGGTCAAAAAGTAAAACTCTATACACAAAACACGTTATGTTATATCCATTTACATTTAAGCCGATCCTCAAGAAGGTGATTTGGGGCGGTTCAGATATCTGCCCGTTTAAGGGTATTACTCCGGTTGAGAATGGTGTAGGCGAGAGCTGGGAGCTTTCTCATGTTGAGGGAAATTATTCTATTGTCGATAATGGCGAGTTGGAAGGCAAGTCTTTGGATGAGTTGATCCGCTCTTATGGCAAGGAGTTGCTGGGAGAGAAGGTGATGGAGAGATTCGGGACGACTTTCCCGTTGCTAATCAAGTTTATCGATGCCCGTGATAATTTATCTATTCAAGTTCACCCGGACGATGAGCTGGCGAAAAAGCGCCACAACTCTTTCGGTAAGACGGAGATGTGGTATGTGATCAAGGCGGAGAAAGGCGCTGGCCTATATTCCGGTTTCTCTGAGCAAATCGACGCAGAGGAATACGTGAAACGGGTGGAGAACAATACGATCATGGATGTGCTTCAACGTTACGACGTAAATGAAGGTGATGTATTTTTCTTGCCGGCGGGACGTGTGCATGCGATCGGAGCGGGTTGTTTTATCGCAGAGATCCAGCAGACTAGTAATATCACGTATCGTATTTACGATTACAACCGTAAAGACGCGAACGGTAATGGCCGTGAGCTGCATACGGAATTGGCGAAAGACGCGATCGATTATACGTTGTATCCGGATTACCGTACTCACTACAAAGGTCATACGAATGCCACGGTAGAGTTGGCGGACTGTAAGTATTTCACGACAAACCTTTTGGATCTGGATACGATTATGGTTCGTAATTTCTCGGAACTGGATTCTTTTGTCGTTTATATCTGTATGGCAGGCAAGGCTTCCATCCGTGATAATAAAGGAAACGAGATCTTTGTACACCAAGGTCAAACTGTCTTGATCCCTGCGGACACGGAGGTAATAACCATCTCTCCGGCTCCGGGCGCTAAGTTCATGGAGACTTATATCGGTCAATAAGATCGATGCGCTAAATAATAATGAGGGGGTGTGTCAAATCTAATAAACCGGACTTTTGACACATCCCCTTTTTATTATCCTTTCCTGCAAACGCAGTCTATCAGATGATCATTGATAAATCCCGAAGCCTGTAGGTGGGCGTAACAAATTGTAGGTCCGAAGAATTTGAAGCCCCTCTTCTTCATGTCCTTGCTCATGGCTTCGGATTCAGGCGACGTGACAGGGATCTCGCTCAATGACCGGAATGTGTTGATAATCGGTTTTCTGTCGGGAAAGAATGACAGGGTGTAATTGTAAAAGCTGCCGAACTCCTTTTGTATGGCGAGGAACAGCCTTGCGTTTGTGATTGTGGATTTGATTTTCTGGCGGTTTTTCACGATACCCTCAAACCGCATCAACCGTTCAACATCCTCATCGGTCATTTGCGCTACCCGTTCGGTGTCGAAGTCACAAAAAGCCTTACGATATCCCTCACGCTTCCGAAGGATTGTTATCCAACTCAATCCGGCTTGAGAGCTTTCCAATACAAGAAACTCGAACAGTGTTTTATCGTCAGTCACCAACTTTCCCCACTCTTGATCGTGGTACGCCATATACAACTCGTCAGTTCCGCACCAACCGCAACGCCCGTTTATTAGATCTTCCATAATGTATGATATTACTGATTTTTCGGATAGGGATAAAAAGACAATCCGTTATACATAAATCGATAAGTAGGGACATCAACGCCGAGCTTCTCCGCTTGACGAATAACATATCCGGTCAATGTTTCCAACTCTGTTTTTTTCCCGGCGAGAAAATCACTATGCATGGAAGTCGTGGAGCCGGCCGGCATCATCTTTTGCGTCTCGATGGAAGTATAGACGATGTCATCGGGTAAACTGACTCCCATAGCCTCCGCTACGCTTTTTAATTCCGTACCCAAAGCGATGAATAGATCAATATGTTGGGCTAGTACTTCATCAATGGGCTGGTTGAAGAAACTCGTAGCCGTAGCCGCCGTAGAGATCATGAAGAATTTCTTCCAGATGTGTAGGTCTATATCCGCTGGATTAAAAGCGTTTAACCGGGCATACATAAGTAATTTAAGCAACTCGGTTTGCTTATCTTTGTTTGCATCTTTGTTGCCGAAGAAAATACGTTCCTTCAAGGAGAATTTCTCGACAACACCCGGCTCTGTCAAGCGGGAACCGATATAAACACATCCTTTCCAGACCTCTTGTCCGGGTAGTATATTATGGATTCGTTCTTCGATATCCAATCCGTTTAGCAAGGGGATGATAACGGTCTTAGGTCCGATAACAGGCTTTAGCTGCTGGATGTTTTCTTCTAGATCGTAACTTTTTGTACAACAGAAAAGGTAGTCTACCGGCCCTATCTCGGCGGGATTATCGGTGGCTAGTGCCGGAGCCGTATGGATTGTCCGGATGCCTAGTTGCATTTGTAAACCTTTTTCACGGATAGCCTTTAGATTTTCTCCACGGGCGATAAAAAAGATATCTGCTTTTATTGTTCCTTGATAGCGGGCGGCGACCATACCTCCGTAATAACCACCCACCGCACCGATACCAGAAAACGCTATTCTTAATTTAGCCATACTATTATATTCCTTTTATTTGCAAATATGAGAAAAAAAAGGCTCTCATTTATATCAGTTTCAGTTCTTTTAGTAAATCCGGAATGGATTGTTCGAAGTTCACGCCAAAGCGATAATCCGTTTGCGCCTTGAATGTTCGAAGAATACTTTCTGCCGTGAAGCGAACGGCTATTTCCGCAGATCTCTCCAAGTTGAAATTATTTAACAAACCGGACAGTAAAGCACTTGCGAAAACATCTCCCGTACCATGATAATAACCGGGTATTTTCTCTGTTAAAACATACTCTGTCGCATTTCGTTCCATATCGAAAGTGGCGGCTCCCAGTTCTTTCTCGTCGAAATAGACACCGGTCAAGACAACTTGCTTAGGGCCTAGCTGACTTAGCTTATGTAAAATACCATCGATATAAGCTTTGGTATAGGGACCTGCTTGGTAGGGTTCGCCCAACAATAATGCGGCCTCCGTCAGGTTCGGCACGATAATATCCGCTCTTTCACAAAGGGATCTCATTCCTTTCGCAAATTTAGGGGTGAAGATCTTGTACAGTTCTCCGTTATCGCCCATGACAGGATCGACTAGAATCAGGTTATCTTCCCGCTTGAAAAGGGAGAAGAACTCTTTTACGATATCTAATTGCTCGAAAGATCCAAGAAAGCCGCTGTAGACGGCGTCGAAACGGATATCTAATTCTTTCCAATGCTTCATGAACGGACGCATATCTTCCGTCAAGTCTCTATATGTATAGCCGAGAATACCTCCTGTGTGTGTAGAAAGTATGGCCGTAGGTAAGGCGCTTGTCTCTATTCCTGCCGCCGAGAGGATCGGGAGGGCAACTGTCAATGAACATTTGCCGAATCCCGATAGGTCATGAATGGCGGCTACTCTTTTTTGTTGTTCCTTATTCATCTTGAATCGATTAAAATGTGATAGGAAAACAAGAGCGGATCGGTAAAGGTTTATTTTACTTTCCTAGAAATAGTTCCATGTCTTCGTCTACACTACCTATTCCGGCGATCCCGAAATTATCGACCAATACTTTGGCTACATTCGGCGACAAGAACGCTGGCAATGTCGGTCCTAAGTGAATGTTTTTTACGCCTAGGTAGAGTAGGGCGAGTAATACGATTACCGCTTTTTGCTCGTACCATGCGATATTGTATGCGATAGGTAATTCATTGACATCATCCAGCCCGAAGATCTCTTTTAACTTGAGGGCGATCATCACCAATGAGTAACTGTCATTACATTGTCCGGCATCTAATACCCGTGGAATACCTCTGATCTCCCCCAAAGGCAGTTTGTTGTAACGATATTTGGCACAACCGGCGGTTAATATGACGGTATCTTTCGGTAATTTCTCGGCGAATTCGGTATAGTAGCTACGGCTCTTCATTCTTCCGTCGCAACCTGCCATGACAAAGAATTTACGTATCGCTCCTGATTTTACGGCATCGATAACCTTGTCGGCTAATTGGAATACCTGCTCATGAGCGAATCCACCGATGATTTCCCCATGTTCGATTTCCGTTGGAGGGGCGCATTTCTTTGCGTGTTCGATTAACGCAGAGAAATCCTTAGAGCCTCCGGGCTTACGATCGGCGATATGTGGGAATCCTTCGAACCCGGTAGAGCCGGTCGTATAGACCCGATCGGCATAAGTGGCGGAAGAACGGGGAGGGACAAGGCAGTTGGTCGTAAACAGGATAACTCCATTGAATGTCTCGAAATCGGATGTTTGTTTCCACCAGGCGCTACCGTAGTTTCCTACAAAATGCTTATACTTCTTGAAAGCCGGGTAATAATGTGCGGGAAGCATCTCGCTATGTGTATAGACATCTATGCCTGTACCTTCGGTTTGTTCCAGCAAGTCTTGAATGTCTCTCAAGTCGTGCCCACTGATAAGTATACCCGGGTTCTTTCCTACGCCGATATTCACTTTCGTAATTTCCGGGTTGCCATAGGTGGAAGTATTCGCTTTATCTAATAAGGCCATGGCTTTTACTCCGTATTCGCCGCAGGTAAGTACCCATTGGGTTAAATCGGCGACAGTCAGGTCTGATCGAGTCGTCGCTACCAAGGCATCTTGCATAAAGGCATAGAGGCTGGTATCCTCGAAACCTAGGTTGTAAGCGTGCTCCACGTAGGCGGCCATACCTTTAACCCCATAAGTGAGTAATTCGCATAGAGAACGGATATCCTCGTTTTCTGTGGCAAGAATACCTACTTCTTTCGCTTTGACCTCCATTTCCTCTACTTTATCCGATTTCCAAGTCAGACAGTCGCAGGTTAAGGAAAGATGGATTCCCAGTCGATGCAATTCGTTGAGAAGGTTCTCCCGTAGCTGATAGGCTTCCTTGATCTTTGAGACGAACCTGGATGAATCGAAATTGGCGTTTGTGATGGTCATGAAAAGTCCGTCTACGATAAACTTATTGGCCGTGGATGATTCCACGCCTTGTTTGCGTAAAGTCGTTGTTAATTTGGAGATTCCCTTCATTAAGTACATCAGTAAATCTTGTAATCCGGCCACTTCGGCGGTCTTACCACATACACCTTTTAATGTGCAGCCCTTTCCTTGGGCGGTTTCTTGACATTGATAACAGAACATAGCTTTTATTTTTAAAGTTTATCGCGAATGTAGGGGGGAGAAGGTCGTTTAATCTGTAACAGTTGTTACACTCTTTGATTATTTTCTTTATCTTTATCCGCAAAAGGAAGTTTTATGAATCTGAGTTTGTGTCCTATTTGCGGAAAATTGTCTGAGGAAGAGCAAACCGCTCTTTTCAGTTCGTTGGATTATTCGACAAGGTCGTTTAAGAAAGGTGACTGGGTGGCTCGTCAGGGAGATGCCTTATCTTCGCTTTATCTATTGAGTAAAGGACGGGTAAAGACTGAGATGATCACCGAAAGCGGGACAATTCTGGAAGTGGAGACTTTATCGGCGCCTACTCCTTTGGCCTCCGCATTTTTGTTTGCGGAAAATAATCGCTTCCCGGTAGATGTTATCGCCTTGGAGGAATGCGAGATTATTTTAATACCTAAGAGTGCGGTGATGCGTTTGCTGGCGACAAACGAGCATTTTCTTCAAAGCTATATGGCTTTTAACGCCAACCGAACACAATTTCTTTCTGAACGTCTTCAATTATTATCGATTAAGACCATTAAAGGTAAACTGGCTTACTATATACTTAAACGTATTCAAGGGGATCATTATAAGCAGGATCGTAATCAAACAGAGCTTTCGGAATATTTTGGAGTGGCTCGTCCTTCATTGGCCCGTAGTTTCTCGGAAATGATAGAGGAAGGGGCTATTTCCCGGGAAGGGAAAATAGTTGATATGAATAAGCTGAAAAGCTACGTGCTTTGAAAATCCATCTACGAATGTACTTGTTCTCGAAACAACTCCCTCTCTATATATGTTACTAGAGTAGATGATTTTTCATTCGACATGGTTATGATGATAAATGAATTAAATACAGGCTTGATTGAAGCTTTAAAAGAAAAACTTCCCCCTAAGACAAATTTGGCGAATCTGTTGATGGATACCCTTTATATTGGCAGAGAAGCCATTTATAGGCGCTTACGTGGCGAGGTTCCTTTCACCTTGGAAGAGGCTGCTCTTATCTCAAGGAAATTGGGTGTGTCATTGGATAAAATAGTAGGGGTTAGTTTTGGTGCCAATGCCGTGTTCGACTTGAATGTGGTAGATCACGATGATCCTTTTAATGCTTATTTTACGATCTTGTCTAGATATGTGAAGATCTTTAGGGCCTTTCAGGATGATCCTACTACGGCTTTGGGTACCTCTTCCAATACTATTCCTCAGACCCTTTATTTGAAGCATGACCTTTTGTCAAAGTTTCGTTTATTTAAGTGGATGTATCAGAATAAGCATATCCAATGCAATCATTTTGAGAATCTGAAGATACCGGAAAAACTGGTTGATACCCAAAGAGAATTTGTATCGTTGACACAGTATATCCATTCTACGGATTATATTTGGGATAATATGATCTTCCATCATTTGGTCAATGACATTAAATATTTCTCCGATATCCATCTTATTTCCTGTGAGGATATACAACGTATCAAAGAGGAGTTATTAGTGTTGGTGGATGAATTGGAAGAACTTGCCATGAGAGGAAAGACCGAGGCTGGCAATAGTGTACGAATTTATGTATCGCATATTAACTTTGAGGCTACGTATAGTTATCTGGAAACAAGTTCTTTGCAGTTAAGTATGATACGGGTTTACTCGATAAATTCTATTACGACACAGGATACTGAGATGTTTAATAGCTTGAAAGACTGGATTCAATCTTTAAAAAAGTTCTCTACCATGATCTCCGAGAGTGGAGAGATGCAACGTATCCAGTTTTTCAATAGACAAAGGGAGATTATAAATACGCTTTAGGGTTTGAACCTGTTTCGATAAATGAAACAACCTAGATATTCCGATTGCGCGATTCGAAATTTATAGGTGCTTTTTTAGTTTAATTTCGTTTTCTATCTTTTTCTGTCTGTGTTTGCTTTAATTAGAAAAGGAACAATTCTCATAGGCTTGCTTTATCGTACAAAACTATCGTTTACATGTTTTACATTTGCCAAATGTATCAAGGAATATTAATAGTTGGAAATAAGGTATAAGGCAATGAAAGATAGTATTGTAAATGAATTGATAACCGCAATGAAAGATAGGCTTCCTCCCGGACAAAATCTTGCTAATTTCTTGACGGATACTTTATGTATCGGGAGAGAGGCGGTGTACCGCAGGCTTCGTGGGGAGGTCGCTTTTACGATTGATGAGGTTGCGCAAATTTCCTGTAAGTTGGGATCAGATCATAGGAAATCACTTGTATAATAGAGTGACTTTCGATATGAACTTGCTCCGATCCGCTAATGCGATAGAAAGTTATTATGAGATTATTGATCGTTATTTACGGATTTAACGTATTGACTTTATGAAAAGTCAGAGGTTGGTTATCGATGCGTTATAAAAATGAAGAGGCTTTACACGATAAAGGTTAAAGAACTAGTTAATTTCGCCCGGATTCTACTTAAGGATTGAGCCGTGACACCTAGATAAGAAGCTATATATTTTAGGGGGACGGATTGGATGATTTCGGGCTGCTTGTCCAATAGAATGGCGTAACGTTCAATGGCGGTTCGTTTGTAAGAACTTAACCATGAAGTCTCGATCTCAAGCATAAAATTCTCTAGAATCCTTCTTCCGATATTTGCTAATTGCACGGAGGATTGAAATAGGATTTCTAGTTTCTGTTTGGATAGGCAATACGCCTCGCTTTCCGTAACGGCTTCTATGGTATAAAGAGAAGGAGAGCCGGAAGTATATCCCCATACCGGGAGTGCGATCTCGCTCTCCACGGCGAACCAAAAGGTATCTTCCGTCCCATCTTTAAATGTATAAGCCCGCCAGATTCCCTTGGATAAGATATACATATTCGTGTTTATCTCACCTTCATGTACGATTATATCTTTGGGGACAAACGACATCATCTCTGCGCTTTCCAGCAATAACTGCATGGCCTGCTCAGAGATTGAAAACCGTTCCATCACTTTCTGGCGAACTTCCTCTTTCATGCTCTTCTACGTTTCAATAGATAGTATACCACTATGATTACAAAAGTAATTAATTCCGACAAAGGTACGGCCAGCCAAATACCTTTAATTCCGCAGACAACAGGTAGGTACATGAAACTTAGGGTGATAATCACGATTCCTCGTAGAATAGTGAATAGCGTAGCGGGTTTGAAACGTTCTATGCTCTGGTAGTACCCGATACAAACGATATTGAGAGCGAAAAAGACATATCCCAAAGAAAAATAGGGAATGCCGGAGACCGCTATCTCGTAAGCGTTGCCATGATTACCGAGAAATAAGGAGGAGACTTCCGGGCAGAATAAAATAGTACCCACGCAGGCGAGTCCTCCGCACACGACAGCGCATAGCAGGGCTAACTTAAACGCCTGCCGTACTCTTTTCCACTGCTGTATGCCATAGTTGTAGCTTATGATCGGCTGGGTAGACTGGGCGATCGCATTGTTCACCATGAATACGATAGGAAAGCAATAACAGGCTACACTATAGGCGGCAACCCCGTCTTCCCCAAGGTATCTCATGAATATATAATTACCCACCAGCATCATACAAGCGATAGCTGCCTCAGTTAAGAACGCGGAAGAACCAAGCTTTACCATGTATCCGATATTGCGGATTGTCAATAAGATACTTTTAAGCGAGAATTTAGGGCGGTAAAGATGTAATACTTTAGAAAAACCTACGATATAAACCACGATCATAATACTTCCTACGATTACGGAAATAGCGGAAGCTAAAGCGGCTCCCATTAATCCCCAATGCAATGGGAAAACGAAAATATAGTCTAATGTTAGGTTTATCAGGGCCGGGATAGCGCTGCATAACATGGCGTATGTAGGTGATCCGTCTAACCGGATAATGAATAACCCGATATTCAATAACATGTAAAAGGCAAGGAACGGGACGATCCAGTTCATATATTCCAATACGGAGGGCAATAATTGTTCGGAACTACCCAATAAAAGAGCGACCTCAGTACGGAATGTCATCACTAACAAGGAAAGCGATAACATAATACATAATGAGACCGAAAGCGCTTGCGTGATATTAATATTCGCTACCTTGACTTTCTGGTGTGAAAGGTGGATCGAGGCGACGATAGATGCGCCTACTCCGAACATAAGCCCGATTCCGGTTGCTAACATGAAAAAAGGAGCCACGATATTTACCGCAGCCAAGGCGTCATTTCCTACGCCTCTTCCTACGAATATTCCATCGGCGATATTAATAGTGGCGGAAAGGATCATACCTAATAAGGTAGGGATAAACATCATACGGAACAACTTCGGAATGTTCATTGTTCCAAAATCAATACTGTCTTGCATCATCAGTTTCTTTTCTTTTTATTTTTGCGGCACAAAAGTAGGCTTCTCTATTTAGAAAAAAGTTACCATTAGGGTAAAAAACGGAGTATTTATCAAGTTTGAATTCGATAGCTTATATTTCCTTTGTACATTTGTCCATAATTAAATAGAATAGTGACATAGTGAAAGACGCATTTATAAAACTGCATATATCTATTATTTTGGCAGGTGCGACGGGCATATTTGGAAAATTGATTAGCTTGAATGAAGCCCTATTGGTCTGGTATCGTATGATGCTTGCGTCTTTGTTGTTTTTACTCGTTTTATCCGTCAGCAAAAGATTGAATCGAATTTCTTTCGGGGATGCCTTGAGAATAGGGGGAGTAGGGTTATTGCTGGGATTGCATTGGGTTTTCTTTTATGGAAGTATAAAGGCTTCGAATGTGTCTATTGGAGTGGTTTGTTTTTCTCTGGTAGGTTTCTTTACGGCTTTTCTAGAGCCATTGATTAATTGTCATAGAGTGTCTTTCAAGGAGGTTGTTTTTAGTTTGTTGACTTTATTCGGGGTGGTACTGATTTTCCATTTCGATACTCGCTATCGTTTAGGAATAGGTTTGGGTATTATATCATCCGCTTTAGCGGCTTTGTTCACGATCACGAATAAGAAGATCGGAAATAATTATTCAACAAGTACCATGCTCTTGTATGAAATGGTAGGTGGCTTTATCGGGCTTTCCTGTATTTTACCGTTCTATTTGCGATATTTTCCTGTATCGACGATTGTTCCCGGGCTATTAGATTTTACTTATTTATTGCTTTTAGCTTCTGTTTGTACGATTGGTTTGTATTTACTTCAGATACAAGTCCTGAAAAAGATCTCTGCGTTCACGATAAACTTGAGTTATAATCTGGAACCTATTTATAGCATTATCTTGGCTATGCTTCTTTTTAGTGAGGCTAAAGAGTTGAACGCCGCTTTTTATATAGGGCTAGGGGTAATAATATTGTCTGTCATCTTACAAACACTAAGTGTTATTCGATCAAACAAGAAGATTTAGTGTAGGTAACAAAAAATCTAAAAAGTCCCACAAATCGTTGGATTTGTGGGACTTGACTGTTCATTATCTGGTTAGTTCTGCGGAGAGAGCGGGATTCGAACCCGCGAAACCCTTTAGGGGTTTACACGCTTTCCAGGCGTGCCTCTTCAACCACTCGAGCATCTCTCCAAGGTCTTGTTGAAACCGGGTGCAAAGGTATTGATTTTTTTTGATTATGCAAGAGTTTCGCTTGCGAATTTACATAGAGATGCAATGTCTGGATGCGATTACTTGGCTCACCCGATATTTATTGGGAACAGAGTTAATTCAAAGGGATAAAACAAGAATCGCGGATGTCAGCTTAACGCGATGAATGGTATCTTTTTGATTGAAATGCCTTCTTTTTCACGACACGGCTCTCTGGCTATAAAAGCCAACGAGCGTAAACGGGGAGCGCGAACAAGCTGCCACAACCGCTTTTTAACACGATAAACGTCGCTTTTTAACGAATATATACGTATCAACCTACACATATAGCTGTATCAACTCACACATATAGCAGTGTCAACCCACACATATAGTCGCGTCAAGCTACACATATAGTGGCGTAAGCCTACACATATATAGGCATCGGCCCTCAGATGCGGTAGCGTTGGGCATTATTACCGCCTAACGACCGTAAAACATGAACTAGGGTGAATTATTTCGACTGGAACGAAAGGCCGTTTTTCAGCAAACAGCTATCAAATAGAGAATTGCTGTTTTTTTCTCTCGAATTGGGAAGCGAGACTCACTTAGGTACGGAATAATCGATTCTCCGGGACTTCAGATTACAAGTTGTCAAAAAGACAAATGGGCCACTTGTATCTATAGTTCCTCTGCCATTTCCCGATAACCATCGGGGAAGAGACGGTTAATGTATAATTTATGCCTTGTCAGGTGAATAACTTACGGCTGGGGGTAGCCGTAAGCTTACGAGTCTGGAAGTGGTTAGTTATTCACTTGGGAAGCCTTTCTCAAGTGAGTTGGCCTGTTGATTAACAGGATATAAGACAGCGATTTATATGGTAATGGTTATCCCATGATCTCATCTGTTGGCCGACTTCTATATTTCTGTAGGTCGACTTGTCTTAGGTTGCCGGCTGAAATATAGATGAGCCTGAAGATACCCCCACTGATTATCAGGTGAGCCGAATTTTCTTCTGATAAGGCATTGGACACAAGACTTATAGGCAATAAAAAACCTACAAATCAGCGATTTGTAGGTTTTTGTCCACTTACTCTCTTGTTTTGTTCAGTAGGTTCTGCGGAAAGACAGGGATTCGAACCCCGGGAACCTCTCGGTTCAACGGTTTTCAAGACCGCCGCAATCGACCACTCTGCCATCTTTCCAATATGTTTTGCGATCAAACGTTTCGTTTAATTGCTTTGCAAAGGTAGTCATTCTTTTGGAATATACAAGAGTCTTATGCGCTTTTTTTCTTTTTGTTTATTCTTTTCTTTTAAGAATAGAATGTGTGGGAATCCCCTTTTTATTGCTATTTTTGTAGCAAATAATTTATCAATCAAGTAAAAGGTTTCTATATGAGAAAGTTGAAAAGTTTATGGCTGGTTTCGGTTGTGCTGCTATTAGTAAGCTGCTCGATGTCCGCTAAATCAGATAAATCAAGTGAGGCTGGTACCGCCTCCAAGGGAGAGGTCGTTACTTTGAACAAGGCAGAGTTCTTGCAAAAGGTATTCAATTACGAGAAGAACGCAACGAAATGGGTATATGAAGGTGATAAGCCTTGTATCATCGATTTTTATGCGGACTGGTGTGGTCCCTGCAAGCAAGTGGCTCCTATTTTAAGGGATTTGGCTATCCTGTATAAGAATGATATCGTAGTTTATAAGGTAAATGTGGATAAGGAAAAGGAGTTGGCTGCCGCTTTCGGTATACAAAGTATTCCTACGTTCTTGTTTATCCCTAAGGAAGGACAGCCTCAGATATCGATGGGAGCTCTTCCCCGTGAGGAGTTTGTGAAACAGATCGATACTTTCTTGTTGAAGAAGAAGTAACACGACTTAGTTAATCATCATTTATAGATCGGAAAGCCGTAGAATTTTAGATTTTACGGCTTTTTTAATTGGGAGGGATACTTTATGAAAGTAGGAATTATCAGATGTATGCAAACAGAGGATTTTTGCCCCGGTACTACTGATTTTAGGATGATCCGTGAGAAAAAGGGAGCCTTTGAGGGTGTAGAGGAAGATATTGAGATCATCGGGTTTATCAATTGCGGAGGTTGTCCCGGAAAAAAGGCCGTATTAAGGGCGAGGGAGTTGGTGAATAGAGGGGCGGATAGTATCGCTTTTGCTTCCTGTATCCAAAAAGGGACGCCGATAGGTTATGCCTGTCCTTTCGCCAAAAGGATGAAGGATGTTATCCAGAACGATTTAGGCAATGGCATCCGGCTGATCGATTATACGCATTAGGAAGATCCGGTAGCTGGTGGAAAAGGCATAAAAAAAGAGGGCATTGAAAAATGTCCTCTTTTTTATTTTGGCATCGCACGAATTATTCAGCGCTTTCAGTTGCCGGAGCTTCTTCAGCGGGAGCCGCTGCGGCTGCTTCCTCAGCTTGCTTAGCAGCTTCAGCTGCTGCCAATTCTGCTTTCTTTTTAGCTACGATTTCTGCTTTTGCCTTATTCGCTTCCTTCTCAGCCTCAAGACGTGCTTTAGCTTCTGCTCTAGCTGCTTCGCTGTCTTTTTCTTTGATAGCTTGTACGGAAGCTTGTTTGTTCTTCAACCAAGCTTGGAATTTCTCCTCAGCTGCGGCTTCGTCGAACGCACCCTTCTTAACACCTTCCAATAAATGCTTTTTCAAGCAAACGCCTTCGCGAGAAAGAATGTTACGAGTTGTGTCTGTAGGTTGAGCACCTACTTGTAACCAATACAAAGCTCTTTCGAAGTTCAAATCTACTGTAGCAGGATTAGTGTTCGGATTATAAGAACCTATCCTTTCAATAAATCTTCCATCACGTGGAGCCCTGCTGTCTGCGATCACGATTTGGTAGAAGGCGTAACCTTTACGACCGTGTCTTTGCAATCTAATTTTTGTTGCCATGTTTGAATAATTAATTTAAGCTGTTTGTATTAGCGGGTGCAAAGATAGGAGTTTCTGTTTATAAAACAAGCGTTTTGTTGGAAAATATGTGGATGTTTCTGCTTTTTTTAAAGGTAGTTTAAGGGATTAGTCCCTTATGCAATTGGTTGCCGACGGCGTCGGCAATAATGCTGACGCTGTCGGAAAGATTGCTGACGGTGTCGGAAATACTGCCGACACCGTCGGCAACCAATTTCTTCCTAGTCTTGTCCCGGAAAGATCGTATGAAATCTCTTGTACATCCCTAATGAAAGGGATTTTTCTTATCTTCGCGGCTTCATTTATATTAATGTATTAAAATAAACATATGATTTCAGTTGACGGACTAACAGTAGAGTTTGGTGGAAGCGCCCTTTTCTCGGATGTTTCTTTCGTGATTAACGAGAAAGATCGTATCGCCTTGATGGGTAAGAATGGTGCCGGTAAATCTACCTTGTTGAAGATATTGGCCGGCGTGCGGGAGCCAAGCCGTGGAAAAGTGTCCGCCCCTAAAGATACCGTGATCGCTTATTTGCCGCAGCATTTGATGACGGAGGATGGCCGTACCGTTTTCGAGGAGACGGCGCAGGCTTTCGCCCATCTGCACGAGATGGAGGCGGAGATCGCCGAATTGAATAAGCAACTGGAGACTCGTACGGACTATGAGTCGGATAGTTATATGGAGCTGATCGAGCGGGTCTCTACCTTGAGCGAGAAATTCTATTCCATAGAGGAGATCAATTACGACGCCGATATAGAGAAAACCTTGTTGGGGCTTGGTTTCAAACGGGAGGATTTCGACCGGCAAACCAGTGAATTCAGCGGTGGCTGGCGTATGCGTATCGAGCTGGCGAAACTACTGTTGAAGAAACCGGATGTCCTTTTGCTGGACGAGCCGACGAATCACTTGGATATCGAGTCTATCCAGTGGTTGGAGGATTTCTTGATCGATAACGGTCAGGCCGTGGTGGTAATCAGTCACGACCGTGCGTTCGTGGATCATATCACGACTCGTACGATCGAGGTGACGATGGGCCGGATTTACGATTATAAGGTAAATTATAGCCAATACTTGCAACTGCGGAAGGAACGTCGTGAGCAACAACAGAAGGCTTATGACGAGCAACAGAAGATGATCGCCGAGACGAGAGAGTTCATCGAGCGTTTCAAGGGCACGTACTCCAAGACCTTGCAGGTGCAGAGCCGTGTGAAGATGCTGGAGAAACTGGAGATCTTGGAGGTGGATGAGGAAGATACCTCGGCTTTGCGCTTGAAGTTCCCGCCTTCGCCCCGTTCGGGCTCTTATCCGGTGACGATCGAGAATGTCTCGAAAGCGTATGGCGATCATACGGTTTTCCGAAACGCTAATCTGATGATCGAGCGAGGGGATAAGATCGCTTTCGTCGGGAAGAATGGCGAGGGTAAGTCTACCTTGGTGAAGTGTATCATGAAAGAGATCGAGCATGAGGGGACGTTGACGCTGGGGCATAACGTGATGATCGGTTATTTCGCCCAGAACCAAGCCTCCCTGCTGGATGAGAACCTTACGGTTTTCCAGACGATAGACGATGTGGCGCAAGGCGATATCCGTAATAAGATCAAGGATCTGCTGGGTGCGTTCATGTTTGGCGGCGAGAACTCGGCGAAGAAGGTGAAGGTGCTTTCCGGTGGCGAGCGCACACGTCTGGCTATGATTAAGCTATTGTTGGAGCCTGTGAACTTGCTGATTCTGGATGAGCCGACAAACCATCTGGATATGAAGACGAAGGATATCTTGAAGCAGGCGTTGCTTGACTTTGACGGGACGTTGATCGTCGTATCCCACGACCGTGATTTCTTGGATGGGCTGGTCTCTAAGGTCTATGAGTTCGGAAACCAAAAAGTGACGGAGCATTTGGAAGGCATCTATGAGTTTATGCAGCGCAAGAAGATGGAGAATCTGCGTGAGCTTGAGCGGAAGAATTAAATCCTCCACCCAAGCGTCAGCATAATATCATACGTGGAGCTATCTATATCTTTATGATACTTATAATGGGTACGGCGGGAGAAATAACGATTTCGCAACGCAATATTCCATTTATGCTTGGACATATAGGCTAAGGTGGTGGAAAATACCGTTAAACGTGCGTTGCCGGCATCGCCTTGTACGTTTAACTTTGTAGGGTCCACCGCATTCCAGTCTATATCCGGCTCGTATCCTTTCCATGTGAAGATATGGTAGTTCTCCAAATCGATCAAGAACGCCCAGCGTTTATCGTAGGCCAATCCGGTAAACGCTTTCACGCTATAACCGCTTCCCAGATTATAATCTCTCTCTTCCAGCCGGAGGTAATCGGAGATGCTTGCGCCCAAGGCGACTCCTGTTCCGTATAATTCGGCGTAAACATCTACCTTATTGTCCGGCGTGCCTCTTTTGTAATAGATCAATCCACCACCGACCGCCGCCGCTTCCGATATGCGGTAGGGAGCTACCGTTTGGGAACTATTGGATTTTAACTCGGAATCATAGTAGTCGAAATGCTGAAAGATTCCAGCGGCCAGACTACGAGGGCCTTTACTCCAGACCTGTTTCCCCCAGATAGCCCCAACGGCATTGACTTGGCTGATGAGCGGCTGGCTCGAAAAGAAATCGAACCCGGCCTTCAACTGAAACCATTCATAGGGCGAATAGAAGTCATCATTGAAAGGATCTCCATAATCCAACCTGAAGGATACGTGCATGCTCGTAGTGCCATGCTTGGAGCCTTCCTGCTCGGCAAGGAAGCGAGGACCAACACCCACGATGAAGTTTACGGGAACCGAGGTGTAGACACGCCCCTTGGAGCTGCTGTGTCTCCAAGCTTCTCCCGTGATGATACGATTGATCGCCCGCATCGGAGATATCAAACCGGATAAGATCTCCCGTCCCACACGTTCCGCCCCGTGGGAGCGGTTGTCGATGAATAAGTCGGAGAGCCGGTAGGTAATCTCACCTAATTCTATACCGCCGAAAGAGGTGGCAAGCATGTCATTGATGGAGGGCGGTTCCGTTTCCATAAAGAATTCCCACATTAGGCTGCCTCCCGCCGCGAATGGAATGGATTGCCAGAAATTCAGTCCATTGCTACGGGCCGCGTTGAAATATAACGATCCGTGATAGGGATGGGCCACCAGATTGGTAGAGAACTTATCCGTGTCCCAAACAGGCCCCGTCTTGAAGTTTTGCTTAATCGTATGTCCGTTTATCTTCGCGAAATCCTCGTTCATTAAGAAACGGTCGAAAGTCCAGACGGCCATGTTCATTCCGAATACCTCGCTTGCTGCCAACCAAGGGCGGCGTGGAATGAAAAGGGCCGTGTCGCTCACGTAATTGCGGGCATCCATCTGAGGGAAGTGTTGCCCCCACATCCATTGGCTGGATAGCAGACAGATCAACCCTATCAACATGCATTTTTTCATCCTCATCTAACTCAATTCTCTTTTGTGAATAAAAATCAATAGGTTACGGTTATAACCACTCCGCAAACTTATATATAATAAACATTAAGGGATTCGTTTGGTTTAAATTATTGTTAGGTATTCTTTCTATAAATGCTGTTATTTGCGAACTATTCCGTATTTTTGCGAAAAAAACAAAATGATAGATTTTATCACCTTTTGTGACTATACAGGGACCTTTGCGTTTGCCATAAGTGGCATAAGATTGGCTTCTGCGAAACAATTTGATTGGTTTGGCGCCTATGTGGTGGGTGTCGTGACCGCTGTAGGAGGAGGTACGATTCGTGATATTTTATTGAATGCGGTGCCTTTTTGGATGGAACAAGCCTCTTATTTGATTGTCTCGGCCTTGGCTTTGTTGTTCGTTATCGCTTTCCGAAAATACGTGATCCGTTTGAACAATACATTTTTTATATTCGATGCTATCGGATTGGGGTTGTTTGTGGTGGTAGGTATCGCCAAGACCTTGGATTTCGGGTTTCCCATGTGGGTGGCGATCGTGATGGGAACTATAACCGGCTCGTTTGGCGGTATGATGAGGGATATATTGATTAATGAGGAGCCTTTGATATTCCGGAAAGATATTTATGCGTTGGCTTGTGTCTTTGGCGGTTTGATATATTATATATGTATGCAAACTTCTATGTCGGCGGCGATGATACAGTTCGTATCGGCGTTGAGCGTGTTCCTCGCACGTATAATCGCCGTAAAATATCATATAAGTGTTCCGGTGTTGAAAGGAGAAGAATAATTTATTAACTTTGCATAATTATATGGACATGCATACTCAACAAGAAAAGGCTTCCATCCTGTTGATATATACGGGTGGGACGATAGGTATGATCGAGAATCCGGAGACTGGAGTGTTAGAGTCGTTTAATTTCCAGCATTTGAAGGACAATATGCCGGAGTTGAAGAAACTGGGGTATTCGGTGGCCACGATACAGTTCGATCCTCCGATGGACTCCTCGGAGATGGGGCCGGACTCGTGGATGAAGATCGTGAAAATCATCGCCGATAATTATCAGAAATACGACGGCTTTGTGGTACTGCATGGCACGGATACAATGTCGTATACGGCATCGGCATTGAGTTTTATGCTCGAGAACCTGAGTAAGCCGGTGATCCTTACGGGATCGCAATTACCGATCGGGATGTTGCGTACCGATGGGAAGGAGAACTTGATTACGGCGATCGAGATAGCGGCCGCCAAGGAGAACGGCTTACCGTTGGTCCCGGAGGTCTGTATCTTTTTTGAGAATGATTTATTGAGGGGGAATCGTACGAGTAAGATAAACGCAGATAATTTTAACGCGTTCCGTTCGTACAATTACCCGGCTTTGGCTCATGCGGGTATCTATATTAAGTATGATCTGCCGCAGGTATATCATCCGGTATCGCGTAAGCCGCTGAAGCCGCATTATTTGTTGGACCGAAATATCGCTATACTAAAACTATTCCCCGGAATTTCTCCGCAAGTAGTGGAAAGTATCCTGAATATCCCGGGTCTGAAAGGCGTGGTGATGGAAACATTCGGAAGCGGAAACGCTCCGTGCGAGGAATGGTTCTTGAATATGTTGAAGGAGGCTGTAGACCGTGGTATCGTCATCGTGAATGTTACTCAGTGTAGGGCCGGAAGTGTGGAGATGCACCGTTATGAGACGGGGCACAAATTGTTGGAGGCAGGCGTGACGAGCGGCTTCGATAGTACGACGGAGAGCGCCGTGACGAAGCTAATGTTCCTCTTCGGCCATGGGCTGACACCCGACGAGGTGAAGGAGCATATGAACTGCTCGTTGATCGGGGAGGTATCGATCCCTGAGACGTTCCGCCCCTAGTGTATACTATGTAAAACAGAAAAAAAGCAGTGTTGCGGAATAGGAGAGTATGAAACTATCATTTCTGAGTTTAGCGAGTGGGAGCAGTGGGAACTGCTATTATTTGGGGACTTCGGAATTCGGTATGCTGATTGACGCAGGTATCGGAATCCGGACCATAAAGAAAGTATTGAAGGACCGGTCGATCGATTTTACCAAGATCGTGGCCGTGTTGATTACCCACGATCATGCGGATCATATCAAGACGGTCGGGTATTTGGGCGAGAAGCTTTGCATTCCTGTCTATGCGACAGCCGACGTGCACCGGGGGATTGATAAGAGCCGGTATGTGGAGGAGACCTTATGTGTCTCCCGCAAGGTTATAGAAAAAGAAGTTCCATTCCTTATCCGTGATTTCCGTATCACGGCTTTCGAGGTGCCTCACGATAGTACTGATAATGTGGGGTACCATATCGAGTATGGTAATCATAAATTCACTTTCGCTACCGACGTAGGCCATATCACGGACACGGTGGGGAAATATATCTGCATGGCGAACCATTTAATATTGGAAGCGAACTATGACGAGGAGATGCTTCGTTTCGGTACATATCCCGCTTTCTTGAAAGAGCGGGTGGCGAGCCCCACCGGGCATTTGAGTAACAGGGAGGCCGCAGAGTTCTTGGCGACCCATTATAATACCGGTTTGAAGAATATCTGGCTTTGCCATCTCAGCCGGGACAATAACCATCCCGAACTGGCCTATAAGACAGTGGATATACGTCTTTTCCAAGAGGGCATAAGGGTAGGGAAAGATGTCTCATTGGTTGCGTTGAAGCGGACTACACCCTCGGATATTTACGAGTTTGATTAAAATTTTATGAAAAAAAGTAGTCGAAAAGTTTGCGGGGAAAAATAAAACCTCTATCTTTGCACCCGCAATCGAGAAACAAACGGTGGTTTGAAAAAGTAACGATAGCAAAATGGAATGACTTGGTAGCTCAGTTGGTAGAGCAAATGACTCTTAATCATTGGGTCGAGGGTTCGAGCCCCTCCCAGGTCACTCAAACAAATAACATGTTGACTTGGTAGCTCAGCTGGTAGAGCAAATGACTCTTAATCATTGGGTCGAGGGTTCGAGCCCCTCCCAGGTCACACGATTTACTTATTGGAAAGATGGCAGAGTGGTCGATTGCGGCGGTCTTGAAAACCGTTGAACTGAGAGGTTCCCGGGGTTCGAATCCCTGTCTTTCCGCAGAGAGTCCTGTAAGGCGAAAGCTTTACGGGATTTTTTGTTTTTGAGGCGTTTGTCCGGGCACGAACGGAAAGAGGTAGTGGGCATCGCTAGAATGAGAAAGTGTATAATAATATGGAAACAGGATCATTGCGGATAAGTGATATACGGCCGGATTTTATCTATATGATGGAACAAGCCGTGAAAGCCCCATCGGGGCATAATACCCAACCTTGGTTGTTTCGTGTGCAAAAGGATAGGATACAGATTCTTCCGGATATGAGTAAGTCCCTTCCGTCCGTAGATCCGGATAACCGTGAGTTATTTATTAGCTTAGGATGTGCCACCGAGAATCTTTGCATTGCGGCTGAGGCAAAAGGATATGCTCCGCTACCGGTTTTTTCAGGATCGGGGGAGATCACCGTACTCTTGTCGGAGGCATCGATGATTAAGGAGACGAGTGGGCTTATCGAGGAAATTTCGGTCAGACAGACGAATCGAGGCATATATTCCGGGGAAATGATTCCATCGGATCAATTGAGCTATTTGAGGAATACGCCTTTGGAGGAAAATATCAGTCTGCATTTGTGGTCGAAAGGAGAGTGGGAGTTCGATACGCTTTCTTCTTATATATTTGCGGGGAATAACCGGCAAATGAACGATCATCTGTTTAAACGAGAGCTGAAATCATGGATGCGTTTTAATAAGAATCATGTACGAGCTACATCGGACGGCCTGAGTTATGCGGTGTTCGGGGCGCCGAATCTTCCCCGTCTTATCTCAGAGACAATCATGGGAAGTGTCTTGAAAGCCGGCATACAAAATAGGGGAGACAAGAAGAAGCTGGACTCTTCTTCTCATTTAGCCTTGTTTGCCTTACGGACAAATACGCTACCGGAATGGTTTGCGCTAGGCCGGAGTTTGCAACGTTTTCTTTTGAGAGCTACGGAAAAGAATATCGCTTTCGCCTTTTTGAACCAGCCTTGTGAGGTGCGTGATCTTTCCGGTTTGCTGGCGAAAGACTTGTCTTTCACCAACGAGATTCCTGCCTTGATCCTCCGTCTGGGATACGCTAAGCGGAAAATGCCGTACTCACCTCGAAAGTCTTGGCGTGAGAGGCTGGTTCCGTAATGGTTAAGTCAGATAGCGAGTGCCCTCGTTCATGCCAGCTTGCACGGGATATGCCAAGACGAAACTGTTTGCCTGAAAGTATTTGTTGAGGTACTTGGGGATACGGGCCATGGCGGGAGCGTAGGAAAGTCCTTCCTTGCGGCTAAGGATAATCCACATCGTGTCGTCCGGTTTTATATCCCGGAAAACGATCAGGAAGTCATCCCAGTCGTTGAATTCGATATAACTGGCTTCTCCGCTTTTCTTGGCTAATAATTTCTTTAAGGCATTCAAGGTCGCTTCCGAACCGTAAAAGACTGTCGCTGCACCTGTGTTCTGGGTCACGTTTCGTAGCCGGAAGATGATTTGGTTGAAACCGATTTCTTTTTCGGCCAATTCCGGGATGATGATCAGATGCCGTCTAACAGTAGAGATGGGTTGTGCGGGCTTGTATATGAATGTACTTACACTACTTTCCGCCAATACGCTTTCCACGATATGGCCAAGGAAGGCCGCCGGTATATCTTTTTCCTTGTGCAATCCCACTACCAGATCTGTGATCTCCCGCTCTTTTACCACGCTGGCGATAGCATTCGATACGCTTAAGTCATATCTTAATAAATCCTTCATCCGGGTATCCGTGGCGGCAGCCGTATTGACTGCGGTCTGTAGAACCCTGCGGGATTGTTTTAACGCTTTCTCGTCTGAATGATGGTTATCTATCACTTTTAGGGCAAACAAGCCGTTCTTGTTTTGGGGAGATTTGATTGCCAAGCTGAGGTTGACCAGCTCTTCCACGGTCTCTTCATTGCTGACTGGTATCAAGATATGCTCTGACTCTTTTTTGTTTTCCTCCTTATCGGATATATCTTGGGCCGCTATGTTATGAGCGCCTTTTTGGGCGGCGAAAGAGGCGATGGTGCAAGTGACAAGTATCATCAGGATCGTACCGTTCAACACGCTCTCATTTAATAACCGGATTGGTTCCCCATTAGCGTCTGTTCCGGTGATTACGTTATATCCGACCATCACGGCGGCCAATGTAGCGGCGGCTTGCGCGTTACTTAGGCCGAAAATAACGCTTCGCTGATCCGTGGACAGATGGAAAGTCTTTTGGGTCATCCAAGCGGCTATGTATTTGGCGGCCGTAGCTACGATAATCATGATAAGCCCTACTTTAATGGTCTCGAAACTGGTAAAGAACGTACGATAATCTATTAACATACCTACGCCCAACAAGAAGAATGGGATGAATATGGCATTTCCTACGAACTCGACACGATTCATCAAGGGTGAGCTTTGCGGGATAAGGCGATTTAAGGCTAGTCCGGATAAGAACGCCCCGATGATCGCCTCCATACCCGCTACCTGAGCTAGGAAAGATCCCAGAAATACCATCACCAGCACGAATATATACTGTGATATATTATCGTGTACATGCTTAAAGAACCAACGCCCAATGAAAGGGAAACCGAATAATACGATTAATGCGAATATCAAGATGGAAACCCCCAGACGAATCCAAAACATATCGTTGACCTGTCCGGTGGCCATGCCGACAATGATCGTTAGGACGAGCAATGCCAAGGTATCAGTGATCATCGTTCCTCCTACGGTGATACTGACAGCTTTGTTTTTGCTGATACCCAGTTTACTGATAATCGGATAGGCGATCAATGTATGGGAGGCGAACATACTGGCGAGTAAAACGGAGGTCAATACGTTGAATCGCAGGACCCATATCCCGACAACCGTTCCTAGGATCATCGGAATGAGGAATGTGTACATGCCGAAAGCTAGGCTTTTCGTACTATTTCTCTTAAAATCCGCCATATCGATTTCCAATCCGGCGAGAAACATGATATAAAGCAATCCCGCCGTCCCGGACAAGATAATGCTGCTATCCCGTAATACGAGATTAAAGCCATGCGGTCCGATAATTGCGCCGGCAATGATCAGTCCAAGCAGGTGAGGGATTCTCAGCTTGTTTAATAAAAGGGGAGCGGCTAGGATAATTAAAAGAATCAAGAGAAATTTTAATACCGGGTCCGCTAAGGGCAATGTGAAATCTATTGTCGAGGCTAATACCATATGCGTAATTTTTTCGTTATAATTTGAAACAAAAATAATAAGAATTTGCGGAGATTGCAGCGTTTACGCCAACTTTGCATCTTCTTTTATAGATAACAATAAATGTGTGAGTTTTATAAGTTAAAGTATATGTAAATCTTGGGACATTAGCGTGAACCGATTATATTTGTACATACATTGCATTGAGTTTATTGTTATAAAACTAAAAAGCGTTTAAACCCTTTGCATAAAAGGGTGTCAAACATGAAAAGAGAAAAATATTTATTTAATGTAGAGGAGAAACAAATATGAAACCCATGAAATTAACATCTTTAGTGATGATGCTTCTGATCGCGTTTAGTGCCGCGGCTCAGGAGGAGTTCTTTGATGATGTGTATTTCTCTTCCAAAAACAAGAAAAAGAAAGAACAGGTTGAAGAGAAAAAGGTTGTTCAGCCGAAACAGGAGTCTAGGACCCTGGTCGCTACAGCCAAGAGCCAAGCTTCTTCAGACAGCCGGGATGTAGATGAATATAACCGTCGTTATACATCAGTCGAGGTGGAGGAGCCTTATCGTGAGGATGATTCCGTTATCTATGAGGATAGCGATGAGAATGAGTCTTCTTCCGAGCGTCGTTCGGATACTGAATATACGGAACGTATCATTCGTTATCATTCGCCGAGTAAGATTACGATCGCCGGAGCGGATCAAGTCGATTTGTATCTGAGTGACGGATATTATGGTTACGGCTATGATACGGATTATTCGAACGGTAGCGCGAACGTGAATTTTAATATCAATGTCGGCAACGGTTGGGGTTCGCCTTGGTATACCGGTTGGTACGATCCTTGGTTCTATAGTTATAGCCCTTGGTGGACTTATTCATCTCGCTTCTACGGCCCGTCTTGGGGATTCGGTTGGGGCTGGGGAGGCTTTTATGCCGGCTATTATAGTCCGTGGTACGATCCATGGTATGGCCCGTCTTGGGGCTGGGGTGGAGGCTATTGGGGTGGCCATTGGGGGCATCACCATCATTACTATCCCGGTTACTACTCGACTCCAAGTAGACATTATTCAAACGGACGTTCCTCTTATCGAGATAATCGCTCTTATGCGAGTGGCAGAGGTTCCGGTTATACAGGTGGGCGGAGCAGTGGCTCTTCTTCCTTGAGAAATTCCGGATCGACTACAAGACCTTCGTCTTCAAGTTCCTTGAGCAATGGACGTGCGGGATCTACCCGTAGGGAATCTGCTATTTCCTCTGGTGCGGGACGTCGTTCCTCTTCTTCTGTTAGAAATTCGGCAACGACAAGAAGTAGCTCGGGCATAAGTAATAGCTCGGCGAGAACAAGGATTTCCAGAAGTAGTTCTGGAGCCGCATCTTCTTCCGGACGTCAATATTCAGCTCCGGTAACACGTTCTTCTTCCAGAAGCAGTAGCGATTTCTCAAATAGTCGCTCTTCTTCCAGTCAATTTAGAAGTTCCTCTCCTTCTCGTAGTAGTTCGGTAGGTTCTTCTTCCGGTAGCTTCGGTGGAGGTCGTTCTAGTGGAGGCTCTGTTGGTGGCGGAGGTGGCCGTGCCGGTGGTGGTCGCAGGTAAAAGTGTTAGGTTGATAAAATTAGAGATACGATGAAAAGGATAGGAATTATAATGTCGGTGCTTGGCCTGTGTGGCGGCACCGCTTTTTCGCAGTCACAGTTGGATGCCTTTAAGTATTCCCAGACGGAGTTGAATGGTACGGCTCGTTATTTAGGAATGGGTGGTGCTTTTGGTGCGTTAGGTGGTGATATTTCCGCTATGAATACGAACCCGGCAGGCTTGGCGATTTATAAAAGCTCGGAGGTGGTTACGACATTGAGTTTGTCTTCGGCCTCCGCGAAGACCGATTGGCTTGGTTCGAAGGTGGACAACAGCCGTACGAAGGTGAGTTTCGATAATATCGCTTACGTAGGATATTTCCCGACAGCGAATGATGAGGGTATCGTGAGCTGGAACGTTGGTTTCTCTTATAATCGCTTGAAGAATTATAACCGGAACTATACGATGGCTACAGGAGGTGATTTGAATACTTCTCTTTCTGATTATGTGGCCATGCGTGCGGCAGGAATGCCTAGCGGACTGTTGGGGGAGGGTAAAGACTATAACCCTTATAATAACCAAGACTTAGGTGATTGGCTATCTATTCTAGGATACAATGCCGGTTATATGGATTCATATAACGATAATGATAAAGAGTATTATAGTGCGTTCGGGGATAAAGATGCGGATGGGCAATGGAGTCCGTATTTATTGCAAGGAGGTCAATTAAAAGTTTCAGAGCGAGGTTCCGTGGATCAATATGACTTGGCTTTCGGTATAAATATATCGGAACTTGTGATGCTTGGCGCTACGGTTGCGATTACGGATCTGAACTATAGATATCAGTCATCGTATGATGAGGAATTTACGAACGGCAATAATTTATACTTAGATAATTACTTGGATACGGATGGTACCGGGTATTCATTTAATGTGGGTGCCATTGTTCGTCCCGCCGATTTTCTTCGCTTGGGTGTGGCTTATAATTCTCCTACATGGTATAAGATGACAGATCGCTATTATGGTGAGGCCGGTTCTTATCTGACCTTTATGGATAAAGGGGAGATGAAGGAGCGTAAACTGGATGCGACTACTCCTAATAATGCTTATTATGACTATGAATTCCGTTCTCCGGATAAATGGATCTTTAGTGCCGCCGCAATCTTGGGTACGACCGCTTTGATAAGCATTGATTACGAGTTGATGAATTATAAGAATATGCGTATGTATCAAACGGATGGTAGCAGTAACGTGTATACTAACCAAGATATAACGGATAATTTCAAATCAATGAATACGATCCGTGTAGGTGCGGAGGTAAAGGTTACTCCTCAATTTGCCGTAAGAGCAGGTGTCGCCTACAGCGATAGTCCGATCAAGGATAAACTGAAGAATGGAGAGAAAGAGGTCTTTACGGTTGATACGATTCCTAATTATACGATCGATAAAGGGGTCATGAATTATACGGTAGGTATCGGTTATCGCTTCACCCCGAACTTCTATACGGACTTGGCTTGTGTATTCCGTACGCATAAGGAAGATGTTTATACGTTCTCTAATATGTTTGCGGGAGATGATCCGAAGCCATTCCTCGAAGCCCAACCCGCCACGATGAAAACAAACACGACTCGTGTAGCTTTGACATTGGGATACAAGTTCTAATATACATATATTTTAGATCAGTAAAGTCCCCTGTTCGTACGTTAAAGGTGCGGGCAGGGGACATTCTTTTTATAATTTGAAATAAAATGTTTGTTGGTTTAAAATATTTTTCGTTCTTTTGCTTCCATAAATAACATTGTATAACAGTTAAACCCCATCGCCTATAGCATAAACATTACTCGAATAAACTAAAAATGTGAAAGTAATGAAGACTTTAAAAATGATGACCGACGAGGAATTGGTTGTCCTTTATGCAGAAGGTAATAATGCCGCTTTCGATATTTTATTAAATCGATACAAAAGTAGCATTCATTCTTACATTTATTTCATAGTACGTAACAAAGAGCTTACGGAGGATATCTTTCAAGAGACCTTCGTGAAGGTTATCATGACTATAAAACAAGGTCGCTATACCGAGAACGGCAAGTTTAAGGCATGGATTACTCGTATTGCCCATAACTTGATTATCGATAATTTCCGTCAAGAACGTTGCGAAAACACGATCTCGAATGATGAGGTAGAAATCGACTTATTTAATAATATCAAGCTTTGCGATGGTACGATAGAGGATAATATCGTGCGCCATCAAGTATTGTCTGACGTGAAGAAATTGGTAAAGCATTTGCCGGATAACCAGCGTGAAGTGTTGGAGATGCGTTACTATCAAGACCTTAGTTTTAAGGAAATCGCCGATATCACGGGGGTTAGCATCAATACGGCCTTAGGGCGTATGCGTTACGCTATCTTGAATATGCGCCGTATGGCCGATGAGAACCGTATCGAGCTATCTATGGTGTAAAATAATTTTCTTTCCATGCAATAAGTCTTAGGTCCCTACGTTTTATTAGCAAACAAGATAAAAATAGAGGTGCCTATGAGGAAGCTTTCTACGCAATGCATGGATGATTTGGAGAAAAAAGTGAAAAGTGCCCCGGAGGCGAAAAGTTCGCCTCGGAAGCAAACGATGGATTTCTTGAAACAGTTTGCGAGGGCTTATCAAGCGGAACCGGCTGTACGTCCGGAGCTCTGCGGGTATGTGTTGAACTAAGAATTACGGAAAGAGAATCTATATTATTAGGTTCTCTTTCTTTTTTTGTGTACTTTTGTAAAAACAAAAGACAAGATTATGAAGCATTTGATAGCACCTTCCCTGCTTTCCGCTAATTTTCTGGATTTGCGGAAGGAGATGGAGATGATAAATAAAAGTGACGCCGATTGGTTGCATCTGGATATTATGGATGGGGTATTCGTGCCGAATATCTCGTTTGGTTTCCCGGTACTTAACGCATTAAAGCCTATATGCCAGAAGCCGATGGATGTGCACTTGATGATCGTGGAGCCCCAGAAGTTTATCCCCGAAGTGGCGGCTACGGGAGCCTATATGATGAACGTGCATTATGAGGCATGTTCCCATTTGCATCGGACGGTAGCGGCTATTAAGGAAACGGGCATGAAAGCGGGTGTCACCTTGAATCCGCATACGCCCATATGCTTATTGGAAGATATTATCCAAGATGTGGACATGGTTTTATTGATGTCCGTGAATCCGGGATTTGGTGGTCAACGTTTCATTGAGCATTCCGTAGATAAGGTGGCTCGTTTACGAGAAATGATAGACCGGAAGGGATTGAGTACTATGATCGAGGTAGATGGCGGGGTGAATTTAGAGACGGGGAAGCGCTTGGTTGACGCCGGTGCCAATGTGTTAGTCGCCGGTAACTTCGTATTCAAATCTCCAGATCCGATACAAACAATTAAAGACTTGAAAGCTTTGTAGAACACATTAATATATCACAAAACCTAACTATCATGATTGAGGAAATACAAAAGCGGCCTTTTGTACGGCCGCTTTTTTTATGGATAACCGGAATTTTATGCTATGCGTTTTTACCTGCCTCTTCGCTCCTATATGTTTTAGGGGTTTTATCTGCTTTGGTTTTTCTTTTTTTGGGGTTCTCGTGGGGGCAAGGGCATGCTGAGTTGCAATACGATTCCCGTTGGATATGGGGAGCTATAGTCTCCGTTTTGATTGTATGTTTGGCGGTTGAGGTCTGTTGGTATAGTGACCGGCGTATAGCGCTTGTAAATGAGCCTGCTTCTTCTTTAGATTTATTGGCTACCAAGGCTCAATATTCTTTGGTAAATACATTTGATCGTTTGCGTTTATCTGATGAGGAGAAATCTATTTTGGCTACATTGACATTGGGATATAAGAAAGCGATGAGTCGGGAAACGAAAAGGCGCTTCTCTTTGGCGGGCGTGTCTCATATATTAGCGGTGAGCGGTTTTCATGTTGCCGTGATTTGTGGATTCTTATCTTTCTTTTGCTCGTTTATGCCAAGATGGGGGATAGGACGTTGGGTTCGTTATATCATTCTGGTGGGAAGTCTTTGGGGGTTTGTCTTTATCACAGGATTAGCGCCCTCGGCGGTACGGGCAGCCTTGATGCTATCTTTATATTTAACAGGAAGGGCGCTTAGGCGTGTTACGGATGGATATAATACATTGGCCGCCGCCGCTTTCTGTATGCTGGCCTATAATCCGTATTATCTGTTTGATGTCGGTTTTCAGTTAAGCTATTTGGCTGTGTTTTTTATTTTATTCCTAGTGCCTCGTTTCAAGGAATGGATAGTGGTGAGAAATCCTTTGTTGGCCATGCCTTGGGAATGGATTACGGTGTCTATTGCTGCACAGATAGGTACTGCTTTGCTCTGTTTTTATTATTTTGGACAATTTTCGACAGTTTTCTTGTTTACGAATCTACCGGTCACTCTCTTGGCTATGTTTTTGATTCCTTTTGCCTTTTTGTGGTTAGGCTATCCGGTGGATTTCTATGGATATGACTGGATACAGAAGATCGTAGAAGGGCTGGTTCATGGCATGGTAAGGGTAGTGGACGTGTTTAGCGTTATGCCTTATGCGACGATTACGGGTCGTTTTAGCTTCTTTGAGATGCTAGGAGGTTATGGGTTTCTTGTTTTATGCTTGATATATATGAAGATACGGGAACCAAAAGTTTTGTTAGCCGCCTTAACCCTTTTGTTAATAATATCAGTAAAGATCCTTATTGAACTTTTTTTGATAGCCGGAAACTAAAAAAGTCGTACCTTTGGGGGTGAAAACAAAAAGATTATATGATCACTAAAATCATTCAAGAAGAGAAGATTCAGAAAGCCAAAAAATACGTAGAGAAAGGCGAGAGTTTTGTTATCGTGACGCATGTCTCACCAGACGGCGACGCATTAGGTTCATCCCTTGGTTTATATCATTTCCTATCCGCTTACGGTAAGGATAATGTAGCGGTAGTGGTACCGAATGCATTTCCCTCTTTTTATAGATGGATGCCGGGCGCTAAGGATGTCGTGATACATGAGAAATATCCGGATTTCGCCGAGAAATTGATCAAGGAAGCGGATGTTATTTTCTGCCTCGATTTCAATGAACCCAAACGTATCGAGAAACTGGCTCCGGCGGTGATCGCCTCAGAAGGCCGCAAGGTGATGATCGATCATCATCTGAACCCCGCAGATTTTTGTCGTGTGACGATGTCGTATCCGGAGATGTCTTCTACCAGTGAGATGATCTTCCGTTTTATTTGTCGTATGGGGATGTTCGATTTATTGAATCGGGATGCCGCCGCTTGTATCTATACGGGTATGATGACGGATACGGGATCGTTCACCTATAATTCGAATAAACCGGAGATTTATACGATCGTCAGCGAATTGATCAAGAAGGGGATTGATAAGGATTTGATCTATCGTAAGGTGAATCAGGTCTATTCCGAGTGCCGTTTACGTATGATGGGATATGTGTTGTATGAGAAGATGAGGGTTTATCCGGAACAACAGGCGGCTCTTATCACGTTATCGAAAGAGGAACTGGATCGTTTTCAGTACCAGGCAGGAGATACGGAAGGCTTCGTGAACTTGCCGCTAAGCATAGAGAACGTAAGCTTTAGTGTCTTTATTCGTGAGGACAGCGATTATATAAAGGTATCGCTTCGCTCTGTGGGCGATTTCCCTTGCAACCAGTTTGCCTCTACTTATTTCAACGGGGGTGGACATAAAAATGCGTCCGGAGGTGAGTTCTATGGCTCTTTATCTGAGGCCGTAGCCGTGTTTGAGAAAGGTTTACAGGAATTTAATCCTAATAAATCAGAAGATTTAGGCAAACATGCGTAAGGTTTGACGAAGATTATTTACATTTGCGATTCATTCAATTAAAGACTAACAAATGAAGAAAGGTTTTAATATCCTGTTGATTCTGTGTGCCGCATTAGTTGCTATCTCTTGTAGCAAGACAAAGTCGTACACGGATATGTTGAAAGATGAGAAAAAGGCAATCGAGCGTTTTATCGATGATAAGGGCCTTGAGATCTTAGATGATTTTCCTGCTGATAGCGTATTTAAGGAAAATCAGTTTGTGCTCTTGGATAATGGTGTCTATTTGAATATTATTGATAAGGGAAGCGATCAGAGAGCGGTGCAATATAAGACGAAAATGTTGTACCGTTGTAAGATGAGTTACTTCATGGATTCTACCATTGTCGCTATTGAGAACTATGGCCCGCATAGTAATGGAACTTCTCCTATCGCTTTTACATATGGGGATTATTCGAAGAATTCACCTTATGATCCCTCTTATTATTATGTAAGTGAGGGAATGCAAGAGCCTTTGAAGTATGTTGGAGATCGGGCTAAAGTGAAAATGATAGTGCCTTTCAAAAGAGGAGCCTATAATGATCAATCAAACGGTCAACCTGTATATTACGAAATTCTAGAATATATATTTGAAGAAAACTTATGACACTAATTAAATCTATTTCCGGTATTCGCGGTACAATAGGCGGTAGCCCGGAAGACGGATTGAATCCGTTAGCTATTGTTAAGTTTGTAGCCGCTTATGCTACATTCATCCGAAAAAACACAAAAGTGGAGACCAATAAGATCGTTGTAGGGCGTGACGCACGTATCTCCGGTCCGATGGTTAAACAAGTCGTCCTAGGAACGCTTACCGGTATGGGATTTGATGTGGTGGATATCGATCTGGCCACGACTCCTACTACCGAATTGGCCGTAGCTATGGAAGGGGCTTGCGGAGGTATTATCCTTACCGCCAGTCATAATCCGAAGCAATGGAATGCCTTGAAGCTTTTGAATGAGAAAGGTGAGTTCTTGAATGCCGCTGAAGGGGCTGAGGTATTACGCATAGCTGCCGCCGAGGACTTCGAGTTCGCCGACGTGGATCATTTGGGCAAGGTAATCCCGAATGCGACTTATAAGCAAAAACATATTGAGAGTGTCTTGAATCTGGATCTCGTGGACGTGGAGGCTATTAAGGCCGCTAATTTCCGTGTAACTATCGATTGCGTGAACTCCGTAGGCGGTATCGTGATCCCTGATTTATTATATGCGTTGGGCGTGAAGGAAATCTTCAAGCTGCATTGCGCTCCTCATGGAAACTTCTCTCATAATCCGGAACCCATTCCGGAAAACTTGACAGAGATCTCCGATTTGATGGGACATGCGAAAGCGGATGTCGGTTTCGTAGTAGATCCGGACGTAGACCGTTTGGCGATTATCTGCGAGAATGGCGAGATGTTCAACGAGGAATACACCTTGGTCGCTGTCAGTGATTACGTATTAAGCCATACTCCGGGTAATACGGTAAGTAACCTGAGCTCCAGCCGTGCGCTTCGTGACGTTACCCGTGCTCATGGCTGCGAATATAATGCCGCCGCTGTAGGCGAGGTAAATGTGGTTACCAAGATGAAGGCTACGAATGCCGTGATCGGTGGTGAGGGCAACGGTGGAGTGATCTATCCGGCCAGCCATTACGGACGCGACGCTTTGGTAGGTATCGCCTTGTTCCTGACTCATCTGGCAAAGAAGAAGATGAAGACGAGCGAGTTGAAGGCTTCTTATCCTCCGTATTTTATCTCCAAGCAAAAAGTCCAGTTAACGCCGGAGATCGACGTGGACGCTATCTTAGCGAAAGTAAAAGAGAAGTTCTCTCAATATGATATTACGGATATCGACGGAGTGAAGATCGATTTCCCGGATAAATGGGTTCATTTGCGTAAAAGCAATACGGAACCGATCATCCGTATCTACTCTGAGGCCCATACGATGGAGGAAGCCGAGGAATTAGGCGGTCAATTAATACAGATCATCAACGAGATGTGTAAATAACACCCTTTCGGGGCGTTTTAAAATATTGGGTTCAGTCTTCAGCCGAGGTAAGCTATTTATACTCTGTTGATTTGACTGAACCCTTTTCTTTTGGATAATTCTCAGTTCGTGTAATGAATAAACTAATAAAGGTAATCTTATTTCTAATTGTCGGGATGGTTCAGGTCTTCGCATGGGGAGGGCTGAGAGGGGACACGTTGGCCAAGGAGTTGGATGAAGCTGTTTTGAATAGATCTTTTTATCTGCAGCAACGGGAGCAACGGATCACGCAGCTAAAGGACATGTTTCTCTTGAGCAAGATATCGTTGTGGCAGGAATATGAGATCAACCACCAATTATACGAGGAATTCAAGAAAATACAACAAGACTCGGCCATCTATTACATAAAGCGGAATATGGAGATAGCGTCATTTATGAAGGATACGGTGCGCATTTATACTTCCCGCTTACGACTGGCTACGCTCTATGCTTTCTCCGGGATGTACCGTGAGTCGGAAGGTCTGTTGCGAAGCATAGACCGTGAGTTGCTGTCTAAAGAGCAGAAACAGGATTTCTATGAGGCTTATTATTCGTTTTTCTCTTATTACAGTACGAATCTGGATTCTTTTGAATATAGGAAACAACTTGATTTATACAAGGATTCGTTATTGTCTGTCTTAGATACGGCCTCTTATCGGTATAAGATAAATCTGGCGCAGAAATATCTGGCTCACGGACAGGCGAGGTCTGCGGAGAAGGTGCCGTTACTTGCAATATACAGTTCCGCATGAATGAGATCTCTAAATTCTATCCTATCATTAATGCTTCCTATCAGACACGGGAAGCTCAGGGCAAAAGGCAATTGATGACTTATTTCTTGTTGATCAGCCTATTGACGCTCTTTCTGATCCTTTCTCTTGCCTATGTGTATAGGCAGATGCGGAAGATCTCAGCGATACGAGAAGAGTTGGTTAATACCAATGCCTGTTTGGTAAAGTTGAATGGAGAGATAAGCGAGACGAATAATTTATTGCAAGAGCGAAATATACAGCTATCGGAGTCAAACCATATCAAAGAGGAATACATCGTTCATTTCCTCGATCTCTGCTCCACCTATATTAATAAACTGGAGGATTACCAGAAATCGCTACAGAAAAAGGCGATGAATAAACAGTTGGACGAGTTATTCAAGATGCTCCGTTCGACCCGTATGGTGGAGAATGAGGTGGAAGCGCTTTATGTTAACTTCGATCGAATCTTTCTTGGATTATATCCTACGTTTGTCAGGGACTTCAACGCTTTGTTGCAGCCCGAGGAACGTATCGTCTTGAAATCGGAGGATCTGTTGAATAAGGAACTTCGTATATTCGCCTTGATGCGGTTGGGAGTTACGGACAGCGTAAGGATAGCCGCTTTTCTTCGTTGTTCGTTGAGTACGATCTATAACTACCGGACCAAGGTACGTAATAAGGCGTTAGTGCCTCGTGATGAGTTTGAAGGTTGGGTGATGAGGATCGGGGTTAACCGGAATCCGTTATAATCAATCTACATTTTTTAGGATAGTGATCTTTATTAACTGATTTGTATTTAATGGGATAGAGGATCGTACTGTCTACATTTTTATATCAATCTTCTTTTTGCTTCTTATTCCCGGATACATTTGCGGCATAATTTTTAAAAAGAGATGCCATGAAGATTAAATTAATGATTGCCGTCGTGATCGCCTGTTTGGTGTTCACGGGATTTACGAAAGAGAACGTATCCGATACGGTCGATCACAACGCATGGAAGACATCCGGCGTCGTGGTCATACAAAATGATGTTCTTACGTTGGCCGGTTCCAACGCCCGTGCTTTGTTGAACGATGGCAAAGGCTATACGAACTTCGAGTTAGATATGGATGTACGTACCACGACCGGTGGCAAAGGTTATATTGGTATCCATACGGACGCTACGGATCGTAAAGGATACCGTATCGCCTTGAACAACGATCGGGAAGATCCGGTTTGGTGGCGGATGACGGGTAGCTTGGTGTCAGTCCGGAACCTGACGAAGAGTTTCGTGAAAGAGAACGAATGGTTCAAGATGAATATCCGGGTAGAAGGACGGCTTATCCGGGTGCGGATTAATGGTGAGACTGTCGTAGAATATATAGAGCCTTCCAAACCTTTCCGTTTGAAGGAGAACGCTAAAGCATTGTTATCCCAAGGTACTATCTCGCTGGTGGGTACGGGACGTGGAAATCTTCAGTTTAAGAATATCTCGTTAGAGGCGTTTAGCGCGAAAGGAATAGACATTCCCGCTCAATGGGCGAATGCCGTGGATGAGCAGACGGACGAGATTATTCGTTTGCATCAAGAGGACTTCCCCGTGCTTGATTATCATGTTCATTTAAAAGGTGGATTGACGAAGGAAGTAGCCGCACGGCAGTCACGCCAGACGGGTGTTAATTATGGCTTGGCTATCAATTGTGGCATCGGCTTCTCGATCACGAACGATACGGAGTTGTATAATTATCTGGATACCATGCGTACCCAACCCTTTATCTTGGCTATGCAAGCGGAAGGACGTGAGTGGGTAACAACCTTTTCGGAGGCGGCCCGCAACAGCTTTGACTATGTGTTTACCGATGCCATGACGTTTCTGGATCATAAGGGGCGGCGTACGCACCTATGGGTAAACAAGGAAGTGATTATCGACGATGAGCAGGCATATATGGATATGATGTTGGACCGTATCTGTTCTGTCTTGGAAGAGCCGGTCGATATGTACGTGAATTCCTGTTTCCTTCCCGATGCGATGAGTGACCGATATGATATGTTTTGGACAGAAGAGCGTATCGACCGTTTCGTGAATGCCTTGGCAAAAAGTGGAAAGGCTTTGGAGATAAACGAGCTTTATCATATTCCGAATAAAGCGATCATTCAGAAAGCGAAAGCCGCGGGTGTAAAGTTCACGTTCGGTTCCAACAATATCACGCCGGAGGTAGGAACGCTCGATTATTGTATCCGTATGAAAAAGGAATGCGGTTTGACAGCGCAAGATATGTATAAACCACACATTAATATATAAGATTAGTTTTAAGGTCTGAACAAACATTAGATTTAAGGTAGAGGTATTAGTGCTTTAGGCAAAGATTGTTAGGTTTCGAGGTAAGATACATATGGGGTTACAGCTATAATATAATAGGTCGATTACTATAGGACAAAACATTTTATTTACTATATATAAAGATAATCATATATAGTTACATTCTACAAAGCACGGCGTGAACCGTACAGACCACAGCATGATTTGTATAATTCACGTCGTGGTCTGTACGGTTCACGCCGTAGTTTGTAGAATGTAACTGTATCTTACGAAGAATGAACAGGCTCTTGAATAACTATTTTAGCTGAAGTGTAGCGTTTTATCTTATAGGAAAATAGCGGTGAATTCCTTTTCGAAATTCGGGGTGAATGCGCCTTTCCCCAGATTCTCTTTGATCTCCTCGATCGGCCAGAAACGTCCTCCGTCCAGTTCCTCGGGATCGGGGGTGATGGGGCCATCGTAAGTGGTCCGGAAGCTGTTTACCAATTCCTTCTCTATGGAAGACTCGAATATATAACGTTTGATGAAGACAGGCGTAAAATCAGTAATGCCCAATTCCTCACGAACCTCACGGCGCAGGGCCTCTTCCACGCTTTCTCCATAATCAATATGCCCACCTACGGCCGTGTCCCACTTTCCCGGTTGTATATCCTTGTTCATGGAACGTTTTTGGAGATATAGATCTCCATCCTTATTAAAGATATGTAAATGGATTACGGGATGTAGCAACTTACTTCCGCTATGACATTCCTTGCGAGTAGCCTTTCCGATCGTCTCACCCTCCTCGTTTACCAGAGGAAACCATTCTGTTCTCATATTTTAAATAGACTTTAATTTACTGATAACCGTACCTAACTCCTCATCCGTTAAATTATTTCCATACGTAGCGTAATCCAAGCGGAACGTACATCCATTCTTGTATTCAGAGCAGCCATAAGCGGTTTTGCCCCGGAGGATAGAGCCTTTGTGACAGATGGGGCAAACGGGCTTATCCGTTGATGGAAGCTCCAATTCGGGAGTAGCCTCTGCTTTCTCTTTCTTGGCACGAGGCTTACGAGGTTTCTTTTCCTTTTTCTCCTTGGGTTCGTCTTTGGGAGTTTCTTTAGCTGCTTTAGACGTATCCTCAATCGTAATCGTTCGCCGGGTTTGGTCGGAAAGGACGTTTATGACGACCTCGTTTACCATCTGCTTCAACTCATCCAGAAAAGTACGGGCCTCATAAGTCCCTCGTTCAATCTGGCGTAGTTTCTTTTCCCAAAGCCCCGTCAACTCTGCGCTTTTCAGCAGTTCCTCATGGATCGTGCCGATCAATTCCGCGCCGGTAGCGGTGGGATAAAGATTCTTACGTTCCTTTCGTATATAATTACGCTTAAATAAAGTCTCGATGATCGCCGCACGGGTAGAAGGACGGCCGATGCCGTTTTCCTTTAAGGCATCCCGCAGCTCGTCATTATCCACTAATTTACCGGCGGTTTCCATCGCCCGCAATAAAGTAGCTTCTGTATAAGGTTTCGGAGGCTGGGTCCAAGTCTCTTTCAAGATCGGTTTATGCGGGCCGCTTTCTCCTTTCACGAAATCGGGTAATACGCCTTCTTCCTCGGTAGGTTCAGCCTCCGGATCTTTCTGCTCGGCTCCGAATACGACACGCCAACCCGGTTTGAGGATTTGCTTTCCGGTTACCTTGAATTCCACCTTATCCACTTGACCCAAGACCGTAGTGGTCGATATCTCGCAATCCGGATAAAAGGCGGCGATAAAACGACGGGCTACCAAATCGTACACCTTCCGTTCCGTATCCGTAAGATTGCGGGCGGGGACTCCGGTAGGGATGATCGCATGGTGATCGGTAACCTTCGAGTTATCAAACACTTTCTTGCTCTTCGGCAATTTCTGATTCATCAAAGGAGCGGTAAGCTCCGTATAATCCACCAGCCCTTTCAAGGTATTGGGAACTTTCGGATAAATATCATCACTAAGGAAAGTCGTGTCGACACGCGGGTAGGTTGTCACCTTCTTCTCGTAGAGCGATTGGATCAGCTTTAGGGTATCGTCCGCCGTAAACGCGAATTTCTTATTACATTCCACCTGCAACGAGGTCAAGTCGAATAGGCGAGGGGCGAATTCCTTCCCTTTCTTCTCGGTGATACTGGTAACGGTAAAATCCTGTTCCTTTACCTTCTCCAGAAAAGCCTCACCTTCCTCTTTCTTCGTGAACTTACCTTTCGTGGCGGAGAAAGTCGTATTCCTGTAAATGGTCTTTAATTCCCAATAGGGTTCCGGTTTGAAATTGTCGATCTCGGCTTGCCGGTTTACGATCAAGGCGAGCGTCGGGGTTTGCACACGGCCGATCGATAATACCTGCCGGTTCTGCCCGTAGCGCAAGGTATAAAGGCGGGTGGCGTTCATCCCCAGCAACCAGTCACCGATGGCACGGGATAGCCCGGCCTCATATAACTTATTGAATTCCGTCTGTTCTTTTAGTTTTTGGAAACCTTCCCGAATCGCCTCCTCCGTAAGCGAGGAGATCCAAAGGCGGTAGACCGGGCATTTACAACCTGCCTTTTGCATGACCCAGCGTTGGATCAGCTCTCCCTCTTGGCCGGCATCACCGCAGTTAATGACCATCTCGGCATTTTGCATCAGGCTCTCGATTACCTTGAATTGTTGCTCATACGTAGGATTCTCGATTAGTTTGATACCGAACCGGGGAGGGATCATAGGTAGTGACCCCAGACTCCAGCGTTTCCAGTTCTCCGCGTATTCATGCGGTTCTTTCAGGGTACACAAATGCCCGAATGTCCAAGTTACCTGATATCCGTTTCCTTCGATATACCCATTCATTCGTTGGGTTGCCCCTAATACTTCCGCGATTTCCCGGGCCACACTCGGCTTTTCGGCGATACAAACTTTCATCAATACATCATCCTTTCTTAAATGAACAGACAAAAATACATGATTATTTCCGAATGAGCAAAGATGTTTGTTATCGTGAGTTTATAAAGCTGTATGATGGAGTTGCTGATTTTGGTTCAATTTGTTTTTACCTTTGGGAATTTTGCATACATTTGAACCTATGTAATCGAAGTGGGAGAATAAGTCGAATGGCAGACATTGATTCAGAGAAAGAAAGAAGGCTTGTGGCGGACTTGCTAGAAGGGGACGAGTCGGCCTTTTGTGAATTATATGCCCTGTATAAGGACCGCTTGATGTGGTTTTCCTTGAAATTCCTTAAATCCCGGGATATGGCGGAAGATGTTTTTCAGGATGCTTTCGCCTCTATTTGGCAGAATCGCCGTTTCTTGAACCCGAATGTACCTTTTGGCCCGTATGTGTATACGATCGTGAAAAATCGGATCTTAAACCTGTTGGCGGGACTGGATCGTGAGTTGGAGCTGAGGGATAAGATACGGTCCGCCTCATTGGATAGCACGAACGAGACGGAGGACTCGGTATTGGATACGGATTTAAACGCATTGTTGGATAAGGCGCTTGAAACGTTGACCCCACAACAAAAAAGGGTTTTTGATATGAGCCGTAAAGATATGAAATCCCATAAGGAGATAGCCGACAGTTTGGGTATCTCGGTATATACGGTACAACAACATATCTCTACGGCCTTGAAAGTGATCCGGGCGTTTCTGGCTAAATATGCGGAGACTTATATGAAGCTACTGCTCTAAAAACACACCTCCCTTTATTCATATTCCCGATAGGCACCGAACCGGGCTAAGCGATCCTCGCCGAGTTGTTCCGGTACAGGTTGCGGGGAGAGGCCCAAGCCTTCGTTGATCTGTTCCCAAAGTCCCGTACGGGTGTAAGTTTGATGCACTTTCTGGAAATGGGTGGATAGTAATAAATCCTTGGCTTCTTGATATTGCTTCTTATCAATCAGTAGCTGTACCTTTCGCTCGACCACCCATTCATCAGAGGACGCGTTTATCTTATCCAACCATTTTTCCCGTTCCGGTAAAGCCTCTGTTCCAAACTTCTTTAATACTTTATCCCGCTCGATAACCAACTGGGGATGTAGGTTCAACCACGAGGTCTCGGGGATAGCGGCGTAAGTATCTCTCGCCTTTTCCCACGCCTGCCGACGAACATATAGCCTTGCCAATAAAGCTTTCGCCAGATCGATATCCGGAATGGATAGTTGTTCGATCGCCTCCTCTACACGTTCTCTTCCAGCCAACCAAGTCCCATAGTGGAATTGCCAATAATCCCGTTCCGGCCGGGGAGATATTTGGATCGCCCAACGAAAAGCATCGTCCAGATCTTCCATGCCGGATGGAGCCCACTGCCCGTCTTCCGGATAGGGGGCGGCGGGAAGCGTGGACTTATTCTTATAGGCATCGGCTAAGGCGATCCAGATGGAAGATTCATTCTTCCGGGCCCAGTCGAATAGCGGGATGCGATCGATCGGGCGAAGCCTTAATGCCGGAACCTTTAAGGAATAGATATCCAAAGGATGATCTGTCGGTATCCAATATTCTACGTGATTCTTTTTCTCGCCGGGATGCAATTCGAGCTTGATAGATTGGTCGCTGATCGGGCCACCTTGGATTTCTACGTAAGGCTGCCGGTCGGGGGTACTGAGCATAGACCATTCCTTGTCGCCGGCTACGCCATAACTCCATAGCTTGATACCGGGCGTACTGGATTCGTCGGCGATGTGGTAGAGGCCGCTACCCAAGGAGGGGGTGTAAGCCCCGAAAGCGTTCACGTCTTTCGTCTTCCAGAAGTAGCCGGTCATCTCTTTGATATCCCGTTCATGATGGGTTCCTTCCGTTTTCCAGTCGATCGTATCCAACGTGGAGGCATGGGATAATACGGTTCCGTTCGGGAAATCGTATTGGGTATCCGGTGCGCAAGGAAGGGCGGCGTTGGACCATGACATCCATGGATAGGCTTGCTTTCCCGGGTTGTAGTAAACAACCCTTTGGGTAAGGCACTCGTCCTTATCTCCTAAGGAATATTCTACAGACCATTGCATACCGTAATGAGATTCCCGTTCTCCGCATGTTACATATGTGCGGTCTCCCGTATGATCGATCTGATAAAGCACCGGCTCATTTTGCGTGGGAGAGTGGGAGATCGGGAAACTGACCTCGATCCCCCCGGCCACGAAATAGAAGCGGGGTAATATCCGTGTGTATTTGATTACGTCCGGCCTGTACAAGACCTCCTTGCCGCTCTCCTTGTGAGTGAGGGATATTACTTTCCCGCAAAGATCGGGGCAGATGATAGCCTTGACTTTCTCGTTCTCTAGCGAGATCATCCGGTACCTTTTAGGCACCGGACGATTTGAGGTCTCGCTATAACTCATATAAGGATATACGCCATTCGGGTCTAGGGCGGTCGGCAACGGACCGGTGGGCGTCAATACATGCGTCAGCTGTATCTGGTCGAACTCCTCGCAAACAACACCTGTTGTCTGCGAGAAAGCTGTTCCTACGGCTACGCTTGCCATGAGTGATAGGATTAAACGATATGCTTTCATGTCTTTCCTGCTATATAAGCCCATTATTTCGCCAATAGATCGGACAGTTGACGGATGATGAGGTTACCCTTACGTACATCCGCCGAGATCTTGTTCTCGTCGAACTCTTTCTCTTTCGGGAAGATAGACAAATGTTGGTCTAGCTGCTTCAATAAGCCTTGAGCTTGGGCGTTACCCGATTGGGCGGTCAGTTCCCGTAAGATACGGACCTTCTCGAAATCCACGATACCTTCTCTCATCTTCTCGAAGCGGATGCAACTTTTGCCTCCCGGATATACCATATAGCAGTCGCCTGCTGCCCAAGAGCCATGACGTGCGTCGCGATCGGCATCTTCCGGCCAAGCGTCGTAAGCCCAACGCAGGAAGCCGTCGTACCCGTACGCCATTACGTACCAACTGATCCAACGCCCCTCGATGGGAGGAGAGAACACGAAATTGTTCGGGATCGGCGGGTTACAGCATACGTATACGGTGGACGTGCGTCCGGTGGCGGCCCGTGCCTTTTGCTCGGCGATGGTAGGTTCCTCCCCGTAGAGGAAAGAATAATCGTCCAGCAGTCCGTCCAATTCCTTATGCCAATTGCCGGCGTAAGTGATCTTCCAGCATTTATCATGGTTACGCACGACATGGATAGCCGCTAAGGTCTCTTCCATCGGATTCTCGTTGATTCCGATATAGGTGATGTCCAACCAGCTTTTAGCTTCCAGATGGAACTTGAAATCCGTGAGGAAGATATTCCACATCTTCTTGAATTCCTCCGAGCTTGGCGCCCAGTTGATATAAGAATAATCGCCTGTAGCCTCGTCCTTATAGCGGTGACGGAATCCCCAAGGAATCGGGGTGTAGAGGGTGATTGCCTCGTCGATGCCACATTCCATCGCTAATTCTACGTACTCGTCGAAGATCTTGTAGTCGAAGGCCCATGTGCCGTCTGCTTTCTTGATCCACTCGATCATACCCCCCTCGATCATATAGGAGTTATCGGACCAAGGAGAATGTACTCCATAAGTCGTGATGTAGGTACCACCTGCGTCGGCATAATGCTTCAAATGCTGCTTGAGAAGCATCTTATGTTCTGGTGACCAAGGTTCCACGTGATTGTACCATGCCACGGCCCATGGGTTCTGCCATAGGTCCAGACGGTATTTCCAGTCTTTCGGATAGGGGAGCAACTGGTTTTGCACCACGATCTCCAGATTCAATAGTTGAGGAGCCTTGCCTTTCGCCCGTACCTCCACTTTGCCTTTATACGTACCGGGAGCGGTTCCTCTCGGCACATCCACCATCATCCATACCGGACGGGTGGTTTGGGAAGGGAGATCGAAGCGGTCCAGCGTCTCGAAACGGTCTGGCATCAAGAAGCCGGATTTGTAGGGAGATTCCCCGCAGATGGCTTTTTTCTCGGCATACGGATAATTGGACAATACGTAACGCACCAACTCGAAGGTAATCCGGTCTTTCGGGATGATGTTTCCCTCGGCGCTCCTCAAGTCTTGCGTAGAGACACGTACTTGTTCCAACGCTTCTGACGACCATACCAATATCTGGGCATTCGCTCTTTCCCCCCTCCAAACGGTCGTAGAGTAGGAAGATGATAAATCGTTGTCATGGTTTACGGGTACTTCTTTCCGGAAATAAAGCCGGTCGGTCGATCCGAAGGCGGAATGGATACCCGCCTGATTGCTCCAAGCGGGTTCATTCACGCAAAAATCAAATGTTAACTCCGGGTCATAGTGGTGACTCCGTACAGGGACAAACGTGGAATCCATCTGCCCCGGATACACTTGGCCTAGACTGATATGAGAATAAATAAAAAAACTAGCTACCGCTAAAAAGTATTTCTTCATGCTATAAAAATTTAAGATAATTCATATTTAAATGGGATTCCCCTCCCAGATAGGTAGGCCCTCCCTTCTCGTATAGGTTGGGCCTACCCTCATATATATAGTCGCTTATTCTTGGAAAAACCCTTACCAACCCGGGTTCTGTTCCAAGGTTCCTTTCGACAATTGTACCTGTTGCAAAGGGATCGGGGATAGCCAATGCTTCGGTGTCTGGAACTTGCGGGCGGACGCAGGTTGGGCGATGATAAAGCCTTCGCTATCCACCTGTATATCCTGTCCGATCACCAACTCCGGGAATTTCTGTTGATACTCCGTACCCACGAATTTCACGCCACGGATCGCAAGGGGAAGAACTGTTTCTGCCGTGCCCCAACGACGTAGGTCATCCCGACGGTATCCTTCGAATGCCAGTTCCACGGTTCTCTCACGCCGGATCTCTTCCTGCATATTCAGTCCGTTCGTCGCTACAAACGCATTGGTCAAGCGAGGCATATTCGCCCGGTTTCGCAGGTCATTAATGGTCAGGTCTAATTGCTCGTCCGTGATCTGTCCGTTCTTCTCGTATAAAGCCTCGGCCAATATTAATAGGACCTCTCCGTAACGGAATTCCTTGAAATCGTATTCCCCGATGAATTGTACGGCATCCAGCGTTTCATCCATAAACTTGCGGATCATGTATCCGGTCCGGGTGGAATTGTTACCGATGAATCCCGGCTCTACGGTTGCCCATCCGCCCCCTTCCGAGAATATCTCGCTACCGGGTACGACAAACGTTTGCGCCATCCGGGAATCCCGGTTCTCAAATTCGCTTGTCTGGGTTTGGAATCCTTTGAACAACTTGGATTTATCAATAGGTAAACCATCGGTACAAAGGTATACGTCCGCAAGGTTCTTTGTCGGTACCATGGCACCTAATAATAGTTCCCGGGTCCAGTTATGAGTCGCTCTCAATTTGTAATACCGTCTAGCCAACAAGACTTCCTTGCTGTCGTCGCCTTCTAGGATATGAAGATATTTGTAACTGAGTTCTCCTTTCTCGCGATATAGTTCATACTCCTTGGAATCGACAATGGCTTGGGCCGCTTGGATAGCTAGGTCGAGGTATTTGCCTGCGTCCGCCATCCCGTGGTATTTTTGCCAAGTACCTTCGAACAAGGCCGCACGGGCCTTGAGAGCTAATGCCGCCCCTTGCGTGGTACGTCCTAATTCCTCAGCGGTCAGTCCGCTTTGCTTCGGAAGGAGAGGAATGGCCTTATCCAAGTCCTCGATAATAAAATCGATGATCTCCTGTTGGCTGGAACGAGGTGTGTAAAGTTCCTCCGAGGAGGTATTTAACGGGATGTCTATCTTGGGTACTCCTCCATAAGTTTTCACCAATTTCCAATAGTTGTAGGCACGGAAGAAATGCGCTTCTGCTTTCCAACGTCCGATCTCTTCGTCCGACAAACCGGATTCCTCCGCTTTCTTAAGCAAATAAGAGGTAGATTGGACAAATTTCCATGGGTTGTCCCAATCATCCGAGTTGACCGGGGCCAGATAGGAACCGTCGCTGACATCGTTCGTGCCGGAACCAAAGGCGATATCCGAGTTCATGTTTATATATTGGGAGACCTCTTGGAGCCCAAAATAGAAATCGTTGGCGGCCAATTCAAAGTCGGCCGGCTTTTGCCAGAATACAGCGTCCGACACTTGATCCATTGGCATTTTATCCAGCTCACAACTGAATAGTCCTAAGGTGGCGGATAACGTGATAATTATATTGAATCGTTTCATAATATTCGTTTTATTAAATAGAAAACCTTAGAAAGTCAAGTCGATACCAAATGAGTAGTAACGTTGGAACGGATAGTTGAAACCTCCGGTGTCAGACTCTGGGTCCCAACCGCCTTTTACCCCGTGTATCTCGAATAAGTCTTGTCCGCTTACATAAAAACGGGTCCGCTCGATACCGATCTTCTGCAATAAGCTTTTCGGCAGGGTATATCCGATCTGGATGTTCTTTAGGCGTACGTAAGCGGCGTTGATCTTTTGCATCGTAGACGCTTGGTAGTTCCAATGCCTGATATCGCCGTGGGTCAGACGAGGATAATATGCGTCTTGACGATCCTCATTCCAGGTTTGCCCGTAATAGAACTGAGGCGGATATCTCCACCAGTCGCTCCAAGGCATGGAGAACTCACCTTCACGGAACAAGGTGCGTTTAGCGACTCCTTGGAAGAATACGCTGATATCAAAGTTGTTCCACTTGGCACCCAAGTTTAATCCGAATGTATATCGGGGAGTGGTTGAGCCGACATACTTAGCGTCGCCGTCGTCCCCTTCCTTATCACCGTAAGTGGAGATTTTCCCATCGCCGTTCAGATCCTTGAATTTGGCATCGCCGATACCGATATTAGAGGGTACGCCTTCCAGCTTCTTGTAAGCGTCCAGATCCGCTTGGTCCTTGACTACGCCATCATATACATAGGCGAAATAGGAGTTGATGGGATATCCTTCTCTCGTCTTGTTCAAGCCTAGCTCATAAGTGTCCGAGCCTCCGTATTCCACGAGTTTGTTCTTAGCGTCGCTCAATTGGAATTGTGCGGAATATTCGACATTACCGATTTTGTCCGTCCAGTTTAAGGTAAGCTCGAAGCCATTCGTACGCAATTTGCCCGAGTTCGTATCCGGGGGAGTTGCCCCTAGCATACTGGGATAAGTTACGGGGATCAACATATTATTGTTCATCTTCACGAAGTAGTCGAAAGAGAATCCTAAGCGGGAGTCTAAGAAAGCGGCATCAACACCTGCGTTGATATTCTCCAAGATCTCCCATGTGCGATTTACGCCGGCTAAGACATCCAGCCCCATCGCTTGTGTTTGTGAACCGCTGCCGAAAGGATAGGTCAATTTAGTTCCCCAACCGTCGTCCCTGAATTTTAGCAACTGGATATAATCGTATAGACGAATACCTTCTTGATTACCTGTTTGTCCGTAAGAAGCTCTTAGTTTCAATTCGTTGAATACCTTAGAGCTCTTTAGGAATTCCTCTTGAGAGATACGCCAGCTAGCGGATACGCCGGGGAACATTCTCCAACGGTTACCCGGGGCGAAGCGGGAGGAACCATCGTAGCGGAAGTTTGTCTCCAAGATATACTTATTCTTGAAGCTGTATCCGATACGGGCGAAAGCAGAGCTTGTCGCCCAATGTTCAGCTTTGGCGTCGTTCTTCATATTTCCGGTGCCACCAAGGTTGAGTTCCCATAATTCGTCTGTGATGAAATTATCTCGGCGTGCCATGAACATACGGACCTCTTCTGCCTCATAAGCCATACCTAACATGGCATCTAAATGATGATCCAGTCCGAAGTTCTTATTATAATTCAAGTAAGCCGTATAATTTTGATAGATGGTTTCCTCGGTCGTACGATCTACAGCGGATTGTTCGGGACTACCTGCTCCCGTATAATAATTGATGTCACCGTCCCATGTATAGAGCGGGATGGCTTTCGCTATATCCTCGTTATTCTTGTTTTTGTAGTTTAAGCCCACTTGAGCGTTAAACACGAGTCCGTCCGTGATATCGGCGATCAATCTAAAGTTACCGTTCATCTCCCGGGTATTGAACGTGGCGGTCTCGCTTTCCTTGGCCAGCGCTATCGCATTGCTCCAGCCTCCTTGCGTGAAGAACTCTCCGTTGGCGTTATAGATCGGGAAGTTCGGCATATCAAACATCGCCTCGCCGATCACCCAAGCGCCATTACTTCCTATGTCCGTACGTTTCTGGTTATCCAAAGATACCTTTGTCTCTAATTTTAGCCACTTTGCCAATCGATAATCATAATTCATACGCAGATTGTATTTGGTATTATTATCGTCTGCATATTTTACCACGCCAAATTGTTTGCTGTAGCCGGCGGATAGGTAATAGTTAGACTTCTCGCCTCCACCGGAGATTGTTAGGTTATGGCGATGTTGTACGCCATTGGTCAGTAACTCGTCCATCCAGTCCGTGTTCGTGAAAAAGAGCTTCCAGCCGGGTTGGGTGGGATGGTCGATAGGGTTCGGATCGTTCGCTAAGATGCGATCCAGAAGCTCTTGGGTATAGAGTGGGGCGGCACCGTTGTGTATGTTCGCCTCGTTATCCATAATCGCCATCTCATAATTTGTCGGGGCTTTCATGATTCCGGTCATTTTCGTGATCGCCAAGTTCCCGTTGTAAGTAAGTTTCGGTGCTCCGCTCTTCCCTTTCTTAGTCGTGATTAATACAACACCTCCGGCGGCACGGGAACCATATATGGAGGCTGAGGCATCTTTCAATACCGATATAGCCTCGATATCCTGCGGGTTGATCATATTCATATCCCCGGGGATTCCGTCGACCAAGACTAGCGGGGTATTCCCTCCGTTCGTGGAGGAGGCGCCACGCACGTTCAAGTCGAATTCCTCGTTACCCGGTTGTCCGGATGTTCGCTGAACGACCATACCGGGAATTTCTCCTTGCAAGGCGGACAGGACATTTGTAACCGGCTTAGAGTCGATTACCTCGGAGGATATTTTCGAGATCGCTCCGGAAAGATTGCTTCGTTTCTGTGTTCCGTAACCGATCACGACTACCTCATCAAGCTTCTGGGTGTCTTCCTTTAGCTGGATATTGAGGGTTTTGTTGTTGCCTACGGCCACTTCTTCCGATAAATAGCCGATGTAGGATATGAGTAGGATCGATTTACCGTTCGCCTCGATGCTGTACTGACCGTTCAGGTCGGTAACTGTACCATTTGACGTACCTTTTACCACGACATTCGCTCCGATGATCGGTTCGCCCCGTTCATCTGTAATGATACCGGTCACTTTTCGGTCTTGCGTCACCGGAACGGAGGCGTTGCCCGCGTTTCCGAGACTGACGGCTATCGTGTTATTCTCCCGCTTAAAATAAAGATTGGCTTGCCGGGTGATCTCGTTCAATACGCTGTTGACGGGAGCGTTTTTGAACTTTAGGTTAACCTGTACGTTCCGGTTCGCGATGGCTTCTCCATAGAAAAATTTTAATCCTGTCTGCTTCGACAAATCATCAAAGACTTTCTGTATGGGTTGGTTTTTGACTTGAATTGTTATTCTTTCTTTCTGATTTTCTTGCGCTTGCAGAGGTTCAGGGGAGCCTAACGCTAAAAAAACTAAAATAATAGAACAACACATCCAATTATTCCTAGTAATAGTTGGAAAGTTCATAATTTTGTATGTTTAAAGGTTGTTTTTATACACTTTTAAAAACAGTCCGATTTATGTAATCTCCAAGGGGGTCCAATCCAAGGGTGTACATATCGGGAAAGATAAAGGGAGATCGAAGGTCAGAGGTCGGTTTCCCTTTTTTATGTGGCTAAGCTTATGTCGTATCTTTCATGGGCAAATCGATTTTAAGGTTAATGACTCGTTTTATATAACACGATCCGACTTTCTTCTTTCCGGTATCGGATGCCGGTTGAATATTGAATTGCGTTCAGTACGGCTTCCAGACTTTTATTGTCGTGCTCGCCATAGATGTAATCGTCGAATACGACATTCGGATCGAGTACGATCTCTTGATTATACATCCGCTCCAAATCGTGTATAACGCTACTGATAGGTGTCCGGTTGAAATAAAGGCCGCCTTGCAGCCAAGCCGTTACTTTTTGGGCGTCCTCGTTCTTTTTAAGAATCTCTCCATTTGTGTTATTCACGATTATCTGCTCGTTCGGTAATAGGCGCATTACGCTTTCGGGCATATCCACCTCAACTTTTCCGGTCCGAACGCTGACGGCCATCAACTCATCCTCTTGATAGGCTTTTACGTTGAAAGAGGTTCCGAGTACTTTTACGTCGGCTTGCCGGGTACGGACGATGAAGGGCTTGCCCTCGTCTCTCATGACATTGAAAAAAGCTTCTCCTTCCATTTCTACCAAACGGATGTCAGAGGTAAATTCCGTTGGGTATCGCATGACGGTACCGGCGTTTAGATGAACGACCGTGCCATCGGGAAGGGTGACTTGCTTATGTTCGCCATGATTGACGCTTATTTCCGTTAGGAGATGGTCGCTGGCAGATGTATGCTGCTTCGCTGAATGATTTAGGTATAGTTTCGCTCCGAATCCGATGGAAACGATAATCGCTATGCTCGCCGCATACTTGATGAAAGTGGATAGGGAGATTCTTCTTTCTCTTTTACGTGTCTTATCCAACAGGTCTTGCGCCTCCTTCTTATAAAGCAGATGATTATGGGAATCGGATTGAGGTAAGTCTTGCGCCTCGTTCCAGACCCGGTCCATTTCGCTTTCTAATTCTGCTCGCTCGGTTATGGATGAGGCTAACTTCCGCAAGGTCTCTATATCGTTCCGTGTATAGAGTCCATTTACATATCGGATTAATAAATCGCTTATATATTTGTTTTGTTCTTCCATTATTTCTCGTGCTATATTAATAGTACAAAGAAGTCCGGGAGAACTGGGATATCATTAACTTTTATTAGTATATGATTTTATTATCTTCGCGAAACGATATGTGATGCTAAATGGAAGAGAGACAAATTATAAAGTCGTTGAAAGAAGGAGATAGGGAGGCTTTTTCGATGTTGTATAAACAATATTGGGAAAAGGTTTATCATTTCTGTGGGCTTTATTTGAATAATCGGGATGTAGCCGAGGATGTGGTACAAGAGGTGTTTATCAAGGTCTGGGAGTCGAGGGAATTCATCCGGGAGGATGATAACTTCAAGGGGCTTCTGTTTATCATCACCCGCAACTTGATCTTTAATCATCACCGGAAGAACGTGAACGAGGACTTTTATAAAATGACGGTCTTGTCCGCTATGGATACCTCCTACGATTTAGAGGAAGAGATCACCGCCTATAACTTGGGGGAGTATATCGATCATTTGATAGAGGAATTGCCGGAAAGACGCCGGGTTATCTTTAATCTAAGCCGGAAGGAGCATAAAAGCTATAAAGAGATAGCCTTCCAACTCAATATTTCCGAGAAGACCGTTGAGAACCAAATCAGCGAAGCCTTGAAGTTCTTGAAGAAAAATATCATGTTACTTATCTGGTTTATCTAGCGCTTTCCTAGGTCACGTATTTGTAGAGTCCGGAAGTGCCACTGCGTCTTAAGTTTTAGTTTTGCCCGTCTTCTTTTTCAGGCAGCACATAAATCCGGTGTGTTCGATATCCTACGCTGGCTATTACGTTATCCTTGATAAATTGCTTGATATCCTCGCTCGCACGGTAGCGGGTACAATTGTTCAAGCCGGCGTAATCGGTGAGATTTATATATGAGTTTCTTTCTAGATAAGATAACATCTTAGTCTTCCTTCCCTCGATTCCCGTTTTGGGCAGATTTTCCCGTTTAACCAAGATGGGGGCGTTCTTTTTTACCATCTCCTTCAGTCGGGGAGAGCAGCGGAAGTTAACGCCGTGTATGCTAGCGCTTGATTTAGTATTTCCTTTCTGGTCCGTTACTTCTTTGCTTTTTACCGATGGCGAGAAATGTCCCAATCCTTCCAGTTCCACGCTGTACCCATAGGATAATTCCCTGCCGATATAGGAAGTAAGCGCCTCCAATACACCTTTTATGTCGGCGGAGGTGACGGATGAGCATTCGGAAATATACTCACATATATCGTTCATGCGTTTGGTATCTCTGGTGATGACTCGTGCGCAGGATGTTGGCCTGCGTTGTTCATTGCCCGGTGTATTATAAATACTGACTTGGATGCCCCTTCTTGGTTTTCCCATGATTTTCTCGTTATTTAAATGGATAATGTATAGGATGCCTCGGAGATTTAACGTTTATCTCTTTGGCGTTTCTATTTGATGAAATCGGTTGCCGACGCCCTCGGCAATGCTGCTGACGCTGTCGGAAATATTGCTGACGGCGTCGGAAATACTGCCGACACCGTCGGCAACCAATTTCATTGAATACAAAGGACGGAAATATAAGGATGGAAAGCAAGGAAGATACTGATAAAATACAATTTCGTAAAGATAATTTTAAAGAGTACCTATAAGTAATGGACATTTAATTGTACTTGAGGCTTTAGGCATGATTATTTTTCAATCGTATTTGGGTATCTTATCTGAATTTGATTAACCTAAGCGAATTTTTTTATCTTCCAATAGGGGGGAGGGAGTCGTGGCGTGTATTTATAAATAGAACAAGAATAATAAACATGAGCGAAGATACGAGAACGATATTGAAGAAGTTGATGCGAGATGCTCTGGATGAGAAAGATCGGCAACGTTTGCTGTGTGACCCCAAAGTGGAAGAGCGTATGCGTTCCCAATGGGACGAGGCTGCGGATCGCGTGAATCCCGTGGTGGGGAATCGCATGTGGGAACGAATCATAGCCCGGACAATGGCGACAAACGGTGTCCGTAAACTCTGGGTCTATAAGATTACGGCGATAGCCGCCTCCATATTGCTACTTTTAGGTGTAGGAAGCGTAGTTTATTGGTCTCATACGAAAGAAGATCAATATATATATGTAATGGCCTCCGGTGTCCGTTGCATAGAGTCGGTTTCCTTATCGGACGGCACGACCGTGAGAATGGGGCCGAATAGCCAATTGATCTACCCAAAGAGTTTCGATGGCAAGACCCGTGATGTGGAATTAAAAGGGCAAGCCTTCTTCGACGTGGCGAAAGATCGGGAAAGACCATTTACCGTGCATACCAAGAACATGGATGTAACGGCCTTGGGCACGGCCTTCGAGGTTTTCAATTATGATTCCGAGAGCAAGTTGGAGACGATCCTGTTAAACGGTAAGGTGAAGATTGGCTTGGGAGGTCCCAATGTGAAGAACAGGCGTGAGGTGATATTGAACCCGAACGAGATGTTGGTTTTCGACAAACAAGCGAATACCGTTAGAGTTAAGACGGTTAATGCCGAGGAGTATTCGGGTTGGCGTAACGGTGTCCTCAGTTTTGAGAACGAACGCTTGAGCATGATCCTTACCCGTCTGGAGCCTTGGTTCGGGCGGAAGATAAAGTGCCCGAAGGAGATAGCGGAGAAATATCGGTTTACGTTTAAGGTACGGGATGAGTCCTTGGAGCGAATCCTGTTTATGCTGAGCAATACGTCGCCCATTAAATACAGAGAGAAAGACAATGAATATGAACTATATATAAAGGGAGATAAATGAGTGTCTAACGTTAAATTCTAAGAGATATGCTTGTTAACAGTTCTTGAGTCTAATAAAAAAACAGGAGGAAAAACTAGGTTTCTCCTCCTGATCAAATGTTCTTGACGGCAGGCGTTAGGAGTTGAGAGGCCGACACACCTGCTAATTTATTCATCAGAAACATTACAAAGTTATGAAAAAAATCAGAAAAGTAAACCGAGTCATGAAGATAAGTGCGTTGTTATCCTTGGCTTTCGCATGCACTGTATCCGCTTCTACCTATGGACAGAATTATAAGCTTTCCATGAATAAACAGGATTGCAGTATATCGGAAGTGCTAAAAGAAATAGAGAAAAATAGTGAGTACACGTTCTTCTTGAATGATAATCAAGTAAATGTAAATAGGAAAACGAGTGTAAAAGCAAATAATGCTTCGTTAGAGGAGGTCTTAGAGCAAGCCTTGAAAAATACGGGATACCAATATGAGATTGTAGACCGGCAGATTATAATTAAGTCAAAGAGTGTTTCAAGTGTCTCACATCCGAATGCCTTATTCCAGTCTTCGCCACGAAAGATTACCGGGCAAGTAAAAGATGCGTTGGGAGAACCCATTATCGGGGCGAATGTTGTCGTTAAAGGCACTACGAACGGAACGATTACGGATATCGATGGAAACTTCAGTCTGGAAGTACCGGACAATGCGATTTTGGTAGTTTCTTATATTGGTTATACGGATCGTACGGTCGAGGTCGGTAATTCTTCGAAAGTAATGGTTAGCCTGTCCGAGGATACCCAGAAGTTGGATGAGGTTGTGGTCGTAGGTTACGGAACGCAGAAGAAAGTGAATTTAACGGGAGCGATCTCCTCTTTGGATGCGGAGACGTTGGAGAATCGTCCGATCACCAACTCGACCCAAGCGTTGCAAGGTACGCAAGGTGTTTACGTAAATCAAGCGGGTGCTCAGCCGGGAGCGGACGGGGCGACGATTCGTATTCGTGGTCAGGGAACCTTGAACGATAATAACCCGTTGATTTTGGTGGATGGTATCGAGTTCCCGTTGGAAGCGGTAAATCCGAATGATATTGAGAGTATTTCCGTATTGAAAGATGCGGCTTCTTCCGCTATCTACGGTTCTCGTGCGGCGAATGGCGTTGTCTTGGTAAAGACAAAGGGGGGAAAGAAAGGTAAGTTTACCGTCGATTATAATAATTATTTTGGCGTGCAGCAGGCTACCTATCTGCCGGATTTCGTATATGACCCGGTCGTATTTATGGAAATGAGAAACCAAGCGCAACGGAACGAAGGTAAACTAACGGTGGATTATTCTGATGCGTTAATCGAGGAGTACAAACAAGGTATGTTGACAGACCCGATTATGTATCCGCAGAATAATTGGTTGGATATCATGTATAATAATGCCTTTATCATGGAGCATAACATGCGTTTCTCCGGAGGTGATGATAAATATACGTATTCCGTATCTTTAGGTTATGGCGATCAAAATGGAGTATTGCGTGGTACGGACTCCAATAAATATACTTTAGCCGTGAATACGACTGCTCAGGTAAATAGCCGTTTGAAGATCGGCGCTAATATCAATGCGCATTATCAGATCTATAATGAGCCGGTAGCGGGTGTGGCAAACTTAGTGGAGATGACTTATAAAGCGCAGGCTTTCCACCCGACTTATACGGCCGATGGTCGCTATGCGGATACTTTTATCCGTACTCCTGGGCATAATATCTATCGCCATCCGTTGGCGTTGGCCGATGAGGGCGAGAACAAGCATAAGTCCTTGCGTATGTTGGCGAATTTGTCTGCGGAATATAAGCTTCCGTTTGATATCGTTTATAACTTGAATGTCGGTTTAAACAAATATGATTATCTGCAATCTCGTTTTGCGCCTGATGTATACGAATATCAGTTGAAGACCAATGAGGAGAAACGAGTGGTTTATGACGGTCAGAATACACGCCATGCTTATAAAGGTGATAAGAATAACTTGGCAGTTACGGTATTCAATACCTTATCTTGGGGCAAGAAGTTCAATGATGCCCATGACGTAAAAGTCTTGGCTGGCTATAGTTTTGAGAGTGATGATAAGACTGAATTTTCCGCTAAGGTAGAAGGTTTCTTAGGGAACGAGTTGCACGAATTAAATGCGGGTTCTAGTAATCCGAGTGTAGCGGGCACTTCCTCGAGATCAGTCTTGATGTCTTATTTTGGTAGGGTGAATTATGGTTATAAAGACCGTTATTTATTTGAGGGTAACTTTCGTTATGATGGTTCGTCCCGTTTTGCCAAAGGAAATCGTTGGGGTATTTTCCCTTCATTCTCTGCCGGATGGCGTTTGAGCGAGGAAGAATTTATGAAAGATATTCCTTGGATCTACAATCTGAAATTGAGAGCTTCTTGGGGACAATTGGGTAACGAGCGTATCGATTTGTTCCGCTACGTGGACCTAATGAACTTGAAGGTGATAAAAAATGATGGTTCAATCACGGATTATAACTACCCGTTGAATGGAGCGATGCAATCCGGAGCGGCTATTACCGCTTATAACGATCCGAACATTACATGGGAGACAACGACCATGACGAATGTCGGTATTGACGCTAGCTTATTAAACGGAAACTTGGATTTCTCTTTCGAGTTCTTTGATAAACGTACTTCCGACATCTTGCGTAAGGTTACTTTGCCGGATCAAGTAGGTGGTCTGGATGGGCCGATCCGTAATATCGGCGAGGTGAGCAATAAAGGTTTCGAGTTGAATATGGGGTATCGGAACAATATCGGGAACTTCCGTTACGAGGTAAATGGAAATATGACCTTTATCAAAAATAAGATCGTTAGCTTGAAGGGGCAAACAATCATTGATGGAATGTTTATCTTGGAAGAAGGAAAGCCTATCGATTCTTATTATATGCTTCATGCTATCGGTATTTTCCAATCTGAGGAGGAAATCAAGAATAGTCCGTATCAAACCGCGGCTACTAAACCGGGATATCTGAAGTTTGAGGATACGAATGGAGATGGGAAAATTACCGAAGATGACCGCCAGATACGTGGTGGTGTGATTCCTAAGATAACTTATGGATTCAATATCAACTTAGGATATAAGGATTGGGATCTGAGCGCTTTCTTCCAAGGTGTAACTGATGTCTATACATATGGAGACCGCATTGGTGCTACTCCTTTATGGTTTGGTTGTGGTTTGCCGGAACAATGGTTGACGGATGCTTGGACTCCCGAGCGGGGAACCAGCGCTACATTGCCTATCTTGACTACATATGAAGGATGCTTGAATGAGAATTTCCGTACAAATGATTTCTGGTTGAGAAACGCCTCTTATTTACGTTTGAAGAACTTGCAACTTTCTTATAACGTACCGGTCTCTTTCTTGAAAAGCGGTGTTGTTAAGAGATTGAAGGTCTTTGTCAATGCGCAAAACTTATTCACGTTCTCTCCGATGAAGGATTTTGATCCGGAGAAGAACTTGAAGGGAAGCAACTGGTATGCCTATCCGTCTGTACGGACTTATACGGCAGGTGTTAATGTCACATTTTAAATAATAAGGAATAATAATATGAGACGTAAAATATATAAGATGATATGTGTCGCTGTCGCTTGTATGAGTTTAACCGCTTGCGATAGCTGGTTGGATGTAGATCCTTCCGATCAATATTCCACGGAAACATTCTGGAAGACAAAAGAGCATGCGAGTGCCGGTATAATGGGATGTTACAACGCATTGAAACCTTGGCGTTCATTGCATACGATGGAATTCGATATGTTGACAGCGAATGCGATGCCTTATAACGAGGCGAATGGTACGCAAGCAATTGGAAAAGGTGAACATTTGTCTACTACGGCTTTAATCGGAAGCTTATGGAAGAACTGTTACGTTGGCATTGGCCGTACGAATACTTTCATCGCTAATGTAGGAGGTGTCGATATGGACGAGTCGGAGAAGGCGAAGATGGTGGGTGAAGCCAAGTTCTTACGAGCTTTCTATTATTTAAGTCTGGTCGATAAATTCGGAGGTGTGCCACTGATTATAGATGCTCCCAATGCGGATGAGCAAGCCGAATTACCTCGCAATTCCAAGGAAGAGGTAGTGAATCAGATTGTCAAGGATTTGGAGGAGGCCGCTGCCGTGCTACCGGACACCTATGCTAGCTCAGACTTGGGACGTGCGACAAAAGGTGCTGCGTTAGCGTTAAAAGCCCGTACTTTATTATATAATTCTCGTTGGGCGGAGGCGGCCCAAGCTGCTAAGCAGGTAATGGAGTCTGGCGTTTATCAATTATTCAATGATTATCGTCATTTCTTTAGCGAAGATAATAAATATAATTGTGAGGTAATCTTTGATATAGAAGCGAAATTGCCAGAGTATCCAACGGATTATGATCAGAATATCTGGCGCTTGAATCGTCCGGCTCCCTTGAAGGAACTGGTTGATACATATCTCTGTGTTGACGGGAAGACGATAGAAGAGTCACCACTTTATGATCCGACTCGTCCGTATGAGAACAGAGATCCCCGTTTATTGAAATCGATCGTTTGCATCGGTTATCCGTATTTAGGAAAGACGATCACAAAAGAAGATGTGGCGACTACGGGTTTCGGTGTGAAGAAATACACTTCTTATGAGGATGATGTAACGATTCCTTTAGTAGAACGTTCGGCTTTCAATTTCATTTTGATTCGTTATGCGGAAGTTCTGTTGACGTATGCCGAGGCGCAGAATGAGGCGAGTGGTCCTGATCAGTCAGTTTATGATGCCATCAACCAATTGCGTAGGCGTCCGGATATCAATATGCCGGAAGTACCAAAAGGTTTGACGAAAGATCAGATGCGTGAGGTAATCCGCCGTGAACGCCGTATCGAGTTGACCTTTGAAGGACTCTACTATTCGGATATCTTGCGCTGGAAAACCGCTGAGAAAGAAAATAATGGTATGATGCATAATTATGAGGGAATAGAAGTCGTGAAACGTTCTTTTAATCCGAAACGAGATTATTTATGGCCGATCCCTTATAACCAAACAGTCTTGAACCCTAATTTGGAGCAAAATCCGAACTGGGATTAATTCTTGGGTAAATTAAAAACTGTTATCTTTGAAGTGCCAAACACAGGATGGCACTTCAAAGCCAATATTTCAATAAATAATATCATGAAGAATAAACTAATGTTACTGACGGCCGCCTCAGCTTTTTCAATGGCAGGCATAGCCGCTGATTACACGAATATCGTCCTAATCAATTTGGATGATGTGGGTTACGGAGATTTTTCTTTTAATGGAGCTTACGGATATACCACTCCGAATATCGATAAGATGGCGGCGGAAGGCGTTCGTTTTACGCACTTTTTGGTAGGACAGCCGATCAGTGGAGCCTCTCGTGCCGGCTTGTTGACCGGCTGCTATCCGAATCGTATCGGTTTTTCCGGCGCTCCGGGGCCAGATTCGAACTACGGTGTCCATCCAGAGGAGATGACGATCGCAGAGGTATTGAAACAGAAAGGATATAGTACCGCTATCTTCGGTAAATGGCATTTAGGTAGCCAAAAGGAGTTCCTCCCCTTGCAAAATGGCTTCGATGAGTATTATGGGTTGCCGTATTCTAACGATATGTGGCCATTCCACCCGCAACAAGGTGAGGTCTTTAATTTCCCGGATTTGCCGACTTATGACGGAAATGAGATTATCGGTTATAATACGGACCAAACACGGTTGACTACGGATTATACCACCCGTTCTGTTAATTTCATCAAGAAGAATAAGAATAAGCCTTTCTTCTTGTATCTGGCCCATAATATGCCCCATGTACCGTTGGCCGTTTCCGATAAATTCAAGGGAAAGAGCGAGCAGGGTTTATATGGCGACGTGATGATGGAGATCGACTGGAGTGTAGGTGAGATATTCAAGGCATTGCGTGAGCTGGGCTTGGAAGATAATACGTTGGTGATCTTGACTTCCGATAATGGCCCTTGGACCAATTACGGGAATCATGCCGGTTCAGCCGGTGGGTTACGTGAGGCAAAGGCTACGACCTTTGATGGTGGTAACCGGGTTCCTTGTATCATGTACTGGAAAGGTAAGACGTTACCGGGCACGACTTGTAATAAGTTAGCTTCTAATATCGACCTTCTTCCTACGTTCGCCGAGATCACGCAGGCTCCGCTTCCTCCTCGCAAGATTGACGGAGTAAGTATCTTGCCGTTGATCGAGGGTAAAAAAGACGCCAACCCACGTGAGTCTTTCGTCTATTACTATCGAAAGAATGACTTGGAGGCTGTTACGGATGGAATGTTCAAATTGGTATTCCCCCATAAATACGTTACTTATGGGGCTTATGAGCCGGGAAACGACGGCCAGCCGGGTAAGTTGACGAATCTGGAGATCATGAAGCCGGAGATGTACGACCTGCGCCGTGATCCGGGAGAGCGTTATAACGTGATTACCCAATATCCGGAGGAAGCCGCTAAATTGATGAAGATCGCGGACCAGAAACGCCATGAGTTAGGGGATGACTTGACTCGTATGAAGGGTACGGAACGTAGGGAACCGGGTTTAGTACAAGGGAAAAAACGTCATGACTTATGAAACAATCGATCATTAGTATCGGAATGACTGCCTGTTGCCTTTCGGGAAACGGGCAGTCTCTCTTTGCCGCCAATAAACCGGCGCAAGAGGAACGTCCCAATATCTTGTTTATCCTATCGGATGATCATACTTCCCAATCGTGGGGTATTTACGGGGGCGTGTTGGGGGAATATGCCCGCAACGAGAATATCCGTCGCTTGGCTGCGGAGGGTTGCGTATTGGATAATTGTTTTTGTACGAACTCGATCTCTTCTCCGAGTCGCGCGGCGATCTTGACCGGAGCCTATAGTCACGTGAACGGTGTCTACACGTTAAGTGATTCTTTTGATCCGGAGCAGGATAATATCGCCAAGCAAATGCGGGCGGGAGGCTATCAGACCGCTTTGGTCGGTAAATGGCATCTGAAAACGCAACCGCAAGGTTTCGACTTCTATTCCGTGTTCCATGACCAAGGCGAGTACCGAGACCCTACTTTTATAAATTGTACGGAACCTTGGCCGGGTGAGCGTAATTTCGGGGAGCGGGTACGAGGTTTCTCCACGGATATCGTGACAGATAAGGCGATCCGTTGGATGAAAGAGGCCGATAAGGACCGGCCTTTCATGATGTGTTGTCATTTCAAGGCTACACACGAACCTTGGGATTTTCCAGAACGGATGAGGCATTTGTATGACGGCGTTGTTTTCCCGGAACCGGAGAACTTATTTGATTGGGGGCCGGAGACGAATGGACGTACTTTCTCCGGACAGCCTTTGGAGGAGTTGGCCCGTCGTTGGGACGTGGCGTCGCAAGACCCTGATAAATGGTGGTGCCGGTATCCGGAGTTGCCTTTTACGACGAAGGGGATGCATCGATCTGCCGCCCGTAGCGCCGCTTACCAGAAATTGGTGCGCGACTATCTGCGTTGCGGGGCTACGATCGACGATAATATCGGGAAGTTATTGAAAGCGCTGGACGATATGGGAATCGCCGATAATACGATCGTGGTGTACGTATCCGACCAAGGTTATTTCTTAGGAGAGCATGGTTTCTTCGATAAGCGTATGATGTATGAGGAGTCTCTACGTATGCCTTTCGTGATCCGTTACCCGAAAGAGATCCCGGCGGGGACCCGCAATAAGGATATGATCTTGAACGTGGATTTTGCCTCTTTGCTGGCGGATTACGCAGGCGTGAAGACCCCGAATGAATCGCAGGGCCATAGTTTTCGCGATAATCTGAAAGGAAATACCCCAAAGGATTGGCGTAAGGAGATGTATTATCGTTATTGGACCCAACATTCGAACCGTCCGGCCCATATGGGTATCCGTAATGAGCGGTATAAACTGATGTTTTTCTATGGCGACCGTCTGAATATGACTGGTTCGGAGGATAAGACCACGACACCAGCATGGGAGTTTTACGACCTTCAATCCGATCCTCGTGAGAATCACAACGCTTATAACGATCCCCAATACGCCAAGATCATCCGGCAAATGAAGGAGGAGATGCTGAAGCTGCGGAAAGATGTTAAGGATGAGGACACGAATACCCCTAAAATGAAGGAGATTATGGATACCTATTATTGGTAAAAAGAAAACGGAGGGAGACGTAGCGTGCTGCGTCGCCTATCCTTTGTAATAGAAGTCCACGCTAGCAACCGAGAGGGAGTGCGGTATGTTATAAAGCATGTATTTCTAGAAAGAAGAAGGAATTTGTTCTTTTGTGAAAAAGAAGTCTTATGTTTGTGCACGATATGAAAAACAGGGTTTATATGGCCCCGTTATCAGTAAAAAACCAGCCTTGACATGAATACAAACAGAGATAAGGCTGTCTCTTTTGGGCGGGACGGCGGAGATGTCCGCCGTCCCGTTTTTTTGTCAATGAGCCAGAGCCGTATGTTACATCCGTTCCAGCTCCGGGGGAGCCAGAGCGGAATATCGCCCGCTGGCTGTGTGAATAACGACAAGCTGCGTCTTTCCGGATACCTATTTCGTTAAATCATAAGCCTCTATCACGCATTCCAAAGCGCAAGCGTTTGCTGCCGAGTTTTCCTTGTGGAAAGGGCCGTACCAATAACAACCGAAGCTTTTGGATGTGGGATCATAATCTTTTGTGATGATGGATTCCGCATTTTTCAAGATGAAATCTTTATAAGCCGGATTCTTTGTCACTTCATACAGGAAGGCTAAATGACGGATGAAGATACCCTTAAATTGGACACCGTCGTTGCTATCATCGATCTCGGGCTTCATTTCACGGAGAATACCCTCGTCAGTTATCAATTGTGTGGTGATGGTAGCGTCGGCGATCTTTTCCGCTAGTTCCAAATAAGATTTATCGTTGGTTTGGAGATACATCTCGGCTAAGACAGCGATGGCTACGCCTTGGTTATAGGTGTAGTGGGCATTTCGGTTGGGGGTACAATCGTCTTTGGTACCGTCTTCGATTTGGTAGATGTTCGTATTGATCATGCCGGTTCGCATATACCAATCTACGTTCTTCTTGAACCAGTCGAGGTATGCCGGATTCTGGGTCGCTTTATATAAACGGATCGCCGTAAGGGAGAATAAGTTGTTGGCAATCGAGTTCTTGTAATGCAGTGGATTCTTCTTCCAGAAAATGCCGCCTCCGCAAGCGTCGCTCCAGCCGGTTGTCATATCATCGAATATGATCTCGGCCATATCTAGGTACTTTTTCTCTCCGGTCAGTTTGGAGGCCTCGATCCATGCCAATGCCCACCAACCCTCGTCATCGTAATAATCGTTGATGAAGTTGTCGCAATAACGGGGAGTACCGGTTGAGTCTACGCCTACTTGGTAATGACGGGCTTTCTCGAATACATCCTCTATGACAGAAGGGATGGCCGGATCTTTGGTTACGGCACCGTAGCGAATGGTGGCGGTTAATACGTTCGCCGAGTTCCACCAGCCTGCTGTTTCCCAGATACCGGTCGTGTCGTTTCTCCAGCTTAGGGAGGTTTGTACGCATTCTCGCATCTTTCCTTCAAAAGGGGAAAGTTTGCTACAGGATAGCATGAAAAATACAAGCAATACGCTTGTCAGGAAATGTTTGTACATACGTATTTATTAAAATAAGATTAGATTAAGCTACAAAGATAAATGATCTTTTTGAACTTTATTTAAACTTTGTACCTTTGTCTGACGGAATCTAAGATACTTCAATATTAATCATAAAAGAAAAACACGGTAAGATGAAAAAGCAAATCTTATTTATTTGTTGTGCGGTAATCGCATACTGCCTGAGCGCCTGTAATACGGCACCTCAGCAAGTGCCTTTGAAAGAGAAGAATCTGCCAAAGCATGTAATCTTGATTGGTTTCGACGGCTTGAGCGCCCATTGCTTGAATAATGGGGCGGATATGCCTACTTTCCGTAAGATGATGGCGGAAGGTGCTTCCACGTTAGAGAATCGTTCGATCCTGCCTTCGTCGAGTGCTTGTAATTGGGCTTCCATGTTTATGGGAGCAGGACCGGAGTTGCACGGATATACGGAGTGGGGATCTCGTACGCCGGAGCTTCCTTCCCGTGTCGTGAATAGCGACAACCGTTTCCCGAATATCTTCGGCATGTACCGGGATAAGGCTCCCGAGGCTGAGATTGGCTATATCTATGAGTGGGAAGGCATGAATTATCTGGTGGATACCTTGGCCATGAGCTTCCGTAAGCATGCCCCGATGTCGGCTGAGAACCCGAACGGATGTACCCCGGTAGCCGTTCAGTATATCAAGGAGAAGAAGCCGAACCTTTGCGCGATTATATACGATCAGCCGGATGGTACCGGACATGGCAAGGGATGGAGTTCCCCGGAGTATTTCGCCATGGTGAATCATTTGGACAGTTGCTTGACGCAAGTGATGGACGCCGTTCGTGAGGCGGGTATCATGGATGATACGGTGGTTATACTGACGGCCGACCACGGCGGTATCGAGACCGGTCACGGTGGCAAGACGATGAACGAGATGCAAACCCCGATCGTTTTCTATGGAAAGAACGTAAAGAAAGGCTTCAAGATCCCGGAGAGCACGATGGTATATGATATCGCCGGTACGATGGCTTACCTATTGGACGTACCGCAGCCGCAGGTGTGGATCGCCCGTCCGATATTATCAGCTTTCGAGGATAATTAAAAACATAGATCATGAAGAAAGTTATTTATTCTTTTATTTTTCTTTTTTGCGCCGTATTAACCTTACAGGCGGAGACAATGGTGGTTGCCACCTATAATTTGCGTAACGCCAACGGCGGCGATTCCACGAACGGTAACGGTTGGGGACAACGCTATCCCTACATCGCCCAGATCGTACAATTTCACGGGTTCGATATCTTTGGTACCCAAGAGGGCAAATATCCGCAATTGCAGGACTTGAGGCAAGCCATGCCCGGATATGATTATATCGGTGTGGGACGTGACGATGGTAAGCGGGCGGGAGAGCATTCGGCTATCTTTTACCGCACGGACAAGTTCGAGGTTTTGGAGCATGGCGATTTCTGGCTATCCGAGATCACCGACCGTCCGAATAAGGGCTGGGATGCCGTCCTTCCCCGTATCTGTACGTGGGGTGAGTTCCGGGATAAGCAAACCGGTTTCACTTTCTTGTTCTTCAACCTTCACATGGACCATGTAGGCGTACAGGCACGTGCCGAGAGCGCCAAGCTGATCTTGGAGAAGATCAAGGAGTTCCCCAAGAAACTTCCCGCTATCCTTACCGGCGATTTCAACGTGGACCAAACAAGTGAGTCCTATCAGTTGTTAGATGGTTCCGGTATCATGCGTGACTCTTATGAGATCGCTGATTTCCGCTATGCCCCGAATGGTACCTTCAACGGTTTCCATCCGGACCGCAAGACCGATAGCCGTATCGACCACCTTTTTCTTACGAAAGAATTTGAGGTGAAGAAGTATGGAATCTTAACGGATACTTATCGCTCCGAGGCGAAAGAAAGCGCCCGGAAGGAGCAAAACGGTAATTTCCCGAAAGAGGTGTCATTGAGTAAATATGAGGCCCGTACCCCTTCCGACCACTTTCCCGTAATGATCGTTGTGGAAGTAAAAGACTGAGGTTTTAGAAAAATTGGTTATTATTAACCCCGTAATCTTTATCAAATTTGTTTAGATCTTGTTATATAATCAGAATATTGACTAAAACGATCTAAACAAATTTGGTATGATACGTAAATTATTGATTCGTGATTTGACTCTTCGCGATGGTCAGCAATCGGCATTCGCTACAAGAATGTCTCAAGCGCAAATAGACCGTGTACTTCCTTACTACAAAGACGCAGGCTTTTATGCCATGGAAGTATGGGGTGGGGCGGTTCCCGATTCCGTGATGCGTTATTTAGGTGAGAATCCGTGGGATCGTTTAGAGATCATCAAAGAGAAAATAGGAAATTCCTCCAAGCTATCCGCTCTTTCCCGTGGGCGTAATTTATTCGGTTATAATCCTTATCCCGACGAGATTATAGAAGGCTTTTGCCGGAACTCGATTCGTTCTGGTATCGATATCATGCGTATTTTCGATGCTTTGAACGACGTGGATAACGTGAAATCCACGATCCGTTATGTGAAGAAATTCGGGGGAAAGGCTGACTGTGCCATCTGTTATACGATAGATCCTCACCATTCCCCGGTAGAACGTATAAAAGCCGCCTTGCATGGACGGCCCTTGCATAAGCCTGTTTTTACGAATGAGTATTTCTTAAACAAGGCCCTTCAACTGGAGTCGCTGGGCGCTGATATGATCACCCTGAAGGATATGAGTGGTTTGATACCTCCGGCTCGTACGGCGGAATTGGTGCGATTGTTCAAGAAGAGCCTGAAGGTACCGGTGGATTTCCATACGCATTGTACGCCCGGTTACGGATTGGCGTCGGTCGTATCCGCCATTATCAATGGGGTGGACATCGTTGATACGAATATCTGGAACTTCGCCGGAGGACCGGCCGCTCCCGCCGTGGAGCTGGTCTATATCTTCTGCAAGAAATTGGGTATCGAGCTGGATCTTGATATGGACACGATCGCTAAGATCAACAAGGAGTTATTGACGATCCGCAAGGAACTTTCCTCGTTCGATACCGCGAAGAAATTCCCGAGGCCCTTTAATCCCGTAGAGGATAGTTTCCCCGCCGAGATCGACCGCTTCTTCAACGATGCCATCGAGGCCGCTCGGAAAGATAAGGAGGACGATTTGCTGCTTTATTGCCGTGCGATCGAGGAGTATTTTGATTTCCCCGAGCCGAACGAGTTGGTGAAAAAAGCGCAGATCCCGGGAGGTATGTACACGAATATGGTTGCCCAGTTGAAGCAATTGGGGCAGATCGACTTGTTGGAGAAGGCGATGTCGCTCATTCCGCAAGTACGGATGGATGCCGGCTTACCTCCGTTGGTGACGCCTACGAGCCAGATTATCGGGGCGCAAGCGGTTTCCTGTGCGCTGGATGAGCTGAAAGGTCGCCCGATGTATAGTAATCCTTCCAACCAGTTTATCGCCTTGGTAAAAGGAGAGTATGGCAAGACGCCGATTCCGGTAGATCCGGCGTTTCGGTTGAAAATCGCCGGCGTACAAAATGAGGTGCCTTACGACGGTTCCCATTACGTGATGCAAGAGAATCCTGTATTGGAGGATTTGGATGTGCTATTGGCTGAGAATGAGAAAGAAATACTGTTGCTGGAGTTGTTCCCGACGGTAGCCCGTACATTTTTAACTAAATGGAAAGAACAAAAAGCGAGATCGACTGTTTAATAGTAGAAAGTCCTCAAATTTGGCATCCGTCATCTATTATATGTACGTTGCCGTTTAAACGGTGATACGAAAAGGCTCTCCGAATGGTAAGCGAACCATGGGAGAGCCTTCTTTATTTTATAAAGTGACTTTTTCGCGGACTCTACAAAGGGATCTTGTCTATACGACGTTGGTGGCGACCACCCTCAAAAGGTGTATCCAAGAATATCTCAACGATTTTCTTAGCCTCTTCCTTGCTGATAAAACGACCGGGCATTGATAACACGTTCGCGTCGTTATGCTCACGTGCCAGTTTCGCGATATCCTCTCGCCAGCATAAGGCGGCACGGACACCCCGATGTTTGTTCAAGGTCATACTAATGCCATTCCCTGTACCGCAGACAGCTATTCCCGGATAAACTTCGCCAGCTTCTACGGCCTTGCCCATCAGATGGGCGAAATCCGGATAATCGCAACTGTCAGAAGAATAAGTTCCAAAATCTTTATAAGACAATCCCCTTTTATCGAGGATTGTCTTTATATATTCTTTTAACTCAAAACCAGCGTGATCGCTACACAAACCTACTATACCCATCTTTATGCTAATAATTCTTTTACTTGGTTATAAACGTTCTTAGCCGTGAAACCTAATTTCTCGTCCAATACTTTGTAAGGGGCGGAGAAACCGAAGGATTCAAGTCCCCATACCTTGCCGTTAGGACCTACCAAACCTTCCAGATTAACCGGAAGACCAGCGGTTAAGCCGAAAATCCTGCTTCCTGCGGGAAGAATGGATTCTTGGTACTCTTTGCTTTGTGAACGGAATAGACCTTCGGAAGGAACGGAAACGATACGAACCTTTATGCCTTCAGCACGAAGTAAGGCGGCGCCCTCGACCAAAGTCGATACCTCGGAACCGGAAGCCAAAAGAATTACATCCGCATTAGCGTCTTCATTGACGATATAGGCACCCTTTTCCGCCTGCAAAGCCTCTTGATAGCGGTTTTCCTTAGCGGGAAGATCTGTGATATTCTGACGGGAAAGAATCAATGCGGTAGGAGTGTAAACGTTCTCCATCGCTAGTTTCCATGCGACTGTTGTCTCCACAACGTCTGCCGGACGAAGTACCAACATGGAGTTGTGTCCCTTATGATTCTTCAATTTCTCTAATAAACGAACTTGAGCTTCTTGCTCTACCGGCTCGTGCGTAGGTCCGTCTTCTCCAACACGGAAAGCGTCGTGTGTCCAGATGAACTTAACGGGCTGCTCCATCAACGCGGCCATACGTAACGCAGGCTTCATGTAATCGGAGAATACGAAGAATGTACCGCAAGCGGCGATCACGCCACCATGTAAAGACATACCGATACAGATACAAGCCATAGAAAGCTCGGCTACACCCGCTTGGAAGAAAGCTCCGCTAAAGTCGCCTTTCACGAAAGCATGGGTCTTTTTCAAGAAGCCGTCTGTCTTATCGGAATTGGAAAGGTCGGCGGAAGCGACGATCATGTTTTCTACATGGGTAGCAAGCACTCCTAATACGGTAGCGGAAGCGGCACGGGTCGCTTGGTTCGCTTTCTGCTCGATTGCGGCCCAGTCGATTTGAGGAGCCTTTCCGGAGAACCATTGCTCCATCTTAGCCGCTAAGTCCGGGTGAGCTTTCGCCCATACGTCTTTAACGGCGTAACGCTCGGCGACGATTACTTCCAATTCTTTCGCACGCTTGGCATATAATTCTGCTACTTCAGGGAAGATCGTGAACGGATGTTCCGGATCACCTCCTAGGTTCTTAATCGTATCCGCTATGGAAGCTCCTGCCGCGGATAAAGGTTGTCCGTGAGTAGATACCTTATTCTCGTAACAACTGTTATCAGCGCCGACAGCACCTTTCCCCATAACGGTGTTACCGATGATCAAAGTCGGTTTGGAGATCTCTGCCTTAGCCTCTTTTAAAGCCTTGCGGATCTCGTTTACGTCGTTACCGTTTATTTGAATGACTTTCCAGCCCCAAGCCTCGTATTTCATGGCTACGTTCTCTGCGTCAACGTCTTCTACCTTGGTAGATAGCTGTACGTTGTTAGCGTCGTAGAACATGATCAAGTTGTCCAGTCCTAAAGTTCCGGCGATACGTCCGGCACCTTGGGAGATTTCCTCTTGGATACCTCCATCGGAAATATATGCGTAAATAGTCTGGTTCATTACTTCCTCACCCAGACGTGCTTTCAAGAATTTAGCCGCGATAGCCGCACCTACCGCATAAGTATGTCCTTGTCCCAACGGGCCGGACGTATTTTCGATACCACGCATAACGTCTACCTCAGGATGTCCCGGAGTAACGCTTCCCCATTGGCGGAACTGTTGAAGTTCATCCAATGTGAATTTGCCGCTTAAAGCCAGTACGGAATAAAGCATCGGAGACATATGCCCCGGGTCAAGGAAGAAACGATCGCGTCCTTCCCATTTGGGATTCTTGGGATCGTATATTAAGAACTCTGAGAACAGTACGTTAACAAAGTCTGCACCACCCATAGCGCCACCCGGGTGCCCGGAGTTCGCTTTCTCCACCATTGACGCAGCCAGTATACGGATGTTATCAGCTGCTTTGTTCATTACTTGAATATCGTTCATTTTATCAGATGAATTATTTATTTGACTGCAAAGATAATCAAACTCTTTGTAAGAGCCGTTATATCAATCAAACAATTCCTTTTCGGTAAAGGTTCCTATCTTCTTATATTTTTGATAAATTGAGAGATATTTAAGATAGCCCGCTGAGCGCCTTATTCTTGCGGATATACATCATTCGGATTAGAGCGAGAAGTCGAAACCCTGTTCAACCCATTTGTTGTATTTTTTCTCGTTGAATTTGTAGAGGAAAGCTCCTCGTTTGGAACTTTTCTTGTCTTTGATATCCAGTTTCTCCAGAATATCCATGGCGTTTAGCTTTTTGCGAAAGTTCCGTTTGTCTAAAGGGGTTTGGTAAATGGCCTCATACAATGTCTGTAGTTGGGGCAAGGTAAATTGCTCGGGAAGCAAATTGAAACCGATAGGGCGGCTTGCCGCCTTCTTTTTAAGGACGGACAACGTATCGTTTATCATTTGGTTATGGTCGAAAATCAAGTCGGGAAGCTCGGATATCTTGGTCCAAGTAGCGTTATGGCTTTCCAAGATCTCGGGGCTGAAATCATTCATATTCACCAAGGAATAGTAAGCTACGGAGATAACCCGTTCCCCTAAGTCACGCGATACATCTCCGTAAGCCCCTATTTGTTCCATAAAAAGATGCTCGATACCCGTGCAATCCGTTAATACCCGTGATGCTGCTTCATTCACGCTTTCCCCGGATTTCACGAAGCCTCCCATAAGGGACCATTGTCCTTTCATCGGCTCGAACGAACGTTTGTATAATAAAACATTCAACTCCTTATTGTTAAACCCTAGAATGATACAATCTACGGCAACATAGAATTTTACTTCGTCTTGATAAAAAGCTGCTGACATCGTTTTATGGATTTTAAAGATTAACAGAGCTTGCGTGCTCCGTCGCTGATTACTACATTATATAATTTAGGTTCACGGCCAAACTTCTCTTTATAAGCAGAGAAGGCTTTCTTCACGAAATCGTCGTACAACTCATCCTTAACCAAGTTTATCGTACAACCACCGAATCCTCCACCCATGACACGAGAACCGGTTACACCACATTCCTTGGCGATATCGTTCAAGAAATCCAGTTCCTCGCAGCTAACTTCATAAAGCTTGCTCATACCCTGATGCGTGCCGTACATCTTTTCGCCGACAGTCTCATAGTCGCCTTTCTCCAGAGCGGCACATACGTCGAGTACGCGTTGGATTTCCTCGATAACATATTCGGCACGCATGTAATCCTCTGCGCTGACATCCGCTTTTACCTCGTTCAGCATCTCCATCGTAGCGTCACGTAAGAACTCTACTTCCGGATGGTTGCGGCGAATGGCGGCTACCACGTTCTCACAGGATTTACGGCGTTTGTTGTAGGCTGAGGACGCCAACTCGTGCTTAACGACCGAATCCAATAACACGAGTTTGTAACCAACCGGATTAAACGGATAATATTTATATTCCAAAGAACGGCAATCCAAGCGGATCAAACTTCCGGCCTTGCCGAATACGGAAGCGAATTGGTCCATGATACCGCAATTCACGCCACAATAATTATGTTCTGTAGCCTGACCGATCTTAGCCAACTCGAATTTATCGATGTTCAATGAGAATAAGTCATTCAATGCGAAAGCATAAGTACTTTCCAATGCGGCGGAAGAAGACATTCCAGCGCCCAGAGGTACGTCTCCAGCGAATACGGTATCGAAACCTTGGATATTGCCACCTCGTTTAATAATCTCCCGGCATACGCCAAAGATATATCTTGCCCAGCTTGCGGAAGGAGCGTCCTCCTCGGTCAAGCCGAATTCAGCGTAATCATTTAAGTCGATGGAGAACGCCCGGACTTTGCCCGTCCCATTTGGTTTGATCTCGGCGATCATTCCTTTATCTACGGCACCCGGAAAAACGAAACCTCCATTATAATCAGTATGTTCACCGATCAAGTTAATACGTCCCGGAGATGTGTATAAGCTACCTTCGGTATTAAATAACTCTTTAAATTTAGTTCTGATTTTTTGTTGCATGATACTTAATTTGATTAAGGTAAATAATTGAATAAACAAGAAGAAATTATCCATTCAGAAAACTCTGCCGGATAATTTCTTCTTTATTATATTATGTCCTGTCCTTATTATTCAACAGGAATATCTTTGTTTACGTTCTTGCTACCAATCAAAGCGTAATATAGCAAATATGCCAATCCTAGGAATACCACCCAGAAGCTGGTAATGAAACCGCCAGCGTCGGCTACGGCTCCTTGGATCAACGGAAGAATACCTCCACCGCAAACCATTACCATGAAGATACCGGAAGCAGCTGCCGTATATTTACCTAAACCTTCTACTGCCAAGTTGAAGATACCACCCCACATGATGGAAGTACATAAACCACAAAGAGCCATGAACATGATTCCGACAGGAACCTCAACCATACCGAAAGAGATATCTGACAAGAATACAGGCATACTAACTTTAGTCGTAGCAGGGGCAAAGATAGCGATCAAGATAAAGATCATACCTACCGTGGCGGCTGATGACAACATCGCCTTACTAGAGATCTTAGCTCCGAAAGAGGCACCGAACAGACGTCCGATCATCATCAAGAACCAATATGTACCCACGATAGAACCGGCTACTGTAGGATCGATACCGATCTCAGAAGAAGTAGCGAACAAGTTCATGAAGTTAGGAATACCTACTTCGACACCCACATACAAGAAGATTGCGATGGCACCTAAAATGAAGTGACGGAAAGAAAGCGCGCTGTGCTTGTCCGGAGTCTTGGCTTCATTTTCCTTAACCATATGCGGTTCTGGAATTTGCATGCAGAACAATACGATAAATACGATGGCAAAGATACCCATAGCCAAGAACAATGCCGGGTTAGCGTCACTGATCTGAGCCTTAGCAGCGTCACCGATCAAATAACCAACCAATACCGGAACGATCGTAGCACCGATAGAGTTCACGGAACCGGCAACCTGAATTAATTGGTTACCTTTGTTTCCACCACCACCTAGCGTGTTCAACATCGGGTTTACTACGGTATTCAACATACACATAGAGAAACCGGACACGAAAGCACCTGTCAAATAAACAGCGTAGCTACCAGCCACACCGGAAAGATAAGAAATGCCTACACCACAGAAACCTACGATGATCGCTAACAAAGCGGTTTTCTTGTAACCGATCTTCTGCAATAGCATACCGGCCGGAATACCCATGAAGGCATAGGCGATAAAGTTAGCTGCGTTACCCAGCTGCGACATGAAGTTGCTGGCAGCGAACTGGTTCTTAACGATGATACCGAATGGGTTCTGTAGACCCGTCACGAAAGATATCATGAAGAAGAGAGCCACCATCATGATAATAGGCAATGTGTAATTCTTTTTTGCTGTTGATTCCATTTCTTTTTTGTTGTTTTAGATTATTAGATTACTTAAATTATTCTCTTATTCTACACTGAATTTATAAATAGTAGTACTTTGGAAAACCTCGCCCGGGCGGAGTTCCGTTGTCGGATATTCCGGTTTGTTGGGGCTATCGGGGAAATGTTGGGTTTCCAGACATAAAGCGGCCCGTTCCGGGTAGCGTTGTCCGTTCTTACCTTCGAAATTCCCAGTCATCCAGTTACCTGTGTATAATTGCACGCCCGGTTGAGTCGTATAAGTTTCCATTACGATACCGGTCTTGGGGGAGGAGCAGCGAGCGCAGTAAGAAAGTTCGTTGTCTTCTTTATTTAATATGTATGTGTGGTCATATCCCTTACCGAATATAAGCTGTTCGAAATTGTCATTGATTCGTTCGCCTACCTCATGAGGAGTCCGGAAGTCCATCGGTGTACCTTCTACTTTCTCTTTAGGTCCGTACGGGATTGCCGTATTGTCTGTAGGCAGGTAATAGTCGGCGTTGATCGTGAGGATATGGTCTCCTATATAAGGATCTCCCGCACCGGATAGGTTAAAATAAGAATGATTGGTTAGGTTCAAGACCGTAGGTTTGTCCGTAGAGGCTTGATAGGAGATAACGACCTCATTCTCATTTGTCAGATGATAAGTTACGGTTGTCTTTAGTTCTCCGGGGAAACCTTCTTCGCCATCGGTGGAGGTATATTTCAATTCAATGGTTTGCTCGTCTATTTGCTTGGCGTCCCATACGACCGCATTGAATCCCTTGATTCCGCCATGCAAACTATTGGGGCCATTATTTATGGCTAATTTGTCATAAGTAACACCGTCGATCGTGAATTTTCCAGCGGCGATACGATTTCCATAACGACCGCAAATGGCACCGAAATAAGGTTCTTCTGATGTTAAGTACTCTTCAATCGAATTATGGCCAGTAACGACATCGGTCATTTTTCCGTTCTTATCCGGAACCATCAGCGAGACGATTTTCGCTCCATAATTCGTGATCGCTAGCTCTGCTCCAACCTTGTTACACAGGGTATAAAGCGCCGTTTCTTTCCCGTCAATTTGCTTGCTGAAGTTAGCAACAGACAAGCCCGACAGTGTATTTATGTTCTTCATGCGTATCAATATTATTGAAATTGCGTGTAAAAGTAACTTTCTTCTTTGTATTTATAACCTTTCTGAATAATGTTTTATAGCATGATTTTAGATTTGTCTGCCAAAAATATATAATTATTGCTTGTTTATACGTCAAGTCCTTGATTCTTCTCTTAGGCTAAAAAAACAAAACAACTCTTGTCTTACCCCTGTTATTAGTAAAACAGAGATAGAAAGAAATTGTCCATGCGGTCATCCTATAAATATATCATACTCATACTCTTTGTGCTTATGCCCGGCTTGCTTTATTCCCAATCTCAAGATTGGGTACGTAAGTCCATTTATCCGCAAGCGGATAGTGGTAAAAGCAAGATCTATAATTGGATGTGGGGGAGGCATTATCGTCTCCTTTATACGATCCCGATCAGGGTTCCTTCGGCTACGATAGAAACGTTGGGGGGTGGGATGGACATCGTCGGGCAAGCGGAAGGGTTTCACGGATTATTGTTGGAGAATAAGCGTAAGCAATTGTATTTGCTAAAGCCCTTGGGTGGCTCTACGAGTTTCTTGGAGTCGAAGTTTTTCCGGGAAATATATAATAAGACTGATTTTAAGAATACATATTTGGATGAGTTCTTAGGAGATGCTTATACGATTATCAATCCCTATACCTTTTTGGTCGCAGATTATTTAGCGAAGTCCGCGGGATTGAGTTTTTCTCCCTCCCGTATTTACTATATTCCTTCCCACATGCGGAAAGACACGGTTGCGGACGGCAGCGACATACAAGATAGGCTGGTCAATCTAATCAATGTTCCGGATATTAATTTAAGGTCTAATTTGTATACCACGGAAGACTTTCTAGACAGCCTTCAAGTGAGTAAAAACTATATGGCGGATCAAAATCTATACATTCGAGAACGTATTTTCGATATGTGGATCGGAGATTGGAATAAGACGAACGAAAACTGGGAGTGGCAATCACATACCGTCAATGATAGCGTAATTTATACCCCGATCGTGATCGATAGGAATCATGCTTTCACGAAGGTGGACGGAGTATTGTTCAAGCAAATGTTGAAGATGTTATCGTTGGATTTTATCTGTAATTATGATAGCTTGATTTTAAAGGATACAAAGAAAATCAATAAGCTAGCTTTTGCGCTGGATATGGCGGTAGCAGGCCGCAGTGATGAGTCGGTTTGGATACGCCAAGCCCAAGAAATTCGGAAACAGATGACCGACTCTTTGATCGATAGCGCTTTTACTTATTTGCCGGAAGGTGTAAAACATGATGAGATAGAACTGATTAAACGAAAGTTGAAACGGAGGAGGCTAGAACTGGAAGCGGTTGCCTGCCAATATTATCGCTTATTGCAACGTACGCCAGTGGTTGCCGGAACCAATCAATCCGATTATTTCTTGATCGAGCGGCAAGCGCCGGACCGAACTATTTTACGGATTTATGATCCCGAGACCGGAGACTGTAGGTTGGAACAACAATTCTCCGGCAAGGAAACCAAGGAACTGTGGTTATATGGGCTTGCGGGAAACGATACGTTTGAAGTGAAGGGAAATACACGGAAAGATTTTCCGATATACTTGATCTCCGGAGAGGGGGAGAACCAATACCAATTGAATCATAGCCGGAAAATACATGTCTATGATAAGGATTATAAATATGATTACCAGAAGATAAAATACCATAAGATATCTTTTACCCCGTGGGGAATATATGACTCGGATAAAGGTATAAGTTTGGGTACGTTCTTTACATATACGATGTATGGCTTTAAACGAGCCCCATTTACCTATCAGCATCGGATCGGGTATAATTATTTGAAAGGGTTCATGTATGCAGGTGTCTTCCCTAATTATGACGGCCGGAGACGTTTATACCTGAATGCCTCCATCTCTTCACCCCGTAACTTCGAGAACTTCTTCGGATTTGGAAATAATACGGCGGGCTATAAAGAGGAAAAAAAGAATTATAACCGGGTGAAGCTCCGGACGTATATGCTTAATCCATCCTTCGAGATGGATTTGAGGAAGGAAGAGGTGGTGACATTCTTTGGCTCTTTGGATATGTATAAGGCTAAACGTACGGATGATCGATATATTTATACGGTTTATGGAGAAGATCATCCTATTTTCCGTACGAATTATTTCGTGGGTCTTGGGGCTACTTACCGGATAACGAAACAGCCTTATTCGTGGCTTCCCCTATTGGAAACCGAATGGACGGCCGGATGGAAAATGAATTTGAAAAAGCCGGAGCGTAATTTCCCCTATGCGCAGGGAAGCCTTTCATGGAACGTACGGTTCTCGGATCGTTTTACTTGGGCTTCCTTGATGAAGGGGACGGTATTATTCGATAATGACTATGAGTTCTATCAAGCCGCCACGATTGATTTAAGGGGATTTCGTGATAACCGTTTTATCGGAAAGCAATCCTTTTACCAATACTCGGATTTACGCTTGGACATGGGAAAACTAAAGAATCCGTTCACTCCCTTAAAATATGGTCTATTTGCGGGCTTTGATTATGGTAGGGTCTGGTTTCCCGGTGAGCGTTCCCATTGTTGGCATACTTCCTATGGTGGCGGGATTTGGCTTACTTTCTTGAATAAGTTCACCACTAAATATTCTTGGTTCGGCTCGACGGATAGTTTCCGGTTCGCCTTTGAGTTGGGGCTTGGGTTTTGATATAGTCTCAAACTTACACGGTACTGATGAGGGAAATTCTCATCATGATAAGGAGGGTTATTGTCTATTTCTATATTTGTTCTTGTCTTCTGTCGTATGATCCGGTAAAAACGTGTACGTGTTTTCCGAAAAACATGTACGACTTTTGTGGAAAACATGTACGTGTTTTTTCAGAAATATAATCATGTTTTTAAGGATGATGATAATCAATGATTTACATATTCGTGTTATTTGCATGCTTATTGTTTGGATTTATTGAGTGAAAATCCATACATTTGCCTTTGATCAATTTTGTTCTTGTTATGAAATGGTTAAGGGCAATGTTTTTGTGCATGGTCGTTTTTGCCGCATTGACTGTGGTCGCCAACGATTCTTTCTCCCAAAAGGAGGTACGGGTGTGTGCTTCTACATCTTTATTTTCAATAGCGAATAAAGAGCCGGCTGCTTTCATCTCTTTTCAAGAAATCATAACTCCTTTGACGTCTTTCCCCGCTTTTGGGGAGAAGCTTTTGTATCTTATTGCCTCATTGACTTTTTTCCTCGCTTTGTTTACCCTGTCGGTAGCTTTGTTGTTTTACGAACGGAGGGTAAGTTATGTTCGATTAAAATCCGTCTTTTGGCAAGAACGATACTCTTGCTATGTGCTTTGTCGTATGCTGGATTAGACATGATTATGCCCTGTCTTTAAGGGTATAGGGGAGAATTGTGTCAATTTATTATATACGAAAAACAAGCGTATCATGAACTCTATATATCGAAATTTTATTATCACGTTGAAGGCAAATAAAATGGCGGCAACACTAAATATATGCGGCCTCGTAATCGCCTTTACTTTATTTAATAGCGTAGCTATCCGTACGGAATCCGAACGAACTTTTGATAAAATACACTCGAAAGCCGAGGTTATTTATCGATTGGATTGTGTAACGAGTAAAAGTCAATGGCCTACGCAAATCCTGCCTTTCGCCCAAGCATTTGCCTCGTCTTCTCCACATATATTGGTAAGTACGATCATAAATCCTTACGTAGGGGAAGTTTATTTTACGATCGGGAGGGACGAGATTCTCAAAGGTTATAAGGAACCGGTGATAACCTGTACTCCGGGGATCGTTTCTATATTTGACTTCCAATTGGTGGAAGGTTCACTAGATTGCTTAGATGATCCGGAGAAATGCCTTTTGCCGGAAAGTATGGTCCGGAAGATATTTGGCGAGTCATCGGCTATTGGTAAGGAGTTGCTTGCGGAAGAAGAGATTTGGAGCAAGGAACGAAAATCACTAGTCGTAGGAGGAGTTTATAAAGATTTCCCGGAAAACACACAATTGAATAATGCCATTTATACTTCTTTATCGTCGACTTATTGTATGGATGATTGGGATAACTGGATTTTCCTTTGTTATGTCCTTTTAGATGATCCGTCACAAAAAGATCTCATTTGCTCCCAGTTTAACCAAGCATTTCCCTTCAAGCAATACGAGAGGCTCCAAGAGGTACAGACCCGTTTGGTGAATTTATGCGATATTTATTATATGAATGATATGAATAGTGTTACTTACATAAAATCAGGGAATAAAAGACAAACGGATTTGTTGTTTAGCGCTTCGTTTCTAGTGGTATTGATAGCAGTGATTAATTTTATAAACTTTACAATGGCATTGGTTCCGGCAAGAATAAAAAGTATTAACATCCGCAAAATTCTAGGGGACTCGGTATGGCGGTTGCGTGGATTTCTTTGGTTAGAGTCTTTTCTTTTTGCGCTATTGTCTTATGCTATATCCTTGTTGCTGTTATTGGTTTATGAAGGTTGCATTGGAGGAGGCTTTCATATGAAGGGAATAGTTTTTTGGGGTGGATTATTTATGGCTTTGTGTGCGGGACTATTGGCCGGTGCATATCCGGCTATTTATGCGACTTCTATTCCTCAGCGAATCGTGCTGAATGGTTCTTTCGGTTTGTCTCCAAAGGGAAAAAGAATGCGGGAATGTCTGGTTGGTTTTCAGTATACGGTTTCAATTATATTGATCGTCCTGTCACTGTTTATTTATAAGCAGATAGAGACAATGCGGAGTCATTCCTTTGGTTTCGGGAATGATAATGTAGTTGTCGTAGAATTGAATAAGGAGATAACCGAGAAATATAAAGAGAATTTTACCAACCGTTTGCGTGGTTATGCGGGAATTGAGGATGTGGCTTTCGCCGCTAGTAAGATAGGAGCGACCAATGAGAATCGTGGCGGGGCCGCAGAGTTTAATGGAGAGACTATTTATTTTTATTATTTGAATGTATCACCTAATTTTTTATCCCTTATGGATATTACCGCGAACGAAGGGCGTGTCTCAAGGATGGAAGATGGGAGGAATAAAGAGTTGCTTTTGGTTTTTGACCAAAAAGCGAAAAGGCAATTAAACCTTCATGTGGGTGACCGTATGAAAACCTTTTGGGGGAATGATGCCCGGGTATTAGGATTTACGGATGAGGTGGTGATCGCTTCCACACATAAAGCATCGGAGCTGCTAGCTACTTATCCTGTCGCTTTTGTGACGAATGAGGAATTTTATATGCCTTATGCTTATATTAAGTTGATGCCGGGGGCTGATAAAGGAAATGTTTTACTTTATATTAGGGACATGCTCAGCGAACTTTCTCCTTCATGTTTATCCGATTTTGAGTTTTGCGATACATTTTCCCGGCATCTGTATGAAAAAGAAATCCAGTTTGGCGACCGGGTTATTTTATCCAGTGTTTTATCTATCTGGATGGCATTGGCAGGTATTTTAAGTCTGGTATTGTTTGATGTCCACTATCAGCGGCGAGAAATTGGTATAAGGCGGGTGTATGGATCTTTCGTGAGTGAGATACTATATCGTTTGAATAAAGTCTATTTAAAGGTCTTGCTCATTAGTTTTGTTATCTCGATTCCAGTTTCCTATTATTTTATGGAGAGATGGGCCAGTAATTTTATGGAGAAAGCCCCTGTCGGTTATTTGATTTATTTTGTCGCATTGCTAGGGATCAGTATCCTGACGGTAGGAGTGGTCACGTTCCAAAGTTGGAGGGCGGCGAATGAGAATCCGGTGGATATGTTATAGGCAACTTACATCGGCAACGAAGTTAACTTCATCGGCAAAGTATCTTAGGTTACTTTGCCGACGAACTTAAGATACTTTGCTGATGAAGCTAAGATACTTAGAACTTATTTCTTCAAGGCCTCCAAAACTTGAGGCATCATAGTACAGATATAATGTTCTTCTTTCGCTGTAAAGAAATTGCCATCGACTACGGAATCCTCATCTGTTGTTTGTCCTTTGCTAATGGCAGGCTTAGCCAACGGATGTACCGCTAGCGTCTTTCCTTCCGTGATTCCGGTGAAGTCGAAGAGCATAGCGGCAGCGCAATGTCCAATCATAATTTTACCCTTTTCCCCGAAATTCTTAATCACATCCATTAGATCGATATTGTATTGTTTGCTAGCGTTCTGCTGGAAAACAGGAACCGCATCGCCACAAGCGAATACCATTGCGTCGTATTCATCTTCATGCCCTTTTAAATTAGCGATCACATCGTCTACTGTCAAAGCTATGCCAGAGTTCGTTTTGATCTCTTTTGAATCGGCAACCGCATATACTTTATAAGTAATGCCATTCTCGAAAAATGATTCCAAATATTGGAACAAACCAAATCCATTTACTGGATTTACCGCTAAAACTGCTACTTTCTTTGCCATAATCGTAAATTATTAAGTGATACAATAGTTATTTTTCGTAAGTTTATTACTTTTGTGGTGTAAAAGTAAGTCCCTTTTTTAGAGAAAACAAGAAGGCACTTATAAATAAGGAACTTACATGGATGTAACCATTGTTGAGATTCAAGTAAATAGAAAAGGTTAAAAAATGAAAAACTTTCATCCGACAGGGAATTGCCCCGTAAGAGACGTATTGAGCCGGCTAGGAGATAAATGGTCTATGCTAGTGCTTATCACTTTAAGTGCTAACGGTACCATGCGTTTTAGTGATATCCATAAAACCATTGCGGATGTATCGCAACGTATGCTGACCGTAACCTTGCGCACGTTGGAATCGGATGGTCTGATCGAACGAAAGGTCTATGCGGAAGTTCCTCCCCGAGTAGAATACTGCTTAACGGAAAGAGGATTAAGTCTTATTCCCCATATCCAAGGCTTGGTGGATTGGGCGTTGCAGCAGATGAGTGGTATTATGGAAAGCCGGGTTTTACATACGTCATGACTTGCTCTGGCATTAATCTATCAGTGAGCTTTTTCTGCAAAAATATCTGCCAGCGACCGTTGGGTTAATTTACTCTCAATCCAAGCAAGGACATCAAATGTCTTTAAAAGTTGGCGTTCATATTTATCTTGTTCGATTTTTTGAATGTCTTTTTGGTATTGTAGCCAGCGTTTATTTCTAGCTTTCTCGTATGATGGAAGCGGATAGCCCTGTATAAACTTGAATATTAACTTTTCTGTGATATAAGTCTGTTTCTCGAAGCGGATGTTTCTTTTGATGGAAATAATTTCGTTCTTAAAGAAATCATAATTGCCTAATTCTGCTTGGAGTAAAAGATTTACCAATCTTGCTATCTTGTAAGAAGGAAATGCGCAAAATAACTTTCCCAAACTAAATATCTTTTTCATGTATTTGCGAGCTTGTACATAATCTTTCGTATACATGCCTAATACAGCGAAGCTTAGATATAACCGTAATTGAGACTCAAGTCCTAATGATGTTACTTTTTTTAGTAATTCATTTTCTTGCTTATCCCTTAGCTCTAAGGCCTGTTCAAAGTTTCCGGCTTGTAACAAGCTATTGGATTTGTAGATATATATCAAGGTTTTCAGATGTAAGATGAATTCAGTGGAGTACTCATTTTGTGTTAATTCTTCTAGTTTAGAAAGGAAAAAGGGAGTTTCATGATATAATCCGGCAATACATAAACTGTCTAAAATACCTTGTATGGCACTTAAATAGTAGATAGGAGGATTTAATATTAAATGTTGGTTGTCGTTAAATAAGTTGATAAGCTCTTGGTAATATCGGATAGCCGATTTATAATTGCCGGAGTTAAGATAATAAGTGGCTTGGAATAGCAAATGTAACTTTTGCGCTTCGAATCCTTGGTAGGAATTGTTTGCGATTAAATGGAGTTCGCTCAATACGAGATCGTTTAAATCCTCTTTTTGTTTGTCGGAACGGATATAGCCTTTGTTAATTAAACGGTGTTTAAGAATATCGTATAGCTGTGTATGTTGATTAAGGGTTCTTGCGTATTTTAATACTTCATTGATTTTCATTTGCTTGTTTACCAGCTGCTTTTCTGAGATTGTTTTAAAATCAAGAGCGCTTAAGTATTTCAGTTCCGTTCTCCGAATCAATAAAAGCAAGGAATCATTTTCATAAGTGATCGCTAATTTTTTTGCTTTATCTAATTCAATGAAAGCTTCATCAAATATTTCTCGTTCGAATAATACGCCAGCCTTTGATATATAATTGAAAATTCTTGTTTGGACATCCTGTTTTTCTCTTAGTCTAACTAAACATTCTAGAAGTACCCGATATAAATGTTTGACTGCGGTCTCGAAACTCTTCCCGTCTTGAATCTGACAAAAGCGTGTATACAGCTGTTCGGGAGACGTATTAGCGTCTATTAGATTAAAAAGGGTGAGGTATACCTTATCACCGTTTTGAAGGTTTGCGCAAAGATGGAAATATCTTTTCTCAGCTTTTGTCAAGGTGTTGACAAGCATTAATAATATGTATGTGTTATTCATGGACTTTTGATGTTATCAAGTGTTTGATATATAGTGAATATGAGAAATTGTATGATGCAAATATATCGATTTGGGTTTATCTACGATGAAGATTAATTGATGATTTTTATATTTTGGATCTTTTTATATTTGCGACATCGGTGAATGAATTTAAATTAACATGAAATCTGGTGTACCAAGCGGAATATATGATATTTTTGTTAAACGAATGATTAATAAGAGAAAAGCATGAAAGACTTACGGAATCATAATATATTGGTTGTTGGAAGTAGCAATACCGATATGGTCGTAAAGACGAATCATCTCCCTCGTCCGGGAGAGACGGTATTAGGCGGAACATTTTTTATGAACCCGGGTGGGAAAGGAGCGAATCAAGCGGTTGCTGTTGCGCGGTTAGGGGGACAGGTCTCGTTTATTTGTAAAACAGGCAGTGATATATTCGGACATCAATCCCAGCAGCTATTTGAGGAAGAGGGGATTGATACTTCCTATATTTTCTCAGATCCGAAGAATCCATCTGGCGTAGCGTTGATTACGGTGGATGCTCATGCTGAAAACTGTATTGTGGTGGCCTCCGGAGCTAATGCTAATCTATTACCTTCTGATTTAGCGAAATCGGAAGAGGCGATAGAAAAAGCCGATTTGATTTTAATGCAATTGGAGATTCCTATGGATACTGTCGAGTTTGTCGCTAAGATGGCATCGAAGAAGAACAAACGGGTAATATTGAATCCGGCTCCAGCTCAAACTTTGTCGGCTACGTTACTCCGGCATCTGTATATGATTACCCCGAATGAGACAGAGGCAGAGATGATCTCTGGCGTGAAGATCACGGATGAGGTTTCCGCAAAGAAGGCGGCGCAAGTTATAATGGAGATGGGAGTACAGAACGTAATCGTTACTTTAGGCTCAAAAGGAGCTTTGATCTATTGTGATTCCATGGTAGATATGGTTCCTGCGATAAAAGTGGAAGCCGTTGATACTACTGCCGCCGGGGATATTTTCAACGGCGCTTTAACGGTGGCTTTGGCTGAGGGGCGGGATTTAAGGGAAGCCGTGAGATTCGCTTGCAAAGCTTCCGCCATTTCCGTGACTCGTGTGGGAGCGCAATCTTCTGTTCCTTACCGGAATGAGGTGGATATTTTTGATTAATCTATAAAAACAATCTAATATTATGAAACAAACAGTATTTGCGGTGATAACGGTAGCCTCTTTATTTCTAGGGGCGACCTCATGTTCCCAACAACCCTCGGCAAAGGATCAAACGACGGTGCCCGCTGAGTTTACGATTAGTAAAGAAAAGTTGATGGATAAGATTAAGGGAGGTTGGGCCGGACAAACCATAGGCTGTACGTATGGCGGTCCGACGGAGTTCAAATATAACGGAACGATGATTCAAGAATACGTACCGATCGTATGGCCGGACGGATATATCAAGTGGTGGTACGAGAATGTACCCGGATTGTACGATGATGTTTATATGGACCTTACATTCGTGGATGTCTTTGACCGGTTGGGATTGGACGCTCCTGTGGACTCATTCGCCATGGCGTTCGCTACGGCGGGATATACGTTATGGCATGCTAACCAGTCGGCACGTTATAATATTTTGCAAGGGATCATGCCTCCGGCGTCCGGCCATTGGCTGAATAACCCTCATGCGGATGATCTGGATTATCAGATCGAGGCGGACTATGCCGGACTGATGTCGCCGGGTATGCCGAATACGGCTTCCGAGATTTCTGATAAGATCGGGCATATCATGAATTACGGAGACGGTTGGTACGGCGGTGTGTATGTCGGGGCGATGTATTCGTTATCGTTTATCTCGGATGATATCGAGTTTATCGTGACCGAGGCGTTAAAGACGATACCGGAGCAAAGTACCTATTATAAATGTATGAGCGATGTGATCCGCTGGCATAAGGAATATCCGGACGATTGGAAACGCACTTGGTTTGAGTGTGAGAAGAAATGGAGCTCGGATATTGGTTGTCCGGATGGCGTTTTCGTTCCGTTCAATATCGATGCCGTGATCAATAGCGCATACATTCTTATCGGCTTGCTTTATGGTGAGGGAGATTTCTATAAGACATTGGATATCTCTACCCGTTGTGGACAAGATTCGGATTGCAACCCAGCCTCTGCGGGTGGTATCTTAGGAACAATCCTTGGTTATAGCCGTATACCGGATTATTGGATGAAGAACTTGAGAGAGGTGGAGAATATGGATTTTGCCTATACGACCATCTCATTGAATAAGACTTACCAAATGGGCTTCGATCAAGCGTTGCAAGTGATAGAGCGCAACGGCGGTTCCGTTTCAGGTGACGAGGTGACGATCAAATGCCAGCAACCTGTAGCCGTTCGTTACGAGAAGGCTTTCGAGGGTATGTATCCGATAGAGAAAGTGGCGGTTAATAAGAATTTGTCCGATGTAGGAGAACTTCCATTTGAGGGAACAGGCGCCGTATTCAAAGGCTTTGTGAACGCTAAAGATGATAAATACGTAGCGAAAGTAGAGATGTACCTAGATGGGGAGCTGGTTGAGACGGCGAACCTTCCGGCATCCTATACGACTCGTAGGAACGACCTGTTTTGGAAGTATCAGCTGCCCAAGGGAAAACATACGGCTACGTTTAAATGGCTAAATCCACGTAATGATGTCTCCGTACATTTCGGTGAGATACTGATTTACTCGGATGCTCCGAAAGAGATTGTTCACCAATAAAATTATAAAGATTATGAAGAAATCATTGTTTCTGATGGGCTTATTCGCCTTGTTTATCTCCTGTAAGGGGAATGTTTCTCAAACCGATAAGCCTCAACCGGTAAATCTTATTCTAGATACCGATTTAGGTCCGGACTATGATGATGTGGGCGCTATGGCCTTGATGCATGCCTTGGCGGATAGCGGTCAGGTAAATATTCTTGCGACTCTTTCCTCCAACCATGATGAGCGGGTGGTGCCTTGCATTGAGGTGCTGAATACTTATTTCAACCGTCCGGACATACCGGTAGGGGCACCAAAGAGCGAACCGGGGGCCTCCTTGACTACTTGGCATAAAACGAAGTGGACTGACGAGTTACCCGCTAACTATCCGCATCATACGGCGAAGACTTCCGACGCTCCGGATGCCCTGAAGGTGTACCGTAAGATTCTGAGCGAACAACCGGATACCAGCGTTGTTATTTGTACGATTGGTTTCTTCTCTAATTTAAGGGACTTGCTTCAATCGGGAGCTGATGAATATAGCGATCTCTCCGGAAAGGAATTAGTCGCCAAGAAAGTGAAACGTTTGGTTTCTATGGCGGGCCTGTTTCCGGAAGGAAAAGAATTTAATGTGTATTGCGATGTCCCTGCCTCTAAAGTCGTAGCGGATGAATGGCCTACAGAGATTGTCTTTAGCGGTTTTGAGATCGGGAACGTAATCTTGACCGGAAAGAAACTGGTGCAAATGAACGTGGAGAACAGTCCTGTAAAAGATGCGTATGCCCTTTGTTTCACGGAGGGAGACCCGGAAGGGCGCATGAGCTGGGATCATACGGCGGTATTGGTCGCTATAAAAGGTTATGAGCCTTATTTCGATGTAGAGCGAGGTACCTTTCATGTCGTAGATGATGAGGGGACTAACAATTGGGTGGCAAATCCCAATGGCCGTGATCTTCGTTTGATCGAGAAGATGCCGCCTACGGAGGTCGCTTCCTTGATAGAGAATTATATGATGCATCAACCATCTATTAAATAGTATTTTATGTATATCGTACAAGATTATTCTTTAGCTGTCATATTCTGTGTCGTTACGATGCTTTGTTGGGGATCGTGGGGGAATACGCAGAAATTAGCCTCCAAGACTTGGAGATATGAGTTCTTCTATTGGGACTACGTGATTGGTGTCTTGCTCCTTTCTCTGATTTCCGGCTTTACCTTGGGCAGCATCGGGACGGAAGGACGCAGTTTCCTGCCGGATTTGGCGCAAGCGAATCTCGCTAGTTTAGGGAGTGCCTTTTTGGGCGGTATTATTTTTAATGCTGCCAATATCTTGTTGTCTGCGGCGATCGCCATTTGCGGATTGTCGGTCGCTTTTCCGGTAGGGATCGGATTGGCCTTGGTGCTAGGCGTATTGGTTAACTATTTCGGGGCGGCGAAGGGGGAACCGACTTATATCTTTATCGGTGTAGCCTTAATCACGGTCGCCATCATCTTGAATGGCCTGGCTTATAAGAAAGCCTTGGTCGGTACCAAGAAAGTATCGGGGAAGGGGATCCTTATATCGGTTGTGGCCGGCGTGATCATGGCCTTTTTCTATCGTTTTGTCGCCGCTTCCATGGACATGGAGAATTTCGCTTCTCCGGCACCCGGGAAGTTGACGCCTTATACCGCCGTATTTGTTTTTGCCATAGGAGTATTTGTTAGTAATTTCTTATTTAACACATTGGCAATGAAACATCCGGTGGAAGGTAAGCCTGTCTCCATATCCGGTTATTTTAAGGGAGATATGAGTACGCATCTCGTGGGTGTATTGGGGGGTGTTATCTGGTGTATCGGTCAATCTTTCAGTATGATAGCGTCAGAGAAGGCGGGAGCGGCTATATCTTACGGATTGGGGCAAGGAGCCACGCTAGTCTCCGCTTTATGGGGCATCCTTATCTGGAAAGAGTTCAAGGGAGCGCCAGCCATTTCCAATCGTCTGAATGTCGGGATGTTTATTTTATTCGTGATCGGACTTGGGTTCTTAATTTATGCGGGAGCTTAAATAACGTTATTTTTATTTATTCCGGAAAAAACATTACCTTTGTTCTTGTTTCTTGTTTATGGGAGTTTAATAACGAAAAAAGACGATCTATGAAAGAAGAAGGTGATGTATTCAAAAAGTTCCGTGATTCCTTCAGCAGGATGGAGGGACATTTCCATATACTAGAACAGCGTGTGCCGGTTGAACTTCAGATGGAGTATTTCAAATACTCGGAAAACGTACGGAAGGAAAACCGGCCTCCCCGTCCCTTATCGGAGGATGAGTGCGAGACCCTGTACAACACTTTGTTGACGGAGGAAACCACGGACAAGACCGAGAAGAGATATTTGTTATCTCAATTGGCTACCTCGAAATCCGTCCGTGCGTACCGCTTGTTGGAGGAATACACCCAGCATCCGGACCCGGAAGTGACAGATTGGGCCTACATGGCTTTGATGGAGTCTCGTATCTCCTTAGAGTCCGATTTCTCCGACGAGAAACAAATTTATATCTCGACCGGCTTGGGAGGAAAAGGGGAGAAGCTGCGTTTCTATGTCTTGATGACGTCTAAAGGCAAGAAACCTTTCCAAGAATATCAGCGGCAGACAATCGAGCGGGAGTTCGCTTATTATCTGCCGAAAACGGACTGCGAGATCGAGCGTTTGACGATCGGTGAGCAGTATGTGGAGCTGGTGTTCTTGATCCCGGTGCGTACGGATATAAAAGCCACGTTGGATCGGGTGATCAATGAATGTAACCAATACGGCGATTTCCTCTCGAATGTTTTCACGATCACGAATGTCAAGGAATTGACAGCGGAGGAGGTTTCCGAGATTATAAATAAGAATGGAGACGATTAAGCAAGCTATTAAGTATGGTGTAGTCGGGTTGAGCAATACCTTGATAACGATGATCGTTATCTGGGTGATGATGAAACTCTTCGGATGCCGGGAAGGTTTATCTAACTTAACGGGATATGTGGCAGGCATATTAAACAGTTTCATCTGGAACAAGCAATGGACTTTCAAGGGAAGTTCCACCGGATGGACGAAAGGGGCGGTTCGGTTCACGATCGCTTTTATTATTTGTTATGCTTTACAGTACGGATTGGTACTGATCTTGAATTCCCGACTTACGATCGATCATTACTACAACCACTTGATTGGAATGGCTTTCTATACGGTGATTAATTTTTTAGTAAATAAGTTTTATACCTTTAAAGCTTAAAAGGCATGAAGAAGTTAGCGGTTATAGTCCCGTGTTACAACGAGGAAGCCGTGATCGAGGAATCGTATCGGCGTACGAAAGAGGTCTTGGTAAAGTTGCCGAACCCTACGGAGATTATCTATATAAATGATGGTAGTCAGGATAAGACACGTTCTTTGTTGGATCATATAGCCGCTACCGATCCTCATGTGAAGGTGATTCACTTCTCCCGGAATTTCGGTCATCAACCGGCGGTAACGGCGGGTATCAATAACTGTGACGCTGATTTGGCGATTATCATCGACGCCGATATGCAGGATCCGCCGGAATTGATTCCGGATCTGCTGGAAGTGCAGGAGAGAGAGAATGCTAACGTGGTTTATTGCGTCCGTAAGTCACGGGAAGGGGAGAGTCTTTTCAAGCTGTTCACCTCCAAGGCTTTTTACCGGGTGATGAATTATATGAGCGAGGTCCATTTCCCGCTGGATACGGGAGATTTCCGTTTAGTGGACCGGAAGGTGATGAATGAGTTCGACCGTTTTAAGGAACGGGGAAAATATATCCGTGGCTTGATAAGTTGGGTAGGCTTCCACCAAGTGCCGTTTTATTATGAGCGTGAGGCGCGTATCGCCGGCGAGACGAAATATCCGATTAGTAAGATGCTGAAATTCGCGTCGACGGCAATGCTTTATTTCTCGAAGAAGCCGTTGCGTTTGGCGACGAGTCTCGGGTTTATATCCGTATTGGTCGGTATAATCTTGGCGGTTTGGTTCACGTTGGGCAAGATCTATGGTTTTAGTAACGCCGAGGTTGGCTGGACTTCTATCATGACTTCCATTATCTTCTTTGGAGGTGTACAGTTATTGACGGTCGGCGTGTTAGGGCAATATGTCGGTATCCTCTTTGACGAGATCAAGGCCCGTCCCGAATACATTATTGACGAGAAGAAAAACTATTAAAAAACATCGGAGGCGAAATAAGCCGTTTCTCTATGATCTGAATTCTGTTCCATGATAAATGTCTTTTCATGATATACTCGTGAATGTAACATAAACAATTCGATATCCAGATAGTTTATACATAGAAGAGATTAATAAAACTTATGTGTCATGAAGTATAGAATAGAGAAAGATACCTTAGGTGAGGTGGAAGTGCCGGCGGACGTTTATTATGGGCCGCAAACACAACGGAGCGTGAATAATTTCAAGATCGCCACCGATATTAGCCGGATGCCCGAAGAGGTGATAGAGGCGTTCGCTTACTTGAAAAAAGGAGCGGCTTTGGCTAATAAAGACGCCGGTGTCTTGTCTCCGGAGAAATGCGAGTTGATCGGTAAGGTATGCGACGAGATCTTGGCGGGTAAATTAAATGACTCCTTCCCCTTGATTGTATGGCAAACGGGGAGCGGGACCCAGACGAATATGAATGTCAATGAGGTGATCGCCAACCGGGCGCATGTGTTGACCGGAGGAAAGCTAACGGATAAGGAGAAAGTGCTGCTTCCGAACGATGACGTGAATAAATCGCAATCCTCCAATGATACGTTTCCTTCCGCTATGCATATTGCCGCCTATAAGGTGATAGCGGAGGTGACGATCCCGGGATTGGAGAGTCTGTATCGTGCGTTGGCGCTAAAAAGTGAGGAGTTCATGAAGATCGTGAAGATCGGGAGGACTCATTTTATGGATGCCACTCCATTGACATTGGGGCAAGAGTTCAGTGGCTATGCGGCTCAATTAGAATATGGTATACGGAAAGTAAAGGATTCCCTGTCGCATATCTCCGAATTGGCTTTAGGAGGTACGGCGGTTGGGACCGGTATTAACGCCCCGGTCAATTATGACGAATGTGTCGCTAAGAAGATATCAGAGTTGACTGGGCTTCCTTTTGTAACCGCTCCGAATAAATTCGAGGCCCTAGCTACCCATGATGCCTTGGTTGAGGCGCATGGAGCCTTGAAATCCGTAGCGGTCAGCTTAATGAAGATCGCAAACGATATACGAATGTTGGGCTCAGGTCCTCGTGCCGGTATCGGTGAGATCCATTTGCCGGAGAACGAGCCGGGTTCCTCCATCATGCCGGGAAAGGTGAATCCTACGCAATGCGAGTCATTGACGATGCTCGCCGCTCAAGTAATGGGTAACGACGTGACAATCTCGATAGCCGGCTCCAACGGGCAGTTCGAGTTGAACGTATTTAAGCCGGTGATTATCTCGAACTTCTTGCAAAGCGCCCGCTTGATTGGTGACGGTTGCCTGAATTTCAGTGAACGTTGCGTAAAAGGCATTACCCCGGTGAACGAAAACATCAAACGCCATCTGGATAGCTCCTTAATGCTGGTTACCGCCTTGAATCCGAAAATAGGATATTACAAGGCCGCCGCTATCGCCCAGAAAGCCTATCAAGAAAATAAGACTTTGCGGGAGGCGGCTATCGAGTCCGGTTATGTGACCGCCGAGGAGTTTGATCGTTGGGTAGACCCGTCCAAGATGGTAGGAGAGATTGAGTAGTGTCAAAACTGCTACATCTTCTCCCAAAAATGAAACAAAGAGTTAAGATGATAATGGATATTTTTGTACCGTTATCATTTTAATTCTTTGTATTATGAAGAGCACACGATGTATTTTGTCTATAATCTTAGGGTTGCTGGCCGGATGGCTACCTCTGGGTGCGGTTACCGTATTGAAGAACCTACAGGTTGAGTATCAAACCAATCCACTGGGAATTGATGTCAGTCAGCCACGTTTTAACTGGCAGATGGAGTCCGATCGCTATGGGGCCTGTGGGCAGGCTTATCGGTTATGGGTGGCCGATAGTCCGGAGCAATTGGCTGCCGGGCGTTATATCTATGATTCGGGAAAGGTTCTTTCCGGGGAATCGGTTGGCGTAGTTTATCAAGGAAAAGCATTACAACCTTCCACTCGCTATTATTGGAAAGTTTCCGTATGGGATGAATCGGGAACGGAAATTACCTCCACCGAGCCTGCGTGGTTCGAGACCGGTCTTCTGGGTTCCGGATGGAGTGGCGCCCGTTGGATCGGCTCGTCGGAGACACAACTCTCCAAATATCGCTCGCATTATGTGATCGACTATGATGTGCGGGTGGCCGAGGGTAATGATAAAGCCGCATTTGTCTTTGGGGCGAGGGACGCTGATAATTATGTGTCTGCTGAACTGGACTTGAATGGTTCGGGGGACGCCCGTTTCATTCTACGCCATACCACGGATGGAAAAACGACGCAAGACGCCTCGGAGAGTCTGGCCTCCATCATCCCAGCCTCGGATAAGCATAAGGCGCATCATATCCGGTTGAAGGTGACGACGGCCCAATATGCCTTGAAATATTTCGTGGATATAGAGATCGATGGAAAGACCTTGGTGAATTCCTCTTTGACTCCCGAGGAGAAAGAACGGAAGAGCCGTGGTGATTTCTGGGGAGGCAAGGAAGGGGCTTTCACCGTGTATCCTTATCCGGATGGAGAGTTGGTTTATCATTGCCGTTTGTACGCGATCGGTTTCCTGCAACCTAAAGGGCAGACCGCTACATTCTCCAACTTGTGTATCAGCGAGGATACGTGGAATACGCTTCTGTACAATCCTGCCGAGACTTATGTGGAGAAAGGGGAGGGAAAGCTCAATGTCTGGTATCCGGGCGAGAACGTATCCGCTCCCATGCTCCGGAAAGCGATAAAGATAGAGAAACCGGTCAAGAGCGCCCGTTTATACGCTACCGCTAGGGGTGTCTACGAGTTCTCGGTGAACGGGCAGAAGGTTGGAAAGGATTATCTGAATCCGGGTTGGACGGATTACCGTTACCGTATCATGTATAATACGTATGATATAACGGATTTGCTACGACCGGGCGATAATGGTATCGGGGCGATGTTGGGCGCCGGATGGTGGAGCGAGCATAGCGGTTTCCTTACCGGTTGGCAGGATCAATACGGAACCCGCCAGTCCTTATTGGGAAAGATCGTGATCGAGTATGCCGACGGTACTCGTGAGACGATCGTTACGAATGATAGCTGGAAATGTTATGACCGGGGACCGATCACTTTTAACGGCCTTCAGAATGGAGAGGAATATGATGCCCGGAAAGAGGTGAACGGCTGGGATGCTCCGGGTTTTGATGACTCGTCATGGAAACCGGCGACCTTATTCGCCGCTCCTCCGGTAAATGTGGAGATCCAAGGATATGTAGGCAGCCCGATACAAAATAATGTGACCCTGACCGCTCAGTCCATGGTAGAGCCTATTCCCGGCGTCTATGTCTATGATATGGGGCAGAATATGGTCGGTGTTCCCCGTCTGACTTTCAAGGGAAAGGCCGGACAGGAAATCACGATCCGTTTCGGGGAGATGAATTATCCGGAAACGATCCCTACCGAGCCGGTCGCCCCGTACACGATCGCGATGTATAAGGAGAAGAAAGGGCAAGTCTATACGGATAATTACCGGAGCGCCCTTTCCACGGATCGCTATATCCTGAGAGGGGATGCGGCGGGTGAGACGTATGAGCCTCGCTTTACGTTCCATGGTTTCCGTTACGTGGAGATTCACGGGTTGGAGAGGCCGTTACCCTTGGAGGCGGTGAAAGGGATCGTGCTGGAATCTATCGGTGTGCGGACGAGCGGTTATGAGACGTCGGACGAGCGTGTCAACCGTTTGTTCAGCAATATCATTTGGGGCCAACGGGGTAATTTCCTGTCGGTTCCGACCGATTGCCCGCAACGGGATGAGCGTATGGGCTGGACAGGGGATGCGCAGGTATTCGCTCGTACGGCTACTTATAATATGAATGTCGATCCGTTTTACACCCGTTGGCTCTACTCGGTTCGGGATAATCAAGGAGATGACGGTAGTTACGCGAACTATATACCCGTGGTCGGTTTCCCGCCTCACGGCGCGGAGGATGGCGGAGGTGCCATGGGATGGATGGAAGCCGGCGTGATCGTACCGTGGCAAATGTATCAACAATACGGAGACGTGCGTATTCTGGAGCAACATTACGCTTCCATGGTCGCTTATATGGATTATTTGGAGCGTCGTGCCGTACGCTATGTACAGCCCTTCGGTGGTTTCGGCGATTGGCTGGCTATCGAGCCGACGAATTCCATGTTGACGAACACCGCTTACTCCGCCTACGACGCTTTGATTATGGAGCAGGTAGCGAAACGTTTAGGGAAGGATGCGGACCAAAGGCGTTTCCGTACTTTCTACGAGAACGTGAAGAGGTCTTTTAACGACCTCTTCGTGAACGAGGAGGGACGCACGTTCGCCCCGACGGTGGAATCTATCTTTGGCAAGGATTCGCAAGTAGGTATGTGGCCCGGAACGGCGGCTACCGAGGCGAAGATCGTGGATACGCAGACCTCATACGTGGTTCCTCTCCAGTTCGATCTGTTCAATGAGAAAAACAAACCCTTGGCGATCCGGCATCTGGTAGAGAATATCAAGAAACATAATTATACGCTTACCACTGGCTTTATCGGTACGCCTTACCTGAATTTGGTATTATCCGACAATGGTTATGACGATGTCGCCTATAAATTATTTGAGCAAACCGCCTATCCTTCATGGCTATACCCTGTCCTGCAAGGCGCAACCACGATTTGGGAACGTTGGAATTCCTACACGTTGGTAAATGGCTTCGGCCCTGTGGATATGAACTCTTTCAACCATTATTCGTATGGCGCTATCGAGGAGTGGATGATAGCTTATACCTTGGGTATCCAGCGGGATGAGGAACAACCCGCCTATAAGCACATCATCCTTCAACCCCGTATCGGCGGAACCTTCTCGTTCATCCGGGGTCATTACGATTCCGCCTATGGCCGTATCGAGAGTGGATGGCAAATCCAAAAGAAGGGCTATATATACGAGGCAACCATTCCCGCTAATACGACGGCTACCTTATATCTGCCCGCCAAATCGGAGAAGTCCGTTCGTATGGAGAAAGGGCAGGAGGGGATCACGCCCGTGGGATTGAAGGATGGGAAGGCTGTGTACCGATTGGGATCGGGGAGCTACCGGATATACGTGGATTGAATATTTCCCAAATATCCCGCCCGCGTCGGGTGCGCGGTCGAATCTTGGAGAAATGCGGGACCTCGCGCCGGGTGCGCGGTCGAATCTTGGAAAAATACGGGGCTCGCGTCGGGTGTGCGGTCGAATCTTGGAGAAATATTGGACCTCGCACCGGGTGCGTGGTCGAATCTTGGAGAAATACGGGGCTTACATCGGGTGCGCGGTCGAATCTTGGAGAAATGCGACGCTTCTCATCCGGTGTAAGGTCAGATTTTGTAAAAACGATAGTGCCCGGCCTTATTAAAATCTGTACATTCGCGCAAAAATAAATAAGAACATTGTTCATGATTGTTTAATTCTAATTAGATCAAGCGAGAATGTCAATACGAAAATCGGATCGCATTATCAGCGTGGAGCACGTATCGAAGTATTTCGGCGAGAAGGCCGTGCTGAATGATGTAAATTTACAGGTCCGCAAGGGCGAGTTTGTAACCATTTTGGGGCCTTCCGGTTGCGGAAAGACTACCCTGTTGCGTTTGATAGCCGGCTTCCAGACGGCCTCCGAGGGCGTTATCACGATGTCCGGGAAGGAGATTACGCAGACGCCGCCGCATAAACGTCCCGTAAATACGGTATTCCAGAAATATGCTTTATTTCCACATCTGAATGTGTACAATAATATCGCCTTTGGCCTGAAGCTGAAGAAACTTCCTTCCGCCACGATCGAGAAGAAAGTGAAACAGGCGTTGAAAATGGTAGGGTTGACAGACTATGAGGATCGGGATGTCGATTCCCTTTCCGGTGGCCAGCAGCAACGTGTGGCGATCGCTCGCGCTATCGTGAATGAGCCAGAGGTGTTATTGCTGGATGAGCCGTTGGCGGCCTTGGACTTGAAGATGCGCAAGGATATGCAAATGGAATTGAAAGAGATGCATAAGTCCTTAGGTATTACGTTCGTGTACGTGACCCACGACCAAGAGGAAGCGCTGACGCTGAGCGACACGATCGTTGTCATGAGCGAGGGAAAGATCCAGCAAATCGGTACCCCGATCGATATTTATAACGAGCCGGTCAATTCGTTCGTCGCTGATTTCATCGGTGAGAGTAACATCTTGAACGGGACGATGATCAAGGATAGGCAAGTCTCTTTCGCCGGTCATGAGTTCGAGTGCGTGGATGAGGGATTCGGGGAGCAAATGCCGGTAGATGTCGTGTTGCGCCCCGAGGATATTTACATCTTCGAGCCGTCGGAGGCGGCGATGTTGACGGGTACGGTAACCTCCTCCATCTTTAAGGGCGTGCATTATGAGATGATGGTGCAAACCCCGAACGGATACGAGTTCATGGTACAGGATTATCACTGTTTCGAGGCAGGTAGCGAGGTCGGGCTTCTTATCAAGCCTTTCGATATCCATGTAATGAAGAAAGAGCGTATTTGCAATACCTTCGAGGGAAAGCTTATCGACGCTACGCATGTGGAATTCCTAGGCTGTACGTTCGAATGCAAGGAGGTAACCGATATAGAGCCAAATACGCCTGTGAAAGTCGAGATCGATTTTAAAGATGTGATCTTGGAGGATAACGAGGAAGACGGTCGCCTGACCGGAGAGGTGAAATTTATCCTCTACAAAGGCAACCATTATCATCTGACCGTGTTTACAGATTGGGACGAGGACATCTTTGTCGATACCAACGATGTATGGGATGATGGAGATCATGTCGGCATAACGATCGCCCCGGATAAAATTCGAATTATTCATGCTTAAAAAGGGAAGGAAGTGATCAATACGTTTTCTGCATTTTTTATGAGACGAAGGAACTGGACCATTCCTTATGTCCTGTTCTTGGCCATCTTTGTCGTGATACCGCTCCTCTTGATCGTGTATTACGCCTTTACGAATGACGAGGGGATGTTTACCTTCGCCAATTTCCGTAAGTTTATGATCCATCCCGAGGCGATAAACACCTTCGTGTATTCAGTCGGGATCGCTTTGATAACGACCATTCTTTGTCTGCTGCTGGGATATCCGGCCGCTTGGATATTGAGCCAAGCCCGGTTTAATACTTCCCGTACGATGGTCGTTTTGTTTATCCTTCCGATGTGGGTCAATATCTTGATCCGTACGTTGGCTACCGTGGCTTTGTTCGATTTCTTGAATTTCCCACTGGGAGAGGGGGCCTTGATCTTTGGCATGGTGTACAACTTCCTGCCCTTTATGATCTACCCGATTTATAATACGCTCCAGAAAATGGATCACAGCTTGATAGAGGCGGCGCAAGACTTGGGGGCGAATCCGTCGCAGGTATTTATCAAGGCCGTATTCCCACTATCGATGCCGGGAGTGATGAGCGGTATCATGATGGTGTTTATGCCGACCATCTCTACGTTTGCCATCGCCGAATTGTTGACGATGAACAATATCAAGCTCTTCGGTACGACCATACAGGAGAATATCAATAACGGTATGTGGAACTACGGGGCGGCGCTTTCTCTTATCATGTTGTTATTAATCGGAATCACGGGATTGTTCAGCAATGAGAGCAGTGATTCGGCGAATGAGGGAGGGCTTATCTGATGGTGAAATATTTAGCTAAGGGATATCTGTGGGCTTTGCTTTTGTTGCTCTACTCGCCGATCCTGATTATCATGATCTTCTCGTTCACGGAGGCGAAAGTGCTGGGTAACTGGACCGGGTTCTCCACGAAATTATATAGCTCTCTTTTTGCCGGCAACGTACAACATTCGTTGGTCAGCGCACTTTGGAATACGTTCGCTATCGCCATGATAGCCGCTACGGTATCTACCTTGTTGGGGAGCGTAGCCGCTATCGGAATCTTTAATTTGAAGGCAAGGGCCCGCAATGCCGTGAGTTTTGTCAATAACATCCCGATGTTGAATCCGGATATCATTACCGGTATTTCCTTGTTCCTGTTGTTTGTCAGCTTAGGGATCTCTCAAGGTTTGACGACGGTCGTGCTGGCGCATATTACGTTCTGTACGCCATATGTGGTATTAAGCGTCATGCCTCGCTTGAAACAAATGAACCAGAATATCTACGAGGCGGCGTTGGATTTGGGGGCGACTCCGTTTCAGGCCTTGCGGAAGGTGATCTTCCCGGAAATCCGTCCGGGTATGATCAGTGGCTTTATCCTTGCCTTCACGCTGTCTATCGACGATTTCGCCGTGACCATATTTACGATTGGTAATGAGGGCTTGGAAACCCTTTCCACCTTTATCTATGCGGATGCCCGGAAAGGAGGATTGACCCCGGAGTTGCGTCCCCTCTCAACGATTATATTCGTAACCGTGTTAGTATTGTTGATTGTTATAAATAAACGTGCTGAGAAAGCGAAGCGAGCGTAAATGAAAATGAAGAAATTTATATCGATTTTGTCTGTTTTGGCCCTGCTTATGGGGCTGTTCACTTCTTGCGGGCGCTCGGACGAGGAGAGAAGTAAGATCTTGAAGATTTATAACTGGGGAGATTATATCGACGAGGACGTCCTGACGGATTTCCCGAAATGGTATAAGGAACAGACGGGTGAGGAGGTCCGGATTATCTATCAGGTCTTTGATATCAACGAGATCATGTTGACCAAGATCGAACGGGGGCATGAGGATTTCGACTTGATTTGCCCTTCGGAGTATATCCTTGAGCGCATGCTGCGGAAAAATCTCTTGCTACCGATCGACCGTAATTTCGGGAAGACACCGGATTATATCAACAATGTCTCTCCCTATATCCAAGAGGAACTGAATAAGTTAAGTCAGTCGGGCCGTAAGACTACCGACTACGTGGTTCCTTATATGTGGGGAACCGCCGGCCTGTTGTATAATAAAGCCGATGTCTCGAGGGACGAGGTCATGTCGTGGAAATGCCTTTGGGACCCTCGTTTCAGGAATAAGATATTGATGAAGGATAGCTATCGCGACGCCTATGGTACCGCCATCATCTACGCCCATGCGAGGGAATTGTCGGACGGTACCATCACGGTGGAGCAATTGATGAACGATAGCTCGCCGGAAATGATCGCTATCGCCGAGGAATACTTGAAGAAGATGAAACCGAATATCGCCGGTTGGGAGGCCGATTTCGGTAAGGAGATGATGACGAAAGGAAAGGCGTGGCTGAATTTCACTTGGAGCGGCGACGCAGTCTGGGCCATGGAAGAGGCGAGTGCTGTAGGCGTAGATCTGGGGTATGAGGTTCCTTTGGAGGGTAGTAATATCTGGTACGATGGTTGGGCGATCCCTAAATACGCTCGCAACGTGAAGGCGGCCAGTTATTTTATGGACTATCTATGCCGTCCGGACATCGTCAGCCGTAATATGGAAGTGACCGGATATGTCAGCACCGTGGCCACCCCGGAAATATTGGCGGAAAAGATCGATACGACGCGGACCGAGTTCTCGGACGTAAGTTATTTCTTCGGACCGGGAGCGGAGCGTGTCCAGATAGACCCGGCTCAATATCCGGACCGGAAGGTCGTGGAACGTTGTGCCATGATCCGTGATTTCGGGAACGAGACGGAGGTGGTTCTGGAAATGTGGAGCCGGGTAAAAGGTGACAATCTTAACTCTTGGATTGTTATATTGATATTCGCTGTTTTCGGCTTGTTGTTTGTCTGGGTCGTTTACAAGCGGATCAATCGTTATCAACAGAAAAGACGACATCGCAGACGTCGTAGCTGGTATAAAAAGAAATGATATGGAAGGCATAAAGAACTTGATTATAGACTTGGGCGGTGTGCTTATTAACCTGACTCGCAACCGTTGTATCGAGGCTTTCGAGAATCTGGGCGTGGAGAATATCCGGGAGCAGATCACGAATAACTATCAACATAAGGACTTGTTTGAGCGATTAGAGTTGGGAACGATTTCGGTGGAACAGTTTCGCGATGATATTCGTGCCTTATCGGGGAAGCCCCTGACGGACGAACAAATCGACACGGCATGGATCGCCATGTTGGGAGACGTCCCGGAAAATAAGTTGCGTCTGCTATTGGAGCTTCGTGAACGCTATAATACGATGCTTCTGAGCAATACGAACGAGCTTCATTGGAAATGGTCCGAAGATACCTATTTCTCTTATCAAGGTCTTTGTGCCCAAGATTTCTTCCATAAGATTTACCTCTCTTACGAATTGCATATGCTGAAGCCGAACGCGGATATTTTTGAGTACGTACTGAAGGACTCGAATCTTTTAGCCGAGGAGACTATGCTGATTGATGACGCTTCCGTGAATTGCCGGGCGGCTGAATTATTGGGAATGAAGTCCTATATGCCGCAGCAAAGGGAGGATTGGTCGCATCTATTCAAATGAAGGCCGGTCATTGTTTGGTCCCGGCCTAAATGTCTTTAACCTTTAGGATATTATACGAGGTACCAAGATCATACACATCATTCCCGTCTACTTTCTTGATGTACTTTACGACACGGATGGTGACGGGAAGGATGATAACCTCGTACAAGGATTTAAGTACCGCCTGCGTCCCGATCATGATAAGCAATTCTCCGGCCGGGATCAATCCGGCGAAGGCGATCGGGAAAAAGATCAGGGAATCGGCGCTCTCACCGATAAGGGTAGATACGATCGCTCGTAACGAGAAATTCTTTCCGTTGGAGGCGATTTTCATTTTGCTCATCACATAGGCGTTCAGGAAAGAACCGGCCAAAAACGCTATCAAGCTGGCGACCGCTATACGTGGGGCCATCCCGAAGACGAAATTGAAACCTTCCTCCCCCTCCCAGAAAGGGGCGGCCGGTAATAATACCGCCAATTGCGCAAAAGCGATCACTAGGAAATTAGAGGCGAAGCCACTCCAGATAATTAGCCGTGCCTTCTTGAATCCCCACACTTCCGCTATACAATCATTGATGATATACGAGATCGGGAATACGATCAAACCTGCGGTAGCCGTTATACCGCCTACTTGCACTACTTTTGTCTCTAAAAGATTGGACGCTACAAGGCATATATTAAAAAGTATACCTAGCAGCATGAAAGGTACTGTAACTGTTTTTTGCATGTCTTCTTGTTTTTAACGAGGTTTATCAAGCACTCGGGACGCGAAGGTACGAAAATTCTTATTAAAAACGATGGGTATAGCAGATACCGATCGCATGGCGGTAATTCACGGGATCGTCTACATTAAATATATGGTAGCGATAATAGAGTTGGAGGTTATTGTTCGGGTTTAGTTGGTAATTACTTCCTGTGGAGAAACGGATCTTATCGGACCGCATCTTATTTCGCGTATCATTGAAGACCTCGGTGTAGGCAAAAGGACAGAAACCACTCTTGCGGATCTTATAGGAGAGGGTCAGCATCGAACGCAGATAATTCTTGGGATGTTCGGCGTGAACCTTATAGGTACTTTGAAAACGTTCCCGGACAGAGAGGGTAAAACGTCCGGCCGAATAAGTCCCCGTAGCGTAGAGATAATATCGGTTTCGTAACTCGTCGGATGCCTTGTATCGTGCTAGAGACATATATCCGCTTCCTGCCAGAAGATATTTATTAAACTTGTAGTTTACCTCAACGGTGGTGAGGAACCATTCCGCTTCCTTAAAGTCATCTCTCGGACGGATGTCCTCTTCTACAAGAAAGGAAAAATGCTTATAGATTTTTCCGCATAGGCTCGCCTTGAAATACACACCTGCGCCTTCCATTCCGTATAGGGATGAAGTGCATCCTATTATAAAGAATAGGATCAGATAAATAGATCGTTTTGTATATGATGTGTTTTTCATGTAGAGTGACTTCCGATGCAAAAGTAGTGTTTTTGGATGTAATACCAACGCCTCAGGATATTATATCCGATTTTTCTTATATTTGTCTCCTATTAACTATCAAATTCGAATACATGGAAAACATATCAAGAAGAACGGCTATCAAGACATTTTTAGCTGGAGGCGTGGCTTTGGCGACTACAGGTATCGAGGCGGCAGCCGCCGCGAAAAAGAAAACAGACGTGAAGGAACCCTTGAAAGGAAATGTCCGCCACTCCGTAAGTAAATGGTGTTTCGGCGATTATAAGCTGGATGAGTTCTGTGAGATCTGCAAGCATATAGGGATTGAATCCGTTGAGTTGCTGGACCCGGTAGATTGGCCGATCGTACAAAAACATGGCCTGACGGTGGCGATGGCGCAAGGGGCCGGGCTTGGAATAGATCGAGGTTTCAATGATCCGGCCTTGCATGACGAGTTGGTCGCCAGTTATGAGAAGGTGATCCCGATGGTGGCGGACGCTGGATTGACAAACTTGATTTGCTTCTCCGGCAGACGTAATGGCGTAACGGACTTGCAAGGCTGGGAGAACTGCGAGAAGGGGTTGAAGCGCCTTATCCCGTTAGCGGAGAAACACAAGGTCGTCTTGACCATGGAGCTTTTGAACAGTGTCGGTCATAAGGATTATCTGTGCGATCATACGGTTTGGGGTGCGGAGCTTTGTCGCCGTATCGGTTCCCCTAATTTTAAGTTACTATATGATATTTATCATATGCAGATCATGGAGGGGAATATCATCGAGAATATCCGGAAATACCATCCTTATTTCTCGCACGTACATACCGGTGGAAGTCCGGGCCGTGCCGAGATCGACGAGACGCAGGAACTTTATTATCCGGCTATCATCAAGGCTCTTATGGAGACAGGCTATAAAGGCTTCGTTGGGCAGGAGTTCGTCCCCGCCCAAGAAGACAAGATCGCTTCCTTGGAGAAGTGTATCCGTATCTGTGATGTATAGGGCTATTTAGTAATAACTTACAGTGCCAAGCCAGTGCCGTTATAGTGGCACGGCTGTGCCACTAGCGTGGCATCGTTGTGCCATCGCTATGGCATCATCGTGCCATCGCCGTGGCATTATCGTGCCATAAGGGTGGCACGACTATAATACTAGAATGACAAAGACCTTGAATTTATTTTTTCCAGCCATGTTACGTTTTCTTTTCTCGATTGTCATTAAGATAGAATGGAACAAGAACAGTTTAAAAAAGAGATATTGCCTTTGCGGGAGAAACTATTCCTTTATGCGAGAAGGCTGCTGGATAACCCGGAGGATGCCGAGGATGTCATGCAGGAAGTCTTTTTGAAGCTGTGGTATATGCGTGGCGAGTTGGACTATTATAATAATGTAATGGCCTTGTCCGTACAAATCACCAAGCACCTTTGCCTAAACCGGATGAAAGTCCGTGAACGCACGGAAGGTGAGGCGGGCGAACAATTCTTTATCTGCGATGCTTCCACGCCTTATACCCAGCTGGAACAAAAAGACAGTTTGGAGCATGTAATGCGGCTTATCAATAAACTACCGGGACTTCAACAGACCATTCTTCGCATGAAACACGTGGATGGTTTCGAGGTGGAGGAAATCGCCGGGTTGACCGGAAGTACCCCCGAGGCGGTACGTATGAATCTTTCCCGTGCCCGTAAACGGGTGAGAGAGCAATTCTTTAAAATGCAGACGTTATGAAAACAGAGGAATACAAGTCTATAGAGGATTTATTAGACCGCTTCTTCGAGGGTCAGACCTCGAACGAGGAGGAGCGAGTGTTGTATGAGTTTTTCGCCCGTCCGGATATTCCCGCCCATCTGGAACGTTATCGGGAGGTATTCGGATATTTCGAGAGTGGCATTGCCTTGGATTTTAGCGAGACTCCGGAATTGAGGCTACCCGCTAAGGAAATTTCTTATAAACGAAAAATAGGATGGGCAATCGCAGTTTGCGTGGCGGCTTCTCTTTTGTTGTTTTTGGTGAATACGGTCTTTATGAATCAAAATGCTTCTTTTAACCCTTATGAGGGAAGCTACATCGTGCGCAATGGTGTCGTAATGACAGATATAAAGAAGATACAACCCGAATTGGAGGTCATATCCCGAGCGGCGGAAGCGATGGAGAAGAATGCGGATCAGCTCTTAAGAAATGCGGATGAAATAGCTTATTTGCCGGAAAGGATGAATAAGCGGTTCGAGAAGAAACGGGAGACTCTACTGAGGAATATTCCGGATACTCAGGTACGTAAGGAGGTTTATAAGATCTTGGAATTGGATAAATAGTAAATTAACTAATAAACAAAAGAAGTTATGAAAGCAAGTAAATGTTTTTGGGTGGCATTATGCCTTTTGGTGGGAAATTTCAGTACAGAGTTATGGGCACAGAAGAATTTGGAGGCTGTCGTGCAGAAATGTAAAGCGGATAAGACGATCGATAAAAGCGTAGTAACGAATAAAGATCCGAAAACTAAAAAGGTATATAAGATAGTCTCTTCTTTCGTCGTGGAGGGCCACGCCGCATTACAACAAGAAATTAAATCCGCTTTTGAGCGGGACAAGGAAGAGGCTTATCAAGTGATCGAGAATGAGAACGATGGGGTGGTTAGTTGGTTTATCCGTTTCTCGAAGGGTAAAAATACAGTTTCTTATTCTATAAATGTTGATGAAGAGGAGCTTCTCTTGACAGTCATTGAGAACTTCGACATGCCGGAGGAAAAAGATATAGAGATAAGATCAAGTAGTGACATGTAGGTTTTACTATGTAGATAAGTCAACAATAGCACCTCTCATCTGTGAAGCTGGGAGGTGTTTCTTTATGTCGAGATATTGGATAGTAGTGTCTAAATTTTGTACACCACTGTCAAATAATTGGACAGTCTGTTTTGGAAAGTAAAATACTACTTGTTTGAGAATTAAATATTTAGTTAGTTTGGCACACTATTTGAATTAGATATGGTAAATTAAATAGTTAGATAACAATTAAAACAAATACAGTCATGATTAAGATCGAAGGTTTAAGTAAGTTTTTCCGTACGGAAGAGGTTGAGACAATTGCGTTGAATAAGGTTTCTTTGGAGGTAAAAGATGGCGAGTTCGTCGCTGTCATGGGACCTTCCGGTTGCGGTAAGTCTACGTTGTTGAATATTCTGGGTTTGCTGGATAATCCTTCCGAGGGAAATTATTACTTGGGCGACCAAGAGGTAGGACACTTGAAAGAGAAAGAGCGTACGCAGGTCCGTAAGGGAAACATCGGTTTCGTGTTCCAGAGCTTCAACTTGATAGACGAGTTGAACGTTTTTGAGAACGTGGAGCTGCCGTTGACTTATCTAAAGATCAAGGCGTCGGAGCGTAAGCAGATGGTAACGGATATCTTGAAGCGGATGAATATCAGCCACCGTGCGGCTCACTTCCCTCAGCAACTCTCCGGAGGTCAGCAGCAGCGTGTGGCGATCGCTCGTGCGGTAGTTTCCAACCCGAAGATAATCTTGGCCGATGAGCCAACGGGTAACTTGGATTCCAAGAACGGTGCCGAGGTTATGCAGCTGCTCACCGAGCTGAATAAGGAGGGAACGACAATCGTAATGGTGACGCACTCCAAGCACGACGCGGGTTTCGCCCACCGTGTGATCAATTTATTCGACGGTAGCGTTGTTTCTTCCGTTAGTGAATTTATTTAGTCAACATGACATAAACACATACACACAAGAGTTTTTTATAAGCTAATTGGCCTGTGAAGGTCGGTTAGCTTTCAATTTAACTTAAATACAAATCGATGAGACAGCTATATTATACAATCCGTTATTTACTTCGAGGCCGAGGGGGAAATGTGATCAAGGTTCTGTCCTTGACACTAGGACTTGGAGTGGGATTGATCCTGTTCGCTAGGGTCGCTTTTGAATTGAGCTTCGATACATTCTTTGACCAAGTGGAAGATTTGTATAGCGTGCATGTGCGATACAATGATGATAAAACGGGAGAGGAAGATGGGTCTCGTATCCTATTTGCCCCGATCCCGGAGGCTTTGCGGCAAGAGTTCCCCGAGATACAGTATGCGACGGTTTGCCGGAGAAGATACGGAGCCGTATTGTATCATGGTGAGGATCGGTTCAAGCCCCGTTTGATGATGGCGGATTCCCTCTTTTTCCGTACGATGGGAATCAAGGTGCTAAGAGGGGATGATCGTTTGTTGGGAATCGAAGATCAAGTTTTCTTATCGGAAAAAATGGCTGAACGTATATTTGGCAAGGAAGATCCGATCGGGAAACAACTGCTGTACGGAAAAAACTATCCTTATACGGTGGCCGGGATATTCCGTGACATACCGGAAAATAGTCATTTACGTTTTGACGCTGTCGCTTCTTTCATTAATATGAAAACCCAGTTCGGTGCCTATGCCGGTTGGGGTGCCGACGATAGTTATCTGGGCTATATCCGCCTGAAACCGGGTGTGTTCCCGGAACAAATCAATCAGAAAATACCGGCTTTATTGCCTAAATATATAGATGTAGAAAGAGAGAGGAAACAAGGTTTTGATATGGAGCTTTATATCAAGCCGGTCTCGGAGATATATACGCAAAGTACCGAGGTGAAGCGGATGGTGGTGATCATGAGCGTACTGGCTTTCGCTTTGTTATTCGTGGCGGCGATGAATTATATCTTGAACTCGGTATCTTCTCTGCCGATCCGGGCGAGATCCGTAGGAGTACACAAATGTAATGGAGCTTCCAGCAAGGACATTTTCAATATGTTCTTGTTTGAGACGGCGGCTTTATTTGTAGTGGCTCTTGTATGTATGGCATTGCTTTTATTCGCTTTCCGGGAATATGTAGCGGATATGGCGGCTGTTCCTACTTTGGGCACTTTATTGAATGCGCAGACTATATGGCTTCCTGCGATCATGATCTTGGCTATATTCATTTTGTCCGCCTTGCTACCGGCCCGTTTGTTCAGCGTTATCCCGGTTACCCAAGTATTCCGGGTATCTACTTCGGGTAAGCAGGGATGGAAGCGGAGTTTGCTCTTTATCCAGTTTGGGGGAATTGCGTTTGTCATTACATTATTGGTGATCGTGTTATTGCAATATGATCGGCTAATGAATAATGATTTAGGATATGATCCGGAAAATATAGTGTATGCCCCCTTGAATAATATGGATGATCCGGAAACGGCCAAACTTACCGCCGAGTTCAAGAAGTTACCTTATGTCACGGCTACGGGGCTTTCGTCAATGGACATTCTAAGTGGTTATGGTGGTTTCCCTATTCTGGATAATGAGAAAAACTGGCTGTTCACGGCCCGACAGGTAAACTATGATGCCGATTATCTCTCTCTGATGAAAATCCCCTTGCTTGAGGGGCAACCACTAAAAGGTGACGGGGATATTTTAGTGAATGAGTCATTCGTGAGTAAACGTGGGTGGACGGATGCTGCGATCGGTAAATATATTTATGATGATGAGGGTAATTTAAAAGGAAAAATAGTGGGTGTAACCCGTGATTTCATGGTGAATTCCTTCTTCACTCCCCAGTTACCGGTCATCATGTTTGGTAGTGACCGGATGAGTTATTGTAACTTTACGGTTCGTGTCTCCGAGCTAACTCCGGAATATTTGCGGGAAATGAATGATCGGATTGCGGAACTATTCCCGGATGAGGATGTCGGTTTTACGGTGCTGAAAACGATTATAGAGTCTCAGTATGAGGGAACCCGTCATTTCCGTGACGGTGTCTTTGTTGCCTCGATCGCTATCTTGCTGATCACCTTAATGGGATTATTAGGATATATTACGGACGAGATGCACCGTAGGAGCAAGGAGATAGCGATTCGCAAGGTGAATGGAGCGACGGCCCCGAATATTTTACGTCTTTTATCTAAGGACGTTTTGGTCACGGCTTTCCCGGCTATCCTTTTAGGAGTGATAGCCTCACGAGTCGTGGGAGAGAGCTGGTTGAGGCAATTCGCGGATAAGATACCGCTGACTGTTTTTATTTTCATATCTACGGCTCTACTGGTTCTAGCGATCATTTGGGGATGCGTGATCCTGAAATCTTGGAATATCGCCAATGAGAATCCGGTCCGTAGCATTAAGAACGAATAATATAACAGGTAATATAAAATTACGTATGAAAACTATTTTGAGGAATCTCTTGAGTGTATTGCGCCGTTTCAAGATGGCGACACTTTTAAATGTATTAGGACTATCTGTGGCTTTTTCTGCTTTCATCTTGATTATGATGCAAGTCGAGTATGATCAGAATTTTGACCGAGGATATACGGATACGGAATCTATATTTCGGGTAGAAGCTATGTTTGAGGATGGTGGGCAAGCAGTTATTTGCCGTCCGCTGGCCGATGCTTTTATCCAATCCTCGCCTCATATCGTAGCTGGGACCTTGGCGAATCCTTGGGGAGGGGACTTGTTTTTCTCTGTAGAAGAGAATGGTGTACGGAATACTTTTAAGGAACAATGTATAAATGTTTATCCTGAATTCACGAAGGTATTTGACTTTAAATTTCAGGAAGGAAATCCGGAGGCGTTACAGGAGCCAAACGTTGTTTTGTTGCCGCAGAGCATGGCTCAGAAGTTTTTTGGGAATCAATCGGCTGTAGGCAAGCAATTGAAGTTTGAGAATGGAGATCATCTAACGGTAGGTGGAGTGTATAAGGATTATCCACGGAATTCATCTGTACGGAATTGTATTTATCAAAAGATGGACCCGAAGGAAAACGCCCAAAGCTGGGGAAACTGGAATTATATTTTCTATATCCGTTTGGACAATCCGAAGAATGTCGAGGGGTTATTTGAAAATTTCAAGGCACATTTTGATCCTGCTCTAATAAAGGATAATAGTTTCTCATGGGGGGGATCTGGAATGACTTTCCGTATTAATCCGTTGCCTGATGTTCATTATACGACTGATGTAAAATATGACCAGACCCCGAAAGCCAGCAGGCAAACTTTGATGATATTATTTGCCATAGCTATCGTGATCGTGGTAATCGCCGGAATTAATTTCACGAATTTCAGTACGGCACTTACCCCGATGCGTATTAAGAGTATTAATACACAAAAAGTATTAGGGGGAAAAGAATCTGTGATCCGTTTTGCTTTGATTTTAGAAGCGGTGTTAATAAGTATAATCTCTTATTTGTTAGGACTGCTATTAGTTTATATTGCGGGGAAGACGGAAATAGCCTCATTGATAAATGCCGATATTTCGTTATCAATGCATATCGGATTGGTTTTGGCTACAGCTTTTATCTCAATAGCTACCGGGTTTCTTGCCGGTATATATCCAGCATATTATATGACTTCTTTCCCACCGGCTTTAGTGTTGAAAGGTAGTTTTGGCTTGTCTCCGAAGGGACGTCAATTACGAAATGCATTGATAGGAGTGCAGTATGTAGCTTCTTTCGGATTAATTATTGGTGCTACATTCATGTATTTGCAGAATTATTATATGCAAAACACCCCTCTCGGTTATGATAAGGATGAGATAATTATTACGAATATGAATAACAATATCCGGAAAAGTCGGGATGCCTTCGCCAGCCAAGTGAAATCTTTCTCCGGTATCGAAGAGGTTACATATGCGGAGATGCTCCTTTCTAGTCAGGACCAATACATGGGATGGGGACGTAAATACCGGGATAAGGATATACAATTCCAATGTCTACCGGTTGAACCTTCTTTTTTGAAGGTGATGAATGTGAAAATATCGGAAGGTCGTGATTTCCGGGAGGAAGATAAGGCGAAACGTTATGGCACGTTTGTCTTTAACGAACGTGCCCGGACAGAATATGGGCTGGAGATAGGATCTTTAATAGATAGTATGGAGATTGTCGGTTTTATGCCGGATGTTAAATTCGCCTCTTTCCGTACGGAGGTAACGCCTATGGCCTTTTTTGTATGGGGTACTAATAATTGGGGAAACCAACCTAATTACGCTTATATAAAGGTAAAAGCCGGCTCTGACTTACGGGGGGCTATGCAACATGTCAAGACTACGCTTCAATCATTTGATCCGGAATACCCGTTTAATGTCCGTTTCTTCGATGAGGTATTGAACGGACTTTATGAGAAAGAGAGAAGCCTCAGTTCATTGATTACCTTATTTAGTTTAATCGCGATCTTTATCTCGGTGGTAGGGGTATTCGGTTTGGTCGTATTCGATAGTGAGTACCGGAAGAAAGAGATCGGTATCCGTAAGGTATTAGGCTCTACTACCGAGGAGATTATCGTGATGTTTAACAAGACATACATAAGAATCTTATGTGTTTGTTTTGTTTTGGGGGCGCCTATCGCCGGTTATGTGGTACATCGATGGCTTGAGAATTTCGCTTATAAGACTCCTATGTATTGGTGGGTGTATTTGATCGCTTTTGCTATCATAGCGGTTATCACGATATTGACTGTCACTTTCCAGAACTGGCGTGCGGCGAATGAGAATCCAGTACATAGTATTAAGAATGAATAGAAGATTTTTGTAGAATCATATTGCTGTTTTCATAGAAAAGTATGTGTCCAATAATTGTACAATGGTGTCCAATTATTGGACACTTCTGTTTTATGAATTGAGAATTAATTTATTGAATATTAGTTTGATATGTAGTTTGGCACGTTATTTGAATATTATTAGATGGATTTGAGTATAATAAATTAAAACAAATACAGCCATGATTAAGATCGAAGGTTTAAGTAAGTTTTTCCGTACGGAAGAGGTTGAGACAATTGCGTTGAACAAGGTTTCTTTGAATATCTTGAAACGAATGAATATCAGCCATCTTATTTAAGGAATACTCTTTTTGGGTCGATTTTAGTATCAATAAAATAGAGTAAGTTATGAAAACAATCATACGCAATTTCATCAATGTATTAATACGTTTCAAGGTAGCTACCTTTTTGAATGTAGCGGGATTAGCGGTCGCTTTCGCCGCGTTTTTAATTATCATGATGCAAGTAAGCTTTGAGCATAACTTCGATCGTTGTCATCCGAACTCGACCCGGATTTATCGGATGGGGCTTTCTTTCCCGGATGGAGCGAGCATGATCCATTGCCGCCCGTTGATAGAGTCGTTTATCCACTCTTCCCCGCATATTGAGGCCGGTACGTTAATTAATCCGTATATAGGAGAGATGTATGTGACTGTTACAAGAAAAGAGGGAAAGCAAGGTTTCAAGGAGACGATCATAACTTGCCATCCGGAGATTACCCGGATGTTCCAGTTTACGATGCGTGAAGGAGAATCTTCTTGCTTGTCGGAACCGGAAAAAGCCTTGATACCGGAAAGTATGGCTCACCGGTTATTTGGAAAGGAATCGGCAATTGGAAAGCAGATCGTTTCCGATGGTGGGATCTGGACAAAACCGGGTGTGAAATATTTGGTCGTAGGAGGTGTTTATAAGGATTTCCCGGAAAACACACAGTTGAAAAACGTGATTTATACAGAGATGTCTCCGGATTACGCACTGACGAATTGGATAAGTAGTAACTATTTCTGTTACGTGATGCTAGATCCTTCTGCTTCCCCGAAAGAAGTGGCTGGGAACTTTGATGCCCATTTTGACTATTCGAAGCAATATGGGGATATGGCGAAAGATATACATGCCGAGCTGGTCCCCCTAACCGATATTTATTATATGAACGAGGATTCCAGCGGAAGTTTAGTGAAAAGCGGTAGTGCGGAGAAAACCCGGCTACTGATGCTGATCGCTTTTCTGGTGATTATCGTGGCGGGTATCAACTTCACGAATTTTAGTACCTCTTTGGCGCCTTTGCGCATCAAGAGTATCAACACGCAAAAAGTGCTGGGGAGTTCTGCCGGCATATTACGTGCTTCCCTGTTATTTGAGGCCGTGGGCATTAGCTTGCTTGCTTTCCTTTGTTCTTTGTTTATCGTTTGGGGATTAGGACATATGGGATGGTTGTATTTCGTGCAAGCGGATACGGCACTGTCCGCTTATCCCGGTTTGGTGGGAGGCTTGGCAGCATTGTCTGTTATAATAGGTCTTATCGCGGGGATCTATCCATCTTTGTATATGACATCTTTTCCTCCGGCAGTGGTTTTGAAAGGCTCCTTCGGGCTTTCTTCCTCGGGGAAGAAGTTGCGTACGGCATTGATCGGTTTTCAGTTTGTGGTCTCTATCGTGTTGATTATATCAGCCATGTTCGTTCGTCAGCAAAATAGGTTCATGCAAAAGTACTCTTTAGGCTTCGACAAGGATCAGGTAGTGGTTGTCGAGTTGAATGGGAATATTATGCGTAACCATAAGGATAGTTACGTGGGCGGATTGAAAGAATATCCGGGGATAGAGGATGTGGCGTTTTGTCGCCAGAAGTTCGGGTCGGAGGATAGTTACCGTACGTGGTCTGGCATCTATAAGGAACAGAGTGTCGGTTTTACGTCTCTCGCTGTCTCTTGGAATTTCTTCAAGGTAATGGGTATTCCCTTGATCGGGGGGCGGATGCCTACCGAGTCTGATGAGAAAGGCAACAGCTATAGCTATGTATTCAATAAACAAATGCGGGATAAATGGAGCATGGAGCCGAATGATATCATGCGGATTCCATGGCTTGAGGAGGAATCGGCCGATGGTTCCTTGATCGGGTTTGTGGATGATGTCAAATTCACCTCCTTGCGACAGGGCGTCTCCGAGTTAGGTTTTGTTATCAATGAACCCAGCTTGATGCTGTATTCGTTTATCCGGGTGAAGGCGGGAAGCGATATCGTGGGTGTGGTGGATCATATCCGCCAGACGGTGGCTCGCTTGGACCCTACCTATCCTTGTGAGGTGGAATTTTATGATGAGATTTTCGATCATTTATATCATCAGGAACGGAATTTAAGTACGATGATTTTATTGTTTAGCCTGTTGGCTGTGATTATCTCTATTGTCGGTATATTCGGCCTCGTTATATTCGAGACCCAGTATCGCCGGAAAGAGATCGGCATTCGTAAGGTATTCGGGGCCACGGTTCATGAGATCTTGGTTATGTTCAATAAGATTTATTTCCGTATTGTCTGCGTTTGCTTTATCATAGCGGCTCCCTTGGCTTATTATGGCGTACGGAAATGGTTAGAGGGTTTCGCTTATAAAACTCCTATTTATTGGTGGATATTTGCGTTCGCTCTATTAATAGTCTCCTTAATAACGATGTTTACGGTAACTTTCCAGAACTGGCGTGCGGCGAACGCGAACCCGGTGGATAGCATTAAGACGGAATAATAAATGAAACTATAATAATAAGATGAAAACGATTATTCGAAACTTTCTAAGTGTGTTGAGGCGGTTTAAAATGGCGACCGCATTGAACGTAGCCGGTCTTGCGGTTGCTTTCGCCGCTTTTATCGTGATTTTGATACAGATTAATTTTGAGCGGACTTTTGACCGTTGCCATCCTACGTCCGGGCGGATTTTTAGGGTGGACTTGACCATTCCGGGTACTTTCGGGACAATATTACCCCGTGCCTTTGTGGAGGCTGTCATCCAATCTTCCCCGCATATAGAGGCGGGTACATTGTTGACTCCTTCTTTTGGCCAGAATGGTGTTTATCTCTCGGTGGATAGAAACGGGCAACCGTTTGGGTTTAAGGAAATCGTGACAACCTGCCACGCTAGTTTACCGAAGATATTCGCGTTCCCGATCGTGGAAGGCGATATCGATTGCTTGAAAGATCCCGAGAAAGTAATGGTACCCCGAAGCTTGGCTGACAAGTTGTTTGGGGAAGATATCTCTGCGGTTGGTAAGACGTTGCGAGCGGAAGAAAATATCTGGACTAAATCGGCTAAACTCTTTACGATTGGCGCGGTTTATAAGGATTTCCCGGAGAACACGCAGCTTCGGAACGTGGTCTATACGGCGATCGATCCGGATTATAATATCAATAATTTTAGCTCAAGTAACTGGGTTTGTTATTTATTGCTTGATAATCCTGCCATGGCAGATGAGGTTGCCGATAATTTCAACCGTCATTTTGATTTCAAGAAGATTTACCATGAGGGAGAACAGATCCGGCTCGTCCCGCTGACTGATATTTATTATATGAATGAGACGCAAGACGGTGGTACATTCCGGAGCGGAAACAAGGAAGTCACGGCCTTATTGTTCGGTATAGCCCTTCTGATCGTCATTGTCGCGGCTATTAACTTCACGAACTTTAGCACTTCTCTGACTCCGTTGCGAATCAAAAGCATCAATACGCAGAAGGTATTGGGTAGCTCGGATACTTTGTTGCGCAGATCTTTATTGATAGAGGCAGCCCTTATTAGTTTTATAGCATGGCTGGTAAGTCTCGTTATCGTTTGGGGATTGGATTGGGCGGAAGCGCTACCTTTTATCGAGGCCGATTTGAGTTTGGTCTCAAATCTTCCGATCGTTTTCTTGTGTGGCATCGTAGCGTTGGTTATCGGTTGGCTGGCGGGCATTTATCCTGCTTATTATATAACTTCTTTTCCTCCGGCCTTGGTGCTGAAGGGCAGCTTCGGGTTATCTCCTTCCGGGCGTAAGTTACGTACGACATTGATTTGTGTCCAGTTCGTTGTTTCGATCGTGTTGATTATCGGGGCTTGCTTTGTGCAAATCCAGAATAGTTATATGAGGAATTTCTCTTTAGGATTCGATAAGGATCAGGTAGCTATCGTGGAGCTGAATGAGACAATGTACAATAAGCATCACGATACATATGTGAATCGCTTGAAAGAGAACCCGGGGATCGAGGATGTGGCTTTCGCTATGGAGAAAGTGGGCTCTAAGGACGGGTATAACACGAATGGCGGTAGTTATAAGGGTAAGGACTTTCAGTATTTCATAATTATAGCATCTTCCAATTTCTTGCGGGTGATGGGGATTCCGGTTATAGAAGGGAGAGATTTCTCAAAGGCGGACGAACTTTCGGATCATACGTCTTATATATTCAATCGTACGGCGATGGAGGGGTTGGATATGCAAGTGGGTGACGCGTTCGATAGCTATTCTCCCGGTCATCTTATCGGTTTCTCCGACGATGTGAAATTCACCTCGCTTCGTGGTGGAGAGGATAATATCGCTTTCTTGGTCGGAAACTTTGGTTATTCTTTGCCAATCTCTTATATCCGCTTGAAAGCCGGATCGGACATTCATGCCGTAGTAGGTCACATTCAGGAGACGATGAGAGAATTAGACCCTTTCTATCCGTTCAATATCGAGTTCTATGATGAGATCTTTAATCATCTCTACCGGAAGGAAGAGAACTTACGCAGCTTGGTTACGGTCTTCAGTCTGCTGGCGATTATTATCTCTTTGGTCGGGGTATTTGGCTTAGTGGTGTTCGAGACTCAATACCGCCGTAAGGAAATAGGTATCCGCAAGGTACATGGAGCTACGGTAGGGGAGATCCTGCTGATGTTTAATAAGGCCTATCTGAGGATTGTAGGTATTTGCTTCGTGATAGCGGCGCCGATCGCTTGGCAGGGCGTGAGGATGTGGCTCGAGGGTTTCGCCTACAAGACTCCGATCCATGGGTGGGTATTCTTAATCGCTTTATTGATCGTAACCGTAATCACGTTATTGACCGTGAGTTTCCAGAACTGGAAAGCGGCGAACGAGAATCCGGTAAATAGTATCAAGAGCGAGTAATCCACCATCCCATCTTCCACGCCAGTAGCAAAATCAGTAGGGAAAGGACCAAGCAGACTAATAGCAACCAAACTCCCAATCCGTTTACGAAAAGGATGGGGACGAAAGTGATCAATAAGATCTCTATGGGAGCGATAGGCAGGTAAGCCATCGCGTAATCATCCATCGCTTTGCTGGAAAGTTTCGGATCGACGATCCGCAGCAAGGCGATGCCCATGGCCATCGTGCCGGTCCACCATCCCCAAGCGAAAATCATGCGCTCGAACCAAAAGGTCTTGGCTAATCTTCTTCCTAAGAAGAATGTTATGCACCAGACGATCGCCACGCCCGCTATGATGAGTACGATAAGCGGCAAGGCATATTTTACGATCACCCCTAGCTTGATAGACGCTACACCGCAAGCTACCAACATATCCGTGAAGGAACTGCTCAGCCTCTGGGTCGTCTGCGGGCAGATATATCTGGATATGGTTGTCGCGTCGAAGAATTTCTTTAATACTAATCCAATGATAAAGGCACAACTGAAAACAGGTAACTCCAATACCGGATAATACACCTTTACGGTTTGGCTAACCATATATCCCAAAAAAGCCACGACAAATACCAAGGCCACATGGAAAGTCAGCGTATCGATGGATATGGAGGAAGTCGTAGCCTCTCCGATGGAATCCCGCTTATCCTCTGGCAGCAACCCACTTCTCAGTTCGTCCGGGAGATCGTCGAAATCCGAGATAAAAGCGGTTTGTTTATGCTTGGCCGCCCATTTGACCATCAGTAAACCTCCGATGATCGAGCAAATAACCCCCACGGTAGCGGTTGTCATGCCTAAACTGCGTGCCTCGTCCCAGCCCAATCCCTCGAACGCAGACCCGATAGCGGCGGCCGTGCCGTGTCCGCCATAAAAGCCTGTCGGCAGCATAATGCCGAAAGCGTCATTCAGGTCCGGCCAGATCAGCTTAATCACGTACAATCCGAACAAGCCTACTAATGCCCATTGCAATAACATACCCACCTGAGCGTATGCCCACATCGGCCCGACTCGTTTCGCTACTTCTTTCATGGAGACGTTCGGGGAAGATAAAGGCAATGCGCCGAACACCAAGGCGATAAGGATAGCCGCATAAGTACCTAAGTCATTGGAAAGCGGAATCCACCCCAGTCCATTAGGTCCGAACGCCAGTCCTAGCAAGCCCGCGATCAAGCTGGGTGGGATGAATAATTGTTGTATCAGTTTTACCTTGACTCGTATGAATTTGCCAACCAATAGAAGTATCGAAATGAATCCAAGATCCGTAAAGAGAGTCCAAGGGGTGAACTGTGTTAGGTCTATCATAGTAACTACTTACTTTATGTTCGTTTAAATATCTATTGTACAAATATATTTTATTCTTATGAGAAATACTAGAAATCCAAACGAATTCTATATCTCCATCTCCTTTTTACGATAAACGGAAGGAGAGCAACCCATAACTTTCGTAAACGTACGCGAGAAGTAGGCGGCATCCTCGAATCCCAGATGCGTGGCGATCTCATTCAACTTCATATTCGTTAGCTCGATATATTCACAAGCCTTCTGTATTTTCAAGCGTATGAAGTAATTCATGGGCGAGACCCCGGTCTCGCCAAAGAAGAGAGCCGAGAAGTGAGAAGGGGAATATTTGAAATAAGACGCTAATTCCTTCAAGGTAAGATTCTGCTGGATGTTCTCACGCATATAATGAATAACCCGTGCCGTGAACGGATATTCTTTTTGCGAGGGAATCATGATATGGCGGAATTGCTCCAGATAGATGAAAGAGGCCAGAAAATTGTAAAGGCACATGGAGGAATAAATCATATATTCTTTAATATATCCCATGGAGAAACTGCTATATATCTCCTCAAACAGCCGTAACCGATCTTGTAAACGGGAATATTCATTCGGCGAAATAGTGACCGGAACCGGATGCGACGGCAGGAATTGATCGCGAAGCTTCCCTTGGAAGTGTAACCAGTAAATAGTCCATGGATCTCCCTCGTCTGCCCCGAATGAGTAGGGGATACCGGGAGGGATGATGATATATTGGTATTTCTCCACGGTATATTGTTTACCGAGGATACGATACCATCCTTTTCCCTCCGTACAATAAATAAGCATGGCGTAGTCACAGCCATGTTCTTTTTGGAGAAAATGATATTTAACACGTGGGAAGAAACCGATCTTGCGTACATATAAATTATTGATGAGCGGTTCCCTCCGGTAGCTTGCCAATAGTTCCTCGGGTAAAGAAACGAGCCGTTCTCCCTTAAATCCTTCTTTTATCTTGACCATGATCTATAAATCATAAGATTGTACAAGTAAATCGGAACAAATGTAGTATTCCTTTCTGGATTATTGAAATAATTTTGCCGACATAAATCATAACATAATGCCATGAATAAAATTCTAGTTGTAGTTTCTTTTGTATTTGTATCTTTTTTGTCTTGTACGGGATTAACCGATAGACAGCGATTGGCCAATCAGATATTGTCTGATACGAATTTGTTGAAGGTCGATAGTATGGCTCGTGCTACCATCCGCAATGGTTTTAATGCGGGCAGCGGTTATTCCCAGATATGGGCTCGTGATATGAATACGTTTATAGAGATCGCTTGCGAGGAGAGTGATCCACACGAACTGCGGGAAGCTATCTTATTGTTTTTCGCTCTTCAACAGCCGAATGATGAGATGATCGATGGTTATGTGCTGAAAGGAGATTTTACATGGTATGATGATACGCCTTATTATTCGAATGCCGCCCCGAAACATGTCGCTTTTAAGAATACGGTAGAGACGGACCAAGAGTCTTCCTTGATTCAGATCGTAGGTAAATACATTCGTAAGACGGGTGATCGGGAGATATTGAATGAGAAAGTTGCCGGGAAGACCGTTCTCGAGCGAATGAACGCGATGGTAGATTATCTGATGCGGGAACGATATAATGAGAAATATGGATTGCTTTATGGAGCAATGACCGCTGATTGGGGCGATGTACAGCCGAATGACGATTTCGGATGTGATATGAATGATTTGTCGGATCCAGCTATCGATGTATATGATAACGCTATGTTCATAATCGCCTTGGATTATTTGTTGGAAATGGCTCCTGATTCTCCGCAAGCCTCCCGTTGGAAAAGTCTGCGTGAGGGAATCGAGAGAAATGTGCGGGCTCATTTATGGGACGAGAAGCGCCAGAAGTTCATTCCTCATATTTATCCGGAGAAATCTCCGATTCCGGAAGGTTTTGATGAACTTGCCATTCATTATCATGGTGGGACGGCTATCGCTATAGAGGCCGGCTTATTATCGAAAGACGAGATACGTACCGTAAATGCCCAGATGCTTGAGAATGTTCGCCTGTCGGGTATGCCGAGTATTGGTCTTACCTTATATCCCGTGTATCCGGATGGTTTTTTCCATGGAGGAATGTCAAAGGCTTATCTGTATCAGAATGGCGGGGATTGGACTTGGTTTGGCGGTCGGATGATCCAGCAGCTTGTCGTTAATGGAATGGTTGAGGAGGCTTATGCGGAGATTCATCCGATGATCGAGCGTGTGATCCAAAATGACGGATTCTACGAATGGTATGGCAAAGGCGGTGTCCCCAGCGGCTCTGGTAATTTCAAGGGATCGGCCGGAGTGCTATCTAAGGCGATTGAATTATTAAGGGATTGGGCAGAGAAAAATAAGAGTTAAATACAAGCGTGCAATATTAAATATCAAAAGAGATGAGAAAAAGTAATTATGATAAAATGCCGGCCACCGTTGTAGACGGTACCTTGTGGAAAGGCTGGGAATCGATACGGAAGCGATTGGCGGAGGTCCATGCGGAAACGAATGGATCACAAGTTTGGGTGGTGGAATGCTACCAAGGGGTTCATCACGAGGAGTTGATGCGTGAACTGCAAGCGCTCGCGCCCGATCGTTTTATCAATACGCGAGATTTATTTAAATCGGCAGAAGATATAGAGGCGATGACCTATCCTTATCTGACGGATGACCGGTTGTTTGGCCGCCGGGCTCATTTCTCTTATACGTATTTCTTGGATGAGGAGAAGGTGAACGCCTGCCGGGAGTCCTTGCGTGATGGAAAAGGCTGGACAATCGTTTATGGCCACGCCGCCGCCGAGATCGTTCCCGCTCCGGACAAATTGATCTATGCGGATATGGCTCGTTGGGAGATCCAGATGCGTTCCCGTAGAAAAGAGGTGAACGGGCTAGGTGTGGAAAACCGGGAGGAAGCCCCGTCGTACCATTATAAGCGAGGATATTTTATTGATTGGATTGTTTGCGATAATCTGAAGAAGAAAGTCCTTCCCAAGGTCGATTATTGGTTGGATACCCATATCGTCGGAACACCTAAGATGATTTCCGGGGAGATCTTGAAAGAAGGGTTGGAGAAAACGGCGCATACTCCGTTCCGGGTAGTACCTTTCTTCGATCCGGCTCCTTGGGGCGGCCAATGGATGAAAGAGGTCTGTGATCTGGATAAAAAGCAAGATAACTTCGGCTGGTGTTTTGATTGCGTGCCCGAGGAAAATAGTTTATACCTGAAAGTTGCCGGAGAGCTGTTTGAGATCCCTTCCAATGACTTGGTATTCTATAAGACGAGAGACTTGCTGGGCGGGCCGGTCGAGGCTCGTTTCGGACAAGATTTCCCGATCCGTTTCGACTTCTTGGATACGATGGGAGGAGGAAACCTAAGTTTGCAAGTGCATCCGGTCACCCAATATATCCGGGATACGTTCGGGATTTATTATACGCAGGACGAGAGCTACTACCTGCTGGATGCCGAGGAGGACGCTACCGTTTATCTGGGATTGAAAACCGGTGTCAACCCGGACGAGATGATCGCTGCCCTAAACGAGTCCCAACAGACCGGAAAGCCTTTCGATACGGAGAAATATGTCAACAAATGGCCTGCCAAACGCCATGATCATTATCTGATCCCCGCCGGAACGGTCCATTGTTCGGGAGCCGGTGCCATGGTGCTGGAGATTAGCGCTACCCCAAGTATCTTTACCTTTAAGCTTTGGGACTGGGGCCGCTTGGGATTGGACGGACTGCCTCGACCGATTAATATCGGCCACGGCTCGAAAGTGATCCAATGGGAGCGGCAAACGGAGTTTGTCCGTCATAACTTGATCAACCAAGTGGAGATGATCGCCGAGGGAGACGGTTGGCGGGAGGAGCGGACCGGCTTGCATGAGAACGAGTTCATCGAGACCCGCCGTCATTGGTTCACGGATATCGTGCCTCACAATACGAATGGAGGGGTGCAAGTACTGAATGTAATCAAGGGAGATGAGTTGATCGTGGAGAGTCCGACAGACGCTTTTGAACCATTCATCGTTCATTACGCGGAGACTTTTATCATTCCGGCTTGCGTGGGTGAATATACGATCCGCCCGTATGGATCGTCCGTAGGTAAATACTGTGGTACTATAAAAGCTTACGTACGATTTAGGCAATAATCACCGTGCCATAGGCATCGCACAACTGTGCCACCCTTGATGGCACGGTAGTGCCACTGCGATGGCACGCCAATGCCAACCCTATGGCACGGCTGTGCCACCACGGTGGCACTGGCGGAACATGGGTAAATAAAGAAAAGGAATTATGATGTATACAAATGACAATAGAATAGTAATGACATTGGATGCGGGAGGAACGAATTTTGTTTTCTCTGCCATCCAAGGAGGAAAAGAGATAGCCGATCCGGTAGTTCTTCCGGCATGCGCGGATTGTTTAGATAAGTGTTTAGGCAATTTGGTAGAGGGTTTTAAGGCAATTCAGGCAGGCTTGCCGGAAACTCCGGTCGCTATCAGTTTCGCTTTTCCCGGTCCGGCAGACTATCAAGCCGGTATTATAGGCGATTTACCCAACTTCCCCTCTTTCCGGGGTGGAGTAGCGTTAGGCCCGTTTCTGGAAGATATATTCGGGATACCGGTATTTATCAATAACGATGGGAATTTATTCGCATATGGAGAAGCGTTAACCGGAGCCCTTCCGGATATAAACCTCCGTTTGCGGGAGGCAGGAAGCATGAAGCAATATAAGAACCTGCTGGGAGTCACCTTGGGTACCGGTTTTGGTGCCGGGGTTGTCATTAATCAAGAGCTTCTATTGGGAGATAATGCGGCAGGAGGAGATATCTGGTGTTTTCGGAATAAGAAATATCCGGAGTATATCGTAGAGGAGAGTGTCAGCATACGTGCGGTCATGCGAGTATATGCGGAACGATCCGGTGATACGGGAGCGCATACTCCGAAAGAGATCTTTGAGATCGCCGAGGGTATTTGCCCGGGTAACCGGGAGGCTGCTATTACGGCTTTCTCCGAATTAGGGGAGCTAGCGGGGGATGCGTTGGCGTCTGCCATTACTTTAATCGATGGCATCATCGTGATCGGTGGTGGACTATCGGGGGCTTCTAAATATATTCTCCCTGCTTTGTTGAAAGAATTGAACTCATCTACCGGTATGATGGATGGAAGTCGTTTCGGCCGATTGCAAATGAAAGCTTATCTTTTGGAGGATGCGGAGAGTTTCGCTGATTTTGCTAAAGGAGGAGCTGTCGAGGTACCCATTCCGGGTACCAATCGCAAGGTAGGGTATGATCCTTGTAAACGGATAGGGGTGACCGTAAGTAAACAAGGTGCTAATCGCTCGATCGCTATGGGAGCTTATGTTTTTGCGTTAAACCATCTATCTAAAGGAATATGAGACAAAAATATAGTATAGGACCTGTATGGTTCCTGATGTTTGCGTGTGCTTTCTTCACATCCTGCGTGACACAAGGCAAGAAAGTTCAGCAAGAAGAGCTTAGCCAATATGTAGAACCTCGGATCGGTACGGCGCATTGCCGTTGGTTTCATTTTACCCCGGGAGCGATGCCTTTCGGTATGGCCAAGCCGGCTCCTTCTACGAACGGGCATATCGGGAATAAATCCGGTTGGGAGGCGACCGGTTACGATTATCGGGATCAATCGATCGAGGGTTTCCCCTGCTTGCATGAGTTTCAGATCGGTGGAATCGTACTGATGCCTACGACGGGTCCATTGAAAACAATTCCCGGGGCGGTAGACGACTCGACAGGTATAGGATACCGTTCCCGTTTTGACCGTACGGACGAGATCGCTACCGCCGGTTATTATTCCGTTCTCCTAAAAGATTACTCGATTTGTGCGGAGCTTACCGCTACCCCTCGTGTCGCTATTCAGCGTTATACATTTCCGGCCGGGGAGGATAGCCATATCTTGTTCGATATAGGAAACCGTCAAGGAGAGAGCGGAGCTGTACGGGATGCTGAAATTACTTTTACGGAAGACGGGCGTATCGAGGGCTGGGTGATTACCGAGCCTGAATATGTGAGGAAATATCAACCCGGGGCATCGGTTCCTTTGTATTTCTCGGCGGTGCTGGACAAGGTTCCCGTTGGATTTGGCGCTTTCAACGGAGCGGATATCCGTCCGGATGAACGGAAAGCGACGGGCGTGGGGGCCGGACTTTATCTGACATTCCGTACCCAAGATCAAGAGTCGGTAACCGCTAAAGTAGGTCTTTCCTATACATCCGTGGAGAATGCCCGGTTAAATAGGGAGACTGAGGCCGCTACCCTTTCGTTTGACGAGGCAAGGGAAATATCTCGCCAAACATGGGAAGAATATTTGGGACGTATTCGGGTAGAGACTCCAGCGCGAGAGGATAAGGTGAAATTCTATACCGGTTTGTATCACGCTTTATTGGGGCGTGGATTGGCTAGCGATGTGAATGGCGCTTATCCGAGAAATGATGGCTCGGTAGGACAAATCCCTTTGAAAGACGGGAAACCGGTACATAACTTATACAATACCGATGCCGCTTGGGGAGCGCAATGGAATCTGACACAGGTTTGGGCTTTGGCCTATCCGGAATATTATTCGGATTATATAAGTAGCCATTTGTTGGTGTACAAGGACGCCGGCTGGCTGGCGGATGGAATCGCTAATAGCCGTTATGTCTCCGGGGTTGGTACGAATTTATTAAGTACGATTATCGCTGGCGCTTATCAATGTGGCATCCGGGATTTCGATGTGAATACGGCTTATGAGGCTTGCTTAAAGAATGAGTTGGATGGGGAGAATCGTCCGTTGGGTGCGGGAAAGATCGATACCCGTTATTTCGTGGAATATGGTTATGTACCTCATTTGGATAAAGGGGACGGGCCGGACGAGGCTTTCATGTTTTCCGCTTCCCATACCTTGGAATATGCTTATAGTGCGTGGGCCGTGGCCCAATGGGCGAAGCAACTGGGTAAGACGGACGATTATAACCGTTTGATGGACTTATCGAAAGGCTGGGAGCGTATCTATGACCCTTCCTGTAATTTTGTCCGTCCTAAAAAGAAGGATGGTACGTTTATCGAGGACTTCAATCCGATGCAAGTATGGCGCGGATTCCAAGAAGGTAACGCTTGGCAATATACATTCTATGTACCGCACGACGCGAAAGGCTTGGTCGCAAAAGTAGGTGCGGACGTGTTTAACCATCGGTTGGATAGCATCTTCACGGTGTCTCGTAAATTAATCTTTAGCGGAGGCACGGAAGTAGGGGCTTTCGCCGGTTTGCAAACCTTGTATAACCAAGGAAACCAACCTTGTTTGCACATCTCTTGGATGTTCAACGAGGCCGGTCGTCCCTCGCTTACGCAAAAATGGGTGCGGGCGATCTTGAATGAGTTCTATGGTACGGATGGCATCCACGGTTATGGCTACGGACAGGATGAGGATCAAGGCCAGCTCGGGGCTTGGTACGTGATCTCTTCCTTAGGCTTATTCGATATGAAAGGCTTGACGGATCAAGCGCCTTCTTTCGCTTTGGGTAGTCCTTTGTTCGATAAGATTACGATCCGGCTGAATGACCGCTATTATAAAGGGAAGGAATTCGTGATCGAGACTCGTAATAATAGTAAGCAAAATGATTACGTGCAATCCATGGACTTAAACGGGAAACCATTGACGGATACTCGTATTCCTTTCTCGGAGATTGTTCAAGGTGGACATTTGGTTTTAGAAATGGGTAACCAACCAAAAGATCGATATGAGAACTAAAAGTACGAACTCCGCTATATTCCCGATCCTTTTCGGCTTTTTCGTGATGGGATTCGTGGATGTCGTGGGAATTGCCACGAATTATGTGAAGATGGACTTTGGTTTGTCCGATACGTTGGCGAACCTATTGCCCATGATGGTCTTTCTTTGGTTCGCCCTGTTCTCTGTCCCTACCGGTATCTGGATGGGACGGCACGGGCGTAGGAATACGGTGGTCGTAGCCTTGGCTATCACAACCTTGGCGATGCTGATACCTCTATTCTTCTATGACTTTGCTTGTATCTTGTTTGCGTTCGCTTTGCTGGGAATTGGAAATACGATCTTGCAAGTGTCCTTGAATCCGATGGTAGCGCGGGTGGTAAATCCGGATAAAGTAACGAGCGTGCTTACTTTAGGGCAGTTTATTAAGGCGGTATCTTCCTTCTTAGGGCCGATTATTGCAGGTATAGCTTCTTCTTTCTGGGGAGATTGGAAGTTGATATTCATTGTCTATTCGGTGACTACCTTGTTATCTATCATCTGGTTGATAACGACTATTCCGGGTAAAGAGGAAGGAGAGGGGCAAGAAGCCTCGTTCGCCTCTACGTTAGCTTTATGTAAAGATGCTAGGATACGGATGCTTTTCTTGGGGATTCTGTGTATTGTCGGGATCGATGTCGGTCTGAATACGACGATCCCTAAGCTATTGATGGAAAAGTTATCCATGCCGTTGCAAGAGGCTGGATTAGGGAGTAGCCTTTATTTCGCCGCTCGTACCGGAGGTTCTTTCCTGGGGGCTATATTGCTGGCGAGGATCTCGTCACGACCCTTCTTAAGGGGAAGCATGCTTATCGCTATCCTTGCTTTCGTAGGATTGCTTATCTCGGATAGCTTGTGGGGCATGGGCGTTATGATCGTACTGGTTGGCTTGGCTTGCTCGAATGTGTTTTCGATCCTGTTCTCTTTTGCGTTGGAACATCGGCCGGAGCAATCGAACGAGGTCTCGGCCTTGATGATTATGGGTGTATCAGGAGGCGCTTTGATTACGCCTTGTATGGGAGGCATAGCCGATATGTTCGGACAGGTAGCCGGCTTGATGCTATTATTAATATGTATGTTGTATATAGGACTTATATCAATAAAAACACGATAAGATGAAAAAAAGAACTTATTTATCAGCAGGATTGGCTTTGTTGATCGGGACATTGTCGGTTCATGCGTCTCCGGGATTATCGGATGTCAAGAGCCGTGTATTACCGGCGGTTTATAAATCGAAAAACGGACTGACCCAAAAGGTCGAGATCTCCGTAAAACATGAAGGAGAACCTTCTACAGTGACGATCCATTTAGGCGAGCAAAGCCATAAAGAGAAACTGGTGTCCGGGGATAATGTATTCCGAATCGAGATACCCGAGGTTAGCACGACTCGCCAATTACCGTTGACGCTGACAAGTGGGAAAGAGAAAGAGGAAAGTACGGTTACCGTAAAACCGGTTCGCCATTGGCAGATGAATATGGTGCAACACACCCATACGGATATCGGTTATACCCGTTCCCAAATGGAAATCTTGGCAGAACAGCTTCGATACATTGATTATGCGTTGGATTATTGTGACGCTACGGATAATTATCCGGATTTCGCTAAGTTCCGTTGGACTTGCGAGATCGCTTGGGCGGTTAGCGAATATTTGAAATGTCGTCCTGCGGAACAGATCGCTCGCTTGAAGCAACGGGTAAAGGAAGGCCGTATTGAATTAGCAACGATGTTCTTGAATTTTGACGAATTACCGGATGAGCAGACACTTGCCGCTTCTCTTTATCCGATCAAGCAATTCAGGGAAAATGGGATGCGTGCCGAGGTAGCTATGCAAGACGACGTGAATGGTATCGGTTGGTGTTTCAGCGAGTATTTCGCAGATGCCGGCGTGAAATATGTGAATATGGGAACCCATGGTCATCGAGCGTTGATCTGCTTTGATAAACCTACGGTGTTTTGGTGGGAATCACCTTCTGGGAAGAAGGTCTTGACTTATCGTGCGGAGCATTATCACTATGGTAATTTTTTCGGGATTCATACAGATAACTTTGACCAGTTTGAGGAGCGTGTTTTAACTTATTTAGGTGAAATGGAAGCGAAAAATTATCCGTATGATATATTAGCGGTGCAGCATTCGGGATATCTTACGGATAATGCGCCCCCTTCGACTAAAAGTTGCGAGATGTTACAGAAATGGAATGAGAAGTATGAATGGCCGAAATTACGCACGGCGGTAGCCAGTGAGTTTTTTAAGACGGTAGAGAGCCAATATGCGGATCATATTCAGACTATTCGTGGAGCTTGGCCGGATTGGTGGACGGATGGTTTCGCTTCCGGTGCCCGTGAAGCCGCCATATCTCGTGTGACTCATTCGGATATTATCGCGAATCAAGCCGGATTGTCATTTGCTAAAATGCTAGGCGCTCAATTGCCGAAAGACATCAATGATCGGATTCAGGACATCAACAAAGCTCTTTTGTTCTATGATGAGCATACTTTCGGGCATAGCGAGAGCGTACGTAACGCTTATGGACTGGAAACTTGGGAACAACGCTCCTTGAAACAATCGTATGCGTGGGAAGCCTATCGCCATTCCGGTTTGCTGGGAGAGGCTACTATGGGTATATTACAATCATTCGTGCCTAAAAGCGACGTTCCGTCTATCGCTGTATTCAATACGCTCAACTGGAGTTATAGCGGTATCGCTAAAGCTTATGTCGATCATCAGATTCTTCCGAAAGACAAGGCTTTCGAGATCGTGGATGCGGCTGGCAACGTAATTCCCGCACAAGCTGGCGAAAGCCGTTCCGACGGTACCTATTGGAGCTTTTACGTGAAAGATGTCCCGGCCTTGGGATATGCGCAGTATTATATAAAAGTAAAGGATGCGCCACGTCCGGAAATACAGGGCGCAACGGAATTAAAAGAGACACATGTGGAGAATCCTTGGTATGCCATCGACTTCAATACCCGTAAAGGTACGATTCGTAAATTATATGATAAGGATTTGAACAAACAATTGGTTACGCCGGATGCGGAATGGGAGATGGGAGAGTTTATTTATGAGATTATCGATAGCCGTCATCCGATGGAACAATATCGTGCTCCCCAATTCCTCCGCCGTCGTCCCGAGAAGATGCGTTTCGAGAAATATGAGAAAGGCGATGTTTGGGATACATATCGTTTTCGGGGAGAGACAGTAGCGGGACGTGAGCCGAATAATTTGATGGTGGAATTCCGTGTATTTAACGTAACAAAGAAAATCGAGGTAGTTTATCGCTTGCGTAAAAAAGCGGTAACAGATCCGGAAGCGGTTTATATCGCTTTCCCGTTTGAGGTTGAAAGCGGTAAGATCCATTTGGATGTACCCGGCGGATCGATTGAGGCGGGTGTAGACCAAATCCCGGGCTCCTCTAACGATTGGTACACGGTGCAAAACTTCGCTACGGCTCGTAATGGAGAGTCACAGGTCGTGATGGGTAGCCAAGAAATACCATTAATGCAATTTGGGGCGATCAATACGGGGCGGTATAAGGCCGGAGCCGTACCTCAGTCCACGAATATGTATTCATGGCCGATGAACAACTATTGGGTAACCAATTTCAATGCGGACCAAATGGGAGAGATGCAATGGAGTTACTTCATCAACTCTTCGAAAGACAACACTATTGAGTATGCGACTAAGTTCGCTTGGGAAAACCGGATTCCGTTCTTGACCCGTGTTTTGCCTGCCGGAGATAAAAAGGTGGAGCCTCTTCAATCGGCTTCCATTTTCAAGATCGTACCGGAGAATTTGTTGTTGGTAAACATGAGGCCTGTGGAAGGCGAGAATGCTGTTATGCTTCAATTGCGTGAGATAGGCGGGAAGCCAGCTACTTTCTCCGTAACTTCAGATAAAATTAATTTTGTGAAAACTACGGTTTGTGATGTCGTTGGAGACCCAGTTTCGGGGAATCCGTTGAGTTTCGCTCCGTGGGAGAATAAGTTTATAAAATTATCTTGGTAGCATGGTAGGGGCGGGGTTTGCCCGCCCTTATCCAGTTTGTCTTATGTTTGTATATTGAATGTTTTGATAGGATTTAATCCCAAATAAATCGGTATTATTCTAAGCAGAAGACTTGCTTGTGTTAGAGTGATGGGTGAAGAGTGTCATGAGAGACTCTGTTTCGGGTAATGCCTTATTGGATTTCAAGCCTTGTGGGAATAAGTCTATGGCGCTTTCTTGGTAGAAAGATTGTAGATAATGTGGTTCTTCTTTTATTTATAAAGGAAGGCTAAATTTTTTTATATTATCCAGTCTCTGAATATATTATCTGTTTTTTTCATAGAAGCCATACTAGTGCCATTTTCGCCTAGCCTTGAATCTCAATAAATTTAACATTTGTTTATTGTAACCAATTTAAAGTGTTTTTACTGTTAATATTTGATAGTTAATTATTTATGTGATAGAAAGACGATGATACTATTGTAAGTCCGTACGGAACAATATATTTTTAGTACATTTAAGGGCTGATATTCTTGGTTTCAAGGGGTGATTTGTGATAAATGTGTCATTTTTATTAAAAAAATACTATAGATTTAAGTCTAGTTTACAAAAAAAGTTATACATTTGCCCAGTTTTTAATGATATAGACCATGAATGGCGCACTAGTTCCGTACGAACTATGTCCATCTATAACGATAAAAATTACATAGACAATGTAATCAATCTAAACTTAATTAAAAAACAAAGCAAAATGACAAAGAATGAATCTAAGCTATTATCCATTCAGGGGATAGCTAAAGCCTCAGCGTTCTGTTTGCTGCTTTCTGCCTTCTCTGTAAACGCCGCTATGGCCGCTCCCGCTCCCGCAGGCACGGTTGATGAAGTAATGGCAGTGCAGCAAGGCAAGAAAGTAACAGGTGTGGTTGTTGACGGTACAGGTGAGCCTGTTATTGGCGCTAACGTGGTGGTGAAAGGCACTACAAACGGTACGATCACTGATTTCGATGGAAATTATACGATCGAGGGTGTGCCCGCCGACGGAGTTTTGGTGATTTCCTATATTGGTTATTTATCTCAAGAGATCCCTGTAGGCAACCAATCTGCAATCAATGTTACATTGAAAGAAGATACACAGACTTTGGATGAGGTAGTAGTAGTAGGTTACGGTACGATGCGTAAATCGGATGTAACAGGTTCTATTTCTACAGCTAAAGGAGAAGAGATGTTAAAAGCTCAAAACTTTAGTGCATTGGATAACTTGCGTGGTAAGGCTGCCGGTGTAAATATCTTCTCTAACTCTAGCCAGCCGGGTGCTTATGGTAGCCGTGTTGTTATCCGTGGTCAAGCGACAATTAATGCCTCTTCTGATCCGTTGTATGTTGTGGACGGCGTAGTAATGGAGAACTTCTATTTGATGAACCCGAATGACATCGAGTCTATGGAGGTATTGAAAGATGCTTCCGCTACCGCTATCTATGGTGCTCGTGGTGCCAATGGTGTTATCATGGTTACTACGAAACGTGGTAACAAAGAAGGTGGAACGAAGGTTAGCTACTCTGGTTCTGTAAGCTTGGCTCATCGCGCTCGTAAGATGGATACGATGAATGCGCAGGAGTGGTGCGATGCTTTTATGCAAGGTATTGAGAATGAGAATAGATGGGGATCTGATAAGGATGGCAATCCATTTAACTGGTCTACTAATCGTGCGGATTGGTTTACAGATCGTCGTTTCTTCGATTCTAACGGTAATCCTCTTTATGATACAGATTGGCAAGATGAGGCAACTCGTACAGCGATCTCTCATAACCATCAATTGAATGTTCAGCAAGGTGGCGAGAAATCATCTATGGGTGCATTTTTGAACTATACTGATAACCAAGGTATCATGTTGAATACCTATTCAAAACGTTTGAATGCAAAGATCGCTTATGATGCGAATCCTACAACATGGTTATCTACAGCGATCAACTTGGCGGTGAACCATACTTGGGGTAACTCTACTCCAGAAGACGGTGGTGGACAGGATGCTCGTCGTACTATGATTGAAATGGTTCCTTGGATGCCGGTTCAATATAATGGCAAATATACCTCCACCAATACTCCAGAAGGGATGCCAATGGACTTTGAGGCAATGTCTAACCCTGTTCATATCTTGAAGACCTATAAGAATATGAACTATAATACAAAAGTATTCGGTAATGCAGCCTTGACATTCCATATCATCGAAGGTTTGGATTTGAAGACTCAATTCGGTGTTGACGCTAACTTTAAGACTTTGCATAAATATATGCCAAGTGACTTGGTGAATTTGGCATATGACCAACATGGACGTGCTGAAAGATATCATGCAAATACTCTTTATTGGCAGGAAGAGACTTACTTGACTTATAATAAGACGATTGGCGAGCACCGTATCAACGCTATGGCCGGTTTGTCTTGGCAGGAGCGCAAGTATGATTATTCTAGAATGTATACAGAAAACTTCACTACCGATTTCTTTGAGGACTTCAATATGGACGCAGGTACGAAGCCTGATGCTCCGAAGACTTATTGGGAACGTTGGGCTATGAACTCCTATTTCTTACGTTTCGCTTATACATTCAAGGATCGTTACTCCGCTACAATTACTGGTCGTTATGACGGTTCTTCTAAGTTTGGTAAGAATAATAAATATGCGTTCTTCCCATCAGCGGGTTTGGCTTGGAACATCACGCAAGAAGACTTTATGTCTGATCAAAATACGATCAGCAACTTGAAGTTGCATACCAGCTACGGTTTGACTGGTAACTCTGAGATTGGTGTTTACAAATCTTTAGCAACAGTTAAGAGCGAAACGTTATTATTGAACGGAACACGTAATTCCTATTCTTATTTAAATAGATTGCCTAACTCTGATCTGAAATGGGAGAAAACCGCCCAGTTCGATATAGGTTTCGATTTAGGTTTGTTCAATAATAGAATTACGTTAGATGCTTCTTATTACAACAAGAAGACTTCTGATCTGTTATTGGATGCTCCGGTTCCTCATACAACAGGTTTCGAGACTGTTTATAAGAATATCGGTTCTATCCGTAACCAAGGTTTGGATCTGATGTTATCTACTCGCAATATTGATACAAAAGACTTCACATGGACAACATCCATCAATGCTAACTTCAATAAAAATAAGATCTTATCTTTGGGTGACAATGACGAGGATATCTTGAAAAACGAATGGGTGAGCGGTGCTTCTATCTTGCGTGTAGGCGAAAGCGTAGGTAGTTTCTATGGTTACAAACGTTTAGGCGTTTATACAATAGAAGATTATGAAGCTGGTAACTGCCAGAAGAAACAGATCGGTCGTGCGAAACGTTCTTCTGAGCGTGAGATCATAGGTAAAGGTGTACCCGATTGGACTGGATCTATGATCAATACATTACGTTACAAGAATTGGGATTTCACTTTGGATTTACAATTTGTCGCTGGTGTTCAGACCTTGCAACAGTTCTATCACTCTACATATGACCGTTTCGGACAGACTAACGGCTTGACAAATATCTTGTATGACGCATATAATGGAACGAATCCTAATTCTATGCAGCAAGCTATCTGGTTGTTCAACGGTGGTCACGCAGGACAGGATACTTTGACAGACTCTCAATGGGTGGCTAATGGTTCTTATTTACGTGCGAACTTAATCCAGTTAGGTTATACTTTTGACTCAAATCAATTGGCAAAGACTCCGTTTAGTAGCTTACGCCTATATTTGAATGTGAACAATGCGTTCTTGATTACAGCGAAAGACTTTAATGGGTACGATCCTGAAAGTACATCTCAGATCTCTACATCTAACGGTTCAGTATCTCCAGAACAATTTGGTCAGAATATGGCCTTCTTCTCTTATCCGAGAGCTAGAACGTTTACGTTGGGTGTAAATGTAATATTTTAATTAATTAAATTATTCAGAAAATTGCAATGAAAAAAATATTAACAACAGCTATTTTATGTGCGGGATTGGTAGGATTTACCGCATGTGACAGTTTTTTGGATGAGGATCCGAAGTCGTCCTTGACTTTGGATACCTATTATAAGACAAGTGCTGATATTATTGGCAATGTCAATTATCTATATCGTGATGGTGCTCCTGATAAGATGGGTAATATGACTGGTGCTTATAGAGGTTCTAGCTTGTCTGTAATGAACATGGTAACTGGTTATTTCGTGAATGAATATGAAGGTCAGGAAGTAGACTGTTCCTATGCTCGCCAGTTGACTCGTCAGGACTTTACGCAATCTTGTTGTAATTATTTGACTAATGACACTTGGAAAAGTTGTTATAAGTCGATCAATGTAGCGAACGCAGTTATCAAGTATGTTGATGGTGTGGAAATGGATAATCAAGCTCAGTATAAAGCAGAGGCTCGTTTCTTCCGTGCATTGAACTATTTCTATCTTGTAAAAATGTTTGGTGATGTTCCAATGGTTACAGAACCTACAGAAGATGCTACTTTGGTTGAATATCCGACTCGTACGGCTGCATCGGAAGTTTTCAATACAGTTATCATTCCTGATTTACAGTTTGCTGTAGAGAATTTACCTAATGCTACTTTTGCAGGAAATAGTCACCGTGTGACAAAATATGCGGCTGATATGTTGCTGGCCGATGTTTACATGAGACTAGGAGAGTACGCTAATGCGGTTACTCCATTGAAAGATGTAATCAATAGCGGAAAATTCGCTTTGGCTACTAACGATAACCTTGCGGAAGGTAGTGCGTTCAATAAGTTACGTACAACAGATGATCTGCCAGAGGTTATTTATGCCCGTGAATATGACGCAGCTATTTCTCCTAACGGTAATATCCCGGTTCACGCATTCAATTTGATTTCTCCGACATTCTTCGCTAATTCTTCTACTGGAAACAAATACTCTTTGTGGGTAAATGTGTATGGTGTTAGCGAGCGTTATTTGAATGTGTATGGTGAGAAAGACTTGCGTGCCCAGATGAATCAGTTCTTCCATCGTACATATACGCATCCTGTTGATGGAACAACTCTGGATATGAAGATGCTTTGTAACTGGTACTGGTATGATGAGACTGCTATCTTAGAGACTGGTAAGGGTACGAAAGACTGGAACTTCTATCGTTATGCTGAAACATTATTATCTGCCGCTGAAGCTATCGCTCAGTCTAGTGGGGTAAACGCTGAGGCTGCCGGCTATTTGGCACAAGTTAAGGCACGTGCTAACATGGAAGGTAAGGATGTTTCTACAATCGCTTCCGAGCTTCAAAGATTAGGCAAGCAAGCTTTTATTGAAGAGTGCTGGAAAGAGCGTTTACGTGAGTTCCCATTGGAAATGAAGATTTGGGATGACTGTGTTCGTACAGGTAAATTCCCTCAAATCTCCGCTACAAACAAAGGTGAGGTTCAATTCGTTGATTTAATTGGCGCTAAGAATGGTAGCGGTGCTACATTCAAGGCAACAGACTTATACTGGCCGATCCCTGTAAACGAGATCCAACGTAATCCGAATTTAACTCAGAATGAGGGATATTCAGCGAAGTAATTACTTTTTATTTCAATAACTGATGGCTGAAAGGGAAGGATGAGTGATTATTCTTCCCTTTCTTCCTTAATACAAGAACCCCATCATCCATAACGGGATCTTATTTTTATATCATCCGCAACGATAAAACCGTCCGGTATCCCTTCTATTGGTGAGTACCTTTTTCGTTTGCCACCGATCTCGAACGTATAAATTCCATCCACTAAAAAATCGTTGGCTTCGCTCATACTTTACAAATTTATCCTTTCTATTTTATCTGTAATACTCGGATGTAAATCTAAGGTTGTTACTTGGTGAGACTTTTTCAGTTGGTTCGCAAAGAACGTCTCCCGCATGTTGCCGATATTCGCTTTCAAAGGCGAGAGGATATACATCAGATTTCTATTTTTCAAGTAGATATTGTCCGGCTTTTGCAGGCGAGAGATACCAAAAGTAGAAACAGTTGTAGGTCAGCTTACTTTCTGCCAATACGTTTAGATAAGTCAATAAAACGTTTCTCGTGATACTAATCCATTCGCAGAGCTTACTGATATTCGGGATAAAAGGGGCCGGTAAAGATAATTTGCAGTTCTGGCATATCATCGTATATATTCTTCAACTCTTGGCTTTACTGGGGGGATTTATGTACCTCATCCAAGTGTAAGCGTGTTCCTCCTCGTTTCACGAAACGATCCGCAAAGTCATATAATGTATTGTCAGAGAAATAGATACTATCTAAGCTGACATATATGGTTCGTTCGTCTTGCGGAAAATTTCGCTTGATATGCTGTTGCGGTACACTCCCCGAGCACCTCTTATACCGATCAACCGGGCATCCCGATTAATCTCGTACACCGTGCTTCTAATAAAGGCGGTAGAGGTAAATCGCAACTTCTTTCGATACATCTCTATCAATCGCTCCATAATCGTACTTATATATATGCAAATATAACAAATTGTTTATAGCAGAGAGCAATTTTGGGCGTTTTTTGTTTACAGAAGGAAGCAATTGCTTATCCTCTAGCCTGTGTCAAAGTAAAGGATGTTTATGAAGTACTAGTGACTTGGCAAAGTAATATATACTGCGTGGGCAAAATAAGTATATATCCTTTGAGTAAGTCAGTAGTACTGCTCAGAAAATCATTCTTTTTTCTTCACCTTCCAACCGTCCTTCTAACTTAGCAGAATCCAGTATGTCATTTCTTGCTCTTTTGTTTTCATAGTTGAAAGTGAATAATAAGACAACCAAACCAAAATTCTGTATATTATACATTGTTTCATGCAACTTGCTGACTAATCAAGCTACCAAAAAGAGAGGGAAGGATGATCGCTCATTCCCTCCCTCTCTAGCCATCAGTTATTGAAATTTATTATTGAACGGCATAACCCTCATTTTGAGTCAAACTCGGGTTACGTTGCATCTCGTTCAAAGAGATCGGCCATAACAAGTCGGAAGACTTGAAGGTCGCGCCGGAAGCGTTCTTTGCGCCAACTAAGTCAACGTATGTAACCTTACCCTTCTCTGTAGAAGAGATTACAGGGAACTTACCTGTACGCAAACAGTCATCCCAAATCTTGAATTCCAACGGGAACTCACGCAAACGCTCTGTCCAGCATTCCTCGATAAAGGCCTGCTTACCTAATTTCTGAAGATCGGCAGTAATTGCGGCTACCGTCTTACCTTCCATGTTTGCACGAGCCTTAACTTGTGCCAAATAGCCGGCAGCCTCAGCTGTTACACCTTGAGACTGAGCGATAGATTCAGCAGCGTCAAGCAAAGCCTCTGCGTAACGGAAGATATCACGGTCTTTCGTAGAACGTCCTGTGTTCAACAAAGCGTCCTCATCATACCAGAACCAGCAACCACAAGCATTCTCAGGAGCCGTCCAAGTCTTGCCATTATCCGGATTTGTATAATTCCAATGGAAGAATTGATTTGGCTGGATACGTAAGTCGTTTGCCGCATACACGTTCAAGAATTGATTCGTTGGCCCGTATGTACGCTCAAAGATAGAATACGTACCAAATATAGCTGTAGCCGCTGAGTTGAACGCATAAGTAGGCCACCAACCACCGTTACTGATCGTTGCGTTGTACTCATAAGAATAGATAGACTCAGCCAAACCGTCTGTCGTACGGATCTTATTATAGGCAGAACCCAATGCTAAATCATCGTTGGTTGCCAAAGCATGCGGAGAATCGATCACCGTCTTTACCGCAGAAGCAGCGTCGGCATACTTACCTTGTTGCATATAAACGGAAGTCAAAACCATAGCGGCAGCATACTTCGTGATACGGTTACTATTGTTGTAGAAAGTAGCAGCCGGCAAAGCATTAACGGCATCCTTCAAGTCGGATTCGACCTGAGCATATACTTGCTCTACAGAAGCACGCTCCAAATACATGTTCTCCATAGATTCGTACGGCTCTACTGTCAATGGAACACCACCAAAGATCTTCACCAAGTTGAAGTAGTTCCAAGCTCTAAAGAACTTTGCCTCACCGATCAAACGATTTGCCAAAGACTGATCCATTGAGATCTCGGGGATATACTTGATAGCGCCATTAGCTACGTTGATAGCCTTGTAGCAATCATCCCATATACCGTCAATAGTTACGGAAACAGTCATCGTATTCTGCTGACGAGTCAACTCGCGAGAATATTTACAAGTCAGCTCCTGACCTTCATAACTGTTTGTAAAGTAACCGGTCAATTGTCCTGTGATAGAGGCAAACGGACCTACGTAAGCACTACCCGCACCTGTGAGCTTACTTGAAGCTCCCGTACGATACAAATAGTTCACGTTAGCCTGAGCTTGAGCCTCTGTCTGGTAATAATCCGGGGCTGTCAACGATGACTTCGGTTTCTCTTCCAAGAAATCATTACATGCGCTGAACCCGGTTAAACAAGCGCATGCAATCGCTACTGTCAATATTTTTTTCATTTCTAAAAATTCTACTGATTAAATGAATTAAAATGTTACATTAACACCGAACGTGAAAGTTCTCGCTCTTGGATAAGAGAAGAATACCATGTTCTGACCGAACTTATTACTATCACCCTGCGATGTACCCTCAGGATCGTAACCTGTGAAATCGCTAGCAGTAATCAAGAATAAGTTATTCGCACTTGCGTACAAACGCAAAGCAGACAAACCGATCTTGCTAATCACGTTTGAGTCAAAAGTATAACCCAATTGCAACATGTTACAACGCAAGTAAGAACCATTGGCGATCCATTGAGAATCTACTGTCGTATCCTGACCTGCATGGCCTGAGTTACACAAGTAAACAGCCTGTTGCATCGTGTTCGGGTTCGATCCGTTATATGCGTCATATAAAATATTGCTCAAACCATTCGTGATACCGAAACGGTCGTAAGTAGAGTGGTAGAACTGTTGCATGGTCTCAACACCCCATACGAACTGCAAGTCCATCGTCAAATCGAAGTTTTTGTAAGAGAAGTTGTTGATCCAGCTTCCAGTCCAGTCCGGCATACCTTTGCCGATGATCTCTTTCTTATCCGTACGTTTCGCACGACCGATCTGGTTCTTCTCGCACAAGCCGTTATTGAAATCTTCCTCCGTATAAACACCCAAACGTCTGTAGCCATAGAAAGAACTCATGTTCTCACCTACACGCAAGATACTTTCAGAACCACCTACCCAGCTGTTCATCTCGATATCCTCATTATTGTCGCCCAACTGAAGGATCTTGTTCTTGTTGAAGTTTAAGTTAATCGTAGAACTCCAATTGAAGTCTTGTGTCTGAACTGGGCGTGCGCTGATCATTAAGTCCATACCTTGGTTTCTTACAGAACCGATATTCTTATACACTGTCGTGAAACCTGTAGTGTGAGGAATCGGGCAATCCAACAATAAGTCGGTTGTCTTCTTGTTATAGTAAGCTACATCGAAAGACAAGCGGTTCTGCCAGAATCCAATCTCGAAACCAACATCAAACTGACCAGTCTTCTCCCATTTCAAATCCGGGTTCGCCATAGAGCTGATGTAAGAATACGGAGCGCGAATATCGTTGATCAAAAGCGTACCAGAAGAAACACGAGCCAATGACCGATAAGTGTCAATCTCGGAGTTACCAGTCAAACCGTAGCTAGTGTGCAACTTCAAATTGCTGATCGTGCTTTGATCTTGCATGAAATCCTCTTGAGAGATATTCCAAGCCAAACCTGCAGATGGGAAGAACGCATACTTGTTGTTTTCACCAAACTTAGAGGAACCATCGACACGACCTGTTACGGTTGCGGAGTAACGATCTTTATATGTATAAGCGAAACGCAAGAAATAAGAGTTCATCGCCCACCGATCGTAAGAAGACTCAGGAGATGCCGGAGTTGTACCTGCGGACATATTATTGTCCTCAAAGAAATCATCCGAGAAACCTTCTGTTCGTGCCTTATTCCACTTTTGCACACGCTCTTGCCAAGACAAACCAGCCATAGCGTTGATACGATGATCACCGAATACCTTATTGTAAGTCAAGTAAGTCTCCTCCTGCCAATAAAGTGTATTCCAATTTTGGTACTCAGCCCAACCATTCGGCATGGAGATGTTGTTCAAATCGATAGAAGAATAACCTCTATACGTTTTATTATGATGGTCAAGACCTAGTTGAGTCTTCAAATCCAAACCTTCAGCCAAGTGGAATGTCAAAGCGGCGTTACCAAACACCTGCGTGTTGTAGCGCATACGTTTTTGCATATCCAAGATCATGACTGGGTTAGACATACCCTCAAAGCCTAATACATCACCAATGGAAGAAGAGGTAGAAGTGGTATATTTACCATTCTTATCGCGAATCGGCATCCAAGGAACCATCTCGATCATGGTACGACGAGCCTCTTGGCCACCACCATCCTCAGGCGTATAACGCCCCCATGTATGGTTAACCAATACATTGACTGCCGTAGACAACCACTTCGTAGGATTTGCGTCGTATGCCAACTTCGCATTAATACGCTTATTATACGTATTGTTTACAATACCCTGTTGATCCGTATAGTTCAAGAAAGCACCCATTGAAGAGCTCTTACCCGCTTGTTGGATATTCAACTGATGGTTGTGAGAAACCGCGGTACGAGTAGCCTCATCTTGCCAATTCGTATCATACAGAGGATTACCGTTTGCATCAAAGAAATCTGAATCATTAAACCAATCAGCACGGTTCAAAGACCAATTTTTACCTTGCCACTTATTCTCGTTTTCCAGACCAATCATGAATGCGTCACACCACTCTTGGGCGTTCATCGTATCCATCTTACGAGCGATATGGCTTGCGCTGACAGATCCTTGATAGCTAACCTGTACACCTTCACCATCTTTCTTACCACGCTTCGTAGTTACCATGATAACACCATTGGCACCACGAGCACCGTAGATAGCGGCAGCGGAAGCATCTTTCAAGACCTCCATAGACTCGATATCATTCGGGTTCACCAAGTCGAAGTTCTCCATAACAACACCGTCTACCACATATAGAGGGTTTGAAGAAGCGTTGATAGTAGCCATACCACGGATAACGACACGGTTAGAATAAGCACCCGGCTGGCTGGAGTTTGAGAAGATGTTTACACCAGATACCTTACCGCGCAAGTTGTCTAGCGCACTAAAGTTTTGATTCTTTGTCAAGTCGTCTCCTTTAGCCACACCGATAGAACCGGTCACGTCTGACTTACGCATCGTACCATAACCTACAACTACAACCTCGTCCAAAGTTTGAGTGTCCTCTTTTAAAGTTACTTTTATTGAAGATTGATTTTCCACCGGGATCTCTTGGGACAAATAACCGATATAGGATACCACCAAGATGTCATTTGCGGACACGCCTTCCAACGAGTAATTACCGTCGAAGTCCGTGATCGTACCATTTGTAGTGCCTTTCACCACCACGTTAGCGCCAATAACAGGCTCACCAGCACCATCAACAACCATACCTGTCACTTTCTTACCCTGCTGTACGACCATCACTTCATCAACCGTACCTGCGGAAGCGGGAACGGCCATAGCGGCGTCTACAGAGAAGGCAGAAAGCAGCAAACAGAACGCTGAGGCTTTAGCTATCCCTTGAAGGGATAATAGCTTAGATTCATTCTTTGTCATTTTGCTCTTGTTTTAAATTAAGTTTAGATTGATTACATTTATATGTAATATTATATTGTAGAATAGACATAGTTCGTACGGAACTCGCATGTGATATTTAATCTTTTTCGGGAATGATAAAAGTGCGATGAATAGGGCATGATCTAGCTCATTGGATTTCTTTTTTCTAATTCTTTTTGTTAGATTTGCACCTAGATTCGTATAATGCCAGAAATTCATAAGAAAGAAAGGGATATTTCTAAATAAATGACACGAGAATCACTTTCTATTCATGTTAATTAAATGGATATTTGTAGTCCAACTATGAATATAAAACACAAAAACGGATAAATTATATTATTAATTAAATAGCTATATCATGAAGAAAAAAAGCGTTTGGGCTTTAGCTTTAGCGGCGATGTTGATGTGGGTGGGAAAACCTGCGGTAGCGGCTGTGAATGAGGCTTTTGATCCAGTAGAGTATGTAAACCCGCTAATGGGTACGCAATCTTCTTTTGAGTTGTCTACAGGAAATACCTATCCGGCGATCGCTCGTCCGTGGGGTATGAATTTCTGGACTCCTCAGACAGGAAAGATGGGAGATGGATGGCAGTATGTATATACGGCTAACAAGATCCGTGGCTTTAAACAGACCCATCAGCCAAGCCCGTGGATCAATGATTACGGACAATTTGCAATCATGCCGGTGGTTGGTAAACCGGAATTCGACCAAGATAAACGTGCGAGCTGGTTCTCGCATAAAGGAGAGATCGCCAAGGCTTATTACTATAAGGTATATCTGGCGGAGCATGACGTGGTAACGGAATTAACGCCGACAGATCGTGCCGCTATGTTCCGTTTCACTTTCCCGGAAAACGAGCATTCTTATATCGTGGTGGATGCCTTGGATAAGGGGTCTTATATCAAGGTGATTCCGGAGGAGAATAAGATCATCGGTTATTCAACGAAGAATAGCGGTGGGGTTCCCGATAATTTCAAGAATTATTTTGTGATCGAGTTTGATAAGCCTTTCACATACGAGGCTACATTTGCCGACGCTTCTTTGAAAGAGGGTGCGAAGGAGCAAACGAGTGACCATGTAGGAGCCGTAATCGGTTTCAAGACGAAGAAGGGTGAAATCGTTCATGCGAAGGTGGCTTCCTCTTTTATTAGCTTCGATCAGGCCGCTATCAACATGAAGGAATTAGGTAACGATAACTTTGATACCTTGGTTCAGAAAGGTAAGGATGTTTGGAATGAGCATTTGAGCAAGATCGAGGTTGAGGGTGGAGATTTGGATCAATATCGTACGTTCTATTCTTGTTTCTATCGTTCATTGTTGTTCCCTCGTAAGTTCTATGAGATCAACGCTCAGGGCGAGGTGGTACACTACAGTCCGTATAATGGTGAGGTATTACCGGGTTATATGTTTACCGATACCGGATTCTGGGATACGTTCCGTAGTTTGTTCCCATTCTTGAACTTGATGTTCCCGTCGGTAAACAAGGAGATGCAAGAGGGCTTGATCAATACATATAAGGAAAGCGGCTTCTTCCCGGAATGGGCAAGTCCGGGTCACCGTGGTTGCATGGTCGGTAATAACTCGGCGTCTATCTTGGTAGACGCTTATATGAAGGGTGTGAAGGTTGACGATTTGGAGACTTTATATAAAGGTTTGATTCATGGTACGGAAAACGTTCACCCGAAGGTCTCTTCTACAGGACGTCTGGGTCATGAATATTATAATAAGTTAGGATATGTTCCTTACGACGTGAAGATCAACGAGAACGCCGCCCGTACATTGGAATATGCTTACAATGACTGGTGTATCTGGCAGATCGCTAAACAACTAGGCCGTCCGAAAAAGGAATTGGAATTATATGCCCGTCGTGCGTTGAACTATAAGAACCTGTACGACAAGGAAACCAAGTTGATGCGTGGCAAGAATGAGAATGGCGAGTTTATGGCTCCGTTCTCTCCGCTGAAATGGGGTGACGCTTTCACGGAAGGTAATAGCTGGCATTATTCATGGTCTGTATTCCACGATCCTCAGGGATTGATCGACTTGATGGGCGGTAAGGATTCATTTGTGATGATGCTTGACTCCGTATTTGCTGTACCGCCTTTGTTCGATGATAGCTACTACGGTGGTGTGATCCACGAGATCCGCGAGATGACCGTGATGAATATGGGTAACTACGCTCACGGTAACCAGCCGATCCAGCATATGATTTATTTATACAACTATGCGGGTCAACCTTGGAAGGCTCAATATTGGTTGCGTCAAGTAATGAATAAGATGTATACTCCGGGTCCGGATGGTTATTGCGGTGATGAGGATAATGGCCAGACTTCTGCTTGGTATGTATTCTCAGCGTTAGGATTCTATCCGGTCGCTCCGGGTACGACCCAATATGTGTTGGGCGCTCCGCTGTTCAAGAAGGCTACGATCCATTTTGAGAATGGAAACAACTTGGTGATCAACGCCCCGAACAACAGCGATAAGAATATCTATATCGAATCCATGACGTTCAACGGCAAGAACTACACCAAGAATTATCTGGATCATAACGATTTGTTTAAGGGTGGCGTGATTGACTTCAAGATGGGTGACAAGCCGAATATGAATCGTGGTATAAATCCGGAGGATATGCCTTACTCATTCTCCGTAAACGAGGAAGGGATCAATAAACTTTCCCCTATTTCAGTAAAACCTAGTAAAAAGAAGAAATAAGCAATTAAGATGAATTTCATTCACAAACCATTAATGTCAGGCATAGCGATATGCCTGACATTTTTCGCATACTCCTGTGCTACACCGGAGAAGACGGAAAACAAGACAGACTTTACCGCATATGTAGATCCTTATATCGGATCGGGAGAACACGGACACGTATTTGTCGGGGCAAACGTTCCATTTGGAGCTGTTCAAGTAGGTCCTCAGAATATTTTTAAGGGATGGGACTGGTGTTCCGGTTACCATTACTCCGATAGTATCATTATCGGATTTAGTCATACGCATTTGAGCGGAACCGGATGTTCTGATCTGGGGGATATCCTTCTGATGCCTTATACGGGCGAGGTACGTACCGCCCGTGGCGAGCAAGATAATATGGAGGGAGCCGCTTCTTCCTATTATAAACATGCCAACGAAGCCGTAGCTCCGGGATATTACTCTTTGCTGATGGATAATGGCGTAAAAGCGGAGTTGACGGCGACCGAGCGTGTAGCCTTACATCGTTATACGTATCCGTCGGGAAGCGAGCATCGCCTCTTGATCAACTTGAAGGAGGGTATCGGTGATAAAGCGTATGACACTTATTTGAAGAAGATTGATGAGTACACGATCGAGGGGTACCGTTTTTCCAAAGGTTGGAGCCCACGTCACAAAGTATTCTTTACGTTGAAATGTGATCAGCCGATCGAGTCTTTGGCTGTATTCAACGATGATGAGGCCGCGGGTAATGATGAGTTGACAGGCGAGTCCGTAAAGGGAGTGATTACCTTTAAGGGAGATGCCCCGACCGCCTTGGTAAAGGTCGCTATCTCTTCCGTAAGTTGCGAGAATGCCTTGGCTAACTTACGTGCGGAGCTTTCTCATTGGGATTTCGACGAGGTTCGTAACGAGGCTATCGATAAATGGAATGATCAATTATCTTGTATCTCCATCGATACGAAAGATGAGCGTGCCAAGAAGGTTTTCTATACCGCCATGTACCATGCGTTTATCGCTCCGACGTTGTATTGCGACGCGAATGGCGATTTCCGTGGCCATGACGATAAGGTGTATACGAACAATACTTGGAAGAACTATTCCACTTTCTCTCTATGGGATACGTATCGTACCTTGCATCCGTTGTTCACGATTATCAAGCCTCAATATGTGTCGGATTTGGTGAACTCGATGTTAAGCATTTACGACCAGCAAGAGAAATTACCGATCTGGCCGTTGATTGGTGGTGAGACGGATCAAATGCCGGGATATAGCGCTGTGCCTATTATCGCGGATGCCTATCTGAAAGGTTTTACCGGCTTTGACGCCGACCGTGCGTATCGTTATATGGTTGCTTCCTCTGTCTATGAGAAGCAAAACGGGGTGCCGTACGTGTTGGAAAAAGGCTATATCCCTTGTGATAAGGTACGTGAGGCTACTTCTATCGCGATGGAATACGCAGCCGATGATTGGGGTATCGCCTTGATGGCGAAGAAAATGGGCAAGACGGAGGATTACCAGAATTACTTGAAACGTGGTAAATATTATACGCAGTATTTCGATAAGGATATCAACTTTATCCGTCCGAAAATGAATGATGGCAGCTGGCGTACGCCGTACGATCCGATCCAGTCCATACATAGCGTAGGCGATTTCTGTGAGGGAAATGGTTGGCATTATACATTCTTCGTGCCCCAGCATCCGGAAGGCTTGATCGAGTTGATGGGTGGCGACGCTCCGTTTATCTCGAAACTGGATTCTTTGTTCTTGGTGGAAGGTGAGTTAGGAGAGAACGCCTCTCCGGATATCAGTGGCTTGATCGGCATGTACGCCCATGGAAATGAGCCGAGCCATCATGTCACTTACCTTTATCCATACGCCGGCGAGCAATGGAAGACAGCCGAGAAAGTTCGTTACATCCAAGATGTGTTCTATACCGACCAGCCGGAGGGCATCATCGGAAACGAGGATTGTGGCCAGATGTCCGCTTGGCATATCATGTCTGCCTTGGGATTTTACCAAGTAAATCCTTCCAATGGCGTGTTCGTGTTCGGTAGCCCGTTATTTGATAAGGCTTCCGTTCATTTGCCGGAGGGTAAGACTTTCGAGGTCGTAGCCCAGAACAACAGCAAGGAGAATGTATATATCCAATCCGTGTTGCTAAATGGTAAACCTTATAACAATTCTTATATTCTGTATGATGATATCGTGAAGGGAGGGAATCTTACCTTTGTGATGGGCAACACGCCGAATAAGGAGTTCGGAGCTGCCCCGGAAAATCGTCCGAAGACGGCTGAGTAAATAGCTCCCTTACCAGTGAGCGGTTTGCTCTGTTACCCATGAGACAACGTCTCACGGATTGCCGGGAAAGTACCCGGCTGAGGAGCAAAGAATAATTAACGAATTAATAATCGACAAAATGAAGACAAAGCTTAAAACTTCGATGGCCCTTTTGGCTTCCGTTTTCCTGTGGGTGTCATGTGCCGGTGGCGGAGGGACTTCTCCTTCTGCGATGGACCCGGTGGATTACGTGAATCCTTATATGGGAAACATCAGCCATTTATTGGTGCCTACTTTCCCGACCGTGCATTTGCCGAACAGTATGCTACGTGTATATCCGGAGCGTGCGGACTTCACGGGTGACCGTCTGGGCGGTTTGCCTATTATCGTGACAAACCATCGTGAGCGTTCTGCGTTCAATTTATGCCCTTATCAAGGTGACGAATCCGGCTTGCGACCCGTGATCGCTTATAGCTATGACCGGGAGAAGATTTTGCCGTACCGTTATCAGGTATATCTGGATAATGAGGAAATCAACGTGGACTTCGCCCCATCCCATCAAAGTGCCGTATATTCGCTCACTTTCGAGAAAGAGGGACCGGCTTATCTGGTATTTAACAGCCGTAACGGACAGCTACAAGTAAATGGTAACGCCGTAAGCGGTTATCAATATATAGATAAGAAAACGAAAGTCTTTTTATATGCCGAGACGAACCAGAAGCCTGTGAAAGCGGGGGTATTGTCGAACGGCAGTGTCAACTATAACGAGACTTCCGTGGAAGGTATCAATGCCGCTATCGCCCTTTCCTTCGGGGAGGACGTGAAGAAACTTGGCGTTCGCTACGGTATCTCTTTTATCAGCGAGGAACAGGCGAAGAAGAATCTGGAGCGTGAGATCGCCGCTTACGACGTGGATGTGGTAGCGAAGATCGCCCGCAACGATTGGAACGACGCTTTAGGTAAAATACAAGTACAAGGCGGTACCAAGGATGAGAAGACCGTATTCTATACCTCTTTATATCGTTGCTACGAACGCCCGATAAACTTGAGCGAGGACGGACATTATTACAGTGCTTTCGACGGAAAGATCCATGAGGATGGCGGACGGTCTTTCTATACGGACGACTGGATTTGGGATACCTACCGTGCTACACATCCCCTGCGTGTCTTGATCGATAATGAGCGTGAGAACGATATCATCAACTCTTATCTCCTGATGGCGGAGCAGATGGGTACCGATTGGATGCCTACCTTCCCGGAGGTGACAGGAGATACACGCCGTATGAACTCAAACCATGCTGTCGCTACCGTGATCGACGCTTACCGCAAGGGCTTGCGTGGGTTTGAGCTGGAAAAAGCCTATATCGCTTGTAAGAAAGGTATCGAGGAAAAGACCTTGATCCCGTGGTCTGCCGCTCCCGCCGGTTGGTTGGATGATTTCTACAAGGAACATGGCTATATTCCCGCATTGAGACCGGGAGAGAAAGAGACGGTGCCTAACGTATCCATTTGGGAAAAACGTCAGCCGATCGCCGTGACTTTAGGTACTTCGTATGATGAATGGTGCTTGTCCCAGATCGCTCAAGAATTGGGAAAGAAAGACGAGGCGGATTATTATTTGCGTCGCTCTTACAATTACCGGAACGTATTTAATCCGGAGACAGGTTTCTTCCATCCGAAAGATAAGGATAGCAAGTTTATCTATCCATTGGATTACCGTTATGATGGCGGTCTAGGTGCCCGTGATTATTACGATGAGAATAACGGATATATTTATCGTTGGGACGTACAGCATAATATCGGTGACTTGATCTCTTTGATCGGAGGCAATGAGGCGTTTACCTCTGCCTTGGATTCCATGTTCAATACGCCGCTGGGTATGTCTAAATGGCAATTCTATTCCACGCTTCCGGATCATACGGGTAACGTAGGTATGTTCTCTATGGCGAATGAGCCGAGCTTGCATATCCCGTACTTGTATAATTATGCGGGTAAGCCTTGGATGACCCAGAAACGTATTCGTACCTTATTGAATCAATGGTTCCGCAATGATTTGATGGGTGTGCCGGGCGATGAGGACGGTGGTGGTATGTCCGCTTTCGTTGTTTTCAGCCAGATGGGATTCTATCCGGTGACTCCGGGTTCTCCTACCTATAATATCGGTAGCCCGATGTTTACCGACGTGAAAGTGGATATGGGTAACGGCAATACGTTCGAGATCCGTGCGAATAACGCATCCGATGAGAATAAATACGTACAATCCGCTAAGTTGAACGGCGTAACCTTGAACCAGCCTTGGTTCAATCATAGCGATATCGCCGCTGGTGGTTTGTTAGAGTTAGAGATGGGGCCGAAAGCGAATAAGGAATGGGGATTGGGAACGCCTCCTCCTTCTGCCGCTCCGATGCCTAAGTAAAAAAAAGCGTGTTGCGATTGTCGCAACACGCTTTTTTATGCCAATACCTTAACGATTAATTTCTTTAGTTCTTTTATATCAATGGGCTTCACTACATAATCCGTGAATTCACATTGTTTGGCGATCTCCTTTTCCCTTTCGAAAGCGAATGCCGTGAGCGCTATGATCGGAATGGTCTTGGATAAGGTGCGGATTCTGCGAGTCGCTTCGAATCCGTCCATAACCGGCATTTTTATGTCCATCAGGATTAGGTCCGGATGATATGTCTCGAACATATCGATAGCCTCTTGCCCGTTTAGCGCATGATAAAGTTGGTATTGCTTGCCAAACAAGGTTTCCAAAAGGAAATAATTCTCATAAACGTCCTCGGCGATTAAGATGGAATGATGCCTATCTGAACGGGGCGTTTCTTCGGATTGGACGGGGATATCCGGTGAAAGCTCAATATCAGTCCGTTTTGTGTCCAAAGGCAGAGTGAACCAAAAAGTGGAACCCACCCCTTCTTCAGAGTCTACGCCGATTTTACCTCCTAATGCCTCGATAATGGTTCGGCTGATGGTTAATCCCAATCCCGTACCTTGCTGGAAAGTATCTACCTTGATGAATCGCTCGAATATACGTCTTTGGTTTTCCGCGGAGATACCGATACCTGTATCTTTCACGCAGACTCGGATAAAATCCCCTTCTATCTCATAATAAATCGTGATACTTCCTTTTGTGGTAAATTTGATAGCGTTATTCACGAAATTAGATATCACTTGCATAACCCTCCGCTCATCGGTTTTAACGATTACGGATGGGGAGCCGAGATCAAAGATAAGAACCACGTCTGAAGGCATCTTTATAGAGTCTGCCAATGCGATTTCGCCACATATATCCTTGATGTCCACTTCCTCGAAATGATAATCCATGGTTCCCGCCTCGATTTTAGAGAAATCAAGGATATCATCGATCAGTTGCAGTAGCAAATCATTGTTTTTATGAATGATATCTAAATAAGATTGACGCTCTACCTCATCATCAATCTCGGCGATTATATTTGAGAACCCGACGATAGCGTTCAGCGGCGTGCGTATCTCATGACTCATATTCGCCAAGAATGCGGACTTCAATTTATCAGCTTCCTTTACCTTGATTAGCTCGATCTCCTTTTCCCGTTGCTGGGTTATGTTGGAGGTATAGCTTACGATCCTGTTAGGCGTTCCGTCGTCGTTGAATTTATAGGAGCGTACATTGGAGTTGAACCAGAATGTTTTGCCATTGAGGATACGCCTGTAGGCCGCTACGAAGTTATTGATCTTCCCTTGCAGGAGAGGTTTGAACTGTTTATTATATACCCGGTCAAAATCATCCGGATGGATTGAGGATTTATAGTCTTCTTGATTCTTGAAGTTGTAATCATGAATCGCTTTTAGCCCCTCATTATTATTAATGTCTTCATTGAGGCCAAAATCTACGGTCAATTTATCATTCTCTACATCGTATTCCCAAAGAATGGAATCCCCGGTATCTACTGATACTTTTAGCCGGGCTAGGCTATTTTCGATTTGTTCCCGCTTGATGTGATTCTCGGTATCGTCGAATACAATATAAATATAGCCGAATATATTATCAAGAGAGTCTTTTAATGTGACTCCTTTTACCAACAGATGCTTTGTTTTAGAATCATGATGACTATCGTAATAGCCGTTTTGAGAAGCAACCTTGAAATCATAATTAAGAGGAAAGAATATATCTTTTCCGTTTTTGAGGCTTTGGTTTACATATTTCGGGATATTAGGATTCTCGAACATATTCAGTCCCACGGCCTGCTCACGGGTAACACCAAAAATATCGAGATCCGCTTGGTTGATATCTACCAACACTCCATTCTCATCATAAAGTTCGGCGCCCCAAGGCATCTTGTCAAAAATGATCTTAAACTTCGTCTCGCTTTTCATGACTTGCATAGCCGTATGTTCTACTAATCCTTGGACTTCCCCTCTTTCAATGGCTATGGAAAGGATATCAGCCAACATATGTAAGTTCTCTATATCTAAGGCACTCCAGTTCCGTTTCTTTTTTACAGAATCAAAGCCGATAAATCCGGATGGTTTGCCTTGCTTGAAAATAGGGATGACTAATAAGGATGAAACCTCTTGCAAAATCAGAAGATGCTGCTCACTCTTCGCCTCTTCCGGCATTTTAGAGACATCATGAATAACGATATCCATGCCCTTTTTGATACTATCGTACCACCAAGGAATCTCGTCTTGCGGGAGTTGACGCAGTAAATCCTCTCGCATAGAGATAATGCCATCACAAGTAACTTCATTCGTAAAGTCAACAGTATGAGTTTGTTCGTCAAATGTTCCGATATACACCCGATCCACATCGAAAAATTGTAAGATGCGGAATAGCGCTTGGTCAATAACCGAGTTTTCTTTGGCTCCAAGAAGAAGTGACAATACATCCGACATCGTTTTTCGCAAATCAATCATATTGGCCAAAATCAAGTCGGTCTTTTCATCTTCTACATCGGTCTTCTTGTCTATAGCCTCATTAAGAAATGTTGTATTGGAATGAATGTTATTCATGATAAATTGAGTGTACTAAATTTATTCGAAAACAAATGTAAGTATAAACTTTGATTATTTTTTGTTTTAGTGTTTATTATATTATTATCGTGGCTTTAAAAATAATTTTGTACGTTTGTAAATAGTTGAATTAAACTTGAAATCTATGGATAATAAAATCATATTGACGATAGGCCGCCAGTTCGGAAGCGGTGGCCGCGAGATCGGACAACGTTTGGCGAAGGAGTTGGGTATCGGTTACTATGATAAGGAACTGATTACCGTGGCGGCCCGTGAGAGTGGATTATGCGAGGATGTTTTCGAGAAGGCGGACGAACGTGCCTCCAGTGGTTTATCGTACGCTTTTACGATGGGGTACTCTTCTTTTATGGGAGGGATGTTTACGCCTTATAATGATATTTTGTCTAATGACGGTCTTTTTAAGATACAGAGTGACGCTATCCGTAAATTGGCGGAGACTGAGTCGTGTGTTTTGGTAGGGCGTTGCGCTGATTATATCCTCCGGGATGATCCGGCTTGTTTGAGCTTCTTTATCCATAGTTCAGTGGAGAGCCGGGTCCAAAAGACCGTGGAAAGGCATGGTGTGACAGTGGAAGAGGCGAAGAACATGATGGAGAAGACTGATAAATCCCGTGCGGCTTACTATAATTATTATACGAATAAGACATGGGGAATGGCCTCTTCTTATAATTTCTCGATCGATGTATCCGTATTAGGGATCGACGAGACCGTGGAATTTATGAAAAGCTTTATCGAGCGCAGATTGAATAAGCGTCCGCCTCATTTCGGATAAATCGTATTCTTGAGAAACCATTATTGAATAGAGATTGACCTATTAAAACTAAGAAAGTATGCGAAAACCTTTTATTACTGTTCGGCTGACCTATGGTATGTTGGGCGCCTTGTTAGTTTCCACCTGTGCTTGTTCGGGCACGAAGTGGACGGAGGTAGAGAAAGATTCTATCCGTATCGTTACCCAGCAAGAAGGAGCTGTATTAGGATATTCGGCCAATTCGGGGGTGAGACTTCTTGCCGTTGACGGATATGCCTTCAAAGATCTGAATCGGAACGGGTTGCTTGATCCGTATGAGGATTGGCGTCTTACCCCCGAGGAACGTGCCGTTGATTTGGCCGGGCAGTTATCTACAGAGGAGATCGCCGGATTGATGCTTTATAGCGCCCATCAATCTATCCCCGGTGCCTCGAAAGGGTTTGGAGCTTCTACCTACAATGGCAAATCTTTTGATGAGAGTGGAGCCCAGCCATCCGATCTTTCCGATGCGCAGCGTAAATTCCTCACCGAGGATAATGTTCGTCATGTATTGGTTACGAGAGTACAAAGCCCAGAAGTGGCGGCTCGCTGGAATAATAATGTGCAAGCTTTAGTGGAGGGCATCGGTCACGGTATCTTACGGTCGTTGATAATCCCGATGAGGCGGATTTCGCCATCGTCTTTATGACGAGCCCGAACAGTGGTACGGGGTATGATAAATCCGATCGTGAGAAAGGAGGAAACGGTTATATGCCTATCAGTTTACAGTATAATGATTATACAGCTACCTATGCCCGTAATCCAAGTTTGGCGGGGGGAGATCCGTTTGAGAATTTCACGAACCGTTCTTATAAAGGTAAGTCCGTGAAAACAGCTAATAAGCAGGATATGCTTTCTGTTTTGGAGACAAAGGCTAAAATGAAAGGTAAGCCTGTAATCGTATCTTTGGAGATGGATAAGCCCACGATTATGTCCGAGTTCGAGGGTTCGGCGGATGCCATTCTGGTGAACTTCGGTGTACAAAACCAAGCGGTCTTGGATATCATCAGTGGAAAAGCCGAGCCTTCCGCTTTGTTGCCTTTGCAGATGCCGGCAGATATGCGTATCGTGGAGGAGCAATTCGAGGATGTTCCCCGGGATATGAAATGCTATACGGACAGCGAGGGCCATCTGTATGATTTCGCTTTTGGTATGAATTGGAAAGGCGTTATCGATGATGAGCGAGTGACTAAATATAAATAGGGTAAATTACATTTTTGTGTTTTTGTGGTTACGGTATCTATATATAATGCCTAAATTTGCATGGTAATATTATTAAGTGCAGACCATGAAAATTATGACATTGCAGGGAACGGACAAATTGTTATATGAACTTGTCGCACCTTTGGTCATGAATCCAGCCATTTTGCGACAAAATAACAATTACCCTTTTAAAACATCTCGTAGCCACGTTTGGTATATAGCCTTTCATGAAACGGCTGTTGTTGGTTTTATGCCTGTAAAAAAAGGACATATCTATTACTCTATAGACAATTATTTCGTGAGTGGTGACGATCCTTCGGTATTGAGTGAACTTCTTGAAGAAGTCATAAAGGATTTTTCATCTCAAGCTTCACTTATGGCTGTTGTGCATAAACGTCATGTAAAAGTGTTCTCACAAAAAAAGTTCCAGACATGTGTTGAGTGGAAAAATTATGATAAAATGCATTATTTACCGGAGGTAGAGTCATGATGCGAAGAATGGATGTGTACGAGGCGACAGAGAAAAGATTGAAGATCATTTTTGATTATTTCGATTACGTATACGTCTCTTTTTCCGGCGGAAAGGATAGTGGTGTACTGTTGAATTTGTGTGTAGATTATATTCGTAGATACGCTCCGGGACGAAAACTAGGTGTATTTCATATGGATTATGAGGTTCAATACAGCCAGACGACCGAATATGTGGAAAAGGTTTATGCCGCTAATTCCGATATCCTTGATATTTATCATTGTTGTGTTCCTTTTAAAGTCCAGACATGTACATCTATGTTTCAACAATATTGGAGACCTTGGAGCGAGGAGTGCCGGGATATCTGGGTTCGAGAGATGCCCCATTCATGTCTCCGGGCGAAAGACTTTGACTTCTTCAAGGAGGACATGTGGGATTATGATTTTCAGAATATGTTCCCTTTTTGGTTGTATCAACGGAAAATGGGCCGGCGTATATGTTGCCTTGTTGGTATCCGTACCCAAGAGAGTTTTAATAGGTGGCGGGCCATACATAGTGATAAGAATTACAGAAAACTAGCTAATTATAAATGGACTCGCAGAATGAATTATTCTATATATAACGCATATCCTATTTATGATTGGAAAACTCAGGATATCTGGATAGCGAACGGAAAGTTCGGTTGGCCATATAATCATTTGTATGATTTGTATTATCAAGCAGGGGTGCCTTTGTCCCGGCAACGTGTGGCGAGCCCATTCATATCCCAAGCGATATCCACACTGTTCATTTACAAAGTTGTCGATCCCGACATGTGGGGGCGGATGGTTGGACGTGTAAACGGTGTTGGCTTTGCCGGTATATATGGGAATACCTCCGCTATGGGATGGAGGGCTATCAAGTGCCCAGCCGGGTTCTCTTGGGAGAAATATATGTATTTTCTCCTAAATACCTTACCCGAAGAAACTCGTGAGAACTATTTGAATAAGTTAAGAGTCAGCCGTAAATTCTGGAGAGAAAAAGGGGGATGCCTCAGTGAGGAGACAATCGCTAAGTTACGGGCGGCTAATATTCCTATCATTGTGGAAGAATGTACCGCTTACCATACGGATAAGAAACCAGTACGGATGGAGTATATCGATGATATCAATATACCCGAGTTTAAAGAAATCCCTACTTACAAACGTATGTGTGTTTGTATTTTGAAAAACGATCATACATGCAAGTATATGGGTTTTTCCCAGACAAAACGAGAGAGGGATATGAGAAAAGAAGTAATGGACAAATATAATTTTTATAAGCATGGGAAACTTTGTTAGTCCGGCATATGGTGTTAGGGCTGTCCCTATAGAAAAAATTGTAGCCAACAGCTATAACCCTAATATCATGGCACCACCGGAAATGCGATTATTGGAACTTTCCATTTGGGAGGATGGCTATACGATGCCTTGCGTCTGTTATTATCTTGAAGAGGATGATTTATATGAGATAGTAGATGGTTATCATCGTTATCTGGTTATGAAGCAATCTCAAAGGATTTATGATCGTGAGAAAGGAATGTTGCCTGTAACGGTGATTGAGAAAGATATTTCAAACCGAATGGCTTCAACCATTCGCCATAACAGGGCTCGAGGGATGCACAACTTGGAACTTATGACGGAGATTGTTACGGAGTTGGTCAAATCTGGGATGTCTGATAAGTGGATCATGCGTAATATTGGAATGGATAAAAATGAGTTACTTCGGTTCAAGCAGATTTCGGGATTAGCTGAATTATTCCGGGATAAAGAATTCGGTTGGTCTGATGACTGGTCGGAAGAAGACTAAACTTTTTACATTTTGTTTGGCTGAGCGTTTTTTGCCTTTTATGGCTCTGTTGAGTACATATATACTAATTTTTTGTACATTTGCCCCCGACTTTTCACATAGGGGTGCCCGAGTCATACGGGCTGAGATTATACCCATCGAACCTGATCCGGGTAATGCCGGCGAAGGGAAAATAAGGTAGAACTAGGAAATAAAGGGGGCGTTACCTCTATGTGCTCCCTGATGTTTAAACTTTAATTAGTTATTAAGATGGAACAGATTGTTTCAAGTGGAATCATTGACTCTTACTTCGAGAAGTTGAAGAGCAACTTGTCTGTGGATGTAGCGATCGTGGGAGGGGGACCTTCCGGTATCGTGGCCGCTTATTTCTTGGCGAAAGCCGGTAAGAAGGTGGCGTTGTTTGATCGTAAGCTGGCTCCCGGTGGAGGTATGTGGGGCGGCGCTATGATGTTCAACGATATCGTGGTGCAGGAAGAGGCTATGCCGATTATCAAGGAATTGGGCGTAAGTTATAAGGAGGGTGCTAACGGCACGTATATCATGGATTCGGTACATACCACTTCCGCTTTGATTTATCAGGCGACGAAGGCGGGCGCTACGATCTTTAACTGCTATTCGGTAGAGGACGTGGTGTTTCATAACGATGCCGTAGCCGGTGTGGTAGTGAACTGGGCTCCGGTAATCCGTGAGGGGATGCACGTGGATCCGTTGACGATCATGGCAAAGGCTGTCTTGGAAGGTACGGGGCATGATTGCGAGATCGCCCGTGTGGTAGCCCGTAAGAATGATATCCAATTGAATACACCGACCGGAGGCGTGATCGGCGAGCGTTCCTTGAATGTGGAGCTGGGTGAGCAGACGACGGTGGAGAACACGAAGGAGATCTACCCGGGATTATTCGTTTCCGGTATGGCCGCTAACGGCGTAAGCGGTAGCTTCCGTATGGGACCGATCTTTGGCGGCATGCTGATGAGCGGCAAGAAGGCGGCTGAGTTGATCTGCGAAAAGCTTGGGAATTGAAAATTGAGAATTGAGAATTGAGAATTATTGATTGTTGTATCTTTAATTTTCAATTCTCAATTCCCAACGGTTTTTCCTTGTCTCAAGAATAAGAATCCCGTTATGATCAACGCCGTGGATAATCCCGTATAGAATACAGAAATGAAAGAATTCGGCAGTAAATGGAGCGCACGGATCGTGATCCCGAAAGCGATCATGAAGATCATGATAATCCAACCTTTCACGTCGAAGAAAGAGAACGGGCAATGTTTCCCGTTTTTCCGGGAGATCCGTTCGGAATGTTTATAGAAAAGCCGTTTAAAGACCAAATTGAAGAAAAGCAAGAAAACGATGGTCGCTTCCCCGATCTTGAATAACCAATAATGGGTATCGTTTAACCATGTGACGATACCGATGCGTAAGATATTGATACCGGCGAAAATCCATACGCAACCGGCGGTATATAATAATATCTTTTTATTTACTCCAAACTTCATCTATCTTTTTATTTACCGCAAACTTACAACATTCATGTAAAAAACGGAAAAATATCCTTATCTTTGTGCCATGCGTGAGAAAATGAAACAGAGGATTGTACAATACGTGGTGCTGATGGCCGGCATCTTGGCGTTGCTTTCTGTGGTTATCCCTCACCATCATCACCGGGACGGGATGCCTTGTTATCAATCCTTGACCGCAGAGCAAGCGCATGGCGATAAAAGCACAGATACGCATGATTGCGGTTGCGACGGGCATAACTTGGCCTATTTCAGTACGCATATTTCTCATTTTATGGATGGAGATGTGGATATACATCTGATGCCGTTACTCGTTTTATTTGATTACATTTATCCACCTGAACCGGCGTTTTGCGGACAGCTCCTTGATCACGAGAACGCCCCCTACATTGAGTCGCTGCACGACGCTTGGATAGTGAGTGCCTCGGGACTTCGTGCCCCTCCTATGTCTTGATACCTCGTTTGTGAGAGCGGGTGAGGACAGACTTGCCCCTATCTATTTATTATTAACGATATCAAGATTTTTTACACAATGAAGAAAATATATTTGGTAGGTGCGATGTGCGCTTACCTGTTTGCCGGTTGTGCGGGAAATGCGTCGCAAGCCGGACACGATGAGCATAATCATGAATTAGAGGCTCACGATCATGATCATGAGGGACATGAACACGAAGGCCATGACCATGAGCATGAGCATGAGGCCGGTGGTACCCATCCCGGCGAGATTGTCTTTAAGAAGGCTTTAGCCGAGGCCGTTGGTTTGCAGACTGTAACGGTTAATCCCGCTCCTTTCACGGATGTGATTAAGACGAGCGGACGAGTAATGGCGGCGCAAGGGGAGGAGTCCGTGATCGTCGCTACCGTCCCCGGCGTGATCTCGTTTGGTAGCTTGCCATTCGTGGATGGTACGGCGGTACGCAAGGGACAGGCCGTGTTGAGTATCGCTTCCAACGCCCTCTCTGATGGAGACGTGGCGGCAAAGGCTAAATTCGCTTATGAGACGGCGAAAAAGGAATACGAGCGTATGCAAGCCTTGGTAGGCGATAAGATCGTATCCGCCAAGGATTTCGAGCAGGCCCGCTTGAATTACGAGAACGCCAAGGTCGCTTATGAGGCGATAGCGGGAAAACAGACGGCGAAAGGCGTGTCTGTAGTCTCTCCCTTGAACGGTTACTTGAAGAACATCCAAGTGAAAGAGGGTGATTATGTATCCGTAGGTCAGCCTTTGGCTACGATCTCGCAAAACAATCGTTTGGTATTGCGTGCGGACGTGTCTGAGAGGTATTACAACGATCTTCCCATGATCCAAACTGCTAATTTCATGACTCCGTATGATAACGCTCTCTATAAATTGTCTGATTTGCGTGGACGGTTGTTATCGTATGGAAAGGCTTCCGATATGAACTCTTTCTATGTACCGGTGACTTTCGAGTTCGATAATAAAGGAGCGGTTATCCCCGGTTCTTTCGTGGAGATCTTTTTGTTGACAAAGCCGATGGAGAATGTCTTGAGCGTGCCTGTCTCCGCCCTTATCGAGGAGCAGGGCATTTATTCGGTATTTATCCGTCTGGATGAGGAAGGCTATAAGAAGCAATGGGTGACGCTGGGAGCGAATAACGGCTCGGAGGTACAGATCCTTTCCGGATTGAAACCGGGCGATGAGGTCGTGACCCGTGGCGCTTACCAGATCAAGTTGTCTTCCGCTTCTAACGCGATACCGGCTCATAGCCATAGCCATTAATAGGAGGGACGTTGCATGTTAAATAAGATAATTTATTATTCATTGCACAACCGGTTGGTAATCTTGGTTTGTGCGCTATTGCTGATGATCTGGGGTACGTACACGGCGTTTAATACGGACGTGGATGTGTTCCCGGACTTGAACGCCCCAACGGTCGTGATCATGACCGAGGCGAACGGTATGGCTCCCGAGGAGGTAGAACGCTTGGTGACATTCCCTGTGGAGACTGCCGTGAACGGTGCGATGGACGTGCGGCGTGTACGTTCCTCGTCTACCACCGGATTCTCCGTGGTTTGGGTAGAGTTCGATTGGGGTACGGATATTTACCGGGCTCGTCAGATCGTGTCCGAAAAACTGGCTGTCTTGGGTGAGAGCCTTCCCGAGAACGTAGGTAAACCGACCTTAGGCCCGCAGTCATCCATCTTGGGTGAGATGATGATCCTCGGTTTGACCGCCGATTCCACGTCTTTGTTGGACTTACGTACGATCGCCGACTGGACGATCCGTCCCCGTTTGTTGTCTACGGGCGGTGTGGCGCAGGTGGCCGTGATCGGTGGCGATATTAAGGAGTACCAGATCTTGTTGGACCCGGCTCGTATGAAGCACTACGGTGTAGGGTTGAACGAGGTGTTGGATGTTTGTCGGAATATGAACCGGAACGCCAATGGTGGTGTATTGTATGAGTTTGATAATGAGTATATCATCCGGGGTGTATTGTCTACGTCGAAGGCGGAAGAGATCGCTCAGGGTGTGGTGAAGACCGTGAATGAGTATCCGGTTACGCTGGGTGATATCGCTACGGTTAAGATCGGCGGTAAAAGCCCGAAGCTGGGAACCGCTTCCGAGCGGACAAAGCCAGCCGTGCTGATTACCGTGACCAAACAGCCGGATACGAGTACGGAGAAGTTGACGGAGAAGCTGGACGAGATTGTTGTCGATTTGCGGAAGAACTTGCCGGCGGATGTACATGTCTCTACGGATATATTCCGCCAGAGTCATTTTATCGATAACTCTATTAATAATGTAAAGAAGAGCTTGTTTGAGGGTAGTTTCTTCGTGGTGATCGTCTTGTTCCTGTTCTTGATGAATATACGTACGACGGTGATCTCGTTGGTAGCCTTGCCGTTATCTTTGCTGGTCTCTATCATCGTATTGCACTACATGGGATTGACGATTAACACGATGAGCTTGGGAGGTATGGCGATCGCTATCGGTTCCTTGGTGGATGACGCTATCGTGGACGTGGAGAACGTGTATAAACGAATCCGGGAAAACCGGCTCTTGCCTCCGGATCAGCAACGCTCTACCTTGGAGGTGGTTTACGACGCTTCCCGTGAGGTACGTATGCCGATCTTGAACTCTACCTTGATTATCGTGGTGAGCTTCGTGCCCTTGTTCTTCTTGAGTGGTATGGAAGGCCGTATGTTGGTTCCGCTGGGTATCGCTTTTATCGTGGCGTTGTTTGCTTCTACGGTGGTGGCGCTTACCTTGACCCCGGTGCTTTGTAGCTATTTGCTGAACCGTAAAGCGACGGGAATGAAGGAACTGCGTGAGGCTTGGATAGCCCGGAAGTTGAAGGTGGTGTATAAACGGGCTTTGGAGTTAGCGTTGGCTTACCAGAAATGGGTGCTAGGTACCACGATCGCTTTGTTTGTGGTCGCCTTGGTGATCTTCTTTCATTTGGGACGTAGTTTCTTGCCCCCGTTCAATGAGGGTTCTTTTACGATCAACGTAAGCTCGCTTCCGGGAATTTCCTTGGACGAGTCGGACCAGATCGGACGCCGTGCGGAAGCGTTGCTGTTGCAAGTGCCCGAGATAAAGACTGTGGCTCGGAAGACCGGTCGTGCGGAATTGGATGAGCATGCCTTGGGCGTGAATGTTTCCGAGATCGAGGCTCCTTTCGAATTGCAAGACCGTAGTCGGGATGAGGTGATGAATGATGTCCGCAAGAAGTTATCTACGATCAGCGGCGCTAATATAGAGATCGGGCAACCTATTTCCCATCGTATCGACGCTATGCTTTCCGGCACGGAGGCGAATATCGCTATCAAATTGTTTGGTACGGACTTGAACCTGATGTTTACGGTCGGTAACCAGATCAAGGCCGCTATCCAAACGATCCCGGGTCTGGTGGACTTGAAGGTAGAGCAGCAGATCGAGCGTCCGCAGTTGACAATCACCCCGAAACGTGAGTTGCTGGCTAAATATGGCATTCCCCTGCCGGAGTTCGAGGAATATATCAATGTGATGTTGGGTGGAGAGGCCGTAAGTCAGGTGTACGACGATGGCAAGAGCTTCGACCTGACCGTGAAGACCTCCGACGCTAGCCGTGCCACGATGGATGATATTAGCAATCTGATGATCGATGCCGCCGGACAGAAAGTGCCGCTAAGCTACGTGGCCGATATCCGTTCGGTGACCGGTCCGAATACGATCAATCGTGAGAATGTGCAACGTAAGATCGTGATTAGCGCCAATGTATCGGAACGTGACTTGCGAAGTGTGGTTAATGAGATACAGGATCGGGTAGAGGCTAATATCCGTTTGCCGGAGGGATACCATATCGAATATGGTGGCCAGTTCGAGAGCGAGGCGGCGGCCAGCCGTACCTTATTGCTGACGTCGTTGATGTCGTTATTGGTGATCTTCATGTTACTGTACAATGAGTTCAAGGACGTGAAGGAGAGCGGCGTGATCTTGTTGAACCTGCCGTTGGCGTTGATCGGTGGCGTGATTATCCTATGGCTTACTTCCGGCGAGATCAGTATCCCGGCGATTATCGGTTTCATTTCCTTGTTTGGTATCGCTACCCGAAACGGTATGCTGCTGATCAGCCACTATACGCATTTGCGTGGAGAGGGAATGGGATTGCGTGAGTCCGTGATACAAGGTTCCCTAGACCGTTTGAACCCGATCTTAATGACGGCGTTGAGTTCCGCCTTGGCGTTGATCCCGTTGGCGTTGAATGGCGATCTTCCCGGGAATGAGATCCAAAGCCCGATGGCGACGGTGATCTTGGGTGGTTTATTAACCTCTACGTTCTTAAACGGATTCATCATCCCGATTGTTTATCTGATAATGAACAAGAATAAAGAATAAGTTTTATGAAATCATATATTATAGTCGCCGCCTTGTCTGTATTGACAGGCGGCCTTTCTGCCCAGACTTCTATAGAGGACGTGCTCCGGAGCGTGGAGGCGAACAATAAGGATTTACAGGCGAACAGCCAGTTGGTCCAGTCGCAGAAGCTGGAGGCGAAGTTGGATAATAATTTGCCAGACCCTTCGGTCTCTTATTCGCATTTCTGGGGGAATAAAGAAGGGATGGGATTCACGGGCGAGTTCGTGGCTTCCCAAAGCTTTGATTTCCCGTCCGTATATGTCCGGAAGCATAAGCTGACGAAGGCGAAATCCGCGGGTTTGGATCGTCAAGGGATGGCTTTTCGTCAGCAAATCTTGTTGCAGGTGAAAGAGGTTTGCCTAGATTTGGTGCTGTTGAACCAGCAGAAGAACCTATTGGATACCCGTCTTAGGAACGCCGAGCAACTTTCCGCTTTTTATGCGACTCGTTTGGAGAAAGGAAATGCGAATATCCTTGAGACAAACAAGATCGATCTGGAATTATTGAACGCTCGGACAGAGGCCCGGATGAACGAGACTTCCCGTATTGCCAAGCTGCAGGAGCTGGCTACCTTGAATGGCGGTATCGCTATCGAGTTTACGGATACGGTTTACGCCTTGCCGGATAAGGATGTGCTTTCCTTTGATGAGCTGCGGACGGAGGCGATGCAATCCGATCCGCAATTACAGACCTTGCGTAGCGACCAGACGACAGCTCTTCGGCAGGTGAGCGTGAATAAGGCGAAAGGTCTGCCCGGCTTTGAGTTAGGGTATCGTATGAATCCCGCCTCGGGTGGAGAGCGTTTCAATGGTTTCTTGGTAGGAATCACCATCCCGTTGTTCTCGAACCGTAATAACGTGAAACAGGCGAAGGCTCAGGCCCGCTATACGGAGATGCAGTTGGAGAGCGCTTCTTTCACGGTAGAGAATGGGTTGAGGCAGCTATATGACCAGTCTGTCTCCTTAAAGAAATCTATCGATGAATATAAGGATGTGCTGAAAAGGCAGAATAGCTTGGTCTTGTTGAACAAGGCTATACAGGCCGGACAAATATCTATGATCGAGTATTTCGTGGATGTGACGACCTATTACCAAAGCGTGCAAAACTACCTGCAATTGCAAAACCAATACCAAAAGGTCATGGCACAATTGTATAAGTATCGATTATGATAAGGAACACAACTGTGTTTTCTCTTGAACACAGTTGTGTTTATCCACAGATACAGTTGTGTTTTCTTACGAACACAACTGTGTTTTTACGTTCTCTAAGGATCGCTTAAAGTCACGGATCAATTCTTTCATCACCTCTTCCACGGATAATTCCTCCCAGAATAAAGACGCTACCTGTCCGATCTCTAACTCGCCTTCCTTTAGGTCGCCCTCAAAGATTCCTTTCTTGGCACGTCCTTTGCCTAATAACTCACGTAATTCTTCCACGGACGCTCCCCGGGCTTCCGCTTCTTCCACTGCCGTAGCGAAATCTCCTTTTACCAGACGGGTAGGAGACAGTTTCTTTAATAATAACTTCGTATCGCCTTCCTTAAGATTCAAGCATAGTTTCTTGAAATTCTCGTGTGCCGAGCTTTCTTTGGTTAGGGCGAAACGAGTGCCTATCTGTACGCCGTCGGCCCCTAGTGCGAGTGCCGCTAGCATCGCTTGACCGTTTCCGATACCTCCTGCCGCCAAAAGGGGGAGAGAGGTCGCTTTCCGGACAGCGGGGATCAGGCACATCGTAGTTGTTTCCTCCCGTCCGTTGTGCCCGCCGGCCTCGAAGCCTTCGGCAACGATGGCATCCACTCCGACCTCCTCGCATTTCGTGGCGAATTTAGAGCTGCTTACCACGTGAACGACCGTCATGCCATGATCCTTCAAATACTTTGTCCATGTTTTCGGGTTGCCGGCGGAGGTAAATACGATCTTCACTTTTTCCTCCACCAATATCCGCATCAAGGTATCGATTTCCGGGTACATTAGCGGGACATTCACGCCAAAAGGCTTGTCGGTCGCCGCCTCGCATTTACGGATATGTTCCCGGAGCACTTCCGGGTGCATGGAGCCTGCCCCGATCAATCCTAATCCACCGGCGTTACTAACCGCTGAAGCTAGCCGCCAACCACTACACCAAACCATTCCCGCCTGTATGATGGGATACTGAATACCAAAAAGACTACAAATTCGATTCATATTATTTCTTGCGTTAATCTCGCTAAAATTAGTGAACTATTTTTATTGGAACAACAATTTCTTTGTCGAGGTTGTTGAATAGGCATATAACTTTAAAATATAAGAGATATGCCAGAGAATATAATGAAAACGTTATGGGATGAGAGCGATGATCTTCACGATGAGACCATGTCTACCAATTCGGTATTGTCGGATGATTACACGTCTAATGACATTCAAGATTTACAAGAAACGATCGAAAATGAAAATATCGAGGACGGTATAGAGAGCGATTCGATTGAACATTGAATGAAAGCATATTGGGTCCCCGAAGGGAAGATCTCCCTTTGGGGATCTTTTTTGTGTGAATTGTGAAAATCTTTTTCCGGATTCTAAATAATAACAATTTGAAATAGAATTGTAACGCAAAACTTCGTTATCTTTGTCCATTGTAATTCTAATATAACAATGGCATGAATAAAACGCTTATGGCCGCAGGTTTAGCGGTTATTTTGGGAGCTTGTTCCTCCTCAAAGAAAAGCGATGTAGCGGAAGGCGCTACACCCAATCCGTTTTTTGCGGAGTATACGACACCGTTCGGGGTGCCTCCGTTTGACCAAATAGAGGTGGCTCATTACAAGCCGGCTCTTTTGAAAGGCATGGAAGAGCAGTCGAAGGAGATCGAGGCGATCGTGGCAAATCCGGATGCGCCGACATTCGAGAATACGATCGTGGCCTTAGACCAAAGTGGCGAGTTGCTTACTAAAGTAATGTATGCTTTCGGTGGCCAATCCAGTGTGAATACCACGGACGAGATCCAAGAGCTCGAACGTGAGCTTTATCCCCTTTTATCCAAACATTCGGATGATATCAGCCTAAATCCCCAGCTTTTCGCCCGGGTGAAATCCGTATATGAGAATCAGGCGAGCTTCCATCTGGATAAGGAACAGAAGAAGCTGTTGGAGGAAACCTATAAAAGCTTTGTCCGGGGAGGAGCCAATCTGCCGGAGGATAAGCAGGCGAAGTTGCGTGAGCTGAACGAGAAGATATCCATGCTCCAACTTACTTTCGGACAGAATACCCTGAAAGAGACCAACGATTTCCAATTAGTGATCGATAATAAAGAGGACTTATCCGGTCTGCCGGAAGACGTGATCGTCAAGGCGGCGCAAACGGCCCAAGAGAATGGTCTGGATGGTAAGTGGGTGTTTACCCTCCATAATCCGAGCGTGATGCCTTTCCTTCAATACGCCGATAAGCGTGATTTGCGTGAGAAGATCTTCAAGGCGTATACGAATCGTGGCAACAATAATAATGAGAATGATAATAAGGAGGTCGTTAAGCAGCTGGTTGCCGCTCGTCTGGAGAAAGCCCGATTGATGGGATATGAGGATTATGCCGCTTTCGTATTGGAAGAGAATATGGCGAAGAACGAGAAGAACGTGTACGACTTGCTTGATAAAATCTGGCCATCTGCCTTGGCGAAAGCGAAAGAGGAATTGGCCGATATCAACGCCGAGATCAAGAAGGAAGGCGGTAATTACGAGGCCGAGGGCTGGGACTGGCGTTATTATTTCGAGAAAGCCAAGAAAGCGAAATATAACTTGGACGAGAACGAGATGCGTCCTTATTTTGAGTTGGGACATGTACGTGAGGGCATCTTCTATGTAGCCAATAAATTATACGGTATCACGTTTACCGAGATCAAGGACATCCCGAAACCGGACCCCGACGCTCTCGCTTTCGAGTGCAAGGATAAAGATGGTACGCATCTGGGCGTATTGTATATGGATTTCTTTACCCGCCCGGGCAAAGGAGGTGGCGCATGGTGCGGCGGTTACCGTTCACAAACGTATAAGGATGGGAAACGGGTAGCCCCGGTGGTTACTACCGTATTTAATTTCAGCAAACCGGCGGAGGGACAACCGGCGCTTTTGACGGCCGACGAGACCGAGACCGTATTCCATGAGTTCGGTCATGCCTTGCACGGTTTATTCTGCGATGTTCATTATTATGGCGTGTCCGACGTGCCTCGTGACTTTGTGGAGCTACCTTCGCAAGTCGATGAGCATTGGGCCGTTGAGCCGGAGGTATTGAAAGTGTACGCTAAACATTACCAGACCGGCGAGGTAATACCGCAAGCCCTTGTAGACAAGATGATCAAGAGTGGCAAGTATGGACAAGGATTCGCTACGACGGAGTATCTGGCCGCCTCTTATCTGGATATGGATTATCATGTATTGAAAGAGATCCCTGCCGATTTGGATATTGAGAAATTTGAGGCGAAGGTCTTGGGCGATCGTGGTCTGATCCGTCAGATTCCGTCTCGCTACCGCTCTACTTATTTCGGACATACGATGGAAGGTGGATATACCGCCGGTTATTATAGCTATATCTGGGCGGAAGTGTTGGATTGCGACGCTTTCCAAGCTTATAAGGAGACGGGTGATATCTTCAACCCGGAGGTTGCCTCTAAATTCCGTAAATACGTACTGACCCCGGGCGGCATCGACGACGCTATGGACATGTACGTGAATTTCCGTGGCAAACAACCTAGCATCGATCCGCTGTTGGAGAACAGAGGGCTAAAATGAGCAGAACAATTTATAACTCATAAATCAAAAAATCAGTAAAGATGAAACAATTAATTATGGCAGCAGGATTAGCCGTTATGCTTACTGCCTGCGGTACTTCCGAAAAGAAGACCGTGGAGGGTGAGAACCCGTTCTTTGCGGAATATACCACCCCGTTTGGAGTTCCACCTTTTGATCAAATCAAGTTCGAGCACTACAAACCGGCCCTATTGCAAGGCATGGAAGAGGGACGTAAGGAGATCGAGGCGATCGTGAATAACCCGGAGGAGCCTACGTTCGAGAATACGATTGTCGCTTTGGATGAGCAGGGTGCGTTGCTTAGGAAGGTCCAGATCGTTTTTGGTGGACAGAATAGCGTGAATACGAATGATGAGATGCAGGCGTTAAGCCGTGAGATGTCGCCGCTATTGTCAAAATATAGTGATGATATCAACTTGAATCCGAAATTATTCGCTCGTGTGAAGGCGGTATACGATAAGAAGGATGAGTTGGGTCTCGATAAGGAGCAAATGAAGTTATTGGAGGAGACTTATAAGGACTTCGTTCGGGGCGGCGCTAATCTTTCCGCTGAGGATCAGGCTAAATTGCGTGAGTTGAATAGCAAGATCTCCATGTTACAGCTTACTTTCGGACAGAATATGCTGAAAGAGACGAACGCTTTCAAATTGGTGATCGACAAGCAGGAGGATCTTTCCGGTCTGCCCGAGACCTTGATCGCTAACGCCGCTCAAGCGGCTAAGGATGCCGGGATGGAAGGCAAATGGGTATTTACCTTGCAGAACCCGAGCGTGATGCCGTTCTTGCAATATTCCGATAAACGTGAGTTGCGTGAGAAGATGTTCAACGCTTATATCAACCGTGGTAATAATAATAATGAGAACGATAACAAGGAAGTGGTTCGTGATTTGGTTGCCGCTCGTTTGGCGAAAGCGAAGTTGATGGGCTATGATGATTACGCTTCTTTCGTGTTGGAGGATCGTATGGCGAAAAGCTCGGATAAGGTCTATCAATTGCTAGACGAGGTTTGGAAGCCTGCTTTGGCGAAAGCGAAAGAGGAATTGGCCGATATCAACGCCGAGATCAAGAAAGAAGGCGGCAATTTCGAGGCCGAGGGCTGGGATTGGCGTTATTATTTCGAGAAGGCCAAGAAGGCTAAATTCAATTTGGATGAGAATGAGGTTCGTCCTTACTTGAAGTTGGATAATGTTCGTGAGGGTGCTTTCTATGTAGCTAATAAGTTATATGGTATCACGTTCACCCCGATCCGTAATATTCCGTTGCCTTATCCGGAAGCGCAGGCTTTTGAGTGCAAAGATAAGGATGGCTCTCATTTGGGCGTTATTTATTTCGATTTCTTCCCTCGTGCCAGCAAGCGTGGTGGTGCGTGGTGCGGTTCTTATCGTCCGCAGGCTTATAAGGATGGCAAGCGTGTGGCTCCGGTCGTAACGATCGTTTGTAACTTTAGCCAGCCCGCTCCGGGACAACCTGCGTTGTTGAGCGCTGATGAGGCGAATACATTGTTCCATGAGTTCGGTCATGGTTTGCACGGCTTGTTCCGTGACGTGCATTACTCCGGTGTTTCCGGTGTTCCTCGTGATTTCGTGGAGTTGCCTTCACAGGTTATGGAGCATTGGGTATTCGAGCCGGAAGTATTGAAGGTGTACGCTAAGCATTATCAGACCGGCGAGGTGATCCCGGCCGAGTTGATCGAGAAGTTGGATAAGAGCGGTAAGTACGGACAAGGTTTCGCTACGACGGAGTATCTGGCGGCTTCTTATCTGGATATGGATTTCCATGCGATCAGTGGTGACGCTGCGGATAAGAAGGTGATCAAGTTCGTTGACCAGACGAATAATGTTCCGGCCAACTTGAACGTGATGGATTTCGAGCAACAGACGTTAGGCCGTCGTGGTTTGCTGAAACAAATCCCTTCCCGTTACCGTACGACTTACTTCAACCATACGATGGGTGGCGGCTACACTGCCGGTTATTATAGCTACATCTGGGCCGAGGTATTGGATTGCGACGCTTTCGAGGCATTCAAGGAAACCGGCGATATCTTCAATCAAGAATGTGCCGATAAATTCCGTAAATATGTCCTGACCCCGGGTGGTATCGACGACGCTATGGATATGTACAAGAATTTCCGTGGCAAGGAACCGGGTACGGATCCGTTGCTGAAGAATAGAGGACTGAAATAATCTAGAAATGGAGATTTTATAAAGGCGGACCGGTTGGTTCGCCTTTTTTTGTATATGCTCAACCTCCCGGATCTGTATTACATTTGCTAAGTTTTATCACGAAAAAATAGCGATAGTATGGAGAAAAAGGATTTAGTAGAAGGGATGAGGTTGTATATCTATAAATTGCGTGTGGATGGGCGTTATTCCACGGCGAAGAGCTATCAGGATGCATTGAACTCATTCATGCGGTTTTGTGGGTTGGAGGTAATTCCCTATATTTATGTCAATAAGGAGAACCTTCGGCGTTATCAGGCCTTTTTGTTGAATAAAGGATGTACATGGAACACGGTGTCGACCTATATGCGTCGGATCCGTTGTGTGTACAACATGGCGGTGGAGGAAGGGTTGGCCCCCTATATCCCTTATTTATTTAAGGGAGTTTTCACGGGTATAGAGAGCAAACGCAAAAAGGCGTTACCACAGGATTTATTACGTTCTCTGATGACGGCCTCATTAGATGATCCGGAACTGAGAAAAACACGGCAGGCATTGTGCCTGATGTTCCAGTTTTGCGGTATGGCATTCGTGGATTTCGCTCATCTGAAAAAGGAGAATGTCCGGGGTGGGGTTTTGGAATATAAACGCCAGAAAACGGGTACTCCGATGCTTATAGAGGTACAATCTACCGCATGGGAGTCGCTGAGGGAACTGTCAAGTGATGTAGGTAAGGACTCACCCTATTTGTTTCCTTTCTTGAAAGGGATAAAAGTGGGAAAAGAAGCCTACAAGGAGTACACTTCCGCTTTGGCCCATTTTAACCGGAATTTGAAGAGGTTGGCGAGAGCCTGCGGTGTGTCTATCCCGATCACCTCATATTCGATCCGTCATTCTTTTGCGATGATTTTGAAGGAACAGGATGTCCCGATTGAGATGATCAGCGAACTATTGGGCCATAAATCGATCAAGACTACGCAAATCTATTTGAAAAGTTTCTCGTTGGAAAAGATGTCTGCGGTGAATAAAATTTGTTTTGAGAGTGTGTACAATCATGTACCGAAAGTAGGGTAAAGGGAGTAGGCTACTTGGGGAGTAGCGTATTCTTTCACGGCGCAAATGTAGTAAAAAATAACTAAAAACAAGCAAACAAATGCGCTTGTTTACTCATTGTAGGCGTTTGATCCTCTCTATTCTTTGATTTTCTTATTTTATCCTAGACGTATAGACATGGTGATGCGGGTGAAATGACCTCTTGTTCCCGGTATCATTCCACCATGCCTTATAACCTGTGTGTATTCCTGTAGAGACGGGGCACGCCCCGTCTCATCCCCTCCAAATGGTAACTTAAAGCTACTATCAGACAGTGGGAGACGGGGCGTGCCCCGTCTCTACAACCGGGTGATAACCGTTCTCGCACCTTTTAGGCTACTCCCCAAGTAGCCTAAGATTTCGAGAGATGGTAATTTTCAGTAATGCCACATTTAAAAATATAAAGTACTGTTTATCAAGATGATATAAATGATTCTTGGTAGGGCTCTGAATTGCCGTGGGGTCTGTTTTCGGACCATGGGATAACCACTGGAAAAGATAATCATAGAGATGGATATATTGACAGGCAAGTGCTCGGATGGGTTCATGGCGCATGTTCTGAAGCGACGTGACCAGGAGGCCGTCCGCTGGTACGTGCTCACGCTCCCTACCGCCGGTGGCGGGCGTGACAGGATCAGTCCCTCGAAGGGGCTGGACGCTGAGCTTTCCCGCCGTGAGCGTCGTGGTGAGGCGTTGTTCGAGTATTTCTCCCCCTCGTATGTCGAGGCGAGGAAGGTGGGCGGCAAGATGGTCAACACGAGGCAACCCCTGTTGTACAACTACGTGTTCGTCCACGCCTCGGAGGACGAGATCTTCCGCCTGAAGCGTACGCTTCCCCTGTATAATTTCCTCCCCCGGGTTTCCTCCGGCGGGCGGTCTTATTTCCCGTACCTCTCGGATCGTGAGATGGATACCTTGCGTTGGGTCGCGGCTTCTTACTCCAACGAGCTTCCGGTGTACGTGCCAGATAGCGGCCGCTTGTTGAAAGGCGACCGTGTGCGTATCACCTCCGGCCCTTTTTCCAATATGGAGGCGGAGGTGGTGGTGCAGCCGGGCGGTGGGCATAAGGACGTGATGGTGCGTATCCTCGACTGCCTGTGGGTCCCCTTGTTCGAGGTGAGAGCGGGGGAGTACGAGTTGATCGAGCTGAACACGGGGGGCAAGCACGTGTATACCCATTTGGACAACGACCGTCTGTCGGAGGGCTTGCACGGGGCCTTGGGCCGTTACCACGCCTCTGGCGTGGTAGTGGATGAGGATGCCCGTCTGGCCCGTGAGGTCCTGCGTGGCTACGCCTCTCTCCGTGGTGAGACCGACGTGATCCGTTGCAAGCTTTACTCTTTGCTCCTTCCAGCCTATCTGCTTTTGGGCGAGTCGGATGAGTTCGATCGTTTGCGTTCTACGATGCGCAGCATGCTCCCGGTGATAAAAGCGGGGCAATCCCGTGCCTTGTTGCTGGTCACGCTGTACGGCTGTACGGACAGCAGCCTCTACCAGCGCATGGCGCACGAGCTGGTTGGCCCTTGGATGGAGGAGGCCTCGCCCAAGAGGAGCAAGTCCGTGTTGATACGTCGTTTACGGGATTACGACCGCTGGTTCGGGCACGGGAACGGCGATGAATAAAAGATATGAGAGAAGAGAGAGAGACATGCGGCGTCCCTTCGGGCATCCGGCTGATGAACCTGTTGCGTGAGCGTTTGACAGAGATCATGGATCGTGAGCGTGCGAACCGAAACTCAATACACCTGTACTGCACGGGTCCCTACTGGGTAGCGTTCGAGCGTTCGGCCTACCAGCTGCATCGTGCGTTCCCGGATAGCGAGACCACTCCGTTGCGCCTGTTCGCCTACCCGTTCCCGATCGTGATGGTGTCCGTTACGGATCGCTCGCTCCGCTCATATACTCGCAAGCATATCTTGAGAAGAGACGGGTCGGATTACAAGCTATTGACCGTCCCCGGGTTTCCCTTGGCGGACTACCGTGAATGGCACGCCGGCGAGGTGGAGGGATTGCCCCGGTTAAGCGAGAATTAGATAAGGGCAGAAAAGAAACGGTCGGATCCCCCGGATGGCAATGGCCGTCTCTAGCGGCTAGGAGACCCCTTGGCTTTGGCCGATAGGCTGACCCCGCTTTAACATATACCACTCCGGCCGTCCGGTGGTCCGGCCCTTTTATAATTGAGAATTGAAAATTGAGAATTAAAGAGATGATAATAGCGGTAGATTTCGACGGTACGATCGTCGAGCACAAGTATCCGGCGATCGGGCGTGAGCTTCCTTTCGCCATCGAGACGTTGAGGAAATTGCAATCGGATCGGCATAAGCTGATCCTTTGGACGGTCCGTGAGGGCGGGCTCTTGGAGGAGGCGTTGTCCTTCTGCCGTGAGCGTGGCTTGGAGTTCTACGCGGTGAACCGTGACTACCCGGAGGAGGAGAGAGACCGGAACAACCACTTCTCCCGCAAGCTGAAGGCGGACGTTTTCATCGACGACCGCAACCTCGGCGGCCTCCCGGACTGGGGCACGATCTACGAGATGGTGACCAAGAGACTGAGCTATGAGGACTTGACGCGTAAATACGAGTCGGAATACGAGCCGGAGAAACCCAAAGGTTTCCTGTCCCGCCTTTTCCGTTAAGTCCGTGTCATCCGTGTTTAAAGAAATAAAAACGATAACAAAATAATATGAAGATCAAAAGACTACTGTTCCTATTCTCGCTGCCCCTTTTGCTGGCGGCGTGTACGTCTTACAAGAACGTGCCCTACCTCCAGAACCCGGAGGCGGTGAACGATCTCGAGGGGACGCTTCCCCTGTATGACGCCAAGATCATGCCCAAGGACCTGTTGAGCATCACGGTCAACACGACGGACCCTCAGGCGGCGGCCCCGTTCAACCTGACGGTGCAGACCCCGTTGAACGCGGCCCTGACGAACATCAACACGACGACGCAACCCACGTTGCAGCAATACCTCGTGAACAACTCCGGCGAGATCGACTTCCCTGTGATCGGTACGCTGAGGGTCGGCGGCTTGACGAAGAACGAGGCGGAGAGCCTGATCCGTGAGAGATTGAGGCCTTACTTGAAGGAGGCGCCCATCGTGACGGTGCGCATGGCGAACTACAAGATCTCGGTCTTGGGCGAGGTGGCCCGTCCGGGCAGCTTCACGATCGGCAACGAGAAGGTGAACGTTCTGGAGGCGTTGGCGATGGCCGGCGACATGACGATCTACGGCGTACGTGACAACGTGAAGCTGATCCGCGAGGACGAGAGCGGGAAGCGCAAGATCATCAACCTTGACCTGAACGACGCCGGTATCGTGACCTCCCCGTATTATTATTTGAAACAGAACGACATCCTTTATGTCACGCCGAACGAGACGAAGGCGAAGAACTCCGATATCGGTAATAGCACGACGTTGTGGGTGAGCTCGATCTCGATCTTGGTCTCGATCGCCGGCCTGTTGGTGAACATACTTAAATAATTGAAAATAGAGAATTGAGAATTGAAAATTTAGAGAGATGGTGGACGATGGTATAAATACAAGCAATAATAATAATAACAATCCGGAGGGGGAGGAGCGTGAGATCAATCTTTACGCCGTGTTTTTCAAGTATATGGTTTATTGGCCTTGGTTCGTGGCGAGCGTGCTGGCCTGCTGCATCGGGATGTACGTCTTCCTGCGTTACCAGACGCCGGTGTATAACGTCACGTCGTCGGTGCTGATCAAGGAGGACGAGAAGAAGGGGGCTAACGCCGCCAACGGCTTGGCTGCGATACAGGACCTCGGCATGCTCTCGATGACGAGCAACTTCGACAACGAGGTCGAGATCCTGAGGTCCCGCACGTTGATCAAGAAGGTGGTGAACGATATGGGCCTGTATATCGACATGGAGGAGTCGAACGCCTTGGGCTTCAACCCCCCTTTATACAAGAACTCCCCCGTTAACGTGTTCATCACCCCCGAGGAGGCGGACCGTCTGGTGGCCCCCGTGGAGTTGCGCATGCGCTATACCGTGGACGGGAGGCTGGGCGTGAGGGCCGAGTATAAGATCGATAAGGAGGGTGACTGGGAGACGATGGAGCAGAGTTTCGACAGGCTCCCCGCCATATTGCCCACCCCCGTGGGGGTTTTCAGTTTCACGGGCATGGATTCCATACCGGAGCTGGAGGGCGGGGAGATCGAGCTGGTGGCCCACGTCCATACGCCCACGTCTACTGCCGAGGCTTACGGCAAGGAGTTGAGCGTGACGCCCTCGTCCAAGACGACGACGATCGCCAAGGTATCCTTGAAGAACACGGTGCGGCAACGAGGCGTGGACTTCATCAATCGCCTTGTGTCGTTCTACAACCAAGACGCCAACGACGAGAAGAACGAGGTGGCGCAGAAGACGGCTGAGTTCATCGAGGAGCGCATCGGTATCATCAACGGCGAGCTTGGCACTACGGAGAGCGAGCTCGCTGCCTTCAAGCAACGCTCCGGCCTGACGAATTTGACGAGCGACGCCCAGATGGCGTTGCAGGAAAGCTCGAGGTATGAGCAACAACGTACGGAGAACGCCACGCAGATCAACTTGGTGCAGTATCTCCGCAATTATATCGACGATCCTGCGAACATGGACGAGGTGATCCCTGCCAACGTGGGCCTGCGGGATCAAAACCTCACCTCTGTCATCGACCAGTACAACACGATGATCATCGAGCGCAAGCGCCTGTTGCGTACCTCTTCGGACAGCAACCCGGCCATCATCAACATGAACGCCGGCATCGAGGCTATGCGCCGCAACGTGAAGACGACGGTGAACAGCGTCCTGAGGGGCCTCCAGATCGCCAAGGCGGACATCGACCGTCAGGCGAGCAAGTTCGAGAGCCGCATCAGCGACGCCCCGAGGCAGGAGAAGGAGTTCATGACGATCTCCCGCCAGCAGGAGATCAAGGCCACGTTGTACATCATGCTGTTGCAGAAGCGTGAGGAGAACGCCATCACGCTGGCTGCCACGGCGAACAACGGCCGCATCATCGAGGAGCCGCTCGCCGATGAGCGTCCTGTCGCCCCGAAGAGGATGGTCTTCATGCTTGCGGCGTTGATCTTGGGCCTGGCGATCCCGGTGGGCATTGTCTACCTTCATGACCTGTTGAAATACAAGATCGAGAACCGTGAGGACGTTGAGGCGATCACGGGGGTGTCGATATTGGCGGAGCTCCCGTTGGTCAAGAAGACGGGTGAGGGCTCGATCGTGGTGCGTGAGAACAAGAACGACCTGATGGAGGAGATGTTCCGGGGATTGCGCACGAACCTCTTGTTCATGCTAGGCAAGGACGAGCGTGTGATCCTTTTCAGCTCCACGCAACCGGGCGAGGGCAAGTCTTTCGTTGCTGGCAACTTGGCGGTGAGCTTGGCTTACTTGGGCAAGAGGGTGGTGGTGGTCGGCATGGACATCCGCAAGCCGGGCTTGAACAGGGTGTTCAATATCTCCCGTAAGATGGAGGGCATCACGAACTACCTGAGCGACCCGGATCACGTGGAGTTGTTCGACATGGTCCAGCGATCCGATATCAGCCCTAACCTCGATATCCTCCCGGGCGGTCCCATCCCCCCGAACCCGACTGAGCTGGTCGCCCGTGACGTGCTGGAGAGGGCTATCGCCCGGTTGAAGGAACGGTACGACTATGTCATCTTGGATACGGCCCCTATCGGCATGGTTACGGATACGGCGATCATCGGCCGTGTGGCTGACATGTGCGTGTACGTCTGCCGTGCGGACGTGACACCGAAGGCCGGTTTCAACTACATCAACGTGTTACGGCGTGAGCGTAAGTTCCCGAAGCTCGCGACGGTCATCAACGGCCTTGACATGAGCAAGCGCAAGAACAGCTACGGCTACGGTTACGGCAAGAAATACGGCTACGGCAAGGGATACGGTTATGGCTACGGCTATGGTTACGGTTTCGAGGCCGGTGACAAGAAGAAATAACTAATACGCAAATCATGCAAATAACATTACTACTACTGTCGGGCTTCCTTTTTTCCGTGCTGTTCGGGATGGTGATCATCCCGAGGATCTTGGTGATCTCCCACAAAAAACGGTTATATGATGTCCCGGATTCCCGTAAGGTACATACGACGCCGGTCCCTCGTCTGGGCGGCCTGTCGTTTTTTCCGGTGATCCTGATGTCCATGTTCCTTGTGATAGGCTTCCGCCTGTACTTTTGGGATATGGACTCATCGAGCCTGTCGTTCAACATGCTCTATGAGTATCTCTTTCTGTTCGTGGGCATGACGCTACTCTATCTAGTGGGTGTCTGCGACGATCTTGTGGGTGTTGGTTACCGTTACAAGTTCGCCGTCCAGATCGTGTCGGCATTATTATTGGTACTGTCCGGTAATTGGTTCGGTTCCTTGGGAGGCTTGTTCGGTGTATACTCGGTTCCCGCTTGGGTGGGAATCCCCGTCACGGTCTTTATCGTAGTGTATATCACGAACGCCATTAACTTGATAGACGGTATCGATGGCTTGGCCTCCGGTTTGTGCAGTATCGCCCTGTCGGTCTTGAGCGTGATCTTCTTTATCCGCATGCAATATGTTTACGCCTTGTTGGCCATCTGTACGCTGGGAGTCCTCATGCCTTTTTGGTGTTACAACGTCTTTGGCAACGCAAACCGTGGCCATAAGCTCTTTATGGGTGATGCGGGTAGTCTTACGCTGGGTTACGTGATCAGTTTCCTGATCATTCACCAGTGCGTGTCGAACCAAGTCTCACCGGAGTTGCCAAATCCCTATATGGTGATCGCTTTCGCCACGGTCTTGGTCCCTTTACTCGATGTAATCCGTGTGGTGCTTCATCGCCTTCGTAATCATCGTAACCCGTTCTTGCCCGATAAGAATCATTTCCATCACAAGCTGCTTCGTACGGGTATGCGTGTACGGATGGTGATGGTGACGATTCTGTGCGTATCTGTTTTTTTCATCGTATTGAATGTCTTATTGGCCATGAAGGTAAACGCCACCTACCTCTTGCTCTTGAACTTGGTTTTATGGTCTATCCTTCACTTGACGATCAACCGCTTCATTACGAGGCATCATAAAGAGCAAGAGCTGAAAGAGATAGGGGGTATTTTTACAAAGTAAGTCGTGAAACCGGACAATCTAGCGAGTGAATGACGAGCCGGTATCTATTTTATAAAACGAGATACTCCTCCCTTGCGTCAAAGCAAGGGCAAGCCTTGCGTATGTAAGGGCTTAATTGGTAATGTCCTAGGATGCGTGCCTCCGGATAGTCCCTTCGTAATTGCCGTAGCAGATCCATCAAGGTACACCGCTGAGCGTAGGTCCGAGTATCAGCTGGACGGCCTTGTTCGTCGAGTCCTCCCTCGTAACATATACCGATACTTTTGTCGTTCCATCCGGCTGCGTGCGCCCCGATCTGGTTGACCGGCCGGCAGCGGTGTAATTCCCCGTCCCGTGTGATATAGAAATGATAGCCGATATCGGCGAATCCCCGTGCCTTGTGCGAGGAACGGAGTGCCTCCACGGGAAAATCCCTGTCATATCGTGTGGCCGAGCAATGAATTACAAGGAGTCTGACCTCCCTGTAATTCTGGTAGAAACAATAAACCTTACCCATGATAATTGAAATTGAAAATTAGAGAATACAGGATTGGATGCCAAGTGCTCCCGCGATGGCGGTAGCTACGGCGATGATCACTTTGATAATGGTACTCCATACGGACTTTTTCATGAATTATGAATTTTAAATTATGAATTATGAATTAGGAATCCCGGCTGATATAAGAGGAAAGCTTGGCTTTCCTTTGGACGGCCTCAGCGGACGGGCGTCAAGCGAAGAGACCGCAGCGAGCGCCCGGAGCATCCCTGTCTGAGCGAAGCGAGTTGGGATGCGACAGCGAGCGTAGGTCTCGAAGTAGCCCGTCAGCGTCAGCCTTGACCTTTTGGTTACTTTTGGGTCAAGCCAAAAGTGACACATCAGATCTCATCAGGCGACTCAGAATCGGAACCGCCCCCTTCCTCTACCGGCGTCCCGAGTATCGTCACCTTGAGCAACGAAGTCTTCTCGCCCAGCAGCGAGTAGCGTCGTGCCCCGTTCAGTATGGTATAGGAAGGCGAGAATCCCGGCACGATAGTCCGTATATGCGTAGCCTTGACCTCGGGGGCGGTCGCTACCCCCTTCTCCGTGACGAAGCGGTTATAGACGGTTCCGAACCCTAGCAGCTCCACCTTGTAACCTTTCTGTAGGTTCTTGATGACATACCGCTGATAACGATCCAATACGTTCAATACGTCACCCTTCGTGAGCGAAGACTCCTCGGCGATCTGGTCGGCCGCATCTTGTGTGGACAGGGTACCGAAATAATAGGGAACCGGCTTGTACACCTCCTGCTTAGGATCCGTCTTGGGGATAAAAAACTTTCGTGCTTGAAATGCTTGTGGCATAGTTTGATAATTAAAGATTAATAATAGAAAATTAATTGCTTGCTGATCAATGTTACAAAGATAGGTTCCGCCGTAAGGGGCGGTGATGCCGATTGATGCCCGGGGTAGGGAATAACGATTAATTAACATGGGACGCAGTGATAACCGCCGGTTTCTTACGCTGCCTATCGTAAGCCCCTTTGAATAGGCATTATAAGAAGCCTTGGATGGGCATTGTAAAGATCTTAGAATACCCATCCAAGTTGACAGTTGACTAGTGACAGTAGGCTGTTTTTATTTACCTCTGTGCGCAACTGTCAACTAATTTACGGTTCTCCTAGGTAGTGGATGATTAATCTGATCTGTCGGGGCGTGAATATACGTTGCTCGGGGCGGTAGCCCGTCTCCAGCAGCTTGTCGTGCAATTCCGTGCATCGAATGATCCAACGACGTAAGCGGTTGCAAGCTTGATGGGAGGCCAGCTCCGGGAAATAGGATGCCGCTAGTGCGGACTTTCTTAATGGCAAGAACATTTGATTTATGATTTATAGATTTGGGAGAATGAAACTTTCAAACTTTCAAACATTCGTCCCCCCCTCACACACACACGCCCGTGGGGTACGTTATATAGGGGTGTGAGGGAGGCCGGGATTACTTATGGGTGACACGGCCGCCGAAGCTGTACTCTCCCCGGCCGTTCTTCTCCAGCGTGCCTCGTTCCTGCATTCGCTTGAGACAGGTATCTAGGGTGGCGGTGGGGATGTTGTTCCTCTCTGCTTCCTCCAAGGCCTGTTGTCGGTTGAAAGAGAGTGGAAGGGCTGCGAAGAGGGCCTCTTGGGGCGTGGGTGTGCGAGAGCGTGGCACCTCGTCAGACGGAAGCAAGGAGAGTATGCCCGCCGAATGACGGTAGAGCGGCTCCACGAGCGAGAGGACAGCCTTAAAATCGTCATCATCGATACGTAACTCTAGGGAAGGAACGATACCGTCCCGTACGTTCTCCTCCGGGATCTCGGGGGCAGGCGAGAGACCGGGACAATTGAGAATTGAAAATTGAGAATCGAGAATGGCTTGTGGGATGAAGAGACTCTCCACCGATCGCAGGAAGGCCACCACGGAAGCGATCCGGCAGATATTGATGGCGATACGGGCCACGGAGCTTCGCATCGGATAACCGTAGGAAAGACCGGCGTGCCCGAATATGCGTGCGAAGCAGCTGTTGAATCGCTCCTTTTGCGTGTCGGAGAGATGGAATTGTATGACATTGACCCTCTCATGTAGGTAGTCCACGAGTTTCTTCCACTGTCTCCCCCAATCGGAGAAGAGGCTATCCATGTCCTCGTCGCCCTGCTCGAACTGATCCGCCCACTCGTCGATGGGTGGCATCCGGTAGAACAATTGGCGTGAGAACAGCCCGTTCTCGGCCGAGGGAATAAGTGGCCGTACCTGCGCTGGAGTGCCGCTTAACAAGACACTGAGGTAAGAGGCCGGGCACTCCCGGTATTCCCGGTTCGTGCGTCGGTTGAAGGCCAGCCGCTCGTGGTCGTGGCATTTACGCAAGGTATCGCTCCAGTGCCCGTGCTCGGTGCCGATGGCCGTGCTCACGGTATCGGCCTCGGTCTCGCAGATCAGCCCTATGCCGTCGGCCTCGATGAGGTTCTCCAGCACGCCGGTGCCGGAATTGTTACCGGCAATAAGGAACATCTTGAGAGGAGGCATCTCGGGCTCCGGCGTATCGGATTTTTTCTTGCCCAGCGAGTCCCAACGGCTCTTCTCCTCCCGGTAGGCTTTATGCCTCTGCCGGTAGTCCGCCATCATCGCCTCGTGTATCGGCTCGGCAAGCCGGCGTGTCCAAGCGAGGGCTCCCTTTCCTGAGGCGGGAGGGGCGACGATGAACGTTTGCAGGCAAGGGTAATAGAATTTTCGCCCGTACGATATCCGGATCGATTTGTTGAGTGTCGCTCCCAACACGGTGATAGCGCCCAGCAGGAGGATATCCCGTTGGGCGGGGGTATCGCCCCGGCCGATCATCCGCTTGAGGAAAGCGGGCCAAGGATACTCCGGAAAGGCGGGCGGGACATTTTTCACTGGCGGTTCCTCGTGCGTACACGTGTGCGTGTGTGAGGGAGGCGTGAATGTTTGAAAGTTTGAAAGTTTCCCGGCCTCAGCCATGGATTTGTCCAGTTTCACGCCGGCTAGGTCCGCCAAGTGGAATACGGATCCCAAGCCATTCCGTCCATTGCCTCCTTTGAGGGCATGGTCGTATAGCTTATCCGCTTCGCCGGAGACATATTTCTCCGACATCCGGCAGATACGATGAAAGAATGTCCGGCCGGCCTCTCCGCAATCATTGGCGATGGCGAAGGCGATCGGCATATACTCTTGATAGGTGGGAGCGATGTTCGCCCCCTGTTTCTCGATGGCGACAACGAGCCGCTCCAGATCTGATAATGGGTTCATGATGATATATAATTTTCAATTTTCAGTTCTCAATTTTCAATTCTCCCGTAGCCTCGCTGAGGGATCGTGGCAAAGGAAGCAAGCCCGTGAGAGGTCTGCGTTCGTGGCATCAGCTTTCAGCCCGTATTTTCCCTCAAGATATTCCCAAGCGAATTGTACCGCCTCGTCGAAAGACTCCTCCACGGTTTTCTTGATCGACAGGCGATAGGGTACGAGGAGCTTGATTCCCGTGGTACTGGGACTCACGAAGGAGAGATCGGGGCGTAGCCGCTCGTCGGCGAACAGCGTGTCCCTCCAACGGATCGCCTCTTCGGGTGAGGAAAGGTGATCGATGTCGATGACGAACTCGCCCGACGGCAATAGCAAGTGATCTTCCCTGCGGTAGGAGAAGATACCGGCGGGGGTGACATAGGGTAGCAAACTCTGTTTCAGCCGCCTGAACCGTTTCTCGTCGCCCGATGCGGCACGTACTTGATCGGTACGCTCATGCAGCCACTCGCTGGTGGTGATATAGGCGTGCAATTGACTGACACAGACAACCCCGTTCGACACTTGATTGGTGATGGGGGCGTTGAAAAAGGAAAAGATAGACTCTTTCATGATCGGATAAAATAAATTGATTATTCGGTTACTGCCGGTAAAGGAATGCGTTCCTGCCCGTTCCCGGAATAGCGATGGACGGGACGGGTACGGAAACGGACGTACGGTGGATGAAATGAGGATAGAAATAAAATATACCCCCGTGAAAGGGGTGATTATTGTTAACACTTAAATTAAAAACGGATATGACAGAAAATCAAGAGCGGGCGGAACAGGCACGTTCTGCCTTTACGGTCAATGGAGGTAACGTGCAGATCCTGCCCAATGCCACCATCGCTATCCAGAACATCCATTGGGGTGACGGGACGGTGACACGGACGGAACGCTGGATTACGCCCGCAGAATCGGGACTTCATGAGTCTCCGTCTCCTCCGATAAACTCTCCTGCCCCTCCGGTGACGGCTGAACCCTCCTCGTTGGCCTTGTTCATCCCGGACGAGGCGACCCGTCTTGTCTACGAGGCCCGCCTATGCGTCTGCCCGGACACGGTCACCCTTTGCCAGACGGTATTGACGGACCTTTACAACGAGATCCTAGCCGACTACTCATCTCCCCTCAAGCTGGTCAAGAGCCGTGCCTTCATCAGCGCCCTCTTGCCTCACCTCACGTTCGTGAATGGGGCGAATGTACCGAGCATTCGGTATGGGATCAGGAAGTATGTGCTGGGGGAAGGATAAGTGTAAGGAATATTATCGGGAGGAAGATGTTCCTCATTCATTAGTTTATGATGATAAATCAATTAAAAGCTGGAGCAGCCTTGAATTATGTCTCTATCATGCTGAACATGGTAGTGGGGCTTGTATATACCCCTTACATGTTACGCATGCTGGGGCAGTCGGAATATGGCCTATATTCATTGGCTGCGTCCATTATCGCTTATTTGACCGTATTGGATTTGGGGTTCGGTAACGCTATCGTGCGTTATACTGCGAAATTTGAGGCGGAAGGGAAGAAACGGGAACAGCAGGAAATGTTCGGTATGTTTTTTCTACTGTATATAGGGATCGGGCTGATAGCCATAGTTGTCGGTACTTTACTGTCTTTGAATGTAGATCGAATGTTCTCCGTGAATATGACAGCATTGGAGGTGAATCGAACTCGTATCATGCTCTGGTTGATGACATTTAATCTTGCTTTTACCTTCCCGATGAGTATTTGGGGTAGTATCATGACTGCCTATGAACGTTTCGTGTTTCAACGATTGGTGAGTATCGTGCGCAGTGTGCTTAATCCGGTTGTAATGATCTTATTGTTGGTTGTCGGTTATAAGGCGGTTGCGATGGTGGTGGTCACAACCTTGTTCAATATCATAACTTTGATTATCAATTTTTATTATTGCAGATATAAGTTGTATGTCAAGATACGTTTTGGGCATTTCAATTCTGCTTTTCTTAAAGAAGTTTCGATCTATAGTTTCTGGATATTCCTTAATGCGATAATAGATCGGATTTATTGGAGCACGGGGCAGTTTGTTTTGGGAATGTATAGAGGAACCGTGGCAGTGGCGGTATATTCCGTGGCGATTCAACTTACGCAGATGTTTATGATGTTTTCCACGGCGATAAGCGGTGTATTTCTTCCAAAAGTTACGGCTATGGTGACTTATGGCGGCAATGAGAAAGAAATATCGGATTTGTTTATTCGTACGGGTCGGATACAGTATATCGTGATGTCGTTTATTCTCTCTGCCTTTGTTGTGTTCGGTCGTCCGTTCATCCGGCTGTGGGCCGGGGAAGGATATGAGGAGGCGTACTATGTATCACTATTGTTCTTTTTCTCATTGTTGATTCCTTTGATACAGAACTTGGGGATCACGATCCTTCAAGCCCGGAACCAGATGCGTTTTCGTTCTGTGTGTTATGTAATAATCGCTTTTTGCTGCTTGGCTTTCTCCATTTATGGTACCAGAAAATGGGGAATGATGGGATGTGCTTACGCTACGGCGGGCGCTTTGTTGCTAGGACAAGGCTTGGTGATGAATATTTATTATAAAGGTCGGCAAGGCATAGATATCTCTCGCTTTTGGTGTGAGATAGGTAGAATGTCGATAATGCCGGTAATATTTGTGATTCTTTGTTTGTGGACTGTAAATCATTGGGAGATAAATTTGACTATACCTGTCGTATTTATTTATTCAGTGGCCGTATTTGTGGTTCTTTATGCTCTACTATTCTGGTTTATGAGCATGAATGCGTATGAACGAAATTTGTTTATCTCTCCTCTTAAAAAAATAACGATATAGAGACCTGAGATTATGAGGTTAATTGACAGGGCTTGGTGCTTGAATTGGTATTTGGGATTTTAATCGTATGATACATATTACAGATAAGCGGGACTGTTGTGGTTGCAACAGTTGTGTGCAACGTTGTCCTAAATCATGCATTAGGATGCGTGAGGATGACGAAGGTTTTCTTTATCCGGAGGTAGATGAAAGTGTTTGCATTGATTGCGGATTATGTGAAAAAGTATGTCCGGTAATTCATCAAGCGAGAGAAAATAGGCCTATAGTCGTATGTGCGGCTAAAAATAAGAGTGAGGAAATACGCTATCAAAGCTCTTCTGGTGGCGTCTTTACGGCTTTAGCCAATGAGATTATCAGAGAGGGTGGAGTCGTGTTTGGGGCTGGTTTTGATGAGAATTGGGAAGTAAAGCATGATTGTACAGAGACGGTAGAGGGATTGTCTGCTTTTCGAGGTAGCAAATATGTGCAGAGCCGGATAGGGGATAGTTTTAAAAAAGCGGAACAATTCTTGAAGATAGGGCGTACGGTTTTATTTTCTGGGACTCCTTGCCAGATAGCGGGGTTAAAGCGTTTTTTGCGGAAAGAATATGATAATCTTTTGACGGTGGATTTTATCTGTCATGGCGTGCCTAGCCCGGGTGTATGGCGAGAATATCTGAAGGAGGAAACCATACGTCTGTATGATAGAAAAAATAGGTTTTTGTCTCACCCTTATCAAAAAGAAGAAGTTTGTATAGAAGGTATCTCGTTTAGAGATAAACGCTTAGGTTGGAAAAAGTTTAGTTTCACTCTCCACGTTTCAGTGGCTGATAGACACGGAGACAAAAAATCGTTTTTACTCTCTGAGCCTCTGGACAAAAATATTTTCATGCGAGGATTCTTGGCAGATTTGTATTTGCGTCCGAGTTGCTACGCTTGCCCTTCGAAAACCTTTAAGAGTGGAAGCGATATCACGATAGGGGATTTCTGGGGCGTACAGCATGTGATGCCGATGATAGACGATGACAAGGGGGTAAGTGTGGTAATGCTGAACGCTATAAAGGGTGAGACCTATTTCCGGAAGATAGGTTTGGATAGTAGCATCGTAGGATATGAGGTAGTTTTACGCTACAATCCTTCTATTGAAAAATCGGTTAGCTTAACAGGGAAACGCAAGCTTTTTTATTCAGATACGAAAGCAACGTTGGATGAGAGGATTGAGAATTTATGTCGTTTGACATATAAACAGAGGTTAAGGATGATATTTGACATTATTCTCGGAGAAAAGGTGAAGAATTTTATAAAGAGACATTGTTTGAGCAAATTGGAATCATGAAAATAGGTATATTGACTCAACCATTTAGGGGAAATTACGGAGGCATACTACAAAATTGGGCATTGCAACGGACGCTTAGGAGCATGGGGCACGAGCCTGTGACAATCGATATTCTTCCACGTTCGACAATTGGGCGATTTATTCTCTCCACGATCAAATCTTTTGTGCTTTGGTTCATTCCTTCACGTAGGCGAACGTTTCAGAAATGGAGCGATAAGCGTAATCCGTTGTTCGAGGATTTTGTCAACAGGCAGATCGTGAAGACGCATGTTTGTAGACGTTATTCTATGGACATCGTAGAGGAGTATGGTTTGGAGGCCCTTTTGGTTGGTAGCGATCAGACGTGGCGACCGATGTATAACGTGGGGATGTTGTCGGATATGTTTTTGGGTTTCGCCTGTGATTTCACAGGAAAGAAAGTCGCTTACGCAGCCTCTTTTGGTGTAGATTACTGGGAGTATACGGAGAGACAAACCTCGTTTTGCGCTTCTTTAGCTCAACGATTCGACGCCATATCTGTGCGTGAAACGAGTGGGGTGAAACTTTGCGAGAGATATCTGGGGATAAATGCGGCTGCCGTACTCGATCCTACGTTACTTGTCGAGAAGGAGGCATATGCGGAACTATGCGAGAAGGTTCCTTTTTGCGGAGAGAGATATCTTGCGGGCTATGTGTTAGATGCCTCGGAAGAGTCGGATCGGGTTATTGTCGAGGAGGCGGAAAAGCGAGGGCTATCAATCCGGCGTTATTCGGCGGATAATCATGCGAGGCTGACAGTGGAGGAGTGGGTTGCGATTTTTCGAGACGCTAGTTTCGTGGTGACTGACTCGTTTCATGGAACCGTGTTTTCTGTCATCTTTGGGAAACCGTTCCGTAGTGTCGTGAATGAGACAAGAGGGGGCGCACGTTTCGCTGACTTGTTGGAGAAGTATCATTCTGGAACTTTAGCGGAGTGGCGGCAGAAGAGTTTTAATTTTTTACGGGAAGCGTTCAGCTCCTTGGACGGAAAAACAGAGTCCTTATAAAATCAATAAATTATGGATAAGCAACCTGCTGTATCAGTGATTGTTCCTGTATATAAGGCAGAGAACTATCTATGTCATTGCGTGGATAGTCTATTAGCGCAGACATTTCCTGATTTCGAGATCCTTTTGATAGATGACGGTAGTCCGGATCATTCCGGAGATATTTGTGATGAATATGCGAGGAAGGACAGCCGTGTGCGTGTATTCCACAAAGAAAACGAAGGTGTCTCAAGTACGCGCCAATGCGGAATCGATAACGCTAAAGGTGAATATACGATCCATGCCGATCCTGATGATTGGGTAGAGCCAGACATGCTGGAAGAACTTTATAAGAAAGCGAAGGAAGAGGATGCGGATGTCGTGATATGTGATTTTTATGAGGATATTGGTGATAAACGGAAATATATTAGACAACAGCCCTCGGATTTGGATCATAAAACCGTGCTGCGGGAATTGTTCCAACAATTGCATGGTAGCTGTTGTAACAAGCTCGTTAAGCGAGCTTGTTACAATGGTGATGTACGTTTCGTGCCGGATCTTACGTTTTGCGAGGATTTATGTTTCAACGCCTTGATATTAAGGAAGGAGATCAAGATTGGATATTTACCTCGGGCTTTTTACCACTATGAGCAAAACGTGAATGCGGGATCGCTTACAAGAAATTCTTCTCCTGAGCAGTATGTCGTACTGATGAATATATTGGAGAAAGGGCTCGATACGGCAGATTTCCAAATGATACGACCTATTTTGATTTATTCGTGGGCTTATAAAGCCTTTTTGATGAGGCTTTATACTGATACCCAATTTCGATCGCTGTTTTGGAAATATCAACTTGATTTTTTTCGGTCTATATTGTTAAGTCCATTGTGTTTTAAGAAGGTAATATTACTTTTTATTTCTTGTTGGAGCACGCAAAAGTGGGCATATAAGATATATGAATTGTATAAATTGCATGAGATACGTAAATAATTATTGAGATGTTTTTTGTTCTACTTACCTTTGTTCTTGTTTTTTCTGTATTTCATGTTTTATATGGGAATAACCCTCCTAAATCAATATATATAATATCTGTAATATTATTGATTTTGGTAGGAGGATTTCGCTACTTTGTGGGGATAGATTATGAGGCATATAAATTAATGTATGAATTAGATAATGACTCGTCAAATTATTTGTATTATGTAGAACCCGGTTGGTCTGTAATTTATAATATTATACATTTTGTCAAAGGAACTTATATTTTGTGGTTCTTGGTGATTAATGCAATAACCGTAATACTAATGATCTACGGTATAAGAAGACAATCTCCTTTCATTTTTTTGTCAATGATATTTTATGTGGGTAGTTTTCTGTATACAGAATCATTCAATGCGATGAGGCAGTGTGTGGCGATGGCTATCGTATTTGCGGGGACACCCTTGATTTTTCAGAGGAAAGAATGGTATTATATGTTGTTGATTGCTTTGGCTATGTGCTTTCACTATTCAGCGGGTATAGCTTTGGTTTTCTTTTTGTTGAAAAAGAAGTATAATTTCACTTTAATGCTGAGTGTATTACTTTTTTCAGCACTGTTTGGGGATTATTTGTTGAATAATTATCTGATTCCTTTAACGGAAAGTTTCGGGGCGTTTTTTTCCTCGGCCTTGGATACAAGAAAGAGTTATGTGCTAGATGCTACGGAGCATGACGTGATGCTTAATTCTGGTTTGAAAAAATTGGTATATAACGTGTTAGCCTTGATTATGCTGGTATTTGCCAAGAAATGGGATGGTCAGAAGTTGTTTTATCTAAACTGCTTTGTGTTAAGCATCATGATATATAATGTTTTTCGTGGTTTTCTGGAGTATTTGAGATTATATCAGTATTTTTTCATGTATGGACTTATCCTATATCCGATTGTAGTGAAGAATGTAAAGGATAATATGGGAAAGTGGATTGCGTTTATGCTGCTTTTTATTCCGATTCTGATTTTTGTGCTAAAAGATAACTTTGATGTTATATATCAAACAAGATTTGGATTGTTTGAGTAAGAGGATATATGCCTTGTTTTTTGTATTAATACTATTGTTTTCTTTGTCTAGAAAACACCTTATCTAAGTAGTAGCGAAATAATAAATATAATATATGATGGATAATTTGAAAATCAAAATTCCCAAGACAATTCATTATTGTTGGTTTGGTAGAAATCCTCTGCCATCATTGGCCATAAAATGTATAGCCTCATGGAAAAAATATCTTCCCGATTATGAGATTAAAGAATGGAATGAGGATAATTTTGATGTGAACGTTGTTCCGTACACTCGAGAAGCTTATGCTGCAAAAAAATATGCGTTCGTGAGTGATTATGCCCGTTTTAAGATTTTGTATGAGGAGGGTGGCCTTTATTTTGACACGGATGTGGAGGTGATAAAACCTTTCGATGATATTATTGCCAGAGGTGCTTTCATGGGGTGTGAACGTGATGCTGGAGATAGGGGGGGAGCCTGTGTCAATCCTGGTCTTGGTCTGGGAGCCAATCCTAATTTTGGGCTATATAAAGAGATTTTGGATCTTTATGCTACCTTACATTTCTCTTATCCGGAAGGCTCTCTCAATTTGAAAACCGTAGTTGAATATACTACAGATTTATTGTGTAAGCATGGTTTGAAAAATATTAATGAAATACAAAAATGTGCTGGGATTTGGATTTATCCCAGTGCGTATTTCTGTCCAATATCTGTGGAAGATGGTAAATTACGTATCACTTCCCATACTGTATCAATTCATCACTATGCACAGTCTTGGCAAAGTCCTATACGAAAGTATGGACGTAAGATTGTCTTGCTTTTAGGGGGGAAATCCTTGAAAGATATATTGAAACGTTGGCTTTATCTGAAATGAGCTATCATATTTCTCTTTCTTAGGATGAGTTTGGAACCTTGTATAAATCAAGTTTCATACATAATACAATACATAAATGAAAATTTTATTTGCCGACAATTCCCTCTGGGCTCAATTGAACTTTAGGGGTAGTATTATTACGCATCTGCGTGACGTAGGGCATGAGGTGGTGATGGTATCGCCTATAGATGCCCAAAGCCAAGAGATAGTTATTCCTGACAGAATACGGCATATTGCTATAGAAATGCGGCGTACGAGTACGAACCCGTTGCATGATATTCTCTATTTTTTCCGGTTGATGAGCATTTACTGGAAAGAACGACCGGATTATATTTTCCATTGTACAATTAAACCGAATATATACGGTACGTTGGCAGCGCACTTATTGAGTATTCATTGTACGGCTATGGTAGCGGGACTGGGCTTTACTTTCTCGCATACCGGTTTGGCTAGTAAGATGGCTCATCGATTATTTCGTCTCGGACTGAGTTTCTCCGATAAGATCATGGTGCTAAATGAGGAGAATAGGCGTATATTGATGGAACAGGGAATGGCCCGGAAAAAGCAACTCGTGTTGTTGGAAGGAGGAGAAGGGGTAGACTTGGATAAGTACTCTTTTTCGGATAATCGTGCGGACAAGACCATTTTTTTGATGGTGGCTCGAGTTCTTTATGATAAGGGGTATGAGGAGGTAGTGGAAGCCGCCAAGATCGTGAAGCGCACGCATCCGGAAGTGGAAGTACAATTGCTCGGTCCGGTGGACGAGGCGTACCCAAACGCTGTAAGCCGTGAGCAGATCCGAAAAGATGAAGAGAGTGGAGCTATTACTTATCTGGGCTATACGACCGAACCTGCCAAGTTGATGGGAAGACCTGGTATATCATTATTATTAAGCAGTTATCATGAGGGCTTGAATCGCTCTTTGATGGAGGGCTGTGCCTTGGGCAAACCGATCATCGCATCCGATATTCCCGGATGTCGGGAAACTGTGCGTGAGGGTGAGAATGGCTATTTGGTCCCTCCGAAAGATGTAAACGCTTTGGCGGATGCGATGCTTCGCTATTTGTCATTGAGCGATGAGGAAAAGGAGTCTATGAGTATCAATAGCCGTCGGCTGGCAGAAGAGCGATTTGATATTAAGTATGTAAAGAGTTGCTATGAGCGAATTTTACAGGAATATGATTCTTGATTCCGATAAAAGAAGAAAAGAAAGATCTCATGTTAAGGCCTCCCCTAAAAGGAGGCTTTTTTTGTTTCCGGAAACATTACATTATGTTTCTTACCGCCTTTGTATTACAGAAGACTAAATGATTCAACAGTTCCGCATCAGGTTGTGTAGGTAATATTGTGTCATAGAAAGAATTTATGCAAGAATATTTCTGTGTCAGAAAGAATATTGACGTTTTTCTTTCTGTTGCGGAAATATTACGTTATACTTCTCACCACCTTAAAATACATTCTTGGCTTAACCGTTTGTCGGAGTGAAAATAATAGCTTACCTTTGCATATAATAGCTTGATTTTAACGTTTGTCATTAAGCTGGTGAGGAAGACTTATGAAAGAGATTAGATTAGAGAATTTTCGGTGTTATACAGAGCTATCCATCCCCTTGAAAAGTAGAGTCAATTTGCTTGTAGGTGATAACGCTACCGGGAAGACATCCGTGTTGCGAGCTTGTAAGTTTGTGTTGAGCGCATTCTTCAGCGGGTTTAGCGATGATAATACCAAATGGGTTAATCCCGGCAATGAGGATTTCATGCAAATGGAGACCGGTGGAATCTTATTGCAGGAGCGTCCTATTCATATTTCTTTTGATGTGGCTGATGTGATGGGGAAGGAGGCGGATTCCACGGGTGGAGATTCGTTTTATACTTTGATAAAGAAAAGCAAGAAAAATAGCCGTTCCTTGACTTCGGGACTTAAGGAGTATAAGGATTGGGCAGCTTTGTTGATGCATAACTATATTGGTAAGGAGGGACAGAGAATCGCTTTACCTCTTTTCGCGAATTTCTCGACAGAAGATATTCATGCCATTCGAAAGATCGATTTTGGAAAGTTCAAGGAGTATAACCATAAGCCTTCTTTTGGCTATTATGAATGCTTGGAGGGGGATGGCTTTTTCCCTTATTGGATTAAGCGGTTGCTGGTTTTACAGGAAGGTAGGGAAAACCATTTGGAGATAGATATAGTTCGCAAGGCTATACAGAAGGCTCTTGGAGCGGGTGGTTGTGCGATTATACAAGACATGGAGGTTCGGCCCATCCGGAAAAAAGTATATTATATCTTGATGGATGGGCGAGAGGTAGAAGCTGATTTCTTGTCAGATGGATATCGAAGGCTGGTTTATATAGTAACGGATCTAGCTTTTCGTTGCGCATTGCTAAACCGGGGTATTTATGGTGAGGAGACTTGTGCGAAAACCCGGGGTACCGTCTTGATTGATGAGGTGGATTTGCATTTACATCCAACGTTGCAATCGGTGGTGCTGAAAGGATTGTGCGAGGCATTTCCTGGATTGCAGTTTATCGTTAGTTCCCATGCTCCGATGGTTATGTCGGGGGTGGAAAGTAATGAGGTGAATATTGTTTATAAGTTGAGTTACTCGGAGGAACAGGGCTATCGTATAATGCCGACTGTCACTTATGGTATGGATATGTCGACGTTGACCTATGTCGTGCTTGGTCAAACGCCTCGTGCGGTTGAAGTAGATAGGCAGTTGAACGAATTGTTTGAGTTGATAGATGTGGATCGCTTGAAAGAGGCTGGAGATTTGTTACAGAAGTTGAGAGGGAAATATGGAGATTCTTTACCCGAACTTGCCCGGGCGGAAGCGATGTTGAACTGCTTGATTTAAGATAGGGATGAGAAAGATAGACAAACGACCGGAACCAAAGGAGTGGGTGGAATATCGGCAGACCCCCGGTGCTAAGTATGAAGCGATATCTGAACTGCGAAGTTCGTTGCTTGAGGAGCAAGGATATGTTTGTGCTTATTGTATGCGTAGGATTCCTGTGAAAGACCGGAATAGTAATGAAACCAGCCGGATAGAACATGTGCTGAGCCGAGAAAAGCATCCGGATAGGGAATTGGATTATCATAACATGGTGATATGCTGTCCTGGGGCAATCTCTTCTGACTTTCATTGCGATAAGTTGAAAGGTAATGAGGATCTAACATTTAACCTTTTTGATGATGAGCTTTTTACAAGCCTTTCTTATAAAAGTAAATCTGGGAAGATTGTCTCGGCGAATGAAGATTATGATAGGCAGATCAATCAGTTGCTTAATTTGAACAACCGCTGGTTGATGGCTAATCGTTTGCAGGCTTTGCTGGGAGTGATTGATTATTTGAATCGTAAAGGCTGGACAGCTTCTAATTTAAACCAGCAAATAAGTAAGTGGAGTAATATGGATGCGGAAGGACGTTATAAGGAGTATAATAGTATTGTCGTTTGGTATTTGAAAAAAAAGCAGAGGCAATGTGATTTATAAGGCCGTAGTTTTCATGCTCCTTCATGCCTCATTATGGATTGAAAATAAAACCCTCCCTTTTGCTTATAAAATGTAAGCTTTGTTAACCAAACGTCCGATAAAAACATTTTTTCCGTGAAAGTGTCAATTATTTTATGTTTGTTTAAACAATATGTTAGGGATTGTCTGTATCTTTGCGGCAAAATCAAAAAGTTGATTCGACAATGGAAGTATTGAAGCACGAGTGTGGTGTCGCCATGGTCCGGTTACTGAAGCCTTTGGAGTATTATCACGAGAAGTACGGTAGTTGGATGTATGGACTGAACAAGCTCTATTTGCTGATGGAAAAGCAGCATAACAGGGGGCAGGAAGGAGCGGGTTTAGCCTGCGTGAAGTTAGAGGCAAATGCCGGAGAGGAATATATGTTCCGTGAACGGGCCGTCGGGACCGGAGCTATTACCGAGATATTTGCCGCAGTTCACGAACACTACAAGGATTTAACCCCCGAACAACTCAACGATCCGTTATTCGCCAAAGCCAACCTACCTTTCGCCGGAGAGCTTTATATGGGCCACCTCCGTTATAGTACCACCGGAAAATCCGGAATCTCTTATATCCATCCTTTTTTACGACGCAATAACTGGCGTGCAAAGAACCTCGCCGTTTGCGGAAATTTCAACCTGACAAATGTTCATGAGGTATTCGAGGAGATCACGGCGATCGGCCAGCATCCCCGGAAATATTCCGATACCTATATTATGCTGGAGCAACTGGGACATCGATTAGACAGGGAAGTGGAGCGCCTGTACCAAAAGTGTGAGGCGGAAGGATTGAGAGGGATGGATATCACGCATGCCATCGAGGATCAAATCGATTTGTCGAACGTGCTGAAGCGCTGTACTCCGGGCTGGGATGGTGGTTTCGTGATTTGCGGTATCACCGGTAGTGGCGAGTCGTTCAGCGTGCGGGACCCATGGGGAATCCGTCCGGCCTTCTATTATGCGGATGATGAGATTATCGTGTTGGCTTCCGAGCGTCCGGTTATACAAACCGTGATGAACGTGCAGGTAGAGGATATCCGGGAGTTGAATCGGGGAGAGGCGATACTCGTCAACAAGAAAGGCGAGTGGCATATCTCCCAGATCGTGGAGCCGAAAGAGAATAAGGCTTGTTCCTTCGAGCGTATCTACTTCTCACGGGGTAGCGACGTGGATATTTACAGGGAAAGGAAGCGTTTGGGAGATAATCTCGTGCATCCGATCTTGAAAGCGGTGGATTATGATTTGAATCATACCGTCTTCTCTTTTATCCCGAATACGGCCGAGGTCGCTTATTTCGGGATGCAGGAGGGATTGAACAACTATTTGAATAAGCTGAAAAAAGAATGGATCGCCGATCGTAGTCACTTGCTCAGGGAAGAGGAACTGGAACAAATCCTTTCCATGCGAATCCGCTCGGAGAAAGTAGCTATAAAAGATATAAAATTACGTACATTTATCGCTGAGGGCAATAGCCGCAATGATCTGGCAGCGCACGTGTATGATATTACTTACGGAAGTATTGAACCTTTTATCGATAATCTGGTTGTGATAGATGATAGCATCGTGCGGGGTACTACCTTACGCCAGAGTATTATCGGTATCTTGGATCGCCTGCATCCGAAGAAAATCGTGATCGTAAGTTCTTCTCCGCAGGTACGTTACCCGGATTATTACGGTATCGATATGTCCCGGATGAACGAGTTTATCGCTTTTAAGGCTGCGGTAGCCCTGTTATGTGACCGGGGGATGGAATACGTGATCTTGGACGCTTATCAAAAGGCGAAGCGACAACAAACAGCGGCGGATGGTCCGTTGGTGAATTACGTAAAGGAGATATACGCTCCGTTTACGGACGAGGAGATATCCGTTAAGATGGTGGAGTTGCTTACACCGGCCGGGACGCAGGCGAAAGTAGAGATCGTCTACCAGACTTTGGAGGGCTTGCATGCCTCTTGTCCGGAGCATCCGGGTGACTGGTATTTCTCCGGCGATTACCCGACACCGGGCGGGACTCGGTTAGTGAACGAGGCTTTTATTCACTATATGGAAGAAGAATATTTAGTGAAATGACACAACATACAGATTCTATGCAGACAAACAGAACAGCAACTTTGATGTTAGACGACGGTACCGTCTTCCGTGGCTACTTTTTCGGCTATGAGAGACCGGTGGCTGGCGAGGTCGTGTTCAATACCGCTATGACCGGATATCCGGAGAGCTTGACGGACCCTTCGTACGCAGGCCAGTTGATGGTGTTGACTTATCCGCTCGTTGGTAACTACGGTGTCCCGCCTCGTACGTTCGAGCCGAACGGGATCGCTACGTTTATGGAGAGCGAGAAGATCCACGCCGAGGCGATTATCGTTAGCGATTACAGCCATGAGTATAGCCACTGGAACGCCGAGTACAGCTTGGGCGACTGGTTGAAGGAGGAGAAGATCCCGGGCATATACGGTATCGATACGCGTGCGTTGACTAAGAAATTGCGTGAGCATGGCGTGATGATGGGACGTATCGTTATCGGCGATGCCGATAACGAAATTGGAAATGGGGAATTGAAGATCGAGGATTATGAGCATGTGAACTATGTGGATCGGGTATCGTGCAAGGAGATTATTTGTTACCTGCCCGATGGTACGAGCCAGACCTGTTCTTTATCGGAAGCCTCCGATTCCCGATTCTCGATTCTCGATTCTCAATTCCTAAAGCGCGTCGTGCTTTTGGACTGCGGCGTGAAACATAACATCATCCGTTGCCTGTTGAGGCGTAACGTGGCGGTGATCCGTGTGCCTTGGGACTACGACTTCAATCAGCTGGAATACGATGGCTTGTTTATCAGTAACGGTCCGGGCGATCCGGATACTTGCGATGCCGCCGTGCGGAATATCCGTAAGGCGCTTTCCGGGGATAAGCCGATTTGCGGTATTTGCATGGGTAACCAGTTGTTGGCGAAAGCCGGCGGTGCTTCTATCTATAAATTGAAGTACGGTCATCGTAGCCATAACCAGCCGGTACGTATGGTAGGCACGGAGAAATGCTTCATCACCTCGCAGAACCATGGTTACGCCGTGGATAACGATACGCTGGGTGAGGAGTGGGAACCGCTGTTCATCAATATGAATGACGGGACGAACGAGGGTATCAAGCATAAGACGAAGCCTTTCTTCTCCTCTCAGTTCCATCCCGAGGCTTGCAGCGGGCCGCTGGATACGGAGTTCATGTTTGATAAGTTCGCGGACTTACTGTAGCCCCGTTCGTTTCCGGGTGTCGGAATAACTCGTTTCCGGGTGTCGGAATAACCCGTTTCCGGGTATCGGAATAACCCGTTTCCGGGTGTCGTAAATACAAACATTAAAAAAATGAAGCAATGAAAGAAGATATAAAGAAAGTCCTGATACTCGGCAGCGGAGCCTTGAAGATTGGTGAGGCGGGCGAGTTCGATTATTCAGGCAGCCAAGCCCTGAAGGCGATTAAGGAAGAGGGGATTCAAACGGTATTGATCAATCCGAATATCGCTACGGTACAGACCTCGGAAGGAGTCGCGGACACGGTTTATTTCCTGCCCGTTACTCCTTTTTTTGTGGAAAAGGTGATCGAGAAGGAACGTCCGGAAGGTATCTTGCTCGCTTTCGGCGGGCAGACGGCGTTGAATTGTGGCGTGGCCCTTTACCAAAGCGGCGTGCTGGAGAAGTATGGCGTGAAGGTATTGGGTACCCCGGTGCAGGCTATCATGGATACCGAGGATCGGGAGTTGTTCGTACGCAAGCTGGATGAGATCGACGTGAAGACGATCAAGAGCGAGGCCGTGGAGAATGCCGCTGACGCTCGCCGTGCGGCCGCCGAGCTGGGGTATCCGGTCATCGTCCGTGCCGCTTATGCGCTGGGGGGCTTGGGTTCCGGTTTCTGCGACAATGAGGAAGAATTGGACGTGTTGGTAGAGAAGGCTTTCTCTTTCTCTCCGCAAGTATTGGTGGAGAAAAGCTTGAAGGGCTGGAAAGAGGTAGAGTACGAGGTGGTGCGCGACCGCTTCGATAACTGCATCACGGTATGTAACATGGAGAATTTCGACCCGCTGGGAATCCATACGGGAGAGTCTATCGTGATTGCCCCCTCGCAGACCTTGAGCAATACGGATTATCATAAATTACGTGAGTTGGCGATCCGTATCATCCGCCATATCGGTATCGTGGGCGAGTGTAACGTGCAATACGCTTACGATCCGGAGAGTGAGGATTACCGGGTGATCGAGGTGAACGCCCGCTTGAGCCGTTCTTCGGCCTTGGCTTCTAAGGCGACCGGTTATCCGTTGGCTTTCGTGGCCGCTAAATTAGGCTTGGGTTACGGTTTGTTCGACTTGAAAAACTCCGTGACGAAAACGACTAGCGCTTTCTTTGAGCCGGCTCTTGATTACGTGGTATGTAAGATCCCTCGCTGGGACTTGGGTAAGTTCCACGGCGTGGCTCGTGAGTTGGGTTCCAGCATGAAGTCGGTTGGCGAGGTGATGGCGATCGGACGTACTTTCGAAGAGGCTATCCAGAAGGGCTTGCGTATGATCGGGCAGGGTATGCACGGTTTCGTGGAGAATAAGGAGTTGGTGATCGAGGATATCGATAAGGCTTTGCATGAGCCTACCGATCGCCGTATCTTCGTTATCTCGAAGGCATTCCGTGCTGGCTATACGGTAGACCAGATTCATGAGCTTACCAAGATAGACCGATGGTTCCTACAGAAACTATATGGAATCATGCAGACCTCCAAGGAGCTTCACGCTTTCGATATGAAGGGGATCCAACGTTGGCGCATCAATCCGGAGTTGATCCGCCGGGCGAAGATACAAGGTTTCTCTGATTTCCAGATCGCACGGGCGATCGGTCTCGACGGGGATGTGGAGAAGGGTATGATGTTGGTTCGTCAGTTCCGTAAGGAGCATGGCATTCTTCCGGTGGTGAAACAGATCGATACCTTGGCCGCCGAGTATCCGGCGCAGACGAATTACCTGTACCTGACGTATAGCGGTACGGAAAACGACGTGACGTATTTGGGCGATCATCGCTCGATTGTCGTGCTGGGTTCCGGCGCTTACCGCATCGGTAGCTCGGTGGAGTTCGACTGGTGTGGCGTGCAGGCCTTGAATACGATCCGTAAGGAGGGCTATCGTTCCGTGATGATCAACTACAATCCCGAGACGGTGTCTACCGACTATGATATGTGCGATCGTCTTTATTTCGATGAGCTTACCTTCGAGCGTGTGATGGATATCCTCGAGCTGGAGAACCCGCACGGCGTGATCGTCTCCACCGGCGGCCAGATCCCGAATAACTTGGCGATGCGTTTGGACGAGCAGCATGTGAATATCTTGGGGACATCCGCCAAGAGCATCGATAATGCCGAGGACCGTGAGAAGTTCTCCGCCATGTTGGATCGTATCGGCGTGGATCAACCCCGCTGGAAAGAGCTTTCTTCCATGGAGGATATCAATGGCTTCGTGGCGGAGGTAGGCTTCCCCGTGTTGGTTCGCCCGAGTTACGTGCTGAGTGGTGCCGCCATGAATGTCTGCTCGAATCAAGAGGAGTTGGAGCGTTTCTTGAAATTGGCCGCCAACGTCAGCCAAAAGCATCCGGTGGTGGTAAGTCAGTTCATCGAGCATGCGAAAGAGGTGGAGATGGATGCCGTGGCCGATCATGGCGAGATCGTGATGTATGCCATTAGCGAGCATATCGAGTTTGCCGGGGTTCATTCCGGCGACGCTACGATTCAGTTCCCGGCCCAGAAATTATATGTGGAGACGGTTCGTCGTATCAAGCGTATCAGTAAGCAGATCGCTAAGGAGCTGAATATCTCCGGCCCGTTCAATATCCAATATCTGGCGAAGGGCAATGAGATCAAGGTGATCGAGTGCAACCTTCGTGCCAGCCGTTCCTTCCCGTTCGTGAGCAAGGTGCTGAAGATAAACTTCATCGAGTTGGCTACCCGTGTCATGCTGGGCTTGCCGGTAGAGAAACCGAATAAGAATGAGTTCGATTTGGATTACGTGGGTATCAAGGCCTCTCAATTCTCGTTCAATCGCTTGCAGAAAGCCGATCCGGTATTAGGGGTCGATATGGCTTCCACGGGCGAGGTGGGTTGTCTGGGCGACGATGTATCCGAGGCGGTGTTGACGAGTATGCTCGCTGTCGGGCAACGGGTTCCGGAGAAGAATATCCTCCTGTCCACCGGTACGCCGAAGCAGAAGGTAGCCATGCTGGATGCCGCTAAGATGTTGGCGACGAAAGGCTACAACCTATTCGCTACGGGAGGTACGCACCGTTTCTTGGCGGAGAATGGCATTCCGAGTACGAAGGTGTACTGGCCGAGCGAGAAGGGAGAACCGCAGGCGCTTAAGATGCTTCATGAGAAGCAGATCGATATGGTCGTGAATATCCCTCGTGACCTTTCCGCCGGCGAGCTTGACAACGGCTATAAGATCCGCCGTGCCGCCATCGACCTGAATATCCCGTTGATTACGAATGCCCGTCTGGCGAGCGCTTTCATTCAAGCCTTCTGTACCTTGAGCGTAGATGATATCTGCATCAAGAGTTGGCAGGAATATAAATAAATGGGGGCTTGATGTAAATCAAGTGGTATTTATTTCGTAAGTTTGCGGAAACAAACAAAAACAACCATGAATATGGATACAGCGATATTTATAGCTCGCAGGATTGCGGCGCAATCGATTCTACTCAGTGAGGAAGCCGCCCAGAAACTGGCCTCTATCTTAATCCGGACAGAATTGAAAAAAGGCGCCCTGTTTTTGAGCGAAGGAGAGGTTTGTACGCAACTCGGTTATGTCTATAAGGGAATGGTTCGCCAGTTTTACTTCAAGAATAAGAAAGAGCTGACCGAGCATTTCGCCAGCGAGGACAACATCTTCATTTGCATCGAGAGCTTCTTGCGCCAGCGTCCCGCTAATCTGTTGGTGGAGGCCTTGGAGAATACGGTGCTGTATGGCATTCCTCATGATCCTTTATTGGCATTGTGCGCCGAGGATTACGAGATCGAGGTCATGTATCGCCGCCTGTTGGAGAATTCGCTGATCCTGTCTCAACGGAAGGCGGATTTCCTTCGTTTCGAGACCGCTAATGAACGTTATGCCCGCTTATTGAAAGAACACCCTGAGATCGTGCAGCGTGCCCCCTTGTCCCATATCGCCTCTTATTTGCTGATGACTCCCGAGACATTAAGCAGGGTAAGGGCCAATATGCAGCTATGAGGGGCTTGTAGGTGTTAATTATATACGGTGTCGTATATGATATATAAGATAAAATTAGTATGAAGGTAGGATTATTTATCCCATGTTACATTAACGCGGTGTACCCCGAAGTGGGTATCGCCTCGTATAAATTGTTGAGGCATGTGGGTGTGGATGTCGATTATCCGATGGACCAGACCTGTTGCGGACAACCCATGGCGAACGCCGGCTTCGAGGATGAGGCGGCTCGCTTGGCCCTCCGGATGGAGGAACAGTTTAAGAACTATGACTACGTGGTAGGCCCCTCGGCCAGTTGCGTAGCCTTCGTAAAAGAGAACCATCCCCATATATTGGGAAAGCGGGATCACGTTTGTATGAACAGTAAGAAGATTTATGATATCTGCGAGTTCTTGCACGACGTGGTGAGACCGGGATCCCTGCCGGCCGTTTTCCCGCATAAGGTGAGTATCCATAATAGTTGCCACGGGGTGCGTGAGTTGCATCTCTCGTCGCCCAGCGAGCGTAATATCCCGTACTATTCCAAGTTACGTGATCTCCTTTCCTTGGTGAAAGGTATCGAGGTGTTCGAGCCGAAGCGGGTGGACGAATGTTGCGGTTTCGGCGGTATGTTCGCCATCGAGGAGCCTGAGGTCTCTACTTGCATGGGACAAGACAAGGTAAAGGATCATATGAGTACCGGCGCCGAGTATATCACCGGGGCGGATAGCTCTTGCCTGATGCATATGGAAGGGGTTATCAAGCGAGAGAAACTTCCGATCAAGACTATTCACATCGTTCAAATATTAGCGTCCGGATTATGAGTACGAAACATGCTATAGCAGCGGCCCGTTTCCTAGAGAATAAGGAGAATGAGGCTTGGCACGACCATACGCTTTGGATGGTACGTACCAAACGGGATAAGATGAGCCATTCGCTTCCCGAGTGGGAGCGGTTGAGAGAGTTGGCCTCGGAGATCAAGCTTTACTCCAACAGCCATCTGGACACGCTTCTGGAGGAGTTCGAGAAAAATGCGATCGCCAACGGGGCTATCGTGCATTGGGCGAAAGATGCCGAGGAGCATAACGAGATCGTCTTGCGGATCTTGCGCCAGCATGATGCCCGGAACCTGATCAAGAGCAAATCGATGCTGACGGAGGAATGCCATATGAACGAGTTCTTGATGTCGAAAGGAATCGATGTGGTGGAGAGCGATTTGGGTGAGCGTATCTTGCAATTGATGCATTTGGCCCCGAGCCATATCGTGATGCCGGCGATCCATATCAAACGGGAGCAGATCAGCGAGATGATGGAGCGTGAGATGGGAACGGAGAAAGGGAATATCGACCCTACCTACCTGACGCATGCCGCCCGTAAGAATCTGCGTGAGAAATTCCTGCATGCCGACGTGGCGATGACGGGCGCTAACTTCGCTGTCGCCTCTACGGGCGAGATCGTGGTTTGTACCAATGAGGGAAACGCCGATATGGGAACCTCCTTCCCGAAGGTGCATATCGCTACGATGGGGATGGAGAAGATCGTACCGAATCTGGAGGCATTGGGCGTATTCACTCGTTTGCTGGCTCGTTCGGGTACGGGGCAACCCATCACGTCTTATACTTCTCATTACCGCCGTCCGCCCGAGGGACAAGAGTTCCATATCATTATCGTGGATAACGGGCGCAGTGATATCTTGGCGAAACCGGATCATATCCGTACGTTGAATTGTATCCGTTGTGGCGAGTGCATGAATACCTGTCCGGTATATCGCAGGAGTGGTGGCTATTCGTATACGTATTTCATTCCGGGACCGATCGGGATCAACTTGGGTATGCTGAGGAATCCGGAGGAATATTCGGATAACGTATCGGCTTGCTCCTTATGTCTTTCTTGCTCGAACGTTTGTCCGGTAAAGATCGATTTGGGCGAGCAGATTTACCGTTGGCGGCAAGATTTGGATAAGATCGGTAAGGCGAGCAAGGAGAAGAAAGTGATGTCTTTCGGCATGAAGTTCTTGATGGAACGTCCGGGATTGTTCAATACGGCGTTGAAGTTTGCTCCGGTAGTGAATCATTTGCCCCGTTTCATGGTCTACAATGGCTTGAACGCTTGGGGCAAGGGACGTGAGCTTCCGGCTTTCGCCAAGGAGTCGTTTAATGATATGTGGAAGAATAATAAGGTGAGATAATGAGTAGTAAAGATTCTATATTGGCGAGTATCCGTCGTCATACGGGTGCACGCCACGAGATGCCTGAGCTTACGTTGGAGGCGATTACCTATGCGGATAAGTTGGCTACGTTCTCGGAGGTGTTAGCCGGGGCGGGTGGCAAGGCCATCGAGTTAAAGCCCGGCGAGGATGTGAATGAGGTGATCCGCCGTGAGTTTCCGGAGGCGAAACGTATCGCCTCGAATTTGAAGGAGATTACTTGCGCTACCTTTAACCCAGATGGGCTGACCGATCCCCGGGAGTTGAACGGAACGGACGTATCTGTGGTGGAGGGTAGTTTCGGCGTGGCGGAGAATGCCGCTGTCTGGTTACCCCGTCAGGTACGTTATAAAGGTCTGTACTTTATCTCGAACGCTTTGGTGATCTTGTTGGACAAGACTCAATTGGTTCATACGATGAATGAGGCTTACCGCCGTACTGCCACTATGGATTATGATTACGGAGTCTTCATGTCCGGTCCCTCAAAGACTGCTGATATTGAACAAGCCTTGGTATTCGGGGCGCATGGCCCGATCCGGGTAGTAGTCCTGTTAAGATAAAACCTATACCCATTTGTAGAGACGGGGCACGCCCCGTCTCTACAAGTTGTACGTTATTTACAGCTCTCCAATATTTCCCGTGCCACGCTACCCGTTACATTCTTCGCCTCCCCGAAGGCGGCGTTTCGTTCATTGAAGCGATTCTCGATCTCGGTGATTGTCGTATCGCCGATCTTCTCTTGGCTGAGGCGGGTAGATAAACCGAGGCTTTGGAAAAATTGCTCAGTCTTCTCGATGGCTTGGCTTACCCGTTCTTCTGTCGTTCCACTATTGATACCCCATACCCGTTCGCCGTATTGCAGGATCTTGCCCTCTTTCTGCTTGCGAAGGGTGCGTAAGGTTCCGGGGAAGACGATCGCTAAGGTCGCTCCATGCGTCAATCCGTGAAGGGCGGTTAGCTCGTGTCCGATCATATGGGTAGCCCAGTCCTGCGTTACGCCCATAGCGATAAAGCCGTTCAAGCCCATCGTGGCGGATAGCATGAAATCTGCCATCAGGTCGTAATTCCTCGGATCTTCCTTAATCTTCGGGGCGATCTCAACCAAGGTACTTAAAATACTTTCCGCCCAATGATCCATCAAGCGGGATTGGTCGGTCGTAGTCATATATTGCTCCATCACGTGGACGAAGGTATCGGCGATACCGCAAGCCACTTGATACGGGGGCAGGCTGAAGGTCGTCTCCGGGTCCAAGATCGAGAACACGGGGAAATTACTGTAGAACGGGAATTTCTCTTGCGTCTCTTTCCGGGAGATCACGGCCCCGCTATTCATCTCGGAACCCGTGGCGGGCAGGGTCAGTACGGTACCCATGGGCACGGTATGATAGTAATACCCTTTCTGTACCAATTCCCAAGGATCACCGTCGTACTGGATGCCGGCGGAGATTAGCTTCGTCCCGTCTATGACGGAGCCACCGCCTACCGCCAATAGGAAATCCACCTGCTTGCCTTTCGCTATCTGGATAGCTTCTCGCAAGGTCTCGATGGTGGGATTAGGCTCGATGCCCCAGAACTCGATATAGTCACGATCCTTTAGCGCCTTGATCACTTGGTCGTACACACCGTTTTGCTTTACGCTACCTCCTCCGAAGGTGATCATGATGCGATGCACCATCGGGATGGCCGTACTCAGTTTCTCAATCATGCCCTTACCGAATAATAAACGGGTTGGGTTGTGAAAAGTGAAGTTATTCATAGGACTATTTACTGTTTTTATATGTAAACATGAATAGGGTTCCTATTGTTTTAGGGCTTCCAGTAACTTATCGACCGCCTCGGCGGGAGTAGCTTCGCTCTTTAGTAACTGTACGAACTTACTGCCGATGATGGCACCGGAAGAATGGGCTATCGCCGCCTCGAAAGTGGCTTTATTGCTGATGCCGAAACCTACCAAGCGGGGATTCTGTAGGTTCATGGCGTTGATACGACGGAAATAGGCCTGCTTCTGCTCGTTGAAGTCTTGTTGGGCTCCGGTCGTGGCTGCGCTGGATACCATATAGATAAACCCGCTGGTATGGGCATCGATCAGCCGGATTCGTTCCTCGGAGGTCTCTGGGGTGATCAGCATGATCATTTTTAGGTCATGGCGATCGGCGATCTCCTTGTAGTCGGAGATATAATCGGCATAAGGCAGGTCGGGGATGATCATTCCGTCTACGCCGGCCTCTATGCAACTCTCGCAGAATTTCTCGAAACCGTATTGCATGATGGGGTTCAGGTAGCCCATCAAGATGATCGGGATCTGTACTTCGCTCCGGATCTCTTTCAATTGCTCGAATAAGAGATGCAGTGACATCCCGTTACGCAACGCTTGCGTGGCGGCCTCTTGGATGACAGGGCCGTCTGCCATCGGGTCGGAGAAAGGGATTCCTACTTCTACCATGTGGATACCTTTAGTCTGTAAGGCTTTTAAGATGCTTGCCGTATCGTTTAAGTTCGGATAACCGGCGGTGAAATAGACGGAGAGTATTCCGTCTTTCTGGGTCTGGAATAAGTTTGTGATGCGATTCATTTTGAATTCTATTTTAAAAATACTATCAGACGGTGGGAGACGGGGCACGCCCTGTCTCTACAGCTGGATGTAAAATTTGTTGGATGAAATTCTTTAGTTTGTCGACGTCTTTCAATCCCGGCTCAATCTCGAAGCCACTGTTGAGGTCGATACCTGCGAAACGGGGATGCCGGAAGTTCCGGATCGCCTCTGCGTTTTCCGGACGGATGCCTCCGCTGAGCAAGAAGGGAGTCTCTCCTTTATACTCGGTTAGGATGGACCAATCGAAACGTTTGCCTGAGCCTCCATAGCCCTCGCATCTCGTATCGAAAAGGAAATAATCCACCCGGCCCTCATACTCCCTTGTTTTTTCGAAGTCCTCTTTCGTAGCGATGGGGAAAGCCTTGATCAAGGAATAGCCCCTTTTTTGCAAGGTGTGGCAATCTTCCGGCGATTCGTTACCGTGAAGTTGGAGATAGTCTAGCTTGTAGGCGGAGGCTTTCTCCATCATGGACTCGATGGTAGCGTTGACGAAAACGCCCACTTTTTTAGTTGATAGTTGACAGTTGACAGTTGACAGTTGCGACAAGCGGTATTTAACTGTCAATTGTCCACTGTCCACTGTCCACTGCTTCGTCGGGCTTTGCCCGATGAAGCGCGGGGAGCGTTCGTAGAAGATGAGGCCGATCCAGTTGACGGCTAGGGCGGAGACTTCTTGGATGTTCCGGGAGTCTCGCATTCCGCATACTTTGATGATCATGCCAGTCCTCCTATAAAATCGGCTAGGGTATCGCCCGGCCTCTCGGTTTTCATGAAGGTCTCTCCGATCAGGAATCCGCGGAAACCGGCCTCACGCAATCGGCGTACGGTATCGGTCTCGGAGATTCCGCTCTCGGACACTAAAAGAGGGGAGAAGCCTCGCATCTTATCGACCAACTTGAATGAGTTGTTTACGTCCGTATGGAAGGTGCCGAGATTGCGGTTGTTCACGCCGAGCATATCGATATCCGCATTCAGGTATTTGAGCTCGTCCTCGCTATGGACTTCCAGCAAGACTTCCAATTGCAGGCTATGGGCGGTCTCGGCGAGTACCCGGCATTCTTCTTCTGTAAGGGCGGCGGCGATCAACAAGACAGCGTCGGCGCCTATCACCCGGGCTTGGAAGAGTTGGTAGGTATCGATGATGAAGTCCTTGCGAAGTAACGGGAGATCCACCAGCTTGCGGGCCTTTTGCAAGTCGCCCAAGGAACCTCCGAAGAAATCCCCGTCCGTAAGGATCGAGCAGGCGGAGGCGCCTCCGGCCTCGTAAGCGGGCACCACGTCGGCGATATTCGCACCCGGATGCAGCCAGCCTTTGGAGGGGCTTTTACGCTTGAACTCGGCGATAATACCGGAGGGGGATGATTCCAGCGCCGCACGCATGGAACGTGTGTCACGCTCCATACGGTCGCTACCTAGAGCCAATAAGGTCTGTAAGCTTACGGCCTGTTTTTGCCGGGCTACCTCGATGCGCTTATTGGCGATAATATCTTGTAAGATGTCCTTTTTCATAGGATATGTTTCTTTATCAATGGTTCAAAGATATAAATTTACGGAATGTAGCCAATGCTTTTCCGCTTTCCAGTGATTCACGTGCCTCGGCGATACACGTCTCGATCTTTTTCTCAGGACAGATCACTTGGATGGCGAAGGCGGAGTTGGCGATCACGCAGCTCTTTTGGGCCTCTGTAGCCTTGTTCCCTAATACGGCGTCGAAGATACGGGCCGCTTCCTCCGGGGTCTCGCCGCCGTCGAGGTCCGCTTCCGTGCAACGTTTGAATCCGAGCATCTCCGGGGTATAAAGTTTCTCTTTCTCCGGCATGGCTACCTTGAAATCGGCCGTGAGGGAGATCTCGTCGTAACCGTCCAAGCTATGTACCACGGCAAAGCGAGTGCCGCTCTCTTGGTACGTATAATTATATAGGCGGAGTAGCGGGAGGTTATATACGCCTAACAATTGGTAAGTAGGCATGACCGGGTTGACCAGCGGGCCGAGCATATTGAAGAAGCTGCGCACGCCGAGGCTCTTCCGTACCGGAGCTACCGCTTTCAGCGCCGGGTTGAACAAGGGTGCGTGGAGGTAGGCGATATGACAGGTATCCATGGAGGTACGTAGTTTACCGATATCGTTCGTGAATTTTACGCCGTGTTGCTCCATCACGTTGCTGGCGCCGCTCACCGAGGTAGCCCCGTAGTTACCGTGCTTTACGACATTGTAACCGGCACCGGCCACTACGAAACAGGAACAGGTACTGATGTTGAACGTGTTTTTCCCGTCGCCTCCGGTACCTACGATATCGATCGGCTTGTATTCGCTTAGATCTACCGGTACACGCATCTCCAGCAAAGCTTCTCGGAATCCGGTCAATTCCTCTACGGAGATACTGCGCATCAGAAATACGGTGATCAGACTGGCGATCTGGGAATCGTTGTAGCGTCCCTCCGCTATATTCTGGAGGATATTCCGGGCTTCTTCCCGGCCTAGATATTGGTGCTCGAATAATCTGTATAATATTTGCTTCATGTCTGTAATGTGTTGAATGATAAAATATTGCAGTTTTGCGATATTTCTTTATCGAAAAACTTTTGTTTCTCTAGGGGAAAACTCTTGTTTCTTGCTTGAGAAACATTAGTTTCACCATAGAGAAACTGATGTTTCGTTAGGAAGAAACTATAAGTGCCTTAGGAGGTAATTAGCGTTTCAGCCAGTTCTCTATAATTGTCTTCCCTTTGGGTGTCAACACGGATTCCGGATGGAATTGGATACCTCGTACATTGTACTCACGATGGCGCAAGCCCATGATCTGTCCTTCTTCCGTATCGACCGCCGTGATTTCCAGACAATCCGGGAAGTTTTCCTTGGAGACCGCCCAAGAATGATAACGCCCAACACGTATACCCGGTTCCAGTCCCTCGAAGATAGGATCTTTAGCGACAATCCGTATATCGGAGCAAACGCCGTGATGCACGTCGGTAAGGTTTATCAATGTGGCGCCGAATGCCTCGCCGATGGCCTGCTCGCCTAGGCAGACACCTAGGATGCTCTTTGTCGGGGCGTACCGGCGGATCAAGGGGAGGAGGATGCCGGCTTCCTCGGGGATGCCCGGTCCCGGGGATAGTAAGATCTTATCGAAACGCTCTATCTCTTCCAAGGAGATCTTGTCGTTGCGGTGTACCTCTACATCCGCACCCAGTTCCTTCAATATATGTAGCAAATTGTAGGTGAAGGAATCGTAATTATCAAATAATAATATCTTCATTTTATATATATTGTTGTTGTTGTAGAGACGGGGCGTGCCCCGTCTCATCCTTTCAAAATGGTAACTTAAAATACTATCAGACTGTGGGAGACGGGGCACGCCCCGTCTCTACAACCGGATAATCAATTGATTAATTTCTCCGCTAGATCTATCGCCTTCTTCAAGGCTCCCAGCTTATTGTTTACCTCTTGCAATTCACGCTCATCGTTGCTCTTAGCCACGATCCCGGCTCCCGCCTGATAGTAAAGTACGTTGCCACGGCTGACGAAGGTACGGATCGTGATCGCTTGGTTCAAATCACCATCCAGACCGATAAAGCCGATACAGCCGCCGTAAGCACCCCGGTTATGATGCTCGATGTCGGTGATCAGTTGCATGGCCCGTACTTTGGGGGCTCCGCTCAACGTGCCGGCGGGGAAGGTATCGACGTAGGTCTTTACCGGGTCGCTATCGGCGTTGATCTCGCCGCTCACACGGGATACGAGGTGGATGACGTGGCTGTAGTATTGTACCTCCTTATAGAAATCCACTTGCACGTCGTGGGCGTTCCGGCTTAGGTCGTTGCGGGCGAGGTCTACCAGCATCACGTGCTCGGCGTTCTCCTTGGGGTCGGCTAGCAGGGCCTCGGTACGTTGTTTGTCTACCTCGATATTACCGGTACGGAAAGCGGTCCCGGCGATCGGGTCGATGCTGGCGTGTCTGCCCGTTACCTTGCAATGCGTCTCGGGGGAAGAGCCGAAGATACGGAAACCTCCGAAATCGAAGTAGAACAAATAAGGAGAGGGATTGATGCTGCGAAGAGCCCGGTACACCTTGAAGTCGTCTCCCTTGAACGGTTGCTCGAAGCGACGGCTCAATACGATCTGGAAGACATCTCCCCTGAGGCAGTGCTTGATGCCTTGGCGGACCATCGCCTTGTATTCCTCGCCGGTGATCGGGGAGGTCTCGGGACCCGCTGTCTGGAAGTTATAGGAGGCGAAGTTACGGTTCTCGATCAATGTCTCGATTTCTTCCAGCCGGCTAGCCTCGTCCTCTTGGAGCATCTCCACTAGGGTCAACTCGTTCTTGAAATGATTGAAGACAAGGATATACTTATATAATATGTATAGCATATCGGGGGCGTCGTTCTCCTCGTGATGAACTTCCATGACCGGGATGTTCTCGAAATAACGGACGGCATCGAAAGCCGTGTAGCCGAATAATCCGCAGACCTTCTTGTCCGCTCCCTCCACCTTGAAGCGGCCGAGGAAAGCGTTCATCGCCTCGGGTACGTTATAGTCTTCGGTGAGCGGGGTAACCTCACGGGTCTCGTCCGGGAAGGTAGCCGTGCATTCCCCGTTGTTGATACCGATGCTCGCCAAGGGGCGGAGCGCTATAAAGGAAAGGCTATTCTCGTTTCCGTGGAAGTCCGAGCTTTCCAACAGGGCCGATTCCGGGTAGATATCCCGCACTTTCAGATAGATGCTTACGGGAGTGTGAAGGTCGCCCATCACCTTCTTGCTTATCGTTTTGAAAGAATAATTCATGATAATTTATAATTAATGTAAGTGTCCATATCTTTATCGCCACGGCCCGAGACAGTCAGTACCACCACGTCTTCCGGCTTGAAGTTTACCTTGGCCAAGGCTCCCAAGGCATGGGCGCTTTCCAAGGCCGGGATGATTCCTTCCAAACGGGTCAACTCGAAAGCAGCCTCCAACGCCTCGTCATCATCGACCGCTAGGATTTGCGCACGGTGCTCTACGGAGAGGTTCGCGTGGATCGGGCCGATGCCCGGGTAATCCAAGCCGGCGGAAACAGAATAAGGTTCCTCGATCTGTCCGTCCTCGTTCTGCATGACCAAGGTACGTGCCCCGTGGATGATGCCCTCTTTACCCAATTGGATCGTGGCGGCGCTCATGCCGGAGTGGATGCCCTTGCCGCCGGCCTCGGCCAAGACGATCTTCACCCGCTCGTCGTCCACGAAATGATAGATCGTACCGGCGGCGTTACTTCCCCCGCCTACGCAGGCGATCAGGTAATCCGGGTGATCCCTTCCTTCCTTCTCCAGCAGTTGCTTCTTGATCTCCTCGCTGATAACGGATTGCAGCCGGGCTACCATATCCGGATAAGGATGGGGGCCTACCGTAGAACCGATAATATAATACGTATCCGAAGGATGACAGCACCAGTCACGGATCGCCTCGTTCGTGGCGTCTTTCAAGGTCATGTTTCCCGAGGTCACGGGCACGACGGTAGCTCCCAGCATCTCCATCTTCTGTACGTTGGCATGTTGGCGTTCCACGTCTGTCTTCCCCATATAAACGATACATTCCATATTCATCAAGGCACATACCGTAGCCGTAGCCACTCCATGCTGTCCGGCACCCGTCTCGGCGATGATACGGGTCTTCCCCATGCGGCGGGCTAGGAGGATCTGGCCGATCGTATTGTTGATCTTATGTGCTCCGGTATGGTTCAAGTCTTCCCGTTTCAAATAGATATTGCATCCGTATTTCTCGCTCAACCGTTTGGCCAAGTAAAGAGGGGAGGGGCGGCCTACATAATCACGCAATAACTGATCGAACTCTTCCTTGAAGCTATCGCTCTCCAACACTTGCAGATAGGTATTCTGTAAATTTTCCACGCATTGATGAAGGATCTCGGGAACATAGGCCCCGCCGAACTCACCATAGTAACCATTCTTGTCAACTTGATACGTTTTCATCTTTTATCTATTTTAGTTATTTTCCTTTTGAATTTGCCATAAAAAGAAAAGAGGCCTGCCGCAAGTGCGACAGACCTCTTTATATCTTTATGTAGTGTTTATATATACATACGAGTCTTCGTTCCTTACGACCTTTTGAGTTGTACGGAGCGCCACCACCAATATGTATTTACTACGAATGTTCTCATGACTCTGTTTTGTTATTACGGCAGCAAATATATGGAATCTTTGACAAACAGCAAATAAAATCGTGTTTTTTTTATGAATGAGATAAAAAAGATCAGAAGGTCTATTAAAACTGCTCTATTGACAAATTGTAATTTATTGAGCCTTGTATAGACGTGTATTGGCGTTTTTGGTATTTGTTTTTATTATTTCGAAGAATAATTTGCTTTCAAAATAATAGTTTCTACCTTTGCGGAAACAATAAAAAACGATTAATATTTCTAATATGGATACTAAATTAACTGGAAAAACTCGCATAGAGAGCGATTTGATCGGCGCTCGTGAAATCCCCGCCGAAGCATTATACGGAGTTCAAACCTTGAGAGGAATCGAGAATTTCTCAATCAGTAAATTCCGTTTGAGCGAATATCCTTTATTCATTAAAGGATTAGCTATAACAAAAATGGCGGCTGCCATGGCTAACTTTGAATTAGGCTTGCTTACCGTAGAGCAAAAAGACGCTATCATCGCCGCTTGTGGGGAGATTCTCGATGGTAAACATCACGACCAGTTCCCGGTGGATATGATCCAAGGCGGAGCGGGTACCACTACGAATATGAACGCGAATGAGGTGATCGCCAACCGTGCCTTGGAGCTGATGGGGCATGAGCGGGGTGAATACCAATACTGCTCACCGAACGACCATGTGAACTGCTCGCAATCCACGAACGACGCATATCCGACCGCTATCCATATCGGTATGTATTTTAAGCATCTTCAATTGCTTCCCCATTTGGAGGAATTGATTGCCTCTTTCCGTAAGAAAGGAGAGGAGTTCTCGCAGATTATCAAGATGGGACGTACGCAGTTGGAGGATGCCGTACCTATGACGTTGGGGCAGACCTTTAATGGCTTCGCCAGCATCTTGCAGGATGAGATCGCTCACTTGAATGAGGCCGCCGCCGATTTCTTGGTGGTTAATATGGGAGCTACCGCTATCGGTACGGGTATTTGTGCCGAGCCGGGATACGCGGAGAAATGTATCGCGGCTTTACGTGAGATAACCGGATGGGATATCCGTCTCTCCTCCGATTTGGTAGGAGCTACCTCGGATACTTCTTGCTTGGTAGGCTATGCTTCCGCCATGAAGCGGGTTTGCGTGAAGATGAATAAGATATGTAATGACCTTCGCTTGTTGGCAAGCGGTCCTCGTTGCGGTTTGGGTGAGTTTAACTTGCCTGCTATGCAGCCGGGTTCTTCTATCATGCCGGGTAAGGTGAATCCTGTGATCCCGGAGGTGATGAACCAGATCGCTTATAAGGTAATGGGTAATGAATTATGTGTGACCATGGCCGGGGAAGCCGCCCAGATGGAGCTGAACGCCATGGAGCCGGTGATGGCACAATGCTGCTTCGAGTCCGTGGATTTGCTGATCAATGGTTTCGATACCTTGCGTACCCGTTGCGTGGACGGTATTATCGCTAACGAGGATCGTTGCCGTGAGGAGGTACATCATAGCATCGGCGTGGTGACGGCCTTGAATCCGGTAATCGGCTATAAGAACTCGACCAAGATCGCGAAGGAGGCGTTGGAGACCGGCGTTAGCGTTTATCAATTGGTACTGGATCATGGTATCTTGACCAAGGAGGAATTGGATACGATCTTAAGCCCGGAGAATATGATCAAGCCGGTGAAGTTGGATATCAAGCCTCGCCGTTAATCGAGTCCTATTATATAATGTATACCATTTGTGGACCGTATAGGTGGATTTTTCCATCCTATGCGGTCTTTTTTTAGATTATAATCTCTATCTTTGGACTGACTTAATTCTAATAATCATGATAAATAGACGAGATTTTTTAAAGAATGCGTCCCTTTTCACCTTGGGTGGCCTGATGGCCGGAAAGGTCGGGAGCGCAGATGCGGCTAAACCTGTCACTTCTGAAACGATGGCCGCTAAGACAGTTGGTTTACAAATCTATTCTTTAGGCAAGGAACTTTATGCGGATGTACCCGGTGGATTGAAAAAGATCAAGCAAATGGGGTACACGAATCTGGAATTGGCCGGTTACAAGGAAGGCAAGATCGGCGGTGTAGACATGATGGAATTCAAGAAGATGGTGGATGATGCCGGATTGAAGATCACCAGTTCCCACGTGAATCCTCCGGTACGTGAGTACACGAAGGCCAATCGCTCCCAGATCTCCGAGTATTGGAAGAAGACGGCTGATGACCATGCCAAACTAGGCGTGAAGTACTTGATCCAGCCCGGGCAACCGAGTACCCGTAGCACCGAGGAAACCGCTTTCGTCTGCGAGATTTTTAACGAGGCGGGTAAGATAGTGAAAGCGGCCGGTATTCCTTTCGGCTATCACAACCATGAGATGGAGTTCGCCAAGGTAAATCCGGGTAGTACGGAGGCCAAGCTGGGAAGGCGTGTGAAAGGAGATTGCATCTATGAGTTGTTCTTGAAGAATACTGATCCTTCGCTTGTATTTTTCGAGATGGATGTTTATTGGGCCGTGATGGGACAACAAGATCCGATAGAGTGGTTGAAGAAATATCCGAACCGTATTAAGGTATTGCACATCAAGGACCGTGCTATTCTAGGCGAGTCCGGGATGATGAATTTCGAGAATATATTCCGGCAAGCTTACGCGAATGGAATCAAGGATTATTTCGTGGAGTTGGAGGGTATGCCTGACGGACGTTCCCAGTTTGAGGGCGTGAAAGGCTGCGTGGATTATTTATTGAAAGCACCGTTCGTGAAATAAGTCTTTTGACTCATTAAAAAAACGCTCATGGCGGTAGGATGCTTCCTCCGTTATGAGCGTGTTTGTTCGTAAAGCAGCCATACCAATAAAGGGATATAGTCCTTTAATTTCGTCCGTAATATCTTGAGCGCTTGAGAGATGCGGTATGCGATTGTTTTGGGGGATACGCCTGTCCGCTCGGCGATCTCGTTGTAGGTCATTTCCTCGAAACGGTTCATCTCGAATGCCTTACGGTATTCATCCGGGAGCTCCCGGATGGCCTTGGAGGCCAAGGCCATCAGTTCTCCTATATAAAAATCAGGATTCTCGAATTGCTCTTGGAACTTGGCGTACAATCTCTCGTGCACTTGTTGCTTAACCTGTATGTGGCTGATCGTATTGAGGCATTTATTGCGGACAATGGTGAAGAGGAGTGATTTCAGGGACATGTCCGCTACTAGGGATTTTCGGTTTTCCCACAGCCACATCATCACGTCTTGTACGATCTCCTCCGATTCTGGTACTGTTACATATTGGGAGGCGAAGGCGCACAATCCCCGGTAATATTGTTTGTACACGGTGTCAAACGCTTGTTCGTCTCCTGCGATAAGTTCTAGTGAAATTCGTTCTGCGTTCTCGTCCACAATAGTGTTTAAGTTTGTTTGGTTGCAAACTTAATGAATAATTCCGGATAAGAGGCATGAATCCCGCTACTTTTTCTTTCCTTGGTTGGCTACGGCTTCCATGAGTTTCTTGATTTCCTCCGGGTCGCCAAGGAAATAATCATTCACGAGTTTCAAGTCATCATCGAACTCGAACACGTATGGAACGGCTGTCGGGAGATTCAGATGAACGATCTCTTCATCGGAGATGTTTTTTAAATATTTGATGATTCCCCGCAAGCTGTTTCCGTGAGCGGCGACAAGGATCTGGTCGGCGGTCCGGAGCGTCGGGAAGATAACCTCTTTCCAATAAGGGAGAATCCGCTCAACCGTATCTTTCAAGGATTCCGTACGGGGCAACTCTTTATCCGGCACGTCTTTGTAGCGGATATCGAAGCGAGGGTTACGAGGGTCGTCTTCCGATAGGGGAAGCGGGGCTATATCGTAACTGCGACGCCAGATCAAGACCTGCTCGTCTCCATACTTTTGGGCGGTCTCGCTCTTGTTCAACCCTTGTAGCGATCCGTAATGTTTCTCGTTCAGCCTCCAGCTCTTCTCCACCGGGATCCAGTCTTGGTCCATGCGATCCAATACACAATTCAAGGTTTTGACGGCCCGTTTTAAATAAGAGGTATAGGCTTTATTGAACACATATCCTTTTTCTTTCAATAGGTTGCCGGCCCTATAAGCTTCGGCCACGCCTTTTTCTGTCAAATCCACATCGGTCCAACCGGTGAACCGGTTCTCTTTATTCCATATACTTTCGCCGTGGCGAAGCAATACGATACTTTTCATAGGTCTTTTTATTTTTATGATTTGTTTTTTTCGAAATCCTCGATGACTTCTTTTAATATAGGTAGATGACTATGTTGTACATCCTTCGCTGCCGTGAGGAAAGTGACAACCGGATGCTTCTCGATCTCTCGTAAGAAAGGAATGAAATCCGGGTTCTGCTTGATCTCCATCCCGTAGCGACCTTGGAATACTTCCCAATGCCTGTCTTTATCCTCGTGGAACCATTGGCGTAACTCCTTGGATGGAGTGATGTCTTTTCTCCATTCGTCAAACTTCGCATCCTCTTTCTTCAGTCCTCTGGGCCATAGCCTGTCGAGAAGAATGCGATAACCATCCGCCTCACTTGGCTCCTCATAAATCCGTTTTAAAAGAATCTTTACCATTAGAAGTCTCATTTTGTGGTAAAACAGTAGAAAGAGGGATATTGTTGAGCCTTTCTTTAGGAACGGTATTTTTGCCATTATTCAATTTTCTTGAAAAAAATCGTTTTTTTGTTTAGTACATCTTTTGTCTCAACTGTATTAATTATAGAAACAAGAAAAAATGGAAATAAACGAAGACATATTGATCCGATACATCAATGGGATGTTGACCGAGGAGGAAGCTGCGGAGGTGAAAAACTGGCGGGCCGCCTCTCTAGAAAACGAGAAACTGTTGGAGCAGGTCTATTTTACGACTCAAGTGGCAAGTCGCCTAAAAGTCATGCGGACCGTGAACCCGGACGAGGCGTTGTCTCGTTTTAAATCAAGAATCCATAAGAAAGAGAAAAGATTAGCTTTAAGACAAGTGTTAGGTGTTATTCAACGGGCTGCGGCCGTGTTATTCATTCCAGTCTTTCTTTTATCCGCTTATTTGTTCATACAGCAGGGTCAAGGGAACGTGCGTACGCTAGCCGTACGCACGAATCCTGGGGTGGTTTCGGCGTTCGATTTACCTGACGGTTCTAAGGTTTGGCTGAATGCCAATAGCGAATTGAGATATCCTTCGGACTTCAATGCGGATACCCGTACGGTGGAATTAACCGGACAAGGATATTTCGAGGTGACGAAGAATGCCCATAAGCCTTTTATTGTGAAAGCGGATAAAGATTACTCGGTAGAGGTGTTGGGAACTTCTTTCAATGTATCCGCTTACAAAGACGAGAGTATGATAGAGACCACCTTGGTAGAGGGATCGGTAAAGCTGAACGTCGTGTCCGGAGGAAAGCGAATGACACAGATGTTGAAGCCAAACGAGAAAGCCGAGTATCAAAAGGGCGCTGGCAAGATCAAGGTGTTCGGCGTGAATACCGAATATGACACGGCTTGGAAGAACGGGGAGATTATCTTCAGGAACCATCCGATGGATAAAGTATTGAAAACGCTGGAACGTCATTATCATGTAGTATTCGAGGTAAAAGATAACGAGATACTCAAGTCCATAATAACAGCCCGTTTCAAGGACGAGCAATTGCCTCAAGTATTGGAATACCTGAAATTGGCGTCGGGAATCCAGTATGCGATACATAAACCTACCGTTAAGGACAGTGGATCGGGAACCTCAGTCGTGGAAATATCAAAATGAGAAATAATGTGTAACCTTCTAAAATACGTCTGCCCATGAAGAAAGAATAAACAAGGATTAAAAACATACGGAAGAATATTGGCGTATTCTCCCGTACGAAAAGTCAAGAAGAGCTGTTGGCGCAGCTACAAATAACTTTATTATAAATAGTAACACTACAAAAATATGAATAAAATTGTAACCTTAAATGCTTTAAGGGGGAATAGTTATTCTCTTTTTCGAAAAATTCCGTTAATGATTAACATGGGGGTATGCGCATTCTGTTTGGTACCGGCCATGGTTTTCGCAGAGAACACGCATGAAGTCACAGTCTTAAACGCTCAACAACAGACACGAAAAGCAGTCGGTGTCGTTACGGACAAAACGGGCGAGGCTATTATCGGTGCTAACGTAATTGTCAAAGGAACTACCAACGGTACCATCACGGATATGGATGGCCGTTTCGAGTTGGATGTTCCTATCAATGCGACTTTACAAGTTTCCTATATCGGTTTTAATACGCAAGAGATCGTCTTTACCGGACAACCTTCTATCGAGGTTCAATTGGTCGATGATACGCAAGCCTTGGATGAAGTCGTGGTAACCGCTTTGGGTATCAAGCGTGAGAAAAAGGCTTTGGGATATTCTATGTCTGAATTGAAAGGTGAGTCCCTGACGCAAACCCGTGATGCTAACGTGGCCAACGCTTTGGCTGGTAAGGTAGCAGGTTTGCAGATCAAGCAAAATGGTACCGGTGTCGGTGGTTCCTCTCGTATCGTGATTCGTGGTAATAACTCTATTACTGGTAATAACCAGCCGTTGATCGTTGTGGACGGTGTACCTATCGATAACTTTAGCGGTGGTACGGATGACTATTGGGGTAACGGTAACGTGGATAAAGGTTCCGGTATCTCTGATATCTCCCCGGATGATATCGAGAGTATGTCCGTATTGAAAGGCCCGGCAGCCGCGGCGTTGTATGGTAGCCGTGCAGGTAACGGTGTCGTGATGATCACGACTAAGAAAGGTAGCCAGAATAAAGGTTGGGGCGTAAGTATCAACTCGAATTTCACGGCTGAGAACCCGATGCAAACTCCGAAGTTCCAAGATGTATACGGACAAGGTATCGACGGCGCTTTCGATAATAATAAAGCGACGAGTTGGGGTGCCGTTATGGATGGTTCTCCTAAGGATATGGCGATGGGATCTCATCGCTATGCGGCTAGAGATAATAATCTGTACAAGGACTTTTTGCGCACTGGTACCACTTGGACGAATAGCGTGGATTTGAGTAAGAGCTCCGAGGATATCACTTTCCGTGCCGGTGTGACACGCTTGGATAATAAGGGGGTTGTCCCGAATAGCGGAATGGATCGTACGTCTATTAATTTGCGTTCTACGGCTAAGCTGTCTAAATGGTTATCGGCTGACGTGAAGGTCAATTATGTAAGCCAGCATACGAACAACCGTGTGAAATTAGCGGGCGACCCGGATAATATCTTCCTTAACTATTTAAGTATGCCTCGAAGTGTGGGCTTCTCTGACTATGACGCCTATAAAGATAATGATTGGAAACGTGCGGACGGAAAGCCCGCTGGTTATCTGATCGACACAGGAGCCAACGCCAATAACCCGTATTGGTCCGCTTACCGCAATACGAACAAGGATAAGAAAGACCGTTTTATCGGATTCGCGGCCTTGGATTTCACGTTTACGGATTGGTTGAGCTTGAAGCTTCGCTCTGGTATGGATAATTACACCATCCAGTATGAGACGATTCGTGCGACAGGTAACCCGTATTGGGAGAACAACGGTAGCATGACTGCCAATATGGAGAAATTCACCGAGATCAACTCCGATTTCTTATTGACTGCTAAAGGCAACTGGGATCGATTCGGTATCGTAGGTACGGTAGGTGGTAATATGATGTACCGTAATTCTACATGGTACAAGGAATCATCCGGTGAGTTTGTGATTCCCGATTTCCATGCGATCGCCAACGGTAAGACACATGGTGGTGAGTATACTCGCAACCGTAAACAAATCAACTCGCTATATGCTACGGCATCATTGTCTTGGGACGACTATTTGTATTTGGACTTAACCGCTCGTAATGACTGGTCTTCAACACTTCCGAAAGACAATGACTCTTATTTCTACCCATCGGTAGGTGTTAGCTGGATTTTCACCCAAATGTTGAATAAGATGGGGCATAACACGGGTATTCTTTCTTTCGGTAAGATCCGTGCGTCTTGGGCTCAGGTAGGTAATGATACGGACGCTTATATGCTGCGTGACTATTATAATATCAGTTATGATATTAAAGGGGGTATTTTTAATGCCAGCAACGAGGATTGGATGGCAAATCCAAATTTAAAGAATGAGACGATCAACTCTTGGGAGTTAGGCCTTGAGTTGAAGGCGTTTGAGAATAGGGTTGGTGTCGACGTAGCGTATTATAAAAAGAACGCCAAAGACCAGATCTTAAAGATCGATGTTCCTTCCGCTACAGGGTTCAAGAAAAAGATGATCAACGCCGGTAATATTGAGAATAAGGGTGTAGAGGTTGCGTTTAACGCTACTCCTTATATCTCCGAGAGTGGTTTCCAATGGGATACTCAGTTGAACTGGTCAAAGAATATCAACAAGGTAATTTCATTGACAGATGATACGAAAGAGCAGATCCTTAGTGACGCATCAGTAAGTTTCTTGAAGATCGTCGCTCACGAGGGTGGAGCCTATGGAGATATTTACGGTTACGCTTATCAACGGGATGATAACGGCAACATTATTATCGGTGCTGATGGTGTTCCTTTGAGAACGGACGATATGGTATTGTTGGGTAACAACCAGCCGAAATGGATGATGGGTTGGAGCAATACCTTGTCATATAAGAATTTCGTGTTGAACTTCATGTTCGATATGCGTTATGGCGGTGATGTGTATATGGGATCTATCCGTGCGGGTGCTTCATCCGGTAATTTAGAGATGACGTTGGATGGTCGTGATGGTATGGTTGTTCCGGGGGTATTGGCCGATGGTACTCCCAATACGAAAAGCATTACGGCTCAAGCTTATTGGAATGGTCTTTCTAGCAATAACGTGACAGAGGCTTATATGTACGATGCGACAAACATCCGTTTACGTGAGTTGAGTTTGGGTTATAATTTCCCGAGAACGATGTTGGCGAAAACTCCATTTACTTCCGCTCGCTTGAGTTTCGTGGCTCGTAACTTGTTCATGATTTATAGTAAGACAAAGGGATTCGACCCGGAGGCTGCTTATACATCTGGTAACGCTCAAGGTATCGAGTACGGTTCTATGCCTACTATGAGAAGCTTAGGTTTCAATATTAATCTGGCATTTTAATGAAACATAAATCTAAAAATGGAATTATTATGAAAAGTAGTATAAAGATATTAGCAGCTTGTTCGTTTATGATGCTGGGTGTGACTAGTTGCGACCTGACAGGTATAAATGAGAACCCGGATAAGCCGACAGATGATGTAAATTACAATATGAACGAACCTCGATTGGCCTCTACGCTACGTGGTGGGATGATTATCGATGGTGATGTGGAACAACGCTTGAAGCCTTTGCAAATTGATTTCTACTCTCAAATGTTGATCGATGGCGGTGGCTGGGCAACTAAGAATTATATCCAAAATGACGAGTGGAACAATTTAACATGGCAAGCGTATCTGACACAGATTTCCTCTATCAATATCGTGATCCGTAGTTTGATGGAAAAAGATAAGGACTTATATGCTAATACGATCGCTTTCGCTCGTATCTGGCGTGTGTATATCCATAGCCAGGCTGCGGATAAGTTTGGTCCGATGCCTTTCCCGGCCTATGCTACCGTAGAAGATAATCCTCCTTATAAATCGGTGAAGGATATCTATTATGAATATTTCACGGAATTGGATGAGGCGTTGAATAGCTTCAGCGATAGCGCTGAGCCTATATTCTCGGATGCAGGTATCGACTTGGTCTATAAGAATGACGTTTCTCTTTGGAAAAAATTTGGAAACTCCTTGCGTCTTCGTTTCGCTGTTCGTCTATCTGAGGTGGATCGAGAGAAATGTGTCGCTGAGGCAAATGCCGCTTTGACATCCCCTTGTGGCTTGATCTCAAGTAAGGCCGATAACGCTTATATGCCTCCAAAAGCGGATGGTTCTTGGGGACAAGACTATAACTATACGATGTTCCAGATTACTTGGAGCGGTCCGATCTGTATGTCCAAGTCATTTGAGAAATTAGTGACTAATATCGGTAATATCGATTGGCCTGCCGGCGTGGTAAACCAGACATCCGGAGTTGCGGTATCGAATGTACATCCCGCTAAGGTAGACCCTCGTGCCCCGAAGATGTTCCAGCCGGGTATTGAGAATGGTGATTGGAAGGGTTTGGTATACGGTGCGAAAGCCGAGGAGGCGAATACTGGTATTTATCAGTCTAAGCAATGTGCAGAGATGGGCTTTATTATTAAGGATGGTGCTCCGTATAAATCTCGTCCTTATGACATGTTCCTTTCTGAGGAAGTTGATTTCTTGAAAGCTGAGTTGTTCGCCCGTAATTTGGTCGCCGGTGATGCTAAAGCTGCTTACGAGGCAGGTGTACGTGCTTCCTTCGAGACTTGGGGTGTATCGGGTGATGTTGAGGAGTATTTGGCTTCCACGGAAAAGAATGAGGCTGGTACCAGTGCGAAATATGACGATCAACAAGGCGCGGGCAATACGGCTTTAGAAAAGATCATCACGCAGAAATATATCGCCGGACTTCCAGATTTGGCGCAGGAAGCTTGGAATGACAAGCGTCGTTTGAACTTGCCTCGTTTGGATGTGGCTGTTTATCGAGATCAAGCTGTATACAATAATAGTGATACAAATATCTTGAATCCTCAAAATTTCATCAAACGTATGAAATACCCGATGAAAGAGCAATTGGTAAATGCTGCTGAATATGAGAAAGGCAAATCCATGTTAGGTGGGAAAGGTGATGTGGTTTCGACCCCGATTTGGTGGGATAAGAATTCCAACTATTGCACATCTTCTAAATAAACAGACAGACAGATTGATTATATTGGGCTTTAACAGAAGTTGATGGTTATTCTCGTTTGGAGATACTTATCTGCGAAGAACAGTACTCCAAACGAGAATTTTTTGTAATAATTGAATAGTATTAGATAATAATTCTTACATTTACCCATGATAAATTGTGTGTGTAAATTATGAAATTATATATTTATATCTTCATTCTACTATTATTATGTATATTCCCGCTGGACGCCCAACAGGAACGTTCGGAATCCTATATTCGTATCTCCGCTCCGGTTAGCTTGGCAGGCGCTTTGGATGAGATCGAGAGCCAAACCAATTATTCTTTTATTTATGACGCTCAGGTGATCAATTTATCGGAGAAAGTGCGTAAACCTTTATCCGGGCGTTCGGTTTTCGAGATCTTAAATTTATTGTTTAAGAACACGGAGATCGTCTATACGGTCATGAATGACCAGATCATCTTGAATAAGAAAGAGGCGATAATCCAAATGCAACAAAAGCTGGATGGTAAGGTAAAAGGTATCGTGACCGACCACAAAGGAGAGCCTATTGCTTGCGTGAATGTGGTGGAGAAAGGAACGAGAAACGGTACGATTACGGATATGGATGGCAGCTTTGTCTTGGAGCTTCCCGAGGAGGCTACTTTGGTTTTTTCTTATATCGGTTATCGTTCACGGGAAATTGAGTATGAGGGGCAATTGTCATTGAATGTGCAGTTGGAGGATGACGCCCAGATTTTGGACGAGGTAGTCGTTACGGCTCTTGGTATCGAGAAGAAAGAATCTTCCTTGCCTTATGCCACCCAGTTAATCACAGGTGGGGAATTGGTAAGGGCCAAGGATTTTAATTTTATGAGTACGCTTTCCGGAAAGATGGCCGGACTCCAGATTAACCGGACTTCCGCCGGTCTGGGTAGCTCGTCCCGGGTGATTATTCGAGGTAGTCGTTCCGCGTCCGGAAATAACCAGCCTTTGTATGTGATAGACGGTGTCCCGATCTTGAGCATTAGCAGTGAGCAAGCCTTGACAACGATCGGAGGTACGGCCGATGCCGGCAACCGGGATGCGGGAGATGGTATCTCTAATCTAAATCCCGATGATATAGAGAGTTTGAGTGTCTTGAAAGGGGCTTCGGCCTCTGCGTTGTATGGGGGACAAGCGGCGAACGGTGTGATCTTGATCAAAACGAAAAAAGGTAAGGCCGGGGTACGGAATATTCATTTCTCCTCGTCGCTGACTGTCGATCAAGCGATCAGTCTCCCCAAGTTTCAGAATGAGTTTGGACGGATGGAAGGGGCGGAAACTTGTTGGGGAGACTGGGCTTCTCTTCCGGTCTATGACCCTGTCGGCGATTTCTTCCAGACGGGTATTACCGCTATTAACTCATTGATATTTACGGCAGGGAATAGCCATGTGCAAAATTATTTCTCGTATGCCAATACGACCGCACGGGGTATCGTTCCTAAGAATAATTTAAGCAAGCATAATTTTAATCTCCGTGAAAGTTCTTCTTTCTTTGATGATCGTTTGATCTTGGAGGGGCAGGTAAACTTGATACTCCAAACAATCAAAGGAAAACCTACGGCCGGGGGATTTTATATGAACCCGTTACAAGGTTTATACACGTTTCCTAGAGGGATGGATATGGCGCCTTATAAGGAGAACTTTGAGGTATATAACGAGAAACGGAATATGAACGTCCAGAACTGGTATACTACGATTACTGATTTTGAGCAAAATCCTTATTGGTTGGTCAACCGTACGGAAAACGAGGACAAACGTGCCCGTGTGTTGGCGTTGGCTTCCGCTAGTTTCAAGGTAACAGATTGGCTTACGTTACAGGGCCGTGGAAATATCGATTATGTGAATGATAAGTATCAGCAGGAAATATACGCTTCTACCTCTCCGGGTATCGCCGGTGAGAACGGGCGTTACATTTATTACACCTACCAGACTACGTTGCTCTATGGGGACTTGATGGCCAAATTGAATAAAAGCTGGGATGATTTCTCCTTGAACGCCGCTATCGGTACGAGCATAACGGACACACGCACCAGTGCGTTGAGGCTGGATTCGAAAACGGCTTCCTTGTATTATCCGAATGTCTTTACGATCGCTAATATTAACATGTCGTCCAGTGCCTACATTGAGGAGTCGGATGACGCGCGCCGGCAAATGCAATCCTTTTTTGCTATGGCGCAGTTGGGATATAAGGAAAGCCTTTACTTAGATGTGACCGCACGTAATGACTGGTCATCTACCCTTGCGTTTACGGAACGTAAATCAAGAGGTTTTTTCTATCCTTCAGTCGGTCTTTCTTGGATTATCCCTAAATCCTTCTCGATGCCATCCTTGATATCTTTTGGGAAAGTACGGGCTTCTTGGAGTAAGGTGGGTAATGATATACCCTTATTCGTTAGCAATACGGTAGGCCATATCGCCGCGGGCGGGATTCCCCAGCCGAATGATACGGCTCCGTTCGGTACCTTGAAGCCGGAGATGAGCAGCTCTTTTGAGATAGGTACCGAATGGAAATTCTTTGATTATCGTATGGACGTGGATCTTACGTTCTATAAGACCAATACGAAAAATCAACTCTTCTCTTTGCCTTCTTCCGCTGGAGCCGCATACAAGTATTATTTTGTGAATGCGGGAAATATACAGAATATGGGAGTGGAATTGACGCTTGGTGCGGTTCCTATCTTAACGAATCAGTTTAAATGGAATACGACACTCAACTTTTCCCGGAATAAAAATGAAGTAAAGAAACTACATGATGATTTGGCTAGCTTTATTCAAGGAGATGAAGGATTCTCCTCTAGCTATACGATGCGTTTGGTGGAAGGTGGCTCGTTTGGTGATATCTATGGGAAAGCTTTTGAGCGGGATAAATATGGCGCGATCGTGTATGGTCGGGACGGCTTGCCCCAAGAGATCGGCAGCGGGAATACGGCTAAGGTGGGGAATTGCAATCCGGCGTTCTTATTGGGTTGGGGAAATAGTTTCACGTATAAGGATTTCTCGTTCTATTTCTTGATTGACGGGCATTTTGGGGGAGATGTACTGGCCCAGACTCAGGCTGTGCTTGACCAAACGGGAGTGAGTAAGGTTTCCGGAGAGACCCGTACGATGGGGTATGTGGATTTGGAAGGGCATCATATTTATAACATAAAAGGATTTTATGAGCAGGTGGGAGGACGAAACGGTGTGACTGAATATTATATGTACGATGCTACCAATATCCGTTTGCGGGAGTTATCTTTGGGATATACGCTACCGAAGAGATTGTTGGGAAGGAAACAATTTGTTAAAAAGGCGGAACTGTCTTTTGTCGCCCGGAATCTGTTCTTTATTTATAAAAAGGCTCCATTTGATCCGGATGCCGTCCTTTCGGCGAGCAATAGCAATCAAGGGATCGATATATTCGGGATACCGACTACGAGAAGTGTCGGCTTTAATGTGAAACTTTCATTCTAAGCGTATGAAGACGAGATTTCTGAATAAGATGGCAGGTCTGTTGGCCGTATTACTCCTTTTTTCCTGTACGGGTAAATTCGAGGAGTATAATACCGATAATACGGGTTTTACCGATGAGCAGAAAACGTATGATTATAATACGTTCGGTGTCTGGCTAAAGGTAGTCCAGATGGGGATTTATTTTAATTATGATTGGGGGAGTGGCAAGAACTGGCATTTCCAGACGATGCAAAATCTGAACGCGGATATGTTTTCCGGTTATATGCATGATTTTAAACCCTTCAACGCCGGATTGGGAAATACGGTCTATAATTTGCAGGATGGCTGGAATGGCACGATGTGGGATAATACGTATGGATATATCATGACGGAGATAAAGCAGACGGAAGATCATTCCCGTGATAAATATCCGGCTTTCTATGCGATCGCTAAAATACTGAAAGTAGAGGTCATGCATCGGATCTCGGATTATTATGGCCCGATCGTGTATACGAAGTTCGGGGAGTCGGATGCCGGGGTAATGCCGGATTCCCAGAAAGACGCTTATTATGCTTTTTTCCGGGATTTGGGGGAGGCTATTCACCTGCTGTCTGAATATGATGGAGAGGAAACCTTTTCTCGTTTCGATATGATTATGCCGGCGAATTACAGGACGTTTGGGGAATGGATGCGTTTCGCCAACTCATTACGTTTGCGCTTGGCGATTCGTATCGCTATGGCCGACCCTGATAAGGCGAGGGATGAGGCGCATAAGTCGCTGACACATCCAGCCGGTTTGTTGGAGGAGGCTTATGAGGTCGTCGCAGTTTCTACCGCCGGAACCGGCTACTCGAATCCGCTAGGGGAGATCAATAAGGCGTGGGGAGAGGTTTTTATGAACGCTAATATGGAATCGATCCTTAAGGGATATAAAGACCCTCGGTTATCTCGTTATTTTGAGCCTGCTACCGGACAGGGATATTCCGGGGAGTACCGGGGAATCCGGCAAGGGACAGGATTTAATCATTCCCGCTATAGTGAGCATTCGAGAAGCACGATTACCCAGAAAACGGACGCTATCTTAATGACGCCCGCGGAAGTTTGGTTCTTACGTGCGGAGGCAGCCTTGCGGGGCTGGTCCGGGGAGGACGCCGGGACTTGCTATGAGCAAGGCGTACGATCATCGTTCAGCCAATGGAGGGTAGGAGAGGCCAATGCTTATTTGCGGAGTGATCATGTAGCCGCCGATTTCGTGGATACGTTTACTCCCGAGTATTCGGCGAAGGCGCTTTGCTTGGTGTCTCCGGCATGGGATGAAGAAGCCTCTAGGGAGACCAAGCTGGAGAAGATTATTACCCAAAAATGGATCGCTTGTTACCCCGAGGGCTGTGAGGCTTGGGCGGAGCAGAGGCGTACCGGTTATCCTCGTTTGTTCCCGGTTTTGGTGAATAAAAGCAATGGAAAGATCGATACGCGAACGATGATTCGTCGCTTGAATTTCCCGGTTAGCATTATTTCCGGTAACCCGGCTCAGTATTCCGCCTTGTGTGAGTATCTGGGAGGTCCGGATACCGGAGGTACTCGTTTATGGTGGGATACCGGAGTGAATTTTCGTGATTAACGACTAATTTTTCCTCTTCCTGCCAATATAATACCGAGATTCCCCTAAAAAATACTACCTTTGACATCGAAAATTATAAAAAAAGGGTTTTATGTCTTTAAAACGTTTTGGTGTCTCTTTGGAAGACAATCTGTTGGAATCATTGGATCAATATGTGAATGAGAATGGTTTCGCCAATCGTTCGCAGGCGATTCGTTTTCTGATAGAGAAGAATGTAGCCGAACGTAAATGGCAATGCAACCATATCGTAGCCGGGACGATCGTGATCATGTATGACCAAGTCAAGAAAGAGATCTCATTGAAAATCACGGGTATCCAACAAAATTATAAGGATGTGATTTTGTCGTCTTCCCAGTATTATATCAATCAGAATTTTTGCTTGCATATAGTGACGGTGATGGGAACGGCTCACCGCTTGACAGAATTGTCGGATAAGTTGACGACAATCAAAGGCATTAAGCATGGTAAGTTGGTGATGAGCCGGGCGGATTAATGCTTTTTTTTGCGGGCTTGGTAACACGTTTTTTGGTAAACGTGCCACTACGGGATGTTTAAAATGATAAATATTATAGATGTAAGTAGTATATGAGAAAAGAACTTTTACTAGTTTCCGGACTGTTGATAGGCTCCATGGCGTTTGCGATAGATCCGGCAGAGATTGACAGTCTGATCAATTTGAAAGGGGTGGTGGTTTCCGCCAACAAGATCCATGTGAACCGGAACAGTGTGCCATTATCTATCTCGGTCATCGAACGGGAGGAGATTGAGGCTAGCAGTGAATCGGCGTTGCTTCCCGTATTGTCGGAGCGAGTACCCGGGCTGTTTGTCACGGAAAAAGGGATTACAGGTTTCGGCGTTTCCGAGGGAGCGGCCGGGACGGTTAATATCCGGGGTGTCGGACAGGGTAATAAGGTCTTGATGTTGTTCGACGGACAGCCTCAATGGGCCGGTATATTCGGCCATTCGCTTCCGGATACCTATGTGGCTTCGGACGTGGAAAGGGTGGAGGTGATCCGTGGTCCGGGTGCCTTATTATACGGTTCGAACGCTATGGGAGGTGTCGTGAATATCATTACCCGCCAGCATAATCAGCCGGGACGACGTACACAAGCCCGTATCATGTACGGCTCGTATAACACCCAGAAGTATATGATTAATAATGGGTACAATATCGGTAACTTTAGTAGTTATATCTCATTGAATCATGACCGCACGGATGGACATCGTCCGGATTCGAAGTTTCATATCACGAATGGTTTCGCTAAGTTAGGATATAAGATTGATGATCATTATAAGGTGACGGGAGACGTAAGCTTAGCTAAGTTCAAGAACCAGAACCCGGGAGAGATAACAAATCCGCTTATCGATAATATAATGAATATCCTGCGAGGTACTACCTCCTTCGTTTTAGAAAATAATTACGGGAAGACAAGTGGTGCCCTTCGTGCTTTCTACAACTGGGGCCATCATAGGATTGATGATGGGTATAATCCGGGCGGGACGCCTAATCCTTATCTGTTTTATTCGGACGATCATAACGCCGGTTTCTTGCTTTATCAGTCTTTCCGCTTGGTGAAAGGGAATAGTTTTACGGTCGGTATCGATTACAAGAACTGGGGTGGTAACGCATGGCAGGATAGTATCAATGGCAACCAGAATGAGTTGGTGAATAAGACCGTAAACGAGGTAGCCGGATACGTTATCATGCAGCAGGATCTATTTGACAAGGTAAGTTTGAACGCCGGGGTTCGTTATGAGCATAACAGTATCTTCGGCGGCGAGTGGATTCCGCAGGCCGGCTTCACGGTACGTCCGTTCGAGGGAAACGTGATAAAGGCTTCTTTGTCGAAAGGCTTCCGGAGTCCGAATATACGGGAGATGTACATGTTCCCGCCTCAGAACCCAGATTTGAAACCGGAGCGCATGATGAACTACGAGGTATCCATCGGACAGACATTCTTGGATGGCAACTTGTTTACGGAGTTGACCGCCTTTTTTATCGACGGGCAAGATATGATCGAGACGACACGTATAGACGGACGCCCTAAGAATGTCAATACGGGTACTTTTACCAATAAAGGTATCGAGTTCGATTCCCGCTACCAGATTCTCAAGAATTTAAGCCTCGATATGAACTATAGCTATTTGCATACGAGCAAGGCCCTGCTGGCGGCTCCGGCGCATAAGTTTTTCGCTGGCGTGATGTATGCCCCGGGACGTTTCACTTTCAACGTGAACGTACAATCCATTTTCGACCTTTATATCAATACGGCGGACAAGGTGAAAGAGGATTACACGGTTCTGAATGCGAAGGCAGCCTACCGTTTCGGTACACGTGATAAAGGCTTGAATCTATTTGTCAAAGGAGAGAATTTAACGGCTACCCGTTATTCCATCAACGAAGGATTCCCGATGCCGAAGGCGATATTCATGGGAGGTATAGATGTTACTTTCTAGCGTGGGTAGAAAAAGAACTTCCTCGAATACTCATATCTCCTTGAATTTTATGTCTACTTTCTAATATTTGTTTTATCTTTGCTTCATCAGAGTTTATTTGATTTTGATTAAAAGAATAAAACGTTATATATATGGATGTGAAAAATGATTTGGGTGGAGGAAAGCCCACGTTGCTAATCGCGGAGGATGAGGAAAGTAATTATTTACTTCTGAAGACCATTTTACATAAATATTGTAATTTGATCCGTGCTAAAACTGGTTTGGAAGCTTTGGCTCTCTTTAAGGAAAACGAGGTGGACTTGATCTTGATGGATATAAAGATGCCTGAGATGACGGGTATCGAGTCCTTGAAGGAAATCCGTAAGCTATCGAAAGATATCCCCGTAATCATGCAGTCGGCTTATGTATTCGACTCTGATATGGAAGCCGCTAAAGAAGCCGGGGCTTCTGGTTTTATCACGAAGCCGATCAATCTAAAGGTATTGAAAAATACGATATCGCAGTATTGTCCGTCGATCGTATGGTAAGGATTTATTAAGATGTTTTAGATTTGTATAAACGGCATTTTGTCGTATTTTTTGTTATTTTTGTAGGAAATCGTCAAGAGGGCGCTTTACAAATGTATTCTAATCTACAAAAATGACATGCTTATGATAAAAAAAGAACATCTTGTATCCGACATTTCTAAACTAAAAAAAGTATATAATCAGAGCTTCCCTTGGTTGGTGACCTTAGCGGAAGAAAGTGAGAACGCAAAGTATTTTAAGGATGCTTTGCGTTCTCTTATTTTATCCCGGCTCACGGAAAAGGAAAGTACCCAAGAAAACGTAGGAATGGCGGTGGCGAGACGTATCCTTCTTTTGATTGAGCATGATGATACTTTCGTGGACGAGCTGTCTACGGGCGAGCGTCTTCCGGTGCGGACGGTCACTTATCTTTGGCAGTTCCTGATCGGCCATTTGGAAAATGAGGTCTCTCCTGATTTATTCATTGACCTATACCATCAGTTTGATTTATTGGAATATCCGGTTGAGATCCTGCCGGACCGGGCATTGGTGAAAAGGCAGATGAACCGTTGGCCGACCGGACTCGGCCCGGAGGTGATCGCTATCCGTGAGAGGAACAAGGAGCGTATCATCGCTTGCTTGATCAAGAAGATAGAAAGACGCCATAGCCTTTCGTCACGTTTTCAGTTCGCCGAGGGCATCTCCTATGAGGAGAAAGAGGCTCGGGTACGTGAGTGGTGGAATACTGCTCGTTTCCATTTGTCGATGGCGATCAAGAGTCCTACGGAATTGAACTTCTTTTTGGGATATTCCCTGTCGGATGAGACGATGAGCTTATTGGCCCGTGCCAAAAAGAAGGGGATGCCCTTTTTTGTGACTCCTTATTATCTTTCCCTATTAAATATAGAACATGAGGGGTATGATGACGCTACGGTGCGATCGTACATCATGTACTCGAACGAGCTGGTAGATACGTATGGAAGCATTAAGGCGTGGGAAAAGGAAGACATGGTCGTCGCCGATGAGCCGAATGCGGCGGGCTGGCTATTGCCGGAGGGACATAATATACACCGGAGGTATCCGGAGGTGGCGATCTTGATCCCCGATTCGATGGGGCGTGCTTGCGGTGGATTGTGCGCTTCTTGCCAGCGCATGTATGATTTCCAGAGCGAGCGGTTGAATTTCGATTTCGAGGCCCTGAAGCCTAAGGAGAGTTGGGACCGGAAGTTACGTCGTCTGATGCGTTATTTCGAGGAAGACGCCCAGCTACGGGATATCCTGATAACGGGCGGGGATGCCTTGATGAGCCAGAACGCTACCTTGCGTAAGATATTGGAGGCGGTATATAAGATGGCGGTGCGGAAACGGAAGGCGAACGAGAGCCGTTCGGAGGGCGAGAAGTACGCCGAGCTGCAACGGGTACGGCTAGGTTCCCGGTTGCTGGCTTATCTTCCGCTGCGTGTGACCGACGAGTTGGTCGGTATATTGAGGGAGTTCAAGGAGAAGGCTTCCGCTATCGGTGTGAGCCAGTTCTATATACAAACGCATTTCCAGTCTCCACTGGAGGTGACACCGGAGGCGAGGCACGCTATCGAGGCGATCTTGGCGGCGGGCTGGACGATCACGAATCAGTTGGTTTATACGGTCTCGGCTTCCCGTAGGGGGCATACGGCGAAATTACGGCAGACCTTAAACGCCCTTGGGGTGGTTTGCTATTATACGTTCTCCGTGAAGGGATTCCGGGAGAATTATGCGGTTTATACCCCGAATAGCCGCTCGTTGCAAGAGGCTCGTGAGGAGAAGATCTTCGGGCAGGTGCCGGAGGAGAAACAGGCGGAGTTGTATGATATGATCCGTAACCAGCGTCCTTTAGGCAAGTGCTTGGTTCGTTTCCTGAAGGAGAACGGGTTGCTGTTCGCCGGGACGGATCGTAACGTGTTGAACTTGCCCGCTATTGGTAAGAGCATGACTTTCCATACCATTGGACTGACTTCCGAGGGAAAGCGGATTCTTAAGTTCGATCACGACGGGAGCCGTCGGCATAGCCCGATTATCGATCAAATGGGTGAGGTCTATATCGTGGAGAATAAATCCGTGGCCGCTTACCTTAGGCAATTGAAGGAGATAGGCGAGGATGTCAATGAGTACCGTACGATCTGGAATTATTGCGAGGGAGAGACCGAGCCTCGTTTCAGTATTTATGAATACCCGGCTTATCCCTTTAAGGCCACGGACCGAATGACTAATCTTGAATTATGAATTCTATCCTCATGTGTTTGCCTTGGTTTCGTATATTTTGCTTAATTTTGTTTCATTGAATTTAGAAGGATATGATACAGAACGAAAGAGAAATCAGGCATGAGCTTGTGTTACAGGCCGCACGCCGCATGATGACAGCCGCTCGCACGGCTCCTAAAGGCAAGGGTATTGATATCATAGAGATAGCGATGGTGACGGATGGGGATATCTTGCGCCTGTCCGATGAGATGATCCGGATAGCGGCCGAGACCGGATTCAAGTTCCTGCTTCGTGACGCCGAGAATATAAAGAGTGCCGACGCCGTGGTGATTATCGGTACCTCCCAGAAAGTACAAGGCTTGAACTGCGCCCATTGCGGTTTCGATACCTGCGTGGAGAAGCCGGATTTGGTTCCGTGCGCTATTAATTCCGTCGATCTGGGTATCGCAATCGGCTCGGCTTGCGCTACGGCGGCGGACTTGCGTGTGGATACCCGTGTCATGTTCAGCGCCGGCTTGGCGGCCCAGCGATTGGGGCTGTTGGAAGACTGTAAATGCGTGATGGCGATACCGGTCAGCGCCTCGTCGAAGAACCCGTTTTTTGATCGTAAACCGAAAGAAGAACCGAAAAACTAGAAACAAATGAGTGACTCTATTCTAAAATTTGCGAATAAGCTGGAGATACGTTATTCCTTTAATAATAAATCCAATTATATGGATGCCATGACCAAGCACCGGTGTGAGAAGGAGATTCTTACGCTGATACGTTCCTTGGCGGATATGCTGGACGTGAAGCTGACGGTTTACAACGAGCCTTACGATAAGGAGGGTGGTTTCCGTGAGAAGCTGGGCGTGGCCGGGGAGAGTAGCCGCTCTATCTCTATCGTGTTGAACTTGGTGATGCAGATATTGACCCGTCCCTCCTTGTCGGTGGGTGGACAACCGCTGATGGACCGTACGCCGGCGGACGAGGAGGAGATGCAGCGTGAGCTGTCCAAGTTACGCCGTGAACTACGACTGAAGACTCCGGGGGCTACGCCTTCACACCGCTTGATCGACCTGTTGAACGCCTCGCCCCGTTTCTGTAAGTGTAAGTCTAATTTCTACGAGGCTTTGAAAGGGTATCCGAAGGTGACGAAAATCTCGGTACGTGAGTTGAACGAGAAGGATCGTAGCCGTTCCGGTTCGCTGGAGGTGAAGCGGGACCAGTTCGATTATTTTATCTTGCGTAGCGACGATCTGCCTACTGTCAAGGATAATAAGGCCACGATAGAGATCATCTCGCCGGTACTGAAAGACAGTAAATATCGCTGGAAAGGTATTTACAACAAGGGAGGCGAGACGATCGATTTCTATATGCAAGATGAGGATTTTAAGAAACAGATGTTCGAGGATAAGATCTCGTTCACGAGCGGCATGTGCATCGATTGCGTCTTGGAGATCGTCCGCCGTCTGTCGGAGCTAGGAGAGGTGGTCAACGTGAGCTATACCGTGACTACGGTGATACGTACCCGTTTCGATAAGATGGAGATCGTCACCCCTCAAGGCAAGCGGCATCTTCGTAAACTGGAAGCCGCGAAGAAGCAGCTTACGCTGGATTTGTTCGGCTAATCCGATTGCCGTATTCCCATCGCTCCCAAGCACTACAGTGTTTCTACTTGAACACAGTAATATTCATCAGCGAACACAATAGTATTCAATCCCGGACACAATAGTCTTTTTGCTTTGAATACTATTGTGTTTTCACATAGAGGATCTGTACGTCTTATTTATTCTTCTCCAAGCTTATCTTGTAATAGTTTGGGATTATTACGGCAATCCCAAACCGCAACGATATGACAGGTATCTTTCTCGTGGAAGTAAATTAATTTTATTTTTACCATGTTTCGGCTTCTTTTACTAGGTCGTCGTGACTTTGTCCTAGGCCTTGGCGGGCATCTTGTACACCTTGGCGTACACGTTGTGTCAATTCGCCAACGTCATATTTACAAGGGCTGTCCCGTTCGACTTTATTTCGCAGCTGGCACAGATATTTTTTCAGCTGTGTCATCGCCTCTTCGTTATCTAGCAGGAAATTAAGATTCTCGAAGATGTCTGCCCTTAATTCCATCGTTGTCATACGGATCCTCCTTATTCTTTAAATGAGTACTGTGAGCAAAGATAATGTTTATCCATTTAATTTACCGTATATTTCCTCGGATAATTGAATGCGATCGCCAATAAGGCGCCTGCTCCCAATAGATATGGGTAGTAAAGATATTGCATGATCTCGATAGGGGAGACATGCCCGAGTCCGGCGGCCATCAACATCTGGGCGCCGTAGGGGATGATTCCCTGTACGAAGCAAGAGAAGATATCCAATAGGCTGGCGCTGCGGCGGGGATCTATCTTGAACCGGTCCGCTATATCCTTGGCGATCGGGCCAGCCATGATGAGGGCGATCGTATTGTTGGCCGTGCAAAGATTGGCGAAGCTCACCAAGGCCGCTATGCTCATCTCGGCTCCCTTGGAGGAATGGATGCGGGAGGTAAGCTTGCGGATGATCCAGTCGATACCCCCGTTATAACGGATCATTTCCAACATGCCTCCTGCCAGAAGCGTCACGATAATCAGCTCGCCCATATTGGTGATACCTAGTCCCATGGAGGCGTTCCAGCCCCAAATATCAAAGCTACCGGTCCACAGACCTACTATACCGGACAGGGCGATCCCCATGAATAGCACCAACATGACATTGATCCCGCAAACGGCGGTTACCAACACCACCAGATAAGGGATCACCTTGACCCATTCGATCGGGGCCGGGGCGTAAGCGTTCTCCACGCCGCTTCCCACCAGCACGTATATCAATCCGGTCAGGATCGCTATCGGGAGGGCGATACGGATATTCACCTTGAACTTATCGGACATCTGGCACCCCTGCGTGCGGGTAGCTACGATAGTCGTATCGGATATGAACGACAGGTTGTCGCCGAACATGGCGCCGCTCACCACGACACCCAGCATAAGGGCGTCCGGCATCCCCGTCTTGTCCGCTATACCGACAGCTACCGGGGCCAAGGCCACGATCGTGCCCACCGACGTACCTACCGAGATGGATATGAAGCAAGCGGCTAGGAAGATTCCGGCCGCCAACAGGTTACCGGGCAGGATGGACATCGCCAGATTCACGGTAGCGTCTACGGCACCCATCGCCTTGGCGGTCTGCGCGAAGGCCCCGGCGAGGATGAAGATCAATACCATCAGCATGATATTGCTGTTGGCCGCCCCCCGGCAGAACTGCTCGATACGGTTGCTTAATTTGCCTCCCTTGGAGATCGCTATCGCTACGATCGAGGAGATGACGAAGGCTACCGTTATCGGCATCTTATAGAAATCTCCCGCCACGATAGATACCACCAAATAAGTCAATAAGAATACCACCAGCGGCGTCAATGCCCATGCGTTCGGTCTGCGTTCCAACTCCCCCATTTTCTTATCTCTCCTACATTTAACTGTCAACTGTCAATTCTCAACTGTCAACTCTTAGAAGGAGAACCGCAGCGCTATACGCACGCCCCCCTTCTTGATATTCGGTTGGTCCAGATACGTCAAGCGGCGGTAATAATCGATCCGTAATATCTTGAAGATGTTCTCCAGACCTACGCTGGCCTCTAGGTAAGGCGTACGGCCCATCGGCGAGGTTCCCTCGGGGAAACGGTATAGTCCCGTCGGGTCCAAGGCAGGGTTGTTCTTATCGGTCAGTCCTCCGTAGAAACCGCTGAACGATATCACCTCACGCAAACGTAGCCACTTCACGCCGGGAATACGGTTTAAGATCCATCCCTTCATATAATACGTGAAGTAGAACGAAACATACTGGTCGCTTACGAACTCCAGCGCACGCATCATGTTGAAGGCTTGCGGCTGGATCGTGATGGACTGGTTGGTATTCGGCATGATGAGCAAGGGGAAAGGAACCTTGTCCCATACCTTGCCCGCCGTCACCAAGGCGTCGATATGTCCGAAGGAAGAGAGCCAGATCCGTTTCTCGGCGCTGATCTCCGTATGGTTGTAATTGAAGTCGCCCCCCAACACGTTCTTCAATCCCATCTGATGGGATAGCTTGAATACGGGAGCGTCTTTCGAGAGGTTGAAAAGCGAGTTCTTACCCTCTCGTCCGTTATAGGCACGCTCGCCCGGGGCAAAACGAAGCTGGGCCCCTAGCTCCGTGTTGGTGAAACTCTTTAGGTTCGTCAATGTCCCGTCGGCGTTGTAACGGTCGTAGCGGAGCGTTCCGGCCGCCTCGTTGTTCTCGTTACGTGCCCAAGTGGTAAGGGTCAGGCCATTCAGCCATTCCTTCTGGTACTGGAGCATGGTCTTGCGGATGTATTGCATCATGGTGACGGGCTCGCCCACTTTCCATGCCACGAACATATTATCCTTGCTGGTGAAGAGGAAGTCCTGACCGGGCGTATATACGTCGTACTCTTGGATCGCAGAGATGTTGTTCACCGGGCTTTCTCCCTCGTGATATTTCTTCTTGTTCACGCTATACGTCAGCTTGGCGTTATACTTTAGCTTACGGTCGTTTACGCCATAGGCCAGATAACCGCTACCGAACCAGTGCGGGTTGAGGTTTGCCGTCGTCATACCTCCCACACGCATGCGGAAGCCCTCCAGATGGTTGGCGCTGAAAGTGGTATTCATCGGTCCGAAATCGAACTTGCTCTTATCCTTGTCCGCCGTGGTCGGGATATAACCGGTGATCAATATCTCGGCGGTCTTGATGATCACGTTGAAAGCCGGTACCTTGCGGAGTTGCGCCAGCAAGTCGTCCAAGGCGCTCTCTTTCTCTTTCAAGGGGACATGGCGGTTGTGTATCCAGAAGGTGTCGGTCTGGGCGGTGGCTTCGGGCAGCTCATGGATCGGACCGAGAAGGCCGAAGATCGAGTCGGCGTTCTGCACGTCGAACTGATACTTATCGAAATTCCTTAGCTGGTGGGCATAGAGCTGTTGCGCCCCTTTTACGATATAGAAATTAACGTAGGTATTCTCGTTGGCGAGCACCCAAGTGCTATCCGGCATCCGCTTGAACTCTTGCTCGATCCGGAGCTTGTCCACCCAGTTGAGGTTGATGTTCGCCGGGGTGTTCAAGAGGAATTTCTTGACGGCGTAATTCCCGTCCAGCGTGATGTACAAGCGGCCCGTGAAGCCGTAGCTCTGGCTGTTTACGGGCACGAAGGCGAGATCCACACATTTATCTCCGGCTACGTCCACCGTATCCATGATATAATATTTGTAATAGGAGACGGCCAGCGTGGAAGATAACGGGCTCACGAAACGGTTCAACAAGATATTGATATTGTTGTCAAAGATATTGACGCCCTTGAATATCTCCTCAAGGTTGGCGGTGATGGCGCCTCCATCGTCCAAGGTCTTGTCGATACCCTGCTGGCGCTTGGCCTTGGTGATCGTCTTTTCCGCCTTGGGATGTTTACGGTAGTATTGGTCGGAGATCGTCTCGCGGACGGAGATCGTCAGGATCGGTTTCCCGTTGAACTCCGAGGTATCCAGATAGTTCTTGATGAACTTGAATTTCTTCAGGAACTTATTCTTCTCGAGATTGGGGTTGAAGTCGTCCAGCGACATGCTGAGCTTCTCGTACACCTCGCTTTGGTACTCGTCCTTCGCCTCGATGCGGTTGTCGTTCTTATGCTCTATGACTTTCTTGATCAGTTCCACGGCGGGGTTGTCCTTGCGGGAATATTTCTCGCGCTTAGGCTTGACGACTACCTCGGCAATCTCGAACGAGGTAGGCCGGAGGAGCACGTTGAGGGCGTTGTTCTTTTGCCCCGCCTTTAGGTTTACGACCTTATTGTCATATCCAAGCGAGGATACGACCAGCCGGGTAAGCCCTTTGTCATTCTGGAGGCTGAAAGCCCCATCATCGTCGGTCATCGCCCCGATCGTCGAGTTTTCGAACATGACGGATACGTAGGATAGGGGTTCCCCGCTTACGGAGTCTCTCACGATTCCGGACGCGGAAGTTATGCTCTGGGCGTATAGGACGGAAATGCCGGTCACGAATTGTAACAGGACTAGCAAAGTGATATAGCGAATAGATCTTATCATGTAAATGTCTCGTTATTCCTTCACGGATAATACAGTTGGCAAAGGTATGTTTTTTTCGTGGGAGGGAGGGGGGAGAGGCTATTAATAATCATTAATCAATGGGGCATCCCCTCCTTGGAGGGAGGGGAGCCCCATCATTCTTAAATCTAAAAAACATGAGGGCCTCACGGCTTTATATCTCTGACGGCGATTCGCTATCCGCTTGCTTCTTGGCGGCGGCGGCTTTCACGAGCGCTATGCGTTGGTTGTAGAGGGCGTTGGTCTCGTCGATCAGCGCGTTGAGGCGGCTGATGAAGGTGGCCGTCACCTGAGTGGGCTTCACCACGCTTTGGGCGAAGGCGTAGGTGGTCATCTCGTCGTATTCCTCGTCCATGCGGAGGCGGATTTTCTTGGCGCTCTCCACCGGGAGGTCGGCCCGTGCGTTGGTGCGCTGCTCGGTCAAGGCTGCGTATTGCTGGTTCTTCTCCTTCAGCGCGGCCACTACCTCGGTGAGGGTGATCGCCGCCAGTGCCTCGGGCATGCCCTCCTTGGCTAGGTCGGTCAGCAAGCCCTCGATGGCGGCCGTCTCCTGCAAGTTGGCGAGGCGTGCGGCGCCGATGTAGGGTTTCACGGCGAGGTATAGCTTCTCGGCGGCCGTGCGTTGCGCCGCCAGCGGGCTTTTCATCATTTGCGATACGGTGGAGGTGATGAAGGTGAGCAGGTCGTCTCGCTCCTTGTCGATGGCGGACATCTGCGCGGTTTCCTCGCTGGCGGAGGATTGGTTGACGGCGTCGGTCAGCAGCTTGAAGTCGCTGTCGAAGGCCGTGCGCAGCTCGGCGGGGATGCCCAGCGGGTCGTTCGGGTCGAAGCTGATCTCGTCGGGAGATTCGGAATCGCCGCCGTCACCTGCGATCAGGCTCCCGTAGCGGGCCATGAAGGTCCGGTACTCGGCGTTGTTTAATTTTGCGATGTTAATGTCTTTTACTTTTGTAATCTTTCCCATTTTCTTATTGATTTAGATCCATGATCTGTTTAACACTGGCTAAAGGTACGACAAATCGATTGATATAGCTCTGGGAACCGCCGTGTTTTTCGCGGATTCGACCTCGCGGCAGGTGAAAAGTCGAATCTTGCGAAAATACGGGGCTTACATCGGGTGCGAAACGGAATCTTAGGGAAATATTCCACCTTGCGGCAGGTGCGTGGTGGAATTCGCGAAAAATGCGGGGGGTGCATCGGGTGCGAGGTCGAATCTTGGAGAAATGCGGCATCTTGCGGCAGGCGCGTGGTGGAATTCGCGAAAAATGCGGGGGGTACATCGGGCGCGAGGCCGAATCTTGGAGAAATGCGGTATCCCGCGGCAGGTGCGCGGTGGAATCTTTAGAAAATGCGAGGCCCAACCTTGGTGGCCGGGCCTCGCGATAAATCATTTCTTCTTGATCACGATGATACGCGTGCCGCCCTCGGGCTGTACCAGATCCCCGATCTGCTTGCCATTGTCATCTAACGTAGGAACCAAGAACGGATAATATTCCGGGTTGTAATACTGCTTTGTGCTTAGGGAGCCTTCTCGGGGAGACATGGAATAGGCGAGCTCGCCGTTGACCCATATCTGGTCTATAAGGAATATGCCGTCGGCGATGTACATTTGTGATTTTATCTCATCCTCGCTTCCGTTTGGGTACTGAACGTATATATAGGAGACATCCTGATTCTCTTCTGTTTTGTTAAAAGGGAACGGGAGGTAATAGTATCCTTTCGTGTTCTTTTTTACCCTTCCGTCTCTTTCATAGTCCTCGTAGGGTGGATAGATCATGTTCCACTCTTTCTGTGTACCTCCCTCGTTCGTGTATTGAGGCACGAATTGGCAGAGGGTCTTTTTGCCCGCGTTAAGGTACATGACGAGGATGCCTTTCGTATATTCTTCTCCAAGGAAGCTGGGGGATTCCGGGTTCAAGAGATCGTTCAGCTCCGGGTCTGTCAGCACGATCTGCATGCCTACCTCGTTAAGACCGGGCCCGTCTGGATATACTTTTTCTTCCGATTCGCAAGCGCAGAGGCCGGCTAGCGCTACGCAGTATAAAAGGAATATATTTCTCATAGGATTTGAAGTTTTAAATTGATTAATAAACATAGCTAATCATCCGTACATTTCGATCGTATGGGCTTGTGTTAGATGATGGCGTAAAAATACCGCTGTTAAACCAAGTGTTATCGTTTTCATTACCCCCTCCCCAATCATACCGTACGGTCTGAAAGGAGGTGATGGAAGAACTACCGGAGGCTTCAAACACTCTCCCGTTATATGTAATGGTATAAATATCGGTACTGGTGGTTCTCGTGTTCCGTACTCCGTCAATAATCCAAGCATGACCGTCACCGCTAGCTCTTGTTCCTCTTATATATGTAGGGCCATAGCTTAACGCTCTCCAAGCCCTGTCAAATGTATAATCTTGAGCGGATCCGGCGGTATAGCCGTTATTGTTTAGGAAGTCTCTGGCTTTGGATATATTGCTACTTGTCCCGGTCGCATCATATCCTGTGTTCATCGTATTAAACAAATCAAGCATAAGGCGCTTTAGCTCTACGGAGGTGTCTAAATTCGCGATCATCGTAGGCCACATCGCCGCCGTGATATAATTGCTGTAGGGCTTTTGGTGATATGCCATGATTTGCGAGACGGCTACCATAGCACAACCCGTATAGGCTCTTTGCGTATAATCGGGAGGAAGCAATGGCAATAAATCGTTGAACGGACTTCCTTGATGCCATCCTGCGTGAACTTGCTTGATCCTTTCGGTGACTTCGTTTTTCACGTCTGTCCGGTCATAACTCCAAGGGCTATTCGGGTCGTCGGGGTCAAAAGGTGGGAGTGCTTTGGTGATTACCTTGCCTTTATTTGCCGCTTTAATCTTTTGGTTCGCCGAAGAGGCAAGACTTTCTATGTCTAATTCTTTTTGGGTTTGCCCCTCCACATACAAATCGACTAGCTCTAGGCAGTATTTCAAGCTCTTGTTAAACGAGGTGTCCGATATAGACCCGTTTTCTGAGTAACAAAGTAGCTTGTCTACACGTTCATCTGCCGATAATAGGGAGAATCCCGTTCCTTTGTCGTTTTCGAATATAACTTCGTAGTATAGGTTTCTCCCGTTTTTCTTGTTCTTCTTCAATGAGAGGGCTTTTACTTTTACGGCTTTCTCCTTGTGGATGGTCTTAGCGTAGCTCTCGAAGTTCTTTTTCGCTTCTTTTTCCGAGATATCGTATGAACCTTTCTGTTTTACGGAAAGGGCGATTTGCTCGGAGGCGGTTAAGACCAACTCCTTGTCATTGTTTGTCGCCGCGTTTAACGCTTGGGTGCCAGCATCTATAAGATCTTCACCTTGTGAACATCCCGTCATGATTATTAAAGTAACGCCGATAATAATCGTACTCAGTAAAGTATTCGTTGCTTTCATATGAGATTGGATTTAGAGATTAGCATGAGAAAAGAGTGATTATCAACCTTTGTTGATCTTGAGAAGGAACTCCGAAGAGACGGGACCATTTATTCTTTGAATAGAATAGGTAAATGTTGAGTCATAAAGGTCTGGATTAAATCGGACAAAAACAAATTCTGTAATCAGAATCTTGTATGAAATCTCGTTATTATTCATTTGTCGCGGCCCTCTTGAAACAACAAAGGCCTTGCCGGGGTAGCAAGGCCCATCGCGAGGGATGAGATGCGGCTCGCCGCGTCTCTACAACGCCTCCTTGTTCCACTTGTTCAGCGGATTCTTCCCCTCGGGAGTATAGAGCTGGGCGATACGGGCGGCGTAGGCTTTCTCTACCTTGCCCCGGACGATCTTCATGGTGCTGTTTACCATGCCGTTTTGCTCGGTAAAAGGCTCGGGGAGGATGGCGAAGGTGGTCGGCAACCAACGATCCGGGAATAGGGTGGACAGGTCGCCTCCCTTGCGGAAACGGTCGATCTGGCGCTGGATGATACGGATGGCCTCTTCTCGGCCTTGATCGCTCGTGAGGTCCAGATTCTGGTGGGCCAGATGTTTCCGCAACCGTTCTTTGTTAGGGACCAACAGGGCGGTCGTGTACGGACTCTGGTTATTGTACAGGATCAGCTGGTCGATGCAAGAGGAATGCTCTACCAAGGCTTCCTCTATACCCTCCGGACTGTATTTCTCCCCGTCGCTTCCGATCAGCAGGCTCTTGAAACGCCCCAACACATAAAGAAGCCCGTCACGCATATATCCCATATCCCCGGTGTACAGCCAACCCTCCTTTACGGTATCGGCCGTCGATGCCGGGTTCTTCCAGTAGCCGGCCATCACGTTCTCTCCCCGGATGACGATCTCGCCTTTCTCCCCCGGAGGAAGTACGTTGCCGTCCATGTCGCAGATCTTTAGGTCGAGGGGCCGCACCAATACGCCGCTACTGCCGAAGACGTGGCGGCGGGGGCCGTTGGTCGAGATGATCGGTGTCGCCTCGCTCAGCCCGTATCCTTGGTACATCGGGATTCCCAAGGCGTAATAGAACTTCTGCAAGTCCTTATCCAGCAAGGCGCCCCCTCCGATAAAGAACTTCAGTTCGCCCCCGAAGTTCTCACGGACTTTCGCGAACAATAGCTTGTCGAACAAACGGACCAGTGGCTTCAAGAGGACGCGGAAACCTTTTCCTTCCTCCTCGTCGCTATCCCCATTATAGATATAACCGATCCGTAAGGCTAGGTTGAAAAGGCGGACGGCGTTCTTGCCTTGCGCTCGGATACCTTGCTCGATATTCTTCTTGAAGTTCTTCGCCAAGGCGGGGACGCTCAGTATCAGGTACGGCTTGAACTCCTTTATATTGATAGGGATATTCTTCAAGGTCTCCATACCGGTACGCCCTACCTGCACGGTAGCTACCGAGGCTCCCTTCGACATGAAGATGTAGAATCCTACCACGTGGGCGAAGCAATGGTCCAGCGGGAGTATTACCAACGTACGCCACGTATCGTCTATATCCACGCAAGTGAGCGCTTGCTCCACGTTCGCCGTATAGTTGCGGTGGGTGAGGATCACGCCTTTCGGATTGGCGGTCGTGCCGGAGGTATAGGTGATGGTGGCGTAATCATCGTTGCCCAGCGATTGCCCGATCGCCAAGAACTCCTCTAGCGGATGAATACCCAGATAGACCTTCCCCATCCGGCGTATCTCGGACAGCGGCATCTCACGGTCTTGGTATTCCGCCAGCTCGTCGAGTACGATGATCTTCCGTACGGTGGGGAGCTTATCCTTGATCGCCCGGATCTTCCCCAGTTGCTGGCCCGATACCATGATATATTTCACGTCGGCGTGGACGAGACGGAACAGGAGGTCGTTCGCCTCCTCCAGCTTGATGGATAGGGGCACGTTCGTCGCCCCGGCGTAGAACATGGCCAGCTCGCCGATGATCCACGCGTTGCGCCCTTCGCTCAGTAAAGCCATATTATCTCCCTTTCGCACACCCAGCGATACGAGGCCTGCGCCTTCCTCATAGACGAGGTCGCGAACCTTGGAGTAAGTGGTTGGCTCGAATCGCTTGCCCGTCTTCTCCCATAAAAAAGGATTACCGGGGAAGCGCTTCACTGAACTCTCAAAAAGGTCTATAATCGTTTTCTTTTCCATATCTTTTCGTGTTTGTAAGAGGATGTGTCAAAAGTCGGTTGAGTTTATTTTTTCCATCTCTTGCAGGTAGCCGCATGCCGCTTCCACCGTAGGGACGTTCTTGATCACGATACTTCGCTTGCCGTTCTGCTCCCGGAGGTTACACTCACGGGGATGCTTTTGGATGAAGCCCAGCAGCTTGCCGAACGCCTCGCTTTGGTAATACGGGCTATCCGGGTTATTCACCAAGAAGAGGCTCATCTGCCCTTTCTTCAGGACCACTTTCTCCATGCCCAGTTTCTTGGCCATGCGGCGGAGGCGCACGATCCGGATCAACTCCTTGCCCTCCTTCGGTATCTTGCCGAAGCGGTCTTTCAAGCGCTCCGTAAAGGCGAGGATGTCACGTTCCTCCTCCATATTATCCAACTCCCGGTATAGGGAGATACGCTCCGAGTCGTTGGGAATGTAGGTGGGAGGGAACATCAATTCAAGGTCGCTCTCGATATAGGTCTCCCGGACGTATTCGCTGCCCGTATCCCGGTGCCCTTCGGCATTATCGGCGTAAAGATCGGCGAATTCCTCGCTTTTCAATTCGTCTACCGCCTCCTCCAAGATCTTCTGGTACGTCTCATAGCCTAGGTCGGCGATGAAACCGCTTTGCTCGGCGCCTAGCATATTCCCGGCTCCCCGGATGTCGAGGTCTTGCATGGCGATATGGATACCGCTACCCAGCTCGGAGAAGTTCTCGATCGCCTGCAACCTGCGTCGTGCCTCCTGCGTCAGCGAGGTGAGGGGCGGGGAAAGGAGGTAGCAGAAGGCTTTCCGGTTGCTTCGTCCTACACGTCCGCGTAGCTGATGGAGGTCGCTAAGCCCGAATTGCTGGGCGTTGTTGATGATGATCGTATTGGCGTTGGGTACGTCGATGCCGCTCTCCACGATACTGGTGGCTATCAATACGTCATACTCATAATTCACGAAATCGAGGATGATCTTTTCTAGCTTCTCCGGTTCCATCTGCCCGTGCCCCACGGCTACCCGTGCGTCGGGGACTTCTCGCCGTACCAAGGCTTCCATCTCGTAAATGTTCTGGATACGGTTGTTGATGAAGAACACCTGCCCGTTCCGGCTCATCTCGAAATTGATCGCTTCCCGGATGATATCGGGGTTGAAACGCTCCACCTCCGTCTGCACGGGATAACGGTTGGGCGGTGGCGTGGTGATGCTGGAAAGATCCCGGGCCCCCATCAAGGAGAACTGTAGGGTACGGGGGATCGGGGTGGCCGTCATTGTCAAGGTGTCCACGTTCACCTTCAGTTGCCGAAGCTTCTCCTTGACGGATACCCCGAACTTCTGCTCCTCGTCGATGATAAGCAAGCCCAGATCCTTGAAACGTACATCCTTGCCGACGATCCGGTGGGTGCCGATCAAGATATTCACCTCGCCCTCTTTCAGTTCTTTCAAGGTAGCCTTGATTTGCGCGGCCGTACGGGCCCGGCTGATATAATCGATCTTGCAAGGGAAATCCTTCAAGCGCTCACAAAACGTCTGGTAATGCTGGAAAGCCAGTACGGTGGTGGGTACCAACACGGCCACCTGCTTATTGTCCGATACCGCCTTGAATGCCGCGCGGATAGCTACTTCGGTCTTTCCGAAACCAACGTCTCCACAAATCAACCGGTCCATCGGACGGGTACTTTCCATATCCGCCTTGACCTCGGCGGTCGCCTTCATCTGGTCCGGCGTGTCCTCATAGATGAAGCTGGCTTCCAGCTCATGCTGCATGAAGCTGTCCGGCGTGTAGGCGAAACCCGTCTCTTGCTTGCGTTTGGAATAGAGGAGGATCAAGTCCCGGGCGATATCCTTCACCTTCGCCTTGGTACGTTCCTTCATCTTTTCCCAAGCGCCCGTGCCGAGCTTGCTCAACTTGGGCGGCTCGCCGCTCTCTTTCCCCTTGTATTTCGATAATTTATGCAGGGAATGGATGCTGACGAATATAATATCGTTATTCTGATAAATCAATTTGATGGCCTCTTGCATCTTACCGTTCACCTCGGTGCGTACCAATCCTCCGAACTGTCCTACGCCATGATCGATATGTACGATATAATCCCCCTGCGAGAACTGGTTCAGCTCCTTGAGTGAAAGGGTGATCTTTCCGCTTCGTGCCTTATCGCTCTTCAGGTTGAACTTGTGGAAGCGGTCGAACAGTTGATGGTCGGTGAAAAAGCAGATGCGTAGCGTGTCGTCGGCGAATCCCTCGTGTATCGTGCGGTTCACGGCGGTGAAAGGGATATTGTCGCCCCTATCCTCGAAAATCATCCGGATACGGTTGGCTTGTTTCTCTTGATCGCTCAATATATATAATGTATAGCCCTCGTCGAGGTATTTATGGAACGACTCGCTCACCCGGTCGAAATTCTTATGATAGATCGGCTGCGTTTGCGTAGAGAAGTGGATGGTAGCGTCCGCCGTTCCCATCGGCCGTGCCCCGAAATGGATGCGACGGAAATCCAATACCTCCCGTAGGAAGTCCTCGCCCCGGACTAATTTCTTCCGCATCTGGTCGATATCGGCGAAGGATTCCTCGTCGGCTACCACCGGATCGTCGTTCCATACGCTTCCGATGCGCTCCTTGCACCATGCGAGATCTCTCGCCGCTATGAAGGTGTTCCGGGGGAGGGAGCCTAGCAAGGAAGTACTATCCTTGGCGTTCTTGCTCATCTCCGGTACGATATAGATGCTGTCCAGCTTCTCCTTGCTGAGTTGCGTCTCCACGTCGAACGTACGGATGGTCTCCACCTCGTCGCCGAAAAAGTCGATACGGTAGGGGAACTCGTAGGAGAAAGAGAAAACGTCGAGGATACTGCCCCGGAGGGCGTACTGCCCCGGCTCATATACATAATCGACCTGCTCGAAGCCATACTCGTCCAGCACGTCAGAGACAAACATATTATCCAGCTTCTCGCCCACGCTGATTTTTAAGGTATTCTCCTTCAATACCTCCCGGGCCACGACTCGTTCCGCCAAGGCGTCCGGATACGTGACGATCACGAAAGAGGCGTCCGGGTCTTGCAACCGGCTGAGTACCTCGGTGCGCAGGATCTCGTTCGCCGGATCGACATGCCCGTACTTGATGGCCCTCCGGTAAGCGGATGGGAAGAAGTATACCTCATTGCTGGCGGTAAGCTGCATCAAGTCGTGATAGAAATAGCCGGCTTCCTCTTGGTCGTTCAACACACACACATAGCTTCCCCTTCCTTTCGTAAAAAGAGAGGCGATCGTCATCGCCGGACCCGAGCCATTCAGTCCCTTTAGGAATATATTGCGGGACGTATCGTTTTTCAGTAGGGTGTCCAGCGCCGTCACTTGCGGGTGAGCGGCATATAGTTTCAATAATTCTTGTACTTCCAAAGCGATATCTTGTTTCCGCGAAGGTAACCTTTTTAGGGAAAAAAACAGTATGAATAATGCAGCGATTATTGCCCAGACAATGAACAATGCCGGATTTGACGTACTGCCGATGGAAATGGACTTGTCCTCACGCTCGTCTATTCTGAGCTTGATAGACGAAGCGCAGAAGCATGGAGAAATCTCAATGTTAGTAAATGTCGCCGGAGTATCTGTTTTCCATAGAGCGAGGATTCGAGTAGGGGATTTTGGGGGAAATGCTTTTGGGTCCTCTGAAAAAGGGAGACTTATCTTATATTTTTATGTATGTTCTAGTTCCTTGCCGTATGATTCTGTAAAAAGTCGTACGTGTTTCCCGAAAAACATGTACGACTTTTCAAAAAAACACGTACGTGTTTTTCGAAAATGATAATCGTCTTTTTAAAATGTTAGTATCCAATTATTTATGTATTCATGTCATTTGCATACTTATTGTATGGAATAGTTTAATAAATCTCCTCTATCTTGATATAAAAATTATCTGTTTGACAGCTACTTATACTTGCCGTATCTTTGCGGTATAAGAAAAACAGAAAGTATAACAAATTAAAAAGTAGCAATTATGAAAACATTAGATTATATCCATTTAGACGCATCAGCGGTAAGTAACGTAGTAGCAAGCTTGAAACAATTATTGGCGGACTACCAAGTATTCTATACGAACCTTCGTGGTTTCCACTGGAATATCAAGGGACACGGTTTCTTCGTTCTTCATGGTAAATTCGAGGATATGTACAACAACGCTGCCGAGAAGGTTGACGAGTTGGCGGAACGTATCCTGATGTTGGGAGGCGAGCCGGAGAACAAGTTCAGCGAGTACCTGAAGGTAGCTCGTGTAAAAGAGGTATCAGGCGTATCCTGCGGTGACGAGGCGTTAAAGAATATTCTTGATACGTATGGTCATTTGATCGGTGAGGAGCGTAAACTTCTTTCCTTGGCATCCGGGGCGGGAGATGAGGCTACGGTCGCTTTGATGAGTGATTATCTGAAAGAACAAGAGAAGTTGGTTTGGATGTTAGTAGCATATTTAACTTGCGATTGCAAGAAGTAAAAAAGGTGATTCATTGCGTTTGGAGAAGGTCGGAAGTGATTCCGGCCTTTTTCTGTTGGTGCCAATAGGGGTTTTTTATTGTTTCATGTCTTATTCATATAAATCGTTCGATTATTTTATCAAAATAAAAAGTATATGAAAAGAGTTGTAGTATTTGCGATGGTGTTAATGCTAGGTGTAGTATCGGTACAAGCCCAGTGGTCGGTAGTTCCGGAAGCGGGTATGACAGTGATGAAGGCGGGTCCAATGGTTGATTGGAAACCGAGTTGGAAGATTGGGGTAGGAGTGGAATATCAGTTGAAGCCGGAATTTCTTTCTCTGAAGTCCGGTCTGTATTATACGCAAAGGGGATATAGTAATGACCAATTCCCCGGATATGGATATGGGCATTATTGGTGGACTGTGCCGGGACCTACTTATGATCCGTATGGATATGCGTATGATTACTCAAATAAGGTGACACGAAATTTCTTGCAATTACCGATTATGGCTAATTTATCGTTCAAATTAGCTGAGGATATTCGTTTGAATGTCGGAGTAGGCCCTTATATAGCCGTAAGCGTATTGGATAAAGGAATGTTCGGGGGATGGTCTGTCGCTTCGGAAGAATCCGCTAAGTTTTATACCCATGATCCCTGTGAAGGGCTTCGTGCTTTTGATTGGGGTATAAGTGCCACTGTAGGTGTGGAAATAAAACAATGCTTTATCAATTTTGGCTATGATGTATCGTTAGGTAAAGAGTATAAGGGAGGATCGATCGAGGCGAATTACCATACCTTGGCTCTTACCGCAGGATATAAGTTTAAATTAGGTAAATAGAAACCTAAGTTCTATCGCATGTCTTCCTGTTGATCGTTTAAATATAGATTCTATCTATATGTATATAGGAATTATCTGTTTGACAGCTGTTTATATTTACCATATCTTTGCAGTATAAGAAAACGGAAAGTATAACAATTAAAAAAATAGCAGTATGAAAACATTAGATTATCTTCATTTAGACGCATCAGCAGTAAGTAACGTAGTAGCAAGCTTGAAACAATTATTGGCGGACTACCAAGTATTCTATACGAACCTTCGTGGTTTCCACTGGAATATCAAGGGACACGGTTTCTTCGTTCTTCATGGTAAATTCGAGGATATGTACAACAACGCTGCCGAGAAGGTTGACGAGTTGGCGGAACGTATCCTGATGTTGGGAGGCGAGCCGGAGAACAAGTTCAGCGAGTACCTGAAAGTAGCCCGTGTAAAAGAGGTATCAGGCGTATCCTGTGGTGACGAGGCATTGAAACATATTCTCGATACCTATGGCCTGCTGATTGGTGAGGAACGTAAACTTCTTTCCTTGGCATCGGAGGCGGGCGATGAGGCTACGGTAGCGTTGATGAGTGACTATCTGAAGGAACAAGAAAAATTGGTTTGGATGTTGGTAGCATATTCAACTTGCGATTGCAAGAAGTAAAAAGGTGATTCATTGAGTTTGGAGAAGGCCGGAAGAGATTCCGGCTTTTTTTACTGGAACCATTTCCTCATAATTCCATATAATTTGTCTATCTCGATCGGTTTTGCGATATGTTCGTTCATGCCGGCTTCCAGACTTAGCCGTACATCTTCGGCGAAAGCATTGGCAGACATGGCTATAATGGGCATATCTTTGATATCTTGACGGTCGAGATGACGAATTTGCCTTGTCGCTTCGAGTCCATCCATTACAGGCATCTGTATATCCATGATTATAAAATCGTAATAACCTTCGGGTGAAGCGGCGACTTTATCAACGGCTTCTTGTCCGTCGCAAGCTGTCTCGACTTCTGCATGGGTTTCTTGCAGCAATTCATACGCTATCTCGCGGTTTAGGTCATTGTCTTCCACGACCAGTATCCGTTTGCCGGGAAAAGATATGATATGAGTCGGTGTGATAAGGACTTGCTCGTCTTCCTTTTTGTCTGAGGCAAATTTTTTCATTAAATGGAATAGCTTGGATTTCATGATAGGCTTGCTTATGAAGCCGTTGACGCCAGCTTTTACTGCCTCAAATTCGTAACCGGAATAATCGTATGCTGATATGATGATGATCGGAGTATCTGGTTCCACGTATTCCCTTATTTTTATGGTGGTTTCGATGCCGTTCATGCCGGGCATCATTAAATCTATGATAATAGCAAAGTAAGTGTCTCCGTCGATTACTTTTTGTACGGCCTTTTCACCGGAAAGAACCCATTCCGGTTTCATCCCTAATTCTTGGAGGTTTTCACAAGCGATCTCGCAGGATACCTCATCGTCATCTACTACCAGTACTGGTAGGTCTACCAATATATTATTGTCGTATTCATTCGTACTTCCCAGTTTGACATGAAACCTCATGGTGAATTTGGAGCCTTTTCCATATTCACTTTCCACAAGAATGTCTCCGTTCATTATCTGGGCGATATGGCGGCTGATAGCCATGCCGAGACCAGTCCCTTGGATATTGCGAATGGCCTTGTCATCCGACCGCTCGAAAGGTTCGAATACTTTTTCCAGAAATTCTGGTTTCATTCCTATACCGTTATCCGTTACGGTTATTTCAAACTGGCCGTAACCGTTATAGACAGAAGGTTTCTCTTCTACCGTTAGTTGTATTTGCCCGTCTTCCGGAGTATATTTGATCGCATTTGTAAGCATGTTCAACAATGCTTGCTGTATACGTTGCACGTCACCTATAAGGCATTCGTGTTTTATCTTGGTGACATGTATCTGAAACTTTTGCTTTTTCGCTTCAAAGGCCGGTTGCACCATGACGAATAAACTCTCTAATAGCTCGTTGATCTTGAATGCCTCTTCTGTCAGCATGATCTTATCACTTTCCAGTTTAGACATATCCAGTACCTCATTGATCAGATTTAATAAGAGTTTGGAGGAAATGGTTATTTTCTTTAAGCAATCAGCTATACGCATCTGGTCATCCATGTGCAGGCCAGCTATCGCTGTCATACCGACGATGGCGTTGATAGGAGTGCGGATGTCATGGCTCATCCGGGATAGGAAATCAGTTTTGGCACGGTTGGCGGCATTAGCGCTCTGTAAAGCTTCCTGCAACAGTTTTTTTGTTTTCTTTCTTCTTTGATTTCCGTTATATCAGTTCGAGTCATTAACCATATGTTCTTTTCCCTGTCGTAATAGCTGAATCGCATTTTCTTTTCCCGGTTTACGCCATTCTCTATCATGGTGCCATATACGATATATTCTCCATGTTTCCGTAGTATCGGTTCTATATGAGCGATCTGTAGTTTCTCAGTCATTTCTTCGTGAAGCTCAGGTGCCATATATTGCCGGTTATATGAGGCGACTACTCCATCATAGTCATAGCTGGCGATAGGAGGGGGACTATAGCTCTCCGAGCCGGAGGTATACATGACATAGCTATTTTTCGAAGCTTCAATATAGATTACGTAATCATATTCTGATCTTACGGCGGTTTCTATAATTTGCGCTTTTCTGAAATCGTTGATATTACGGCTAGATAAAAGGATTCTATCAGGGATACCTTCGTTGTTAACAAGAATATCGATAAAAGTTTCGTGCCATTCAAAACCGAAGTGATCGTTGCAGAAACGTAAGTCAAATGTTTTATGAAAACATCCTTCGGCTATCATTCTAAAGAAAGCTTCAAGCGAAACCGTTTCATCCCATAAACTACGGTCTGGAGAATAGATGTCGTTTCTTAGAATGTTGGCAAGGCTGGTATAATCTTGTTTTGTATTAACTAATTCCGGATTCATTGAATATTTAAGTATATCGACGCTTCCGTCTTCCAAATAGATAGTCCAGATCGTATCCATGAGATATTGATAATTAGCTAATAGCTCGTTTTTATTTAACTTTTCTTTTTTGCTTTCGCTTGTCATGTTTGTATTCTTGCTCGTTTATGAATGCACTTATATCCTTGTGCTTTCAAGGATATTCCGCGAAAGTAGGTAAATAATATGTATATAAGAGATAAAATTATTGTAAATCAAAAAGAATTGATCATTTTCCTTTAAGGCTTTATATGCTCTGCAACATACTTAACACCTTTTTACATATTTCGTGTCTTGTTTAAATTCATCACTGCTATATTTGGTTCAAATCTGAAATGCAATTTCAAATATGGAAAACACGCTGCCAAATATGGAAAAAGTGGATGAGAGCTACAAAGTGCCTAATTTAGAGAAGGGCATAGCGGTTCTTGAGTACCTTTCCTTGCGGTCGGCGGGGGAAACATTGCAAGATATTAAGTCGGCGCTCGATATATCTCAGACTACGGCTTACCGTATTTTGAATACATTGGTGCGGCTGGAATATCTTAATTTTAGTGAAGACACGAAACGCTATAAACTTTCCCGAAAATTATTGACCCTTGGTTTCAGATCCTTGAATGAACACAATCTCTTAGAGACCGTCTTGCCACATTTGCGTGATTTACGTGATCAAGTGAAAGAGACCGCTTGCTTTGGTGTCTTGGGAGATGAGAAAGGGATTTTTATCGAACAAGCGCAAGGACATCATACGTTCCGCTTCGTCCTGTCGCCGGGAAAGCCGTTTGAGTTGCATTGTTCGGCTCCCGGAAAGGCGATTATGGCTTATTTGCCGAAGACGGTGCGAGATCGTTACCTGTCCTACATGACGTTTACACGGTATAATTCCCGGACGATCACTTCTCGTGAGGCCTATCTGGAGGAATTGGAGAAGGTTGGTAAGCTGGGATATGCCATGGATAATGAGGAGGAGCTGAGCGGCGTGATCTGCGTAGGCGCCCCGATCTTTAATTATACAGGATATCCTTGTGGAGCGATTTGGATCTCCGGCCCGAAAGACCGCTTATCGAAAGAGGTGGTGAAAAATACGGTGAAGGTGATCAAGGAGATTGCCGGGGTGATCTCGAACGAACTAGGATTTAGAAAATAAGGAATACAAAATATACCATGAACACACGAAAATACTTGATAAAAAACTCATTGGTGGCTTGTCTTGTCGGCTGTTGCGTTTCTCTCGCTTCAGCCGGCAACCCACCTTTCTTTACTACGGATGCCGTATTGAATGCGAAGGGGGAGCTATTAATGACACAGAAAGGAACGAGACATCTGGATATTTTTTCAGCGGACGGTAAGAGCTTGCTTCATTCGTTTCCGTTTGATGAGATCCCGACCGGGTTGCTTCCGGATGGGGATAAGGTGTATGTGACGACCTTCGAGAAGACCGGCCGTTTACAAGTGCTTTCCTTGGAATCGGGTAGGGTGGAAGCGGCTATACCGACGGGATCGGGAGCCTGCCATCCGATGTTCGGGCCGGATAAGAAACATATATATGTATGTAATCAGTTCGATAATTCGGTGGTCGAGATAGATCCGGTGATGCGTAAGGTAGTCCGGAGCGTGAAAGTGTTGCGTGAGCCTAAATCGGCGGTATTCAGCAAGGATGGCAAGTATATGTTTGTTACGAATTTCCTACCCGCACAACGGGCGGACGTGGATGTGGTGGCCGCTTGCGTATCAGTAATCGAGATGGATGGGTTTACGAAAGTGAAAGATATCCAATTGGCGAATGGTAGCAATGCCTTACGGGGGATGTGTATCACGCCGGACGGGAAATATATATACGTGTCTCATAACTTGGGACGATTCACGGTGCCTACTTCCCAACTTCAACAAGGTTGGATGAACACGAGCGCTTTCAGCGTGATCGATGTGGCGAAGCAGGAATTCGTTGGGGCGGTATTGGTGGACGAGCCGGATCGTGGCGCTGCCGGTATCTGGAGTATCGCTTGCGATGACAAGCATATCTTTATCACGCATAGCGGAACGCATGAGGTGAGCGTGATCGATCATCCGGCGATGTTGGCGAAGTTTGAGTCTTATAAGGATAAGAGCCGTCTGGATTACGACTTGAATTTCTTGTATGGACTTCGTGAGCGAGTTACCTTACAAGGAAACGGTCCCCGAAATTTTATATTTTCGGGAGATAAGTTGATAATCCCTACTTATTTCGCCGATATCTTGAATACCGTCGATATAAATACATTGGAGGTGACGGCTACCGACATGAATCCGGGGCGTACGGAAACGCCGGAGAACAAGGGCGAGAAATACTTTAACGACGCAAATCATTGCTATCAAGGCTGGCAGAGTTGTAACGGTTGCCATCCGGGGGATGCCCGTACGGACGGGATGAACTGGGACTTGATGAATGATGGAGTTGGTAACTCGAAGAATTGTAAGAGCATGTTGTATTCGCATGTGACTCCCCCAAGCATGATCTCGGGTGTTCGTGAGAGCGCAGAATATGCGGTACGTGCCGGTTTTAAGTTCATTCAGTTTTTTGAGCCAGAAGAGGAAATGGCGAAATGTGTGGACGCTTATATGAAATCCTTGCGTCCGGTGCCTAGCCCGTATTTAGTAAATGGGGAATTATCGGATAAGGCGAAAGAGGGAAGAAAGGTGTTTGAGAAACTGAAATGTGGCGAGTGTCATAGCGGTCCTTATTATACGGATATGAAGATGCACCGTATCGGCGAGGATATAGAATTTGAGAAAGGGTGGGATACACCTACTTTGATCGAGGTCTGGCGTACGGCTCCTTATCTGTTTGATGGGCGTGCGGCTACCATGGAAGAGGTGTTCGAGGTCCATAAGCATGGCATCGATAAAAAGGTTTCCAAGAAAGATATCGAGGCGTTAACGGAATATGTAAACTCCCTGTAAAATAAAAGGATATGAATTATTGTGAGAAGATACATTATACGATATTAAGCACCAAGCGGGCCGAGTTCGCCGTTATGGTGGACGATCTATTGTCTCAATTGCCTCAAAACGAGGTGATCATGAGGTTGGCCTTTTTCGGTACTCCGGGTACAAATGAGGAATACGTGGCACGCCGGGTTTTGCTGAGGGAGAAGATCCGTCGGTATTATGGGGATTGCGAACCGGCTTTGAGCTATGTCTCCCAACCGCCGCTGAACGCTCCTTTGCTGATGGAGGTACATAGCTATGTGCCCGATGCGCAGGATCGGATTACTTTCCGTCATTATCAAGGTGTTCCTTATGTCTTGTTGGAGAATGCCTCGGGACGTTTCCTTTTTGCCGGCGGTTTTCAAGGGGATGTACTCCATTTTGGTATAGAGCCTCAGTCGGTGGAAGCTTTCCGGTTATTGGGGGATGTGCTTCGTCGGGAGGGTTTTCCGTTGAATAGCATTATCCGTCAGTGGAATTATATCGAGCGTATAACCGCTTTCGACGGTCCGGATCAGCATTATCAAGCGTTTAATAACGCCCGGTCTGATTTTTATAGTAAAACGGAATGGGCGAATGGTTATCCTGCCGCTACGGGTATCGGGGCGAATCTGGGAGGTATCTTGATCGATGTGGATGCCGCCGTGTTTACTACGCCGGATGCTTTCGCTACGCCGATCGATAATAAGTTGCAGGTGGCTGCCCATGCGTATTCGGAACAAGTACTGGAAGTTGCCCGACAAAAGAAGACGACCCCTAAGTTCGAGCGTGCCAAGAGCATGACTTTTCAGGATCGTAAATTGATTTATATTTCCGGTACAGCCGCTATCCGTGGTGAGGAGAGCTTGACGGGAGTAGGTCTGGAACGTCAGCTACGGATCACGATGGAAAATATAGCGGAACTGATCGCTGACGCTAAATTGGTTAAGTTACGAGTCTACTTGAAGAATAAATCCGACTATAAGGAGGCTGAGCGTTTGATGAATACCTACGGATTAAATATCCCGATCTCTTATATGTGGGCCGACGTTTGCCGGGATGAGTTATTGATCGAGATCGAGGGAATAGCGATACGTTGAAACAAATAGTACTAACAAATATACACAAAAACAAATGAGAAAAGGTTTGAACATGAAAATGGCGGCTATGGGATTGGTGTTGGTATCTATGGTCGCATGTACGGGAAAGACAACGACAGACGCTACTTGTTGCGCCGCTAACGGGGAGGGCAATTGTCCGGAAGGAACTTGCCGCAAAGAATGCACGAACGCATGTAATACTAACAATCAAAAAAATAAAACAATGGCTTATTCAAAGAAGTACACGAACGCCGATTTTTATAAAGACGGCAAGTTCCAACAAGATGTCGCTATGGAAGCGATGAAAGATATGTTTGCTTTCTACGATGTTCCTTTCACGGAGTTGATGGCGAAAGATATGTGGGTGACAGACTTTGGTTTGGGTGATTTCGAGAATGTAGGTATGGGGGGTATTTTCTGGATCAACGATCCGGAGTATAAGTATTTCGCTCACGCTATCTATTTGTTGCCGGGCCAGATGATTCCGGAACATGCTCACGTAAAGACTGACTTCCCGGCTAAACATGAGTCTTGGATGGTAGAGAAGGGTTGGGTATACAACTTCTCTGAGGTAGGTGACGAGACTCCGAACGCACCGGCTATCCCTGCTGGACACGGACCGATCAAGAGCAAGAACTTCGTGGTTCAGAAGGTCGGTGACGTATTACGTCTGAAGAAATTGGAGACATTCCACTTTATGATGGCAGGTCCGGAAGGCGCTATCGTAGATGAGTGGGCATGCTATCACGACAACGCTGGCTTACGTTTCACGAACCAGAAGGCCGCTTTATAAAAACCTCTAGGGTTATGCTTCGTAATTCTAAGGGTTGCCGATCGTGATCCTTAGGGTTTCAATAAACAACCTTCTAAATTTAAATTTAATACATGAATAAATACTATATAATGGTATCACTCTTGTTGTCGACCTCTCTTCTTGTTTCGGCAGGTCCGAAGCAAAAGAAGGTGGATAACTGGATTGACGCCTCAGTAAAACAAAAGTCTGAGCTTCGTGCCTCTTTGGTGAAGGCGAACATGCCGATCATGTCGGCTTGGATCAAGGCGAAGCAGAAGGCTGTCCCGATGTCCGCCGATTTGACGGGGCTGGATCAGTTGGTGCTTGTTACGGCCGCCGGACCGGATGGTACGGATTGGGATTGGGGTACATGGGCGAATGCCCGTTTAATCAAGGCGGACGGTAGTTCGGTTTGGTTGGATGAGTTAGATCCTGATTATTGGGTTTCTGGCTCGGGCAGTATCCGCAAGAATACGGATTTATACGGGAATCCTTTGTTGATCGGCGGTAAGAAATACGATCATAGTGTATTATGCCATGCCAATGGCGTGATGGTGTACAATATCAATAAGGAATATGTACGCTTCGAGGCTGAGGTGGGTTTGGCCGATCAGTCGACGGTAGGTAGTGTATTCTTCCGTATCATGAATGTTTTCCCGAAGGAGGAGGCCGCACGTTTGCTAGCCGCTTATCCGAAGGAATTGGGGGCCTTAAACGCTAATATCGATGGGTTGGAGAACTGGTTGACCGCTAGTGACGCTTCCGCCGAGCGTGATATTGTCTTGAATCTGGCTTCTCGTCTGAAAGACGCTGCGTATGTAAAGAACGCTGTTAAGCAGATAGAGACGGAAAAAGATATTGATACTCAGATCCGTGAGTATTTGAAACTTTATGAGAAAACTCAACGTATCTGTAATTTGCAGAGCGACTTGAGTTGGTTGAATATGGAGGCGATTCGTTTGGCTTTCAACGATATGAAAAAGTTGAAAGGCTTCGACGCCACTAAATATCAACCGGTTCTGGATGAGTTGGAACAGCAGGTAAAGAAAGGTTTCGATGGCATTTATAGTGGTGATGAGGCCGCTTTGGTTAATGCCGAGAAAGCGATCGCGAATAAACGTACGATCTTGCTGGCGAACCCGTTCTTGGACGGTGATAAAGTCTTGGCTGCCCGCTTTAAATTAGGTGTAAACGCTCATAAGGCAATGGCTCCGGATTTGGGTACGCAGGGTAATAACTGGAGTAACCAAGAGTCCGCCCGCCGTATGGGCTTCGACGCCGATATCGTGGAGTTGAGTAATTTACGCGGGGAGGATGTACAGGTACGGTCGATCTATAAACCGGAAAACGGTTCCTCTGTCGCCGACTTGCGGATGCATTGGGATGGCGATCGTGCTATGTTTACCCAGACGATGCCCGATAAGCGTTGGAACGTATTCGAGGTGAAATTGGATGGCTCGGGCTTTAAGCAATTAATACATAACGAGGAGCCGGATCTGGAGTTTTATGATGGAACCTACTTACCGGACGGACGTATCATCGCCAACTCGAATATCGGTTATCAAGGCGTGCCTTGTGTAAGCGGTGATGACCCTGTCGGTAATATGGTACTTTATACGCCGGATACGAAGAACTTGCGCCGTCTGACTTTCGATCAAGACGCAAACTGGAACCCGGTAGTGATGAATAACGGTCGTGTGATGTACACTCGTTGGGAGTACACGGACTTGACGCACTATTATTCCCGTATCGTGATGAACATGAATCCGGATGGTACGGAGCAGAAAGCGCTGTATGGTAGCGGATCGATGTTCCCGAACAGTACGTTCGATATTCAGCCGTTGCCGGGCCACGGTTCCGCTTTCGTGGGAATTATCTCCGGTCACCATGGTATTGCCCGTTCCGGTCGTTTGATCGTGTTCGATCCGGCGAAAGCCCGTAAAGGCGCCGCTGGTATGGTACAGGAGATCCCGTATCGTAACCGGCCGATCGTGGAGGAGATTAAGGATGAGTTGGTAAATGGCGTATGGCCGCAGTTTATCAAACCGACTCCGCTGAATGATAAATATTTCTTGGTGGCCGCTAAATTAGATCCACAGGATTTATGGGGTATCTATTTGGTGGACGTATTCGATAACGTGACTTGTTTGCGTAAGGTAGAGGGTGAGGGCTATATCAGTCCGGTTGCCGTACGTAAGACACAGACTCCTCCGGCTATTCCGGACCGTGTGAAATTGAATGACAAAGAGGCTACGGTCTTTATTCAGGATATTTACGAGGGAGAGGGTTTGAGAGGCATTCCCCGGGGTACGGTTAAATCTCTTCGTCTGCACGCTTATGAGTATGCTTACGTGAAGACTACCTCCGATCATAACTGGCATGGAATCCAGTCCGGTTGGGACATCAAGCGTATGTTGGGTACGGTACCGGTAGAAGAGGATGGCTCCGCTATCTTCAAGATCCCGGCGAATACACCGATCTCTATCCAGCCGTTAGACAAAGACGGAGTGGCTATCCAGTGGATGCGTAGCTGGTTGACCGGTCAGCCGGGCGAGGTGGTATCTTGTATCGGTTGCCATGAGGACCAGAACCAGATTCCTATTCCGAAACGTGTGATGGCTTCGCAGAAAGCCCCGCATGCGTTGACTCCGCCGGAAGGGGGGACCCGTTCGTTCACGTTCGATCTGGAGATCCAACCGATCTTGGATCGTGCCTGTATCGCTTGCCATAATGGTGAGGGTAAGGCTTTCGACTTGCGTGGGGGCAAGAAGGATAAATTAGGTTATGGCACTTCTTACTTGAATCTGCATCCGTATGTACACCGTCAAGGTGGCGAGGGTGATATGGTGGTTCTTCAACCGTATGAATATCATCCGAACACGAGTGAACTGGTTCGTATGTTGAAGAAAGGGCACTTTAACGTGCAACTGACGGATAAAGAGTGGAAAACCCTTTATAACTGGATTGATTACAACGCTCCGGATAAGGGTTATTTCAACGCGAATGTACTTTCGAAGGATATCATCCCGTATCAAGGCTTCGACCAGATTAAGCGCCGTAAAGAGTTGACGGATAAGTATGCGAATGGTGCAGGCGTGGATTGGAAGAAAGAGATCTCCGATTATGCCGCTTACTTGAAGGGTAAAGGTGAGATCAAACCGGAGATGCCGGAGAAATTGGCTCCTGTCAAGGAAAAAGAGTTGAAGGTGAAAGGTTGGCCATTCGATGCGGACCGGATCAAGGCTATGTTGGCCGACGAGAAGGAAACCCGTAAGGAGATCGAGTTGGCTCCGGGTATCAAGATGACATTTGTTCGCATTCCGGCCGGACAATTCGTGATGGGTAGCTATCGTGGGCAATCCGATACTCGTCCGACGGCGAAAGTGAAGATTGACAAAGCTTTCTGGATGGGTGAGTTGGAGGTTACGAACCAGCAATTCAACGTGATTTTCCCGGATCACGACAGCCGTTTCGTGGATCAGCAATGGAAGGATCACGTGGTTCAAGGATATCCCGCTAATAAGCCAGAGCAACCGGTAATCCGTGTAAGTTACAATGACGCGATGGATTATTGTAAGAAGCTGAGTGAGAAAACAGGCTTGAACATCACGCTTCCGACCGAGGCGCAATGGGAATGGGCTTGTCGTGCCGGTAGCGATCAAGATTTCTGGTATGGCGATATGAATGCGGACTTCGGTAAAAAGGATAACCTAGCCGACGTAACCACGCTCCTGCTTGCCGTAAGCGGTATCGACCCGCAACCGATGCCTAAGACTTCTTATTGGTACAAGTACTATACTTACTTACCGAAAGAGGAAGGCGTGGATGATGGCAATTTGGTTCAGGTGGGTGGTAAGCAATATGAAGCGAATCCGTTCGGTTTGTATTGCATGCACGGTAACGTGGCGGAATGGACTCGTTCAGATTACTTGCCTTATCCTTACAACGAGAAATCGAAAGAGGTTTCCGAGTATAAGGTAGTTCGTGGCGGTTCTTATATCGAGCGACCGAAATTCTCGACGGCTTATACCCGTAAAGGATATTATCCGTACCAACGTGTATTCAACGTAGGCTTCCGGGTAATTATTGAGGATTAATAGACAAGGTCTATTTATAGATAGATAACATGGATGCGGCAAATTAATCGCCGATTCTTTCAAAAATGATTAATCTGCGTACATTTGTCGCATCAGTGTTATTAATAAATGAGCAAATGAAAACTCTAGAAAGATTTATCTCTTCTTCTGTGACGACTATCGTCCTACTATTGATCTACGCCTTTGGCTTGGCTATCGCTACTTTTATAGAGAAGTATCATGGTACTGCCGCCGCTAAAGCGATGATTTACTATTCTCCTGTATTTTTCTTACTCCAATTCTTATTGGTAGCCAATTTCGTGGCTATCGTTATCAAGCACCAGTTACTTAAGCGGCGTAGATGGGGATTGATGGTCACCCATGCCGCCTTTATTGTCATCCTTCTGGGTGCCCTTATTTCCCACCTTTTCGGCGAGGAAGGAATCCTTCACCTGCGTGAGGGAGAGGCTAGCGATCGTATCATGATCCGTACCTCGGACCAGACTCTCTATCATACGCTTCCTTTTAGCGTAGAACTCGTGAAATTTACCTTAACCCGCTATCCCGGCTCTGCCAGTCCCTCTGCTTATGAGAGTGAGTTGCTGGTACATGTAGATGGACAGACTCGCCATGCCCGGGTATATATGAATAATGTATTAGACGTGAAAGGCTATCGCTTCTTCCAAGCCTCCTATGACCCGGATGAGCAAGGAACGGTACTTTCCGTGAACCGAGATGTGGCCGGAAGGAATATTACGTATACCGGCTACGTGATTTTAGTGATCGGCTTTATACTTTGCTTGGTAGGTAAAAACTCCCGTTTCATGAAATTAAGCCGACAGTTGAAAGATTTAAGATCGGGCGCTCGTAAAACGACCCTGTTAGTAGCGATTCTTCTTTCCGTAGGGGGCTTGCGGGCGCAAGGTGCGGCCGCTCCCGAGATGAAGGAGGCCATACAGAAATATGCGATAAGTCCGGAACATGCCGCTAAGTTCGGTGCGTTGCCGATCCAATCGGTAAGCGGACGTATGTTGCCGATCAATACATTTTCTTCCGAGGTACTGCGAAAGTTGCATAAATCGGATCAGTTCGGTTCCTTGAACTCTGATCAGTTCTTGTTGAGTGTCTTGGCTATGCCGGATATGTGGGTCCGGGTGCCGTTTATCGCCTTGTCTAATAGTGAGCTGGCTAATTATTACGACCTTACGGATAAGGATTGCGCCTATATAGAGGTATTCGATAGTAACGGACGCTATAAATTGCAAGAGAAGCTGGAAGAGGCCTACAATAAAATGCCAGCGGAGCGTACCCGCTTCGATAAAGACTTGATCAAGCTGGATGAGCAGGTAAATATCTTCCATCAATTGATCAATTACCAGATGTTGAACCTTTTCCCGAAAGAGGACGATCCGGATCACAAATGGTATGCGCCGGGCGATGATTTGTCGGCGTTTTCCGGAAAAGACTCCATGTTCGTTACCCACATTATGGGCTGGTATTTATCGGAGGTACAAGAAGGATTGAAGAGTGGTGATTGGGAGAAAGCGGACGAGGTGATCGGTATGATCCATACGTATCAGCAAGCCAAGAATAAGACGGTAGACATTCGCCCTGAGAAAATACAGGCCGAGATTAAATATAATCAAATGGATGTATTCCGGCAATGTAAGAAAGGGTACTTGATTTTGGGAGGCTTGTTGCTGATCTTCGCTTTCGTGGCCTTATTCAAGAAGAAAAAATGGGTTACCTATACGACTTGGTTATTAAGTCTGGGCATTTTGGCCGTATTCGTTTTCCATATGTATGGGATGGGAATGCGGTGGTATATCGCAGGTTACGCCCCTTGGAGCAATTCGTACGAGACGATGGTTTATGTGGCTTGGGCTACGGTGTTCGCCGGGTTGTTGTTCGTACGCAAGAGTACGCTTACGTTTGCGTTGGCTACTTTATTCGGGGGGATCATCTTGTTCGTGTCCGGCTTGAGTTGGATGGACCCGCAGATCAATCCGCTGGTTCCGGTCTTGAAATCCCCATGGTTGATGTTCCATGTGGCGGTTATCGTGGGAGCTTATGGTTTCTTCGGTATTAGCTGTCTGATCGGCTTGACGAATCTGGTGATGATGAGCGTAAGCGGGGAGAAGAACAGCGTGATGCTCAAAGAACGGGTACGAGAATTGAGTATCGTGAACGAGATGTCACTTTGGATCGGATTGGCCCTGATGACGATCGGTACTTTCTTGGGAGCGGTCTGGGCGAATGAGTCGTGGGGACGTTATTGGGGCTGGGACCCGAAGGAGACGTGGGCGTTGATTACGATGGTGATATATGCGATCGTGACGCATCTCCGCTTGATACCGAAATGCAATAACCTGTGGTTGTTTAATTTTACGTCTATCTTGGCCTTCTATTCGGTGTTGATGACCTTCTTCGGCGTGAATTATTTCTTGAGTGGCATGCACTCTTATGGCCAGAATGACAACGTGAACGGGATATTTATTTATCTTTATCTGTCGATCATCCTAGTATTGGGGGCTGGCTTTATATCCTATCGGAAGAGAACGAATTTTAATAATATAATTGTCTAACTATAAATTGAATAGATCATGAGAACATTTAATCACGTAGGAATTGTCACTACGGAAAGTAAAGAAGGGGCGGTTTATAACGAAAGCCTGAGTGTATGGTTGACGGATTACAGCAAGAGTCCGAACCGGATCGAGTTCTTGAAATTCGAGAAAGGCAGCTGCCTACCGGAGTTGGTACAGACCAATGGCCATATCGCTTATACGGTTCCTTGTTTGGAAAAAGAGTTGGAAGGTAAGAAGGTAATCTTCGGCCCAGCTGTTTGCGACGAGCACTTGACGATCGCTTTCATCGAGGAAGAAGGTATCGCTATCGAGATCATGGAACTAAAATAATTCGTAAATCAAAATTTATAAATCTAAAGGAGGATAATACCATGTCAGACATCAAGACAAAATTCATAAATGATCCTGAGAATATTACGGCAGAGTTATTGGAAGGCTATGTATTAGCGTATCCGAATCAGGTAAAGTTGGCAGCTGAGAATATCGTCGTACGTGCTAACCCGAAAGGCAATGATAAGGTTGCGATCGTTACCTTAGGTGGTTCCGGTCATGAGCCTGCCTTGAGTGGTTTCGTAGGAGAGGGCATGTTGGATTGCTCCGTCGTGGGTGACGTATTCGCCGCTCCGGGTGCCCAACGTTTGTTTCAGGCACTGCAATTGATGGATCGTGAGGCCGGGATCTTGTTGGTCGTATTGAACCATTCCGGCGACGTGATGAGTGCTAATATGGCTTGCCAGTTGGCTGCACGTAAAGGGATCAAGGTGAAGAAATTACTTACGCATGATGATATCAGCGCAGGTATCGGGGCGAATATAGACGATCGTCGTGGCTTGGCTGGTTGTGTTCCTTTGTATAAGATATTAGGTGCCGCCGCTGAGGAAGGGAAGTCTTTAGACGAGCTGATTGAGATTGGTGAACGCTATAATAAGAACGTGGCTACCTTGGCTGTCGCTATGCGTTCTTGTACGCATCCCCAAAACGGAGGTACGATCACGAACCTTCCCGATGGTATCATGGAGATCGGTATGGGCCAACATGGCGAAGGTGGCGGTGGACAGAAACCGTTGGTATCCGCCGATGATACGGCAGTGGAGATGGTAGACCTACTTTGCCAGCAGTTACAGCCAAAAGCCGGTGATAAGATGTTGTTGATCATTAACGGCGTAGGCGCTACTACCCATATGGAATTGAATATCATCTTCCGCAAGGCTTATAAGGAATTAGAGGCTCGTGGCTTGCAGGTGGTGGTAAGCCGTATCCAAGAGATCTTGACCGTACAGGAGCAAGCCGGATTCCAGATGATTATGGCGATCTTGGATGAGGATCATATCGATTATTTGAATAACAAATGTGCGGACGCACCTTATTGGACAACCCTAGGTAAATAAATAATATACATGAAACAACTTACTATCGAGGCCTTCAAGGCCATGTTAGACAATGCGCTGAAACAGATCAAGGCACGTGAGGAGGAATTCTCTAAATTGGATGCCGTAATCGGGGATGGTGATCATGGTACCGCTATCGTTGCCGCTATGACTGCCGTGAATAAAAGCGCTCAGTCCGGAACGGAGTTCAAGCAAATGCTTGGTGATATGGGAATGGACGTGATGATGGAAGTGAGCGGATCGACAAGTACCTTGCTCGGTGCTTTCTTCTTGGGTATGAGCGATCATGCAGAGGGAACCGAGTTGGATGCCGCAGGCGTGAAAGCTATGTTCGCCGGTGGCTTGGCGAATGTGCAACAACAAACCCAAGCGAAACGAGGCGACAAGACGATGATGGATGCCTTGATCCCGGCGGTGGAGGCTATGCAGGCTTGTACGTCGGATGATATCAAGGAGGTCTTGAATGCCGGCGCTAAAGCGGCGCTTGATGGAGCGGAGGCTACGGTACCGATGAAAGCTAACTTTGGACGTGCCCGTAACTATGGTGAGCGTTCGATTGGTTTCGCTGATAGCGGGGCTACTTCGTGGAGCTGTATGTTCGCTTCTTTTGCAGAGGTGCTATAAAATAATACACAGCGTGAGACGGGGCATGCCCCGTCTCTACAAAATATAATAATATAACGAATAATAAATATGGCAGATTTAGATGATTTAAGAGAAGGTGCGGACTTCGGTTTAGGCATCAATTGTGAGAACCAGAGTTTCCATGTGAAGGGAGCCGAGAACTTACCTTGGGGTATGAAAGACCGTCTGTCCCGTATCTTCAACCCGAAGACAGGCAAGGCGGTTATGCTTGCTTTTGACCATGGTTTCATCATGGGGCCGACTTCCGGTTTGGAGCGTATCGACTTGAATATCGTTCCTTTGATTGAATATGCGGATTGCTTGATGTGTACCCGTGGTATCCTGCAATCTACGATCCCTGCGAATACGACGAAACCGATTTGTCTTCGTTCGGACGCTGGAACGTCTATTCTTACGGATTTGAACGATAATGTATTGATCGATATAGAGGACGCTATCCGTATGAACGTCTCCGCCATGGCGGTTATGTTGGCTATCGGTGATGAGGCGCATGAGGCTAAGACTGTGGCTAACTTATATAAGGCGGTCGATAAGGCCAGCCGTTACAATATCCCGGTAATGGGTGTTACCGCCGTTGGTAAGCAAATGGCTCGAGACGCTCGTTATTTCGGTCTGGCTTCCCGTATCTGTGCGGAGAATGGCGCTAATATCGTGAAGACCTACTATTGTGAGGGCTTCGAGAAGGTAGCCGCTGCTTGTCCGGTTCCCGTGGTAATTGCCGGTGGTAAGAAATTACCGGAGAAGGAGGCGTTGGAATTATGTTATAATGCGATCAACGACGGTGCGGCTGGCGTGGATATGGGACGTAACGTATTCCAGAGTACTTCTCCTGTCGCCATGATCCAAGCGGTTCATGCGGTCGTGCATCAAGGTATCACGCCTGATCAGGGATATGAGTTGTTCTGCGACTTAGCGAAATAATCCATCGCAGGGGTAGGTTTTACCTGCTCCTGCTTATTTATATAATTTAAACCATGAAAATCTATACTTTTATATTATCCGCATGCCTGCTACTCGTATGTTCCGCATGTCATGAGGCGTCGCATTATCTTTTATTAGGCGGTTCCGGCTGGGACAAAATCGCCATCGTAAACAAGAACACGAAAGAAATTGAATGGGAGCATCCCTTGGAAAAAGGATGGGAATGTAATTCCGTAGCTGTTACTCCCGACCGGAATATCCTTTTTTCCTATTCGAAAGGGGCGAAGCTAATCACCCGGGATCATGAGGAGGTCTGGAATATCTCCGCTCCGGAAGGCTGTGAGATGCAGACGGCCCGTGTACTTCCCAACGGTAATTATTTATTAGCGTGGTGTGGATACCCGGCGACGATCATGGAGGTGAATGCAAAAGGAGAGATCCTGTCGAAAACGGATTTCGACACCCATATCGAGCAACCCCATGCCCAATTCCGTCAAGTAAACAAGAATAAGCAGGGCAATTATTTAGTGCCCTTGTTCGCTACCTCTGAGATCCGGGAAATATCCCCGTCTGGTCAATTGCTGAAAAGCGTGAAAGTAGACGGTAACCCGTTTAGCGTGGCTGCGTTGGATAACGGTAATTATCTGGTCGCTTGCGGTGATGCCCATTGCTTCATAGAGCTGAATTTCGAGACTGGAGATATCGTTCGCAAGGTGAATGAGAACGATATCGAGGGAGCCCAGCTTTTCTTTGTTGCCCAGTTGCTCCCTAAACGGGACGGTGGTTTGTATATCTGTAACTGGCAAGGCCATGACGGAGAGGCTGCGAAAGGACATTACCCGCAGTTGATCGAGATAAACGGAGCCGGAAAGATGGTCTGGGATTTGAATGATAACGCTACCTTCGGGATGATCTCCTCTATTTGTCCGATCGATTAAAGATATATCCGGATTATTAATTATATTTGTACACCTAAATTCTAAATAAAGCATGGAAGAGAAAAACACGAATGCTACTAAACGTCGAAACCCTGTAACTTGGGTCCCTAGTGTCTATTTTGCTATGGGATTGCCTTTTGTAGTGCTGAACATGGTTACCGTACTCATGTTTAAGGGATTGGATATCTCGGATGCCCAGATTGCGTTATGGACCTCGGTTATCATGTTACCTTGGACCTTAAAGCCTTTATGGAGCCCGTTTTTGGAAATGTATCGTACCAAGAAATTCTTTGTCGTATTGACCCAGTTGTTATCCGGTTGCTTATTCGGTTTAGTGGCCTTGGCGTTAAACTTGCCGAGTTTCTTTGCTCTATCTATCGCATTATTAGGTATTATAGCGCTTAGCGGGGCTACGCATGACGTGGCAACGGATGGCGTTTATATGAAAGAGCTCTCACCGGAGAATCAAGCCAAATATATCGGTTGGCAAGGTGCGTTTTACAATTTAGCGAAGATCGTAGCCACGGGTGGTCTGGTTTATCTGGCGGGTTATATGATGCAATATTTTACCGGGATAGGATTGGAGAAAGAGGCCATGATATACGCTTGGATGATCGTTATGCTGCTTTGCGGTACGATCATGATCCTGCTTGGTTTTTATCATATGAAGATGTTGCCTTCGGGTGGAAAAGCCGCTACCGGAGAACATTCGTTGAAGGAAAGTATGGCTGAGCTATGGCTGGTCTTCAAGGAGTTCTTCACGAAGAAGTATATCGTGTGGTATATCTGTTTCATTATATTGTATCGTTTTGCCGAGGGTTTCGTGATAAAGATCGTACCTTTGTTCTTGAAAGCTCCGATAGCTGATCAAGGATTAGGACTAACGGAGCAAGAGATCGGTTTGTATTATGGTACGTTTGGAGCGGCGGCGTTTGTGCTGGGTTCTTTGCTCGGTGGATATTATATCTCGGCTAAGGGATTGCGAAAGGTATTGTTTACGCTTTGTTGTTGCTTCAACATACCGTTTTTGGTATACACGTTCTTGGCGTGTTTCCAGCCTGATAATGGTCTCATTATCGCTTCCGCCATCGTATTCGAGTATTTTGGCTATGGATTCGGTTTCGTGGGCTTGATGCTGTTTATGATGCAACAGGTAGCTCCGGGCAAGCATCAGATGGCGCATTATGCGTTCGCCTCAGGTATCATGAACCTTGGCGTAATGCTTCCGGGAATGATGAGCGGTTTTGTGAGTGACTGGCTAGGTTATAAGTATTTCTTTATCGTGACCTTGCTGGCGATGATCCCTTCATTCTTGGTAGCCTATTTCGTACCGTTCACGTATGACGATAAAGGTAATAAGTTAGTATAGTAATATTTTAATAGGATTAGTTATGGATAATTTGAAAATCGTAGGCGCTCCGCTGCCAGATATGCCTTGGGAAGATCGTCCCGAGGGTAGCAAAGAAGTATTGTGGAGATATTCGAAGAACCCGGTGATTCCTCGTGATATCCTCCCGACATCGAACAGTGTGTTCAACAGTGCTGTTGTCCCTTTCAAAGGTGGTTATGCCGGTGTGTTCCGATGCGACGATACGAATCGCCGGATGCGTTTGCACGTAGGTTTTAGCGCAGATGCCATTCATTGGAGTATCTCTGAGACAAAACTCGAGTTTGAGTGCGACGACAAGGAGATCGGCGAGTTTGTTTATGCCTACGACCCCCGTGTATGTTTTATCGAGGATCGTTACTATGTGACTTGGTGTAACGGTTATCATGGCCCGACGATCGGCGTGGCTTACACGTTCGATTTCGAGACCTTCCATCAGCTGGAGAACGCTTATCTGCCTTTCAACCGTAATGGCGTGATGTTCCCTCGTAAGATTAACGGAAACTTCGCCATGTTGAGCCGTCCGAGCGACAACGGTCATACTCCGTTCGGCGATATTTTCTATAGCGAGTCTCCGGATATGTGTTTCTGGGGTAAACATCGCCACGTGATGTCTCCGGCTGCGTTCGAGGATAGCGCTTGGCAGTGTACGAAGATCGGTGCGGGCCCTATCCCTATCGAGACTTCCGAAGGCTGGTTATTGATTTACCACGGCGTGCTTCGTTCTTGCAACGGGTATGTGTATAGCTTCGGTTCCGCTATCTTGGATTTGGAGCAACCTTGGAAAGTGAAATTCCGCTCCGGACCTTATTTGTTATCCCCGCAAAAGGATTACGAGTGCATGGGAGACGTTCCGAACGTAGTCTTTCCCTGTGCCGCCTTGCATGATCCGGAGACGAAACGTATCGCTATCTATTACGGCTGCGCAGATACGGTAACAGGATTGGCTTTTGGCTATATTGATGAGATTTTGGATTTTACGAAGAAGAATTCAATCATTTAACAGACTCGAGAAGAACAATATACTTTTGTTGTCGAAACAATATACTTTTACACACGAAAGTATATTGTTTTAGAACAAAAAGTATATTGTTTTTTTTATTAGGTAAAAGAGTAAGAGCTATGACAAAGATACAACAGTTTTTGGCAGATCTGCCCGAGGAGAAGAAATCCTTGTTTGTCCCTGTTTTCGGGAGCATGGAGAAATTTTATACGGTAGTTTACTTGATCGCCCGGAATGAGCACGTCACTGATCAGGAGAAGCCAGATCGTTATGAGGATCGTTTACAGGTGATTCGCCAGATACGTAACCGGGTGGAGAAACTAGTTTCCTCGTATGGCTTGGACGGAGGGGAGATCGTAGCCGATATCGCCAGCGACTATTTTGAGGATTATGTCAATTACAAAGAGCCGGAGCTAGACATTACGAATGATGAGTTTATCGCTATCCTCCAGAAAATATAGGAGATAAATATAATTTTATTGTGTGGTAGTATTGACATTATCCGGTATCACCGTGGCTTTGATGACTCTCCCGAACTTAATTGGTATCTTGCTGTTACATAGGGAAGTGAAAAACTCTGTCAAGGAGTATTGGCGACGGATGAAGGAGAAGTAATGACTGTGAATAACATTTTTTGTGTATAATACGCTTTGTATGTGTTTAATAACGCCTATCTTTGCCAATTACCGGAATTTTAGGTTCTGGGTATTAGTTGAGAAGAGTAATGATTGAGAGTTGGCAAAGTTTTATTGAATGAAGTATTTTACAAAGTTAATACGCTGGATATCTTCACAGGAGCATTTATATTTCTTATTTGCCCTGTTATTTATCATCCCAAACTGTGTGTTCTTTTTTACGGAACCGCTTCCCGTCACGGTCGGTATCGCCTCGTTGCTGATACCTTTGGCCTTTTGGATGGGTGTTTTGTTAGTGGCCCGTAAACCGGGGATCGTGGTTTGGTGCCTGTTGCCGAAGGTTATATTAGATGGGGGGCAGTTGGTGCTTCTGTATCTTTTCGGGCAGTCCGTGATAGCGGTTGATATGTATTTGAACCTTACCAGCTCGAACGCTTCCGAGGCTAGCGAATTATTGGGGAATATCATTTTGGTGATCGGTTGCGTATTCTTTTTCTATACATTGCCTACTCTAATACTCGCTTATCGTTCGATACGGCAGAAAGAGAAATTGCGAAATCCTTTCCGGAAGAAATGGGCCAAGATCAGCCTAGGCATGTTTGTCATGGGCTTGATCCTTTGCTTCCTGTCTCCTTTGCAAGATCACCGGTTTTCATGGAAGGACGATGTGTATCCGGCTAACGCCCTATACAATTTATATTTCGCCATAAATAAGGCGGAGAGGAACCGTAAGTATCATATTACTTCCGCCGACTTTAAGTTCGACGCCACTAAGCTGGAACAAGCTGAGGGAAAACGGGAGATCTACGTCTTGGTAGTGGGAGAGACCTCCCGTGCTATGGAATGGAGCCTTTACGGATACGAGCGCAAGACGACTCCCCGTATGGAGGCTTTAGACGGATTGGTGCATTTCACGGATGTGGTGACGCAATCGAATAATACGCATAAAAGTGTCCCCATTATCCTGTCCGCTGCCAGCGCCGAGAATTATGGAGTCCTTTACGACGAGAAAAGTATCGTGACCGCTTTCAAAGAGGCTGGTTTCCGTACGCTCGTGATCGCCAACCAGAAACTAACGACCTCGATGATCGGCGCTTTTTACCGGGAGGCAGATACCTTTATCGATATGAGCGCATTTAATACGGGTTCTACGCTAACCTCCTTGCACGATGCGGCGATCCTGCCTTATCTAAAGAAGGAACTGGATAAAGAGGACGGTAATCTTTTCGTAGTACTGCATACTTATGGCTCGCATTTTAATTACCATGAACGTTATCCGAAGGAGTTCCGTTTCTATAGGCCGGATAAGGCGGAGGGAATTCGTGCCTCGTATAAAAAGGAGTTACGGAACGCTTATGATAATTCCATCCACTATACAGATTACGTGCTGGGGGAAATCGTGGATATGTTGGCGAAGACAAATGCTCCGGCATCCATGCTTTACTTAAGCGATCATGGAGAGGATATCTTCGATGATTCCAGAGCCCGTTATCTGCATGCTTCTCCGATACCGACCTATTACCAGTTGCATATCCCGTATGTGATCTGGTTCTCGAAGGCTTACCGGGAGTCATATCCCCAGAAATATCTGGAAGCGCAGGCACACGAGACTTATCCGGTTAGCACGAACAGCGTATTCCATACGATGCTTGATATAGCCGGTGTGCGGACTCCGGTGGCCGATTCCACGTTTGCCTTAACGAATCGTGCCTTCAAGGTACGTGACCGTATGTATCTGGGAGACCATGACGACCCGATCCCATTTTGGAAAGTCGGTTTAAAAAAGCAGGATTTTGAGATGATGGATAAATGGGATATCGCTTATGATAGGAATTAGACTGATCTCAACCGTATATGAAAGAGCAAAGCGGACATATTACTAGCAAGGTGATATTAGGCTATATTTTGCTGATTACCATTGCTGTCTGCTCGGTCGCTTACATTTATAATATAGTAGAGAAAGTGGCCGAGGAGGACGAGCCGGATCATCAGGCACGCCGGAAGGTGTACTTGGTCACCAATACGCTCTCCCTGCTCTATGAAAGCGAGGCGTTGGGGCAGTTGGTAGGCATGCCCCAGAACGAGTTCCGCCACTTCAATCGTACGTTGAATAAGGCCCATAATAACATGGATTCGTTGAGGACCTTGGTGACGGACTCCATGCAACTCCTGAAAATAGATACGATCGACATACTGCTGGAGCGTAAGCGATGGAATACCCGTCGTTTGCTTGAGACTTGGCAGGAAGCGAACACGGAGCGTCTTTATACGGAGAATATCGAGAAAATAATTGCCGTCCGGGATACAATCGTAAACGAGGTGCAGGTACAAGAGCGGGTAGAGGTCAAGCAAGATACGGTGGTAGTTCCCCGTAAGAAGCGAGGATTCTTCAAGCGTTTGGCCGACGTGTTCTCTCCCGGCAAGGAAGATACCAGCATCGTGGTGAACACGACCCGGGAGATCGTCACCGATACGTTGGTGAACGCTTATAATCCGACCGATACGATTGTCAGCGTGCTGAAAAGCATCCAAGACAGTGTGGCTTGGCAACGGCAACAACTGATGGATCAGTTGTTGGAAAGGGCCTCTAACTTACGGTATAACAATAGCGTGATTACCCGGGAGATCAACCAGATGCTCCGTAATATCGAGGAGGAGGAGATGGAGGCGTCGCTGGAAAGGGTCTATAAGAAGCAGGTACTATTAAGGGAGACCTCCCATTTGATCGCCGGAATCGCGATCGTCTCCGTGGTAATCGCCTTTCTGTTCCTCTTCTTTATCTCACGGGATATCTCACGAAGTAAATATTACCGTATGCAACTGGAAAAGGCGAAACAGGTCGCCGAGAGCTTATTGCGAAGCCGTGAGAAGCTGATGTTGACGATCAGCCACGATATACGGGCTCCGCTCTCTTCCATCATCGGATATATCGAGCTTTTGCTACGCCGCCATCCAGACGAGCGTCAGCAATATTATCTGGAGAACATGAAAGGTTCCTCGGATCATATCCTTTCCTTGGTGAACGACCTGTTGGATTTCCAGCGGTTGGAGTCCGGCGAGATGGAGGTGCATAGCGTTCCCTTCCGTGTCCCAGTCTTGTTCGATGAGATCTATACCAGCTTCCAGCCGATAGCGGAGGCGAAAGGCTTACGGTTTGTCTTGAACCTGAAACCGGAGGAGACTGGGCAAGTCTATATGGGCGACCCGATCCGTATCCGGCAGGTCGTAGGAAACCTCTTATCCAACGCTATCAAGTTCACGGAAGCGGGGCGAGTCGTTTTACTTGTCTCCTTACAGAAACTGTCCGCTGTCCATTATCAACTGTCCATTACCGTCAGCGATTCCGGTCCGGGCATCCCGAAAGAGGAACAAGAGCGGATATTCGGGGAGTTTACTCGCCTTGCCGATACGGAAGAGGTGGAAGGTTTCGGTCTGGGCCTCTCCATCACCCGTAAGCTTCTGTCCTTGATGAACGGTACGCTTGCTTTGGATAGTGCCCCGGGGAAAGGCAGTGATTTCACGATCTTGCTACCTCTTCCCTTGGCGGATAACCAATCCTTGCCGGACGTAACGGCGGGGGCTTCGGATGCTGGTGAGGCCGAGGCTTTACCCTTGTTTGAGGGGCAAGATGTCTATTGTCTTCTGGTAGATGACGATCCTCTACAACTGGCCTTGACGGAGGAACTCTTGAAGCAGAGTCACGTGCAGGTGGTAGGTTGTACGAATCCGCATAACGTCCTCGAGCTATTGCGGAACACCGTATTCAACGCCATTATTACCGATATACAGATGCCGATGCTGGATGGCTATCATTTACTGGAGCGGATACGTACGTCCGGTATCCCCGGAACGGATAAGATCCCGGTGATCGCCCTATCCGCCAGTATCGCCAAGGAGCACGAGCATTATCTGGAGGCTGGTTTCACGGGTTTCTTGAACAAGCCGTTTACCGCCGCCCAATTAATCTCCTTGCTGAATGAGTTGCTGACACTTCATCTGGAGGCAAAGAGCGAGTTGAATTTCTCTTCGTTGACCGCTTTTGCCGGAGAGGATACGGAGGCCTCAGCCTCTATACTGAAAACCTTCTCGGAGGAAACCCGCAAAAGCATTGACTTGCTTCGGGAAGCGTTAGAGGGAAAAGACCGGGAGGAAGCCTCCCGGATATCTCATAAGTTGATTCCCTTGTTCACGATGCTGGGGGCCAATTCTTTGGTACAACACCTGCGGATCTTGGAGAAGAACGATGAGGAGCTGACCGATTCCGGCTGGTACCACCTGCTGGGCGAGGTAATCGAGCAAGCGCTTGCTATCGTGAAGGATGCGGAGTCCGCCATCGGGTAATCTTGTGGAATCCGGTGTGGAATAAATACCCATCCGTAGAATGCCTTTCCCCATGCTTTTGAAATAAAATTCCACTTTATAGAAACAAAATTTATCTATTACTTGTTAAAGGATAAGTAGTTAGATATTCATTGTCGTGCGTTTCGCTGGCTTTGGCACGATATTCGCTATCTATTTAATGAAATCGCAAGTGGGCGTTTCTACATTTAAACCGTTAAAAACAAAAGTCATGAATTTATTCATGGCGAAAGATTAAGTCCTGAGTATTCAATTTAAGTCTGCAAAAGAAAAAGGCATCCTTTCGAGGATGCTTTTTCTATTTAGTTTCGTTACTTTTGCCACGAAATAATAAAATCTACTGAATCATATCATGGAACACGCACTACAATCCCGACCTCGTATCGAGGTGGTCGACGCATTACGAGGATTTGCTGTTATGGCTATTATCCTATTGCATAATATCGAGCATTTTAACTTGTATAATTTTCCGGAGGCTACTACCGATTTTATGAAAGCCTTGGATAAAGGGGTATGGGATACCTTGTTCTTCCTCTTTTCCGGGAAGGCATACGCTATTTTCGCCCTGCTGTTCGGTTTTAGTTTTTTCATCCAGTTTGATAACCAAGCGAGGAAAGGGAAGGACTTCCGGCTTCGTTTCTTCTGGCGGTTGATGCTCCTATTCTTTATCGGTTGCTTCAACGCCTCGTTCTTCCCGGGGGAGATATTGGTGCTTTATTCGATCTTGGGTATTGTGTTGATACCGGTTTGCAAGTTGAGTAATAAGATGGTATTGGCGATCGCCGTGTTTTTGATGCTACAGCCCATGGAATGGGGTAAATTCATGTATGCCTTGATGCATCCGGAATATGTGGCATCCAAGGAACAATGGCTGGTGCACTGTATGCGGATCTATCCGTATATGGAAGGTGCTAGCTTTTGGGAAATGGTCAAGTCTAATCTGTGGGACGGGCAGCTGTATAGCCTTCTCTGGGCTTGGAGCTATGGACGTTTCTTCCAGACATCGGCTCTCTTTATGCTGGGCATGTTGTTGGGGCGCAAGGGATTGTTTGTCGATCCGGAGAAGCATCGGACGTTTTGGACAAGGACCTTTGTTATCGGGGTAGTTTGTTTCATTCCCCTCTATTATCTGTCCCTTTCCCTACCCGGTTTGCTGGAGCGTACCGAAGAGCTTCGCCCGATGAGTACGATCGTGTCTTCCTTGCGTAATTTCTCGTTCATGTGCGTATTGGTATCCTCCTTTATCTTTTTGTGGCAGTGGAAGGCGCCGCATAAGGTGCTTCACGGGCTTGTGCCTTACGGGAAAATGAGCTTGACGAATTACCTCACGCAATCGATGGTAGGCTCTTTTATCTATTTCGGATACGGTTTATCCCTGTATGACGATCTGGGAACGACCGCCAGCTTCGCCGTAGGAATCCTTCTTTTCATTCTCCAGCTAGGTTTTTGCCACTGGTGGCTGGCCCATCATAAACAAGGTCCTTTCGAGGGAGTATGGCGTAAAGCTACGTGGATGTTTTCTTGATTCGTTTTATTTATTTACCTTTGTGGTTACTATAAATAATCTGAGTGGGTATGTTGTCGATTCTAATCGTTGAAGATGATATAACTTTTTCCTTGATGCTTACCACATGGCTGGGTAAGAAAGGGTTTGTCGTAAGATCCTCGTCCTCTGTTTCCGATGCTAAACGGAGGCTGGGGGAGGAAGTGTTCGATTTGGTTATATCGGATTTACGCCTGCCGGATAGTGACGGGATCGACTTATTGAAATGGCTGAAAAGCACTCATCCTTCCTTACCCCTTATCATGATGACCAGTTATGCGGAGATACAAACGGCGGTTCAGGCGATGAAGCTGGGAGCGGCGGATTATATTGCCAAGCCGTTGAATCCGGATGAGTTGCTGGGTAAGATCAAGGAACTCGTGCGCGTGGAGGAGAAGGCTCCGGCGAGAGCTCCGGTTCCCTCGGCCCCGGATCTTTATATCGAGGGGCAGAGCCAAGCGGCCCGCCAGCTTTATGAGCATGTGCGTTTGGTGGCCCCGACGGATATGTCGGTATTGGTGACCGGCGCTAGTGGTACCGGTAAGGAGTATATCGCCCGTCGGATTCACGAGCAAAGTAATCGTAGCAAGGCTCCGTTTGTCGCCGTGGATTGCGGCGCTATCCCCAAGGAATTGGCGGCTTCCGAGTTCTTCGGCCACGTGAAAGGTTCTTTTACGGGGGCGATCGAGAACAAGACCGGGGCGTTCGTGGCGGCCCAAGGCGGTACGATATTTTTGGATGAGATCGGGAACCTGACGTATGAGGTGCAGGTCCAGCTATTGCGTGCCCTGCAGGAGCGCAAGGTGAAGCCGATCGGGAGCAATCAGGAGATCGCCATCAACGTACGTCTGATATCTGCTACGAACGAGAACTTGCGGCAGGCGATCGAGAAAGGAGATTTCCGTGAGGACCTGTACCATCGTATCAATGAGTTCACGATCCGTATCCCGGACTTGAAAGAGCGAAAAGAGGATTTGCTCTTGTTCGCCAATCATTTTCTCGATCTGGCGAATAGCGAGCTCCAGAAAGATATCATCGGTTTCGACAACGATACCATGCAATTGTTCCAATCCTATTCCTGGCCGGGTAACCTGCGGCAGATGAAGAACGTCATCAAGTACGCCACCTTATTGGCGACCGGCCGCTACATCACCCGCAAGGAACTCCCGGAGGAACTGACGGAGAACCTCCCGTCGCACACCAACATCCAGCTTAAAAACGTGGAGCATGAACGTGACCTTATCCGTAAGGCCCTCCAAGAGTGCGGCAACAATAAGACCCGCGCGGCCCAGTTATTGGGCATCGACCGGAAGACGCTTTACAATAAGCTGAAGATTTATCAGTTGGATTGAAAATTCCGTGTTTTATGTGAGTGCTTAAGGCCTATTGGGAGCCTCTGGCTTGTATGATGGGTCTGTTGCGAAATAGAAGCTTATTCTGACTATTTGCTTCATATTATACGAATATGTTGACATACCCTTCGTGCGAAAGTGACAAGATAATGAGATAGGTGTGGCAATAAACACGCTTTTTCTTGAAAAAGGGGCCGATTTTGTACACGATAGGTGGCGAAACCTGTTGCGATAGGTCGTATTGCCCAATGCCGATACTTGCGTTAGGCATTATGAGCGGTCACGCATAGGGTTATGAGTACTCATGAATGGGCATTCTTACCGTGCTATAACCCTATCGTAACACTGCTTTTACCCTTTTCTTGCCTCAAAATATGAGATACGATGAATTAATTTCGCTGGAGCGAGAGGCTGTTTTTCTGTATTCATCTGTCAACGAGACAAATGCTGCTTTTTCTTCTCGTATTTAGAAACGAGCCGTACCTTTGCCCGAAAAAATCGATTCTCCGAGACTTTAGTTTTCATTTTGTCAAATTGCCAGATGGTATGTTATTGCCAAGAGAAAATCGCTAGGGGCTTTCTCCACATCGGCACCAACCACCTTTGCCGGGAACAGTAACTTTGGCTGATAAGCTGATTGAATGGTTGGAGTAGGGTGAATAGTCTTTTATTATTCTTTTTTAACATGACATGGAATAAATATTGTCTATTTATCAAAGGTTTTTTCTTTGGAGTATTATTAATTATAGTTAATTGATGTGATAATATTTGTGCGTTTAAGAACTTCGCATTATAATAAAATCTACCTTTGCTGTTGATAATACTCAATAAGTTGATTAAAATATACAACTTCTTTTTTTAATGATGTTATAGGGGAAATATTTAATGATTAAGCATATGAAGAGATGTATTTTTACGAAAGTAAATTTCATGGCACTGTTCCTGTTTGCGGTGCTGATGGTTGCTTGTACGACGGATGTGTATGAGCCGAAACCGGATCCGGATCCCGATCCAGTGCCAAAGCCCGAAGTTCCTGCGGATGGTTCTTTCTCTATTGGTAAATCAAAAACATTGACAGTGAATGTTAAGGATGAGTATAATGGTGAATTTTATTATACGGTTGAAGCTTTTATTGGTAATCCGATTATTGGAGAGAATGCGAAATTGATTTCAGGTTCAGGGCAAAAAACGAATAGTAAATTGCCATATTGCATAAGCCTTAATATTCCAGATGCGATGCCTGTCATATATATTCGCGTTACGGATCCTTTTAAGAGGGCGGCTGTTTATGCGTTTGATGTTATTGAAGGGGATATGATTTGTAATATAGGCGGGCTTGGAACTAAGACAAAAAGCATAAGTTCTCAATTACGGAGTGACAATACAGATATCCCAGAAGTTAATTATTCTTATGGCTCTGATTGTATGAAAATTTCTGGTCAGAAGAAAATTACTTTGGAGAAAGGTAAGACCTATTTAATTCCAAAAGGTAGTATCCTTAATGGTGAGATTGTTTTACCCAGTGAAGGTGATATTCGTATTTATATAGAAGGAATTTGGCAAATCGTTAATAATGATTTGCAATTTGAGACAGGAACTTCTGTTTATATTTTAGATGGAGGCAAAGTTGAAACGGCTAAAGGGAATTCTAGAATAAGTGTTATTGGAACTTCTAGGATCGCAGTCCAAAAAGGAGGAGAATTTGGTGATGATGATAATAAAAATCAGTTGTCAATCTATTTAACAAATGCTACTTCTATTGTAAATGAGGGTGATTTTTATGCTAAATCTATATCATCTGATTCAAATGCCTCGATTTACAATACAGGTGATTTCGAGGTTGAGGAGCTTAATATGCAAAATGATGGAAACCATATTGTGAATAAGCATGAATTTGATGCTAAACATGTTTCTATGACAAATGGAGCCATAGACAACTTTTGTAAATTTGAATCAGAGAAATTTGATGTGATATCTAATGGAGTTATTAATCTGGCTCCGGCCGCCTATATGGATGTTAAACATCTTGATGCAAAGGGATTAACCTTATTTATGGATACTAAATCTATGTGGGAGGGCAAGAAAGCTTCGTTTACCGGTCAAGCAAGTGTGATACGCGGAAGCGATACGGATTATGCTCTGTTTAAGGTGGAGAATGTAGATATTAGTGGCTATAAGGTTTTGAGTTATCAGAAGAAAATCAATGTAGAATGCGAAAAGCATTCTGCGAACACAGACCGATGGAACCCTGTCTATGTGTCAGAATCGAGTGTGGCGTTTTCTGAAGGACAAGGATTTGTGGAAATAGATGACGATGATTGTAATGGAAACTCAGGTAACCATAATCCGGGAGAAGGAGATGGAGATCAAGATCCGTCGTATGAAGAAGTTGAGACTTTACCTTATACTTATTTATTTGAGGATAATTGGCCCGCTACCGGCGATTATGATATGAATGATTTGGTAATAGGTATCCAGATAAATAATAAAAAGATCGGGGACAAGACGGAGTCTGCTAAAATCATCTATACGCTATATGCCACTGGCGCTACAAAGCAAATTGGGGTTGGTTTCCAATTGGATGGTATTTCTGCATCGGCGGTTTCTGACGCTGAGCAAGGACAGACGAATGCTGTGATTCAGCTGTTTTCAGATGCCCATTCTCTATTAGGTAGCTCGGAAAGAACACCCATTAATACTTATAAAGTAACAATGACCCCCGTAGAGAATGAGGTAACAATTAATTTTAATACACCAATAGATGGAGTCATAAACGTTAATAATTTTAATCTCTTTATTGTTACCAATGGCTTTGATTCTGATCGTAGAAATGAAGTTCATATAGCGGGTTATAAAGGTACGGATAAAGCCGCTTCTAGTGATAATAGTACGGTAGACTATGTGTCGAATGAAACTGGTTTGATGTGGGCTTTAAGTATACCTTCACAAGATTTCGCTACTTATCCTAAAGAGACGATTCGTATCGATGATGCTTATGAAGGTTTCGGGAGTTGGATTAAAGGTGATAATACGCCGGGTTGGTATTTAAATTATGTAGATGAAAATGTAATAAAATACGATTTATTAATAAATAAAACAGAATAAAGAGATAATGCATATTATAATGGGGATGTGTCGCAGAGGCACATCCCTTTTTATTTTATTGGCATTAATCCAGCATCAAACTCATATAAGCCATCCTCCCCTGATAACCCATCAACTGTCGTGTTAGCGTTTGGTTATCCATTTGTTCCAAATCTTTTTTGGAGACAGGGCTTTCGTGTTGTTTGGATAGCCAGAGGTGGATCATGCGTTTCGTGTCGATGATGCGGGCCATACCCATAGGTAAGGTACCCGGAGGGGTGGGAGGGGTATTGACCGTCGCTTGCGATATGTTATTTTGCAGGGTAAGCTCTTGCAATAGTAATTCCTTGATCTCTTCCGAGTCGTAAAGAAGTTCCTTGATAAAAAGCTTTTTGTCGGACGGCGCTGTACCCGCCTCAAGAGGCAGTGCGAAAGCCATGCCAACCACCTTCTCGTTCTCGTCCAAGGCCGTGTACATCCCCCCGTTATCTAATTGCAGATCACGAAGTATCGTGATGAAATCATCCTGCGAGTGCAAGATACAGGAAGGGCGTTCACGTAATTTGCGGTTGAAATAAGCGAACAATTCGTCGGTTGTCGGTACCTCCGGTTGGATAACCGTTATCTTCGGGAGTTGAACCGGCGTATTCGGGCGGATATATGTCTCTACGGAATAATCGAATGCCTCGGTATAACCCTGTTCCCTATAATAGTCGAATAACCAAGGATCGGCAGGGATTAAGGCGGAGATAGCGATCTCACGCCGTTCCATTTCCTCGAATGTCTCTTGCAAGAGTTGTCGCATAAGCCCTTGCCCTCTTTCTTCCGGAGTCGTGCACGCCCCAGAGATATAGCCTACCGAGATCTCGGTACCCAAATAAGTCATCGTATGAGGAACTATCTGCAAGGCAGAAACTATTTTACCGTCCTTCTCGATGGTCATTGCGTTCTCGTCCTTGTAAACACGATCAAAATAAAGGCTGATAAATGCCTCGGAATCCCCGAAGCAGGTACGCCATAAGTTTACGATTTGTTGTTTCTTGTCCATAATTTATTTAGTTTGCGTAAGTTGCTTTTTTATTGCGGCACTCTTCTCTAATAGTATGGTAGGCTGATAAGAAAGCTTCGCTTGGCGCAACCCCGGTATGCCGAGATCCTCCTCCCGGTTCACGTAAGTATACTGTTCCGGAAGGTGAGAGGCGAACTCTTGGTTGATCACCGTATATGCTCCGTCAAAATTCACGTCCGCTTTTTCCACGTGTACTCCGAATGTATTATGGTTGATGGGGGCCCCGAAAGAGAAAGCGATAATCTCGTTATCCACCCGGAGAGCGCCACCGATCAGGCCTAGGCTGTCAAAATGATGCAAGGCATAGGTAAGGGAGCGACGTTCGTCATTAAGCTCTTCCTCGTCATTATCTCCATTGTTCGCCTTATACCATTTACATTCCAGTTTTAGGCATTGGGGGACGATATCCGGCGTGATAGGGACATACTCGTACGAATATTGTTTCTTGAAATTATTGATATGATTACGTTTGGATTGGTATTTCTTACCCCGTAAGGTCGCTAAATCCTCCCGTAAATAAATGTAATCGAAATAATCCCGTTCTGGGATATAAAAAAAGCTTCCGGGAAGTGCGCCTTCCAGTTGCTCCTTGGCGTCGGGGGTGATACCCAGCATACAGAGCGGATGTCTATATTTTAAGGAATCCTCTTCCAGCAAACGAACGGCACCCGCTAAATCTCCATCCCCGACAGGCATCATATAGGCGAAACGGCTCTTGTCCTCGATCATGAAACGGATTAATAAATAGCCATCCACGATAGCGAATTCACTGTCATATAAGAAACGCCAACTGCACATGTTCGCGAATGAGAAATCACAATTGCGATAATCGCTGGGAAATGTAAATGAGGTTATGATCTCTTTGTCTTCTAACCTAATCGGTTTAAACGGTATATCCATAAATTTTCTTGTACTGTTTTACAAACTGCAAATATAAAACTAAAATGCGTGTGCGAATGTTTAGAATGGGAATAATAAAGGTAATATAAATACCATAACGATTCCCATCACGATTTGTAAAGGCAACCCCACCTTTACATAGTCCATAAATGTATATTTTCCGGCGGACATAACGAGTGCGTTGGGTGGCGTAGAGAAGGGGGAGGCGAAGCACATGCTGGCACCTACCGTCACCGCCAGCAGGAACGGATAAGGGCTAACGTTGATGGCTATGGCGGATTGAAGGGCAATAGGGGCTACCAGTACCGCCGTGGCCGTGTTGCTGATAAACATGGTCAGTAGCGAGGTGGTGAAATAAATTCCGGCCATCAAGACGAGCGGTCCGTAATCGCCTAGTCCGCTCACCAATTTCTCCGAGATAAGATTGGAGGCGCCTGTCTTCTCTAAGGCTAGCGACATGGGTAACATGGCGGCGATCAAGACTACGCTTTCCCAATTAATCGTTTTATAAGCCTCTTCCACGTTACGGAAACATCCGGTTAATACCATCAATATTCCCGCTATGATTACCGCCGCTACCGGAGGAATCGGGATGAAGTCGAATACCATGGCGGCAATCATTAAGACCATGATCAAGGCGGCGACAGGGGCTTTATAATCCAGAGTGACTTTAGAGGCCTCTTCTAAGGGCTGGCCCAATACCACCCATTGCGATTGCTTTTGGCTCATGCGAGCGATACTGTCCCATGTGCCTTGTATTAGAAGGATATCGCCGGCATGCATCTTTATATCTTTTATATCATTCAGTATATATTCCCCTTTCCGTTGGATGCCTAAGATATTCACGGAATATTTATCCCTGAAACCAGAGTCCTTTACCGCCTTATTTATCAATTTCGAGTCGGGCATTAATAAGACCTCGGCGATACCGATCTCCCGAACGCTCAGCTTTTCAACCTCCGCCCCTTCAACATATTCGGATACGTGGGTATCCGTAAGCTCCAGATTCTGTTCTTTGGCGAATTGGTTTACTTTCTCGAACGGGCCGAACACATAGAGGATATCGTTCTCCTGTAATTCCGTATGTGGGCCGGCTAAGGACTGGTCTACGGTTTTAAGGAAACGTCCTTGAGAGGACGACTGCCGGCGTATCTCCAGAATGGAGAGATTATAAGCCTGCGTAATATTTAATTCTTGCAATTTTTTCCCTCCGATCCGGGAACCGGGCCTGATCTGTATCCGATATAGATTATCCGATAATTGGTATTTCTTGGCTAACTCTTTTGGGGAGTGCCCGGTTGTAGTCTTCGTGTCTTTGCCATCCTCCTTTTTTACCAAGAAGAATTTGCTTAGGGGAATCAAGACGACCAAGCCGATAAGCACACAAATAACCCCGATAGGCGTAAACGAGAAAAACGATAGATCCGTGAATCCGGCGTTGGATAGCACCTCATCTACCACGAGGTTCGGAGGCGTACCGATCAGCGTGGCCATTCCGCCCATGCTACTAGCGAAAGCCAAGGGCATCAAGAACCTCCCGGGACTGATATTGGCGCTTGCCGCCATGCTCACTACGATCGGAAGCATGAGGGCCACGGTACCCGTATTACTGACGAACGCCCCGATAAAAGCGGTGACCATCATGATCAATATGAATAATTTCAATTCGCTTTTTCCCGCTAGACGGAGTATCTTGCTGCTGATCATCTTGGCCAATCCCGTTTTAAAGATAGCTCCTCCTACGACAAATAACCCGACCATCATGATGACGATAGGATTGGAGAAGCCGGAAAGCGCTTCTTCGGGTGTAAGTATGTTGAATACGATTAATAAGACGAGGGCGCATAGAGCGACAAGATCGGAACGTAATTTTCCATTAACAAAGAAAACGGCTGATAGGGCCAGTATTATAAGTGTTGTGATCATAGGGTATAAATATTATAGGTAAAGAACAAAAAATAGGGGGTATTTGTTCGTTATTTTCTTGTTTCGGGAAAAATGGCTAAACTTATAGGTTGAACAGCCATTTTGTAAAATAGGGGCTGGAGCTATTTTTGCGATATGAAATTCGCAACAATTAGGTTAAAACGAATGTTATTTTAATGTCTAACGAAAAGAAGATAAATCAGAGATGAAAAAGTACGACGCGATTATTATTGGTTTTGGGAAAGGTGGAAAAACCTTGGCGGCGGATTTGGCCAACCATGGATGGAATGTAGCTGTGGTGGAGCGTTCGACGGGTATGTACGGAGGTACTTGTATCAATATCGGCTGTATACCGACGAAAGCGCTTGTACATTACGCTCAAGTGACAGGGTATCGCAGACCTTCTACCTTCGAGCAATATGCGGAGGAGTTTAAACAGGCTATCCTCGCCAAGGAGAAACTGACCTCTTTGCTTCGTGAGAAGAATTTCAAGAATCTGGATGATCGGGAGACCGTAACGGTCTATACCGGAGAGGCTTCTTTTCGTTCCCCTTATGAGATTGTCGTGAAAACGGATACGGACTCTTTCTTGCTGGAAGGCGAGAAGATATTCATCAATACCGGAGCCACGACGATTATTCCTACGATAAGCGGTATCGAGGATAATCCTTACGTATATACAAGTACTTCCATTATGGAACTGGAGAAACTGCCACGGCATCTGGTTATTGTCGGAGGCGGATATATCGGGCTGGAATTCGCTTCCATGTTCGCCGGTTTTGGATCGAAGGTAACGATCTTGGAGGCAGGGGAGGTGTTTATCCCTCGTGAGGACCGGGACATCGCCGATTCGGTGAAGTCTACGCTAGAGAAAAAAGGGATCACCATTCATTTGAATACGGTCGTGCAGACGATCGAGCAGGATGCCGAGCGGGCTACGGTGATCTGCCGTAACGCTATCTCGGGAGATACCTTGCGGCTGGATGCCGAGGCGGTGCTTTTGGCTACCGGCCGTAAACCGAATACGGAAAGCCTAAATCTGCAAGCCGCCGGAATACAGACGACTAATCGTGGCGCTATCGAGGTGGATAGTAAGTTGCGTACCAATATCCCTAATATCTGGGCGATCGGGGATGTACATGGTGGATTGCAATTCACCTACCTATCTTTGGATGATTACCGTATTATCCGGGAGGAGCTGTTTGGTAATGGTTTCCGGAGCTTGGACGATCGGGAAGCAGTGGCTTATTCCGTATTCATCGATCCTCCGTTGGCCCATGTCGGGTTGAACGAGACGCAAGCCCGTAAGATGGAGAAAAATATAAAGGTGGCCAGCCTGCCCGCCGCCGCCATGCCTCGTACCCGTACCATCGAGCAGACGGATGGCTTACTGAAAGCCGTGGTAGATGCGGATACCGGGAAGATCCTAGGATGTACCTTATTCTGCGCCGAGTCCAGCGAAGTCATAAATACGGTTAGCTTGGCGATGCGTCTCGGGCAAGATTACACGTTCCTCCGGGATTCGATATTCACCCATCCGTCGATGAGTGAGGCTTTAAATGATCTATTTGGATTAATAAAATAAAAACATAAATATGAAAACATCAAATATTGGATTAATCGGCTTGGCCGTGATGGGAGAAAACCTTGCGTTGAACATGGAAAGCAAGGGGTTCACTGTATCCGTTTATAATCGTACAGCGCCGGGAGAGGAAGGCGTGGTAGACCGCTTCATGAGCGGTCGTGGAAAAGGAAAGAATTTTATAGGAACCCATACGATACAGGAATTTGTCGAGTCTATCGAGCGTCCTCGCAAGATCATGCTGATGGTAAAAGCGGGTGCCCCGGTGGATGAGCTGATGGCTCAATTGATTCCTTACTTATCACCCGGTGACGTGATTATCGATGGTGGCAACTCGGACTTCCATGATACGGAACGACGGGTGAAGGAGATGGAGGCGCATGGGATGTACTTCGTAGGTACCGGAATCTCCGGAGGGGAGATCGGTGCCTTGTACGGACCTTCCGTGATGCCGGGTGGCTCGCCTGCCGCTTGGCCTTTGGTGAAGGATGTCTTGCAAAGCATCGCCGCCAAGCTGGAGGATGGGACGCCTTGTTGCCAATGGATTGGTCCGGGTGGAGCCGGCCATTTCGTGAAAATGGTACACAATGGTATCGAGTATGGAGATATGCAGTTGATTTCCGAGGCGTATTCCTTATTGAAGAATCGTCTGGATCTGGACAATGAGGCCTTGGCTCGTATCTTTGAGGATTGGAACACGGGAGAGCTGGATAGCTACCTGATCGGTATTACGGCCGATATTCTCCGCTTCAAGGACGAGGCGGGAGAGGGCTATCTGCTAGATAAGATATTGGATGCCGCCGGCCAGAAGGGCACCGGTAAATGGAGCGCTATCGCCGCTATGGACGAGAATGATCCGCTGACGTTGATTACCGAGGCTGTTTATGCCCGTATGCTTTCTTCCATGCAGGAAGAACGGAAAAAAGCGTCCTCGCTTTATCCGAAGAGTGGCGTGCTGGGGCAGACCTTGATCTCGGAGAAAGAGATCAAGCAGGCTTTGTATGCCGCTAAGTTGGTTTCCTATGCACAGGGATTCTCTTTGTTGTGCCAAGCCTCCAAGCGATATGATTGGCAGTTGGATTACGGTACGATCGCCAAGATCTGGCGGAAGGGATGTATCATACGCTCTGTCTTTTTGGAGAAAATTACGCAGGCTTATGAGAAGAACCGGAATCTGGAGAACCTCTTATTCGATGAGTTCTTTATTCAAAAGATCGAGTCTTCCTTGTTGGCTTGGCGGCAAGTGGTAGCCGAGGGTGCCTTGCATGGAGTGGCTTTGCCGGCAATGAGCTCGGGGTTGAGTTATTTCGATGGATTGTCTACCCCACATTCTGCCGCTAACCTGATTCAAGCTCAGCGGGATTATTTCGGGGCTCATACCTATGAGCGGGTCGATTGGGAGCGTGGTAAGTTTTTCCATACCAACTGGACGGGTGAGGGAGGAAAGACGGTTTCTGGAACTTATAACGTATAAAGGTATGAAGAAAGCAGATAATCAATTATTAGTTATATTCGGGGCGTCGGGCGATCTTACCAGTCGCAAGTTGCTTCCCTCTTTGTTCGAGTTATATGTCCGGGGCTTGCTGCCCGACCGCTTCTGCATCTTGGGGGCCGCCCGTACCGCTTATGGTGATGAGGAGTTCCGTGCGGAGCAACATACGCATATCTTGGAGGCACAGAAGGGAAAGACTTACGACGAGGGCTTGATCGATGACTTCTTGGAGAATGTCTATTACCTCGCCTTCGATTCCACGAACGCCGATGAATACTACAAATTGCGTGAGCGCATCGAGTTCTTGCAAGAGAAACATGACTTGCCGGATAAGATCATCTATTACTTGGCTACCCCGCCGGTGATGTACGAGATCGTCCCGCAATGTTTGCTGGAGAGCGGTTTGAACAAGACCGAGTCTCCAGATGGTTTCAGGCGGATCATCGTAGAGAAGCCGTTCGGTACCAGCTTGGAGTCTGCCCGCCAGTTGAACGATCATTTACGACATATCTTCCATGAGGAGGAGATTTATCGTATCGACCATTATCTGGGGAAAGAGACCGTGCAGAATATCTTGGTATTGCGTTTCTCAAACGGTATTTTCGAGCCATTGTGGAATCATAATTATATCGATTCCATCGAGATCAGCGCTACTGAGACTTTGGGGGTGGAGAATAGAGGGAAATATTATGATGGAGCCGGGGCGATGCGGGATATGATCCAGAATCACTTAATGCAATTGATGTCGTTTATCGCCATGGAATCTCCCTCTATATTCGAGCCGGAACCGATTCGTGACGAGATCGTGAAAGTATTCCGCTCCATACGCCCGTATACGGTGTTGGATATGGATAAGATGGTTGTCCGCGGACAATATATCGGTTATCGGGAAGAGAAGAACGTAGCTTCCGACTCGAATACCGAGACGTATGTGGCGATGAAATTCTTCATCGATAACTGGCGCTGGAGCGGTGTGCCCTTCTATTTCTATACGGGAAAGAAGTTGCCGGAGAAGTCATCGGAGGTAGTGATCCACTTCAAGTCTACGCCCCATCAACTGTTTGTCGGTCAATGTTCGGGAGGTTCCTGCAATAAATTGACCATCCGTATCCAACCGAACGAGAGTATATCCTTGAAGTTCGGGCTGAAAATGCCGGGAGCCGGTTTCGAGGTGAAGCAAGTCAGCATGGACTTCCGCTACGATTCCCTCTCGAAGAGCTATCTTCCTGACGCTTACGAGCGTCTGTTGCTGGATGCCATGCTGGGCGATTCCACCCTGTATGCTCGTAGCGACGCTTTGGAGGCTAGCTGGAAATTTATCGATCCGATCTTGCTCCATTGGAAAGAGGAGGGTTCGAAGAACTTATTCTTCTATGAGCCGGGCGAGGACGGACCGGAGGAAACTGTTATTTTAGGTGCGGAAAAGAAAGTCTGCGCCTGCCAAAGAAGATAATTTTATGGAAATAAAGAGATATAATGAGATGAAAGAGGCGCTTCGGTCGATGACGGAGGATATGATGGCGATGATTCGCCGGAAAGACTTCGCTCCGTTTAACCTAGCGCTCTCGGGAGGGGAGACGGCGAAGCATATGTTTTCCCTCTGGGTAGATGAGTATAAGGATAAGATTGACTGGAATAACATCCGTTTCTTCTGGGTGGACGAGCGTTGCGTTCCACCGACAAGCCCGGATAGTAATTACGGTCATGCGAATCGTTTGCTTTTTACGCCTTTGCGTATCCAGGCAGACCATATTCACCGGATCAAGGGCGAGAACGAGCCGGGTACCGAGGCGATGCGTTATTCATGGGTCGTAAAGGAATTCTTGCCGTTGTTCAACCAAATGCCTACGTTCGATTGCATCATCCTCGGCGTAGGTGAGGATTCCCATACGGCATCCATTTTCCCTACCACCATGGAGCTATTGTCGGATAGCCGTAACTATGCGGTATCCCAGCAACCTTCTACCGGCCAATACCGGATCACCATGACGGGACCGCTTATCTTGAACGGCGCTCCCTTATTGGTCCCGATACTGGGCACGAACAAGGAACCCGTAATCCAGAGGCTCTCCAAAGGCTATTCCCCCTCAAACGATACGCCTGCGGCCTATATCTTATCGCATGCCGTACAGGCTACGATTTATGGGCTGAACCCATGATTTTGCTACATGCCGAGTCCTTCCAAAAAACATGTACGTGTTTTCGAAAAAACACGTACGACTTTTTGGAAAAACACGTACATGTTTTCGGAATCTTGTGATCATGTTCCTATGACTTGATTTGTAGTGAGATAAGATACTATACGTTTTGCCTTGAATCGAGTGTTTACATATACTCCTCTCCTTGGAGAAGATATACTGCAAGTACCCTAGGAGATATACTTCACCGTCCAAGTAAGTACTACTTCTCGTGATATCCTATTAGTATATACAAGACTGTTGCCTTCATTTAAAGTGAATGTATTTGTTGGATTCATGTTTTTTTGCGAAGTTTGTTGCTTGAAAAGTAAGCTTTGAGACATGAATATGAGAAATATTGTACTGTGTATATTATATTTGTTTTTGGTGCCGATGGGAGGGTTTGCCCAATCTGAGGTCATTGTCTTGTATCCCGATACTGAAAATAAGGATTTTGATGAAGCTGTATACCAAAAAATCTTTTTGGCCGGCACGATTGATATGGGGAAAAGCGTGGATTGGCAAAAGGCTACCTGCGACTGGTTCCGGGCGCTTCCGGAGGGACGGTATCTCTTGTTCAATCCTCGTAGAGATAAAGGGTTGAGCGGGGAGATGTCCGATTTTGAGCATCAAGTGAATTGGGAACTGGAGCATCTGGAGAAAGCCGATCTGATTATCATGAACATTCTGGCGAGCAGCAAATCCCCGATAACTTTATTGGAGATGGGGCTGTTTATGCGCTCCGGAAAGTTGCGGGTGATTTGCGAGCCCGGCTTTTACCGCTATGATAATGTGCGCTTAACTTGTGCGCGCTATGGCGTCCCATTGTATCAGAATATGGACGATTTTTTGAAAACCATGCGCTAATCTATTATTATTTGTTTAACTTTGTATAGTTTTAGGGACGGTGTGGAATCGATCCTAAGCGAGTATTGTCGAACAAAATGGAAAGAATATGAAAGGTATAGTTTTAGCCGGTGGATCGGGTACCCGCTTGTATCCGATCACTAAAGGAGTTTCCAAGCAACTTCTACCTATTTATGATAAGCCGATGATTTTTTATCCGGTATCCGTGCTCATGCTGGCAGGGATACGGGAGATTCTTATTATATCGACCCCTCAGGATTTGCCGGGCTTTCGTCGTTTACTGGGCGATGGCTCCGATTATGGCGTTCGTTTTGAATATGCCGAGCAGCCTTCACCGGACGGATTGGCGCAAGCTTTCATCATTGGAGAGCGTTTTATCGGCGATGACTCCGTTTGCTTGGTACTTGGCGATAATATCTTTTACGGACAGAGCTTTACCCGTATGTTAAAAGAGGCCGTTGACAAGGCGGAGAACGAACAAAAAGCGACCGTGTTCGGTTACTACGTAAACGATCCGGAACGCTATGGCGTGGCCGAGTTCGATGCGGATGGGAACGTCCTCAGTATCGAGGAGAAACCGAAGGAACCGAAGTCGAATTACGCCGTGGTAGGATTGTATTTCTATCCGAACAAGGTGGTGGGCGTGGCCAAGAATATCAAGCCATCCGCCCGTGGAGAGCTGGAGATCACTACCGTGAACCAGTGGTTCTTGAAGGATGGGGAGTTGAAAGTGCAGCTATTGGGACGTGGATTCGCTTGGTTGGATACCGGGACTCACGACTCGTTGTCTGAGGCATCTACTTTCGTGGAGGTGATCGAGAAGAGACAGGGACTGAAGGTGGCTTGTCTGGAGGAGATCGCTTTCAAGCAAGGATGGATTGATGAGAAGCGACTTGAGCAAGTGGCTTTGCCGATGATTAAGAATCAGTACGGCCAGTATTTGATGAGGTTGATTAATAAGTAGAAGTAGTTCAGAATACGAGATATCGATGGAAAAAGACAGTAAAATATTTGTTGCCGGTCACCGGGGCTTGGTAGGCTCCGCCATCCTGAATAATTTGCGTAGCAAAGGGTATACGAACTTCCTGCTTCGTACGCATGCGGAACTGGATCTGACGGATCAAGCCGCTGTGAACGAGTTCTTTGCAGCCGAACGGCCGGACTATGTGTTCTTGTCGGCGGCGCACGTCGGCGGTATCATGGCGAACAGTCTGTACCGTGCCGATTTTATCTACAATAATTTGATGATCCAGAATAATGTCATTCATGCCTCTTGGAAAAACAATGTAAAGAAATTATTATTCTTGGGAAGCACCTGCATCTATCCCCGTGAGGCTCCGCAGCCGATGCCGGAGGATTGCTTGCTGACATCTCCCTTGGAATATTCCAACGAGCCTTACGCGATCGCCAAGATAGCGGGTATCAAGATGTGCGAGAGTTACAACCTGCAATACGGTACGAACTATATCGCCGTGATGCCTACCAACCTCTACGGGCCGAATGATAATTTCAATCTGGAGACCTCGCATGTGTTGCCAGCCATGATCCGTAAGATCCATCTGGCGAAATGCCTGCATACAGGAGATTGGGAGGCCTTGCGTAAGGATATGGACATTCGTCCGGTAGAGGGCGTGTCTGGGAAGGCCTCCGAGCCGGAGATACTCTCCGTATTGGATAAACAGGGTATCCGTCCGGGCGAGGTGGAGCTGTGGGGAACCGGCAAGCCGCTTCGTGAGTTTTTATGGAGCGAGGAGATGGCCGACGCTTCTGTTTATATCATGGAACACGTGGATTTCGAGGATGTCCGCCAGAAGGAGGGCGAGGTCCGGAATACACATATTAATATAGGTACGGGTATCGAGCTTTCGATCCGTGAGGTCGCCGAACTGATCCGGCGAGAGATCGGGTTCGAGGGCGAGTTGAGGTTTAACTCGTCCAAGCCGGACGGTACGCTTCGTAAGCTGACGGATGTAAGCAAGTTGCATGCCTTGGGTTGGCGCCATACGATCGAGATCGAGGAGGGCGTGAAGCGACTCTATGAATGGTACTTGGGAATTGAAAAATGAGAATTGAAAATTGAAAATTAGAGAAATGGGCAAAGTAGCGTTAATAACGGGTATTACGGGACAGGATGGGGCTTATCTTACTGAGTTCTTGATCAAGAAAGGATATACGGTACACGGTATCAAGCGTCGTTCTTCCATGTTCAATACGGACCGTATCGATCATTTGTATCAAGATCCGCATGTGGAAAACCGTAATTTGATTTTGCATTATGGCGATTTAACGGATAGTTTGAATCTTACACGTATCATTGGCGAGGTTCAACCGGACGAGATCTATAATCTGGCCGCCATGAGCCATGTAAAAGTAAGTTTCGACACTCCCGAATATACTGCGAATGCGGATGGTTTGGGCGTATTGCGTATCCTAGAGGCGGTCCGTTTGCTGAACTTGATCCCGAAGACGCGTATTTACCAGGCATCTACATCCGAGTTGTATGGCTTGGTGCAAGAGGTGCCGCAGAGGGAGACTACTCCTTTCTATCCGAGAAGCCCTTATGCGGTAGCGAAACTATACGGTTACTGGATTACGGTGAATTACAGGGAAGCCTATCATATGCACGCTTCCAATGGCATCTTGTTTAATCATGAGTCTCCATTAAGGGGAGAGACATTCGTGACCCGTAAGGTAACCCGGGCGGTTTCACGTATCGTTTTGGGTATGCAAAAAAAGGTTTATATGGGTAATCTTTCCTCCAAACGGGATTGGGGACACGCAAAAGATTACGTGCGTGCCATGTACGCTATTTTGCAACAAGATGAACCCTCGGATTATGTCATAGCTACCGGGATTACTACCACGATTCGGGACTTTATCCGTATGGCTTTTGAGGAAATTGGCGTGGGAATCCGCTTTAAAGGAGAAGGGATAGACGAGGTCGCTATCATAGAGTCGATAGACGAGGGATTGTTCGTCAAGAAGGTTGGTGATGCCTATCTGGAAAACTTTAAGAAACGTGTGGGTGAGGAAGTTGTGGGAGTAGATCCGCAGTATTTCCGCCCTACGGAAGTAGAGTTGCTGATCGGTGACGCTACGAAGGCACGTACTCGTTTAGGGTGGGAACCGGAGTATTCATTAGCGGCTTTAATTGAGGATATGATGAAGAACGATATAAAACTAATGAAGAAGGAGTCTTATCTGAAAGAGGGGGGCTATAAAATTTTGAACTATTTCGAGTGAGTTCGAAACAATTTGAAGATTTTATTTGTTGTAATTACAAAAAGAGTTAAATTTGTGCCAATTTTAAGATATTAGGTAATTGATTGTTTAATTAAAATGTTGAAAATATGAAGACTAAGGTTTTACTTTTAGCTTTGTTATCAGGTTTTGTATTCTCTGTGGCAGCACAGGAATATCAACCGCAGGTGGGGTTCAGCAATGAGGCTGGTTATAAGACTAATTTCAAGAAGAATAAAGCTCGCGACAATTGGTTTATTTCAATTGCGGGTGGAGCCAGCGTATTGTTAGGAGACCAAAATGGAGAGGCTGATTTCAAGAATCGTTTAAACTTCGCTCCACAAGTATCTTTTGGTAAGTGGTTTAATCCGTATTTAGGATTCCGTACCCAGTTAAATGGTGGTATTATCCACGGTTTTGAAGGTGATGGCGCACAGTTTATGCAACATAATAAATATGTAGCCGCTCACGTAGATTTGTTGTGGGATGTTACTAACTTCTGGGCTCCTTACAGAGAATCTAAAGTGTTCCGCTTGATTCCTTGGGTCGGTTTTGGTTATGCGCAGCGTTTCAAGACTACAGAGTCTTATGATCGTCCAAGAACGGAGTCTCCTACGTTGAACGCTGGTATCTTAACCGCTTTCCGTTTGAGCAAACGTGTTGATTTGAACGTTGAGATCCAAGGTTCTTTGTTGAACGAGCAGTTTAACCGTGTCGAGATGAATCACCTGACAGATGGTATCGTTCAGTTGAGCGCTGGTTTGACATTCAAATTGGGTAAGACAGACTTCGAGGTATTGGAGCCGATGGATTACGCTTTGTTGAACGACTTGAACGGCCAGATCAACTCTTTGCGTGCTGCTAACGATGAGTTGAGCAAACGTCCGGTTTCTTGCCCTGAGTGCCAAGAGACAGTTACTGAAGTTGTAAATAACTACGTTGACAATGTGGTTTACTTTCGCATCAACAGCGCTAAGATCGACAAGAACCAGCAGATCAATATCTATAACACAGCTGAGTTCATGAAGAACAACAACGCTCCGATCAAGGTAGTTGGTTACGCTGACAAGAAGACGGGTACTTCTGATTATAACATGGGTCTTTCTGAGAAACGTGCTAGAGCGGTCGCTAAGGAACTTATCGATAAATACGGTATCTCTTCTAGCCAGATCACTATCGAGTGGAGAGGTTCGGACGAACAACCTTATGGCGAAAATAGCTGGAACCGTGTAGTAATTATGAGCGCTAATAATTAATTTACGAATTAATACTTTAAAAAGGCCGTACTTCTAAGTGCGGCCTTTTTTTTGCGCCGAAAAATACTTACTTTTGTGAGAATTTATCGAATTGCTATGATATTGAACAAAAAACATGGTTATTTAATCCAATGGCTGATTGGTGTAGGAGATTTGATCGTATTGAATCTCTTGTTTATGGCCGTTTTTCATCTGCTTGGCCCGAAATACACGGAAGCGATATCCTATAATTTGAGAGAGGTTATTTTGTTATTGAATTTCTGTTATTTCTTCTCTTTATATTTTATCCCGATTCAATTGCATCAGGCGGTCGTGTTTATCGACAAGATTGTGCAACGGGCGTTCGGATTGGTTACCGTACTTATCTTTTTATTCGCTACTTGCTTGATCTTCTTGAATGTAGGGGATATTCTGGCTACCTTCCTCTTGGTCTATTACGGGGTTTCTATCATCTTGTTTTCGCTTTGGCGGGTTTTTGTGCGCTTATCCTTAAAGTTTTATAGGCGAAAAGGCTATAACTTTAAGAAGGTGGTGATTGTGGGTGCGGGAAAGAATGGTATGGAGCTTTACCAAGTTATGAAAGATGATTTGAGCTATGGGTTTAGTGTAAAGGGGTTCTTTGATGACAATGACTCGTTGAAAGACGTTTTACCTAATTATTTGGGTAAGACGAGTGAGGTGGAAGCGTATGTGCTGGAGCATGATATCGATGAGATTTATTGTACCTTGCCGGGTACGAACAACGGAAAGATCGTACGGCTTCTGAATTTCGCTGAGAAGAAGATGGTGCGCTTCTATATCGTGCCCGAGTTTTACCGGGATGTAAAGAAGAGTATGGTGATGGAGGTGATGGAATCGATCCCATTGCTGACGGTCCGCCGGGAGCCTTTGCAATCCGCCTATAACCGGTTCTTGAAACGAACGTTCGATATATTTTTCTCTTTGGTGATTTTGCTCACGATTTATCCGATCCTGTACATCGTGGTCGGTATAATGATCAAGTTAAGCTCACCCGGCCCGATTTTGTTTAAGCAGAAACGTACGGGATTGTATGGGCATGACTTCGAATGTTTTAAATTTCGTACGATGAAGGTGAACGCGCAGGCCGATACCTTGCAGGCCGTCAAGGATGATCCCCGGAAGACCCGGATCGGCGATTTCTTGCGCCGGACGAATTTGGATGAGTTCCCTCAGTTCGTGAACGTCTTGCTGGGCGATATGTCCGTGGTAGGCCCTCGTCCGCATATGCTGAAGCATACCGAGCAGTACTCGGCGTTGATCGATAAGTATATGGTGCGGCATTTGGTGAAACCGGGAGTAACGGGGTGGGCGCAAGTCACCGGTTACCGAGGTGAGACCAAGACGCTGGAGCAGATGGAAGGACGTGTGAAGAGAGATGTGTGGTATATAGAGAATTGGACGTTCTTCCTTGATTTAAAGATTATTGTGGTTACGGTACTGAATATGTTCAAGGGAGAGAAGAATGCATATTGATCCGATTTGTTGCACACTTTTTGCGGATTTGTGTAATCTGTATTTATATTTATGCTATATTCGCGCTCGATGGGAAGAATAATTGCAATAGATTACGGCCGGAAACGTACAGGGATAGCCGCTACGGATATTTTACAAATGATCGCTAACGGCGTGGCGACAGTCCCAAGTGGAGAGGTTGTGAAATACCTGTCGGATTACATATCACGGGAACCGGTGGATTTATTTGTGGTCGGGCTTCCGAAGCAAATGAACAATGAGCCTTCTGAGAACATGAAGTATGTGGAGGCGTTCGTGACCCATCTGAAAAGGACGATACCAAGTATCCCGGTAACTTATTACGACGAGCGGTTCACGTCGGTCTTAGCTCATAAGGCCATGTTGGAAGGCGGTTTAAAGAAAAAGAAACGGCAAGATAAAGGATTGGTTGATGAGATTAGCGCCGTTATTATTTTGCAAGCTTATTTAGAAAGTAAAAAATATCAGTTATAACTTATGATTTTACCCGTATTTTTATATGGTCAGCCCGTACTAAGAAAAGAGGCTGAGGATGTACCTAAAGATTATCCCGACTTGAAACAGTTGGTTGCCAATATGTTTGAAACGATGTATAATGCTGATGGGGTAGGGCTTGCCGCTCCTCAGGTGGGCTTGTCTATCCGTTTGGTGGTTATAGACGGTGATGTGATGGGAGATGACTTCCCTGAATGCAAGGGTTTCAAGCGTGCGTTGATTAATCCCGAGTTTTTGGAACGTAGCGAGGAGGAAATAGCTATGGAGGAAGGCTGCTTGAGCCTGCCGGGTATACACGAGAAAGTGTCTCGCTCGAAAACGGTTCGTGTGAGATATTGGGATGAGAATTGGGAGGAACACGAGGAAGTGGTGGAAGGTTTCGCCGCCCGTATCGTGCAGCATGAGTGCGAGCATCTGACGGGGCATGTCTTTATCGACAATGTCTCCGCTATTCGCCGTCAATTGAACAAAGGCAAATTAAATAGTATTATTAAAGGGACGGTTCGTTGCTCTTACCGGGCAAAAGCCGTTGGTAAATAATAAATCTATAAATAATCAATATGACAGATTTAAGTAAAAACATTGAGGCCCTCAGGGAAAAGAAAGCCGTTATCGAGATGGGCGGTGGTGAGGCTGCTATCGAAAAGCAAGTGGCGATGGGTAAGCTTACTGCCCGGGAGCGTATCTTGGCTTTGTTGGATAAGAACTCTTTCCATGAGTATGACATGTTCGTGAAACACGATGGCCGTGATTTCGGTATGGAGAAGAAGGTTCTGCCGGGTGATGGTGTGGTTACCGGTACGGGTACGATCTTTGGTGCCCCGGTTTGCATCTATGCGCAGGACTTTACGGTTGCCGGTGGTTCGTTAGGTTTGCAGCATGCTCGTAAGATCACCAAGATCATGGATCATGCGTTGAAGATGAAATGTCCGATCATCGGAATCAATGACTCGGGTGGCGCGCGTATCCAAGAAGGTGTTGGTGCTTTGGCTGGTTATGGTGAAATATTCTATCGCAATACGATCGCCTCGGGCGTGATCCCTCAGATTTCCTTGATCCTCGGTCCTTGTGCCGGTGGTGCCGTTTATTCTCCGGCGTTGACGGACTTCGTGTTTGTGGTTGAGAACATCTCTAAGATGTTTATCACGGGACCGAACGTTATCAAGACCGTGCTGGGTGAGGATATCTCTATGGAAGACCTTGGTGGCGCACGTGTTCATGCGGAGACTACAGGTAACGCTCATTTCTATGCCTTGAGCGAGCAAGAATGTTTCGATCAGGTGAAACGTTTGGTTAGCTTCATCCCTTGGAATAATCAGGAGCGTGCGAAAGTGGTTGAGCCGAAAGAACCGTCCGCTATGCTGAATATCGAGCAAGTAGTTCCGGCGGACCCGAAACAACCGTATGATGTGCGAGACGTTATCAGATGTATCGTCGATGACTCGGACTTCTTGGAGATTCAAGAGTTGTGGGCCGCTAATATTGTGATCGGTTTTGGTCGTATGGCAGGAGAAACGGTAGGTTTCGTTGCCAATCAACCGATGGTTTTGGCCGGCGTGCTTGATTGTGATAGCGCTGACAAGGCCGCTCGTTTCATCCGTTTCTGCGACTCATTCAATATTCCTATCATCACGTTGGAGGATATGCCGGGTTATCTGCCGGGCGTAGATCAAGAGCATGCGGGTGTGATTCGTCATGGGGCTAAGGTTCTGTATGCGTATTCGGAAGCTACTGTTCCTAAGATCACGGTTATCTTGCGCAAGGCGTACGGTGGAGGTTATATAGCTATGAACTCCCGTCACTTGGGCGCTGACTTCATGTTCGCTTGGCCGAGCGCGGAGATCGCTGTTATGGGTCCGGAAGGCGCAGCTAACATCATATTCCGCAAGGAGATCATGGAGGCGGAAGATCAGAACGCTATGCGTCAGGAGAAGGTGAAAGAATATATCGAGAAATTCGCGAACCCGTACGTGGCGGCTTCCAAGGGATTTATCGACTCTGTGATCGAACCGAAAGAAACCCGTTCATTATTGCTACACGCACTGAAGCTTTCCATTCTAAAAGAGGAATACAGACCGGCCAAGAAGCACGGTTTGCCTCCGTTCTAAATTGATGAGAGTATGGAAAAGAAACACCAGCAAGAAGAATATGTAGACTTTGTGGTGACGGCACGTAAATATAAGACGTTGCTGACAGCGAAGTATAAGAGCCGACCGATGTGGCATAAGCCGTCGGCTGGTGACGTGGTTTCTCATCTTCCCGGAACGATTATCAAGATTATGGTAGAGGAAGGACAGGCTGTGGAGGCCGGGCAACTTCTGCTAATCCATGAGGCGATGAAAATGCAGAACCGGGTGGTCGCTCCCATATCGGGAGTCGTTGTCGAGCTCAATGTAAAAGAGGGCGATAAGATAACGAAGAATCATTTAATGGTAAAAATAGAGTCTAAGTAAGATAATTTACTTATTTTTGCCTCTCAATCATTTTTAATAGGATGAAGAAGGCAACACTCTTTTTGATATTACAGATATTTACGATTTCGCTTTTTGCGCAGATTAATACGGACCGTGTATTGGCCATTGGCAGGAACGCCCTTTATTTTGAGGATTATGTTCTTTCCATTCAGTACTTCAATCAGGTTATCAAATCCAAACCTTGGTTGGCGGAACCCTATTTTTACCGTGCGGTGGCGAAGATAAATCTGGACGATTTTAAGGGGGCCGAGGAAGACTGTACTTTATGTCTTCAGCGGAACCCTTTTTTAACGCAAGCGTATTACGCTCGCGGCATCGCCCGTCAAAGCCAGGAGAAATACGACGAGGCGATCGACGATTACCAGAAAGGACTTGAGTTCAAACCCGAGGACCGCCAGATGCTGGTGAATATGGCGGTGGCTTTTATCCAGAAAAAAGACTATAACGGGGCGGAGAAGACATTCGATGATTTAATGACCGCCCATCCGAAATATTCCATGAATTATATGACACGGGGCGCTATGTATCTGGAGAAAGGGGATACGTTGAAAGCCTTGGCCGATTATAATAAGGCGATCGAGATGGATCCTTATTATGCGCCGGCGTATGGCAATCGTGCGATCCTTCATTATCAAATGGATGATTACAAGGACGCTTTGGCCGATTTGAACGAGGCTCTACGTCTGGATACCCGTGAGAGCGGATATTATATTAACCGGGGGCTAGTTCGTTATCAGATGAATGACTTGAGAGGTGCGATGGCCGATTACGATCAGGTGATCAGCATGGATAGCCGGAACTTGATCGCACGATTCAACCGAGGTTTGCTTCGGTTCCAAGTCGGGGATAATAACCGTGCTATCGAAGACTTCGATGTCGTTATCCAGCAAGAGCCAGATAACTATATGGCTTATTACAACCGTGCGTTGCTCCGTTTCGAGACGGGCGACTACCGGGGGGCCGTGCAGGATTACGACGTGGTCTTGAAGCAATATCCTACTTTCCTGCCAGGCTTTGTGAGCCGTTCGGAAGCAAAGCGTAAGCTAGGGGATAACGTGGGGGCAGACCGTGATTATTGGGCAGCCATAAAGATGGAGGAGCAGGCCAAGAACGGACAGCTCCCGAAGACATCGTCTTCTAGCTCCAATACAGCGGTGAACGGAGATGCCAAGACGGACGATTCGGAGGAGAATACTCGTGAGCAATCCGATAAGAATATCAATAAGTTCAACCGCTTGGTGGTATACGATAAGGAGCAGGAGCGTAAAAGTAAATACCAAAGTGAGGTCCGTGGGCGTGTACAAGACCGGAATGTCCATGTGGATCTGGAACCCCAGTTTGTCTTGACCTATTACGAGAAGGCGGATCCCGTAAAGAAACTTGTTTATTACGACAAGATGGTGGAGGATTACAATGGCCAGATGGTCTTGAAGCGTAAATTGCGTATCACGAACGAGGAGGCCGCTTTGACTGAGGATCAAATCGCCGTGCATTTTGCCTCCATCGACGAGTATTCGGCGGAGATCGAGCGTGATCCGAACAACGCTAACGCTTATTTTGGCCGTGCGATGGACTTCATGTTGGTGCAGGATTTCTCGGAGGCGATCAAGAATTTCTCGGAAGCGATCGAGCAAGACCCGTCGTTCACGATGGCTTATTTCAATCGTGCCGTGGAACGTTATAAGCAATTGATGTACACCCAATCCCAGCAGGCTAGCAAGGATACGTACGACTTGAGTGGCTCGGGAATGAACTTGAATATTGGTAAGTCCGCACAGTCGCAGGTAAACGCCAACACCTCGGTGGACCTCCGGAGCGCTATGCTGAAGGATAATAAGCGAGCCTATGAGCATGAGCAGATCATGAGGGATTACGATATGGTGATCAAGCTGAACCCGGGTTTTGTGTACGCTTACTTTAACCGTGCGAATCTGCGTTGCGCCCAGCGTGATTTCCGTGCCGCTATCGTTGATTACAACGAGGCGATCGAGCGGGACCCTGAATTTGCCGAGGCTTACTACAACCGTGGGTTAGCCCGTCTGTCGCAAGGTGACGTGAACCGGGGCATCGCCGACTTGAGCAAGGCAGGGGAATTGGGTATCTACAACGCCTATAGTATCATCAAGCGAATGACAAGCCGGTGATAACGCAAATTATTCGAGTTAAATGTTTCGCTGATAGAAAAGAAATATTAACTTTGTGGGCTGAATATAAAGAATTTTAGAGAATAGAATATGATAAAGATTACATTTCCGGACAATTCCGTAAGAGAATATGCAAAGGGAACGACTGCTATGCAGATAGCGGAAAGCATTAGTTCTCGTTTGGCACAGGAAGTCCTAGCCGCAAGCGTGAATGGGGAGGTTTGGGACTTAAGCCGTCCTATCAACGACGACGCTACGGTGAAACTTTTGAAGTGGGAAGACGAGGAAGGTAAACATGCGTTCTGGCATTCCAGCGCTCACCTTATGGCAGAGGCTTTGCAGGAATTATATCCGGGTATTAAATTCGGTATAGGTCCGGCGATCGAGAACGGTTTCTATTATGACGTGGATCCGGGCGAGGCCGTGATCAAAGAGGGTGATTTCGCTGCTATCGAGGCTAAGATGCTTGAGCTGGTAGCCAAGAAAGAAGAGATCAAACGTCAGGACATTACCAAGGCGGATGCCATGAAGATGTTCGGCGATAGAGGTGAAGAGTATAAAACAGAGCTTATCAGTGAGTTGGAAGACGGTACGATCACTACCTATACACAGGGTTCTTTTACGGACTTGTGTAGAGGGCCGCACTTACCGAATACCTCTTATCTGAAAGCTGTCAAGATATTGAGCGTAGCCGGCGCTTATTGGCGTGGCGATGAGAAACGCAAGCAATTGGTTCGTTTGTATGGTATCACTTTCCCGAAAAAGAAGATGTTGGATGAGTATCTGACATTGTTGGAGGAGGCCAAGAAACGTGACCACCGTAAGATCGGTAAGGAAATGGACTTGTTCATGTTCTCCGATACGGTAGGTAAGGGCTTACCGATGTGGTTGCCGAAAGGTACCGCCTTGCGTTTGCGTCTGCAAGAGTTCTTGCGTCGTATCCAAGCTCGTTATAATTATCAAGAGGTAATGTGTCCGCCGATCGGTAATAAATTATTGTATATTACCTCCGGCCACTACGCTAAATACGGAAAGGATTCTTTCCAACCGATCCATACACCTGAGGAGGGTGAGGAATACTTCTTGAAACCGATGAACTGTCCTCATCACTGTATGATCTATAAAAACTCTCCTCGTTCGTATAAGGACCTGCCGTTGCGTCTCGCTGAGTTCGGTACGGTTTGCCGGTATGAGCAGAGCGGAGAGTTGCACGGATTGACCCGTGTACGTAGCTTTACACAGGATGATGCTCATATTTTCTGCCGCCCCGATCAAGTAAAGCAGGAATTCTTGAACGTAATGGACATCATCTCGATCGTATTCAAGACGATGAATTTCGAGAACTTCGAGGCTCAGATCTCCTTGCGTGACAAGGTGAACCGTGAGAAATATATCGGTAGCGACGAGAATTGGGAGAAGGCTGAGCAAGCGATTGTAGAGGCTTGTGAGGAAAAAGGCTTGAAAGCTAAGATCGAATATGGAGAGGCCGCTTTCTACGGTCCGAAACTCGACTTCATGGTGAAAGACGCTATCGGCCGCCGTTGGCAGTTAGGTACGATTCAGGTAGACTATAACTTACCGGAACGTTTCCAATTGGAATATACGGGTGCCGACAACCAGAAGCACCGTCCGGTTATGATCCACCGTGCGCCGTTCGGTTCCATGGAACGGTTCGTTGCCGTATTGATCGAGCACACCGCCGGAAAGTTCCCGTTGTGGTTGACTCCGGAGCAGGTATGTATCATGCCGATCAGCGAGAAGTTTAATGATTACGCTTGGCAAATCGCACGTGAGTTAGGTAATCAGGAAATCCGTGCTATCGTAGATGACCGAAATGAGAAGATCGGTCGTAAAATTCGTGACAATGAATTGAAAAGAATCCCTTATATGCTCATCGTTGGAGAAAAAGAAGCAGAAAATGGTGAAGTTTCTGTAAGAAAACAGGGCGAAGGTGATAAAGGTTCGATGAAAATTGCTACCTTTGCAGCGCTTTTGAATGGCGAGGTAGAGGAAATGATGAATCGCTGGCAAAAAAGTAATGATTAAATAACTAATAACGAGGAGAATAAATCTTTTTGAATGAAGAATGACAATCTGAAAGAACAGTATAGAATCAACGAACGTATTCGTGTTCGTGAAGTTCGTTTAGTAGGTGACAATATTGAGACGGGTGTTTATCCGATCGCTCAAGCGCTGAAAATAGCGGAAGAGCAGGGGATGGATCTAGTCGAGATTTCACCAAATGCTGCGCCCCCCGTTTGTAGAGTAATCGACTACCAGAAATTCCTCTATCAGCAAAAAAAGCGTCAGAAAGAGCAAAAAGCGAAATCTGTGAAAGTGGTCGTGAAGGAGATTCGTTTCGGGCCTCAGACAGATGATCATGATTACAATTTTAAATTGAAGCACGCTAAGGGATTTTTGGAGGAAGGTTCGAAGGTCAAAGCCTACGTGTTCTTTAAAGGCCGTTCTATCCTTTTCAAGGAACAGGGAGAAGTCCTGCTGCTTCGTTTTGCCAACGATTTGGAGGATTATGGAAAAGTAGAGCAGTTGCCGGTATTGGAGGGAAAACGTATGATTATCATGCTTACTCCGAAGAAAGCGGGCACTGGTTCAGCCCCGGCTACGGTCGCAGCTCCGAAAGTTGTAAAGAAAGTGATCACGACACCTAAGCCTAAAAGCGAGGGTGATAAGAAAACAGAAGAATAAAATCCGTCCCTGATAGAAGGGAGGTTAAGTTTAATAATTAAAATATAATTGGAAAATGCCTAAGATGAAGACTAATTCCGGTGCCAAAAAGAGGTTCGCCCTTACCGGATCAGGAAAGATCAAAAGAAAACACGCTTTTAAGAGTCATATCTTAACAAAGAAGACTAAGAAGCAAAAGAGAAATCTTACTCACACGGGTTTGGTAGCTAGTGTTGACGTAAGCAACGTAAAGCAGATGCTTTGCATGAAGTAATCTTTATTCATTAAGCGAGTTTTATAACGATTTTTATTAACCGAATGCATTAGCAATCAAGTTCATCCTAAGAGATGACGCTAACATTCAAAACAGATTAGAATTATGCCTAGATCAGTAAATCATGTTGCTTCAAGAGCAAAAAGAAAACGGATTTTAAAACTAACCCGTGGTTATTATGGTGCACGTAAGAACGTTTGGACCGTAGCGAAGAATACATGGGAAAAAGGTTTGACTTATGCTTTCCGCGACCGTCGTAACAAGAAACGTAATTTCCGTGCTTTGTGGATTCAGCGTATCAACGCTGCCGCTCGTATGGAAGGTTTGTCTTACTCTCGCCTAATGGGTGCTTTGCACGCTGCCGGTATCGAGATCAACCGTAAGGTTTTGGCAGACTTGGCCGTTAACCATCCGGAAGCATTCAAGGCTATCGTAGCTAAAGTAAAATAAGATTTTTGCTATATAGTTAATAAAGAGCCTCCCCGAAAAGGAGGCTCTTTTTTTGTTGTTTTTGTTTGGTTATGTCGATACGATTACATATCTTTGTAACAAGAAAAAGATAAACAGGGAATGAGTTAAGCCGCACTTGTTCGATTGGGAAACTCATCAGTTTATTTTAATTCCGAGACATAGCTCTTGTCGCCAATGGCGGGCCGCGCCCTTCGGGGTATGCTTAGCACGGCGGATTACAAAGGTGGCAAAGCACTCAAATCCTGTCATACGGAGTTTGTTCACATCTACAGTGCGGCTTTTTCAAATAGGGAAGAGGATCTTTAATTAGATTCTCTTCTTTTTTATGCGGTTCACGCAGATAGTCTCGTTAGCTCATATAAGTAGTCTTCTGAAGATAAAGTGAATTATTTTGAAAATAAATTAGGTTTTATAGTTGGTAATCCAAAAAGAATGCTTTCCTTTGTAGCAACAAACAAAAGATAGTTTGTCTTGCTCTTTATCTTCGAGTTTCTATTCTCAGTAATGATAATATATTCTTCTAGAAATCGATCTTCACTAACATCACTTGTTTTATTATTAATTTATTTTTAATTTTTTTCGTATGAATATTTACATTGGAAACTTGAGTTATCGAGTAAGAGAATCTGATTTGCAACAAGTATTAGAAGAGTATGGTATTGTTGATTCAGTAAAGTTAATTGTTGATCGTGATACTAGACGTTCTAAGGGTTTCGCTTTCGCTGAAATGCCTAACGTTGATGAGGCTCAAAAAGCTATCGAGGAATTAAACCAAGCTGAGTACGAAGGTCGTCAGATGGTTGTAAAAGAAGCAATTCCTAGACGTTAATTTTAGAAGATATACATCTTAAAATAACTCTGAAGCGGGGAGACGATAGTCTTTCCGCTTTTTTGATATTGTCTATTATTGTTGTATATTTACGCACCAAGAATAACACAACTAAAAAATAAGTATTATGACGTTGCCAAAACGGTCTTGCATGAAAGTAACCGGACTTGCTCTCGCTTGTTCCTCACTACTTTTTTCCTGTGCTCCCAAGGAGGTTCCGCAGGTGAATTTAATCCCTAAGCCGGCCCATATCGAGGTGACTGGCGGTTATTTCAAAGTAGATAGTAATCTCATATTCGGGAATGATCAATCGGGTACGATCCGTTACGTGGTCGATGAGTCTTTTAATGGCGGGAATCCGGAAGGATATGCGTTGGACGTGACCGAGAAGGGGATTGAGTTGAGAGCCGCCTCTAAATCCGGATTGTTTTACGGGGAACAAACGTTGCGCCAGCTGTATACGTCGAAAGGGATTCCTTGCGTATCGATCCAAGATAATCCCCGTTTCCCGTATCGTGGCTTGCATCTGGATGTCTCCCGTCATTTCTTCCCGAAAGAGGAGGTGATGAAGTTATTGAACGTCATGTCTTATTATAAATTGAATACGCTTCATATGCATTTGACGGATGCTGGTGGTTGGCGTATCCAGATGGATAAATATCCGAAACTGACTACGGACGTGGCTTTCCGTACGGAATCTGATTGGCAGAAATGGTGGGATGGAAAGGATCGCAAGTATCTGCCGGAAGGAACTCCGGGGGCATATGGCGGTTATTTTACGAAAGAAGATATCCGTGAGATCGTGGATTACGCTACGGCCCGGCATATTAATATAATACCGGAAATCGAATTCCCGGGGCATTCGGACGAGGTGTTCGTGGCGTACCCGGAGTTGAGTTGTGCCGGCAAACCTTATACGACGGGTGATTTCTGCATCGGCAACGAGAAATCGTTTACGTTCATGGAGGATGTATTGTCCGAGGTGATCGAGTTGTTCCCTTCCGAATATATCCATATCGGGGGAGACGAGGCCGGGAAGGGAGCTTGGAAGACCTGCCCGAAATGTCAAGGTTTGATGCGCCGGAACGGGATGAAGGACGTGGATGAGTTGCAGAGCTATATGATTCATCGTGCCGAGGAATTCCTGATTTCCAAAGGCCGCAAATTGATCGGTTGGGATGAGATTCTGGAAGGGGGCTTGGCTCCGGAGGCTACCGTCATGTCATGGCGGGGCGAGGAAGGGGGAATCAAGTCCGCCCGCATGGGACACGACGTGGTTATGACACCGGGTGGTTATATGTATTTCGATTTCTATCAAGCCGATCCGAAGACACAGCCGTATGCCATCGGCGGTTATACGCCGATCAAGCGGGCGTACAGTTATAATCCGGTGCCTATGGATTCGTTGACTGCCGAGGAAAGTAAGCATATCCTAGGGGTACAGGCGAATACATGGACGGAGTATATCAAGGATGAGAAGCATCTGGAGTATATGATGTTCCCTCGTACCTTGGCGGTCGCCGAGATTGGATGGACTCCGCAAGAGGATCGTAGTTGGGAGGATTTTAAGCCTCGTATGAACGCGAATATCCCGGTTCTGCAACGGATGGGTATCCATACGTTCACGCTCTCGGACGAGATCGAGACCACGATGGAGGTAGATACCTTGCGGCGAGAGATCAAGGTCATGTTGGATGCGGAGAAATATCCGGCGGAGATACGTTACACGACAGACGGTTCTATTCCCACTGCCTCTTCCCGGGTCTATGACGGTCCGATCGTGGTGAAAGACTCCGCTGATATCAAGGCCGCTATCTTCCGTGACGGGCAGCTTCAAGGAACGCCTACCGAGAAGAAGGTGGATTATCATCAGGGTATCAATAAGCCTATACATTATAATAGTAAGTTGTATAGCGGTTATATGGCGGGTGGCATGAACGCCTTGCTGGATGGCTACAGGGGAGGCTTGACTTATCTGGACGGCCGTTGGCAGGGTTATTTGAATGATTTGGATTGCGTGGTGGACATGGGCGAGGTGACGGATATCCATAAGGTATCGTCCCGCTTTATGCAATTGATCGGCCCGGGCGTGTACCAACCGGGAGAGGTGGAGTTGCTGACATCGGAAGACGGGGAGAGCTATATCTCGCAGGGAGTTATCCCTACTACGATATCCAATACGGATAAAGACCTGTCTTTTCAGGAGTATACGTTTAACGGCGATTGGAAAGCCCGTTATATCCGTATCAAGGCAAAAGAGGCGAATAAGGGTTTCATCTTCACGGATGAGATCGTGATCTGGTAAGTATGAATCAATTAATTATCAACTAAAATACATTTATCAAATGAAGAAACAGCTAATGACCTTCCTGTTGTGTGGTAGCCTGTTCGCTACGGCACAGCAACCGGTAGATTATGTGAACCCCTTCATCGGTACGAGCAATTACGGTACGACGAATCCCGGCGCGGTTTGTCCGCAGGGTATGATGAGCGTGGTTCCTTTCAACGTCATGGGGTCGGAGAAGAATCGTTTTGACAAGGATAGTCAATGGTGGTCTACTCCTTACTCGGCAGACAATAAATTCTTTACGGGATTCGCCCACGGTAGCTTGAGCGGCGTGGGATGCCCGGAGCTGGGAGGTTTGCTATTGATGCCGACGACGGGCGAGTTGAACGTGGACTATAAGGCTTACGGCAGTGAGTACAAGGACGAGGTGGCTCACCCCGGTTATTATAGCAATACCTTGACCAAGTATAATATCAAGGCGGAGGCTACTGCCAGCATGCGTACGGGCTTGAGCCGTTTTACCTTCCCGAAAGGGGAGAGCCATATCCTCTTGAACCTAGGCGAGGGCTTGACGAACGAGACCGGTGCTACGGTACGTATCGTGAATGATACGGAGATCGAGGGGAGTAAGCTTTTAGGTACGTTCTGCTATAATCCACAGGCCGTATTCCCGGTTTACTTCGTGATGAAGGTAAACAAGGCCCCGAAGAAGATGGGTTATTGGAAGAAACAACGTGAGATGAAGGGGGTAGAGGCCGAATGGGATATCTACTCCGGCAAGTATAAGTTATATACCAGTTATACCCGTGAGATGAGCGGAGACGATGTCGGCGTATGGTTCGATTACGATACGGACGAGGGCGAGGCTATCGAGGTGAAGATGGGTATCTCGTACGTGAGCATCGAGAACGCCCGCCTGAACATGAATACGGAGCAGCCCGGCTTCGATTTCGACAAGGTCCGTACGGCGGCTAGCACGATGTGGAACAAGGATCTTTCCAAGGTACAAGTGGAAGGAGGTACGAAAGACGAGAAAACGATATTCTATACCGGTATGTATCATTTGCTGATCCATCCGAATATCCTGCAAGACGTGAACGGCGAGTACCCGATGATGGAGAGCCTGAAAGTAGGCCATACCACCGGAAACCGTTATACGGTCTTCTCCCTGTGGGATACGTACCGCAACGTAAGTACCCTGATGACCTTGCTCTATCCGGAGCGCCAATTGGATATTATCCGTACGATGCTGGATATGTACCGGGAAAACGGTTGGTTACCGAAATGGGAGCTTTACGGACGTGAGACCTTTACGATGGAGGGCGATCCCTCGATCCCGTATATCGTAGACGCATGGATGCGCGGCTTGCGTGACTTTGATGAGCAAACCGCTTATGAGGCGATGCGTAAAGGCGCTACTACCCCGGGAGAGTTCAACCTGCTTCGTCCGGACGCGAACGATTATTTCAGCAAGGGCTATGTTCCTTTGCGTGAGCAATACGATAACTCCGTATCTCATGCGCTGGAATATTATATCGCCGACTGGAACTTGGCTAATTTCGCTCAAGCCTTGGGTAAGAAAGAGGATGCCAAGTTATTCCGTGATCGTTCTTTAGGTTACAAACATTATTATAGCAAGGAGTTTGGAACACTGCGTCCTATCTTGCCGGACGGCACTTTCTACTCTCCGTTCGATCCGAAACAAGGCGAGAACTTCGAGCCTAGTCCCGGTTTCCATGAAGGCAACGCATGGAATTATACGTTTTATGTTCCTCACGATATCAAGGGACTGGCCAAATTGATGGGAGGCGATAAGAAATTTGTCGATCATTTGCAGAAGGTATTCGATGACGGCAATTATGATCCCGCCAACGAGCCGGATATCGCTTATCCTTATTTGTTTAGCTATTTCAAGGGAGAGGCTTGGCGTACTCAGAAGTTGGTCCGTCAGTTGTTGAAGGATTGCTATCATAATGCCCCGAACGGTGTCCCGGGTAACGAGGATACAGGCACGATGTCCGCTTGGGCTATTTTCTCCATGATGGGCTTCTATCCGGCTTGTCCGGGCGACGTGAACTATGTATTGACTTCCCCGACTTTCGATAAGGTTACGATCCAGCTCGACAAGAAATTCTATCCTAAAGGCGAATTGGTAATCGAGTCTAAGCATAGTAATCCAGAAGCGATCTACATCAAGGACGTTTTCGCCGGCGATAAAAAGCTAAAGGGCTACACCATCTCGCAAGAGGACTTGGTAAATGCCGGAACCTTGCGTTATATCCTCGAGGATACGCATAAGTAAGCCAAGATAAAGATATACCGAATTTGATATTTACCGGACGCAGATGACACCGACAAGCACGGGTGATCTGCGTCCGGTTTATTTTTTGATATCCTAAAACCATTTGATCTTCCTGAATATAAAAAAGGCCGTAGCGGATAGCAAGATCGAGAGCAAGATGATAACCACGAAACCATGCGGCATATCCTCCATGTAGATCGGGACGTTCATCCCGTAGAAGCTAGCGATTAATGTCGGAACCATTAAGATAATGGAAAGTGATGTCATACGTTTCATGATCGTGTTCACGTTGTTGGAGATGATAGAGGCGAAAGCGTCCATCGTACCCGTAAGAATATCGCTATAGATATTTACCGTGTTATGGGCCTGCTTCAACTCGATCTCCACGTCCTCCACCAAATCCTTGTCGATATATTCCGGCTCTTGGAAAATATTCTGGAGCTTGGCCAGCATCACCTCATTCCCGCGGATGGAGGTGTTGAAGAATACCATGCTCTTCTCCAGCTTCATCAACGCTAGCAGATCCTCGTTGCGGATGCTTTTCTCCAACGCCTTTTCCGCCTCGGTGACGGCGTAATTGATTTGTTTCAGGTATTTAAGGAACCATACGGCCGATGAGTGGATCAGCCGGAGGATCAACTCATACTTGTTTTTAATCTGGAGTTCCTTCCGTTGGGTATAGCGGATGAAATCGGGGATCAAGTCCGTCTTATGGTAACATACGCTTACGATGATCTCATTGTTCGTGATGATACCGATCGGCACCGTATTGAACGGGATGTCATGATCTTGGTTTTGCAACGGGATACGTAAGATGGTAAGCAACCAATTCCCCTCGTACTCGATACGGGGACGCTCGTCCGTATCGGCTATATCGCTCAAGAATGATTCGGGTACGTTAAATCGATCCATCAAGAATTGAAGATCTTCGGGAGTCGGGCACTCTACGTTTACCCAACTGTTAGGAAGCCATTGGTTCTTCTCCACATAACCGGCCTCACAATAAAGAAATTGTCTCATTATTGCCTCCTTTCGTGTTTAATCCGAGCAGAGGATCAATGAAACCCTCCGCCTCGTTAGTTCATACTCTGTTCTGTTTCTAGCGGGATACTGTCGTCCATAATTTGAAAATTACTTTTTACGGGTGCAAAGATAATACTTTTTTACGTAAGTAAAGTTATGTCGCTGTATGCTGACAGCAATATTGTTGCCAGTTTACGTTAGCATAGGCTTACTTCTCTGAGAGTATTGCGATACTTCTGGTAATAGTACTGGAGTACTTTCATGGAAGTACCCGAGTACTGCCTAAGAAGTACTCCAATACTTCTTAGGCAGTACTGGCCATCTATTCAATCCCGCATTTCCCCTCTTCGTTGAAGTAGAAGAAGAGCCCGGTATCTATGCTGACCGGACCATGGATACGGCTTACGGCGGGTTCCCATGCGGGCATCAACCGGAGTACCCGTAAGGCTTCATCGCGGAACTCATCATAGGTTTTCCCCGTATCGCGAGGATACAGTATATTCTCGGGTAGGCTTACGGGATTCTGTAACATTCCTAAGGAATCGATCGTGAAGGAGTAGAAGAGTCGTACCTTCGTGCTCGTACCTTTATAAGATTCGGGATAACGCAGGTTCTGTTCGAAGAAACGGATCATGGCTTCTCTTCCTCCCTTGAACTCGGCCATGGGGCGAGGCTCGTGGAGCTGGCTGGCGAAGCGTGTGTATTCCTCATAATCTTCCGGGTTATCGGATAGGTAGAACGTGGCGGCCAAAGGATAATGGACGAGGCCGGCGCCCTGTCCGGTGATGACGGTCTTATGCACCCGGTACAATCCCGGTGGATTTTCCTTGAGCTCAGGCATCAAGGTGGCCGAGAAATCGTCTCTTGTCTCGTTTGGAAAGATCGGATAGCCGAGAGCGACGAAGGCGGTGGGTTGCGGGATTCCTTTCCATGCCCTCCCGTCGAAACGCTCGATGAAATACTCTTCGCCTCCCATCCCTTCCAGGTCGGTATGGTTGGTGATAGCGATCTCGATCCGCTCGATGTTGGTTGGGTAGACGTTCGGTCTTACTCGCATGGAGAAGTGGGTGGTGTCCATGCTGATAGCTTCCTCGGGTGGCCGGTCGTAAGGGCCTCCGCCGATCCGGATGAGGGGTGAATTGAATACGTAAGTCTTGAAAGCCTCCACATACTCCTTCTCCGCTATGATAAGCTGTAGGAAGACGGAGTCGTCCGTGTTCCAGAGGGAGGCCATGTTTCTGCGGATCTTCCGGAGATGCGGGGGAAGGGTATCGTATTCCTTGCCGAAGAACAATTCTATGCTGTCCCGTATCTGCTTGGCGGTCCATCCTTCCGTGGAAACTGAAGATGCGGCATGGGTATCAGTCGGTAACGGTAGGGTATCTTGCCGTGCTATGGATTGGGAGTCGGCTGAGTAGTCGCTACTGTTTTCCCCTTTCTTTTGTTTGGTATGGCAGCCGTATAATAGGCAGCCGCCCATGATAACTAATCCGATAAAATACGCTTTCATGATTCGACAGGTTTTAATTCCTAAATATAAAGAATCTTTTTCAGAAATGGGTAAAAGATATTACCTTTGACTCCCCAAATAGAAAGAATGATGGCAGAAGGAACAAGAAATACAGGAAGAGGAAGGAAAAAGCCTGTGGAGATGCTCCCCGATATGGGGCGTCTTCAGCCACAGGCCCGTGAGTTGGAGGAGGCTGTGTTGGGTGCGTTGATGCTGGAGAAAGATGCGTACTCGATCGTCAGCGAGATCTTGAAGCCGGAGTGTTTCTATGAGAAAGCGCATGAGAAGATTTATGCCGCTATCGTAGACTTGGCGTTGAGCCAGCGTCCCGTGGATATGCTTACCGTAACGGAGCAATTGAAGAAACGGGGAGAATTGGAGGATGTAGGCGGACCGTTCTATATCTCTCAACTTACCAGCAAGGTGGCCAGCAGCGCCCATATCGAGTATCACGCCCGTATCATCGCCCAGAAATATCTGGCGAGGGAGTTGATCTCTTTCACGGCGATGATCCAAGGAAAGGCATTTGATGAGACGCTCGATGTAGAGGACCTGATGCAAGAGGCGGAGGGCAAGTTGTTCGAGATCTCGCAACGTAACGTAAAGAAGGATGTCACCCAGATCAACCCCGTCATCAAGGACGCTATGGAGATGTTGCAAAAGGCGGCCCTCCAGAAGGAAGGTCTGAGCGGATTGCGTACGGGCTTCGAGGGGTTGGATAAGATGACTTCCGGTTGGCAGAATTCAGACCTTATCATTATCGCCGCCCGTCCGGCCATGGGTAAGACGGCCTTCGTTCTTTCCATGGCGAAGAATATGGCGGTGAATTTCAATACGCCTGTCGCCCTGTTCTCGCTCGAGATGAGTAACGTGCAGTTGGTAAACCGTCTGATCGTGAATGTCTGCGAGATACCGGGCGAGAAGATCAAGAGCGGACGCTTGGAGAGCTACGAGTGGGAACAGCTGGATTTTAAGATCAAGGAGCTTTACGACGCCCCGATCTTCGTGGACGATACCCCGAGCTTGTCCGTCTTCGAGCTGCGGACGAAAGCCCGTCGTCTGGTGCGTGAGCATGGCATTAAATGTATCATTATCGACTATCTTCAGTTGATGAACGCCAGCGGTATGAACTTCGGTAGCCGTGAGCAGGAGGTGAGTACGATCTCCCGCTCGTTGAAGGGATTGGCCAAGGAATTGAATATCCCGATCATCGCCTTGTCGCAGTTGAACCGTGGTGTGGAAGCCCGTCAAGGCGTGGAAGGTAAGCGTCCGCAGCTAGCCGACTTGCGTGAGTCCGGAGCTATCGAGCAGGATGCCGATATGGTATGTTTCATCCACCGTCCCGAATATTATAAGATTACGGAAGACGAGCGGGGAAATTCCCTGATCGGTCTCGCCGAGATCATTATCGCCAAGCATCGTAACGGTGCCGTGGGGGATGTCCGGCTGCGCTTTAAGAGCGAGTTCGCCAAGTTTATGAACGTAGAGGAAGATATAGCGGTAAGGGAATTCTCCTCGACCATGAACGGTGGAGACCCGATGCCCCCGATCCCATCGGCGGGAGCTGACTTCTTGAGTCAAGGTAGCAGTAACGAGGTTCCGTTCTAATATAGCATGAATGAGCGAAAGAGGCGAAAACGTTTGCGGTAGATTTTTCGCCTCTTCTTTTCTGTTTCGTTGGCGAATCTGATTCGAATCTTCTATCTTTGTGATTGAAAACAAATTACTGAATCAGCCATGACGAGACACTTAGTTCCGGTATCTATATACCTGTCGCTGTTGCTCAGCTGCAACTCACCGAAAGAATACAAATCCTTTGATGAATACCCTTCCTATGAGGGAGACGATCTGGAGTTGTTCTATTCCCCCACGAAATCCGTGTTCACCCTTTGGGCCCCGACGGCGGAAGAAGTCCGCTTGAATCTTTACGCCTCCGGTGAGGGAGGGGAGCCTATCCGCCAGTTGCCGATGAAATCCTCGGACAAGGGTACGTGGCGTATCTCCGTGAGCGAGGATCTGAAAGGTTCCTTCTATACCTTCCAGATCCGTATCGGCGATAAATGGCTGGATGAGACTCCCGGTATCTGGGCGAAAGCCGTCGGGGTGAATGGAAACCGTGCGGCCGTGATCGATTGGGCGGCTACCGATCCGGAGGGCTGGGAGGCGGATAAATCTCCCGAGTTGAAAAGCTTCTCCGATATTATCATCTACGAGATGCATCATCGGGATTTCTCGATCGCCGCGAACTCCGGCGTGACGCATAAAGGTAAGTTTCTCGCCTTGGCGGAGAACGGCACGAAAGGTCCGGGCGGCGTGGCTACCGGCGTGGATCATCTGAAGGAGTTGGGCGTTACCCATGTCCATATCCTTCCTTCTTATGATTATGGCTCGGTGGACGAGACTCGCTTGCAAGATAATGTGTACAATTGGGGGTATGATCCCAAGAACTATAACGCCCCCGAGGGGAGCTATTCCACCGATCCTTACAATCCCGAGGCTCGTATCCGTGAGTTCAAGGAGATGGTGCGGGGATTGCACCGGAATGGTATCCGTGTGATCATGGACGTGGTTTACAATCATACCTTTGTGGGTGACGGGTCGAATTTCAGCTTGACCGTCCCCGGTTACTTCTACCGTCATAAACCGGACGGAAGCTATTCGGATGCCTCCGGCTGTGGCAATGAGACCGCTTCGGAGCGGGCGATGGTACGCCGCTATATCGTGGAGTCCGTGAAATATTGGGCCGAGGAATACCATGTGGATGGTTTCCGTTTCGACTTGATGGGAATCCATGACGTAGAAACCATGAACGAGGTAAAAGCCGAGTTAACCAAACTAGATCCTTCCATCTTCGTATACGGCGAGGGCTGGACCGCTAGCGATTCCCCGCTACCAGAAGATCAACGGGCGATCAAGGTAAACGCCCCGAAACTGAATGACGTGGCCGTATTTAGCGATGACCTGCGGGATGCTTTAAAAGGAAGCGTGTTCGAGACTACACAGGCCGGTTTCGCCTCCGGAAAGCCGGAAGGCAATGAGGAGTCTATTAAGTTTGGTATCGTAGGCGCTATCCGCCATCCGCAAATCGACTATAACCAAATATTATATTGCAAAGCGCCTTATGCGAACAAGCCTACGCAAGTGATCAACTATGTCTCTTGCCACGATGATCTTTGTTTGATGGATAAGTTGAAGCTCTCGGCTCCGAAAGACGCTACCCCGGATGAGTTGATACGATTCGGCAAGTTGGCCCAGACCATCATCTTCACCTCGCAAGGAGTACCCTTCATGCGGGCAGGAGAGGAGTTGCTGCACGATAAGAAGGGCGTACATAACAGCTATCAATCGCCCGATTCAATCAATGAGATCGACTGGTCTTTGAAGGCAAAAAACAAGGATGTTTTCAACTATTACAAGGATTTGATCGCCCTTCGTAAGTCGCACCCGGCTTTCCGTATCGCCACGGCCGAGGGAGTGAGGGAGGCCCTTCAATTCCAAGAAGTGAACCAGCCCGGTGTTGTAGCGTATACCTTAGGGGAGCATGCGAACGGGGATAGTTGGAAGAAGATTATGGTTATCTTTAACGGGAACCGGAAGGCGGTAACGGTTTCTCTGCCGGAAGGAACATGGGTTCCGGTTTGTAAGGATGGTCGGATTTATCTGGACGGTAAAGGTTCCGTACAGGGTAAAACTACCGTAAGCGCCTCTTCCGCCTTGATCTTGAAACAAGATTAATACGGAACTAAATCAAAGAAAATCCCCCGGGACATCTCGAATATCTCGAGCGTCCCGGGGGATTTTTTATTAAATCACTTACTTATCTGATTATTTGTAAGCCTCGCCTTTTACAGCTGCGATACCTGGAAGAACCTTACCTTCGATAGCCTCAAGAAGAGCGCCACCACCTGTAGAAACGTAAGATACGCCGTTAGCCAAACCGAATTTGTTAACGCAAGCAACAGAGTCGCCACCACCTACTAAAGAGAAAGCGCCGTTCTTCGTAGCCTCAACGATAGCCTCGCCAACCGTGCGAGATCCGTGCGTAAAGTTCTCGAACTCGAATACACCCGTAGGACCGTTCCAAAGGATCGTCTTAGAGTTCTTGATAACGTCAGCGTAGATAGCCTCGGTCTTCGGACCTATGTCAAGACCTTCCCAACCATCAGGAATCTGATCTACCGGAGCGAAATCAGTCTTAGCGTCGTTGCTGAAATCGTCAGCGATCTTAGCGTCAACAGCCAATACCAAGTTTACGCCTTTTTCTTTCGCTTTCTTGATCAAATCAAGAGCAAGATCCAACTTATCGTCCTCGCAAATAGACTTACCGATCTTACCGCCTTGCGCTTTCGTGAAAGTATAAGTCATACCACCCGTGATGATCAAGTTGTCTACCTTGTTCAACAAGTTCTCGATGATCTCGATCTTAGAGGAAACCTTAGAACCACCCATGATAGCTGTGAACGGACGTTGGATGTCGTTCATAACCTTATCGACAGCCTTCACTTCCTTCTCCATCAAATAACCGAACATCTTGTTGTCCGTATCGAAGTAGTCAGCGATCAAAGCCGTAGAAGCGTGAGCACGGTGAGCGGTACCGAACGCGTCGTTTACATAGCAGTCAGCGTAAGAAGCCAATCTCTTCGTGAACTCTTTCTGGCTTTCTTTAACGGCTTTCTTGGCAGCCTTCTTCTCCTCGTCGGAGGCGTCTTCAGCCAAACCTCTTGGTTTGCCTTCTTCCTCAGCGTAGAAACGAAGGTTCTCAAGCAACAAAGCTTCGCCCGGTTGCAAAGCGGCAGCCTTAGCGCCGGCTTCTTCGCCAATACAGTCGTTTGCAAACTGAACATCTACGCCTAACAACTCAGAAAGGTGCTTCAATATGTGCTTCAAGGAGAACTTATCGGTAGTGCCTTTCGGACGGCCTAGGTGAGAACCGATAATTACGCTACCACCATCCGCTAAGATCTTCTTTAATGTAGGAAGAGCGGCACGCATACGAGTGTCGTCGGTGATGTTGAAGTTTTCGTCCAATGGAACGTTAAAGTCAACTCTTACAAATGCCTTTTTGCCGGCAAAATTGAAATTGTCAATTGTTTGCATAACTATTGTATTTAATGTCTGTATTAAAATGTTCTTTTAATCGCTTGCAAACTTACACAAAATATTTCATTTGGCTGTTTGCGCTTGCTTTAAATTTTATACCAATTTGAAACGTAGCCGTAATCTCCCGTCGGCATAGTCGTAATTCAATAGCTTGAAATGTCCGATCTCGGATGTATTCGCCACGTGCGATCCGATACATGCGCAGGCATCGTAATCGCCTATGCGTACGATACGTAATGTATCGCTGGCATCATCGGGCAATTTACTTAAATCCACGATACCGCCGGCCTTTTCTTTTGGCATGAACTCGATGGTTACGGGTAGGTGCCGGTCGATCACCTCGTTTATCTTCTTCTCGACCTCAGCCATGGCCTCTGGGCTAGGCTCCTCCGCCAATAGATAATCGCATTTAGACTTCTTCCTCTCTATGTGTGCGTTCTTAGACCGGGGGCATCCGAACATCCGCACCATTGTCTGGTTTAAGATATGTTCCGCCGTGTGCATAGGAGGATACTCTTGCTTGTTGTGTTCGTTTAATTGGATTTCTTGTTTCATGTATTTGATGTTTTGATTGTATTTCGTGAAAAATATGCTCAAATGTACGAAATAAATCTTTAGTTTTGTAAAGTCATAGAAAACACCTTAAAGGAACGATATGCCAGCTAAGCGCTTATTTGGAATAATATCTATCATATTTCTCTTTGTTACCTGTATATCATGTAAATCCTCTACAGACTTATCGGAGGAGAAGCGTATACTCGTGATTCAATCTTACGAAAAACATTTTCCCGCCTATGAGAAGATGAAGGAAATCATGTCGAGTGAATTGCGGAAGAAGGGGATACATGCGAGTGTCTATTCTTTTTATTTGGATTGTGAGCAATATTCGGAGAAGCAACAGCGACAGAAATTATTCAAGAAACTGAATGGGTTATCGACATGGAACCCGGATATTATTCTGGTCAATGACGATCAAGCCTTAAACGCTTTGATAAGTAGCAGGCATCCCCTCGCTAAATCGATCCCGGTCGTGTTTATGGGGGTTAGTTATCCCAATATCCCGATCATCCGGAAATATCCGAATATGACGGGCTTTTATGATAAACCGGATTATAAGAGGAATATAGAATTGATACAGCGGCTTGTTGGTAATTGCATCGTCATAAGAGTCTCGGATGATACCTTTCAGGATAATATGATGCTGGCGGACATGAATGCGCAGATTCAGGATATTTGTGCCGTGAACAATATATATTCCTTGGATCGGGTACGTTTATCCGGAAAGAACGGGATTTCGATATCGGATATACCTAAGATAAAGCCGGATACGATGTATATAAGCACACTCAGTACGAAATCGGCGAATGCCCTGATTAAGGGATTCGGCGAGAATTATTATAATAAAGCGTATCTGGCAACCAAGAGGGATTATATGACAATCTCGTTGGGGCGGCTCAGCGCCTTTCCATGTTTCTCCGTGATCAATGAGTTGATCGGAAATCAGAATGGCGTAGTTGGCGGGTATGTCACTGTCTTTAAGGATGAGGTAGAGGGGGCTGTAAACCGGGTCGTCTCTATCTTGAAAGGAACGCCCCCGTCCAATTTTCCGCAAATCGAAGGGAGTAACAAGGCTTATGTTTTTGATTACGGTGTGTTAGAACGTTGGGGCATTGATAGTAGTAAATTGCCGGAAGGAGCTATTATTGCGAATATGCCGTTTGTCGTTCAATATAAATATTATATATGGGCTGCCGGCTTTATTCTGGTGGTGATGTTGCTTCTGCTTTTTAGTTACCAAAGAAAGCGATATATACAGGAGGCTTTACATAAGAAGGATGCGCAGGAGAAGTTAAAAAGGGAGAAGACTTTTCTTTCTTTTGCGTTGGATAGCGGCAACATTTTCGCTTTTCGGTATAGCAAAGGGGTATTCGAGTTTGATAATAGATTCTACCATTATTTAGGTATGCCCTGTGTACCGATGAAAATCGAGGAGTTTCAGGATGCTATACATCCTGAAGAACTGGATAATTTCCTTCGAGACCGGAATCTGCTGGATAGTGGCTTTCTTTCCCGGAAAGTGACGCAACGTCGTTGTAACTTTAATAAGAAGGGGTATGAGTGGTGGGAATTTCGCTATGCCCAAAATAAGAATGAGAAAGATTCGGTTTCCGGTGACGAAGCTGTTGAGGTAAGTGGCTTATGCTTGAATATCCAGCGGATAAAAGACACGGAGAATAGCCTTATAGCCGCCCGCCAGAAAGCGGAGGAATCCGATCGGATGAAATTAGTCTTTCTGGCGAATATGAGCCATGAGATACGTACGCCTCTGAATGCGATCGTAGGCTTCTCCCAATTGCTCAATTCGGATATGCCTTTGGAACCGGAGGAAAAGGCGGAGTTTATAGATCTGATTACCAAAAACAGTGACCTGTTGCTTAAGCTGATCAACGATATCTTGGATCTATCACGCATAGAATCCGGTAGCATGTCTTTCTCTTATGAGAACCTCGATCTGAGTAAACTGATGGGAGATATCTTCCATACGCATCAATTGATGATGCCGGAGGGAGTGGAGTTAAAGATAAGGGTTCCCCATGAACCTCTTATCATCCGTTCGGATCATTTCCGGTTGACGCAGGTTTGTACCAATTTCATTAAATAATGCGGTGAAGTTTACCGCTAAGGGATATATCGAGATCGGATACGAACTTAGCGCAGATGGAAAATCGATCCTTATTTCCGTGAAAGATACGGGTAAGGGCATTCCTGATGATAAAAAGGAAAAGGTATTCGAGCGTTTCCAGAAACTAGATGAGTTTGCCCAAGGTACAGGCTTGGGGTTAGCGATCTGCCAGAGTATCGTTCATACGTTTCATGGAAGCATATCGCTTGAATCCGAGGTTGGTGTAGGTAGTAAGTTTACGATCTCGCTACCTTATACCCCGGGGTTGGAGCTGGAGGAAAGAACTTAATTACCTTCGATGAATCGTTTATTGGCCCTCGCTTCTTCCTGCCATTGGGGGATGACGGTTTCTAAAAACTTTTGTTTGGCCTGTTGCTCGGCTTCCATATCGAGGCCGATATATTGCTGGGCTTTCGCTTTCGTGGAGATATCCGGCATCGGAACGTCTTGGGTATAGCCTAGCTGCGCTAAGACCTTCATGATCTGGATGCGGGCTTGGGTAGACTTATCGAGTCCGCTGCCCAAGATACGTGTGACTTCTTGGGGCGCGTGGAAAGCCGCCCCGTGTGAGGCCACGGCGAAGTCCCAACGCCATTGTGCCTGCCGGAGCAGTTTTAATACGTTTTTCATTTGAGATTCCGTAGCGCCTTTGTCCCAAGCGAATTTCGCTTCTATATGGGCTTTTGTCAATTCTTCCTCTACACGCATGCGTATGGCGTAGACTTTGTTTTGCCGTTCATAAACATCCTTGCGTAAGATCTCCTCACTTTCCCGGTGGCAGGCTTGGCAAGTACGGTCTATCATCGCCAACGGGCTTTTGATATGATGGTTGTTGTACCGGTTCTCATCTTCCCCGACAGCAGGCATATGGCATTCTCTGCAGGAAACGCCTCTTTGCCCGTGAATGCCCATCTGGAATAACTCGAAATCCGGATGTTGCGCCTTTATCAAATGTGCCCGGCTTAATTTATGGGTGAAATCGGTGAAGTTTATGCTATCGTAATAGGCTTCTATATTTTCTACTGTATAACCTTGATCCCAAGGTAAGGCTAGTATACGATCTTCTCCTTGGAAATAATATTCGGCGTGGCATTGGGCGCATACTAGAGATCGCATCTCTTGCTCGGTTGCGTCCTCTATACGTAATCCGTTGCGCTTATAGGCACTTTTCAAGAATGAGCGGGTCACGCGCAATCCCATGCTCTGCGGCTCATGGCAGTCTGCGCATCCGATTGGATTCACGATCTCGTTGCCTAGCTCCGCCCATTTCTTCTTATATAAGGTCTTGGCATCGGTGGTCGTTAATAAGCGGGGTATGTCCGGACTTTTACATGCCCAGCATGCGGCAGGCTGGGGACCACTCGTCGGGGTCATGGGAGCGCCGGTCCGCAGGCTTTTGTATAGATCTTCTATGGAATACATATGCCCTCTGGGACTTAGATAATCTTTGGAGAAAGCGTATCCTGCCCATAATACCATCATTCCGGGATGTTCGGCCAAGATATCAGCTTGTTGGTTCCCATTAAACAAACTGCGGAAAGTCGTGTCCGAGGTTTGTTTCCAACTTTGGTACTCATTGGAATAACGAAGGTCTATAGAGTCGCTGTTTTGTTGATCGATTGGCTGATCATCGGTATCGTCGATGAATTTGATGCTATCTTGTCCGGTAACAGTGGTACGTAAGATCACTAATACGATAATGACGATTAGACTTATGGCTATAGAAGTTTTATAGTGTGCTTTCAAGTGTTTACCTTTTATCTTAAATAAAATATTCTTTGTATTAACTGCGAATATATGAATAATAATGATACGACCGGTAGAAATTGAAAAAATCCTTATTTCATTGCTTCCGAAGACGCTGGATGAAATAAGGATTCTCAAGTGACTCGCATAGGATTCAAACCTATAACCTTCTGATCCGTAGTCAGATGCTCTATTCAGTTGAGCTAGCGAGCCAATCTGTAAATGAATTTGAATATTCAAGTGACTCCTAAAGGATTCAAACCTTTAACCTTCTGATCCGTAGTCAGATGCTCTATTCAGTTGAGCTAAGGAGCCAAGATGTATTCTATTGCTATCTTCAAATGGTGACCGCGACAGGATTCAAACCTGTAACCGGCTGATCCGTAGTCAGCTACTCTATTCAGTTGAGCTACGCGGCCATTGTTTCGTGATTGCGAGTGCAAAGGTACGTTTTTGTTTTAAATATGCAAACGTTTCGACTACTTTTTTGCGAATTTAATCTAACATTTTTGGATTGAAGATCAGGTAACCAATGTTTAAGCCAAAGTTGAAATTCTCCTTCGGATAACTGTATCCGTTGGCGTACAGACTGATACATAAGAATGGCAATTGCAATACGACCGCCGCTTCACCCATATAATTAAACGAGTGCAAAAACTTACCATAATGCGGGATTCCGACATACGGGTTGTTTTCCGGCACCGTCTTTTGTATTTCATAGAGTGGAGCGAAGCCATACATATCCAACCGGAAGTGCAGAAGCTTGCTTAACTTCAAGATCGGGGAAAGCCCAAAAGCCACATATTGGTTCGCCCGGAACGCCTCGTTGAATACAATCTCGCTATGGGGTGTCGGGGTAAACGCCGGGGCCTGTAATACGCTAGCCGTATAGTTATTCATGAGGTTCTTGCTGGATATGACCATTTCCGCCAAATAACCTAAGTTGAAACGGTTGCTCAGCGTCTGGTATTGGTTCCAGCGCCCTTTCAGTTGCAGCCAGCTATGCACTTTGCGACCAATCGGGGCTTCCGTCGTGGCGGAAGTGGGGGATGGGGTATACTTCTCCGTACCGGTTACGTATTGGGCGATTAGGAATTGCTGTTTTCCGCTTATCGGGTATTGTTTGGTGTTGAGTGAGTTTTGCTCGATACTTAACGAGCCGCTGAATAAATCGTACCAGCTATGGTCGAAAGAGGCATTCGGGAAAGGTATCGTGGTGCTCTGCAAATAGAAATCGTTCAACCGTCCGTAGGCGAACCCGATCTCCGCTTTCGCGTGGTTGAGGAAGGGGAAGCCTAATTTTAGTTTCATGTACAGTTCTTTCTGCTTAATCATGGCGGGCACTATATCCTCATAAAAGAGGGATTGGCTTTCCGTGTATTTCTTGTCCGAGAAGACTCCTTGCCAATTTAAATAAGTGGGGATTTGCGTTTGCAGGTACATCCGGCCACTCAACATGACACCACTAAAGGAGTTACCCACTTGAAAGTTCGAGTTTACGTCGGCGGCGAACCGTCCCAGATATTGATACCCCAATCCTAGGTATAATTGATTCGCTTGATGAGACGATACGTTTCCACCGAAGCCAACCGTGATCTCTTCTTTCATCTTCACGTCCAGGTAAAGATCGAATTTCTTCTCTTTCCGGTTATAAACGGCATGCGGCATGATTTCCCTAATCTTGGAATAGGTCAGCATCTTGAAATAAGCCCGCTTGAACTCTTCCATGGAGAACTCGTTATTGATATCCCTGTGTAATTGGGCCTCTATGTATTTACGCTGGGCCTCGGATACGCCCGTCACGTAAATATTGCGGAAGATCAGCGGGGGAAGGTTCTCTTTATAGGCTTTTCTTCTTTCGGTAACCTCATTTAAAGGCACTTCCCGGGGAACCCGTTGCTTGATGGAGTCGATCATGGAAAGGGTACGTTTATACCCGATGTCCATAAGCTCCTTACCTTTCTGGAAATCCAATAAGGAGACGGTGGGAAAACTGAATTTAATCATCATGCCATCTTCCTCCGGTACCTCGTAATCGGTCTTTTGCATGATCATGGTCTCGATCTGGTTATAAGGATTCTCCGAAGGCTTTTTATTCCCTCCCGATACCGTCGATCCGAAAATGAAATCCGGGTGGAACGCGTCTTTCATCGGGCCTACCGGGAAATTATCGTAGATACCTCCATCGAATAAAGGAATACTGTCTTTCCATATGGGCTGGAAGAAAAACGGGAAAGTCATGGAGGCACGTACGGCGTCTCCCAGATCCCCATTCTTAAAGATGATCGGCTTTTTAGTATATATATCCGAGGCCACGCAACGGAAAGGGACAAACAGGTTGTCGAAATTCCACCCCGCCTTTGCCGTCGCCTGCGAGAACAAGGCCATGAACGCCTGATTCATCTGTATGGGATTGATCAAGCTTTGCGGTAAGAAGCTAGCCTTGATCTGTAGGGAATCGGACATATCGATGGAGAAATGCGCGAATTCCGGGGTCGGGTAAGGCTCCTTGAAATAATAGGTATATTGCTCCTCCACCGTACCTGTTTGCCAATAGGAGAACTCCTTGGAAAGCATCAGCTCCAGCATCTCCTCGGGGGAATATCCCATGGCGTATAAACTACCGATAATCGCCCCGATGGAGGTACCGGTAATGTAATCGATCGGTATATTATTTTCTTCCAGCGCCTTGATCACTCCGATATGTGCCGCTCCTTTGGCACCGCCGCCACTGAGTACCAACCCTACTTTCTGGGCGGAAACAATCTGAATGGCAGCAAGGAATAAGGCTATGATAACTGTTATTTTCCTCATATGAACCCAATCTGTTTTTCTTCTCCAAATGTAAGAAGTATTTCTTTAGAAACATAAACATTTTGTTTTTTCGTATTGTTGAGTTATCAATACAATTAAAACAGAAGATGTTATGAAAGAGAAAGAATTGAATAGGGAAGAGCGGAATAAGACCGTTATGGAGACTGGTGCTTTGGTCATGGCTGAGTTTTATGCGGATTGGTGCCCTCATTGCCAGAAAATGATGCCGATCGTGAAGGAGTTCAAGGAATTGGAGAAAGGAAAATTAGAAGTGGTACAAATCAATATCGAGGAGGAGAGCGCTCTTGCCGATTTGTATACGGTGGAATCGATTCCTACTTTTATCCTGCTACGGAAAGGGGAGGCTTTGTGGAGACAATCCGGCGAGATGAACTTGGATAGGTTGCGGAAAGTGGTCGAGGATGTCGTGGGCTGAAACTAAAAAAACCGTTCCCCCGAGAAGGAACGGTTTTTTATATATGTGAGGATTGGTTTATCCGATCAGTTCTACGCTACGTTTGATGAATTGGCTTAAGGCCTCTCCCTTCAGCATACCGTTTCCTAACAAAGCAAGGTCGATCAACTGACTAACTGTCTTGTTCGTACCGGCGTACTCGGCGAGAACTTGGTTGCGTTGCTCACGAAGCTCATCCAGCTTATGGTTGGTGTTGGTCATATCCTCTTTCTCTTGCGCCGTGATCTCATCTTCTTTCTTTTTGCTTTGAGCCTCACGTAAGTCGGCTTGACGAGCCTCCCATCCTTTGATATCGCTAAGGATCGGTTTTAACTTCTCGTCGCAAGCTTGCTCCTCTTCAGTTAATACTTTCTTGATCAACGGATGATCCGTATTCAATACGAAGTTGAAGCTATCCGGCATCTCGCCATAGAAAGACATACCCGGTTGCATAGCGGACATCTCACGCATTCTTCGCATATACTCGCTTTGTGTCAACATGACAGGGTTCGCGTTTTCGCCCAATGCCTCGAATGTTACGTAGAACTCGGTCTTGTTCAATTTCGGCATCTGACTCTTGAATACTTCCTGCATGGCCATTTTCTGCTCCTCGCTCAAGGTTACCTTATTCGAGTCTTCCTTGCGGATCAGGTTATCGATCGTATCGCTATCCACACGAACGAAGCGGCTCTTCTCGAACTTCTGCTCCAATTGTCCGATCAAGTGTACATCCAATTGTCCGTCCATTTCCAAGACGCTGTAACCTTTGTCCTTTGCGGCTTGTATATAGCTGTATTGCTCGTCTTTATTGGTGGTATACAGATAGATTAAGTTACCCTCTTTGTCTGTCTGGTTGTCCTTGATTAAGTTCTTGTATTCCTCGAAAGTGAAGTATTTGCCTTCGACGTCCTTGAATAAGGCGAACTTAACCGCACGGTCGTAGAACTTCTCATCAGTCAACATACCATATTGGATGAATAGTTTCAAGCTATCCCATTTCTCCTCGAACTGCGGGCGGTCGTTCTTGAAGATCTCTTCCAAGCGGTCTGCCACCTTCTTCGTGATGTGGTTGGAGATCTTCTTCACGTTCTGATCGCTTTGCAAATAGGAACGGGATACGTTCAACGGGATATCCGGCGAATCCAATACACCATGCAATAATGTCAAGAACTCAGGAACGATACCCTCTACGGAATCCGTAACGAATACTTGGTTGCAATATAACTGGATCTTGTTACGATGCAAGTCGATATTGCTCTTGATGCGAGGGAAATATAAGATACCGGTCAAGTTGAACGGATAGTCTACGTTCAAGTGAATCCAGAACAACGGCTCATCCGTCATAGGATATAAGTCACGATAGAACTTCTTGTAATCCTCGTCGGTCATATCGGCCGGTTTGCGAACCCATGCCGGTTTGGTGTCGTTGATTACGTTATCTTCGTCCGTATCTACATATTTGCCATCCTTCCACTCTTGCTTCTTGCCGAACGCGATAGGAACCGGTAAGAAACGACAGTATTTTGTCAATAAGCCATTGATCTTATCCTTGTTCAAGAAATCTTTATTCTCGTCGTCTATATACAGGATGATATCGGTACCACGATCCTCTTTCGTCGTTTCCTCCAAGGAGTATTCCGGCGTACCGTCGCAGCTCCATTTCATGGGAACAGCGCCTTCTTTGTACGATTTCGTCACGATCTCTACTTTCTTGGAAACCATGAAAGAGGAGTAGAAACCAAGACCGAAATGACCGATGATAGAAGCGGCGTCGTTCTTGTATTTCTCAACGAACTCCTCGGCGCCAGAGAAAGCGATCTGGTTGATGTACTTATCGATCTCCTCGGCTGTCATACCGATACCCCGGTCAGAGATCGTGATCGTTTTGTCATCGAACTTAACCTGTACGGTCAAATCGCCGAGTTCGCCTTTAAACTCGCCTACGGAAGAAAGCGTTTTTAACTTCTGGGTAGCGTCTACCGCATTAGAAACAAGTTCACGAAGGAAGATTTCGTGATCACTGTATAAGAACTTCTTGATAATCGGAAAGATGTTTTCCGATGTTACTCCGATGTTACCTTGTTTACTGCTCATAGTCTGAATATCTTATTATTTTTATTGTTATTTTGTGCGTATTCCTAATCCTGATCATTCTCAAGATCCGCCTATTCCTATACAAAACGAATGCCAAAATGTTTCGGATAAACTATAAATGACAAAAAGGCAGATGCCGGCTGATAGATTTGCAGCCGGGTATAGTTTGATCAAACCATATCATCACCTGTCTTGGCGAATGTAACACGGATGGTTTTATGGAATGGGATAAAACGGGATACGATCGCTATGAATAAGGAGATGACTAATAAATACCCCAGTATCTCTTTTAACGCCAATAATAAGCTTTGTTGCTGTAACGTATTATAGAGTGTATTGGTAGCCATTTGCGCTGCCTCGTCGTAGGGATGCCCTTGGGTCAAGGCGTTGCCAAGCGCCTGATTATAGCGTGAGGCGGCTAGAGGATCGGCCAGCGTAACGGTTTCTGATAAGGAATACATATATTTTTGTTCCAAGCGATATAGTATATTACTGTAAAAAGAAGTCGCCATGATAGGGGATAGTACCGAACGGAAAATGATGAGAAAGAAAGCGTTTGACAATAAATATTTAGGATTTAAATCTTCCACGGCAAATAAGGCGAAAGCTATGATTAGAATCATCATGCCCAATCCCCTGAGGAATATAGGAAAGTAGAGCATCTCGTATCTGCTATCCGGTGAGATCCCGAAATAAAGGCTCCCGAAGAACAGGACGAAACAACTCATTCCTCCCGCTATCAAGAAACGAAACCGCCAACGTTGCCACCGGAACCACCAAAAACAGATGAACGCCCCCAAGACATATCCCGGAAGCAAATAAGTATAAAGGGAATAGGTATGGGTGCTGTCTACCTTTAAGATACTGGTCAGGTAGCTGGTCAACAAGGTAGTCGAAGTACTGAAAAACATGACAAGCATCATATAGAAATAACCGATAATGGCTTTCGGCTGGTATAAAGGCGCCAGATTCACGTACGGACGTTCCGAATGATATTGATACCAAATAAATAAAGCGATCAATATCGGGGCGATCATGATATAAAGGCAAATCTTGGGGGATGCCATCCAGTCGAGTACTTTCCCGTAATTAATGACATACATAAGCATTAACAATCCGGTGGATATGATAAACATTTCCCGGATGTGTAGATCGGCCAAGGGGATGGACTTGATCGGCCGGTTATGGCGGAAGCAGATGATTACCATTACTATGGCCAATAAAATCATTAGCATCATGAAGTAATACATATATTTCCAGTCGTAATGGTAGGCTAACTGTGCGGTAACAAGCATGGATGCTTGTCCCCCTCCGAAAACAAAAGGATAGAAGTAGGAATAGAATTGGCTACGTATATTTTTAGGGCTGAATATCTTTTGTGCGTACCGGATAAACCACAGCATGAGAAACCCTTTTAGGAAACCGATCGCGAAACTACAGACGATCAATATGTCGGCGTTCTGGGAGCGGGCGCAGATCCAGCTTAGGAAGAACTGGGCGACTAAATCCGCCAACAATAAGAATTTGATGGAGAAGGCTTCTAATATCTTCGGAATAATCGGATAGGATACCGCCATTCCCGCCGCTGCCGCGTAATATCCCATGGTTATATCCTCGGTGTTCGTGCCTAGCGTGTTTGATACCTCCAGCATACTGCCGGTGTACGAACCGTTTAGCATCGTAACCGGAAGGATAACGATGAAGATGCAAATCAATCCTAACCAGTCCGGCACCCATTGGCGGATCGGTGCTCCAAGCTCTTTCATCGTGATCATTTGCGTAAGGCTTCTGTTTCAACCATCATGCCTGCTCTTAAATATTGCGTATCTTCTTGCGATAGATTTTCCAAATCTATCCGTACCGGGATACGTTGTTGTACCTTGACGAAGTTTCCGGCGGAATTGTCGGTCGGGACCAATGAGTATTTGGAGCCTGTGGCGTCGGAGATTGCGGTTACCTCCCCGTTGAATATCTTTCCCGGCAATGCGTCTACCTTGATACGTACTTTTTGCCCGATATAGATGTGGGGGATCTGGGTCTCCTTGTAATTGGCCGTGATCCATTTGTCTTTATCTCGTACGAGGTAGGATATCGTTTGTCCGGCTTGCACGTATTGTCCGGGCTCTAAGGTCCGTCTGCCTACATGACCGTCGTAAGGGGCGGTTATAACGGTATAGGAAAGGTTTAACCTAGCTAAATCCAGATCCGCTTCTTTTCGTAAGATCGCCGCCTCGGCTCCTGTTGTCTTCTTGCTGGTTTCGGTGAATTGGGAGAAAGCGGCTTTCTTTTGTTCCACCAACGCCTGATATCGGGCTTGCGCCGCCTCGAAAGCGGCTTTGGATTGCTCGTATTGTTGCTCGGGGACCGATTCTTCTTTCAGCAGCCGCCCAAATCGGTGATAATCCTGTTCCAGTTGCCAAAGCTTGGCTTTAGCTTCGGCGATGTTGGCGTCTTGTACGGCGATGTTCGTATGGGAGGTCTCGATACCGGAACGAAGTACGTCTTGTGATCCTTGGGCATCGATCAACGCGGCCTCTGCCTCTTTTACCTTGATCCGATATTCCCGATCGTCCAGTATGAGAAGTGTGTCCCCTTGGTGAACGTACTGGTGTTCCTTGAAACGGACCTCTTTTATGTAGCCGGAGGCACGTATATTTAGTGGGGCGATATATTGGTCCACAAAGGCATCGTTTGTCACCTCATAATTGATGTAACGCCAGAAATAATTGGCTGTCCACCAAATGCCGGAACCGGCTAAAAGGATACATATGGAGTTTAATACTATATTCCGTGTCCTTACTTTCTTTAGTCTTTGATGTTTCTCTTTTAATTCGTTTGCCATAGTCGTTGTTTCTTTTTAGAGACGGCCGCAAGCCTTCTGTAGTTGATAGTAAGTGTAAATCACGTGGGTACGGGCATTCGTGAGCTGTAGCTCCGCGTTGAGGAGAACCGAGTTCGCGTCGAGTAAGTCGGTTAGGATCGCCAATTGGTTTAAATACCGGTTTTGCATGATCCTGTAGTTCTCTTGAGCTTGCCGTACGGATAACTTCAAGGCTTCCACTTCTTGTAGGGCCTCCTTATGACGTAAGAACGCGGTGCGTACTTCCATACGGATTTTCTGCTTTTTCTGTTCCTCCTCGTTTTTATGTAACGAGACCATCCATTTGCTTTCCTTTATCTTATGGTTGTTTTTATATAAAGAGGATAAAGGGTAGGAGAGCGACAGCCCTATGTTCCAGTTGTTGTTATACATATCCGCTAATGTTCGGGAGACCGGACGTGCCAATGTGTTCGAGGCATATAGCGATAGGCTGGGTAGCGAGGAGGCTTTAGTCAAACGTATATCATTTTGGGCTAACTCTGTTTGTTTCCGGAGTAGACGTATCGCCGGATCATTGGAATAGGCTTGGGCTACATAATCTTCGTAAGTTTCTAAAGATACGGTTTGGTCCAGTAACGTGGTATCTGGTTTGAGCAATAGATTCTCATCGAGACCGATCAGGATATCCAATTGCTGTGATACCAGTATGAGGCTATTATCCGTTTCTTGCAAGGATAGGCGGTCGTTGGTTAATTGCATCTCGCTTCTTAATACGTCGTTATTGGTTATCAGTCCCTCTTTTTTCATACGCCGGATATCTTGCAGGCGGCGTTCCGATTCCTCGATATTACGGGAAAGCACCTCACGTTGTTTAAACAGGCTGAAAAGACCGATGTATTGATTTAATAGACCGAGCTTGATCTCACTCTGGTCTGTGAGCGTTTGTAAAGAGGCGACTTCTTTCTCCAGATCCGCTTTCCGGATGGAATACCGGATTTTACCGCCTTGGTATATCGGTTGGGTAAGGTCGATGGCATAGTTCTGGGACCAATCGGGCGCTTCTGGGCGAGTCGGATGGGCGAGTCCTTGCTCAAAGAGGATCGGTTGCCCTACATATCCACCTTTCAAGCCGATTTGCAGGTCTGGCAATTGTGCGGAACGTGCCGTATGGGTTCTCTCTTGCGCTATCGATTCTTTTAAGACGTCTGCTTGGATCTGCAGACTATGCCGTACGCCTCTCTCGAAAAGCTGGTCGATGGTCAAAAAGAGCGAATCGGTTTGGGCGATTGCCGGAAATGTAGCGACCGTCATACAAAAGAGGCTCAATACGTGCTTTTTATATATTCTCAAGGACATTATGTACTGCTTTTAATTCGGATAACATGGTTTCTACGTTCTCTATTCCGATAATATGCTCCGCATGTACATAAACCTGATCAAGGATCGGGCGAATTTGCTTTTTGAATTCTTCTCCTTCCGGGGTTAGGAAAACCAGTTTGTTCCTCCGGTCCTCGGGATCTTCTTTCCGATGGACGTAGCCTTTCTTCTCTAAATTGTTCATTAGGTTTGTCAGACAAGCCTTATCCTTTGCCGTTCTCTCTGCCAAGACCTGTTGGGTGATACCTTGTTCGTGCCATAGGCAACTCAAGATTTGAAGCATCTCAAATGTTATACCGGCGTTGTTCTTTTTCAGCGTTCGTTGCATAGACCGACGAAATGCCATGCGTGTGCGGACAACTTGTAACATAAGTTCCCGGAATTCTTTACCTTCTACCATTACTTATAATTCTTTTAAACTTGCTGGGCGCGAAGATAGCGTTTTTTCTTGGATTAGTCAAATGTTTAACTAATTAGCGTCTCGCTAATAAAGTATGTTTGCCATCTAGGTGGCACAGCTTTGCCATCGGCGTGGCACGGGCTTGCCATCACTATGGCACGGGTATGCCATCAGTGTGGCACAGCTGTGCCAAGGCGATGGCAGATGCTGGCACAGTATGTGTATGAAAGACAGGCGTATAGACTGAAAGCGTAACAAACCCGTGGAGTGATTCGTTACGCTTTCTGTTTAGTTCTCGTTTACGAGTTTAAGATGCATTCTTCTTTATCCGAACGCCTCCTTCAATTGCTTCACCCATCGCTCGATTCGTTTGTCGGTTTGATCCGGTTGGTTTTCCAAATCGAGGACTAAGCCAAGTAGTTTGCCATTTTTCAAGGCTTTGGAGGCATTAAAGAAATAATCATCCGAAGAGGTCTCGCCTACTAAAGTCGCTCCACAGGAGGTGAAAGCGTCCGCCAATATGCCGACTCCATCGGCGAAATTATCCGGATAATTCGTTTGATCTCCAAGACCGAAAATAGCGACCTTCTTATTTTTAAGGTCTAAAGTGACCAGTTCCGGGATGATCTCGTCCCAATAGGTGGGAAGCTCGCCATCGAACCAAGTGGAGGTTCCCGCGATTATATGGTCGTAAGCCTCGAAATCTCTTTTCCATGCGCTTTCAACAGGGATGATATCGATCTGATCCTCCCCGAAAGCTTTTCTTATTTTATTGGCGACAAAGGTTGTTTTCTCTGTGCCCGTTCCGTAAAATAATCCTGTTTTCATTATGATGCTTTTAAAGATTTAACGAATGTGGATCTAATAAAGCAGCAGTTCTTTTGCCGCATGATAGATGGTCTCCTCGTTGGGGAGGATGGCCCGTTCCAAGACCGGATGGAAACCAACCGGAGTGAATAGGGAACCTACCCGTTGGATCGGAGCATCCAAGTACTGGAATAGTTCCGAGCCGATGATGCCGGCAATTTCCGCTCCGAAGCCAGAGAAGACCTTGTCCTCATGTACGATCAATACTTTACTGGTTTTCTTCACCGAGTTGAAGATCGCCTCCTTATCCAAAGGTATCAAGGTACGAAGATCGATAACCTCCAGTTCCCAGCCTTTTTCTTTGTAAAGAAGCTCGGCTACGTTGAGGCAAAGATGGGTCGTATTGCCATAAGTGATGATTGTCAGATCTTTTCCCGGACGGCGTATGCGGGCTTTCCCGAACGGAACCTCGAAATCCTCGGGGACAAAGGTGGAGGCTTCTACGGCGTTGTAGAGCGCTTTCGGTTCCAGATAGAGCGTAAAGCCTTTAGAACGCATGCTCGTCCGCAACAGCCCGGCGGCATCATCCGCGAAAGAGGGATAAACAATCCGGGCACCGGGCAGTGAGGTCAATGCGCCCTCGATGGTCTGGGAATGATAAAGTCCTCCTCCGATATAGCCTCCGGAGGCTAGGCGCAAAGTGATGTTTGGGGTAAATTGCCCGTTGCTGCGCCAATACTCATGCGTACATTCCACGTATTGCTCGACGGCCGGCCAGAAGTAATCGGCGAATTCTGCGCCCTCGATCACTACATGGATCTTCGGGTCAAAGCGGCACATACCGTTCGCTGTCCCTACGATATAATCCTCGGCGATAGGGGCGTTGAAGACTCGCTCGATACCGAATTCTTGCTGCATGCCTTTCGTGATGTTGAATACGCCACCCTTTTCTTTATTGGCTACATCCTGTCCCCAGATAAACGTATCCGGGTTGTGCCGGAACTCCGCTTTCAACGTCTTGTTGATCGCCGTGACTAGCGTTTCTTTCTCTCCTTCTTCGTTTTGAACACCCTCTTTGTACTTTTGGGGTTGATAAGGTTCCGGAAGGACGTAATCCTTGACGGTAGACGGATCGGGATCGGGGGCGGCCATCGCTTTCCGATTGGCGGCTTTCAGGTCTTTAGCCGCTAGATCCGCGATCTCTTTCAATTCTTCCTCGGTGAAACGTCCGTAACGAATCAGCATGCGATGGAATTTGTATAAAGGATCGGCGGACTTTACATAGGTAAGCTCGTTCTCATCACGATACAAGGTATGTTTATCGGAGTTTGAGTGGGAGCCTATCCGTACGCAATTGGCCTGAACGATCACGGGAGTCCGGTTGGCGATCGCGTACTCTTTGGCCTCGGTCATGGCATTCATGGAATCGAACACGTCTTTTCCATTGCAATGGATAATACGTAAATTCTTGAAGCCGGAGAAATTATCGGCAACTTTACGATTGGCCGTCTGGTCCTTTTTGGGGACAGAGATACCATATCCATTGTCTTGGAAGACAAAGATAACCGGCAGTCGCTCATTGCTGGCGCCATTGATCGCCTCATACACATAGCCTTCGGAAGCGGCCGATTCTCCGTGCGAGGTAATCGCTACGCCTTTCTGTCCATAGTAAACCATCGCCCGTGCCACGCCGGCGGCATGGAGATCGTGAGTCGCCGTAGCGGAAGAAACGTTCTCGATATGCCATTCCATCTTAGAGAAGTGGTTAGACATGTGGCGGCCGCCACTGGTCAGATCGGTCGCCTTGGAGATACCGTTCAGGATGATCTCCTCGGCAGTCATTCCCGCCGAGAGAACCGTCAACATATCCCGGTAATAGGGGAAGAGAAAGTCCGTATCCTTATCGAATACTTGTCCCATGGCGAGTTGTATCCCGTCGTGCCCGGCATACGGGGCATGATAAGACCAGCCGAGAGATTGCAATAAATAGGAGGGAGCCTTCTCATCGATCGCCCTTCCGAGCGTCATAAGGTAAAACCATTTCCTGAGAGTCTCCTTATCTGTTGTTTTTATATCATACTTTTTCATGTTGTTCTATTATAATAATGTATTAAGCGTTCCAATTCTCTAGTTCGTCGGCGATGGAACGTAAAAAGGCTCCCGCCAAAGCTCCGTCCACGATACGATGGTCGTAGGAGAGTGAGAGGTACATCTTGTGACGGATAGCGATCGTGTCTCCCTCGGGCGTCTCTACTACCGCAGGCTTCTTCTCGATATAACCGACGGCTAGGATCGCTACTTGAGGCTGATTGATGATCGGGGTGCCGAACAGACTCTTGAAGGTTCCGAAATTCGTAATCGTGAACGTTCCGCCTTGGATGCTATCCGGGGCGAGCTTATTCTCACGGGCTTTAGCCGCCAAGGTATCTATTTGTGAGGCGAGGCCACTTAGGTTCAGCTTATCGGCATCGTGTATAACCGGGACAATTAAATTTCCGTCGTTTAAGGAAACCGCTATACCTATATTAATAGGCTTCTTTAGGATGATATTGTAACCGTCCACAGATGAATTTACTAATGGATAGGCTTTCAACGCTTTGGCGGTCGCTTCGGTAATAGCCGGCATATAAGTTAGGTTGATGCCTTCTTGCTTGAAGAATTGATCCTTCACTTTTTTACGCCAGTTAACCAGTCGGGTCACGTCTACCTCGATAACCGACGTCACATGCGGAGATACTTTTTTCGATAATACCATATGGTCCGCAATGATCTTACGTACACGATCCATTTCTCTCACCTCGTCTCCTTGAGCGAGTGGAGCGGATGGAGTGGCCGCTGTCATAGGCATGGAAGGAGCGGTCGGCGGCGCTACCGTAATTATCGGCGTGCTCGTAGCCGTTTGCTGCATGGAAGAAACAGGAGCCTGTTTCGGTTTCGGCATTTCCGTACCTTTATTTTTGTGATCGATATACGTTTGAATATCTTTCTTACTGAGACGTCCCAGATATCCGGTACCCGGAATATGATCCAGTTCATCTTGCGATACACCGGCAGCTTTCGCTAATTGCAATACTACGGGAGAATACCAACGATCTTCCTCTTGGGAATTCTTTGATAATTCCTCTGAGGCGGGAGCGGGGACTTGTTCTTTCGGTTGAGTAGCCTCCGAGGTTTCCGGCTGAGCTCCGTTATCCTCTCCTTCACCTTCGATCTCAAGGATCGCTACGACTGTACCGACCGCTACGGTGTCTCCCTCATTAAAAAGAAGTTGTTTTACTTTTCCCTCAACGGGGGATGGAATCTCAGCGCTTACTTTCGCTGTGCTTACTTCGAAAAGGACATCATCTTCCTCTACGGTATCACCTACCTTTACCGACCATGAGATGATGGTTCCTTCTGTAATACTTTCGCCCAACTTAGGCATCTTTATCTCAAATGTAGCCATATTTTGATTTTTTAATTACTGTCATATAGTGGGAGACGGGGCGTACCCCGTCTCTACAAACGGTATATAATAAGAACAAAGATTAAGAAGGTAAGTTTCTGTATTATAGTGTATAAGTGTTAAAGTTCCAGCTGGCTGTAGCATATTTCTGCTCTTTAAGCCTATAGATGGCTTCCAAGTCTGCTTGCGTGAAGGAATAATCCTGTATGCCCGGATTATTGATCGTGAAATAATAAAGAAGCGCTTTCTTAAAATGCTGGATGGAGATAGATGCCGGAAGATGAGCGCTGATATTCGTGACCGGACTCCGTACAGATTTAACGAATGTCGATCGTTTGCCTCCTGTTTTCTCTGGTGTTTGACGGGATGTACTTTTCAAGGAGGTGACGAGCCTATCCAGATCGGTGGAAAACAATAAGGTAGCATGGTGCATATACCGATTCTTATGGATACTCTGTGCGCTACCCGATATTTTAAATCCTCCGATAGTTAGTCCTTTCCGTTCATCCATCTCGACATGTACTCCCAATGTCTTGAGAAAATTCATGATCTGGATGGTATATTTGTCGGTCTGCATAATCTGGCCGGTCTCTATAAATGTAAGATTCAGGTTTCCCGGATCATGGTAAACGGCACCACCACCGGAAAACCTGCGTGCTATCTTGATTTGTTGGTCTTGTACGAATTTGAGATTTACCTCGGCCCATACATCCTGATGCTTACCGATCACGATTGATGGTTCATTCTGCCAAAGCATGAAAATATTCTCTTTGAAATTCTTGAGCAGATACTCTTCGGCGGCCAAATTGAAGTATGGATCCGTTTGTGTATTGTGAATGCAAAGCATCAGGAAACTGTTTTAGTTAGGCGTTTTATTAGATATATAAACTTTCGTGGAGGATCTCACTGACTGTCGGATGCGGGAAAATATTTTTCTTAAATTCATCGACTGTATAACCATTCTCGACAGCGATTCCGGCGGTGACGATAATCTCGGATGCCGGATTCCCTAGTAGATGGCAACCGATGATACGATCCTCGTCGTCCGTGATCAGTTTACATAAACCATTACCATTCTCGTTCTCTGCGACGAAACGTCCGGAATAGGTCATCGGGATCTTTTGAACACGGAAACTTTCCCCATTCGCTACCAATTCCTCTTCTGTCTTACCCACGCTCGCCAATTCCGGATTCGTATAAACTACCGCCGGAATGGCTTTATAGCTCATCTCGTCCGGTATGCCTAGGATATGGTGTATGGCAACTTCCGCTTCCCGGTAAGCCGTATGTGCCAGCAGGGAAAAACCGGTAATATCTCCAGCCGCATATACATGTGGATGGGAAGTCAGCATATGTTCGTTTACCTTTACACCGGCCCCTTGTATTTCGATCGCTAGATTTTCTAGTCCCAGACTCTTTGTAATCGGACGGCGGCCCACGCTCACCAATATTTTATCGGCTTCAATCGTGTCTGCCTTGCCGTTTTTCTCAACAAAGACTTTCTCTGCGGATACCTCTGTAACTTTGGTATTCAAGAAAAACTCTACGCCTTTTTTCTTATACTCGGATCGAAGCATCGCTGAGGTTTCTTTATCCATATTCCCTAATATCTCGGGTAGCATCTCGATTACCTTCACCTTTACGCCCATACTGTTAAAGAATGAGGCGAACTCCATTCCGATCACGCCACCACCGATAATCGCTAACGATTTTGGCAAATCGTTGAGATCAAGGGCTTCCCGGGAAGTCCAATACTTGACCTCAGATAATCCTTTGATAGGAGGGATCACGGTTTCAGAGCCTGTACATACTAACACATTCTTCACTAAATACTCTTTTCCATCACAGTGAATCCGTATATTTCCAAACTCCTCTCCGGTGATTCGTGCCTCTCCTTCTACGATGGTGACGCCGTTACCCGTAAGCCGGGCTTTTACCCCGAGCGTAAGTTTACGGACGGTCTTGTTCTTCCGGTCGATAATCTTTGCCAAGTCGAAACTTGGGTCTTTCATCGCCACTATACCATATTTGGAGGCACTTTTGATACTGTCTAGTATCTTGGCGGAGTATAAAAGAGTTTTTGTCGGGATACATCCCTCGTTTAGGCAGACGCCACCGATAGCGTTCTTCTCGAAAAGGATCGTTTTTAATCCATTCTCCGAAGCCCTTTCGGCGGCGGTGTAACCCGCAGGTCCACCGCCTATGATTGCTATGTCATATTCCATATACATTATTATAATTATTTGAATACTAAAATTCGTTCCTCTAATGGGGCGAATTGTTTTTCTCCCGGTTCCTGGGTAGAGGTTCCGAACGGCATCTCGGCGATCAGTTTCCAGTTCGGATTGATATGCCATTGTTTAGCGACCGCCTCGTCGATCAACGGGTTGTAATGTTGCAAAGAAGCGCCGAAGCCGGCGTCTTCCAGCATAGTCCATACCGCGAATTGATGCATAGCCGATGTCTGTTGGGACCATACCGGGAAATTCTCTTTGTAAGAAGGAAATTGCTTCTGTAAGCCTTCTACTACCGCTGTATCCTCGAAAAAGAGGACCGTGCCATAGCCAGCCTCGAAAGAATTATCTATCTTTACCTCGGTAGCCTTATAGGCTTCGGCGGGGACGATTTTACGAAGCGTGTCTTTTACGATTTCCCAAAGCTTCTTGTGGCTTTCACCCAGTAGCAGTACGATTCTCGTAGACTGCGAATTGAATGCGGAGGGAACGTGAGTGACCGCTGTCTTAATAATCTCATGAATCTCGTTGTCGGAAATGGGAGAGTTGTTACCTATTCCATAATGTGTCCGGCGATGCTGGATCGCTTCTTTAAAACTTCTTGCCATAATGAATATCATGTTATGTTGTTATATACCTATAACTAATTTAAGACATGATTTGTTGAGGAAAAAATATTTGAGAATTCTTGCGGATAAATCAAAATAATTCTTACCTTTGCACCCTGTAAAGATAAGACTCTATTAGAATCTTCGTTTTTGTTCATGATGCTAGTTCAGAAAGGGAAGACACATAGCAGGAGTTGACTTAAATTTCGTATAATTTAAAAGAACAGATTAGAAATGTCTAAAATTTGTCAAATTACTGGAAAGAGAGCAATGGTTGGAAACAACGTTTCTCACTCAAAGAGAAGAACGAAGCGTAAGTTCAATGTCAACCTGTTTACGAAGAAGTTCTACTGGGTAGAGCAGGATTGCTGGGTTAGCTTGAATATATCTGCGGCTGGCTTACGTACAATCAATAAGTTAGGTTTGGATGCGGCTATCAAGATGGCGGCTGAAAAAGGTTATTTGAACGCATAATTTGTGGAGGATATAGAAAATGGCAAAAAAAGCAAAAGGAAATAGAGTACAGGTAATCCTTGAGTGTACAGAGCACAAGGAAAGTGGAATGCCGGGTATGTCTCGCTATATCACTACGAAGAATAGAAAGAATACTACTCAGAGATTGGAATTGATGAAATACAATCCGGTTTTGAAGAAGATGACGTTACACAAAGAAATTAAGTAATAGGAGATTTTAAACGATGGCAAAAAAAGCAGTTGCAACATTTAAGAAAGGTGACGGTCGTACTTATTCCAAAGTGATTAAAATGGTTAAGTCTCCGAAAACAGGTGCATACATCTTCCAAGAAGAAATGATCCCTAACGAAGCGGTAAAAGATTATTTCGCTAAATAATTAAGTAGCGAATAATAAAGAATATAAGAGGCTTCTCTCCGATAAAGCGGAGGGAAGCTTTTTTTGTACCCTAAACTTTTGAAAGTATAGTTGGTTACAAATAAAATATTTTCTTAATTTTGTTGGGTTAATTTGTAGAGATGAGGCATGCCGCGTCTCTTCCTATCCAAATGGTAGTTTGTGTGAAATAATAATATAACAAGATAAAATAATTAAAGCTATGAGATTCGATGTATCCAGCACTGCGTTATTATCACGTTTACAGTCTATAAGCAAGGTTATCGCTTCCAAGAACTCTTTACCGATTCTGGACAGCTTCCTTTTTAACCTAGAAGGAAATACGCTTACGGTGACAGCTTCCGATGCCGAGACCCGGTTGGTGACTTCCGTAGACGTCATGAATGCCCAAGGTGCCGGACTCTTTGCGGTTTCCGCCAAGATACTGCTCGATCCGCTGAAAGAGCTTCCCGAACAACCGCTTACTTTTGATATCAATGATGAGAATTTGGAGATTTTCATTCATTTCCAGAATGGTAAGTATAATTTTATCGGTCAGAAAGGGGACACATATCCGCAGCAGAAGCCGTTGAATGATAACGCTATCTCTATCTCGATGGATGCCCAGATGCTGTTAAACGGCATCAGTCGTTCCTTGTTCGCCACGGCCGATGATGAGCTTCGCCCTGTAATGAATGGTGTCTATTTCGATATCCATACGGATGATTTGACGTTCGTGGCATCAGACGGACATAAATTGGTTCGCTTGCGTAACTTGGCGGTGAAATCCCCGGAACGGGCTTCTTTCATTTTGCCGAAGAAGCCGGCTAATTTATTGAAGAATTTGTTGGCGAAGGAGTCGGAGCAAGTATTGATTAAGTTTGATGATAACAATGCGTATATTACTTGCACGAACTTCGAGATGGTTTGTCGTTTGATCGAGGGGCGTTACCCGAACTATAATAGTGTGATTCCTCAAGAAAACCCGTTTAAGGTAACGATCGATCGTATCTCTTTCTTGAATGCTTTAAAGCGTGTTTCTGTCTTTTCTAATCCGGCGAGCAGCTTGGTGAAGTTGCACTTGAAGGATAGCTTGATTACGGTTTCCGCCCAAGATATCGATTTCTCCACTTCTGCGGAAGAGCGTATTGTTTGTCAGTTTGACGGGACGGAGTTAAGCATCGGTTTTAAGGCTACATATCTGATCGAGATCCTTGGAAATATCAGCTCGGAAGAGATTGTATTAGAATTAGCGGACCCTTCACGTGCCGGCTTGATCGTTCCTTCTGAGAATGATGAGGACGAGGACTTGCTCATGTTGCTGATGCCGATGATGTTGAATGACTAATAAATAAATAATGCAGTTAAACTTAAGGAACCCGCTGGTCTTTTTTGATTTAGAGACCACGGGTATAAATATCGTAAAGGACCGTATCGTAGAGATTTCCTACGTGAAGGTCTTCCCAAATGGGAAAGAAGAAACGAAGACACGCCGGATAAATCCCGGTATGCCTATTCCCCCCGAATCTACCGCTATTCATGGCATAACCGATGAAGATGTAAAAGATTGTCCGACCTTTAAGGAGATCGCTAAATCTTTGGCAACCCAGATCGAGGGTTGTGATTTGGCCGGATATAATTCCAACCGTTTTGATATACCCATGCTTGCCGAGGAGTTTCTGCGTGCGGGTGTGGATATCGATTTGAACCGGCGCAAATTTATCGATGTACAGACGATTTTCCATAAGATGGAGCAACGTACGTTATCTGCCGCTTATAAATTCTATTGCAATAAAAGCTTGGAGAACGCTCATACGGCTGAGGCTGATACGTTGGCTACATATGAGGTGTTGAAAGCGCAGCTGGATCGCTATCCGGATTTGAAGAATGACGTTGCTTTCCTTTCCCAATATTCCTGCTACTCGAATAATGTGGATTTCGCCGGACGTATGGTTTACAACGATAAAGGCGAGGAGGTTATTAACTTCGGTAAGTATAAAGGCCGTTTGGTAACGGAGATCTTGAAGTCGGATCCGGGTTATTATTCTTGGATCATGAATGGCGATTTCCCGTTGAATACGAAGAAAATGTTGACAGAGATCCGTTTGAGAGACTTTAATTCAAAATAAGGCGATGAATAATTTTGAGTTTTGCAATCCTGTAAAGGTTGTGTTCGGCAAAGGAAGTATTGCCCGTTTGTCTGCGTTACTTCCAGAAGGAAGTAAGGTTCTGGTGGTATACGGTGGCGGTAGCATTAAGAAAAATGGCATTTATGAGCAGGTGACGGCAGCTTTGAAAGACTTCCATACCTATGAGTTTGGTGGTATTGAGGCGAATCCCCGTTATGAGACTTGTATGAAGGCTGTTGAGTTGGTGAAGGGGGAGAATATCGATTTCTTGCTGGCGGTAGGCGGCGGATCAGTGATCGACGCTACGAAATTTATCGCTTCGGCTACGTTTTTCGAGGGAGATCCTTGGGATATCTTGTCGAAAGGTGGCGTGATAAAGAAAGCGCTTCCTTTAGGAGTAGTGCTGACTTTGGCCGCTACCGGTTCGGAAATGAATGAACGGGCGGTAATTTCCCGGGAATCTGTCCATGAGAAATTGAATTTCATGTCTCCGTTGGTGTTCCCTAAGTTCGCTATCTTAGATCCGCAGGTAACTTATTCTTTACCTGAGCGACAGGTGGCTAACGGTGTCGTTGACTCGTTTATCCATGTGGTCGAGCAATACCTGACTTATCCGGTGAACGCTAAGGTTCAAGATTATTTTGCCGAGGGATTGATGAAGACAATTGTGGAAGAAGGCCGCAAGGTCTTGCAAAATCCGAATGATTATGATATTCGTGCTAATTTGATGTGGGCGGCTACGAATGCCTTGAACTGTTGGATCGGCCAAGGAGTACCCCAAGACTGGTCCTCACACCGTATGGGATATGCATTGACGGCGCAGTTCGGCTTGGATCATGCCCAGACTTTGGCGGTTATCTTGCCGGGTGTCATGACCTATATGCGTAAGGAGAAAGCGGCGAAACTGATCCGGATGGGAGAGGTCATATTTGGTATTACCGAAGGATCTGCCGATGAAAAGGCGCAAAAGTCAATAGAGGCTACGGAAGATTTTTTCCATTTCATGGGATTAAAGACCCGTCTTTCCGACTATGGGATCAAGGAGTCCGACTTGGATGCTTTGGTGGAACCTATCGATCGAATGGGATGGAAACTTGGCGAATATGGCAATATAAACTCAAAAGTAGCCAAAGAGATTCTTTTGTTGAGGTTGTAGAGACGCAACGTGCTACGTCTCTACTGGCAAAGATAAATTGATTCGATATATGATATTGAAAGATAAACATATTATATTAGGGATTACGGGGAGTATAGCCGCATACAAAGCCGCTTATATCATCCGGGGATTGGTGAAAAAAGGAGCCGAGGTACAAGTGGTTATCACGCCGGCGGGAAAAGAGTTTATCACTCCGCTTACGTTATCGACGTTGAGTAGCCACGCTGTAATCAGCGAGTTTTTTTCCAATAGGGATGGTACATGGAATAGTCATGTGGATCTGGGGCTTTGGGCGGATGCCATGTTGATTGCTCCGGCTACCGCTTCCACGATCGGTAAGATGGCGAACGGAATCGCCGATAATATGCTGATAACTACTTATCTTTCTTGTAAAGCCCCTGTATTCGTGGCTCCGGCCATGGATTTGGATATGTTCGCTCATCCGAGTACCCAACAGAATCTGGAGCGCTTGCGTTCATTCGGTAACCGGATTATCGAACCTGCCGAGGGGGAATTGGCGAGCCATTTGGTTGGTAAAGGCCGGATGGAAGAACCCGATAAGATTATCGAGGTTTTGGAAGACTTCTTTTCCGCTCAAAAAGATCTTGAAAAAAAAAAGATCTTAATAACAGCAGGTCCGACATATGAAAAGATAGATCCCGTACGTTTTATAGGTAATTACTCTTCCGGTAAGATGGGGTTCGCTTTAGCGGAAGCTTGTGCGGAGAGAGGGGCGGAGGTGACTTTGGTCGCTGGTCCAGTCTCTTTAAAAACACATCATCCAGCTATTAAACGAATCGATGTTGAGTCTGCCGGGGAAATGTACCAAGCGGCGATGACCGCATTCCCGAGTAGCGATGCTGCCATATTATGTGCCGCTGTCGCCGATTACCGTCCGGAGAATGCTTCCGAGCAGAAGATCAAACGGGAAACGGAGAGAGAGATGACGCTTCATTTGGTTCCGAACCCGGATATCGCCGCCTCTTTGGGTGCGATCAAGCGGGAAGGACAGGTCATGGTGGGGTTCGCCTTGGAGACGAACGACGAGGCTACTCATGCCGAAGGTAAACTGAAGCGGAAGAATCTCGATTTCATCGTCTTGAATTCTTTACGAGACCAAGGTGCCGGTTTCCGTTGCGATACCAATAAGATCACGATTATCGACAATGCCGGAGGAGTAACGAGCTATCCGCTCAAAACGAAGCGGGAGGTAGCCTGTGATATCGTAAATAAGTTGGTAACATTATTGAAATGAGAAAAGTAAGAAGACTGTTTTATCTATTCATGCTTTGCGCCGCTCCTTTTTGTGGGAAGGCGCAAGAGTTGAACGCCCGTATCACGGTGAACGGAGACAAAATTGCGACCGCTAACAAGCAAATCTTCACGACCTTGCAGAACTCCTTGACTGAGTTCGTGAATAACCGGAAATGGACGGATGCCACGTTTGCCGTCAATGAGAAGATCGATTGTACGATGACGATTATCGTGAATGAATTGGATGAGACGAACTTCAAGAGCGAGATCCAGATACAAGCCCGCCGTCCGGTCTATAATTCCAGTTATACAACTACTCTTCTGAATTTCAGGGATCAACAGTTGGATTTTGAGTATACGGAGGGCGAGCCGTTGGACTATAACTCAAATACGCTGACCAGCAATCTTACGGCCACTATCGTGTTTTACGTCTATGTGATCTTGGGGCTTGATTTCGATAGTTTCGCTCCGAAAGGTGGAACTACTTATATACAACAAGCCCAGCAAATCGTGAACATGGCCCAGTCTGAGATGTCGTGGACGGGCTGGAAAGCTTTTGATAGCAACCAGAACCGCCATGCCGTAGCGACGGCTTTGCAAGATAACGCATCCGACGCTTTCCGGGAAATGTGGTACACGTATCACCGGAAAGGACTCGATGAAATGGCAGCAAATCCGGATCGTGGACGTACGACGATCATTAGTGCGCTTCCCGCCTTGCAGGAAGTAAAGAAAGCCCGGCCTACCTCTGTGCTTCTACAAATGTTCGCCGACGCTAAATTAGATGAGATTATCGCGATTTATTCGAAAGCGACCACACAAGAGCGGCAAGAGGGCTATAAGATGCTGTTCGAGATCTATCCGGCACAATCCACTCGCTTGGAAGAGCTTCAAAAACCAGTAAGGTAAAATAGTTATGTTGAAATCCTTATTTATACAGAACTTTGTCTTGATAGACAATTTGGATATCCGCTTTGATAAAGGCTTCTCGGTGATAACGGGTGAGACCGGAGCGGGAAAATCAATTATATTAGGAGCCTTGTCTTTGGTGCTGGGACAGCGTGCGGATGGCAAGAGTATAAAGAAAGGTTCGGATAAATGTGTGATCGAGGCCGTATTTGATGTCTCAAAATATCAGTTGGAGCCTTTCTTCCTAAGTAACGACCTTGAGTACGACGCGGATAGCTGTATCTTGCGTCGGGAACTTTATGCCTCCGGCAAATCCCGTGCCTTCGTCAATGATTCTCCGGTTTCCCTTACGATCTTAAAAGAGTTGGGAAGCCGCTTGATCGATATCCATTCGCAGCATCAGAACCTATTGTTGGGCGACAACCGTTTCCAGCTGAAAGTGATCGATGTAATGGCCGAAAATGAGATCTTGCTCATTCTTTATAAGAAGGAATTTACCCGTTATCAGGCGTTGCGAAGGGAACTGAAAGATTTGAGGGACAAAGCGGCTCAAAGCAAGCAGGAGGAGGACTATATCCGTTTTCAATTGGAACAATTGGACGAAGCCAACCTTCAACCGGATGAGCAGGATGAGTTGGAGCAAGAGCAAGAAACTCTCTCGCATGCGGAGGAGATCAAAAGCTCTTTATATAAGGTAACCGAACTCTTGGACGGCGAGGAGCAAGGAGCCATCCAAATACTCAAGGAAGCCCTTTCCACCGTGGATTCCTTAGAAAGATATTTCCCGAAAGCCAAGGAGATCTCCGAGCGAATCCGCTCGGCTTATATCGACTTGAATGATCTGGCTTCCGAGACAGACGTTTTAAAGGAAGATGTAGAGTTCAACCCGGAACGATTGGAATGGGTGAATGAACGCTTGAATATCCTTTATACACTTCTGCAAAAACACCGTGTCTCCACCGTGGATGAATTGATTGCTATACGGGATCAATACCAAGAGCAATTGCGTGCGATCGATTCTTTCGATGAGCAAATCGGTTTGTTAGAGAGTCAATTGGATGCCTCGTATAAAGAGTTGCTTCAACAAGCCTCCGTGCTTAGCGAGCAGCGTAAAGTCGCTTCCACGGCGATGGCCTCGCAATTGGTCAAGATGATTATTCCGTTGGGGATGCCGAATACCCGTTTCCGTGTGGACATCCTTCCTCGCAAAGAGCCGGAGAGCGATGGAATGGACGATATCCGATTTATGTTCTCCGCCAATAAGAGCGCGGAATTGCAGCCGGTAGCCCAAACCGCTTCCGGAGGTGAGATCTCCCGGTTGATGCTCTGCATTAAGGCTATGATTGCCGGGTTCACCGCTTTACCTACTATTATCTTTGATGAGGTAGATACGGGGGTATCGGGTGATATCGCCGATAAAATGGGGGATATCATGCAAGAACTCGGAACAAAGATGCAAGTTTTCGCTATCACTCACTTACCTCAGATAGCGGCGAAGGGGCAAGCTCATTATTTTGTTTATAAGAAGGATACCAAAGACCGTACGCTGACCCGTATCAAGCAATTAGAGGGGGAGGAACGTGTGAACGAGGTGGCCCGTATGTTGAGCGGAGCCTCGTTGACAGAGGCTTCTCTTGCCAATGCGAAAGATTTGTTGGGTATCAAGGATTAAACCTTTCTGAAGTAGGGCAGTCTTAGATAAAAGAACAAACGATTCGCTTTATTATTAACTTAAAATTGAAAAGACATGAAACGATTCAGCTTACTATGTGTGTTGGCTATATTGTGCAGTTTACCCGCTTACAGCCAGTTTTGGATCAGTTTTGGGTGGAATGAACCGCATTGTCAAAATTGTCTTTGGATGGAGCAAGCGATGCATTTGCCCGCTCGCCAAGCAGCGGAATACCATAAGATTATCCATAAGTACGGACAGAAAATAGAGAAGGAGGCCCGCCGTGACTATCGGTATTGGGACCGTGCGGCTCGCCGTATTTACGATTTGCGTATGGAAAGGGATCGTAAGATCCAACGTCTATTGACTCCGGCCCAGTTCAATCTATATGTCCGTTTTGTAAGGGAGCATCCGCAACGTATCCATGATTATCGGGGATGGTATGCGAATCCGAGATATCCGGATCGCCGCCCGTCCCATGACTGCCGTCGATATGAGGATAACTATTGGAATTACCGCTGGGGTACCATTCACCATGACAATCATTGGAGAGACGACCGGCATGACTCAGATAGACATTGGGATCGTGACAACCATCGTCATGACTATCGGAAACCAGCGAAACCGGATAAGCCCAAACCTAAAAAGAATAAGAAGGATCGGGACGATAGAAAAGAACGGTATTATAGCAATGGGCGAAAGGTCTAATAATTCAACCATAGCTTGAAAGAGGCCCATTTTTCTTTGCTGACCAATATTTTCTCTTTATGTTCCGGCTTTATGTGGACAATGACCTTATTCTGAAAATAGGGCTCTATTTTCACGATGGATTCGATATTTATGATCGTCTGCCGGTTCGTCCGGAAAAATTTATCGGGATCTAATTGTTCCATGAGTTTATCCAGCGGGAAATCGATTATGTACTCCTTGTTTTGGCGTGTGACAGCGAAGGTGATCTTGTTTAATGAATAAAAGTGGGCGATATCCTCCACCTGTAAAGTGATCAGTTTCTCGTTGCCGGAAATAAGGAAACGGGTCCTGTATTTCTTGCCGGGATACGTGAGGGAATGGAGTACTTCCAATAAATCATTTTGCTCTAAGAGCTTCTGGTTGTACTTAGACGTGACATGCTCGAATTTTTGGATGGCTTCCTCCAATCTCTCTTGTCGTATCGGTTTGAGTAGATAATCAATACTGTTTACCGTAAAGGCCCGGACTGCATATTCATCGTAAGCGGTCGTAAAGATAATGAGACTTGTAGGACAAGCCTGTTCTATAAATAAAAAAGAATTTCCATCCGACAACTGGATATCCAGAAAAACGATATCCGGATGCGGATGGGAAGCGAACCAAGCCACGGATGATTCGATGCTTCCGGGTATCTTGATGATATCCCATTGCGGGCGTAATTTCTTTATCATACCTTCCAGTAACCGGGCGGCCGGTTTCTCATCTTCGATAATGGCTACTTGGATATTATTCATAAATAAGTGGGATTGATACGGTGAATTGGTGATCATTTTTTCGGATCTGGATATCCTGCTTACATAGTAATTGATAACGCTCCGACAAATTCTTTAATCCTTTACCGGATGCGTTTGAGACTTTTTTAGGCCGTAATGTATTGCTGACGCATAGATATCGACTGTTCCTTTCAGTATATACCCGTATGGTCATCGGGTTAAAATCGTCGATATAATTATGTTTCACGACATTCTCGGCTAGTAGTTGCAGTGTCAGAGGGGGCAATTGATGGTCAATGACGTTGTCGGGAAGATCGCGTTCCAACGACAAACAATCTCCCAGCCGGACTTGATGGAGGAATATATAGGAATCCAGAAAATCAAGCTCCTCTTTTAAAGAGACGATCTGGCACTGTTGCTGGCGGAGCACGTAACGGTATACCTCGGATAGATGCTGCGTAAACTTGACCGCCGTAGCCGGATCATACTCTATCTCTGCTATCAATGTATTCAAGCTATTGAATAGGAAATGAGGATTTAGCTGGCTTTGGAGAGCGGTATATTTAGCTTGTATAGATTCTGCTTCCAATCTTTGTTTCTCCTTATATAAATTCAATGTATAACGCATCGAATAATTAATCAAGAGAAGGCTGAAAATGATCATCTCCACGAACCAGACGGCTATTACCAAACCGGCCCCTTTTGCCCGGATCACGAAAGGATCGCCAATGCTTGTGATCCATTTCAACGAGATAAACAGGGTACAATTCATAAGTAGCAATAGGATCGCTACCAGCAGATAATGCCATAACATCCGGCTTTTATCGATATAATATAATGGATAGTTGGTAGCCATCCAATGGCTGCTGACCAGTAAACTGAAACCGAACAAGTTGAATACCGCTATCGTGATGGACAAAGCGATCAATGAGATCTTTATATCGGGGATGCGCTCTTGTAGCTCCGTATGATATAACAGCAAGAAATAGGAAAAGACCCCTAATGCCGAAAACAAAAGGATACATGCCGATTTCCCGTATGATATTTCTTTCATGACCTATTCTTTTTCGCGAAGATAATAAATTGCCCGTTCGAAATCCGTCTTCGCCATCTGTGCGTTTAGTTTGGATTGTATATAATTAACCTGAGCTTGCTGATGATATAATTGAGCGTTGATAACCTCGACGATGGAAACATTCCCCTCCTTATAACGCTCCATGGCCATTTGCTCACTTTCGGATGCTTTTGATAATGAGCTCTCGGTTAGTTCGACTTTATCGATAGCTTGTTTATAGTTGTAATGGGCGGTTTGTATTTCCAGCCGGATCTTATCTTGCGTCTTGCTGAGATTCTGTTGAGCCATATTGATGGCGTACGAGGAAGCGTTGCGGGTACTCTTACGTTTTCCCCATTCGAAGAGCGGGATACTGAGCTTGGCGTAGATCGCATAGTTCGGATCTAGGTCGGATTTGAAGTTATAGCCCGGTGAGGAATAACTTCCATCTACTCCAATATGGAATTGGGGTAAGAAATGGGCATCCGCTATTTTCCGGGATGATTCCTGTAACTCGATCTTGTTTTTGGCGATCCGGTATTCCGGCCTGCTGGTTATCGCATTATCTATCTCATCCGATAAAGGGATAAATTGTTTGAGGGCGATTACGGAATGATCGATCGGCAAGGTATCGCTCGGGTTTACACCAGCGAAAGAATTAAGGGCCAAACGTGCGATCTCGGCGTTATCACGAGTTTGCAATAACTGGAAATCTGCATCGTTTAGCTTTACCTCCGCCATAAGAAGATCGTTTCGATCGATGTATTCGACTTCTACCCGGTGGCGTACGACGTCCACCAGTTGCTGTATGGATGTACGAAATGCCTGTGCCACGAAAACCAGCTCGTGCTGGGCTACCGCATTCCAATAGTAGATATCGGCGTCGTGTAGGGTATTGCTTTTTATACGATCGGATTCATTGGATGCCAACTCTTTTTCTTGCCGTGCTTTTTGGTAGTTGGCACGAATGCCGCCTCCGGTATAAATCGGTTGCGAGAGGGAGAGAGTCGCCCCATATTTCAGATCTTTACCTTGAAAATAAAGGGGGGAATTCATAGATGGCAAATCAATCGATAATTCTAGCGGATTACCGGTATAATTGAAATTACCTTTCGCCGAGAGTTTCGGTTTGAAATCCGCACGGGCCGATTTGATCATTTCCTGTTTCATGGCCTCGTTGTATCCCGCTGCTTTCAAGTCTTGGTTGTATTCCAAGACTTTTTCCCTATATTGCGCTTGATAATCGCTGTTTTGTGCGATTAACGGGAAGGATAGGAAGGATAAGAGACCGCTGATAATATATACTTTGTCCATTTTTATCGTTTATTTATGAGGTGAATGAATCCGGTAAAACAATGCGTATAACGTCGGGGTTACGAATAACGTAAGTAAGGTGGCGAAGGTGAGTCCGAAGATAATAGTCGCCGCCATTCCACCGAACGCTACGTCGAAAAGTAAAGGCACCATTCCTAAAATAGTCGTGGTAGCCGCCATCAAGACCGGGCGAGTCCTTGAGATGGTTGCCTCTATGATCGAGTCGTATGGAGAGATACCGTTACGACGTTGCGTGTTAATCTCGTCTAATAATACGATTACGTTTTTGATAATCATACCCAAGAGCCCCAACCATCCGGCGATCGGGAAAAAGCCGAAATCGAACCCGGTAAGTAACATACCGATCGCTACCCCGATTAAGGAGAGAGGGAGCACGCAAAGGATGATTATCGGTTGACGGAAATTGGAGAATAAAGCGACCAATATAACAACCAACATCAAGAAAGCCAGCGGGAAGAATTTGACAAGGGCTTGCAATCCCTCTGTCTGGTCTTTATATTGTGAATCCCAGAAGAAGCTATATCCTTGGGGCAGGTTCATTTTCTCGATCTCTTCCCGAATCTCACCGTGTACCTCAGACATGGTGTAACCGTTTTTCACGCCACACATCGCTGCCATAGACAATTGCCGGTTGTAGGTCTTGATCTGCGGATATTCCCATGCGGAGGTTACCTGTCGGGTTACTTGTGACAAGGGTGCGGATTTCTCTCCGTTCCACACCGAGAAATCACCTAATGAACGGGGATCGTCGATTCCGCTCTTCTCCGATTTCAATAAGACCGGGACTTTCTTTTCCTCATCCCGGTAAATCCCGATAACCGTACCTTCCTCGATGGATTTGACGGATTCCATCAAATTAGCCTTGGTGATACCTAAGAAACCGGCTTTTACCGGATCATATACCGGGCGTATCATATAGGTCATATTACCCCATTCATTCCGGGCATCGGTTACTTTCGGGTTCCTTCGCATAATGTCGATAGCTACTCCGGTCAAAGAGTCCAATACCGCCGGGTCCGGTCCGAGGAAACGGGCTTCTATCAAGGCTTCCGTAAGCGGGCTTAACTCAAACTTGTTCACATTGATGAGCGGTTCCGGATATATTAAGCGAATTGGGTCTTGTAGCAAGGCATGCAATTCCCGGGCCTCTCCGGATGTCTTGCATTTTACCAATAATTGGGCATAGTTTGGTTGGGGACCGAAGCTAACGTTCGATAGATAATAACGGGGCGGTGTCCGTCCGATATAAGTCGAAACCATTTCCGTCTGCGAATATTCTTGGATGGATTCGACCATATCGGTAGCGTATCGATCGGTTTCCTCGATGGCTGTACCTTCCGGTAGCCACATATCTAAAGTGAAATACTGCTTATCGAGCGAGGGCACGAACACTTTCGGGATAAACTGGAAACCCCATGCGGAGATAACCAATAGAACGGATAAGATACCTACTGTAGCGTATCGGTATTTGATGACAAGGCGTAGGGAAGACCGAAAATAATCATAGTATTTTCCAGAGAATAATTCCCCTGTTAACTCGTCCGGTCTGGGGCGCCGTACAAACTCTTGGATGAAGAATGGGGTTTGCGTAAGCGCAAACACCCAGCTGAACATCAAGGATACTCCGATCACGATCACTAAGGATGAAAGTAATTCGCCCGTGATATGCGGTGAATAATAAATGGGCAAGAACGTGAGGATCGCGATAGCCGTAGCCGCCAGTAGAGGCAGGGCGGTGGATGAGCAAGCCCTCATGATTGCGATACGTTTGCGCATGCCTCGTTGCATATTTACCAAGGCAGAGTCCGATACTACGATGGCGTTATCTACCAACATACCCATCGCAATGATGATAGCGGCAAGAGACATTCGTTGCAAAGCGATCCCGTTGGCGAACATGACAATTAAAGTGGCGAAGATAGAGAAAACCAATCCGCTACCGATCAAAAGGCCGTTTTTGAAACCGATAAAGAACAATAAGATCGCTACTACGGTCACGACGGAGATGATCAAGTTCAAGATAAATCCTTGGTTGGCCACGGCGGACTCATATCCTTGGTCGTATATGGAGGTGAGCTCAAAACCCTTGGGCATGGTCTCCGAAAATGATTGAATACGCTTTTTCACGGCCTTGGCCATATCGACCACGTTCCCGGTCGGTACGGTAGAGATAGCGATACCGACCGCTTGCTTGTTATTGATGCGCATGAAGTTTTGGGGCGGAGTCTGGTAACTCTCCTCAATACGGGCGATATCGCCTAGCCGGAAATGTTCGCCGGAATGAGATACGATCGTAAGGTTACGGATATCATCCAATGAGTAAAAATTACCGGTGGATTCGATACGTATGCGAGTCTCCCCGTTGCGAATACTCCCGGCGTCTACCATTTTATTCTGTCCGTCGAACGCCCGTTTGATATCAACTGTCGTAATACCCCGATTGGATAAGATCGTGGGGTTTATCCGGATATCGATTACGGGAGTTTGTATGCCGTAGATCTCTACCTTTGCCACGTCTTTTACTTTCAGTAAATCATCTTTGATCAGTTTGGCTTGATCCTCCAGTTCCCGGTAGGTATAAGATTCTCCGGTCAATCCGTAGAAAACACCCAATACATCGCCAAAATCATCATTGACGATGGAGGTTCCCGCTCCGGAAGGTAATTTGCCTTGTACGTCGTTTACCTTTCGGCGTAGTTTATCCCATAACTGCTGCATCTCGTCGGCCCGGATTTCCTTTTTCACGTAGACCGTGATCTTGGAAAGTCCAGCCCGGTTCTCTGTCTTCAGATAGTATAACTCGCCTAAGGATTGAATGGCTTCTTCCAGTACATCCGTCACTTGGAACTGAACTTCCGAGGGGGAGGCGCCGGGATAAGGGGTAAGTACCAAGGCTTGCTTGATCGTAAACGGGGCATCTTCCAGTTTTCCCATCTTTGCGTAAGAGAACAGCCCCCCTGCCAAGATTAGGACTAGCAGGAGCCATGTAACCGCTTTGTTTTTCAGGAAATATTTGATGAATTTTTGCATCTTACTTATTTTTGGATGGTTACGGTACTATTTTCGGAAAGGAAACGTTGCCTTGTCAATACGACAAGGTCATTTTCCGTGATTCCTTCCACGATCTCTATCTGGTTATTTCTTTGCTCACCGAGTTTGACGGGAACGGAGTTTACCTTGTCTCCTTTAACCACCCATACATAATCTCCTTTTTGGGGGCGGTGACAGATAGCCGTTAAGGGAAGCCATAGATTTTGAGACCGCTCTTCTTTGGGTAGGTCGATCGAGAGGATTCCACTCATTCCACCCAGCCATTCCATATCTGGATTTGGGACAATGGCGGTCAGCAGATAAGAGAGGTTATTGTTTGTCGTACTTTTAGACACATATAAATCGGAAGGGGTGATTGTCCGTTCGGGAGCCGTATCGAAATGGATTTCTATTTGACATAGCTTCTGTTTTTCTTTATCATATAAGTGTAAGGCGACTTCCTCTGGTATATAGGTCTCGATCTTGAGCCTGTCCAGTTCTATGAAGGTAAGGATCGGCTCGGTCGCTTTCACGTCTTGGAAAGGTTCGATATGGATATTTTGGATATATCCGTCGTAAGGGGCGGACAGATGGGTGTCGCTTAAGGCGTTGACGGCGGTCTCGTAATTGGATTTGGCGACAAGGAAATCCGCTTTCGCTCTTTCGTAGTTACTTCCGGAGATGTTATTCTTTTTGTAAAGGGCCTCGATCCGTTTATACTCTTGGTTGGTTTGCGAGTAGAGCGCCTCTGTTTGCTGCTTGCGAATCAAGAAGTCACGGTTATCGATCGAGAGGATTGTGCTGCCTTTGGAGAACGCTTGTCCGGGCCGTAAGTCGAAATTCAAGACGGGGCCATTGATGCGGAAAGAGAGGACTGTCTCATTATAGGGTCTTGATAGAAAGGTGTATTCACGACTTCTGCCGGTCTCTGTCTTTTTTATTGGAGAGATCACCTCGACAGGTAAGTTCGTGCCTTTGGACTTTGTGTTCTTTTGGCATGCCGATAAAAGGATGCCCAGAAGCAGGATATATGAAATTCTTCTCATAAGATATACCTAGTTATTTATTACCGGGCAAAAATAGAGGCAATGGGTGAAGGAATAAGGCGGATTTTTACTGAACCGGAAGATACCGTCGCTCAACTGGAAAATAGATCGGCCCAACCTTAATTTATAACGAGGCGGACGATGGATGCCTTACACCGTGTATCACTATAGGCAATGCCCACTGCAACGCCTGTGCAGAGACAATTAGAACCGGTGATACGGTGAGTAAGCTTCCGCAGTTCCGCTTTTTTATGTACTTTTGCCGGCAAAAAAGGAGAAAGTAATGACATTGCCTTCAGAAGAACATATATTCCAGTATCCGGGACAAGGGCGGATCGAGGTGATTTGCGGTTCCATGTTTTCCGGTAAGACGGAGGAGCTTATCCGCCGTTTGAAGCGGGCTGAATTCGCCAAGCAGCGGGTGGAGATTTTCAAGCCTGCGATCGATACCCGCTATTCGCAGGATAACGTAGTCTCGCACGATAGTAATTCGATTCCTTCTACTCCGGTGGATTCTTCCTCCAGTATCCTATTGTTCACTTCCGAGATCGATGTGGTGGGGATAGACGAGGCCCAGTTTTTCGACGAGGGATTGGTAAACGTATGCAATCAATTGGCCGCTAACGGTATCCGGGTGATCGTGGCCGGGTTGGACATGGACTATAAGGGAGTTCCTTTCGGTCCTATGCCGGAGTTATGCGCTATCGCCGATGAGGTGACGAAAGTGCATGCCATCTGCGTGAAATGCGGACGTTTGGCTTACGTATCCCATCGTATCGTGAGAAATGATAAACGGGTCTTTTTAGGGGAACAATCCGAATACGAGCCTTTATGCCGGGAATGTTATGCGAAGGCTGAAGGTTTGAAGAATTGATTATTTATCCCTACATTTGTGAAATTAATAGTTTTGCGTTATATAAAGTATGAAAGAAAACGAAATGGTGTTCGGCATTCGTGCCGTGATTGAGGCTATACAGGCTGATAAGGAGGTAGATAAGATCCTTGTGAAAAGGGATTTACAAGGGGATCTATCCAAAGAGTTATTTGAGGTACTGAGAGGCCGTGAGATACCGGTACAACGTGTTCCGGCTGAACGCTTGGATCGTTTGACTCGAAAGAATCATCAGGGGGTGATCGCTTTTATGTCGGCGGTTACCTACCAGAGCTTGGAAGATATCATTCCTTTTGTGTATGAGCAAGGAAAAGATCCTTTCATCGTATTGCTGGATGGGGTTACGGACGTGCGTAATTTCGGCGCTATTGCCCGTACCTGCGAGTGTGCGGGAGTCGATACGATCGTGATTCCGGCAAAAGGAAGCGTTTCGGTAAACGCCGACGCGATCAAGACCTCTGCCGGTGCCTTGCATGTATTGCCGGTTTGTAAGGAGAAGAGTATCAACCAAGCGATCCGTTTCTTGCAGCAAAGCGGGGTGAAGGTATTTGCCGCCAGCGAGAAAGCGGCGGAGAATTATACGGCGGTGAAGTATGAAGGACCGGTAGCGATCGTGATGGGAGCGGAGGATACGGGTGTGTCTCCGGAGAACTTGCGCATCTGCGATAATATGGTAAAGATTCCGCAATTCGGAACGATCGGCTCCTTGAATGTATCTGTAGCCACTTCCATTCTGGTGTACGAGGTGGTTCGCCAACGTATGAACGAGCAACAATAATAATATGTATATAAACTAAAGAAGAAAATGAAGAAAGTTATCGCTACAAAAAACGCTCCCGCCGCTATCGGTCCGTATAGCCAAGCGGTGCAAGTAGGTAATATGCTGTTCGCTTCCGGACAACTGGGTATCGATCCTGCTACGGGACTTTTCGTTGAGGGATCCGTAAAGGAACAAACCGCCCAAGCGTTCAAGAATGTTCACGCTATCTTGGCAGAGGCAGGTTATAGCATCAATGATGTCGTAAAAACAACCGTATTTTTAGCGGATATGGGCGACTTCGCCGTTATGAACGAGGTATACGCCTCTCAGTTCGAAGGTGCGTTTCCCGCACGTTCGGCGGTAGCCGTTAAGACACTGCCGAAGAATGGTTTGGTAGAGATCGAGGTGATCGCCGTGAAAGAATAATCATAAGGAATAACGAGAGTAGTCTCATCGCTTGTCGAGACTACTCTCGTTATCCATCAAGACTACTCCCGTGATACGATGCGACTACTCTCGTAATTCATCGATACAGCTAATCTCAAAAGCCTATTATCTTCTTTTTCTGGGAGCGGGATTCATGTCACCCCTCTGTCCGAATAATTTCTCAATCAAATCCTTTCGTCCCATCTTTTGCAATACTTGCATGATCTGACGGCGTGACTCGGGTTTATACCAGAAGAAGAACTGGCGTTGTGCCAACTTTTGTTCTTTTGAGCGGGCCGTATATACTTTCTCCAACGTATAAGGATGATATCCGGTATAATACATCTCCGTAGCCAATGTCATCGGCGTAGGCGTGAAGTCTTGTACTTGCTCCAACTGGAAATGCAAGCTCTTGGTGATCACCGCCAGCTCCGCCATATCCGCCTCGGTACATCCCGGATGGCTGGAAATGAAATAGGGGATGAGTTGCTGGTTCAACCCGTATTGCCGGTTTACCTTATCGAATATCTTCTTGAACTGTCCGAATTGCGAGAAAGACGGTTTACGCATTTGTTTCAACACCTCGTCTTGCGTATGCTCCGGGGCCACTTTCAAACGGCCGGATACGTGGCGGGCGATTAATTCCTCGGTATAGGTTTGAGCTGCCTTGTTTAAAGACTCATCCGCATAACGGTGCAATAACAGGTCATAGCGTACACCGCTTCCGATAAACGACTTCTTGATCTCGGGAAGTCTATCTACCGCTTTGTAGATATCCAGTAGCGGCGTATGGTCCGCGTTCAAGTTCTTGCAAACGACGGGGGAGATACAAGACGGTTTCTTGCATTTGGCGCAAATTCGCTCATCTTTCCCCTTCATACGGTACATATTGGCGGAAGGGCCTCCCAAATCGCTTAGATATCCTTTGAAATCGGGCATTTCGGTAATCGCTTTCACTTCCTTCAAGATCGATTCCTTGCTTCGGGAGGCGATGAACTTCCCTTGATGCGCCGATATGGTACAGAACGCGCATCCTCCGAAACAACCCCGGTGGATATTCACCGAGAACTTGATCATCTCGAAAGCCGGTATCACTTTCCCTTTGTATTTGGGATGCGGCAAGCGGGTATAGGGAAGGTCGTAGGAAGCATCTATCTCCGCTTCCGTCATTGGAGGGAAGGGAGGATTCACTACGATCACCTGTTTTCCTACCTTTTGCAAGATACGTGAGGCATTGTATTTGTTGGATTCCTCTTCTATATACCGGAAATTCTTCGCTTGTTTCAATTTATCTTTTAGGCATTCCTCATGTGAGAAGAGCACGATATCGTCGTCTTTCGCATCCTCTTTGTCTGCCAGATAAACCGTTTGGCGGATGTTCTTGATCTCGTTGAAAGGAATGCCGGACTTTAGGCGGCGCACCAATTCCTTGATCGGCTTCTCGCCCATGCCGTAAATCAATAAATCGGCCGGGCTACTGGCAAGGATTCCCGGTAATAGCTTATCTTGCCAATAATCGTAATGCGTAAGCCGGCGTAATGAGGCCTCGATGCTACCCAATACGACGGGGACATCCGGATACAATTCTTTCAGTATTTTAGTATAGACGATGCTCGGATAGTCCGGACGCATTCCCGGACGTTGGTCCGGCGTATAGGCGTCGTCGCTGCGTAATCGCTTATTGGCAGTATAATGGTTGATCATTGAATCCATGGCACCGGCGGATACACCGAAGAAAAGCCGGGGAACGCCGAGCTTCTTGAAATCCCGGTAATCTCCCCGCCAATCCGGTTGCGGTACGATCGCTACCCGTAATCCTTCCGCTTCCAATACACGACCGATCACGGCCGCCCCGAAAGAGGGGTGATCCACATAGGCGTCTCCCGAGAAAAGGATCACGTCGAGGTAATCCCATCCCCGTGCCTCGACTTCTTTCTTCGTCGTGGGCAACCAATTGTCTAGTTTAAATGTTTTCATAATACAAAGGTACGTGATAATCTTGGAATAATCATAGAGACGCTATTCATAACTTTTATTTATGGGGGATTCGTTTTTATGATTAGGACAAGAGTTCTCAATCTCGTATCTTTGTGTCGAAAAGAAAAATAAACATTTAAAAACAAGGTTTCTTATGAAAACACTCACAGACGAGAAGCTGACGATTGTCGGCGCAGCAGGTATGATCGGTTCTAATATGGCACAGACCGCTATTATGATGGGACTAACTTCTAACATTTGTTTGTACGACCCTTACGCACCGGGTTTGGAGGGAGTCGCCGAGGAATTATTCCATTGTGGTTTCGAGGGTGTAAACATCACTTTTACCTCAGACATCAAGGAGGCTTTGACGGGCGCTAAATATATCGTTAACTCCGGTGGTGCCGCAAGAAAGGCAGGTATGACCCGTGAGGATCTCCTAAAAGGAAACGCCGCTATCGCCGAGGAGTTCGGCAAGAACGTAAAGGCTTATTGCCCGGACGTAAAGCATATCGTGGTTATTTTTAACCCGGCGGATATTACCGGTTTGATTACCTTATTGTATTCCGGCTTGAAACCTTCTCAGGTTACGACGTTGGCCGCATTGGATTCAACTCGTTTACGCAGTGAGTTGGCAAAACATTTCGGTATCTCTATGGATCAGGTTGAGAATTGTCGTACGTATGGCGGTCATGGCGAGCAAATGGCTGTTTTCGCCTCTACCGCTAAGGTGGATGGCAAGCCTTTGACGGAACTTATCGGTACGGATGCCTTGACGAAAGATCAATGGGCGGAGATACAAACCAAGGTTACGAAGGGTGGCGCTAACATTATCGCTTTGCGGGGCCGTTCTTCCTTCCAAAGCCCGTCATATGTATCTATCGAGATGATCGCAGCTGCGATGGGTGGTAAACCGTTCCGTTGGCCGGCTGGCGCTTATGTATCAAACGGTAAGTTCGATCATATCATGATGGCTTGGGAGACCTCAATTACGAAAGACGGCGTAGCGTTGAAAGAGGTGCACGGTACACCGGAAGAAGAGGCTGCCTTGGAGAAGAGCTACAAGCACCTTTGCGCTTTACGTGACGAGGTGATCGCTATGGGCGTGCTTCCCGCTATTTCCGAATGGCATAAATTGAATCCGAATATCAAATGATCGAATAACAAGTCATTTAGATTTTCACGGATATATGAAATCCCCGCTTAGATGGCTTCGTGCCGGAAAGCGGGGATTCTTGTTTTATTTTATCTTTAGTCCGGGGATCAGGGGCGTGCTATCTACCAGCTCCAACTCTTGCACCATCTGTAATGTTCCTTGTTTGTATTTCTGGAAATGGGGCGTTTGGATATGGCTTTTATAAGCGTCTTGATCTGCGTAAATCTCTAGGATGGTTACTTTATTTGGATGTTCTTTCTCCGATACGGCATACAGTGTAAGAACACCCGGCTCTAGACGCATGGAAGCCTCGATCTCTTCTTCCAGAAAGGCGTTATAACGCTCCAACTGGGCGGGATCGACCGTGATCTTGGATAGGCGGACTAAGTTCTTCTTTGGGGCGGGCTGAGAGGATTCCTTAATGATTTTCAACGCTTTGATAGCGGAAGGGAAGCCGATATAAGGAAGACATTGTATAACCGCCGCCGTTAAGGTCTCCTTGCTATTGCCGGCCAGTAAGTTCCCTTCGAGATGCGAGTGTAGTTGGCTTTCGGCTTCAAGGGTCGTTAGTATGCAATAAGCCAGTAACTCCCGGGTTTTCAGGTCTAGCCCGTTGCGAGTATAGATATCTCCGAAGCAGAATTCGGTGAGGAATCGCTCTACTTCCGGACCCATATTTCCCGGGACGTTCCTCATGGCCTCTTTGATTCCCTCGCCGTAAAGCCGGCTTTGTATGGCTTGTCCTTTCTCGTGGCGATCTTCTTCCGTAACGGTAGCTTGTCTCTCCAGAGGCAAAGCGATGCCTTGTTGCTTAAAGACTTCGTTGATGGTATTTAAGGCATTCAATGTCTTCGGGAAACCGATAAACGGAGCGCATAGGTATATCGCCTCCCGTAGCTCGATGGGAGTGACGCCTACGTTTAGCGCCGCTTTGGCGTGGGCGTTCAGTTGGGGCAAGGTTTGCATCGTGGCTAATACGGTGCAAGTGATAAGCTCCCGGGTCTTTTTATCAAGATCTCCTGTGCGGAATACCTCCCCGAAGATGAATTTCTGGAGAATGTCCATCATTTCCGGATCTGTTCCTTGTCCGGTCAATGCCTCGCCTCCGAATAGCTCGGTGTAATTCTTTTTACAGCGTTCGATTCTGTCCATATTTTGTTCTGTTTTAGAAGTTGGGATATCTTGTGCGAAGGCTGGTATGAAGCCTAGCAGGAAGAGTGCGATTGCTTTTGTTTTCATAAGGATATCATTATTGTTTAACATTACAAAGATATTCGGATTTATCTCAGGCGCATGTATACATATTACGGATCTTTGTATCAAAATTACCGTTCGTAAACGGAGCTGATCCGGATGACAGCCGGGGTTGGGCAAACGAATAAAGCGCCTGCGATTCCCTCGCGGGAGACACAGGCGCTTTCGTTCAAATAAATATTCTTATAAAGTACGATCCGGATATAAGGCTTTCCACCATTCCGGCTCGTCTTTCAGCCATTTGGCGAACCATGCGTAGATGGTATTTTGCCAGCCTATACGCTTCTGATAACCTACGATACCATGATTCTCGCCATCCACCTGCACGAATTCCACGGTCTTTCCTAGGATCTTCAAGGCGGCGAACATCTGGATACTTTCCCCGATGGGTACGTTCGTATCGGCGTTGCCGTGAAGCAATAGGAGCGGGGTATTGATCTTATCGGCGTTGAACAACGGGCTTTGCTTGGTAAAGAACTCCGGGGCGTTCCAAGGATAAGTCCCGGCGTTCGCTACGGAGCAATAGCCATATCCCCAATAACCTTCTCCCCAATAGCTACTCAACGCGCTGATACCGGCATGGCTGATAGCGGCGGCGAAAATGTCCGTACGGGTTTGTAGGTATTGTGTCATGAATCCGCCGTAGCTGGCACCGATGCAACCGATTTTCTTCTCGTTCACGAACGAATGCTCCTTACAGAACAGCTTGGTACCTTGGATGATCTCATCGGCGGTCTTCAGGCCCCATGCGTTCACATGGCGGGCGGCGAATTCCTGTCCGAAGCCCGTTGTTCCACTCGGATTCAAGGTGTAGACCACGTATCCGAGAGCGGCGTACATATGCATGGAATAACGCATCTCCAGCGCACGGTTCGTCGGGGAAGTACCGCCATAGTAATAAACGATCATCGGATATTTCTTATTCGGATCGAAATGAGGCGGTAGGTAATAACGACCTTGGATCGTCGTACCGTCATCCGACTTGAAGTTCCAGTCGTGTACCTCGCCTAAGGCGATATCTTTTAATTTATCTTGCGAGAGATCATACACCAAGCGGTTCTTTCCACCTTTCAGGTCGTAAGCGTAAAGGCGGTTGGCGTTGGACGCGCTCTGTCCGTAATAGAAGAGAACCGGAGCGTTGTCGGCCAACGCATACGACATGATAATATCCTCGGAGGCGGCTACTTGCTTGATCTTCCCGTTTGCTGGGTCGCACGTATAGATCCGTTGATAATCCTCATCCTCGCAGAGGATATAGATTTGCCCGTTGAAGCGGTTCCATACGGCATCGATCACGTTCGGATTGAAGTCCTTGGTGAGAGGGGAGGCTTTACGGCTTGCCAGATCGTATAGGAATAACTGCCCGTCGTACGAGTTGGAGATCTGTCCTTGCTTGATATTTCGTCCGATCCCGTCGAAAGCGTCGCCTGCCCCAGCTACCAATAACTGTTTACCGTCGGGCGAGAAGGCGGCTTGGTTTACGTACGGGGCTTTCTCCCAGATCGTATCGATCGCCATGGTCTGCAAATCCAATTTATAAAGGGAGTTGCGGGAGTGCGGCAAGGAGGTGTACACCCGGTCGCTGGTGCTGAACAATAGATAGCGGCTATCAGCGCTGATATCATTGATATAAGTGTCCGTATGCCCGAAAGTAAGTTGCTCGTACAAACCTGTTTTTAAGTCATACCGCCAGATAAAGGAGCGGTCACGGAAACCCGGGATACGGTCTGCCGGCTCTAATACACGGATCAAGTCCGTCCCTTCCTTGGGACCTTCCTCTTCTACGGTATAGAGAAGCGTGGACTCATCGGGGGTGAATACGAACCGCCCTTTCGGAAGGTTCGGGACTAATACCGTTTGTTGGTAGGTAGACGGATCTACGGTTACCAACTCCGTACCGTCCAGACCGGTGCGGGTGTAATACAATCGATTGCTTTTAGGCATCCATTTGGCGGTTGTCAAGAAACCTCCGTCTTGCAATAAGACCCGTCCCGTAGCGGCATCCATCAATTGCCCGTACGATTCGCTCTTGCTCTCCGGGAACCGGTTGACGTATTTTACCAAGGCATACTTTCCGTTCGGGGAGACACTTACGCCTTGGAAATCCTTTCCTTCTATGATATTCAGAAGGGTGTAGCGTTTCTCCGGGTTCAAGGAAGCTACGACTTTCGCTTCCGCCTCGCTCTTGAAGGTAGCCTTTAGGCTGGGAGGACAAGTGTCTGTTTCCGCTGTCAGGTATTTAACGACTACTTGATAGCGGCGGGGTTCCATCACCAACTCGGAAGAGGCTCCGACCGGTTTATCATTGACGAATACTTCGAACGCCCCGGGACTCGATATATCGAGCGTGCCTTTTACGTACCGGTCGCTGTTCAAGAAGAAAGAGAATAGATGCAGGGCATATCCTTTTTGCGGGGCAGCGAAGGTGATTGCGCCTGCCGTGTCAGCGTCGAGTACCGTGGCGTTCGCAAGCGTTTGCTCGAACGGTAAGGTCGCTTTTAATAGATTCTTCGCCTCGAAAGGCTTGCCATTTACGTTGAGGCTGTCCGCTAGGATCGGCTTGTTGACCGTGAACGGGCCTGCGTGCTGGAATTGCGTTACTTTCACGTCTTCCATGGCGTAAAGCGAAAGGGCGGAAAGAAGCAATGCCGGAATTAAGTTAGTTTTTCTGTCCATATATAATTAGTTTAGGATAAACGTTTTCCGCAAACGATGTAAAGCTGTTCGGTATCCTCTACGACGAGCGGAAGAAGATAAGGCTCCATCAATGCCGCCACCTCTCGGGCCGGGGGCAAGGGCAGCGATAATCGATCGGCGTGCCGATGGTGGTGCGTATTGATCTTTTCCTTGCTCTCGCTGTGGCAGATAACCAATTTACCGCCGGGCGCGAGCAAGCCGCTCATATGCTCGATCAACCGTTCCGGCCGCATGAAATGCGGGTAAGCGCTATATAGGATAATATAGTCGAATCCTTTCCCCTCGTAGCTCATAGCGTCCTCTTGGAGGAACTCGATGAGCGGATGATCCGGATATTTCATGCGTGCTTTCTCGATCATTTGGCCCGCTATATCGATAGCTACGATTTGGCGGGGTTCGTACGGCAGCAGGTAACTTTCCAATATCCCCGTGCCGCAACCGACATCGAGGATGCGGGCGTTCTGCCGCAGGTTGGTACGATCCAATATCGTCCGGATCTTTCCCGGATCATGTACGCAGACAGCGTCCCAGCGTTCCGCCATCGTATCAAAAAAAGTCTCTATTTGATTCATGATAATTGTCCTTCCCATAGAAAACAATCGCTGAACAGGGATTGTTCCTTGAAATGGGTTGGTTTTTCGAACAAACCGAACACGGACGATCCGGAGCCGGACATGGCGGCATATAAGGCGCCTCCCTCGTATAAGGTATCCTTGATCCGCTCGATCACGGGATGTCTCGGGAATACGCTTCGCTCGAAATCGTTCACCATCCGCTCTTTCCATTCGGATACCGGTAGCCGGATGATCTCTTTCAAGGAGGTCTCGGGCGCGGCGGGTGTTACCATCGAATAGGCTTCGGGGGTGGAGACGGCTACATCCGGTTTTACCAAGCATAGATAATAATCCTTCAAGGACAAGTCCACGGGCTCGAATTGGTTTCCCGTGCCGGTCGCGAATACCGGCGTGTTACGGATAAAGAACGGGCAATCGGCTCCGATGGTGGACGCTATCGCCTCCAACTCATCCGGGTGAATATCCAAACCGCAGAAATCATTGACCAGCTTCAACATAAAAGCGGCATCGGCGGAACCTCCTCCAAGCCCGGCGCCAAAAGGTATCGCTTTCAGCAAATGGACCTCTAGCGGGGGAATCTCGTATCTCGTCTTTAGGGCGTTCAGCGCTTTTATGACGAGGTTCTTCTCTTGGGGAGCGTCTACCGGGATTCCGGTCCCGGTGAAACTGGGCTGATCCGAGGCGACGATCTCGAGGGCATCCTTCACGGGGATCGGATAGAAGATGGTCTCTATATTATGATAACCGTCCGGACGTTTGCTTACCACGTTCAGACCTAGGTTTATCTTGGCATTCGGGAAACAGATCATAGTATTTAATGTTTGTTTTATATGATACGCGAAGATAAGAAGATATCCTTATAAACGTTCTGTTTTATCGGGTGAACTATATATGGCTTTAATAAGGGGCCCACGATGGGCATCACGCATAAAAGAGTAGGTTTGACGTTTTGACATTCTGTAATCTAAACTCCCGGAGAAGCGTTTTTTCCGGGCCAAGGTATGCCTTGCTTCCGAAAATGGCATAGAATAATAGCATCTGGTTGTCTTGTAGTATTTTATGGAAATAGGCCTTTTTATTCTAGCGAGATTAATTCATCGTATCTCATATTTTTAGGTGAAAATAGCCATTTTATACGGGTGTATCGATCAATTCTATAGGATGCGAGGGCTGTTTCTTCCGTATGTATCGCCTAATACATACGGTTGCGTTACCTAATACATACGGTCGTGTTGCCTAATACAGCCTTTTGTGTTACCTAACTCTATTACTTTTGAGTCCAAACAGGGGTATTTAGGCAAGAAAATGAGGGAAAACGTATGTTTTTATCATAGGTCTCTCCCTCTTTTTCTCTATTTGTAAAAAGGTCTTGACATCGTTATTCTGTTATTTCGATCATAATGTCAAGATTATCTCATTTTCGCTTACGGTCTCTATAATCGATACTTATTTATCCTTTATGATTTCATGGAGCATGGCAACCTTTTCTTGCTCGGCCTTTAGTAATCGTTCGTAAAGCTCGACTATTTTATCGATGGGATTGAAAGTTTGATTTTGAATGCTTCCGGCTGCAGTTGCGTTATCTTGCCATGTGCCAGAATAAATATTGATAAGCGCTCCTTCATTAAGCTCCGTGATCGCCTCTATCGGAATGTCCAAAGCTTTAGTTATCTTTTCCAATACTTCAGGTTCCAATTCGTCTTTTTTCTCGTAGCCAGATAAGGTGGCTTGTGATACCCCTATTTTGTCGGCTAGCACTTCTTGTTTGATGCCTCTCCATTCTCTCCAACGTTTTAAGTTGGCTCCATGACTATTTCTTTTGGTAAATGTTGTTTCCATGTCAGTTTTTATTGATCCTGTCACAAAAATAAGTATTAAATCTGAGTTATCTTACTATCATGTCAGATATCCGGGGTAACCGCACCCAATTTTATTCATAGCCAGAGAAACATAAATTCATCGTAATTTGTTAGGTGTCTATCATGATGATCCTGCATTACCGACAATACGTAGTCAGATATATCATTTATCCCTGTCATCTGATAATATTAGTCGTGACATTGATATTTTATCAGGGGGATTGATGGTATATCAGCAGGCGGTAAGCTTATTTTGTCTGCGAATGATAAACACAGAAATCAATGGAAACTCAAAATCAATATCCTCAAAAGGATTATTCCGAGATAATAAGCTTATCCCATCAAGTAATTGGTTTGCCGGTAAGGAAAGCGCAGATGTTATTGAAGAATCTGGATTTATGTACGATCACTTATACGTGGAATGATGTAAGCCAGATTACATTGGAAGTCGTGTTCAAAACCTCCACGCTCACTTGCCTTTTTAATCAAAACGACATTTGTGAAGCTGTATATCTATTCTTAACTGATAATAAGGATCTAATGAAATATATAAGCCACTGCGTTAAGACCTATACATATGATTTCCTTTTGGATGGCTGGACCACGGATAAATGCCACATTTCAATATGCCGTTCCGAAAATCAAGGGTGTTTTTTATTAATATTACCGCTAAAAAAGATTTTATGAATAAGGCATATTGTAGTTGTTTCGCTACTTCTCTTTTTCAAACGAACTTTTTGTGTGTTCCAATGACGATGGTTTTCAGTCATCAAAAAGAAAGACGCTGTAAACTTGGTTTACAGCGCCTTCCATTTATTTAGGGTTATGAGCTTTATTAAGGCTCCGCGATCATCTCTTTAGCGATTATCTCGGCCTCGGCTTTATCGGCGTCCTTTTGGATGTTCGGCAATTCAAGGCCGTAGCCTTTGATCCGGTCCTCACGTTTCAACATCAAGGCGATGAAGAGGGCGAGTACACCGAAGCAGGTGAAGACTGCCATCGGTATCGTATAGTCGTAAGCCGGTTTGCCCGTACCATTGTCGATCTTGCAATACGTATCCAATATCCAGCCGATTAATAAGGGAACCATACTCAGACCGATATTCTGTACCCAGAAAATCAAGGCATAAGCCGTGCCTAATTGCTTCTCCGGGATAATCTTCGGAACAGATGGCCACATCGCCGATGGGACCAAGGAGAAAGCGATACCCAATACGATCATCACGATCGTGGCGAACCACCACTGATTCAAGATCGGAAGCGTGAATAATAAATGCACGCCGATCAACATCAAGGCGCCAAAGATCATGATCGTCGCCCCTTTACCCTTGCGGTCGTATAAGTTACCGAAGAACGGAGTCAGAAGAATCGTGCCGAAAGGTAAGATAGCCGGAATGTTTCCCGCCAACTCCGGATCTACGTTATATTTATTGACCATCAAGTCCGTAGCGTATTTCAAGAAGGGGAATACGGCCGAATAGAATAATACGCAAAGCAGAGCGATCAACCAGAAACCCTTATTAGTAACGATCAATAAGATATCTTTCAAACGGAAAGGCTCTTCCTCCTCGGCTTGCTCGATAGCGTCCATCGAAGCGTCCAGCTTGCGATCCATCACGCAAAATACGAGGAAGGCGATCAAACCGATACACAACATACAAAGACAAAGCAAGATAGGAGCGGAGATGCTACCGAAGTACTTGGCGGCGGGAACCGTGATAGATAAAGCCAAGGCCGTACCCAAACGAGCCGTAGCCATCTCCAAGCCCATAGCCAACGCCATCTCTTTTCCCTTGAACCACCGTACGATAATCTTAGATACCGTGATACCGGCGGTCTCCACGCCGACACCGAAGATCGCGTATCCGAGGGCGGCCACCATCACTTGCGCTTTCCATCCGAAAAGCTCTCCTTCCATCGTAAACGCATCCGAGATGGCGTAATATTTAATGGAACAACCGATAATCATCAAGATACAGGAAGCGACACCCGTGAAACGGACACCCATCTTATCCAGAACGATACCACCAATGATCAACATGAAGAGAAATACGTTGAACCAGCCGTAAGCGCTGGTGAACCAACCATATTCCGTACTCGTCCAGCTTAGCTGTTCTTCCAACATCGGTTTAAGCGGAGCCATTACATCCGTAAGGAAGTATCCGCAAAGCATCGTGAATGCCGCCAAAGCGAGTACACTCCAGCGTGCGACTTTCGAGTCGCTTAGTTTCTGATGAATTTTTTCTATCATGATATTTGTTTTATAGAGTTATATTATTTGTATTCGTCTTCTTTCATGAACAAGGGGAGAGCGTCCGCTACGATAAACGTACTGCCTCCGATAAAGATCAGGTCGTTCTCACGAGCCCTTCTTAACGCTTTCTCGACAGCGTCTTGCACCGTATCGCAAAGGGTACCGGACAGTCCGTGACGCATGGCTTTCACGGCGAAATCCTCTACGGGCATCGCTCTCTCCACGGAGGCTTGCGTGAAGAAATAAAAAGCGTCTTGCGGCATCAAGGATAATACGCCATCGATATCCTTGTCGTTTACCATGCCGATGATCATATAGATTTGCCCGCAATATTGACGCAAGACTTTCAGATGCTCCGCTAGGTGCTCCCAGCCTCCTACATTATGCCCCGTGTCGCAAATGACGGTCGGTTTGGATCGCAAGGTTTGCCAACGTCCCATCAATCCCGTCAGTTTCGTTACGTGGGCGAAACCCTCGTGTACCGCTTCCGGGATGATATCTACACCCAATTCCGTTCGTAATATATGGATGGCGGATAATACGGTGACAGCATTTCTTACCTGTACCTCACCGCCAAGTTCTCCTTGGATTTCTCCATATTCAACGGAAGGGAAGAACCATTTGCCACCGACCGTCAGCCTGCACTCGTCTTTTACCATGTCCATTCGTTGGGCGTAGTAGAAAGGTGCGCCAACTTCTTCCGCCTTGTTTTTGAAAACGTCGTAAACCGATTGTTTCTCGGCTTCCCCAAGAAGTGCCGGTACGCCTTTCTTGATAATGCCGGCTTTCTCCGCCGCTATCTTCTCCTCCGTATCTCCCAAGAATTGCGTATGATCCAGACTGATATTCGTGATAATACTCAAGATCGGAGTGATAATGTTCGTACTGTCCAAACGACCGCCAAGCCCGACCTCGATAACCGCGTAATCTACCTGCTGGTCGCGGAAATACTCAAAAGCCATGCTGGACGTTAACTCGAAGAAAGAAGGATGGAGAGGCTCGAAGAAAGAACGATGACGCTCGACGAAATCAACCACGTAATCTTGGGAGATCTTTTTCCCGTTCACCCGGATGCGTTCCCGGAAGTCCACTAAGTGGGGAGAGGTATAAAGCCCGACCTTGAAACCGGATTGCCGGAGAATGGCCGCCAATAGATGGCTGACCGAGCCTTTGCCGTTTGTCCCGGCTACATGGATGGTCTTATAGGCTTTATGCGGATTTCCCAGATAATCATCTAGGGCGATACTTGTACCAAGACCGGGTTTGTAAGCGGAAGCTCCGCTGTGTTGGAAGACCGGGATGCTGGTATATAGATAGTGTAGCGTTTCCTCGTATGTCATGTTTTTGTAAATTAGATGCTACAAATGTAGTTAATTTTATTTATACCTTTGCGACTCGTTTATAAAAAGGAGAGAAAAAGAAAATGGAAACACGACGTATAACCTATACGCCTCAAGGAGGTGTTTGTTCTAAGTTGATGGTGATCGACGCGAAGGATGGCGTGATCGAGAATGTGCAGATTGTAGGAGGTTGCCACGGTAACGGGCAAGGCATGTGCGCCTTATTGAAAGGTATGCGCATCGAAGACGCTATCGGTCGTTTGTCTGGCATCGATTGTCATGGAAGGGGAACTTCATGCCCGGACCAGATGGCACAGGCATTGAAGCAATTCAATCAATGATCAGTTTATATCCGATTCCCCGGATATTCAAAATCTTGATAGACTCGTCTTTCGATAACTTATGACGTAGCTTGGTGATAAAGACATGCAGGCTGCGTGCGTTGAAGAAAGAATCATCCCCCCAAAGGTCTATCAAGATCCCTTTCATCGGTAATACTTGGTCCTTATTGTCGCAAAGGCGCTTCAATATCTCGGATTCCCGGTTGCTGAGGAGTTGTTTCTCTCCCCGGTAGACCAATGTCTGCGTGATGGAATCGAACGTATAAAGCCCGATACGGAAAGAGGTGGCTTCCGGTCTTTGGACGGACACCTTATGCAGTAACGCCTTGATGCGCACGATCAATTCCGCCATGCCGAAAGGCTTTTTCAAGTAATCGTTGCCGCCCAGCTCGAAGCCCTCTACCACGTCGTTGGCCGCGGAACGGGCCGATAGGAATAGGACAGGGGTATGCGTATCCGTCTTACGGATCAACTTGACCATCGTGAAACCATCCATCTTAGGCATCATGATATCCGCTACGATAATATCCGGCTTGATCTCCGCGTAACGGGAGAGGCCCTCCTCGCCATTCGCAGCTAGGGTGATATCGAACTCGTTCCCATCCAGCGTATCCTTGATGATCATGGCCAATGTAGGCTCGTCTTCTACTAGTAGTACTTTTATCTTTTCCATATTTGATACTTTATTTTCGGATTATTATTTAAAATGCAGGGTAAAGGTGGAGCCTTTGCCGGGGACGCTTTCCACACGGGCTGTTCCTCCATGTTTACCCATCATGTCTTTTACGTAATATAATCCTAGGCCATAACCTTTCACGTTGTGGATATTCCCGCTGGGAACCCGGAAGAACTTGTCGAATATCTGCCGCTGGTTGGCTTCGCTGATACCCGGGCCGTTATCGGTTATGGAGATTGTCGTTTCGTGATTGTCTTGCCGGGCTGTCGCTTCGATGCGGCAAGGTTCCTTGTCGGCGTATTTGATCGCGTTATCGATAAGGTTGCTCAACATATTATATAGGTGGGTACGATCGGCCACCAATTCTATATCCTCGGGGATGGAGCAAGTAAACTCCACGGGTTTGCTCGCTTTCAGTTTGTATTGCTCGATGAGGGAGTTCACCAACTCGTTTAATGAGATGGTTTCGGGGCGCAAGCGGAAGGTACTGCGGTTCTCTACGGCGAGTGTCAAGATTTGTTCCACCAATCCGGTAAGATGGATAAGTTGGTCTTTAACGATCGTCAGGTATTTCTTCTGTTTCTCGTTGACGGGATCGCTAAAGTTCAATAATGCGTCTACGGCGGCATAGCTGACGCTGATCGGGGTTTTCAGCTCATGCGTCATATTGTTGGTGAAATCGGTCTTCAATTCTTCCACGGTCTTTTGCTTTAAGATGGGCGGAGTAAGTATATGAAAGCGCAAATGATCAGCAAAAGTAATAGGAAGGAGGAGATCAGGATGCCTTTCATCTGGGTGAGTATCACGCTGGCCGGCGATTTGAGGAACAGGCGATATTGTAACGTGCTCTCGTTATGGAGCGGGTAATCGAAATGCACGGGGTTTTTCCACGTAGTGAATCGTTCCGGCTTGTCCAGATGCATCCAACCCTTCTCGTCCCCGTTGTTTGGTTTATAAATCGTTACCAGCTCATGTTCCGTTACGATGTTTCTTGCCTCCAGCTCCGAGGTTAATAATTTGTTGTAGGTCTTGAAATCAATTGGTTTTATAGAATCTATATTTGCGTGCATCGCTTGCTGCACCATGTCCTCCACCTCGCCGATTACATATAGGTAATCCGTTAGGGTAGAGTCTATCGAGCTAAAGTCCTCCTCATCCCCGTAATCGATATGTAGTTTCATGTGTGAGTCGGGATTTGCCGTCTTGAAGATATCTTCCCGGTTAAGGTCAGGATCTTCTTTCTGCGGATGGATCGAAGCTTTTGCGTCCATCTTCTGCTTATTAGACGGATCTAGCTCTGAGCTGAAGTACACATCTTGGGTTTGAGGTCCCAGCGCTCCCTGTTCTTTTTTGATAGATCGGATGCGCAGGAACAACTCCTTATAGTCGGCGATCTTCATCGCTTCCTCTATATTGATCTCCATCTGTTTATATAATGTATCATATAAACCTTTCAGCCAGTATCCTTGGAAAACCAAAAGCCCGGCCAGCGATAGGACGATCAACAAAGCGATTAACTTAAAACGAAGTCTGATGTTCATGAAGTCTCTTTATGCTTATAATCGAATTGATCGCTAAAAATAGACAATTTTATTACATGAACTTTTAATACGCAAGATAAACTTTATGCGGGCGCTTGTAAATATTTACTAAGGATGCCCATCAACGCCCCAATATCAATCGGTTTAGCCAAATGATAATTCATGCCCGCTTTGATAGCGTTTGTCACGTCTTCGGAAAAAGCGTTGGCGGTCATGGCTATAATTGGCATATGTGCGATATCCCTTCGTTGGAGGGAACGAATCTGCCGGGTCGCCTCATAACCGTCCATGATAGGCATCTGGATATCCATCAGTATTATCTGGTAAAATCCTTCTTCCGATTGGGCGACTTTATGTACGGCGTCGAGCCCATTTATCGCCGTATCGATAGTGATACCGGTGCTGCCGATGATCTCTACGGCGATCTCACGATTTAACTCGTTATCCTCCACCAGCAAGATGCGCTTGCCGGAATAATCGACGTTTGATAACTTGAATGGGCGGATCGGTTCCGGCTGGTCTCCTTCGTCAAGGAAAGATCTCAATACTTGGAGTAGCTTGGACTTATAGAGAGGCTTGGTGATGAATCCATTGGCCTTAACCTCCTTAGCCTCTGCCTCATATTCCTCAAGATCGTATGCGGAGAGAATGATGATCGGTACGTCCGCTCCCACGAAACGTCTGATTTGCCGGGTTGTTTCAATGCCGTTCATTTGAGGCATCTTCAAGTCAATGATCACGGCGAAATACTCTTTCTCCGCTAAATGATGCTGTCGTACTTTTTCTATAGCTTCGCTACCTGAATATACGCATTCACTGTTTATCCCGATCTCTCGCAAACAGCTAGACGTGTTTAGACAAGCGATCTTATCATCATCTACCACAAGAACCTCTAAACCTTCTACCTCTATCTTATCATCGGGCTTCTGATCCCGACAAACCAATGGCATGTCGATGGTGAAGCGGGAACCTTTGCCATATTCACTCTCCACCTTGATATCTCCTCCCATCATCTGAATGATCTTATGGCTGATCGACATCCCGAGGCCAGTGCCTTGTATCCTCTTGATCTCATCATCGCTCGCACGCTCGAAAGGCTCGAAAATCTTATCCAGAAACTCCGGTTTCATACCTCTTCCGTTATCCTCAAACACGAATTGATAATTTCCGATGCCGTTATGAGGGTCCTTCTCGTAGATTTCTATCGTGATTCGCCCATTCTCCGGCGTATACTTAATTGCGTTCGAGAGGATATTCATCAATACCTGTTTGATACGCTGCGTATCGCCTTTTACATTCTCATGCCTAAGGTTCTTGACGTGTATATTTAAAGTTTGTTGTTTGTTTTTGATCTCCGGTTGCATCATAACGACCAAGTCTTGCAAGAGCTCACCCACATTGAACTCATCCTCCGAAAGAATTAACCTGCCACTTTCGATCTTGGACATATCGAGAACCTCATTAATCAGACTCAATAATAATTTAGAGGCTCCATTGATTTTTTCCATACAATCTAATATTCTTTCACGTTCATCTACATGGGCTTTGGCTATAGTCGCCATTCCCATGATGGCGTTCATGGGTGTACGGATATCGTGGCTCATGCGGGCGAGAAAATCAGATTTGGCTTGGTTGGCTTGTTCCGCCGACTTTAGTGCTTCTTTAAGTTGCTTTGACTGTTTCTCCAGTTTCTTTTGCAACTCCCTCTGTTCGGTAATGTCGGTGATATTGATGTAAACGATAAGATAGATAGGCTCGTCACCTTCCCAGCCGATACATTCCCCGTTCAACTGTAACCAAGCGCCGTTGCCGTTTTTGTCTTTCGACTGGATAACGAAATGTACAGGTTCCCCTTTTAGCATACAGGGGATATGTGCGTTCATCGTATTACGGCTTGTTTCATCTAAACGGGAGAAAGGACTGAAAGATAAAAAAGAATTTTTATCGATACCAGAGAAGTCCATATATTTATCATTTGCCTCCAGCAATGTAAAACTGCCGTCTTTATGTACCTTATGCTTGGATATGAAGCCGGGGATATTATCATAAGTGATCGTTTGCTCGATCCGCCTTCGCATTACGTCCTCTACATCGGTCATTACCGTATAGGAGATAGGGATGCCGTCTTGTAGTTGGTCGGTAAACGTTGAGGTGATTTTAGTCCATCTTTTCCCTTTTCTCGTTGGCATCTGGATAACGGTTTCGTAACCGCTGGCTTTATTAGCTATCGTCTCGTAAACATTCTTGGATAATATATTCCAAGCTTCATCATAACCTTTAAAATACAAATCGGGTTTATTGTGGAAAAGAGCTTCATATTCTTCTTTGGGGTAACCTATCATATCGTAATAGAAGTCATTTGCCCATAAAAGTGTGAAATGCTCATCCAATAAATGTTTGCTGACGCTAGCTCCCGTAAGCCCCATCAATAAGTTGTATTCTAGATCCGTCTCTCGCCCTTCCATCGTATGTCTTTTTATATTATTTTACAAAAGTAAAAATTATAAAAGGTACCCTTGAAATTCTTCTTTTTGATAATATGTTCCGTTTTTGCTTTCGGCTAGTCGGATGTTTTCTGGTAACAAGAATAGGTATACGATTTACCCCTGTATTCTTGTGGAGTCATGCCTACATTTCGACGGAAGAACTTATTAAAGAACGATAGATTATTAAAGCCGAGGTCCATCGCTATGTTTTTGATTTCTTGGTTAGTCCCTTTTAGCTGTGTCTTAGCGTCTATGATTATTGTTTGCGTGAGGATCTCTTGGGGAGTCTCGCCGATCGCTTTTTTGATGGATGTCGAGAAATAGGAGAACGTGAGGCCCAACTTCTCGGCATAAAACGATACGTTATGCTCTTTTGTATAGTATCTTAATACCATATTTAGGAACTCTTGATAGATTTGTAACGGACGTGTAAGTTCCTGTTTCTCTAATGGGTAATTTTTACTGTATATTTCTGCGATACCTTGACTACACATCATAAAAATGGCCTTTATCATCTCTTTATTGTTCAAGATATCGGGATATACGGCATATTGATAGAGAAGCTCGTAGAAGTTCGTGATCAGGTTGGCCCTGTTTTGGGATATTTTTATAATCGGATACCTGTAAATCATAAGTAGATAACCCATCGTGCTCTTGATAAAATTTGCGTAACACATAAAATCGAAAGAGAACGCTATGAAATAGATCAAGATGTCGGGGGATATCTCATGTATTTGTATGCGACTATTGGGCAATAGCGTTACAACATTGAGTTTCGAGGTGGTCAATTCTGACATATTGATAGTTGAGCGTATTTGCCCTTCCATGCAAAGGATAAAGACCCCGGCTTTTATCTTACAAGGAATATTTATAAACTCCTTGAGTTCATCGGCGGATATGTATTTACCAACCATAAAGTCTGTAGGTGAATCAAGGCAGAGGAACTGTTTATCCATATTGTAAGATTTTTGACGTCAAATATAAATATTAATTGAAACTCAAATGTTGTAAAAGGAAATATGGAACATATTATCCCAAAAAATAGTTAGCCAAGACTAAATAAGATCCTTTACACCCATAAACTTGAATGGTTGCGCCGGCTTAAAGTCTTTTGAAGTGTTGCCATGATAGGTCTCACCGTTGGCGATGGATAGTTTAAGTACCGGCGCACCCTCCGATAAGTCCATGTCTCTCAGTCGTACCCAGAAAGTGTTCGGGGTCAGGCTCGACTCAAAGAAATAAATCAGGTTCTTGCTTTCGGATACCGTTCTCCATTGCGTGGTGGATATCTCCGGACTCTCGGGAGTCGATATGCCATAAGGGACAGAGGCGTTACGGATCACGCTGAATACACAGGCGATAGCTATCTTCTCATCGTCCGTCTTAAGTACGGCATCTATATAAAAACTAGCTCTGGCAAAACGGTCGGATGCACGGTTGGTACCCGGAAGGAAACTCAGCCCTCCGATCGATTTCCAATATTCACAAAGAGCCAACTGTTTATTATAAGTAGGGGAGTTAGTCATCACCTTGTATTCCTTACTGTGATAAACGGTCAGTTTACCTCCTATGTATTCGAAGATAGCGCAATCACCGGTTGCGTCGGAAATCGATAAATGTAAGGTCGCCAAGCGGGAACCGTCCGGCATCTTATCCGATACTACTTGAAACGTATCTTCGTTGATAAAAGAGACCGCTTCTTCCACCGTAGCGAAATTATCCAACATATATTGTACCCATATCGTTATGGCAAGGCCCGGTTTATTCTTATCTCTGGCCGGATATTGGGCTTCGGGTAACCAGAGCAAATTAGCTACCAAACCTTTCTCGTTCATTCCGTCCGTACTGGCTATCTCGAAAGCGGAGGTGATGATGCTGCCGTATTTGGATTTCCACTTTAAAGAATCCTTTCCTGTCTCCCCGTTTCTCTCCATCCCCCTAGGAAACACCCATAGGTTACTATGCATATCGGTCTTCCAGTCCATCGTGCGACCAGTCGCTACCATCCCGTTTGTTCCCGAATAAACTACTCTTGTACACATGATTTTCAACTTTTAATAGGTTATCTTCAAATATTTGATTGATATATCAACAGTTAGAACCTCTTAATGTTCAGTTTACGTTTTCGCATCAAAGAGTACGGCGGCCTCGAAACCTTTTTCCTGCAATTCCCTTAGGTGAGATTTAGCACAAAGGATACCATTCATACTACTTTTCTGAAGGTGTTTTCCAGATTATCTTGTTCCTCTTTGTTGGGTTTGATAATTGGCGATAAGACTAAATAACATTCCTGATAAGACAAGGTAAGACTTCGTAAGTGAGTGGTAACATAGTTTCTTTTAAGAATACGTTTCTTTTGTATGAACGAAAAATGATAAAAACAAACCGATATGAAACGTACTATTTACTACATGATTTTATGCTTGCTGATGAGTCTCGGTGAGATTATGGCACAAGGTATTTCCGGAAAAGTGATGGATGGCAAGGAACAACCGATAGATGGAGTGGCGGTGATTTTACAGACCCTTGACTCTGTATATGTGGATGCCGTGGTTACCGATACGCTTGGGGATTTTCGATTGAATCATCCGCTAGACCAGTCGTATCGACTTATTTTCCAGCACATCTTATATAATACGATAGGGAAAAAGATAACTACCGCCAACGTAGGTACGGTGGTGCTGGAGGAGAAAGATTATCAGTTAGCCGAGATTACCGTAAAGGGAGAACGCCCGCAAGTGAAACTGGAGGGAGGCAAGCTGACCTATGATATCCCTCAACTGATGAAGGATAAGACTGCCACGAACGCTTTTGAGATCATCAAGGACTTACCGGGGCTTATCGAGCGGAATGATAATCTGGAACTGGTAGGGGCCAGTCGTTTGAATATAATCTTGAATGGGCAGTTGACGACAATGTCGGCAGATCAATTAATCCAGTTACTGAAAACTATGCCAGCCTCAAGGGTCGAAAAGGCTGAGGTGATGTATAACGCTCCAGCTAAATATAATGTCAAGGGGGCGTTACTCAATGTCGTATTAAGTAAGAATGAGTCCGAGACTCCTTCTTGGCAAGGTGAAACGGGTGTGGATTACACCCAATATCGCCATGCGGGGGGAGATGCGCATGTGAATTTACTTTATACGAATAAGGGCTTTAGCTTAGATTTCCTGTTGAATGGTAATAAGAGACGGGATGTGATGGGGGAGGATATGTTGGCCCGCCATACATTAAATAGTGGTATGACGGAAATAAGCCAACATAATCGGGCCCTTGTCCATGTAAATAGAGGAACGGTTCGTCTGGGAATGGATTATACGTTCGCGAATGAGGATAAACTCTCTTTGGCATATTATCTGAAGGGAGATAAAGTCTTATCGGACCGTGATGCCTTTACCTCATATCTGGATCTGTCGAAGCCGGAAAATAAAAGTGAGAGTACGAGCTTGGTCCGTGACGACGGGCACTCCGCTATCCATAATATACGTTTACAGTATGACGGACATGCCGGGATATCGGCAGGAGCGGATTTTACTCGTTATCATTCGCCCTCGGTACTTGATTACCATGATACGAATACGAATGGTTCCCGGACTGATATGATAAATAATACGAGACAGGATGTATCCCGCTGGTCCGTATTCCTAAATAAGACACATAGTTTCGCTTCCGGGTGGGGATTGAATTACGGCGTGCATGGAGGTTACGCCTCGTCGAAAAACTATTCGGAGTATTTATATGAGCAAGGTGCTGGCTATGAGATGGACGAGGAAGCGTTGGAGGATAATACACAAAAGGAATACATCGCTGATATTTTCGCAGAGGTATCGAAAAGCTTCGGAGAGCGTTTCTCTGCTACGGTTGGGCTGAAAGGGGAGTATTTTAAGTCTGACTACACCTCTAGCCGGGAAAATATGAACCTATGGAATGAGGGGGCGTTGTTTCCTACCGTATCCCTGAGCTATACGTTTTCTCCCCGCCATATTTTACAGTTCGATATAAGTAGCGATAAGACCTACCCCGGTTATTGGCAAGTCTCCCCGCAAGTAACGCCTCTAAACTCTTACTCGGAGGTGGCGGGAAATCCCTTGTTGAAACCTTATCGCACGTATGAGGGGCAGATGGTCTATATCTTCCGCCAAAAGTATATGCTGGTAGCGTTCTGTGAATACACGCCGGATTATTTCGCCCAACTTCCTTATCAAAGCGATACGGAACTGAAGACCGTTTTTCGTTTCGAGAATATGGATTATAGTCTGGAAACGGGATTGGCGGTGATCATTCCTTTTAATGTGGGTCGTTTTTGGAATAGCCGCATCACACTGCGAGGTTGGAGGATGCAAGAAAAGAATGATAACTTCCACGGCATCTCATATAACCGTGAGGCTTATCTAGGATTAGCGCATATGAGTAACACATTTAACCTATGTGATAAACCGAATTTAAAAATGACGATAGACGGCCAATACGTGACTCCCGGTGCTATCCAAGGTATATACGACTTGGGTTCCATGTATGAGATATCCGCTGGATTAAAATGGACTTTCTTGAATGACCGTGCCAGCTTGACACTTAAAGGAGACGATATTTTCGCCAGCAGCATTCCACGTACCATCAAGATAAACCAAGGCAATCAATGGAGCCGGATGAGGAAATTGAATGATGAGAGATGTCTGAAATTATCTTTTGTCTGGAAGTTTGGTGGTTACAAGGAGAAGGAACATGATTCGATAGACACATCTCGTTTCGGAAAATAATAGATGCCTTGTAGTTTCATCCTAATGAACTCTTTGTTTCAATAGGATGAAACTGGATGCTCTTTTAAAGGAAATCCTATATTGCTTTCGTACTCGCTTCTATCTGTTCCATTAGCAGGGTGATATTGCTCATGAATAATTTTACGGATATCGCCAATAAAATGATACCGAAGAATTTACGGATCAAGTAAATACCGCCTTTTCCTAAAACCCTTTCCACCTTCCGTGTCATACGAACCACGAAATATACCCATAGCATATTCAATATTAACGCCACGATAATATTCACGCTGGCATATTCCGCACGGAGCGATAATAAAGTGGTGAACGATCCCGCTCCGGCTAGCAACGGGAATACCAGCGGCACCAACGTAGCCTCCTTGATTGGCCCTTGATTCTTGAAAATCTCTATGTCGAGAATCATCTCTAAAGATAGGAGGAAGATCACAAAAGCGCCGGCCACGGCAAACGACTCGATGTCCACATGGAAAAGCCTGAGCAATATATCCCCGGCGTAGAAGAACCCTAATAACAATAGAAAAGAGATTAGGGTTGCCTTCAACGCATTGACATCCTTGCCTTTATCCTTTAGGTCTATGATGATGGGAATAGCTCCGATTATATCGATAACAGCGAATAATACGATAAAGGCGCTAAGTATTTGCTGGAAATTGAAATTTGTGAACATGATGTTATCCTCCTGTGTTTTTTAATCCTCGTAAAGATACATATTTTCTTTGAATTGGTCAATATGACGAAATTATTGGTGTGTGTAACTAATTTTAGCAGGCCTGAACTATCAACGTGTCAGAATTGTTCTTATATTAGAAGCAATAATCATTAAATCGAAAGGCCATGGGAGCAAAGAAGAATTTTGTGTTGGACACGAATGTCATATTACATGACTATAAGTGCATCGAGAACTTTCAGGAAAATGATATCTATCTACCCATCGTGGTATTAGAAGAGTTGGACAAGTTCAAGAAGGGGAGTGAGCAGATCAATTATAATGCCCGTGAGTTTGTTCGGGAGCTAGACTTATTGACCAGTAATGACCTGTTCTTGAAAGGCGCCTCACTAGGACCGGGAAAAGGTACACTCTATATCGTGACCGGTGATAAGTACCAGGAGAAAATAGCGCATTCTTTTCCGGATAAAACTCCAGATCACCGTATCTTGTCTTGTGCGTTGACGATCGCCGAGAAGAATCCGAAGATCAAGACAACCTTGGTCAGCAAGGATGTGAACCTTCGTATGAAGGCTCGTTCTTTGGGTATTCCCGTTGAGGATTATATCACGGATAAGGTCGTGAATGTAGATATTTTCGAGCGTGCGCAAGAGACCTATGAGAATATAGACCCCGATTTGATCGACAAGATCTACAGCTCTCCGGAAGGCGTGGACGCAGATTCGTTGGATATCAAGTCTAAGCTCGACCCGAACGAATGCTTTATCTTGAAAAGCGTACGTAATAGTGTATTGGCTCGCTACAATCCGTTTACGGATAAGATCAAGAAGGTGGATAAAGGCACGAACTTTGGTATCCAGCCCCGTAATGCCGAGCAGAGTTTCGCTTTCGAGGTGTTGAACGATCCGAATATCAAGCTGGTGGGGTTGACCGGAAAGGCCGGTACCGGAAAGACGTTGTTGGCGTTGGCCTCTGCCTTGAAACAAGCCGGCACGTATAAACAGATACTTTTGGCCCGTCCGATCGTCGCTTTGGCGAATAAGGATCTCGGTTTCCTTCCGGGTGACGAGAAGCAAAAGGTCGCTCCTTATATGCAACCTCTATTCGATAACCTGAACGTGATCAAGACTCAGTTTGCCCCGGGTAATCCCGATGTCCGTAAGATCGACGATATGCAGAAGAACAACCAGTTGGTGATCGAGGCGTTGGCCTTTATCCGGGGGCGTAGCTTGTCCGAGACTTATTGTATCATCGATGAGGCCCAGAACCTCACGCCGCATGAGATCAAGACGATTATCACCCGTGCGGGAGAGGGAACGAAGATGGTCTTCACGGGAGATATCCAACAGATTGACTCCCCGTATCTAGACGCCCAAAGTAATGGCTTGGCCTATATGATCGACAAGATGAAAGGACAGGACTTGTTCGCCCATATCAACTTGATAAAAGGCGAGCGAAGCGAGTTATCTGAATTGGCGTCAGATCTTTTGTAATTAAATATAGGGAATTGAAGATTAAAAATCAAGCTTCACGAAGCGTTTATTTTCAATCTTCAATTCTTAACGATTAATCGTTTACACTCGGGCAGACATAAATCTTCCGGAAACTACCTTTATAGGAAGGATCTCCCATATCTTTGATCTCATTCAGATGTTGTTTAAGATGGGCGGTTTCGCCGTGCTTTTGTAATTCCCCGTCGTTTTTCCAAGTCTCGGCGATAAAGAATTCGGTGCTATCGGTGAGGGACTGGTACATGCCATAGTCGATACATCCCGGTTCTAGCAACGTGCTTTCCTTGCATTTCAAGAATGATTCCTTTAAGGCGGAGACACATTCGGGTTTTACTTTCCGTTTGATATTCAGTACGACTTCCATGGATTCTTTATTGCTTCCTCCATTCGTGCAACCGGATAGAGCGATTAATACGCAGGTCATTGAGATAAACACTTTCTTCATGATAGATTGTTTTTAAGTATTTGATACGACAAAAGTAGTAAATGCTGGGAGAATATGGAGGCTTTGTTTGTGAGAGATTGATATTATTTTGATCTAAACACAGGAATCGAACATCTGATATTAAATTATTGTTGTTAGTGGAAGTTGGAATGGATATATTTGTGATAATATTAATAGCTATTTATGTTAAATTTAAAACAAGAGTCATGAGAAAGAGTTTGTTGTATGTATTTGCCGTGATTTGCACGATGGGTTTTTTTACGGCATGTGGTGATGATGACGATTCAAGTTCTTCCGGTAACTGGCAAGATCTGTCGAAAACGTACGAGGGTAAGAGCGTAAATCTGGTAATGGGAGAAGTGACAATCCCTGTTGACGGTAAATCGGTCGTGATTGCCGCTTCTTCTGCGGAGAAGGCATCCGTAACCTTGAACAATATCATCCCCGAAAATAAGTCGGTCGTTATCGATGCCGCGTTGAAGGAAGCGGACGGCACTTATACGTTTACCGGCGAGAGTACGGTTGGCGATTGCGTGGTATCAGTAAATGGTACGGTGAAAGGGGGCGTAGCTTCTGTTGTTTATACTCGTAAATTAACTTCTTCTATCGTAGGTAATTGGAGCTTGAAAGCGGGTGCGGGAGCTATTTATGCGAATATAGTTACCGGGAATTCTACTATCGATAATCTCGTGCCTATGATAAAACCTGCTATCGGTAACTTGATTTGGGGCAAAGTAAGTGCTGTAAATGTTAACTTACCGGAAGATGGAATCTTCGATGTTTCTTGGAGACCTATAGGGGCTTCTGAGGATAAAGGAATCGGTGAGATCACAAAAATGGCAAGTATCCAATATTGTGTGGTAGACGGGAAATTTATGGTGGTTGTGGATAAAAATTATGTGACAGTCTTGACTACTTTATTACAACAGGCTGCTGGTGACAAATTGGAGGCCGCTGGTATCTCTATTGACGAGATCATGAAGCTTTTGGTTGATTTAGGAGGTTATTATGGTCTACCTCTTAACATGAAGGTGGATGGAAGTGAGGCTACTTTTTATGCGGATAAGGATTTAATTGTACCGGTTTTGACCATGATAGCTCCTATCTTGAAACCGATGGTTCCGGAGAATTATCAGCAAATGGTAGATATGGTATTGCAATTACTCCCGAACGCAAAAACGTTAGAGTTTGGACTTAATTTCACGAAATAATTGAAAATCCTAGGTTGTAAAGACGGGGCGTGCCTCGTCTCTACAACTGGATGAAATTTGGCAGGGTTATACCAACATGGGGCTAATCAATTACCTTGGTGCTTTCTGATATAAGAATATCGCTATAAATGTATAAACTATATTCGGTATCCAGGCCGCTACGGCAGGACTCACATAACCATTAATAGCGAAGGTGGAAGTAACCGTCATAAACAGGATGTAAGAAAAACTCAACGCCAATCCGATACCAATATTCATACCCATACCTCCCTTTATTTTCCGGGAAGACAACGACGCTCCGATAGAAGTCAAGATAAACGCCGCCATGATCGTGGCGAAGCGCTTATGATACTCGATCTGGAAGGTCTGTATATTCCCGATACCTCTTTTTTTCTGCCGGTTGATATACGTATTTAGCTCGGGCGTTGTCATCGTCTCGCAATCATTCACGGAAATCAGGAAGTCCGAGGGCACGATGGTCAAGGTCGTATCCTTACGGGAGCCTTGGGAAATATGTTCCCGCATGCCATCGAAATCACGGATCATATAATCGATAACGGTCCATTGATAAAGCGAGTCGTATTTGATCGACTTGGCGGTCAGACGGGAGATCAATTTTTTATCCTCGAAATGCTCCAGAGAGAAACGGTATCCCATGTTCGAGCGAGCGTCATAGCTATCGAAATAAGCGATAACACCCGGCTCGATCTCCAATTGGGCGTTCTTCACGTAATCCACCTTCTTGTTACGGATATATTTGTTCTGGAAATCGATACGAGTCTCATTCGCCGGGGGAATGATGTAAGCGTTCAGGATAAACGTCACGATAGCGATAATCGTAGCCGAGACCGCATAAGGAAGCATTAACCTACGGAAACTCATACCGCTGGCAAGCATCGCTATGATCTCCGAACGATCCGCTAGCTTCGACGTGAAAAAGATCACGGCGATAAATGTGAACAACGGACTGAACAAATTGGCGAAATAGGGGATAAAGTTCAAGTAATAATCCACGATGATCGCTTTTAAGGGGACATCCGGATTCAAGAACTTATCGATCTTCTCGTTTATATCGAAAACGACGGAGATAGAGATAATCAAGGCGATAGCGAACACGTACGTGCCCAGAAACTGCTTGATGATATACCAATCGATCCGTTTTAGTTTAAATTTCATCTGTCTCGTTTTTTATAACCGGTTCGCTAATTGACGGACCATACCACTTTTCCATGTAGTAAAATCGCCAGCGATGATATGTGCCCTCGCTTCTTTCACCAACCATAGGTAGAAGGCGAGGTTATGGATAGAAGCGATCTGTAAGCCAAGCATTTCTTTCGCCTTGATCAAGTGGTGCAGATAAGCCTTGCTATATAAGGTATCCACGTAGGAATGTCCGTCCGGATCGACCGGCGAGAAATCGTTCTCCCATTTCTTGTTACGCATATTGATAGTACCGAAACGCGTGAAAAGTTGGCCGTTGCGCCCGTTGCGGGTTGGCATGATACAGTCGAACATATCGATGCCTCGTTCGATCCCTTCCAGTAAATTGATCGGGGTACCTACGCCCATCAAGTAACGAGGTTTATCTTTCGGTAAGATATCGTTTACGACCTCGATCATCTCATACATCTTATCGGTAGGCTCGCCAACGGCCAGTCCCCCGATAGCGTTTCCATCGGCGCCTTTTCGGGCCACGTTCTCCGCCGCCCTCTGCCGCAAGTCCGTATAGACGCATCCCTGTACGATCGGGAAGAGACTTTGCCGGTAGCCGTATTTCGGCTCCGTGCTGTTGAAGCGGGCGAAACAACGATCCAGCCAACGCTCGGTCAGGCCCAGTGATTGCTTGGCGTAATTGTAGTCGGCATCTCCCGGGCAACACTCATCGAAGGCCATGATGATATCCGCACCGATAGAGCGTTCGATATCCATCACCTTCTCCGGCGTGAACATATGCTTGGAGCCGTCGAGATGCGAGCGGAACTCGGCTCCCTCTTCATGCAGCTTACGATTGCCGGAAAGAGAGAATACCTGAAACCCCCCGCTATCGGTCAATATCGGGCGATCCCATGTATTAAACTTATGCAAGCCTCCGGCCTGCTCCAAGATATGGATACCGGGACGAAGATACAGATGGTACGTATTCCCCAAAATGATTTGTGCCTTGGTATCTTCCTTTAGCTCGGTCATATGTACACCCTTTACCGTACCTTGCGTACCCACGGGCATAAAAATAGGCGTCTCGATTACCCCGTGATCGGTGGTAATCAAGCCCGCCCTAGCGTTCGATTTCGTATCGTTATACTGTAATTCAAATGTCATGTATCAAAAATTTGTGACAAAGGTAGCATTTTTCTCTTAGAATCCGAAGTCATCTATTTCTACCTTTTTCACCTCTTCCTCTTTAGGCTTCTCCACGAACTTGTGTACTTCGTTCGCCTTGATGATGATCGCTCTCATCGGGCGTACGGGACAGATCGATTCGCAGCCGCCACAACCGATGCAAAGATCGGGGTTTACTTGCGGGATGGTCAGCGTGCCCTCGTAAGGAACCATATGCACGGCTTGGGTAGGGCAGTGCTCCGAGCAGGCCCCGCAGTCCGTCCCCTCCGTCTTTACGATACAGCGGTTGATGAAGAAGGTGGCGATGCCCACTTGTGTAGTCGCTTTCTCTTCCTTGGTAAGCGGCTTTATAGCGTGCGTGGGGCAAACCTCCGAGCAGACCGTGCATTCGTAATTGCAATAACTGTCGATGTAAGCGATACGGGGTTTCAACATATAATCAAAGCCATACTCCAATCCCGTGGGACGTAGTACATGACTCGGGCATTGGGTCACGCAAATCTGGCATCCGGTACATACATCCTTGAAACGTTCTAAGCTGATTGCTCCCGGCGGTACGATAGGGGGCCATTTCTTGCCGTGCTTACCTTGCCCGTGCTGCCCTTTGCCATGCCCTTTTTCCATTCCTTGGGCAATGGAGGATACGATCGGGAGGGAGACTGCGACGGTAGCCCCTGCCGAGAGAAATGTACGGCGGCTGTTCGGAGCGGTAGCCTGTTGGATCACGTCTGTTTGTACGCGAGCTGTTTCGGCTTCTTTCTTGAAGGAAGGCTTGAAACGATATTGCAATCCTCCTTTAGCGCACGAGGACACGCAGTTGAAGCAATCTACGCAACGGGAGGTATCTACGGTGAGGTTCTTGCTGTCGATCGCCTCCGCCTTACAAGTATGCTCGCAATTACCACAATGCGTACAGGCTTCTTTGTCAAAGGAGATCCGGAAAAACGAATACCGGGAGATCAGGCTCAACAGCGTTCCTACCGGGCAAAGCGTATTGCAGAACAACCTTCCCCGGAATACGACCATGATGATGAATACGAGTAGCGCAACCAAAGCGGATATCACGCCGAATACCGTCACGTTGCTGATCGTGACGTGATAAAGCGTATAGTTATCCATCCGTGCCAATCCGTCGGCCAGCAGGTTATTGACCCACATGACGACCGGACGGGACAGGTTGCTCGCTATACGGCCGAAGTTACTGTACGGATCTAGCAACGTACATAATTCGATCATCCCGAAAACAGCCAGTACGAATGTAAGCCCGAGAATAGAGTACCGTAAGATATTCATGGGCTTATGATAGCTGAACCTGCGTACTCCTTTCTTTTTCTTCTTTCCGATACAGAAAACCCGGTTGATAATATCTTGCAATACGCCCGCCGGGCAAATAACCGAGCAATAGATCCGGCCGAGCAATAAAGCCAATACGAATTGGAAGACTACCAACCCCGCCATTCCCCCTAAAATAGCGGGCATGATCTGGAGATGCAACAACGTGTGCAGGTTGTCCGGCAATACATCGGCGAAATCAACGAAGAATAAAAGTATGGGTACGAAAATGAGGATCGCGAGTACGACCCGCAATCCTTTTAAGTAATTAGGCTTCTTCATCCTCGATTATATCTTAATACGTTTGATCGTCACATTATCCAGATTTGTCGTACCCAGCTTTAAAGCCTCGCCTTTACCGATATGACCTACGGCAGCCATATCCAGCTTCTTCACTTGGTTGAACAGGCGAAGGGCGGCCGTGTCGATAGCGACGATATTGGTGGAGGCGATCAAGGATTTCAAGGTAGCCACATCGGCCGCGCTCTTTCCTTGCGGGCCGTTTTGGTGCATGATACGATAAGCGTCCACGATGTTCAATACCGGTTTCTTTTGCCAAGTGCAAATATCGGCGATGCATTGTTGCAAATCATTTTGATGGAAGAAACGGCGATCCCATACGATTCCCATATAGTTCTTCATGGCGCAAGTCATCTTCGCCCCACCATGGTTCTTCAATACGGGGACGTTGATCCATGCGTCCGCCTCGATCAGGGCCTCATGGATCTTGGCGCTTTTCAGGTTCACGCCACCCGGGATGGATACTTCCTTGAAATATTTCTCGTCGTTGGCGGGCATGATGATACCTCCGGCCTCTTTTACGGCCTCGGCGATCCCGCTCGTCTCGTAGCATTTCTGCCAGTTATCGCAGGTGTGGTCGAATACGGTCACTTTAGAGGCGCCGGCCTCCAAGCATTTCTTGACCAAGGCTTTCACTAATTTGGGGTTCGTATTACCGGCCAATTCAGGAGAGCGGTCCCAACCGATATTCGGCTTGATCACGATCTTTTGTCCTTTCTTTACGAAGTTTCCGATACCGCCAAGGGCTTCCAAGGCTTTATCTAGCATCACCTCCGGCTCTCCACCCATAACGGCTACCATATCGGGAGCCTTCTCTACGGCTACGGTGTTCGTGGAAAGGGCCGCTTGCAGACCTTCAAAATTTAAGGATAGAGCCGCGCTAGCGATGACACTGGTCTTTAAAAAATCACGACGTTTCATAATTGTATACTATATTGGTTTATACTTGATTTACGGTACGGTCTTTTTTACTCGCTTGTTATTCCGAACAAAGATAATGATTATTTTGATATGCGAGTCAACTCCTTTTACAAAGTAGAACTGCTTTTTACTGCAACCCGGGTTGCAGTGATCTTGCGTAATAAGATAAATTCTTGTCGGAAGGCATATCGGTTCTGATAATATTTTTCTACCTTGCGAGGCAAAAAATAGATTGTATGGTTTTATATTGTAGAGTATCAATGAACGCTTTTGTCGAAAGCTTTCGGACTACCTCGGGGCCTGATTCCTTTTTCACGCTTCCGGCGAAGGGGTTGATGCATATCGTGCCGCAAGAGGAGATCGAGTATGGGCTTTCCTTGCTTAGGGAGTCTATCGGTTTGTATGAGGAATGCAAAGGGATACCTGTGGAAAAGAGCAAGAAAGCGATGCCCTTTTTCAGGCAGGACAGCCGGATGCTGGTGGGGCCGGAGATAGGCATGTACGTGATCCCTTTGTATGAGAAACCCGGTGAGCCGGCCCGGTCTGCCGAGCCTTCTCTGCTCCTTGAGCTGGACTATCAGTCGTTGGGCGAGCTTTGCCTGTTCGAGAATTATTCCCTGTTGTCTTGTAAATATGAGAGGGAGCCTATCTTGAACCATTTTACGGCACAATTGGAAAAGGAATACGATACCTTCTTTTTTGATGAGGAGCACACGGGCTTTACGCCTGATTCCCGCTTTTTCTCGATGCTGTGTAACGCCTGTCTGGAGGTGAAGCAGCCTTCCTCGGTGGGGGATAAGGAATGGCGGTTGGCCTCGCTGCAAGCTACGGATGAGGTGCTCTATCGTTATGAGCATGGAAACTTGATCCCATACGTTCCGATATCGATGCCGGTAGACTGCCTGAAACGGGTTTATCTGGAAGATTTCCGGCGACAGCCCTTATTATTCGGGACTTTGAACGGTTTCTTGAAAAGCAAGGGACTTCCCGCCGAACAATTACTAAACTTATCATAAGGAATGAAGACAGTATCAAATCAAGAACTAACGATCCGTGTCTCCGAACATGGAGCGGAGTTGAGTAGTATCGTAGCGAATGCTACGGGAAAGGAGTATCTTTGGCAAGCGGACCCCGCTTTCTGGAAACGTCATTCCCCAGTATTGTTCCCGATCGTCGGGAGCGTATGGAAGGCCGAGTATCGGAACGAGGGAACCGTGTATCCGCTGTCGCAGCACGGCTTTGCGCGGGATATGGATTTTACGTTGATCGATGAGGCGGAGAACGAGTTGCGTTTCGCGCTGGAAAGTACCCCGGACACGCTGAGAGCCTATCCGTTCCCTTTCCTTCTGGAGATCGGGTATCGTTTGGAGGGCAATAAGGTGGAGGTGCTTTGGCGTGTGAAGAATACGGGAGATAAGACGATGCATTTCCAGATCGGCGCTCATCCGGCTTTCCTGTACCCGAATTATGAGGTGGATCAACCGGATCGAGGGTATTTCGCTTTCGATGTGAAAAAAGATCTCGTATACCGTGCGCTGGTGGAGAAAGGGTGCGTAGGGGATGTGGTTCGTCCGGTACCTTTGGATGCGGACGGCTTGCTGCCGTTGAATATCCATACGTTCGATATCGATACGTTTATCTTGGAGGACAGCCAGATTAAGCGGGTGGACTTATTGGATGTGGAGAAACGCCCGTACCTTTCGCTCACCTTTACGGCTCCGGTGGTCGGTTTATGGTCTCCGCCTACGAGAAACGCTCCGTTTGTCTGTATCGAACCTTGGTATGGACGTTGCGACCGGGTGGATTATACGGGTGAGTATAAAGACCGGGATTGGGTATGGCATTTGGAACCGGGAGAGCTCTTCGATGCCTCCTATACGATAGAGATAGCGGGGGCTTGATCGCTTCGTTGATATTTGCCGTAGGCAGACGACGCTGATTATATCGTGATCGTCTGCCTATGTTTTGTTTTAGATGTTGGCTATTTTATTCAATAGCTCCATCTTCCCGAATAAGATCAGCAGATCATCCGCCTCGATCATCAATTCCTCGGTGATACGGCTGATAACCTTGTATTCTGTCTGTGTGAGCCCGATCAGGTTCTTTTTCTCGTAAGGACGTTCGATCGCTACCAGATGGATGCCGAAATTCTCCTCGAAATCGATGTTCTTGATGGTTTGCCCGACAAGAGTGGCCGGTGTCTTGATCTTATAGAGATGTTCAGTGTCGGTTACTTTATACCAATGCCGGAACAGGCCGCCTAAAGACGCTTGGGAGGTGTACATCGTAGAGAAATCCTTTTCCGGGGTAATAATCTCGCTTACCCCGATCGCACGGATCACCGTCTCATGGATCGAGGAGATCGCCCGCACGATCAGTTTGCCCGCATCCAGACTTTTCAATAAAGCGACGGTCTGAACGGAAGTCCCGAAATCCTTACCGAATGTTACGATAATGGCATCCATTTCACTCAATGGCAGGGTGCTCAATGCCTCTTTGTCCGTAGAGTCCAAGGCGACCGCCCCCGCTATGTCGTTCTTCAGCATATCGACACGATGCAGATCCATGTCTACGCCGATCACCTCATTGCCGACACGTGTCAAGTCTTTCGCTATCGCACGTCCTAAATTCCCTAATCCGATTACTAAATATTTCATGCTATCTTATTTTTACATTAATATATTTTCTTGTGGATATGTATAGTCCTTTTTCGTGTATTCCTTGCAGAAACTTACGAGGAAGGCCAATACCCCGATACGCCCGACCAGCATCGTGCTGATAATGATGATTTTCCCGATAGGGGTGAGGTGAGGGGTATAATCGATGCTCAAGCCTACGGTACTCAAGGCGGAAACAACCTCGAACAATAGGGAGAACAGCGGCGCCCCTTTTTCCGTATAGGATAATACCCACGTAGCGATCGCCACCCACATGAAATACATCATGATGATAGCGAATGCCCGGCGGATGGCGAATGGGGCGATCTCCCGTTTTCTCACTTCCACTTTATCTTTCTCGCGTGCGGCGTTCAGGGTCGTAACCAAAGCTACGAAAACGGTGGTCACTTTCAATCCGCCGCCGGTGGACATAGGGGCGGCTCCGATTACCATAAGAATCAACGTCAGCATTAAGGTCGGAGGGGCCAATGTAGCCATATCCGCTACGTTGAATCCTGCCGTTCTAGGCGTGACGGCGCCTAGGAACGCATTTGCCAGTTTCCCCCGCAGGGGAAGGTCGCCCAAGGTATTGTCATACTCGAAAAAGAGGTAGAAAGCCGTTCCGGTAATTAACAGGATCAAGGTAGATATAACAACAATGTACGTATGTACATTAATAATACGGGGCGTATGGATATAATGCTTTTGCTTACCGATCAATATCTTGATACCATTCATCAGCAAGTGATGCAAGAGTTTCAGGTAATTGAAGACGATCGGGAAGCCCAAGCCTCCGAATATAATCAGCATGGCTATCCAGAAATGGAGGTTGTACTTATCCGCCACTAACGGATCGTACATATTGCCGCTCAAGGTAGAGATCCCTGCGTTACAAAAAGCGGACACGGCATGAAACATTGCGTAGAATAATTCCTGCTGCGTACCTCCCGGCAGGCTTCCCCGTACGTCCATATAAATAAAATAGGCGCCGATCCCCTCGATAAACAAGGTCACGAAAAGAATGTTTAAGATGACCCGGAACAACCCTCCCGTCCGATCTTCGTTCAACATATCTTTCAGCATCATCTTGCTCGTAAAAGAGGATTTCCCCATGAAGGAGAGGGCGAAGAAAGAGGTAAATGTCATGACCCCGATACCGCCGATCTGTATTAAAATCATGATGATAATATGCCCGATATGCGTGAAACTAGTGGCTACGTCGACGGTGGTTAGTCCGGTTACGCATACCGAGGTCGTGGAGATAAACAAAGCGTCGATAAACGGGATCCGGTGCGTAGTGGCGTTCGGCAACGATAGCAACCCGGCCCCGACCAATATCACGAACACGAAACTGAGCAAGAAAAGCAACGAGGGCTTGATCCGTGTCTGCATCAGCGTGAACGTCTGCCGGGATAAGTGAATCGTGCTAAGCAGCAATAATAAGACATATACGAAGAGAGGTTTCGTAAGGAAAGACAAATAAGGCAAAGAGTGCGCTATGGCATCCTTGAAAAATATCTTGCTGGATAATACGGCGAATAAAAGGAAATAGATGCTGATATCGAGATACAACATTTTCTCCTGTATGATTTCTTGGAACCTCACCACGTACCGGAGTGTTATGCCCGTGAAAAAAGCTAGCAGGATGAATGGGCGGGAGCGCTCTAGGATATGGACGGAATCGGGTGTCTGTACAAAGCCGAATTGGTAGATCAATACGAAGAAAGAGGCTAAGGAGGCGAGTAGGATGATCGCTTCCGCTATCCCGTTCAGCAATCCCTTCATTTTACCCCAATAAATCAGCCAAGAGAAGTATATGTTTTTTAGATTCATGTCCGATGTTTTATAAATATAACAAATGTAGGAAATAAAAGTTAGAGGTACGTGAAAGCGCCTTCATTATTTGTTCTCGTACTAATTGTTTTACTTACATTATGTGTTGTATAGCATATTGTATGATGTACGATACTGAAATATCAGAAAAATAATCAATTAGGATGTGCAAAAAAGACCTTTTGTAATTGCTTTGTTTAGAAAAATACTTATATTTGCGCAAATCTAATTACTGATATCATGGATACACAAAACGAGAATAGAGAGATGCTTTCCCCCTATGTTTCCGTAGACTGCGTTCTTCTCGGCATCAATGATGACAAGCTCACCGTGCTGTTGGCGGAGCGAAAAAGTGAGGAAGGCGAGTTGATCGGCTATAAAATACCCGGCAGCCTGATCTATGAGAACGAGGATTTAGATGACGCCGCCTATCGGATACTGAATGATTCGACCGGCTTGAAGCGTGTCCAATTGAAACAATTCCGTTGTTTTGGTTCTCCCGCCCGTACCTCGAACCGGTTGGACGTGATGTGGCTGGAGGCGACATCCAAGGTGAAGATCGGACGGTTGATCACGGTCGCTTATCTCGCCTTGTGCAAGAACAGCAGGAAGACGTGTCCGGCCGATAAATCCGACTCGATCCGTTGGTGCCCTATCGACGAGCTTCCTCGCTTGCCATTCGATCATAAAGAGATTATCGAGGCTGCCATACAGGAGATCCGTAATTGGGTGGAGAAGGAGCCCGCTATCATTTTCGACTATATGCCGATGAAGTTCACGGCGTTCCAGCTTAGGCGCACGTACGAGGTGATCTATAACCGTGAGATGGACGTGCGCAATTTTCATAAGAAGATGAATTCCTTGGATTACGTGGTGCCCACGGAGGATATGCAAGACGGGGTCGCCCATCGTGCCGCACGGTATTATCGGTTTGATAAGGTGAAATATAATCAACAACGTTCGAAGTTTAATAAGATATAAAACCATACGATTATGTGTCTGTTAGGATGTGACATTGGAAGTTCTTCCATCAAGGTCTCTATTGTCGATGAGGAGACCGGGTTAACAATAGGTGCGGATTTTTATCCCAAAGAAGAGGCCCCGATCAAGGCGTTGCGCCCGGGGTGGGCGGAGCAAAATCCGGAGGATTGGTGGTCGTACGTGAAGATCGCTATGAAAGGTGCCATGAGCAAGGCGAAGGTGAAAGGCGAGGATATCAAGGCGATCGGTATCTCGTACCAGATGCATGGCTTGGTGGTGGTGGACAAGAAGATGGAGGTGCTTCGTCCATCTATTATCTGGTGCGATAGCCGTGCTGTTCCTTATGGCGAGCGTGCGTTTAAGAATATAGGCGAGAAGCGATGCCTTTCCCACCTATTGAACTCGCCGGGTAATTTTACCGCTTCTAAGCTGGCTTGGATCAAGGAGTACGAGCCGGATATCTACGACCGTATCCATAAGATCATGTTGCCGGGAGATTTCATCGCTATGCGTCTGACGGGGGATATCGTGACTACGGTTTCCGGTTTGTCGGAGGGGATTTTCTGGGACTTCAAGAATAATGCCTTATCGGAGGAGTTGATGAATTATTATGGATTCAGTAAGGATCTGATCGCCGATATCCGTCCGACGTTCGGTTTGCAGGGCGAGGTTACCGCCTCGGTTGCGGCCGAGTTGGGACTGAAGAAAGGTACGCCGGTTACCTATCGTGCGGGTGATCAGCCGAATAACGCTTTATCATTGAATGTATTGAATCCGGGCGAGATAGCGGCTACCGGTGGGACTTCCGGAGTGGTGTATGGCGTGAACGGCAAGGTGAATTACGATACGCTTTCCCGTGTGAATACGTTCGCCCACGTGAATCATACGATGGAGCAGACCCGCTTGGGTGTCTTGTTGTGCATCAACGGGGTCGGTATCCTTAATTCTTGGATCAAACGGAATATAGCGCCGGAAGGCATCAACTATAATGAGTTGAATGATTTGGCGGCTACGGTTCCCATCGGTTGCGACGGCCTTTCGATCTTGCCGTTCGGAAACGGGGCGGAGCGTATGTTGCAGAATAAGCAGATCGATTGCTCGGTTCATGGATTGAACTTCAACATACATACCAAGGCGCATATGGCTAGGGCGGCGCAAGAAGGTATCGTGTTCGCCTTTAAATACGGTATGGATATCATGAATGAGATGGGGATCGATATTCAGGTAATCCGTGCGGGGAACGCGAACTTGTTCTTAAGCCCGATCTTCCGGGATGCTTTGGCGGGCGTGACGGGTACGGTGATCGAACTGTATGATACGAACGGTGCGGTAGGGGCGGCCAAGGGTGCCGGTATGGGTGCCGGTATTTACAAGAATGCGGAAGAAGCGTTCGCTTCCTTGAAGAAGATCAACGTGATCGAGCCGGACGGTTTCAAGGCGAATGCTTATTGCGGGGCGTTCGAGATTTGGAAGGAACGATTGGAACAATCTATTTAACGGCTGAATTATTTACATTTTTAATATATATTATTATGAGTTACTTTAAAGGAGAGAAAGAATTTTTCCCGGGAATCGGACAGATTCAGTTTGAGGGACGTGAGTCAAAAAATCCGTTGGCATTTCATTATTATGACGCGGATAAGGTAGTAATGGGTAAGACGCTAAAGGATCATTTACGCTTCGCTATGGCTTATTGGCATACTTTATGTGCCGAGGGAGGCGATCAGTTTGGTGGTGGAACCAAGTCATTCCCTTGGAACGACGGCACGGACGCTATCACCCGTGCGAAGTACAAGATGGACGCCGCTTTCGAGTTTATGACCAAATGTAATATTCCTTACTATTGCTTCCACGACGTGGACGTGGTGGACGAGGCTCCTACGCTGGGCGAGTTCGAGAAACGTTTGCAGACGATGGTGGAACATGCCAAGGAGCATCAAGCCGCTACCGGAAAGAAACTGCTATGGTCTACCGCTAACGTGTTCGGACATAAGCGTTATATGAACGGTGCCGCTACGAACCCTTATTTCCCGACCGTGGCATGCGCCGGCACGCAGATCAAGAACGCTATTGACGCTTGTATCGCCTTAGGGGGCGAGAACTACGTGTTCTGGGGCGGCCGTGAGGGGTATATGAGCCTATTGAATACGAACATGAAACGTGAGAAGGATCATTTAGCCATGATGTTGACGATGGCCCGTGATTATGGCCGCAAGAACGGTTTCAAGGGTACGTTCCTGATCGAGCCGAAACCGATGGAACCGACGAAACATCAATATGACGTGGATTCGGAGACCGTGATCGGCTTCCTTCGCCATTATGGATTGGACAAGGATTTCGCCTTGAATATCGAGGTGAACCACGCTACCTTGGCCGGACATACATTCGAGCATGAATTGCAAGCCGCCGCCGACGCCGGCATGTTGTGCAGTATCGACGCGAACCGTGGCGATTACCAGAATGGTTGGGATACGGATCAATTCCCGATGGATATCTATGAGCTGGCACAGGCTTGGCTGGTTATCCTTGAGGGAGGTGGCTTGACTACCGGAGGTACGAACTTCGACGCCAAGACCCGCCGTAATTCTACGGACTTGGAGGATATCTTCATCGCTCATATCGGTGGTATGGACGCTTTCGCCCGTGCCTTGATGATCGCCGCCGATATCCTTGAGAACTCAGACTACCGCAAGATGCGTGCCGAGCGTTACGCTAGTTTCGATGCCGGCGAGGGCAAGGCATTCGAGGATGGCAAGCTTACGCTGGAAGATCTTCGTACGATCGCTTTGCGTGACGGCGAGCCGAAACAGATCAGCGGTAAGCAGGAATTATACGAGATGATTGTAAATCTGCATATCTAAATAATTGAAAATCGAGAATTGGGAATTGAAAATTATCGTGCGTAAGCCCTAGTTTTCAGCTCTCAATTCTCAGTTTTTAATGAATAAATCTATTCCATGAAAAATAACAACACTTATATTTTCGCTCTTACCTTGGTCGCTACCTTGGGAGGTCTGCTGTTCGGGTATGACACGGCGGTGATCTCCGGTACGGTAGAGTCTTTGCGTAAGTTCTTCATCGAGCCGCAAGGACTTCCGTTGGATCAGGCGAACGCCTTGGAGGGATTCGTGGTAAGTAGCGCGTTGATCGGATGTATCCTCGGCGCCTCGTTCGCCGGGTGGATCAGCCAGCGTTACGGCAGGAAGCCTACGTTGATACTGGCCGCTATCCTTTTCTTGCTTTCCGCTATCGGCTCGGCTTGGCCGGAGCTGTTTATCGGCATGCCCGGAAGTGGTGATCATACGTTTATGTACGCGTTCGTGGCTTATCGTATTCTGGGAGGTATCGGCGTGGGGCTGGCCTCCATGGTATCGCCGATGTATATCGCCGAGGTGGCTCCGGCCGATCGCCGGGGGAATCTGGTGGCATGGAATCAGTTTGCCATTATCTTTGGTATGCTGGTGGTCTATTTCGTGAATTATACGATCGCCCTTCAAGGAGATGCCGCTTGGCTGAATACGATCGGCTGGCGTTGGATGTTTGCTTCTGAGATTATTCCGGCGGTATTGTTCCTCTCGTTCTTGATGTTCGTGCCGGAGACGCCTCGTTACCTCGTGATGCGTGGGCGTACGGAGAAGGCGTTGGCTATCTTGAACCGTTTGACGGATTTGGAGACCGCTGGGTATGAGCTGGAGGAGATACAGGAGAGTTTCAAGACGAAAGCTCCGTCGATGAAGCCTTACTTCCGGTTTATGGGGACTTGGCTGGCGCTGTTCTTGATCGGCTACGGGTTGTTGTCGTGGGCAGGTAATACGAACGCATTGGAGATCGCCTTGTTGGCTAGTTTCTGTATCGCCTTGCTGTTCCCGATCCGGTCGTTTGGCGTGCTGATCATCTTGGTGGGCGTGTTGCTCTCCGGTTTCCAGCAATTCGTGGGGATCAACGTGGTGCTTTACTATGCCCCGGAGATCTTCAAGACGATGGGAGCGGCCACGGACGCCGCCCTTTTGCAACAGATCGTGGTAGGGGCGGTGAACCTGTCGTTTACCGTATTGGCTATTTTCACGGTGGATAAGTTCGGACGCCGTCCGTTGATGATTATCGGGGCGCTCGTCATGGCGGTATCTATGTTGATCTTGGGTACTACTTTCTATACGCGTTCGGTGGGTATGGGATCATTGGTCTGCATGCTGGTTTATACGGCGGGATTCGCTATGTCGTGGGGACCGGTCTGCTGGGTGTTACTGGCCGAGATCTTCCCGAACTCGATCCGCTCCACAGTAATGAGTATCGCCGTGGCGGGGCAGTGGATCGCCAACTTCTTGGTATCATGGACTTTCCCGATGCTGGATAAGAATCAATACTTGACCGATACGTTCAATCACGGTATGGCCTATTGGATCTATGGCGTGATGGGTATATTGGCGGCGTTGTTCATCTGGAAATTTGTCCCCGAGACGAAAGGAAAGACGCTGGAGGAGATGGAAGGTTATTGGAAACGGTAACCAAACCTGAGACAAGATAATATATGAGTAAAAAAGGACGGATCAATCTACCCGTCCTTTTTTCGTAATGAACCTTAATGCCCCAATTTAGACGCCGGATTTGCCATCGCCGCCCGATAACTCTGGAAAGTAACCGTAGATACGGTCAGTGTCATTATGATTACCAAAGCCACTAAAAATACCCATACGTAGATCGGCGTTTTATAAGCGAAGCTTCGTAACCAAATATGCACCCCATAGTAAGCAAGCGGGATCGAGATAATAAAACAGACGAGCGTGATCCGTAGGAAAGACGAGTTCAGCATCCAAAGGATTTGCCGGACCGTGGACCCATGTACTTTCCGCACGGCTATCTCCTTTTCCCGTCCCTGTAACTCAAAGATAACCAGTCCGAATACTCCCACGAGGGATAAAAAGACGGCCATCAGGCAAAGGGCGGTAATCAGCGCTCCCTGCCGCCCACTTTTACTGTAAAGCTCCTCCAGCGCCGTATCAAAGAAATGGATATCGGCCGGATAACCCGGGATCAATTCATCCGTTACCTTCCGGATATGCTCGATAGCCGTCCGGGGATTTCCGCCGGCGATCTTGACATAAGCGTATCTTTCCGGCACCGAACGGCGGTAATGATTCTTAGCCGAGGTCCAAAGTCCCATCGGGCGTAACTCTTTATACAGGGATTCATAATGGACATCCTCAAAGATACCGACAATCCGTACCGGTATATCATTATCCGTGATGCTTGTTCCTACCAAGTCCGATAGGTCGTCCGGTTTCTCGGGGGAAAGACCCGAGGCGATCTCCCTCGCTGCCGTCTCGCTAAGGAGGCAAACGGCCTGTGTGTTATCCGCCGCCTCATCCGTCGGCCGGAACTTCCTTCCGGCGATCATCTTTACATCCATTAGCTCCGGGAAATTGGCGGATACTCCCAGCCAGCTCATATAATAATGTTGGCCTTTGTAATTATACCCGATGAAAGAACGTGATTCGTCCGAGACAAATTTGAACTCACTAAAGGAAACATCACGGATAGCGGGGCTTTCCAAGAGACGTGCCTTGAACAATTCGCCCTTTTTCAAGGCCGCCCCCATGCTTAGTCTTACCTCCAGTACGTTTTCTTTGTTAAACCCCAAGTCCACGTTCCCTATATATCTGTTTTGCAAGGAGACGAACAACGCTCCGACAATCAGCGTGATCGAGATAACGAACTGGAACCCTATAAGTAACTTGCGAGTGTTCTTGGCCCGGTCGCTAAGGGTAAAAGACTTGTTCAGCGCCATGACAGGAGGAAACGAGGTGATATAGAAAGCAGGATACAAACCGGCTAGTATACCGCCGCCTGCGACAAGGAAGAATGTGTACGCCGGAATCTTCCAGTTGGCATACAGGTTCAACGGATGCCCCACCATATTCGTGACCCATTGCACGTTATTCAAAAATAACAGGAAAAGCAAGGCGAGGAAGAAGGCGACAACCGAGATTCCCAAGGACTCCAAGACCAGATACTTCCGTAGCGTGGCGTCCGAGCTTCCCAGCACTTTCTGGATGGTGATCGACTTGGTGCGTATCGGCGCCAAGGCTATCGACAGGTTGATATAATTGACCAAGGCGATACCTATGATCAGGATGGCGATAAAGAATAACATATTCGTCCGTAGCTTATTACCGATGGGAGCGGCGTCCGCTCGGACCGGCTGGCCGAAATAGAGATCTGACAAGGGCCGGAGGCGCATATCCTCGATCGTGAAACTTTTCAGGAAAGCCCGGCTATCGGCCATATAGGTCTCGGTAGTGACAGAGGCGGATTCCGGCGTCGACATCAGCAGATAACAATAGTAAAGGCCGGTATGCCAGTTTTCCATCATCTCTTTCTCCATGATCGGGATATACAGGGCATTCTTCACCCGGGTGTTTTCCGGGAAATCGCGAAAGACGCCTCCCACGATATATGCCGGCTCAAAACTAAGCCCATATATAATCGAGCCTTCGGCCCCGGCGAACTCCGACAGATAAACCGGCTTCCCGATAGGATTTTCCTCGCCGAAGAGTTTCCGGGCCATGCTCTCTGGGATCAGCGTCCCTTCCGGACGTTTCAGGCAATCCGTATCGCCGGCCACCAGTTCGAAGCCAAAGACCTTAGCATATTCCGGGGTGATCCGTTCCACCTGCTCCATATAGCTCCGTGCGTCGGGCCCTTCACTGGCTGATATCCCAAAACGTACGGAGGAGTAAACAAGGTTGTTTGTGATAGCGGCCGCTTCTATATAAGGGGAGGCGGCGATGAAACGCTCGAGTTGTGGACGTGCGAAATTAGCCTCCCATATCCCGTCATCCCGCTTGTTTTCTAACTGAAAGATCCTTTCCCTGTTCAAGAGGGAAGCGTCGAAGCTATATTCATGACCGACATGTATGCTTATCAGCATGAATAACAGGAAAGCGAAGCTAAGTCCTAAAAGATTAGTGACCGTCGCTAATTTATAATGTCTCAAGACATAAAGCAGGTTCTTGAATGTACTTTGCATGGTATAAGTTCTTTTAATTTTAAACCCTTTGATCTGGAAATACAAAGCAAAGCTATTCCTTTATTTACGTTCCTGTGTTATTTTTTTGACAAACGGTTACTTTCTGTTGATGAATTGTGATATTATCAATAATTTCCTTATTTTTGCCATCATACTTCAAAAAGAAACAAGCGCTATGTTACACAAAGGCTATCGGATGCTTTTCAACTGCCTGATGTTTTATCTCTAGCAGATACTCTCCCTATATAAACTCATGGGGGCGGGGATGCCCGTCCTGTGTAACAATAAAAAATAACCTTGATGAGGGCGGATAGATCCTACCTCTACGATAAAACATATAATTTTATGAATACGACCCATCACACACATTCATGCGTACATGATACCGTCTCTTCCGTAGGAGCGAACAATTTCGGGATGAACGACCGTATCAAACGTTTGCGCCGGCAGACCTTCGAGGCCCAACCTTCCCTATCGATCGAGCGGGCCTTGATCGAGACCCGTTTTTATCGGGAGAATTACGGAAAGTATCCGATCCCTATCCTGCGTGCCTTGAACTTCCTTGAGATCTGCAAGCGGAAGACGATCTATATCGGCGAGGACGAGTTGATCGTTGGCGAGCGGGGGCCCCGCCCCAAGGCCGTGCCTACCTTCCCGGAACTTACCTGCCATAGCGTGGAGGACCTGCATATATTGAATACCCGGGAGCTGCAACGTTACACAATCTCCCAAGAAGATATCGATACTTACGAGCGGGAGGTGATCCCGTACTGGAAAGGCCGTACCCAGCGGGAGCGCATCTTCAGCCACGTCCCCAAGGAATGGAAAGAGGCGTACGAGGTGGGTATGTTCACCGAGTTCATGGAGCAACGTGCCCCCGGGCATACCGCTTTGGACGGCAAGGTCTACCAATATGGCTTGCTGGACTTGAAGAAACGTATCGAGGGGGAACTAAGCGCTTTGGATTTCATGAACGACCCCGAGGCCACGGACAAGCAGGAGGAGCTGACGGCCATGTCTATCTCCTGCGACGCCGCTATCCTGCTTGCCGAGCGACACGCGGACTTGGCCGACGAGATGTCTCTCACCGAAAAAGATCCTCGTCGTGCCGCTGAGCTGAGGAAGATCGCCGAGGTATGCCGCTGGGTTCCCGCCCACGCTCCCCGTACCTATTGGGAAGCGATCCAGATGTACTGGTTTGTCCATCTAGGTACGATCACGGAGCTGAATGGTTGGGATGCCATGAACCCTGGCCATTTCGACCAGCATCTGGCGCCTTTTTACGAGAAAGAGATCGCCGCCGGAACCTTGACCCGTGACGAGGCGAAAGAGTTGATGTCTTGCTTCTTCATCAAGGTAAACAATCATACCGCCCCGCCGAAAGTGGGTATCACGGCGAAGGAGAGCGGGACCTATAACGATTTCACGAACCTGAACATCGGCGGCATCCGGGCGGACGGCAGCGACGGCGTAAGCGAGGTCTCCTATATCATGTTGGAGACGATCGAGGAGCTGCATATCCTCCAGCCCGGCAGCGCCATCCACGTCAGTGCCCGTACGCCGGAGCGTTTCCTCCGTGCCGGATGCAAGGTGATCCGCCAAGGCCACGGCTATCCGTCGGTATTCAACCCGGATGTGTACGTGCAGGAGTTGATGCGGCAAGGCAAGTCGCTGCGTGATGCCCGCGAGGGAGGTTGCAGCGGTTGCATCGAGGTGGGCGCTTTCGGGAAGGAGGCGTACGTGCTGACCGGTTACCTGAACGTGCCGAAGATATTGGAGGTGACGCTGCATAACGGCGTAGATCCGGTAAGCGGCCGCAAGGTCGGTCTGGAGACCGGCGATCCCCGTGGTTTCCGGACGTATGAGGAGCTTTACGCGGCGTTCATGCGCCAGATCCATTATTTCGTGGACATGAAGGTGCGGGTCAGCAACTATATCGACCGCATGTTCGCCAAGTACGCCCCCGCCACGTTCCTCTCCCTGTTTATCGATGATTGTATCGCGAAGGGTAAGGATTACTACAATTGCGGGCCTCGTTACAATACCACTTATATCCAGTGTACCGGATTAGGCACGATAACCGATAGCCTTTCCGCTTTGCGGAAACACGTCTTCGAGGATAAGACCTTCACGATGGAAGCCTTGTTGGATGCGATGGCGGATAATTTCGAGGGACATGAGCCGATGCGCCAAATGATCCTGAACCGTACGCCTTTCTTTGGCAACGATGATCCGTACGCCGACCAGATCGCCGTCCGTGTCTTCGACGATTTATATGATGCGATCGAGGGCAAGCCGAATACGAAAGGGGAGTGTTTCCATTTGAATATGTTATCCACCACTTGCCATGTCTACTTCGGCAAGGTGATGGGAGCCACCCCGAACGGCCGCTTGGCCGGGTGTGCCATCTCCGACGGTACCTCGCCCTCGCACGGAGCCGATACCCACGGGCCGTCCGCCGTTGTCAAGTCCCTCGGTAAGCTGGATCAGGTGAAGAGCGGCGGCACGCTGCTGAACCAACGCTTCCTGCCCAGCCTGCTCCGGCGGGAGGAGGATATCTCGAAACTGGCCTCCTTGATTCGTAGCTACTTCGCCTTGGGTGGCCATCATATCCAATTCAACATCGTGGATACGGAAACGCTTTACGCCGCCCAGAAGTGCCCGGAGGACTACCGGGATCTGCTGGTCCGTGTAGCGGGCTATAGCGACTATTTCAACGATATGAACGCCGATTTGCAAGCGGACGTGATCGCACGGACGGAGCAAGAGACTTTCTGAGCCATGCTGTTATTCGATATCAAACGATACGCCATAAACGACGGGCCGGGCATCCGTGTCACGATCTTCATGAAAGGATGCCCGCTTGCCTGCGTATGGTGCCATAACCCGGAAGGCATCTCGCCCCGGGCGGAGAAGCTGTATACGAGAAAGAAGTGCATAGGTTGCGGGGCCTGCGTGGATGTATGCCCCACCGGGGCGTTGACCTTGACGGAGGCGGGTATCGTCACGGATCGGTCTCTGTGCCGGACATGCGGTAGATGCGCCGAGGTTTGTCCCACCTTGGCGATGGAGATGTCCGGCCGTGAGTATTCTATCGACGAGGTCATGCGTGAGATCGAGAAAGAGACGGTCTTTATGGATCGCTCCGAGGGAGGCGTTACCTTCTGCGGGGGAGAGCCGTTGTCGCATCCGTCGGACTTGGTTGCCCTGCTGGATCGTTGCGGAGCGTTGGGAATCCATCGTGCGGTGGATACGACCTTGTTCGCCTCGCCGGATACCGTCCGTAGCGTAATGGAGCGCACGGATCTTTTTCTGGTGGATTTAAAGCATATGGATTCCGGTAGCCATTGTCGTTTCACGGGTGTCCCGAACGAGCGTATCCTCTCCAATCTTCGGATGATCGCCGAGGCCGGCATAGACTTCCTCATCCGTATCCCGTTGATCGAGGGAGTCAATGTGGACGAGGAGAATATATCCCGTTCTGCCACCTTCCTAGCCTCCTTGCCGTGGGAGCGGAAAGTCGTCAATCTCCTCCCGTACCACGACATCGGAAAAGGTAAGCACGATAAGCGAGGAACCCTCTACAATCCCGGGCACCTTCCGCTATCCACCCCTTCCGAAGCAGTCCTGCAAAGGTGTATCGATCAATTCGCCTCCTGTGGGATAACCGCGTTGATCGGAGGATAATTAGAATAGGGGTGGGAACTGCTCGCCCTCATTTTACCATTTCTTCCGATACTCCGTAGGCGATATCCCGACGTGTTGCTTGAAGTATTTACCGAAGAAGGATTGGTTGGTGAAGTTTAGCCGGTCTGATATCTCTTGGATGGAAAGGGTGGAGGAGGATAATAACGCCTTCGCCTCCAAGACAACGTAATTATCGATCCATTCCCCGGCTGTACGGTTGCTGACGTTCTTTACCAAAAGGGATAAATATTTGGGAGTCACACATAATTTCCCGGCGTAGAAAGCTACCGACCGTTCCTGCTTATGATGTAAGGCGAGCGTTTGTATGAACGCCGCGAACAACTCCTCTTGCCGGCTCTTCTTCACCTCGATCGGCATATGATTCTTAAACATGCCGTAAACCTCGTGGAATACCGCCAACAATAAGCTCTGGGCAATCTCTTTCCGGTAAGGATGCCCTTTCGCTTTCACTTTCTTCCAGAGAAAAGAATGATATTCCTTGATACAACCTATCTCCTCGGCATTCAACTCAGTGACCGGATGCTCCTTGATGTAGAAGAACGCCGGCAAGGTATTCTGTATATGAGGAATGATCTCCTCCATGAAATTCTTGGAGATGACGATGAAGATCCCGGCCACGTCCTCGCTACGTTCCACGTGTTGGATGATCTGATCGGGCAGGGACAATACGAGATGGTTTTCCCCTACGACATATTCCTCCATATTGATCCGTATACGCATGAAGCCTTTCGTGCAAAGCGCGAATACGACGGCGTCTATTCGCATCGGATGGTCGAGCGAGGGAATATCGTCGATGTTATCGAATATGGCGAAATCCTCGTCGATGAAGTCTATGCCGGGTACGTTCTCGATAAGAGAGATACAAGCTTGAGGTAGATCTGTTACGTTCATAATTTATTCTTGTTTGGGCGATAAAATTAGTGAAATAATAGAATAATCCAATTGAAATGTGTCAAATGGGACAATTTGGTTGCAAAACGGAACTTCTTTGGAGTGGATAAACTCATCATCTTCGCGGTATAATAAATCATAGGATATGAAAAGGATGAAAGGCATTGTTTATGGAGGATTATTATCCGTCGTATTCGTGCTGTCCGGATGTTCGGGCAGTCAAAAAGAGGGACGGGATAGTAAAGAGATCCCGGTGGAGATCGTGAAGGTAGCGAAGACCGTTCCGGCTGATACAAGGAATTATGTGGGAACGGTAGAGGAGGTCGTATCTTCCTCGATTAGTTTTCAGGTGATGGGTAATGTAGAGCGAGTATTGGTGGGCGAGGGGCAGAAGGTCCGTGAGGGCCAACTACTAGCGGTGTTAGACAAGGCGACGCTGGAAAACGCCTATAACGCCTCGGCAGCTTCCTTGCGACAAGCGGAGGACGCCTATGCCCGCATGAGAACCTTGCACGAGAATAAGAGCCTGCCGGATATGAAATGGGTAGAGGTGGAGAGCAAATTGGAACAGGCCCGTTCCATGGAGCGAATCTCGAGGAAAAACCTTGAGGACCGGAACCTGTATGCCCCGTTCGGCGGCGTTATCGGCAAGCGCATGGTTGAGGCGGGAGAGAACGTGCAGCCCGGGCAACCGGTTTTCTCCTTGTTAAGGATAGAGACGGTAAACGTGAAGATCGCCGTCCCGGAGAACGAGGTCGCCACGCTAGGCGATCAAGCCGCCATGATAAAGGTAGCCGCTCTGGGCGGACAATGTTTTGAGGGGAAAGTGACGGAGAAAGGCATCGTGGCCAACCCTATCTCCCATACTTACGAGGCGAAGATCCGGCTGGAGAACCCGTCTGGCGCTTTGTTGCCCGGCATGGTTTGCGATGTACGCCTGTCGGGAGAGGAATCCGTGCCGGCTATCGCCTTGCCGAACAACGCCGTGCTGATAGCGAACGACGGGGGGCGTTTCGTCTGGAAGATCGTAGACGGAGAGGCGAAAGCTACGCCCGTACGGACGGGCGACTTGACGGAGCAAGGCTTGTTTATTCTGGAAGGGTTGAACGAGGGGGATATCGTCGTGATAGGCGGTTACCAGAAAATCCGTGAGGGCATGAGAGTGCGTGCGTTATGAGAGAACGTAAAAACGGAGTGATCGAATGGACCATGCGTCATTACCAGATCACGTTGCTGGTGATTACCGTGCTGGTCGGGTTGGGTATTTTGGGTTTGGTGGACATGCCGAAACAGGAGTTTCCGGAGTTCACCATCCGCCAAGGCGTGGTAGTGGGTGTTTACCCCGGGGCGACTTCAGGAGAGGTGGAGGAGCAGTTGGCCAAGCCTTTGGAGAGATACCTGTTTACCTTCAAGGAGGTAAAGAAGAAAAAGACGTACTCCATGTCAAGGGATGGAATGGTGTACGTGATGGTGGAGCTGAACGACGACGTGAACAATAAAGACGAGGTCTGGTCGAAGATCAAGCTCGGCTTGCAGAACTTCAAGTCGCAACTGCCCTCGGGCGTACTCGCCGTCATCGCGAATGATGATTTCGGCGATACTTCCGCCTTATTGATCACCTTGGAATCGGAAGACAAGACCTACCGGGAATTGCAGCGATACATGGAGACGCTGGAAGACCGCCTGCGCCGGATCGAGTCCGTATCCAACCTGCGCCGTTACGGGGTACAAAACGAGCAGATCTCGGTCTACTTGGATCCAGACAAGCTAGCCGCTTATGGCCTAGACACCCGTATGCTGATGACAACCTTGTTCACCCAAGGCTTTACCACCGCCTCCGGCTCCTTGGAGAATGGCGGCTTGGACATTCCCATCCACCTTTCCGTGACCTATCCCTCGGAGCGGGAGGTAGGCGAGCAGATCCTGCTGGCCGATGCCGACGGGCATATGATCCGCTTGAAAGACGTGGCCCGTATCGTGCGGGAATATCCCGAGCCGGATAGCTATATAACGAACAACGGCAAGAAAGCGATCATCCTTTCCATGGAGATGCGTGAGGGCCATAATATCGTACGATACGGAAAGGAGGTAGACGAGGTATTGCACGCTTTCGAGCGGGATCTTCCCGAGAGTGTCTCGATCCGCCGGATCGCCGACCAGCCGAAGGTGGTGGGAGACTCGGTAAGTTCCTTCGTGCGGGATTTGTTTGTGTCCATCGTGGTCGTGATCTTGGTGATGATGGTACTCTTCCCTTTCCGCTCGGCATTGGTTGCGGCTACTTCCATCCCGATCAGTGTCTTTATCTCGATCGGTGTCATGTACGCTTGCGGCATCCCGCTGAATACGGTGACGCTGGCCGCCTTGATCGTGGTATTGGGCATGATCGTGGATAACTCCATCATCGTGATAGACGCCTATCTGGAATATCTGGACAAGGGCTATTCCCGTTGGTACGCCGCCGTCTATAGCGCCAAGAACTATTTCAGCTCGATTTTGTTGGCTACGCTGTGTATTTGCGTGATCTTTTTCCCGTTGCTTTTCACGATGACGGGGCAGATGTTGGATTTCGTGACCTTCTTCCCTTGGACGCTTTCCATCTCCCTCATGGTGTCGCTGGCGGTGGCGATGGTCTTTATCCCGCTGCTGGAGCGGGTCTTGATCAAGAAGGGATTGAAGTCCGGGCGGGAGAATACGGGCAAGAAGAGGTTCAATCTGCTGGATACCGTACAGGCCGTCTATACGAGGGCACTGACGTGGACTTTCCGTTTCCCGAAAACCACGATCGGTCTGGGCGTCTTGACGGTTGCCTTGGCGATCCTGATGATCACCCAACTGAGCCAGCGTATGATGCCGATAGCCGACCGGGATCAGTTCGCCGTCGAGATCTATCTCCCGCAGGGAACCTCGCTGGACCGTACCGCCGCCGTGAGCGATAGTCTCTATAAGCTGTTGTCGGAAGATGAGCGCATCCTGTCCGTCACCTCCTTTATCGGAACTTCCTCGCCCCGTTTCCAAGCTACCTACGCCCCGAACTTGGCCGGGAAGAATTACGCCCAGTTCATTGTCAACACCGCCTCGGTAGAGGCCACCCGTAGCGTGTTGGATGATTATACGGACCGCTACGCCGATTATTTCCCCGACGCTTACGTGAAGTTCAAGCAACTGGATTACCAAAACGTATCCTCTCCTTTAGAGGTCCGTTTCATGGGAGACGATATCGCCCGGTTGAAGCAGGCCGGGGATTCCTTGATGGCCGTGTTGCGTGAGATGGACGGCTTGGTCTGGGTACACACCAATTATGAGGAGGCCTTACCCGACGTACGGGTTCGATTGGACCCAGTGGAAGCCTCCCGCCTCGGGATCACGAAGGCGATGGCCTCGGCCGATCTGGCGATCCGTTACGACGGCCTCTCGGTTGGCTCCCTCTGGGAAGGCGATTACGCTTTGCCGATCCAGCTGAGATCCGATAAGAAAGGGGAGGGTGACGCGTTCGATAAGGTCGGCGACCAGTATCTTCCCACCATCGTCCCCGGCGTGAGCGTCCCGCTCCGGCAAGTCTCCACGATCGAGGGAGGCTGGAATGATGGGCAGATCGTCCGTCGCAACGGCGTGCGTACCTTGAGCGTCTTCGCCGAGGTAACCCGGGGGACCAACCAGAACGCTATGCAGAAACGGATCGAGCGAGTCATGGAAAGCCATATTATCCCGACCTTGCCCGAGGGCGTGACGTACGAGTACGGTGGAGCCAAGGAGCTGGATTTCGAGACGATGAACCCGCTGATGCAGGGCTTGGCGATCGCCGTGATCATTGTTTTCTTCTTCCTGTTGGTCAATTTCAAGAAGATCGGCTTGGCGTTGGCGGCCCTGTCCTCGTTGCTGCTCACCTTGTTCGGGGCGGCGCTGGGCTTGTGGGCGTTCCATATCGATTTCAGCTTGACGTGCGTCTTGGGCGTTATTAGCTTGATCGGTATCGTGGTGCGAAACGCTATCTTGATATTCGAGCATGCGCAAGACCTGCGGCTCCATAAGCATTATAGCCCGAGGGATGCCGCCTTCGACGCCGGCCGGCGACGCATGCTCCCGATCTTCCTGACCTCGGCTACAACGGCCGTGGGCGTGGTGCCCATGATCATCAGCGGCAGTTCCCTTTGGATGCCGATGGGTGTGGTGATCTGCTCGGGAACGGTCTTCTCGATGATCTTGGCGGTCATCATCCTGCCTGTTTTCTATTGGAAGATATTCGGGAATAAATGAATGATACGGATGTGGATTAGGATATAATATAGGAATGAATATATGCGGAAAAAAGAGATGATAAAAAGATGGATATATGGCATCGTCGGTTCCCTCGTCTTATGCGTGGGGACCGTGAGCGCCCAGCGGACATTATCGCTGGAAGAATGCCGGGAAATGGCTTTGGAGAATAACGCGAAGATGAAGAACGCCCGCTTAGACGTAGAAGAGGCGAGGGAAGGAAAAAAGGAGGCCTTTACGAAATACTTCCCGAATGTCAGCGCCGTGGGAACAGCTTTTAAGGCGAACCACGGGATGATGGATATGAGCGTGATACCGGGCCTTCTCGAGTTGTCGATGATGGATGACGGCTTGCTGGGTGGGGTGACCGCTATCCAGCCCGTGTTCGCCGGCGGACAGATCGTGAACGGCAATAAGCTGGCCGACTTGGCGCTCGAGGTGAGCCGTTACCAGATGCGCCAATCCGAGGATGAGGTAGCCCTGACGGTGGAGCGGTATTACTGGCAATGGATCTCCCTTCACGAGAAATTAAGGACGATCGAGATCGTGGAATCCTTGGTGGGGAGTCTTTATAAGGATGTGGAGGTAGCGGTCGGCGCCGGCGTGACGACTCGTAATGACCTACTGCAAGTCCAGTTGAAAAAGAACGGCGTGGCGAGCGACCGCCTGCGGGTGGAGAACGGCTTGCGCCTTTCCAAGATGGTGCTGGCTCAATATATCGGTATCGGGGAAGATGATTTCGAGATCGATTTCACGCTGCCCGCCGAGGTGCCCTCCCCGGAGCTTTACCGGGTGAGCCATGAGGAGGCGCTCCCTACGACACTCTCTTATAAATTGCTGGAGAAGAACGTGGAGGCCGCCCGTCTTCAACAAAAGCTGAAGGTTGGGCAATACTTGCCCACCGTGGGGATCGGAGCCGGGTATATGTATCACAACTTACTGGATAAGGACCGTCCGTTCGGCATGGTTTTCGCTACCGTAGCGATTCCGATCAGTGATTGGTGGGGCGGCTCGCACGCCATCCGGAAGCAAAAGCTTCAGGTGAAGGCGGCCGAGTATTCCCGCCAAAACGCCAATGAGCTTCTGTTGGTGCAAATGCGGAAGCTTTGGAACGAGCTGGAGGAGTCTTATAAGCAAGTCAAGCTCTCGGAGGAATCCATAGCGACGGCCGAGGAGAATGTCCGCCTTAATACGGACTATTATAAGGCGGGCACGGTTACGCTGAGCGATCTTCTGGACGCCCAATCGCTCCTCCAGCAAAGCCGTGACCAGTATACGGGTGATTATACGGCTTATTTGATCAAACGTACGGAATATTTACAGGCGACAGGGCGTTAATTTGTTTTTTTTCCATATATTTGCTTATTAACAAATAATAAAACGAGAAGTGATGATGAGCTACGCCAATTATCTTTACATAGCGATCCGTGCCGCGGTAGACGCAGGCAAGTCGATCATGGATATTTATAACGACCCCGAATCAGACTTCGGGATAGAGAGAAAAGCAGACAACTCGCCGTTGACAAAGGCGGATAAGGCGGCCCATCGATTGATAACAAACGCTTTGTCCGTTACCCCGTTTCCGGTCTTAAGCGAGGAAGGAAAGGAGATCCCGTTCAAGGAGCGCTCCAAATGGGAGACGCTGTGGATCGTGGACCCGCTGGACGGTACCAAGGAGTTTATCAAGAAAAACGGCGAGTTTACCGTGAATATCGCCTTGGTGGAGAAGGGTGTGCCCGTGTTGGGCGTCATTTATGTGCCCGTCCGGAAGGAGTTGTATTTCGCCTCCTCCTCTGTGGGTGCTTATAAGTTTACAGGAATCGATAGCAGCAGCCAGCCCTCGATGGACGAGATGAAGCAGCGGGCGATACATTTGCCGATGGCGCTGGCGCATCAGGGAATCGTGGTAGTGGCATCCCGGTCTCACCAAACGGAGGAGACCACCGCTTTCATCGATAATCTCCGCAAGCAGGGAAAGCCCGTTACGTTGATCAGTAGCGGCAGCAGCCTGAAGATTTGTCTGGTAGCGGAAGGCTCGGCCGATATCTATCCCCGTTTCGCCCCGACGATGGAGTGGGATACCGCCGCCGGCCACGCCATCGCCAAGTCTGCCGGTTGCGACATATATCATATCGACGGCAAGACCCCGCTTCGCTATAACAAGGAAGATTTGCATAATCCGTGGTTTATCGTGAAGTGAGGGGGATGTGTATTTTAAGTTACTGTCAGCGGTGGGAGACGGAGCATGCTCCGTCTCTTCAAGCCGTACAATGCATTCTTGTTTATTTGGTTATGAACGAAATTTAGAAGACTACCTTGTAAGAATATAAGTTGGCCCAGAATCAATCATTATTGGTCTATATCCCATATAATCCTAAAAATAGGTTAGCGAAAGGAGTGCGCACTTGAGTATTCTTATTATTTTTGCGCTCTTAAAAGTAAATACATGAATTTTGATATAGTGTTTGTGTTGCTGGCCCTGATCGGCATGATCGCAGCCTTGGTATGGGATAAGATGCGGCCGGGAATGGTTCTTCTGACAGTGGTCGTGTTTTTTCTCTGCGTAGGCATTCTTACTCCCAAGGAGATGCTGGAGGGCTTTAGCAATAAAGGGATGATAACCGTAGCCATGCTCTTCCTTGTCAGTGAGGGAGTGCGGCAGAGCGGGGCTTTAGGCCAATTGATCAAGAAACTGCTTCCCGAGGGGAAGACCACCGTCTTCAAGGCGCAGGCGAGGATGCTCCCGCCCGTAGCTTTCGTGTCGGCGTTCCTGAATAATACGCCGGTGGTGGTTATTTTCGCCCCGATCATCAAGCGATGGGCAGAGGCGGTGAAGCTTCCGGCCACGAAATTCTTGATCCCTCTCTCGTATGTCACGATATTGGGCGGTATATGTACCTTGATCGGTACTTCTACGAATCTGGTGGTGCACGGCATGATTCTGGAGGCGGGATATGAGGGCTTTACGATGTTTGAGCTGGGGAAAGTCGGTATTTTTATCGCTATCGCCGGTATTTTATATTTGTTCGCTTTCTCGAACAAGCTGCTTCCGGACTCGAGGACGGATACGGTATCCGAAGACGGGGAGGATGAGAATCCCGGGAATTTCCACCGGGTGGAGGCCGTGCTGGGCGCACGCTTCCCGGGTATCAACAAGACCTTGGGAGAGTTTAACTTTACCCGCCATTACGGGGCGATCGTGAAAGAGGTGAAAAGCGGCGGACAGCGTTTTACCCGTAATCTGGATACGGTGGTGTTGCATGAGGGCGATACCTTGGTGTTGTGGGCGGACGATTCTTTTATCCCTACATGGGGTGAGTCTAGTGTCTTCTTGATGTTGGCGAATGGTAATGAGGCAACGGAGCCGGTATCGAAGAAGAAACGTTGGCTGGCTTTAGGACTGTTGATCTTTATGATTACGGGGGCGACGGTAGGAGAGTTGCCAGTCGTGAAAGAGGCCGTTCCAAGTATGCGCTTGGATATGTTCTTCTTTGTCTGTATTACGACAATCATCATGGCGTGGACGAAGCTTTTCCCGCCTAAAAAATACACGAAATACATTTCTTGGGATATCTTGATAACGATCGCTTGCGCTTTCGCTATCAGCAAGGCCATGGAGAATTCCGGCTTTGCCTCCATGATAGCCCGCCATATAATCGGTATGGCCGACAATTTGGGGCCGTATGCGTTGCTGGCGATTCTATTTATTATTACCAATATATTTACGGAGTTGATCACGAATAACGCTGCGGCGGCATTGAGCTTCCCGATCGCTTTGTCGGTAGCTACGCAATTAGGCGTTGATCCGACCCCATTCTTTGTCGTGATCTGTATGGCGGCGTCGGCTAGTTTCAGTACGCCGATCGGCTACCAGACCAACCTGATCGTGCAAGGCGTGGGAGGCTATAAGTTCACGGATTTCGTGAAGGTGGGCTTGCCCTTGAACTTGATCACGTTCTTGATCTCCGTGTTTGTAATACCTATGATATGGAAGTTTTAGAAAATAATATCTATCCGATTTTCGACCGTATGCTGGGTCGTGAGGATAAAGAGGCGCTTTTGGGACAAAGGGGCGTGATGGTGTGGTTCACGGGTTTGAGTGGCTCGGGGAAAAGCACGATCGCTATCGCTTTGGAGCGTGAGTTGCATAAACGGGGATTGCTTTGCCGCATCCTCGACGGGGATAATATCCGCAGTGGTATCAACAATAATCTCGGGTTCTCGCCGGAGGACCGGGTGGAGAATATACGCCGGATCGCCGAGGTGGGTAAACTGTTTGTCGATACGGGTGTTATAACCATAGCGGCTTTTATCAGCCCGAACAATGAGTTGAGAGAGATGGCGTCCGCTATCATCGGTAAAGCGGATTTCTTGGAGGTTTACGTAAGTACGCCGCTCGCCGAGTGCGAACGCCGTGACGTGAAAGGCCTGTATGCCAAGGCCCGGAAAGGCGAGATCAAGGAGTTTACCGGGGTTTCCGCCCCGTTCGAGGCGCCGGAACGTCCGGACCTGTCCTTGGATACCTCCGTATTGAGCGTGGAGCAATCCGTGAGCCGGTTGTTGGAGTTGATCGTACCGAAAGTAGAAATTAAACACTGAAAAAAGATATGTCTGATTACAAGTTAAGTCATTTACAGGAGCTGGAGGCCGAGTCTATCCATATCATTCGTGAGGTAGCCGCCGAGTTCGAGAATCCTGTTATGCTTTATTCCATCGGGAAGGATTCTTCCGTGATGGTCCGTTTGGCCGAGAAGGCTTTCGCTCCGGGTAAGGTTCCTTTCCCGTTGATGCACATCGATTCGAAATGGAAGTTTAAGGAGATGATAGAGTTCCGTGATTCTTACGCGAGGAAATTCGGCTGGAACCTGATCGTGGAGTCTAATATGGAGGCTTTCCATGCGGGCGTGGGCCCGTTCACGCATGGAAGCAAGGTGCATACGGACTTGATGAAGACGCAGGCTTTGCTTCATGCCTTGGATAAATATAAGTTCGACGCCGCTTTCGGCGGCGCTCGCCGTGACGAGGAGAAGAGCCGTGCGAAGGAACGTATCTTCTCGTTCCGCGATAAGTTCCATCAATGGGACCCGAAGAACCAGCGCCCGGAGTTGTGGGATATCTATAACGCCCGTGTGCATAAGGGCGAGAGCATCCGTGTATTTCCGCTATCGAACTGGACGGAGCTGGATATCTGGCAATATATCCGTCTGGAGAATATCCCGATCGTTCCCTTGTATTTCGCCAAGGAGCGTCCGTGCGTGGAGATCGACGGTAATTTGATCATGGCGGACGACGACCGCTTGCCGGAGCAATACCGGGACCAGATCCGTATGCGTATGGTCCGTTTCCGTACGTTGGGCTGCTGGCCGCTGACCGGCGCCGTGGAGAGCGAGGCGGATACGATCGAGAAAATCGTGGAGGAGATGATGACCACGACGAAGAGCGAGCGTACGACCCGTGTGATCGACTTCGATCAAGACGCTAGTATGGAGCAGAAGAAACGGGAAGGGTATTTTTAACACAGAAGAGACATGGCAGATACAAAATTAAATATAAAGGAATTCCTAGATAAGGACGAGCAGAAGGACCTGCTGAGATTCTTGACCGCCGGCTCGGTGGATGATGGCAAATCGACCTTGATAGGCCGATTGCTGTTTGATAGTAAGAAAATATACGAGGATCAGTTGGATGCCTTGGAGCGTGACAGCAAGCGTATGGGCAACGCCGGCGAGCATATCGACTACGCTTTGTTGCTGGATGGCTTGAAGGCCGAGCGTGAGCAAGGTATCACGATCGATGTGGCTTACCGTTATTTCAGCACGAACAACCGTAAGTTCATCATCGCCGACACCCCGGGGCACGAGCAGTACACCCGGAATATGATCACGGGTGGTTCCACGGCGAATCTGGCGATCATCTTGGTGGATGCCCGCACGGGCGTGATCACGCAAACCTGCCGTCACACCTATCTGGTATCTTTGCTGGGGATCAAGCATGTGGTGCTGGCTGTGAATAAGATGGACTTGGTGGACTTCGACAAGGATACGTTCGACCGGATCGTGGCGGATTATAAACGTTTCGTGGAGCCGCTGGATATCCCGGATATCACGTATATCCCCTTGTCGGCCTTGGATGGCGATAACGTGGTGGAGAAGAGTGATCGCACGCCTTGGTACGAGGGTACGTCTTTATTGGATTATCTGGAGAACGTGCCTATCGACTTGGATCGTAACTACGAGGACTTCCGTTATCCGGTGCAATACGTGTTGCGCCCGAATCTGGATTTCCGTGGGTTTAGCGGCAAGGTGGCCAGCGGTATCGTGCGTAAGGGAGATACGGTGATGGCGTTGCCTTCCGGGAAGACCTCGAAGGTAAAGAGCATCGTCACCTACGAGGGTGAGTTGGAGCAGGCTTTCCCTCCTCAATGTATTACGATCACCTTGGAGGACGAGATCGATATCTCCCGTGGGGAGATGCTGGTGCACCCGGATAACTTGCCGATCTGCGACCGTAATTTCGAGGCCATGCTGGTGTGGATGGATGAGGAAGCCATGGACGTGAACAAGCAGTTCTACATCAAGCAGACCACTCATACGACACGTGCCCGTGTGGATAGTATCCGCTATAAGGTGAACGTGAACACGATGGAGCAGTCTTCCGTGGATCATCTGGAGCTGAACGAGATCGGCCGTGTGGTATTTACTACCGGCAAGGAGTTGTTCTTCGATCCGTATAGGAGGAATAAGCAAACCGGCTCGTTTATCTTGATCGATCCGATTACGAATAATACGTCCGCCGTGGGTATGATCATCGACCGTGTGGACGCTAAAGATATGGTGACGGAAGACGCTTTGGCTACCTTGAACCTCCCGGAGATGGGAATCGGAGAGGAGCACTATGAGGCGATCCGTAAGGTTTGTGAGGAGTTGGGCCGGCAGGGCGTATCTGTGAAATGTATAACGGAAAAACGATAGGATATGGGATTGTTGGAGTTTGATAAGCTACCGATCAATACGTTGGTCGGGGCGGATTGGGATACGTTCAGGAAGGTGACGGCCCGGCAGCAGATAGACAAGGGCTTTAAGGGTAAGTATCGCCTTACGACCGGTGTTTGCCGCCTGTTGAGCGCCTTGAAGCCGATCGAGGATAGCCGGTTCAAGAAATTGGCCGATAAGCCGCTTGAGATGGACCCCTTGTTTATCTTGGGGCATTGGCGGAGTGGTACGACTTTTGTTCATAATATCTTCGCCTGCGATAAGCATTTCGGTTATACCACGACGTACCAGACGGTATTCCCGCACCTGATGCTCTGGGGACAGCCTTTCTTCAAGAAGAACATGGCTTTCTTGATGCCGGATAAGCGTCCGACCGATAATATGGAGTTGAAGGTGGATCTTCCGCAAGAGGAGGAGTTCGCCTTGTCGAACATGATGCCTTATACGTATTATAATTTCTGGTTCTTCCCGAAACGCTGGATGGAGTATTGCGATCGTTACTTATTGTTTAACGATATCACGGAGGAGGAGCGGCGGATCTTCATGGATACTTTCATGCGTCTGGTTAAGGTTTCCCTCTGGAATACGAACGGTACGCAGTATTTGAGCAAGAACCCACCGCATACGGGGCGTGTGAAGACATTGCTGGAGATGTTCCCGAACGCTAAGTTCATCTACTTGAAGCGAAATCCGTATACGGTATTCGAGAGTACCCGCAGTTTCTTTACGAATACGATCCAGCCATTGCGTTTGCAGGATATCACGAACGAGCAGATCGAGGCGAACTTCATCGAGGTATATCGCCGTCTTTTCTACAAGTACGAGGAAGAGAAGCACCTGATACCGGAAGGCAATCTGGTGGAAGTGAAGTTCGAGGATTTCGAGAAAGACGCTTTCGCCATGACGGAAAATATTTACGGGTCATTAAACTTACCCGGCTTTAAGGAGTCTAAGGCGGATATAGAGAAGTATCTGGGCAAGAAGAAGGGCTACAAGAAGAACCAATACAAGTACGAGGATCGTACGGTCCGGCTCGTAGAGGAAAATTGGGGCATGGCCTTGAAGGAATGGGGCTATAGCTTATAAATAAAGGGTTAGATAGGTATTAAATTGATAGAGGGATGGGTTTGAGTTTAAGAAAGAAAGCGTTATTTTTGGCAATCGCTTGTATGCCTTTGTCCGTGGTTCTCGCGGACGGGGATGGGGTGACATCGGAGAATGTGGTGCCCTTCGCTTATGGAGACATGGATAATTGGATTGTCCGTGAGATTCATGAGTCTGGCATTATCGGGGGAAATACGAAATGGCTTTATGAGCTGGGGCCCTCGGATACGATTGTCGGTAATACGGCGTTTCGTAATATGGGCGGTTCTCCGTGGGCTACTTCCAACGTGATGGCGAAAGTGGCGGGAGTGGTGAAAACCAATACGTCTGTTTTCCCGGAGAAACGGGGGGATGGGATGTGCGCCCGCATGGAGACCCGTTATGAGAGCGTGAAGGTTTTCGGTTTGGTGGATATCGAGGTGATCGCCGCCGGCTCCGTTTTCTTGGGTACGGTGCATGAGCCGATCAAGGGAACAAAGAACCCCCAAGCGATGTTACAATCAGGAGTGCCTTTCTCCAAGAAGCCGAAAGCGTTGCGGTTTGATTATAAGGTGAAAGCCGCTCCCGAGAAGAATCGGGTACGTAGTACGGGGTTCAGCCGTAAGAGTACGGTGGCCGGGCAGGATTCCTTGGCGGTGATCTTGTTGTTGCAGAAACGATGGGAAGACGAGGAAGGGAATGTTTATTCCAAGCGGGTCGGTACGATGGTGCAACGCTATACGGAATCTACCCCTGATTGGGTAAATGACGCTACTTACCCGATCCTTTATGGAAATATAACATCCAAGCCCGAATATAAACCGTATATGCGTATACAAGTAGAGGAACGTTATACGTTAAATAGTAAAGGAAAAAGCGTTCCTATCCAAGAGGTAGGCTGGGCGGAGCCGGGCGAGGCACCTACGCATATGGTGTTGCAGTTCACCTCCAGCCACGGAGGGGCCTATATCGGCTCTCCGGGAAATACGTTTTGGATAGACAACGTAGAATTAATATACTAATATGGTCGAAGCAAAGATAAAAGCCCTGCGTGATGAGCTGGAGCGGCATAATTATAATTATTATGTGCTTTCGGCACCGACAATATCAGACTTTGAGTTTGATAAGATGATGAAAGAGTTGCAGGAACTGGAGGCGGCGCATCCCGAGTTCGCCGATCCGGATTCCCCGACTCGGCGAGTGGGGAGCGACCTCTCGAAAGAGTTTGAGCAAGTAGTACATAAATATCCGATGCTTTCGTTGGGTAATACGTACTCCGAGGATGAGATCCGAGATTTTTATGATCGTACGGTCCGCTCCTTGAATGAGCCTTTCGAGATTGTGGCGGAGCTTAAATATGATGGTACTTCTATCTCTTTGACCTATGAGAAAGGACGCTTGACGCGTGCCGTGACCCGTGGCGACGGTACTCGTGGTGATGACGTGACGGCGAATATCAAGACCATCCGTTCGGTTCCATTAAGACTCCGGGGCTCTGATTTTCCGGAGGAGTTCGAGATCCGTGGCGAGGTATTGCTGCCTTGGGCGGAGTTCGATCGCTTGAATAAGGAACGGGAGGAGCAGGAGGAACCCTTGTTCGCCAATCCTCGCAATGCCGCTTCCGGTACGTTGAAACAGCAGAACCCGGCTATCGTGGCCTCCCGTAAGCTGGATGCTTATTTCTATTATTTATTGGGTGAGAACCTGCCGGCCGAAGGGCATTATGAGAATTTGCAGGCGGCTCGCGCATGGGGTTTTAAGATTCCGGACGTGATCCGCAAATGCCAGAGCCTACAGGATATATTCGATTATATCGCTTATTGGGATGTGGAACGTAAGAACCTGCCCGTGGCGACGGATGGAATCGTGTTGAAGGTAAACTCGCTTCGTCAGCAGAGGAACTTAGGTTTTACGTCGAAAAGCCCTCGCTGGGCGATCGCTTATAAGTTTCAGGCGGAGCGTGCCGAGACTCGCTTGAACTCGGTCTCTTTCCAAGTGGGACGGACGGGGACGGTTACTCCGGTGGCGAATCTCGAGCCCGTATTGTTGGCGGGGACGGTGGTGAAGCGGGCTTCCCTGCATAACGCCGATATTATCGAGGGGCTTGACTTGCATATCGGCGACCAAGTGTATGTGGAGAAAGGCGGGGAGATCATCCCGAAGATCGTGGGAGTGAACGTGGAGGCTCGTTCGATGCTGATGGGGGATAAGGTCCGCTTTATCCGTGTGTGTCCGGAGTGCGGGACTCCTTTGGTGCGTCCGGAGGGAGAGGCGGCGCATTACTGTCCGAACGAGTCGGGCTGTCCTCCTCAGATCAAGGGGCGTATAGAGCATTTCGTGACCCGGAAGGCGATGAATATCAATATAGGCCCGGAAACGGTGGAGGATTTGTACAACGCCGGTTATGTAAAAGACTCGGCGGACTTATATACGTTGACGGTTGCCGATTTATTGCGTCTGGAACGGTGGGCGGAGAAGAGCGCCCAGAATCTGATGTCGAGTCTGGAGGAATCCAAGCAAGTTCCTTTTGAGAGGGTCTTGTTCGGTCTGGGGATTCGTTTCGTGGGAGAGACGGTCGCTAAACGCTTGGTCTCGGCTTTCCATTCGATCGAGGCATTGGAGCAGGCGTCCTTAGAGGATTTGGTAGCCGTGGACGAGATCGGCGAGCGGATCGCCCAGAGTGTATTGAGTTATTTCTCGGACGAGAAGAACCGTACGTTGGTGAACCGATTAAAGGAACAGGGCTTGCGGATGGCGGTTTCCGAGGAGCAATTGGCGAACCGTTCCGAGAAGTTGAAAGGATTGACGATCGTGATCAGCGGGACATTTTCCAAGCATTCACGTGACGAGTATAAGGCGATGATTGAGCAACATGGCGGCAAGAATAGCGGCTCCGTCTCAGGGAAGACCGATTATATCCTTGCCGGCGAGAATATGGGACCGGCCAAGCTGGAGAAAGCGGCGAAGCTGGGTGTGAAGATTATCAACGAGGATGCGTTCTTAAATATGCTGGAATAAATGTTTACGAATTATTTTATCAAGAAGAAGATACAGGCTTTAGTGTCGGACGCCGGGGGGCGTCCGCATCGTTCCCTTTCCTTGGATGAGGCACGTTCGCTTTTGGTCTTGTATAATATAGAGGATCACGAGGACGTCATGAGGGCCTTGGAGCCTTTGCGCAAGGCGAAGAAGGATATCAAGACGTGTGTGTATGTGCCGTCCGGAGGAGCGGATATTCCTTTCGACGATTCCAATATTCCTGTACATTCAAAGAGCGATCTCAATGCGTGGGGATTCCCTTCAGATAGTGTCTTGGAAAAGGTGGGCGCTCTCAAGGCGGATATCTTGATCGATATCACCCGGCCGGGTTGTTATGCCTTGCAATACATCGCTCTCCGGCATCCATCCGCCTTCAAGGTCGGGATTAAGTATCCGGGCCAAGAATGGTACGACTTAGGCTTGACTGTAACAGATAAGGACGATATTCAGTATTTATTCGGACAGATATTATTTTATTTGCGTTCCATCCGTGCTAAATGATATAATTTCCTTATTTTTGCAGTGCTAAATAACAAAAAGGAATATTTTCCCCATGGCAGACATAAATTTAAAAGGAATGGGTGTGGCGTTGATCACGCCATTCAAGGAAGATGAGAGTGTAGATTACGAGGCGTTAGGCAAGCTGGTGGATTATCAGGTGCAGAACGGTACGGATTATTTGGTAGTGCTGGGTACTACAGCGGAAACCCCTACACTTACGGAAGAAGAAAAGAAAAACATTATAAGCTTGGTAGTGACTCGTGTACGGGGCCGTATCCCTATCGTATTAGGCGTGGGAGGTAATTGTACACGGTCGGTTGTCGAGAAGTTGAAGACAGATAATTTTGAGGGTATCGACGCTATCCTCTCGGTCGTACCTTATTATAATAAGCCTTCCCAAGAAGGGATTTACCAGCATTACAAGGCGATCGCCAACGCTACTCATTTACCGATCGTACTCTATAACGTACCGGGGCGTACGGGTGTGAACATGACGGCCGAGACCACGCTTCGTATCGCCCGTGAGTTCGATAACGTGATCGCCGTGAAAGAGGCTTCCGGCAATATCACCCAGATGGATGATATCATCAAGAACAAGCCGGCCCGTTTCAACGTGATCTCCGGTGACGATGGTATTACTTTCCCTTTAATGACATTAGGTGCGGTGGGAGTGATCTCCGTGATCGGTAACGCCTTCCCTCGTGAGTTTAGCCGTATGGTACGTCTGGCCTTGGCGGGTGATTATGATAGCGCACGTACGATCCATCACAGCTTCACGGAGCTGTTCAGCCTGTTGTTCGTGGATGGAAATCCTGCCGGAGCGAAGAGTATGTTAAATATGATGGGCTTTATCGAGAATAAGCTTCGTTTGCCTTTGGTTCCTACACGTATCGTCACGTATGAGAAGATCCGTGAGGTGTTGCGACAGTTGAGCATTAAGTGCTGATCCGCTTTTAACGGCAACGATTCTTATTATTTATATAGGATAACAAAAGGGGCTTCATGTGTCATAGAGGGCATGTGAAGCCTTTTTCTATTGATATGCTCCAACTCCTCATACCGATACTTCAACCTTGATTTCGGTCACTTCATTATTTTATACGGGGCAGACAAACGCTTACCTTTTATTTTTGTAACTATTATATTAAATAAATGAAGTGATGTTTAAAGCGATTGTCCATTTTTCTATTCAGAAGAAACTATTCGTTGGGTTGACAACCTTGTTTCTGCTTCTGGGGGGAATCTATGCCATGATGACTTTACCGATAGATGCCGTACCGGATATAACGAACAATCAAGTGCAAATCGTGACGGTATCGCCAACCTTGGCCCCGCAAGAGGTAGAGCAATTGATCACCATGCCTATCGAGATAGCGATGAGTAATATCATGAACGTGGAAGAGATCCGCTCCGTTTCCCGCTTTGGCCTGTCATTGGTAACGGTCGTGTTTAAGGAAAGCGTGCCTACCTTGGATGCCCGCCAACTTATAAACGAGCAGATACAGACCGTGGCGGGAGAAATCCCCACGGAACTGGGTACGCCGGAGCTGATGCCTATCACGACCGGCTTGGGCGAGATTTATCAATATGTATTGAGCGTGGAGCCCGGTTATGAGGAGAAATACGACGCCATGGAACTCCGTACCATTCAGGACTGGATCGTGAAACGGCAACTGAGCGGTATACCGGGTATCGTGGAGATCAATAGCTTTGGCGGCTATCTGAAACAGTATGAGGTGGCGGTAGATCCGGATGCCCTTTATTCCTTGAATATTACGATCGGCGAGGTGTTCGAGGCGCTCAACCGGAATAACCAGAATACGGGCGGCAGTTATATCGAGAAAATCAATAAGGCTTACTACATCCGTAGCGAGGGAATGATCGGCAAGATAAAGGACATCGAGCGCATCGTGATCACGAACCGTGGAGGGATACCGATTCATATAAGCGATGTCGGCTCGGTTCGCTTTGGTTCCGCCAAGCGTTTTGGAGCCATGACAAAGGATGGCGAGGGAGAGTGCGTGGGCGGTATCGCCATGATGTTGAAGGGTGCGAACGCCAATGTCGTGACCAAGGAACTGGAGGCACGGGTCGAAAGGGTACAGAAAATGTTGCCGGAAGGTGTTCGTGTAGAACCTTATTTGAATCGTTCCGAATTGGTAGACCGAAATATATCCACCGTGATCCGTAACTTGATAGAGGGAGCGTTGATCGTCTTTATCGTATTGATCATCTTCTTGGGGAATGTGCGGGCCGGCTTGATCGTGGCTTCCGTGATCCCGTTGGCGATGCTTTTCGCTTTTATCTTGATGCGTGTTTTCGGGGTCTCCGCCAATTTGATGAGTTTGGGGGCCATCGATTTCGGTATCGTGGTCGATGGATCGATCGTTATATTGGAGGGGATGTTGGCGCATATCTATTCGAGGCGGTTGATGGGGCGTACGCTCTCTGCCGAGGAGATGGACCGGGAGGTCGAGGCCGGAGCCGGTCATGTCGCCCGGAGCGCTACCTTTGCCGTATTGATCATTTTGATCGTCTTCTTCCCGCTACTTACGCTGACCGGGATAGAGGGCAAGTATTTTACCCCCATGGCGAAGACCTTGGTATTTTGTATTATCGGAGCTTTGATCCTTTCGCTCACCTACGTGCCGATGATGGCCTCCCTGTTCCTAAAGCGTACGATCTCTTCGAAGCCTACATTCGCCGATCGTTTCTTCGGGAAATTAAATGGGGTTTACAGGCGTACGCTTCATTTCTGTCTGCGTCATATCTGGGGAACGATCGCTTGCTCTTTCGCGGCTCTGGCTGTGTCCCTTTTCTTATTCACGAGGTTAGGGGCGGAGTTTATCCCTACGCTGGATGAGGGGGATTTCGCCATGCAGATGACGCTTCCCGCCGGTAGTTCCCTGACGCATAGTATCGAGCTATCGAAGCAAGCGGAAGAGACCTTGATGAAGAGTTTCCCGGAGATCAAACACGTGGTAGCCAAGATCGGAACGGCCGAGGTTCCGACCGACCCGATGGCGGTGGAAGACGCAGATATCATGATCGTGATGAAACCTTTCAAGGAATGGACCTCGGCCTCCAGCCGTGCGGAGATGGTGGAGAAGATGAAGGCTTCCTTGGAACCGATTACGGGGGCGGAGTTTAACTTCAGCCAGCCGATCCAGCTTCGCTTCAATGAATTGATGACGGGAGCCAAGGCGGATATCGCGATCAAGCTATATGGAGAGGATATGGCGGAGCTTTATAAGAAGGCGAAGGAAGCTTCTCTTTTCGTGGAGCAAGTACCGGGAGCCGCCGATGTGATCGTGGAGCAGGCGATGGGGCTGCCGCAATTGGTCGTACACTACGACCGTGCCAAGATCGCCCGTTACGGGATGAATATAGAGGAGTTGAACACGATCATCCGTACGGCTTATGCGGGAGAGGCGGCGGGTGTCGTTTTCGAGAATGAGCGACGTTTCGACTTGGTGCTTCGTCTGGATAATGATAAAGTGGCGGATCTGAATTTGGATAAGCTCTTTGTACGGACTGCCGAGGGAATCCAGATCCCGGTTAGCGAGGTCGCTACGATCGAGCTGGTCAACGGGCCTCTACAGATTAACCGGGATGCCACGAAACGCCGTATCGTGATCGGGGTGAATGTCCGTGACGCTGATATCCAGAAAGTCGTGCGTACTATCCAAGAAACCCTTGACAAGCATATCAAGCTGGAACCGGGATACTACTTTGAGTATGGCGGCCAGTTCGAGAACTTGCGGAATGCGATCGATACGCTTACGATCGTGATACCGGTCGCCTTGTCATTGATCTTATTGCTGTTGTTCTTTGCCTTTAAGAGTGTTACCTACTCGCTGGTGGTATTTTCTACCGTCCCGTTATCCTTGATAGGGGGTATTCTGGCCCTTTGGTTACGAGGGTTGCCTTTCAGTATATCGGCGGGGGTCGGCTTTATCGCCTTGTTTGGCGTAGCGGTTTTGAATGGTATATTAATGATTAATCATTTTAATAACTTACGAAAACAAACTAAATATCAAATGACAACGAATCGTATCCTTGCGAAAGGATGTCCGCATCTACTTCGCCCCGTATTCTTGACCGGCTTGGTAGCTTCTCTAGGATTCGTGCCGATGGCGATAGCGAAGTCCGCGGGCGCGGAGGTGCAACGTCCGTTAGCGACGGTCGTGATCGGAGGCTTGATTGTCTCCACGATCTTGACGTTGATTATTATCCCGGTATTTTATCGGTTGGTAAATAGCTCGGCCGCTTGGAAGCGCCAACACTGGTTGAAGCGCCTATTGCCGTTTCTTCTTTTTTTAGGTATCTTATTCCCCACGCATGCCCAACAGACGGTGTCGTTGGAAGAAGCCGTGACGATCGCCTTGGAGAATCATCCTCGCCTGAAGACTGCCACGGCATCCATTGAACGTAGTCGTGCTTCACGGGGAGAGAGCTGGGAGGTGTCACCGACCACCTTTAATTATTCATGGGGGCAGATCAACGGTGAGACACGAAACGACAATCAGATGGAGATCACGCAATCCTTGGGCTCTCTATTGACCCCATTTTATAAGAACGCCTTGGTGAACCGTCAAGTCGCCACGGGAGAATATTACCGGGACTTGGTGAAGAAGGAGATTACGGCCGAGGTAAAACGGGCATGGGCTTATTATCAATATGCCTTTCATCTATGTGCCTTGTATAAAGAGCAGATCGAGTGGGCCGGACGTTTGCGAAAGGCAAGTCAGTTGCGTTATGAGCAAGGGGATATCACGCTATTGGAGCGGAATATGTCATCTACCTTGGTCGCCGATCTACAGACCCGTTTGTCGCAGGCGGAAGAGGAGTTGCAATTGGCTGCCCGTCGTTTCTCATGGACTTGTTATTCGGATTCCCCATTGCTGCCTATGGATACGACATTGGTTTTATTCCCCGCTCGCGTAGCCGAGATCGCTCCGTCCGATATCCATCTGAATTACTTCCGGAGCGTGGCCGATGAGAAGAAAGCCATGCTTCGTATCGAACGAAGCCGTTTCTTCCCGGAACTATCGGTAGGATATGTGCGTCAGAAAATAGCCCCGTTGAGCGGTCTGGACTCTTGGATGGTCGGGATCTCGTTCCCGGTATTGTTCTTCCCGCAGCATAGCCGGGTAAGGCAAGCGAAGATCGATTCCTATATCGCCCGCACGGAAGCGGAGAGCAACATCCGTCAGTTGAACAATAAGGTGGAGGAGTTGAGCGTTGCGCTTCGTAAGGAAGGAGAGCATATCCGCTATTATACGACCGGCGCTTTACCGGAAGCGGATGCTTTGTTGAAGAGCGCGACGGTACAGTTCAAAGAGAGCGAGACAGATATCACGCAGTTTGTCCAAAGCCTGAACGCCGCCCGGGAGATCCGGCGGGGATATATCGAGGCCGTATATGCCTATAATATATCGGCGCTTGAGTTGGAGTTGTATAGTAGATAACCAGAAAAATAGTATAAGATGAAAAAGATATGGATTCCTGCGGCTCTTATGGCATTGGCCGCATGCAGTATGACAAACAATGCGGAGAAAGGACAGGGCGATTCGCAAGACATAACTGCCCGGCCCGCTATTACTCAAGTAGCAGAAAACGTACCGTCCGAACCATCCGTGGATAGCGTAGAGGTGGATGGGATTTCCTCGGCTACGGCCCTTCCGAATCACTCCTCTTTCAACGGGATCATGGTAGTTCCCCCGCAGCGGCAGGCTACGGTTACATTGACGATGGGAGGCACGGTTCATGCTACTACGCTGCTTCCGGGCGATTATGTGAAGAAGGGCTCCGTGGTCGTCAGCTTGGAGAATCCGGATTTTATCACGTTGCAACAGACCTATTTGGATGCCCATGCCCAAACGGAATACTTAGAGGCTGAGTATAAAAGGCAACAGCGTTTGAGCGAGCAAGAAGCGGCCTCGCAAAAACGTTTCCAGCAAAGCAAGGCGGATTATCTTTCCATGAAGAGCCGTCAAGATGCCGCCGCTGCGCAACTTGCTATCCTAGGTGTCTCCGCCGGCGATCTTCTGGAAGACGGTATCCAACCTTATTTGGAGGTAAAAGCGCCACTGAGCGGTTATGTCGCCGGGCTGTCCATTAATCTCGGTAAATACGTGAACGCGGGCGAACCGATCTGTGATGTGATCGATAAAGGCGAGACTCTTCTTTGCCTGACCGCTTATGAGAAGGATTTAGCGGACTTATCCATTGGGAACCAAGTGCAGTTCCGGGTGAATGGAATGGGGAAGGAGACCTTCCATGCGGTCTTGATCTCGATCGGACAGGAGGTGGACGAGACGAGCCGTTCCTTGGAAATGTACGCTCGGGTAAAAGAGACAAATCCTCGTTTTCGTCCCGGTATGTATGTTTCCGCACGGGTAGAGAAGAAATGACTATCTTTGCCTTCATGAAGAAAATGAATATAAAGAATAAATATGTGTTCTCGTTGGTCATCATATCGATCATGGTGGCCTTCTTGATCCATTTCCCGGAATTGGTGTCGTTGTTTGACGTTACCGGGCAGAACGCTCTTTTTCCGGATATGTCGGTATTGGATGTAGCGAATGAGGTCTTTTTCACCTTCGTGTCCCTCTTACTGTTATTTGCGATGAACACGTATGTCTTTGGTTTCAATCGGCAGAAAGCGCATATCTCTTGGCGGAAGGTCCTGCTCTCGTTCGTGATGACTTGGTGCGTGAATAATTTATTAGGAAAGGGTTTCGTGTTCTTGCACCATCAGTTTGATATCCCGGCGATCGACGCCTTGGTGCATCATTATCTGCATCCGTTGAGGGATTTTATCATGTCGTGCGTCGTTACGGGTAGTTGCTATATGATTTACCTGATTCGTCAAAGCCAGCAAGTACAGGTCGAGAACCAGCAATTGCGGGCGGAGAATCTATTGAACCAATATGAGGCCTTGAAGAGCCAGCTTAATCCTCATATGTTATTTAATTCCTTGAATACGCTCCGTTCCTTGATCCGGGAGACTCCCGGGAAGGCACAAGAATATTTGCAGGAGTTATCCCGTGTCTTACGTTATACCTTGCAAGAGAATGAGTGCCGTAGTGTTACTTTACGGGAGGAGATGGATTTCGTGAACGCTTATATCTTCCTTTTGAAAATGCGCTATGAGGATAATCTGGTCTTCGATATAGACTTAGGGAAGGAGCACGAGTCTAAGCAACTGCCTCCTATGTCGGTGCAGCTTTTGATCGAGAACGCCGTGAAGCATAACGAGATTAGCAACCGTCATTCATTGACCATTTCCGTTCGTTCTGACCATGATTCCTTGACGGTTAGCAATCCCATCCAACCGAAATTGACACATAGCGGAGGCACCGGTATTGGTTTGGTGAACCTGAGTAAACGTTATAACCTCTTGTATAAGAAAGATATTTCCATAAAAGAAGATGCTAGTATATTCAGCGTAACAATTCCTTTGGTATGAAAGCTTTGATAATAGAAGACGAGAAAGCGGCTGTCCGTAATTTGATGGCATTGCTGGGAGAGGTTGATCCGGATATCGAGGTGATCGATGTCCTAGATAGTATTACGGATAGTGTCGAATGGTTTCAATCGCATCCAATGCCGGAACTTATCTTTCTGGATATCCATTTGGCGGATGGTTCGGCTTTCGAGATCTTCGGTCATGTGGATATCTCTTGCCCGGTCATTTTCACGACAGCCTATGATGAATATGCGCTGAAGGCGTTTAAAGTGAATAGCGTAGATTATCTGCTGAAACCGATCGATGCGGATGATATACGGAAAGCTTTGGATAAGCTGTCACGGTTACAATCGACGGCTGTGGAGAAAGAAGCGATCGATTATTCCGCTGTCATGCAAGCCTTGAAGCGGGTGGAAGGATATAAAACGCATTTCTTGATCCCTATGAAAGGGGATAAGCTGCTACCTGTTTCCGTGGATATGATCTTATTTTTCTATATAGCGGACGGAAATGTAAAGGCGGTGATGACGGACGGGAAAGAATACCTTTTCACGCAGACCTTGGATGAGCTCGCCGATAGCCTTGATCCCGCCTTGTTCTTCCGGATCAATCGTCAGTACTTGATATCCAGAAAGGCGGTGCAAGATATCGATCTCTGGTTTAACGGACGCCTTGCGATCAATTTGATCGTACCGACCTTGGACCGTATATTGGTTAGCAAGGCGAGAGTGCCGGATTTCAAGACGTGGTTTACGTCATGATGGATTATCAAAAGGGTTGTAGGGATGGAGTACGATGAACCGGGCTCCATGCTTATACGTCGGGTCTAATTGAATGGAGCCACCTAAATGCTCGATAATTGTTTGGCTGATGGATAACCCTAAGCCTGTACCCTGTGCATATTCATCTACCTTTTCGAAACGCTCGAATATGGCTTTCTGCTTATCCTCCGGTATTCCACATCCGGTATCGGTTACGGTGATACGTACATGCTGCTTGTCCTCATCTATTTGATAAGATAGGTTGATCTCTCCTTCTTTCGTGAACTTGCAGGCATTGGTCAATAAGTTTATCAATAATTGTTGGAGACGTATCGAATCTGTCTGGATATGTAAGGGGTCTTCAGAAGGTGTATAGGTCAATTGAACACCCGGAAAGACCCGGTGCTCTACACTTGCCAAAGCGTTCCGGCAACAATCTGATAAGCTTGTCTTCTCTATAATGAACTTCATATTCCCGGATTCTAGGCGAGAAAGGTCAAGAATGTCATTTATCAGATTAAGTAATAAATAAGAGTTATTGTTGATAATGGAGAAAAACTCTTTCTTTTCGCCAGCGGAAATAGATTCATCGGATATTAATTCCGAAAAGCCGACAATTGCGTTAAGTGGCGTACGGATCTCATGGCTGATATTGGCGATAAACGTGCTTTTCATCTGGTTGGCGTGTTCCGCTATCTCTTTGGCTGTACGAAGTTGACGCTCGGACTCTACTAAGGCTTCCTTGTCTTTCATAAGTTCTCGTTGGTAGCGGCGTGCGGAGCGATAGGACTTGTATACGATGTATAGCATCACTAAAAGAACGATCGATACTACGAGTAGAATAATCATTAACAACCTTTGGGTATGCAGTTGTTGTTCACGTAGCTGTAGTTCATATGCCTGCATCTCTTGATTGTTTAGATCATGTAATGTCCGGAGCTGATTGATCTGCCGGTTGAAGGCCTCGTCATGCAACATCTTGGTATGTTCTACAACTTCTCTACTAAATGCGAGCGCTTCTTTATAACGTCCCAATGCTTCGAGTATCTCGACTTTCAGCTCCGAGGTTCGTATATCTTCTTCTGTTAATTTATTTTTATCTATGATATTCAGCGCCCTTTCATACATACCTATTAAATAGTAATACTTGGCGAAAACGAAGTTGTAGCAGAATTCCGTATAATCATCTCCGGTTTTCTCTACGATCGGTGTCGCTTTCAACAAGGCGTCCAATGTCTCCTTGGGCTTGTCTTGAAGGACATACATATCCGCATAAAAAACATACATTAACGCACGGCAACGATCCACGGGGAAAGCGGTTCCTTGCTCTTCATTCTCTCTTTCTCTATCTTGGATCATTTCATCGTAACGAGTTAATAATTCCTTGGCTTCGGTGAAATGGTCGGTTCGAAGATAAGATTCGATGAGGTTTCCCATGTATTGCATCTCGAATTTCGGATTGTCACCTCGTTTCTGTAATAAATCGAGACCTTCCCGATAAGCTACTATCGCATCACTATCCCGATGTATCTCTTGATAGATTAAACCTAGGTTCTCATTGCAACAAATCAATCCATATTCACTTTTTGTATCACGGGCATAGTTGTATAGGCTGATCGCCCCGTTCATTGCTAACTCATAATTGCCGTCCCATAGATCCATTTGGCAAATGAATCCTCGTGCATCGAATAATGCGTCTGGAACCTCATTCTTGGCCGCGGCCAATGAATCTATCTTATGCGACCAGTAAATCAGGCTATCCCTGTTTTGTATATTGTAATAATGGCGGGATAAGTTGGCCCATGCGTAATATAAAGAAGCATGACCTTTCAAAGTGGAGCTTGCCACATCCGCCATTTTGTTTAGGTAAACAATCTCCTTGGGCGTTTGCCTGTACATTGTCGCTAAATCTTTATATAACTTGATCTGTTCATCTACGGTTGGCGAGGACTTTAATAGGGATAAAAGACTATCTTCCCTTTGTTGGGTAGTATAGGTGTTTTCCGCTAAAGAAAACATTGGGATCATTAAATAGATAAATAATACTAAATAGGTATTTCTCATGATATTGTATGATGTTCAATACAAAAATACATTTTAATATTAAATATCAAGCGTATGTTATGGAATTTTCGAGGTCTGCCTCATAGTTTCTTTTTCAAAGTGAAGAAAAAAGTAACCCCTTTTCCCGGACTGCTCTTCGCCGATATTTGTCCTTTATGAAAATTAACCCCGTTTTTAACGATAGATAATCCTAATCCGGTTCCTCCGATCTTACGACTGCGTCCCTTGTCTACCCGGTAGAAGCGCTCGAATATGCGATTGATATGTTCTTCCGGGATACCCACTCCATTATCGGAGAAGCTAAAGTAATAATATTTAGGATCTTCTTTATAGCAGTTGACGGTAATCTTTATGTTTTCTCCCGCATAAGCGATCGCGTTGTCATATAGATTCCGGAATATGGAATAGAGTAGGGAGTTATTCCCGAACACGGTCGGATCTCCCGGGAGGATAATTTCCGACGTGATGTGTTTTTCTTCCATATCTTGGGAGCATTCTTTTTGTATCTCGGCGATAAGCTTCGTGATATTTACTTCCGTGAGGTCGAACATCTCGGATGCCTCGTCAAGTCTGTTTAATACGGAAATATCTCGTAATAATCCTGTAAGGCGGGTACTTTGGGAATAACAACGTTCCAAGAAAAATTGACGTTTGTCCGGACTCAAATCTGGGTTGGATAGGATTGTTTCCAAATACCCTTGAATGCTGCTGACCGGTGTTTTCAGCTCGTGAGAGACGTTCTGCGTAAGCTGTCGTTTCATCCGGCTTTCTTCTTCTTGACGGGATATATCATTAATAGAGATCTCATAACTATTATCGAGGAATAAAATACATTCGATCAAGAATATTTTACCGTTCTTGTCAATAGTCACGGACTCTCTTAATACTTTCTTTTTCCGATTCAGATTCCGGATATTCTTATTCAAGAAGGTACGGATTGGTTCTAATTCGGCTATATCAGTAACGTCTTCCACTTGGTGGATCTGGGTGTCGGATATGACATTTATGAATTGAATGAATAGGATGTTAGAAAGAATCTCCCGCCCTTCACTTGTAAACATGGCGAAGCCTTCCTTGGAATATTGGAAATGTTTGATAAGCTTTTCCCGCTCCATGGATAACTCGTTTTTCGCTTTCTGCTGCCGATGGTATAAGGTTACGATATTCTGTGAGATGTCACCTAGCTCATCATTCGGGAAAACATAATCGACCGCAGGCATTCGATCTTTCTCTACGTTTAAGGCGAAATCCCTTAGTTTGGATATCGTTTTACCTATGCTGAAAGTAAAACGGGAAAGGACAAAGAAGAAAATCAAGGTCATCAATGCCATGAAATAAATGAAGTCCTTGTTTACCGTCAATATCCCTCTTACATATGGATCATAGGGCAGGGCTGAGCGGTAAATATAACCTCCTATATTCGATGCCGAATAGAAATACCTTTTTCCCGTAGATTCCGAGGAACGGATAGCGAACCCTTCATTATATAATCGGGCTTTGCGTACCTCGCTTCGATCGTTATGATTATTGAACTCATCCGTCCCGCTATTATCAAATAATACGTCGCCGGACGGATCTATAATGGTTACCCGCAAATCCTTTTGAGGGATGTCGTCCATGAAACTTATTACGGTCTGGTTGATGTCCGTACTTTGTTGGCATTTGCGGAATAATTGGTAATTATAGTTACTCAACACATTGTTCAACTTTTCTTGCGCGAACTCCCTTTCCCGCTGATATTGGAATAGCAGGAAACAGACCGTAAAGCCCAAGAACATAAAAAAGACCGACCAGAAAAGCCGTTGGCTAAACGGTATCCGGTGTCTTTTCTCACCATCTATCTTTACCATGATTCAGCGACAATATTAGCATTCAAAACAATAACCGAAACCTAAGCGAGTTACGATGTTCTTTCCATAAGGACCTATTTTCTTACGTAACCGGGTGATGTTGACATCGATGGTACGGTCTAGAACATATACCTCGTCTTTCCAGATGCGAGACAGTATTTCCTCTCTGGAGAAGACGTTCCCTTTATTTTCCAATAGAAGTTTTAGTATCTCAAACTCTTTTTTGGTCAATGGAACTTCCACCCCGTCTACCGTAGCCTTGATGCGTTTCGTATCAAGAGCTAATGTCTCATACTCGAGTTTCTCAATCTCTTTTTCTTTTGATTTCTCGGAAGTTCTTCTTAGTACGGCCTTAACACGCGCTATCACTTGGCGGATGGAGAAAGGCTTGGAGATATAGTCGTCCGCCCCGAGATTGAACCCTGTGAGCATATCGTTCTCCGTATCTTTGGCCGTGAGGAAGATGATAGGGGTATTAGCCGTCTTCTCATCTTGTCGCAGGATACGTGCCATCTTGAAACCGGAGATTTCTCCCATCATGACATCCAACAATAATAAATTGTAAACGGTCAGATCCTTTTTCAATGCCTCTTCCGCACTATAGGCGGTATCTACTTCATAACCTTCTATTTCTAAGTTGAATTTAAGGATCTCACACAAATCCTCTTCATCATCCACTACAAGAATACGAGTTGTTGCCATAAGCTGTTCTGTTTTTAAAAGAGTGCCTTACGGCTCTCCATATACAAATATAATTATTTTTGGCAAAGAACGGATATTCTTATTTCGGAGAAATGAAATATATGTTACATTGCTGTTAAAATCGCTCATGTAACATTTCTGCCGCAGGATATGTGTTAGTATAATAGATCATTAGGGATGCTACTTCCTATAATAATTATAATCCGTGACAAAACCCTCGCAAAGCCAGTTGGCCAAGGCTTGCCGATTGTTGCTGAGGATGATCCGTTGTTGGTCGTATTGGTTTTGTATGTTGCCCAATTCGACGAATACGGAGGTCGGGGTCGTGTGACGTAATACATATAAGTTACGATCGTCTACCGTGCCCGAGAATCCCCGGCCCGGCTGGTGGCGGTTGTATTTGCGCGAGAAAGTGGATTTCATCGTTTTAGCCAAGCGCTTGCTCGCTTGATCCTTGGGCTTATGATAGAAAAAGACATCGGTCCTTTGATGCCGGCTCCGGCTGTCCACATGGATGAATATCGCTCTCTTATAAGTTTCTTTATCTTTCCGGCTCAAGCTGTTTATCTTGGCGCAACGCTGATCCAGACGGCTTACTTGGCTGAGGGGGATCGGACTACCCATACAAGTTTCCCGTTTGCTGTTATTGAGAAATTGCTGGTCACGTATTCCGTCCTTTGCGTCTTGGATGATAATATATACCTTTGCGCCTCGCGTTAAAAGATTGCGTGCCAGACGTAACATGATGTCGTAAGCGTATTCATCCTCATGCAATTCATGGGAGCCCATTTTACCGATCGCCCCGGGGTCCGGACCGCCATGACCGCTGACCAGATAAAAGCAAGCTCCCTTTAAATCGGAAGAAGTTACTTTGTAACTGGCTAGTGACTTGCCGAATAGGGGCTGATAATTCTTCTTCTGAGGGGCGGAGGCGAGCGGAGGCAAGGTATATTTTACGCCCATGCGCAGAGTGTTATTTTTACCCAACTTCCCTTTATTAAGCTCGATAAACTCTTTCTGATACGTCCCGCCGGTACGGTTGAAGCGTTTGAGAAAAAGAGTGATGCCCTCTCCGTTTTTCGGATACGCCTTTTCTTGGGCAGTCAAGGAACCTGTATATACGAGAGCGATAATAAAGATGAAGAAAATACGGATACTATGTTTCACAGACATCTTAAAAATTGATTCTACGCCGTAAAGATAATTAAATCAACCTATAGTCAAAAACGATAATTTATAAAAAGAATCAATCAACCCATAAATGAGAGGGAGGATATCCTATTATAAATCTCTTTGGTTAATTGAATATCATAGGACGCGTCGTGCAATTTCGCGGAATCTATTTGTATGCCTAAAGCCCTTGCCACCGTTTCCTGCTTGAAATCTGTCATCTCATGCCGTTTGCGCATCAAATGCTGGGTAGACAATACCATTACGTCGATCGAGTTCACCCAGAACCATGAGTAGAAATAATGATCTCCGTTCTGTACGAAGAAGGCTTTCAAGAAGTGATTATCGAAAGAGGCGTTGTTGTATCCTACGAGAAAGAACTTGTCTTTTTTATCAAACTTGTCCACGTATTTGGACAGCATGTTCACAAATTTAACGTACACCTCTCGCATGGGAGGATAAGCCTGTATCTGTTCTTTGGACACGTTGCAAATGCGAAGCGCTTCTTCCTCTATCTCACATTGGGGATGTGGGCAGACATTGAAATTAAAAGATTCCTTCGTAACTCCATCAATTACGATCTCCCCACTTATTTGGTGGACGCCATTTCTCCAGTATTTTATGCCGGTAGTCTCTAAATCAAAAAAAAGTAGTTTCATAAATGCTTTTTGGTATAGGATGCAAAAGTAAGTTTTTTTATTCTTAAATGAGAGGATCTATAAGGTTTTCTCCGTTTATTTTATTATCTTTGCGAAAGTTTGAGTCTAGAATCATTATCGACATAGTTCTTCTTTTTATATTATTATTAAGCGGATCTCTCCTTTAATCATCAATTCTCACGCTAAGTTAGTATAAACAACGCTTCACGGAACGTGAGGCCCTAGTATAAATTAAAATCGACTGTATGGCAAAATACGCATCATTTGGTAAACGTGAAAACGAGAAAAAGAAACAAGCCCGCCGAGTAGAGAAACAGAACAGGAAAGAGGAAAGAAAATCGTCCGGCAAGGCGACTAGCTTTGAGGATATGATCGCTTATGTGGATGAAAATGGGATGATCACCTCTGTCCCTCCCGAACTTCGTCAAAAAGAAGAGATAAATCAGGAAGATATCTTGATCTCGACTCCTAAGAAAGAGGATGTGGCTCCCGTTATCTTAAGGGGCAGGGTAGACTATTTTAATGAGGCAAAAGGGTTCGGGTTTATCCGTGACTTGTCGGGGACGGAAAAGTATTTCTTTCACGTGAACAATGTTGTGGATGATATCTCCGTGAACGATATCGTGACGTTCGACCTTGAACGTGGCGACAGAGGCTTAAGTGCCGTGAATGTTTGTCTTGAAAATAAATAATAATACTTACCTTTGCGGCCGAAACAATTAATAAAAATATAATATGTCTGTCGCAAAAGTAGATGATAATAGAAAGGTGACCACACATCGCTTGATAGAGATGAAGCAGCGTGGCGAGAAAATATCCATGCTTACCGCCTATGATTATTCGATGGCGAAATTGATCGATCAAGCAGGAATGGATGTGATCTTGGTGGGAGACTCCGCTTCTAACGTAATGGCTGGAAACGTGACCACTTTGCCGATTACGCTCGACCAGATGATTTACCATGGTAAATCGGTCATGAAAGCGGTGAATCGTGCGCTGGTGGTGGTAGACCTGCCTTTCGGTACGTATCAAGGAAACTCTAAAGAAGCCTTGGCCTCCGCTATCCGGGTGATGAAAGAGACGCATGCCGATTGTATCAAGTTGGAAGGCGGGGCTGAGGTTCGGGAATCTATCGAACGTATCTTGTGTGCCGGTATTCCAATTATGGGACATTTAGGATTGACGCCGCAATCGATCAATAAATTCGGTACGTATACGGTACGTGCCCGTGAAGAGGCCGAGGCTAATAAACTGATCGAGGATGCCCATTTGCTAGAGGAGATAGGTTGTTTCGCCTTGGTGTTGGAAAAGATCCCGGCGGAGTTGGCGGCTCGTGTCGCTTCGGAGCTTACGATCCCGGTTATCGGCATTGGCGCCGGTGGAGGCGTAGATGGTCAAGTGTTGGTTATGCATGATATGCTCGGTATCAATCAAGGCTTTTCTCCCCGTTTCTTACGTCGCTACGCTAATTTAGGGGAGGAGATTACTCGTGCCGTACAAGCGTACATCGAGGACGTGAAATCTCAAGACTTCCCGAACGAGAAGGAGCAATATTAGAAACAGAATACATGAGATCTCATTTGCTAATAGGCGCCGCTTCGTCGGGAAGCGGGAAGACTACTTTTACCTTAGGATTGCTTCGTGCCTTGAGAAATCGTTCTTTACGGGTGCAGCCTTTTAAGTGTGGGCCGGATTATATAGATACTCGTCATCATAAAATGGCGGCTGGTTGCGCTTCCGTGAATTTGGATGGTTTCATGATGTCGGAAGGGCATATCAAGGATTTATATGCCCGGTATACCTCGAATGCGGATGTAGCCGTGACCGAAGGGGTGATGGGGCTGTTCGATGGCTACGATGCCATGCGAGGGAGTAGTGCGGAGATCTCCGGTTTATTGCGGATACCGATCGTATTGGTGGTGAACGCTAAAAGTACGGCTTATTCGGTAGCTCCCTTGCTTTATGGCTTCCGGAATTTTCGGAAAGATCTGAATGTCGTGGGGGCGGTATTTAATTTCGTGGCGTCGGAGAGTCATTATTCTTTCTTGAGACAAGCGTGTGAGGATGCGGGTGTGGAAGCGTTAGGCTATCTACCGAAGTGTGCGGATGTAGAGATCCCGAGCCGGCATTTGGGGTTGTCGTTGGATGAGGATTTTTGCTTTGAGGAGTTTGCGGACCGGGTTGCTTGCTTGGTGGAGGAGCATGTGGATATAGACCGCCTGTTGGCAATCACGGCTTTGCCAGAGCGACAGCCAGTTCCTCGGGTTAAGGAAGTCATGAGGACTGTTTCAAAGGCAAACTTAAATATAGCCATCGCCCGTGATCCCGCTTTTAATTTCTCATATGAGGAAAATATACATTTCTTATCTACTCTAGGCAAGATTACCTATTTCAGTCCATTGAGGGATGATTGTTTACCGGAGGCCGATTTTGTCTATTTGCCGGGTGGATATCCCGAGTTATATTTATCGGAGTTGAGCATGAATTCCGGGATGCGTGAATCGATTCATTCCTTTGTGGAAGTGGGGGGCAAGTTGCTGGCGGAATGTGGGGGGATGATGTATCTCTGTAAAGAGATTATCGGTACGGATGGGAATGCCTATCCAATGGCCGGTGTATTACCGCAATCCGCCACGATGGAGAACATGAAGTTACGTTTAGGGTATCGGACTTTATGCTATAAGAATGATGTCTTACGAGGGCATGAGTTCCATTATTCCCGGATCGTGCCTATGGAAAGTCCGCTGCCTTCGGTAGCGAAAGCCTTTACGGCGAAAGGAGGTCAAACGGATACCCCGCTATATCGCTACAAGAACGTATTGGCGGGGTACACGCATTTATATTGGGGAGATCCTTGTCGGAACGATTGGTTTATTGATTATCTGTATGGGGAAGCCCCAGATTGTTCTCGATAAACATTTTCAATATATTGATGGCGATCTGGTTGCTTCCTCCTTCGGGTATAATTAGGTCGGCATATCGTTTGCTAGGCTCTATAAATTGCAGGTGCATAGGCTTTAGTACCCGGGTATAGCGTTCCATTACCGCTTCCGCCGTGCGTCCTCTCTCGATCATATCCCGTTGGATCACACGGATAAGACGTTCGTCCGAATCTGTATCGACAAATACTTTCAAGTCCATCAAGTCTCGTAATTGAGGGTCGCATAAAGCGAGGATCCCTTCGATGATGACAACATCACGAGGCTCGATATGAATGGTCTCGGGCAATCGGCAGCAGGTAAGATAAGAATAAGTCGGCTGCTCGATGCATTTCCCCTCTTTCAGCAAGGTGACTTGCTCTGAGAGGAGCGGCCAATCAAATGCGTCGGGATGGTCGAAATTAATATATTGACGTTTCTCTACCGGCACATGGCTGTTATCTTTGTAATAAGAATCTTGAGGGAGTAATACGACCTCACCGGGAGGTAAACTTTCTATGATCTTTTTTACCACTGTAGTTTTCCCGGAACCAGTCCCGCCCGCTATACCTATAATTAGCATGATTTCTTATATTAATCCATATTTATGTTTATAAATGCAAAGGTAAGAAATATTTATAGTGGTAGTATTTCGCTATTAATAGAAAAAACGAGATAAAAAGAGCTGAATTCTATGTTGTATAGCATGTTTGTCTTAAATAAAGTTAATGAGTAAGCTTTTCTTGTTGGAAAATTATGCTGCATAACATAAAGTCTCTATATTTGCACTGTGTTTTTCATGGTATTAGATTTAAGGTTAACAATGAGATTGGCTGTCCGTGACGGATGGCCTTTTCTTTTATAGTAGGTCACCTCAACAATAATGATAGTTAGATGCGTTCCCCATTGTATTCATGATTTATTACTGTAGAACCTTCCTGTTGGATAAAGGTATTATCGGAAGTAGCTTGTACGCCTGTATCCAAAGATCTTTTCACGGATGTGAAATGATCTTTTCACAAGGGTGAAACGATCGTATCACGAGCGTGAAAAGATCTCTTCACATCCGTGAAAAGATCAGATCGTCCGGAGCTTGGCTATATTATCCACCGTTCTTATCCCCTGAGTGGGATTACTTGCGGCACAGATCTTCAATTGATTGTTACGATATCACGAGTCCATCCCCTTTATTTACTAAAGATGGGAATCAGATAGGTTAGTTTCGCGGATATTATTTGGCTGGAAGATTTAGAGAAAGTGTCTCCTTTACGACTATTGAACATATCGCCCAGCGCATAGTAATAACGACCTTCCAACAAGAAAGAGCCTATTCCGGTGCGGAGCTCGATTCCCGGTCCGCCGCAAAGCCCCCAATCGAACTTCTTTTGGACTTCCAATGTATGTTGTTCGTCCGGACGGTTCGCGTTCGGGTTCTCGCCATTAAGGTTCGACTCCGTGCTTTCGCTCAGCGCATAACCGATTTTAGGCCCTAGATTGACGAATACACGCACTCGCTTGCTTCCGAAATGGATGTGAGTCAAGAACGGAAGCTCCATATAGTTTACCGTACGGCTATATTTATATTGAGGTTTCTCCTCAAACTTCTCTTCCCATCCATGTTGGGTAAAGTTCAATTCCGCCTGTATGCCTAAATTGGGTTCCGTATTCCAACGTATCGTCGCTCCCCCGTTAAACCCAAGTTTCATCTTCGTAGGGACTTTTGGGGCAAAACTTACGCTAGAGAAATTTAATCCGAAGGACGCTCCAACCGCAAGCTCTTGCTTAAAAGTACTTTTCTGCGCATAGCAAATCGATAAGCTTGCCATGCACAGAAATATCGCTACAAATATCTTTTTCGTCATCATATCAATTATCTTACCTCACCGCGGGTTACCGTATAATCATTCTTGTAATGTACAATAAACAAGTTCGTATTGATAAAACCGCCCCAATTATTCACTCTATGGAAATCGAATCCGGTCTGGATGCTCTTATAATGGATCTTGTCTAAATTATTCTCGAAGTTCGAGCCATATTTATTGATGGCGCCTAGGAAATACATACCCGTGTCAAAGCCTAGGATTCCATATTTCGGGAATGTGTTGATTAAATTCTTGCTATACCAGTTTTTATAATCGGAATAAAAGCTATGGACTTCCGGAGATAAGTTGTCCGCATAGAAATTACTATAGATATAGGTGTTCAATGCGTAGAAGTCCTCCAGACACTCTCTTGTATAGGTCTGCCATTCCGGATAACCGAATAGGTTGACCATATAAGGCTCTTTCTCCTCCTCTTTCAACTCGGAAAGCATACGGAGCGGTGCCTTGATCTTATTCACCGCATCTAAGGAGGCGGAGGTTGGCAATACCACATTCCGCTTGTCCCTTACCATGGCTGCCTCTATATCCGTGGCGAAAGTATCCCCTTTATAAGTTACTTCCTTGAACGGGATATCGCGTTGCTGCATCTCCGTCTTGAAGGCTTTGATAAATTCTGGCTTTTCTTCTTTATCCTTTATATTGACAAGTATGATATTGTAATCCGAGAATAAATCGCATCCGGCTTGTGCCGCCTTGGAGTATAAATAGGAATGAGGTGTGTTTACTTGATAAACATTTGCGTTTGACAAGACATCATCATTCTTGGAGGTGAAAGGGATCACGTATTTGATATTATGCTTTTGGGCAAAATCAGCGATCAATCCGATTTGGTCGTTCTGTACGGCGCCAATGATCAAATTAGCGTTTGATAACGCATCTTCTTTCAATATCTCCTTGACTTTCTTCGTACCGTTTCCAGTATCATATACCGATAGCTCGATAGAGGTTCCCATATTTCGCAAGCTGTCGACCGCCAATAGCAATCCCTCGTAATATTCCACGAAACGGGAGGTCGCGGATGATTGCGTTGTCTCGTTCGTCATGAACGGCAACAATAAGGCGACTTGGATACGGTTCACCTTCTTTATATCTTTAGGAGTAGAGAGGAGGGCGTTCACCTCACGCTCTTCCGGCTGTCTTATGTTTTGGGTGATCACTTCTTCACTGGCTACCGGTATCTTGATAACCATGCCCGCTTTCACTCCGTTTTTCAGCTCGGGGTTGAGTCTTAAAAGCTCCACGCTGGAAATATCGAACTTCCGGCAGATACGGTACATGGTCTCTTTTTTCTGTATGGTATATTCCATTTCCTTCTGTACGGTCTTTTTTTCCGTAGTAGGCAAGGTCTCCAGTCGTGTCGGCGGGATCCGGATATTCTTACCAATCGTAAAGGTCGATGTGGAGAGACCCGGATTGGCGGCGATAATATCCGTAGCGGGCACTGAATATTTAATGGATAAAGAGTACAAGGTCTCTTTCGACTGGATCGTATGGTATGTATAGTTATCTGCTTTGCCGGAAGGTGCGATAGCGGAGTCCTTCTGCGGGATTCTTAACGTAGAACCGGCCTTGATCCCTTCTTTACTTTCCGGATTCAACCGATAAATATCCTCTACGCTTACGCCATACATGGTCGCTATGGCGTATACGGTTTGTCCGCGTTCGATGGTATGATAAAATATATCGCTCCCTTGTTCGTTAGTAAAAATAACTTGCTTATTATTCTTTTGGGAATAAACGGTTACGCTCGATAAACTTAAAAAGAACGTCAATGCGTATATACTAATCTTGTTCATTTGCTGTTCGGAGTATTTTGTGACAAAGATAGTGAATTTTGCTTATCATGCTACGTATGTCCTTTTATTTCCCTAATTTTGGAACCGTAATTTTTAGACTATATATGCTAAAGAAGGAATTAAGAAAGATACTGTTATCGCTAAGTTTTGTGTTTGTAGTGGCTGTCTCGTATGCCCAATATGTGGTGACGGGAGGAAGTGGTAGCCCGATGAAAGCCACGCAGAGTTCCGGCGATTCCGCCGAGCGGCTTGAGGTCTACTTGGTGTATGGAATGGATAATGTGACGATTAGTTATACTTCATCTTCTTCTTCGCATCAATGGTACCGTTATAAAACCAAACGATTGGAGGCTGAGAAAGTCGCTTCCACCCAAAATGGAACTACTTCCACCATTCGGAATGTAGAGGAGGGATATGGCTATTTTGTTGAGGAAGGAGCCGTATCTCGTTACGTCTGGATCGTTGATTACAGCAAGTACACCTTAAACATATCCAACCTGCATGTCTCCGATAATAGCGATCCATGTAGCGGATTGGTCTTGGCTGGGACAGGTACGATCCAACCTATTTATTATTATTGGCCGAATACGGGAACAAGACGTGAACTGTCTCGCCAATTTGATGTTATTTATAATACATTGGAATATAATTCGGATAAAAAAGAATATACCTCTAAACAAGAGACGGCGGTCATCGAGGGTAATTTGTTCGGTAAATCCATTCCCGCTCCTTGGTGTGATACGGAGATCTGTGTGAAAGGCGATTATTTCGCTCGTCATTTTGGAAAGGAGGTCACGCTTTGTATCGATGAATATCAGGCCGCTGCGGTAGATGCTCATATAGACACGTTGCTGATTGAGCAAGAGGCCCCGAATATGAATACGACGAAGAGCGGTTATTGCGCTCCCGCCACTGTTCAATTCTCGGCTATCGCGAATACGCCGACAGCCGCCCTGTTTAATTGGAAAATCTATCGGCAAGGGGAAGAAGATAATCCGGTTGTTCGTTTTACGGGTGAGGAAGTGGATTATACGTTCAACCAATCCGGGACTTTTATCATCAAGTTGGAAGTAAGCGACCAAAGCACTACTTGCAGCACGGAAGATGAGGTTCAGATTGATATCTCGGAGTCTTATCTGATGATACCGAACACATTCTCCCCGGGTACCACGCCCGGAATTAATGATGAGTTCCGGGTTGCCTATAAGTCGTTGGTGAAATTTAAGGCATGGATATTTAATCGCTGGGGCCTACAGATGTATTACTGGACAGATCCGGCCCAAGGATGGGATGGTAAGAAAGGTGGTAAATACGTTCAGCCGGGTGTGTATTTTTATGTGATAGAAGCCGAAGGTTCCGATGGTATTAAGTACAAGGAAAAAGGCGATATAAACATTCTTAGACCTAAAACAATTCAAGATGAAAATGAGAATATCCAAGAATAATTTAGCTAGTTTTTTATGTGGAGGCGTCGTTTGCTTGACCGCATGTATCTCGATGGGTTCGAATGACGTGGAAAAAGTGATAGAGAGCCGTCCGGTTGTCTCATCCATGACCCTGTCGCCGGATGTTCCGTCCTCGGTTCCTTTTTGTGGAAAACTAATCGATATTACCCGCTATGATATGCGGGAAGCCTATGACCGTGAATTGAGTAGCTTTACTTATTTCCATTCTACGACGATGCTTCTGATCAAGCGGGCGAACCGTTATTTCCCGGTGATCGAGCCGATCTTGAAGGCGAACGGCATTCCCGATGATTTCAAATATCTAGCGGTGATAGAAAGCCATTTGGACCCCCGTGTATCCTCTCCGGCTCGTGCTGTCGGGATGTGGCAATTACTGGAGGGCACGGCAAGGGAGTATGGTTTGACAATTACTCCGACGGTCGACGAGCGTTGCCATGTGGAGAAAGCGACCGGGGCGGCTTGCCGCTATTTGAAGGCCGCCTATAAGAAATATGGAGATTGGGCGGCGGTAGCCGCTTCTTATAATGGCGGCATGGGACGTATATCCGGTGAGCTGGTCAAACAAGATGCGGATTCCTCCTTTGATCTCTGGCTGGTGGAGGAGACTACCCGTTATATTTATCGAATCATGGCGATCAAGCAAATTTTCGAGAATCCGTCGAAGTACGGTTTTGTGCTTCGTGCCCGTGACCTGTATAAGCCGATCCCTACCGTAGACGTGGCTGTAAGCCAAGATATACAGAATCTGTCGGCTTTCGCTAAAGAGCATGGGATCACTTATGCGGACTTGAAACGTTTTAATCCTTGGCTCCGTGATCGGAAGTTGGTGACAGGTGGGAAGACCTATAAATTAAGCATTCCTCAAGGAAAGGATATGTATTATAAGACCCCGAATACGGAAGTATACGATTCGGCTTGGGTCGTGTCGGAGAATTGATCCGATTTTTATTGATACAAAAAATAAAGTGTTTCATTTAGATGGTATAACTGCCCATCGTAATGAAACACTTTTTCTATACTATTTCTCGTTTAAACTGATTCAGTCTATTAGTCAACGATCGTCACACGGTGACCGTTGAACACGTTCAATCCGAGTTTATTCATTACATACTTAATAGCAAGCTGTGCCTTTACAGAGTTACCAGCTTGGTCAATAGGAGGAGCGAATGCGGAAATACCGAATTGTCCGGGAAGTACACCCATGACACCACCGCCTACGCCAGTTTTTGCGGGAATACCGGAAGTGTACAACCAATCACCGGTGTGTTCATAAAAACCTACGGTAGAGATCATGGAAGTGATCTTCGGAGATAACTCTGCATCGAATACTTGTTTCTTTGTCACAGGATTAAGACCTAAATTTGCGACCGTAGCGGCAGCGACAGATAGTTGCTTAGCCGTGATACCCAAAGAACATTGACGGGTATACAGATCCAAAGACATATCCGGATCGTCATAAATGCGATTGTAATTCTTTAGCAACCAAGCGATGGAGCGGTTATTGAAGTTCGTTGCAGACTCGGATTTGTAGAGTTCGTCGATCAACTGCGGTGCGCTTCCGCACAAATCCGTGATATTGGCTACGATAGCATCCCACTTCTGTTTGGAATCACCGACAGGCTTCACCATACTACAAGCCGTGATAGCGCCGGCATTTACCAATGGGGTAGAAGGATGGTCGTTTTCCAATAGGATAGCGATGATGGAGTTAAATGGCAATCCGGTAGCGTCGGCACCAATTTTCTCCAATAATTCTTTCGCTCCGTATTGGCGCAGTACCAAGATAGCGGTGTGTACTTTCGATACGGATTCAATACCGAAACGATATTCGGAATCTCCCACCTCGATGGTTTGTCCGTTTAAAAGGCAAATACTGATTCCGAATAGATTTTTATTGATATTCGCCAGATAAGGAATGTAATCGGCATTCTTACCATCCGTATTTGTCTTGTAAAGATCGTAAGCCTGTTGAGCTACTTCCTTAATTTGGGCGATCGTTATTTTTTTGTCCATATATGAATTGGATTAAAGAAGGCGTGTATGAAAACACTGATAGCCCTTTCATGCACGCCTTGATGAATTTTGTTTTTATTTCTTAGCGTTGCTCATTGCGGTGTGAGTAAATACCTTACCCTTAACCGGAACGTTCTTGTCTTGAGCGATGCGAGTAGGAGTCGGATATTCAAGTTTCTCCAATGCCTCTACAGCGTTCTTGATATCACCTAATAACATATCGGCCATATCACGGCTGAAACCTTGACGAACTACGACACGCATAACCACGTAGTTATCCAGCTTCTTCGGTAGTGTATACGCTGGAACCATCCAACCGCTTTGTTGCAATTTATCTTGCAAATCGTAAAGTGTCCATTTGGCGTTCTTAGCGTAATCCGGTTTCATGTACCAAATAAACAATGGATTCACAACCTCGTTGCTGTAATTAACGAATGGGGCCATCTTACCGATTTCTTGGTGGATGTATTTCGTGATTTCCATACTGTTATATTGGATTTGTTTGTAGCCCTCGAATCCGAGACGAATAAACTGATAGTATTGTCCGAGGATTTGTGCGGCAGGACGAGAGAAGTTCAAACCAACCTGAGTGATATTCGCTCCAAGATAGTTTACGCTGAATGCCATTTCTTCCGGCAAATATTTCTTGTCTTTCCAAACAACCCAACCCAATCCCGGGTAAACCAATCCGAATTTATGTCCGGATGTGCTGATAGAAAGAACCCATTTCAAACGGAAGTCCCATTTTGTCTCCGGGCTTAAGAACGGAAGGATAAAACCACCGCTGGCGGCATCTACGTGGATAGGTATATCATAACCGGTCTTGGCATTGTATGCGTCGAGCGCTTTGTCCAAGGCTTCTACGTCATCGTTCAGTCCTGTCCATGTTACACCTTGGATAGGAACGATACAAATCGTGTTCTCGTCACACATCTTAAGCGCTTCTTCCGGATCAAGTGTCGTCTTGTCTAAAGTCAAGGGAACTTCACGCATTTCGATTTGCCATAGCTGGGCGAATTTCTCCCATACGACTTGGAAGCCAGTAGAGATCACGAAATTAGGCTTGTCAGTTGGTTTACCTTGTGCTTGTCTCTTTTTGCGCCAACGTAACCAAGCGGCTACACCACCTAGCATACAAGCCTCTGAAGAACCGATAGCCAAGGCTCCGGTTTTCCATTTTTCTTGCTCGGGAGAATTCCAAAGACTCGCCATGATATTAATACATTTGGCGTTCATAACAGCGATTCTCGGATACTCTGTTTCGTCAATATAGTTGATGTTGATAGCTTCGTTCATCAATTTTGTTGCGTACTCGTCCATATACGTAGTAACGAATGTAGCTAGGTTCAAGCGAGGCTGTGTTTGTGCGAAAGTCTCGTCTTTAACCATTTGATAAGCGATCTCCGGGGTTGTAGGGCCATCTGGAATCTTATCTACAGGAGAGGGTGTCAACATCACTTCTGAGCCAAAAATCGCTGTTTTGGCATCGCCATTTCTGAAATTTGAGTCTTTCATTTTTCTTTAGTTTTTTTGTTAATAAAATGATTTGAGTCAATGGAATACTGCTTCCACTGAGCGTTTATGCCAAAACAGATTATGGATTGGAATGTTTTTTGGATTTACATTATTTGGGGTTTATTAGCGATACAAGTCCAGTCCTCTTGGAAAGAGCGAAAATGATGAACTTTCACATAAAATGTTTGTTTTGATTAGATAAAAACGTAAAACTAAATCTTTATGAGAATACAGACAGGCCGGGGCACAATTCCCCTTATAACTCTGGTAGGGATATGGTCTATCTCCGCTTTAAATGCATTACCGGGTTTAGCGGTTTCTCCGATATTAGGGAAACTTTCCGTTATTTTTCCTCATTCTACGGAACTGGATATTCAGATGCTTTCCTCTTTGCCATCGTTATTGATAATTCCATTTATTATATTGTCGGGTAAATTAACGGAGAAAGTAAATGAGATACGTCTATTGCAATTAGGCTTGGTGATCTTTGCCCTAAGTGGTATTCTATACTTACTCTCTAATAAGATGTGGCAGTTGATAGCGGTGAGCGCCTTAATGGGAATCGGATCTGGCTTGATCGTACCCTTATCGACCGGTTTGATTTCTCGTTTCTTTATCGGGAAATACCGGACGAAGCAATTTGGTTTAAGTTCTGCTATTACAAATGTAACGTTGGTATTAGCCACGATCTTAACGGGATATCTGGCGGAGGTGAATTGGCATTTACCGTTTGCCGTTTATCTATTGCCCTTGATTTCCATCGTACTTTCCGTATACTTGAAAAGGAGTATGGAGAATGAGCCGGCGATCGTATCGAAATCAGAAGTGAAAGCCCCTGTTGCGGCAGATCCCGTCACGGTTCCGGGTAAATATGGTGTGGATATAAAGCATCTGGTACAAATCATGTGTTTTTATGGATTGGCTACGTATTTAGTGATTATAGTCAGCTTTAACTTACCGTTTTTAATGAAGGAATATAAGTTTACAAGCGGTAATTCCGGATTAATGATTTCATTGTTTTTCTTGGCTATTATGGCTCCCGGTTTTATCTTGAATCAGATCGTTGATTTATTTAAGCAAAAGACAAAATTTGTCAGTCTATTGGCGATCGCTTTAGGGATGGCCTTGATTTTGATATCTCGTACGGAATGGCTAATTGGATTGGGATGTATTTTTATCGGTTTCGGATATGGTGTTATCCAGCCAATCGCTTATGATAAAACGACTCGTACGGCCATTCCTGAGAAAGTTACATTGGCATTAGCTTTCGTGATGGCGATGAATTATTTGGCGATATTACTTTGTCCGTTTATTATCGATTTCTTCCAGTCTATACTCCATGTCAAGAGCCAGCAATTCGCGTTTATTTTTAACCTCTGTATTGCGCTGGTCGCTACGATCTGGGCTTATGTAAAACGAGACTCGTTCCTTTTCAACGATAAAATTTGATTTACGAATATAAAACTAAAAAATGATAGACAGTGAAAAATAAGAAAACAGAAGCTAATATTAGCATGGTGGTCTCAAAAACTTTCAGTGGATTGAATATGAACGCCTTGAAATACTTGCTTCCCTTATGGATGAGCCCGTTGACGGGCGCTTCTTTCCGATGCGTGTTTGCGGCCGTGGCGTTTTGGGTGATCGGCTGGTTTATGAAACCGGAGGTTTCTACGACGAAAGATAAGGTGTGGCTATTCTTACTAGGCGCTATCGGTATCTATGGTTTTATGTTTCTTTATTTAGTGGGGCTTAGCAAGACAACGCCGGTCTCGAGTTCTATTTTCACGAGCTTGCAACCGATCTGGGTATTTTTGATTATGGTATTCTTTTATAAGGAAAAGGCTACTTGGATGAAAATACTCGGTATCTTGATTGGTTTATCTGGGGCCTTGGTTTGCATCTTGACCCAGCAAAGCGACGATTTAGCGGCGGACGCTTTTAATGGAAATATGCTATGTCTGGCTAGCTCCGTGTTTTATGCCGTGTATCTGGTATTAAGCCAGCGGATCTTACAAAAAGTAGGGACGATGACGATGCTTCGATATACATTCACGGGCGCCGCTTTCTCCAGTCTATTGATTTTGCCGATAGAAGGCTTTCATGCTCCTTTATTCTCGGAGCCATTTCATTGGTGGCCTTTTGCCGTATTGATGTTTGTGCTTATTTTCCCTACGGTAATTAGTTATCTGTTGATTCCTATCGGATTGAAGTATTTGAAAACTACGTTGGTGGCTATTTATGGCTATCTGATCTTGATAGTGGCAACGATTACATCCCTATTGATCGGGCAAGACCGTTTCAGTTGGACACAGACGTTCGCCATTATCTGTATTTGCGCCGGGGTTTATCTGGTTGAGATAGCGGAAGGAAAAGAGAAAAAGACAGTCAAGGTTTGACTTATTAAATATGAACTATTAAATTGTAGCGTTATGGATAAAAAACAAGAAAAGAAAATCTGGAACTCTCAACTTGCGATTGAGAATCCGAAGAATGATAGGATCGCTGTTATTTACTCTGTAAAAGTTAGTAGTGTACGAATCCTAGAGAAACCTCGTAATCCGAAAAGAGGGAAGACCCGTTGACAATCATCATCCCCTATTCTATATATAAATATATGAATAGGGGATGACTGTCTATTTATTCTCCACTTCCATGCTCATGATATAATCGTTCATGAAATAGCCGTTTCCTATATGATGGTCCCGTGTGCCTATTTCCCGTAATCCCATATGTCTGTAGAAGCCTATGGCGGGATTGTAACGGTTTACGTATAATTCTATAGTGAAAGGCCCGGTATGTACCTCCTTCAAATAATTAATACCTTGTTCGATGATAAAACGCCCGATTCCCGTGCCATGCATTTCCGGTAGGGAATAGATCTTTTGAAAATTGTACGTGTTTTCACCTGTTTTCTCTATGGATAAATAGCCTGCCGGCATATCGTCCGCCAATATAATAAAATATTGATGATGTAACTCTTCCATTTGTTTAAGAATGTTATCCGGAGCGTACATCATATCGAACATATAATCCAATTGCTCTTTAGAAAGTATCTTTCCATACGTGTTCTCCCAAATGCGTGAGGCAAGATCATGAATAAGAGAACGATCATCAATAGTCGCTTTTCTAATCGTAAACATGTTAATTTTGTATTTTGACTCACAAAGATACAAATAGACGAACAAAAATACAATATAGACGAATGTAAATAGAATTTTACTTGACTAGTGTTATTTTTTAGCTTGATTTCACACTTATTTTGATGTTAATCCGCGAAAAATAATAACTTTGTGGGCGTTTACTATTGAAAAATACAATTCAAATACATAATAGGAAATGGATACAAAGATTCAGGAACTAACAGACAAGATCTACAAGGAAGGTGTAGAGAAGGGGAACGAAGAAGCGGGGCGTATAATCGCCGAGGCCAATGCTCAAAAGGATACGATTCTTAAAGATGCGGAAGCGGAAGCGAAACGTATCGTAGCGGCTGCTGAGAAACAAGCTGCCGAGTTGAAGAAGAATACGGAAGCCGAATTGAAATTGTTCGCCACCCAGTCTGTCGAGGCATTAAAGAGCGAGGTGACAAACCTTATCACTGGTGATATCGCTAGTTCGAATGTGAAAGCGGCGTTGATGGATCCCGCCTATATGCAGAAAGTGATCCTTGAGCTTGTGAAAAGCTGGCCCGCTAATGAGTTCTTGACTATCCAAGCTTCTGATTCCGATGGCTTGAAGGCGTATTTTGAGGCCAATGCCAAAGGCTTGCTAGAGAAAGGGTATAAGATCGAGAAGGTAAGCGGAAAGAAAGCGTCTTTCTCTATTATCCCGGCGGATGGGTCTTATAAAGTGACGTTTGGCGAAGACGAGTTCATCGAGTTTTTTAAAGAGTTCTTGCGTCCGCAATTAGTAGAAATGCTGTTCTGATATGAGTAAGTATTACTACTTAATCTCCGGACTTCCTAACATAGCGTTGGATGATAGTAAACTAGCCTATTCGGTCTGTGAGTTCCGGACAGAAATAGAGGATATGCTATCTTCTAAGGACAAAAAGCTGATTGATTTATTTTATTTGAAATATGATAATATAAATCTGCTGGCTCACGCTAAAAGACCGGACTCCGATCCGGATCAAAGAGGAAGAATAACGTATGATGAGTTCAATACTTTATATAAAGCGTTGAAGGATGAGGAAAAAATTCCCAAAAATGATAATCTCCCGCCTTATTTCGTGGACTTTTTTAAACTGTATCTAGCCGAAGAGGCTAAGGACACCAAAAATGAGAAAGAATATATATCATGGGAAGACCGCTTGGCTGCGTTATATAATGAATATGCCATGAAATGTGGGAATAAGTTCGTTGCCGATTGGTTCGAGCTTAACCTGAATATCAACAATGTTCTTACTGCGATCACTTGCCGTAAATATGGATTTGATAAGGCCAATTATATCGTGGGGCATAATGAGATAGCAGAAAATATCCGTACGTCGAACGCCCGTGATTTCGGCTTGGGCGATTCCGTGGAATATTTGCCCGAGTTACAACGCATCGCCGAAGAGACCGATCTGATCGTTCGTGAGAAGAAAATCGATCTTTTGAAATGGAAATGGCTGGACGATAATACCTTCTTCAAGACGTTCGACATAGAGAGTGTATTCGCTTATTTATTGAAATTGGAGATGATAGAGCGCTGGGTAACCTTGGATAAGGCGAGAGGCGAGAAGACTTTCCGTGAATTGGTAGGCGCCATGAAGATGGGTAGTGAGAATGCGTTGGAAGAATTTAAAAGAAACAATATAAAATAAATTATGGCTACGAAAGGAATTGTAAATGGAATCGTATCCAACCTAGTAACCGTAGAGGTGGATGGTCCGGTTTCTCAGAATGAGATCTGTTACATTTCTGTCGGAGGCGTGAAGCTGATGTCGGAAGTAATCAAGGTGATAGGTAAGAATGCCTTTGTACAAGTATTTGAGAGCACACGTGGTATGCGTGTCGGCGACGAGGCTGAATTCCAAGGGCATATGTTGGAAGTTACGCTGGGTCCGGGTATGTTGTCCCGCAACTATGACGGTTTGCAGAATGACTTGGACAAGATGGAAGGTGTATTCTTGAAACGTGGCGATTATACGTTTGCGTTGGACAATGATAAGAAGTGGGATTTCAAGCCTCTGGCTAAAGCGGGCGATACCGTGAGCGCCGGTGATTGGCTGGGAGAGGTGGACGAGAATTTCCAACCTCATAAGATTATGGTCCCCTTTAAGTTCGAGGGATCTTATACTGTGAAATCGGTGGTTCCAGCCGGACAATATACCATCAATGATACGATGGCTGTCCTTACGGACGAAAATGGCACGGACGTAAACGTGACGATGATCCAGAAATGGCCAGTAAAGAAAGCTATCACTTGTTATAAGGAAAAGCCCCGTCCATTCAAATTGCTGGAGACGGGCGTTCGTACGATCGATACCGTGAACCCGATCGTTGAGGGTGGTACCGGATTTATCCCCGGTCCGTTCGGTACGGGCAAGACGGTGCTTCAGCACGCTATCTCTAAACAAGCGGAAGCGGATATCGTGATTATCGCCGCCTGCGGTGAGCGTGCGAATGAGGTCGTAGAGGTATTTACGGAGTTCCCGGAATTGGTAGACCCGCATACGGGACGTAAATTGATGGAACGTACGATCATTATCGCCAATACATCCAACATGCCGGTAGCTGCTCGTGAGGCATCCGTATATACGGCGATGACCATCGCCGAGTATTATCGCAGCATGGGTTTGAAGGTTCTGTTGATGGCCGACTCTACTTCCCGCTGGGCACAGGCTTTGCGTGAGATGTCCAACCGTTTGGAGGAGTTGCCCGGACCGGATGCCTTCCCGATGGACTTGTCCGCTATCGTGGCGAACTTCTACGCTCGTGCGGGATTCGTCCATTTGAAAAACAACGCTACAGGTTCCGTCACTTTCATCGGTACGGTATCGCCGGCCGGTGGTAACTTGAAGGAGCCGGTGACCGAGAATACGAAGAAGGTGGCCCGTTGTTTCTATGCCTTGGAGCAGGAGCGTGCCGACCGTAAACGTTATCCGGCCGTAAACCCGATCGAGAGTTATTCCAAGTATATCGAGTATCCGGAGTTTCAGGAATACATCGCTAAACATATCTCCCCGGAATGGATCGAGAAAGTAAACGAGATCAAGACCCGTATGTTGCGTGGTAAGGAGATCTCCGAGCAAATCAATATCTTGGGTGATGATGGTGTGCCTGTCGAGTATCACGTTACATTCTGGAAGTCCGAGTTGATCGACTTCGTGATCTTGCAACAGGATGCTTTCGATGCCATTGATGCGGTTACTCCGTTGCAACGTCAGGAATTCATGCTGGATAGAGTCGTGAACGTTTGCCGTTCAGAGTTTAAGTTTGATAACTTCCTTGAGGTTATGGACTACTTTAAGAAGATGATCAACATCTTTAAGCAGATGAACTATTCGGAATATGAGAGTGACCAATTCAAGAAGTTTAATACGGAACTGGATGAACTTTTGAAGGAGAGAATCGAAAATTAAAAGAGTTATGGCAACAAAAGCATTTCAAAAAATATATACGAAGATTACCCAGATTACAAAAGCTACCTGTTCGCTGAAAGCAACGGGAGTTGGGTATGATGAGTTGGCCTCTGTAGACGGAAAGCTGGCTCAGGTGGTAAAGATTATCGGTGACGAGGTGACGTTGCAGGTATTCTCCGGAACGGAAGGTATCCGTACGAATGCCGAGGTGGTATTCATGGGGAAGGCCCCTTCCTTGAAAGTAGGTGACCAGTTAGCCGGACGTTTCTTCAACGCTTATGGCGAGCCTATCGATGGCGGCCCGATCCCCGAGGGACGTGAGGTCGAGATCGGTGGTCCGTCCGTGAACCCGGTACGTCGTAAACAACCCTCTGAATTAATCGCTACGGGTATCGCCGGTATCGACTTGAATAATACCTTGGTAACCGGTCAGAAGATCCCGTTCTTCGCCGACCCCGACCAGCCTTTCAACCAAGTTATGGCGATGGTAGCCTTGCGTGCGAAGTCCGATAAGATTATCTTGGGAGGTATGGGCATGACGAACGACGACTACCTGTTCTTTAAGAATACATTTAGTAACGCCGGAGCCCTAGACCGTATCGTTAGTTTTATCAACACGACCGAGGACCCGTCCGTAGAGCGTATCTTGATCCCGGATATGGCGTTGAGCGCCGCTGAGTATTTCGCCGTGGAGAAGAACGAGAAGGTCTTGGTATTGCTTACCGATATGACCAACTACGCCGATGCCTTGGCGATCGTATCAAACCGTATGGACCAGATCCCGTCTAAGGACTCTATGCCGGGTTCCTTATATTCGGATTTGGCGAAGATTTACGAGAAAGCCGTTCAATTCCCGGCGGGAGGTTCCATCACGATTATTGCCGTAACGACCTTATCCGGTGGTGATATCACGCATGCCGTACCTGATAATACGGGTTATATCACGGAAGGTCAGTTGTATTTGCGTCGTGATAGCGATGTGGGTAAGGTCATCGTCGATCCGTTCCGAAGCTTGTCTCGTTTGAAACAGCTGGTAACCGGAAAGAAGACCCGTGAGGATCATCCACAGGTAATGAACGCCGCCGTACGTTTGTATGCCGATGCCGCCAACGCTAAGACCAAGCTGGAGAATGGTTTCGACTTGACCGACTACGACACCCGTACCTTGTCTTTCGCCAAGGATTATTCTTCTAAGCTGTTGGCTATCGACGTAAACTTGGATACGACGGAGATGCTGGACGTAGCTTGGGGATTGTTCGCTAGATATTTTAGCCCGGAGGAGGTAAATATCAAACAAGGATTGGTTGATAAGTACTGGAAGTAAATTAAATAAACATGGCAATAAAGTTTCAATATAATAAAACCTCTCTTCAGCAATTGGAAAAGCAACTGAAGATGCGTGAACGCTCCCTGCCTACGATCAAGAGCAAGGAGAGCGCCCTGCGTATCGAGGTGAAGCGGACCAAGGACGAAGTGAATAAATTGGAACTTCAGCTAGAACGAGAGATTCAGAGTTACGAGAATATGGTGGCTTTGTGGAACGAGTTCAATCCGGAGCTGATCTCCGTGAAGGACGTGACGCTTTCCACGAAGAAGATCGCCGGCGTGATCGTCCCGTTATTGGACGAGATCAAGTTCGAGATCGGACACTATAGTCTCTTTAATGCCCCCGCATGGTATACGGATGGTATCGAGTTGCTGAAAAAGCTGGCTCGTACCGGTATCGAGGCGGAGTTCTCGGGCATGAAGCTGGAGTTGTTGGAGCATGCTAGGAAAAAGACCACTCAGAAGGTGAACCTGTTTGAGAAGGTACAGATTCCGGGTTATAAGGATGCGATCCGTAAGGTGAAACGGTTTATGGAAGACGAGGAGAGTCTTTCTAAGTCCTCACAGAAGATCATGAGAGCCAATCAGGAGAAACGTAAGGCAAAAGAAGAAAAAGAGGAGGCCGAGGTATGATAGTAAAGATGAGTAAATATGCCTTTATGGTGTTCCATAAGGAGTATGATACGTTCCTTTCTACGCTTCGTGACTTAGGTGTCGTCCATATCAAGGAGACAAACTCCGTGATGGATAACGAGAGGTTGCAAGAGCTTCTGGCTGAGCGTAAACAGATCAATACGCTGATGCGTTACTTTAAGAACCTCCATGCGGCGGAGAAAGACGTTAAGTTTGCCCCGGCCCGTGAGTTGACGAAAGAGGAAGGCTTGAAGTTGGTGCGTAAGATAGAGGAATTGCAAGATAAGAAAGCGCAATTGATCGCTTCCAAGCAATCGATCGAGAAGGATCTGGCTTATATGGAAATATGGGGTGAGTTCAGTTATCAGAATATCAACCGTCTGAAAAGAGCGGGATACGATGTTACGTTCTTTACCTGTCCTACCGCTAAGTACGAGCCGGAATGGGGCGTGCTGTATAACGCCATTCTGATCAATAACTTCCAATCGGTAACGTATTTTATCACGATTACCAAGGAAGGTACCTTGATCGATATAGACGCTGAACGTCCGAAGATGCCGGTTCAAGGATTGGCGAAGTTGCGTGCCCGTCTGGATCAACGTACCAAGGATATCCAGAATGTGGAGGATGAGCTGAAACATCGTGCCGTGGGGGATTATAAAACGTTGGAGGAATTCGATAAGAACCTGCAGGACGAGTTTAATCTTTCTAATGCGTTAGTGCAGACAGATCGGCAAGCGGGTGATAAGCTCATGTTGTTGGAAGGTTGGGTGCCGACGGAAAACGCTCCGGCCTTGGAGCACGAGCTGGATAAGCAAGGTTATTTCTTCCAGCAATTAGAGATCGAGGATGGGGATAAGGTGCCTATCAAGCTACGGAATAATAAATTCAGTAAGCTGTACGAGCCTATCACGAAGATGTTCTCCTTGCCTAATTACGGTGAACTTGATCCGACCCCGTTGTTCGCCCCGTTCTTTATGCTGTTCTTCGGACTTTGTTTCGGCGATGGCGGATATGGTTTGCTGGTCATGATCGCTTGTACGATCTTGAAGAAGAAGGTGAACCCGGATTTCAAGCCTTATTTGACCTTGTTCCAGTATTTAGGCTTTGCCGCCTTATTGGTGGGTACTTGTACGGGATCTTTCTTCGGAGTGGCCTTGGCGGATATCCCGGCTTTGTCAAAGATCAAGAACTACTTTGTGAATAGCGACAACTTGATGACATTCTCTATTGTCATCGGTTTGGTACAGATCATATTCGGTAAATGTGTCGCTGCTTACAAGATCAAGATACAGAAAGGAACGAAACACAGTATCGCTCCGTTCGCTTGGGTGTTCGTGATCATATCCTTGGCATTGGCGTTCGGACTTCCGATGTTGAACGTTCACTTGCCGAACGCTGTCGTTATGGTATGTTACGGAATCGCCATCTTGGGTCTGGTTATCGCTTATTTGTACAATACACCGGGCAAGAACGTATTCTTGAACTTTGGTACCGGACTTTGGAACACGTACAATATGGCCTCCGGATTGCTGGGGGATACGTTATCATACATTCGTTTGTTCGCTATCGGTCTGACCGGTTCCATCTTGGGTGGCGTATTTAATACGTTGGCGGTTACGATGACAGACGGTATGAATATCGTGGCACGTGCGATCTGTATGTTGTTGATCTTGTTAGTGGGTCACTCCATCAATATCGCTCTTTGTACGATCAGCTCCTTGGTACACCCGCTTCGTTTGATCTTCGTGGAATATTACAAGAACGCGGAGTTCGAAGGTGGAGGTAAGGCCTATGAGCCATTCAGAAAAGCATAACAATTAAACGAGAAAATAAAACAATAAAAGAATAATTTAAAAACACATTTTATTATGGAACCAATTTTATTAGCTTATGTAGGTATTGCGTTGATGACAGGTTTAACTTTTATCGGCAGTAGTTATGGTGTTACGATCGCAGGTAATGCGGTGGTAGGTGCGATGAAGAAAAATCCGGATGCTCTGGGTACGTACATCGCTTTAAGTGCGTTGCCTTCTTCACAGGGCTTGTATGGATTCGTGGGCTACTTTATGATGCAGAAGTTCTTGGTCGCTGATATTTCCATGTTGGCTGCTACGGCTGTTTTCGGCGCTGGTTTAGTGTTAGGTTTCGCTGGTTTTTACTCTTCAATCCGCCAAGCTCAAGTTTGCGCGAATGGTATCGCTGGTGTTGGTGCCGGACACAACGTATTCGGTGCTACGATGGTAATGGCCGTATTCCCAGAGTTGTACGCTATCTTGGCCTTATTGGTTGTGATCTTGATTGGCGGAACGATTCCTGTCGCCTAATCATTCAAACATCTGGATATAATAGAGGCCGTCCCGGACATTCCCGGGGCGGTTTTTTTGATTGGATCAATGAATAAACTATCTCTTTTAGTTTATTAACTATACAAATTAGTTTGGTAACTAAAAGTTTTAGTTACTTTGTCGCAAACAAGATAAGGTTATGAAACGACTTACGGTGAAAGAAGAAGAAATCATGGGCTGGTTCTGGCAGAAAGGCCCACTGTTCGTGAAAGAGTTACTTGAATATTACGAGGAGCCTAAACCTCATTTCAATACCCTTTCTACGATTGTCCGAGGCTTGGAGGAGAAAGGTTTCCTCGCCCATAAGAATTTCGGGAATAGCTATCAATATTATGCGGTCTTAACAGAAAAGGAGTATAGTAACGGTACTTTGAAAAATGTGATCGCTAAGTATTTCAATAATTCTTATCTGGGGGTTGTCTCTACGCTGATCAAGGAAGAGGATATCTCTGTGGATGATCTGCGAAAACTAATAGATGATGTAGAACAAGGGAATCGTAAATAAGAGCGAATATGGGAATCTTCTTTGTATATATCCTTAAATCATCCGTGTGCTTGACGATATTTTATCTGTTTTATAAGCTATTGTTGAGCCGTGATACCTTCCATCGTTTCAACCGGATCGCTTTATTAAGCTTGATCATGCTTTCGGTTATCATCCCATTTTGTGAGATTACTTTGGAGAAAGCGACGGCCATTCAGCGTCCGGTCATGGATTTGGAGAATTTGCTAGCGGCGGTTTCCATGAGAACGTCGGCAGAATCCGCTAGCCAACCTGTATGGTTACGAGTTATGGTGATAGCCTATATAATCGGAGGGATATTAACGCTTTGTCAATTCGCATATTCATTTTATGCCTTGTTTCGGTTGATGAGACAAGGTACACCGAAGCTGGTGGACGGAATCCATCTGATTCTTACGGACCAACCAGTCGCCCCGTTCAGTTGGATGCAAACGATCGTAATAAGCCGGAAGGATTTTGAGGAAAGTGGGATAGAGATCATGACGCATGAGATGGCGCATATAAAAGCCCGTCATTCCATTGATCTGCTGATCTCCGAGATTTGTATCCTGTTCCATTGGTTCAACCCATCTGTCTGGTTGTTGAGACAGGAATTGCAAAATATCCATGAATACGAGGCCGACGAGAGCGTATTAAATCAAGGCGTCGACGCAAAAAGATATCAATTATTATTAATTAAAAAAGCTGTTGGTGCACAGCGCTTCACTTCTATGGCCAACAGCTTTAATCACAGTTCACTTAAAAAGCGAATAGCTATGATGTTAAAACAAAAATCAAGTCCATGGGCACGGTTGAAGTATCTGTATGTACTCCCGTTGGCAGCCTTAACGGTGGTAGCCTTTGCCCGTCCGGAAATCTCTCACGAATTGGAGAAGATTTCGAGTGTCAAAATTAGCGAAATTATTCCGGTTCAGGAAAAAAAAGAGCCTAAAAGAAATGTAGAAGTTGAGACCCTCGCAAGGGATTCGGTCGTTTCTGAAAAAGATATGCAAGCGATACAGGAAAAGGTCTCGGCCGTGATGGAGAAATACCAGCCGGAGATTGACAAGGCGGTTGAAGAGGCAGTGAAAGCGGCGAATATCGACGAGATCGTTTCTGCGGAAATGGCGAAACACCAGGCTGAGATCGACAAGGCTGTGCAAGCGGCGATAGAGGCCGCCAAGATAAATGAGACTATCGCCGCCGAGATGGAGAAGATTCAACCGGAGATCAACCGAGCCATAGAGGAGGCCATGAAAGCCATAGACATCAATGAGAAGGCTGCTAAGGAGGCATCAAAGGAAAAGTCCTCTTTCTCCGGTATTGTCTACATCGATGGGATGGAATCTTCTAAAGAGAGGATGGACAATTTGAATCCCGATCGTATTGCGTCTATGAATGTGTACAAAGGAAACGAGGCGATCGCTAAATTCGGAGAGAAAGGTCGTAATGGCGTTATCGAGATAAAATTGAAGAAATGATTTTCGCGTATATATGCAAGGTAGGCTTGTTCGGCTCCCTCTGTGCGGGAATGTTTCTAACCTCCTGTATGGAGCGTGAAAACGAAGAAGCGAGCAAGCGGGTGATTGAGGTAGGTAAAGCTATCTCATCGCCTGCCGAGCTGAAAGCCTCTGATTATTTTGATGAGATCCGGTATGTCCCTTTAGAGACGAGGGATGATTGTCTAGTCGGAAGTTCTCCTGATATCAAGTTATTGGATAAATATATTCTGATCACTTCCGCTAACCGGCAATGTCTTTTGTTTGATAAGGCTACAGGAAAGTTTAAATGTCAGATAGGGCATGTAGGGAAGGATCCGGGTGGCTATAGAAACGTAGACTGCTTGGTGGACGAGTTGAACGGGCGTTTGCTGTTTAATGGATGGGGACATGATTTGATTAGCTATAATCTGGATGGCAATTATATCGGAAAGATAGAGCTTCTTATTTTTCTAAGAAAGTATTCTTGAGGTTAGTAAATAGATAATTTGGAAACAGCTTTATTCGATATAACACGGCCTTGTCATGACTGACTTGTGCCGTGTTTTTTTATTTATTTACTTGATCATTGTAATGATATTCTTCCCAAGTATGATCCCAAGGAAGACCGCTATCAAACCAAGGATATTACTGGCAAGTACATTGAGTAGTGCCATCTTGTATTCTCCGGTACGCATAAGTACCATCGTGTCGAGAGCAAAAGAAGAGAAAGTCGTGAAACCACCGAAAAGACCAGTGAATAGGAAAGCTCTTGTATTGATAGAAAAATTATAGGCTTCCGCTATACTCCAGCAGAAACCGATTAAAAAGGAGCCGATCACATTGACCGACAAGATACCAAAAGGAAAGGAGTAAAGCATCGATCGTTGCACCCACGTGGAAACTCCGAACCGTAGCGCAGATCCGATAGCTCCTCCTATTATTAAAAGAAAAACCTTTATCATATCAACCTAGTGTGTTTCCCCCGGGCTAGGTTAAGGCCCGGGGAGATGGTAAATGATTTAGGTTTTCAATTTAATTGGCCGACTCAAACTGTCTCAAGAAACGAACATCGTTTTCCGAGAACATGCGTAAGTCTTTTACTTGGTATTTCAAATTGGTAATACGCTCGATACCCATTCCCAATGCGTAGCCTGAATAAACCTTGCTATCGATACCGCAGTTCTCAAGCACGTTCGGGTCTACCATACCGCAACCGAGGATCTCTACCCAACCGGTTCCTTTACAGAAGGGGCAACCCTTACCTCCACAAATGTTGCAGGAGATGTCCATCTCGGCGGATGGCTCCGTGAACGGGAAGTAAGAAGGACGCAAGCGAATTTTTGTATCCGGACTGAACATTTCCTTGGCGAAGAACAACAAGGCTTGTTTCAAGTCGGCGAATGAGACGTTCTTATCTACATATAACGCTTCTACTTGATGGAAGAAACAGTGAGCACGATAGGAGATAGCCTCATTACGATATACACGTCCCGGACAGATGATACGGATAGGCGGTTCTTGCTTTTCCATTACTCGGGTCTGTACGGAAGAAGTATGTGTGCGAAGCAATACATCCGGGTTATGCTGGATAAAGAACGTATCTTGCATATCGCGGGCAGGATGGTCCTCGGCGAAATTCAAGGAAGAGAAGACATGCCAGTCGTCCTCGATTTCCGGTCCCTCAGCGATGCTGAATCCTAACCGTCCGAATATATCGCAAATTTCTTTCTTTACAAGTGATAGAGGATGACGAGTGCCTAGTTCGATCGGGTAAGCCGTACGAGTCAAATCGATATCATCGTTTGCGGTCTGTACATTCTCAAAGCTTTCTTTTAATTCGTTGATCTTGCTCTGGGTTGTTTCCTTTAGTTCGTTCAAGTATTTGCCAACCTCACGTTTTTGATCAGCCGCTACATTACGGAAATCATTCATCAACGCCGATATCTCGCCTTTTTTGCTGAGATACTTTATACGTAAAGCTTCTAGTTCCTCGGCATTTGCCGCTTTCATATTCTCTACTTCTTGAAGCAGAGCCTTAATTTTATCGAGCATTTCTAATCACACTTTGTATTTGTCATGCAAAAGTACGCCTTTCTTTTGAAACCGCAAGGGATTCGTAAGGTTTTTTAGTTAAATGTAAGCGCAGACACTTAGGTGTCTTGTTTTATATATTAAAGTATTTATATATCTTCGCAGCATAATCAAACTATAAATTAATTAATGGAAATAGTCATTATTATTGGCCTTATCTTACTGAATGGAATTCTTGCGATGTCGGAAATCGCCTTGGTCTCAGCCCGGAAGGCTAGGTTGGAAACCGAAGCGAAACGTGGTAATAAATCTGCGGGCACTGCTTTGAAGCTGGCAAATGAGCCGGATAAGTTTCTCTCAACCATCCAGATCGGAATTACCTTGATCGGTATCTTGACCGGTTTGTACTCTGGCGAGGCGTTAGCTCATAATTTCGCTGTTATAATAGCGCAAATACCGGCCCTAGAACCGTATGCGTTGGGGATCGCTAAAACGACGATCGTTATTATCGTGACGTATCTTACACTTATATTCGGAGAGTTGGTACCGAAGCGGATCGGCATGGGGTGTGCCGAGAAGGTCTCTATGTTAGTTGCTAAACCCATGAATTTTCTTTCCTTGATATCCTCTCCTTTTGTTTGGCTACTTTCAAAGAGTACGGCGTTGGCTGTGAAGATGACGGGCGTGGATACGAAAGAGGAAAATAGGGTAACAGAGGAAGAAATCAAGGCGATCGTGAAAGAGGGCTTCGACGGTGGCGAGGTGCAAGAGGTAGAGCAGGACATCGTAGAGCGAGTCTTTAATCTGGGAGACCGTAACGTGGGTTCTATCATGACGCATCGTAGCGAGCTGGTTTGGCTGGATGTGACGGATAGTACGGAGAAGATTCGGGAGAAAGTGGAGGAGAACTTATTTAATATATATCCCGTGGCCTCGGAGAAGTTCGATAATATAGTAGGGGTCGTTTATCTGAAAGATTTGTTCGGAAGGATCGACCAACCGGATTTCTCGATCAACCAAGTACTTCGCCCGGCACAGTTCGTTCCCGAGAACCAGAGCGTATATAACGCCTTGGAATCTTTCAAACAGACACACGTGAAATATGGACTCGTTACGGATGAGTTCGGAGGTATCCAAGGTATCGTAACCTTGAAGGATATTATGGAAGGCTTAATCGGGCAAGTACCGGAAGTCGGAGAGGAGTCCGAGATCATACAACGTGAGGATGGTACTTGGTTGGTGGACGGCCAATATTCTTTCTATGATTTCTTGGAATATTTCGACATGGAGGATTTGTATGCCGAGCATGATTATAATACCTTGAGTGGCTTGATCCTAGAGATATTGGAACGTGTACCGAAGACGGGTGAGAAATTAAAGTGGCTGGACTTTGAGTTCGAGATCGTAGATATGGATGGTGCCCGGATCGATAAGGTTTTGGTTAAGTACTTGAAAAATGGGTAAAATGTCTTTTTAGAAGAGTACGCCGAGTGAGATACTCATCACGTTCGTTCGCTTGTCAATATTGATATCATAATTAATCTCGGGAACTGGATTGTTGACTTTCTCGAAATCGGATTCCACTTGATTCAATCCGAACTCATAGACAAAGTCGAAGAATAGCCGTCCGATGCTAACCCCTACGCCCGTAGCGATATTGACTCCGAACGGGGTGTTGTCATTCACGTATTCTACATGCGTGGTGGAAGATTCTACCGTATAGGCGATCTTATAGTTGTATTTTAATTTGGGGCCGACCATAAGGCTAAGTCCGTAAGGCCCTTTCTTCACTAGGTTATAGCCTACCATTATGGGAACCTCTAAGGAACTGGTTTTCATCATCAAGAGGTCGGTAGTTGCCGATGTATTGGACATCATATTATTTTCCGGCAAACTTTGAGGTATGGAAAAACGGATATTTCCCTCAGAACGATGCCATGAGAAACTTGGCTGGAGGAAGAACCGTTCGATATTGACCCGGCAAAAGACCGCGGCCAGATAACCTACCTTATATTCGATGTCTATATTCTCCGCTTCCTTCCCATTGATGGAAAGGGAGTTTATGACTGGGAAAGTGGCGTTGAATCCCACTTTGGCTCCAAAGTTGAATGCCTTGTCCTCGAAACGCATGAAGCTCTGGGCTTCTGCTAACAGACCGAAAGATAGCAACGCTCCTATAAGGTAGACTTTTTTCATACCGTTATTTTTTCTTTTTCACGGACCAGCCGAATTTACCGACAAATTCACCTAACCCGTAATACTTACCATGCGAGTAAGCCAAAAGATCCGCTTTCTGCATATCAAAAGCCCCTGTCTCTGGGTCTAGATATCGGTCGTCGGCCTGTACGTTTACGACATCAGCGATAAACATATCATGACTTCCGAGAGCGATTACCTCTTTTACCCGGCATTCGATACAAAGCGGAGACTCGTCTATCGTAGGGGCGTTAACGACGGTCGCTTTTCCGGGAGTGAGCTTCATCTCTTCGAATTTATGATGGTCTTTCCCTGAGTTTACCCCGCACCAATCCGTGGCGTAGGCCAGCTCACGATTCGTCAAGTTGATGACGAATTCCATATTCTTCTTCAAGATCGGATAAGAGAATCGTTCCGGACGTACGGATATATAGCACATCGCCGGATTCGTACAAATCGTACCGACCCATGCGACTGTTATTATATTGTACTCGGAAGGCTCATTCCCACAACTCACCATTACGGCTGGCAATGGATAGATCATGGTTCCCGGTTTCCAATCGTGCTTCATAATAAAAACTGCGTTTTTATAATTGAAAGTTGAGAATTGAGAATTAAAGATTCCGTAAAGCTAATTCTCAATTCTCAATTCTTAATTTTCAATTATCTAATGATTATGTCTTCTTTATTAATCTTACGTTCGCAATAATGACATTTAATGGTTCCCTTCTCCTTGTCGATCACGTGGAAGCGGGAAAGCATCGGCTCATTATTGGTGATACATTTCGGATTGTTACATTTGACCAAGCCAATCAGCTCGTCGGGTAAAGTAACCGTCTTCTTCTCTACAACCTCATAATCACGGATAATGTTCAATATAATATTCGGGGCGATCATGGCGATACGGTTGATCTCGTCCTCCTCGAAAAACTTGTCGGCGATCTTGATCATACCCTTGCATCCCATCTTGTTGCTATGGAAATTATTGCCGATCGTGATCGTATTGTTCATTTTCTCCAGTCCCAGTAAAGAGGCTACCTTGAATAATTGGCTGGGAGGAATATGGTCTATGGCGGTACCGTTCTCTAAAGCGGCTACCTGCAACTCTTTTTTCTTTTCTGCTGACATAAAACTTCGTTTTTATTCGTCGATAGATATACCTAAAACTTCGCAAATGATAGCTTGGCGTGCGAACAGCCCGTTGCGTGCCTGCTGGATGTAATAAGCCTTTGGATTGTCATCTACATCGTAAGCGATCTCGTTCACACGGGGTAGCGGATGTAAGATACGCAGGTTTTCACGGCTGTTTCTCAGCATGTCGTTACGCAGGATATACACGTTCTTTACCCGCTCGTACTCTTCCAAGTCTGTGAAACGCTCACGTTGTACACGGGTCATATAAAGGATATCCGTCTGGTTGATGATATCTTCCGTGAAATCGGTATGCTCTTCGTATTTGAGCCCGTGCTTGTCGCAGAAGTTCTTTTGCTCGTCCGGCATGCGCAGCTCGTTCGGCGCGACGAAGTGGAAGGTCGGATGGAAGTGAGACATTCCCACGATCAAGGAGTGAACCGTACGGCCATACTTCAAATCGCCGACCATCGTGATGGTGAGGTTATCCAGCTTGCCTTGTGTCTTGCGAATGGAATACAGGTCCAGCATGGTTTGCGAGGGATGTTGGTTCGCCCCGTCACCAGCGTTGATGATAGGGACATCCGTCACCTCAGAAGCATAGCGGGCGGCTCCTTCCAGATGATGTCTCATAATGATCAAGTCCACGTAATTGCTTACCATCAAGATCGTATCTTTCAAGGTCTCGCCCTTGGAGGAACTAGTCGTGGAAGCGTCCGAGAAACCGATCACCCGTCCACCTAAACGGTTTACGGCTGTCTCGAAACTCAGTCTCGTACGTGTAGAGGGCTCGAAGAACAGGGTGGCGGCGACTTTGCCTTCCAGTAATTTCCGGTTCGGATTCTCCTCAAACTTCCTTGCGTTATCCAGAATACGAAGAATGTCCTCTTTGGAACATTGATCGATAGAAACTAAACTTTTACTTTTCATAGGTTGTGTATATTCTGTCTTATGTACGCGAATGTATAAAAAAAGCGGAGACCGAAGGGCCTCCGCTTTATATTTTATTTTAAGAAATCAACTAGACTTGCCGGAAGATAGAACGTGTTATTTTTATCGACATAAACGACGACAGAGTTTAACCGTATCTCATCTTGGCCTTTCTTCCCGGACTTCACGATATTGGAGAACGGGGTGATCGTTAGCTGTTTTTTCTTATCTTTCTTGTTCTTAACGATCAAGGTTGGAGAACCTTTCTCGTCGGTGGCAGGGACGATCTCGCAAGTGTAATCCTCGAATACGTCCGTGTGGCGTGCGAAGTTCTTGCTTGTAAGATCTTCCAAGTTTCCGTGTGTCAATCCGAACAAATTGCATAAGTACTCATTCAGCTCGATGTTCGTATTCATACCTAGGGGTAAGGTTCCTTGCGGATGGTAAGCGGCTAGGAATACTTCCTCGCCCGTATGACCGCCGGTCGTGAAACCGAAGCAAGTGCGGGAAGTGATGATATGCGCCATCAATCCGGTTAACGAGCCACTGTACATGGAGGAATTATCTTCCGGTTTGCGTTGGTCTTCTGGTATCGGGCTGTTCTTGTAGTCCTTGCAATTGTTCAACGCGTTCATCTCTTCCGGAGTCAGCTCGAAGCCGGCGTAGGTGCGGAATACGTTTTGCACTTCTGAGTTAGGAACGCTGTTTACCTTGTTGGCGAAACCCTCGGCTGTCAATTTATACAGGGAGAATTGGTGGAACAATTGGTCTTTCGTCAATTTATCGTAACCTTTACAATCTTTTCTACCTAAGCTGATACCGCTGTTTCCGTGGTCGGGTACGATGACAACGGCAGTCTCGCCATTATTGCGTGCGAACTCCAATGCGGCACCGCAGGCACGATCGAATGCCAAGAAATCGGTAGCCATACCTACCGGGTCATTTCCATGAGCGGCCCAGTCTACCTTACTGCCTTCTACCATTAAGAAGAAGCCATTCGGGTTCTTGGATAATTTGTCGATCGCCTTACGAGTCATTTCCTCGATAGAAGGTTGCTCTTCCGGATTGCGGTCGATATCGTAAGCCATTTCCTTGTTGCCATATAAAGCCCACATCTTCTGATTATTATCGGCACGCATACCTTTCAAGTCATTTTTATAAACATTGTATCCGTTCGCCAATAGATAATCTTCCATATCCTTTGTAAGGATAGAAACTCCACCACCGATAACGACATCGATATCATTATGAACCATCTGCGGAGCGATCCAGTCGTATTTACCACGGTTGTAGCTATGAGCGGAGCAGTCCGCCGGGGTAGCGTGCGGGAATTCGCAAGTGAAAACCAATCCCGTGGCTTTGCCCTGCAACATCTTTCCAGCCTCCAATACGGTGGTAAGCGGTTGGAAAGCACGGGCCGGATCGGTCGGATAGATATCGTTATCACCGTCGTTCTCCGGGTAAGTGGATACATAACCCGTACGGCTCGGCTGTCCGGTCATGTAGCATGATGTAGTAGGAGCGGAGTCGCCGATAGGGGCGTTAGAAGAATGCGTACGCACCGTTCCGCACAAATACGGGTCGATGTTCAATTTCGGTTTGCTGGGATCTTGGTACCATTGCAACCAACGGGCGATAGAGATAGTCGCCAATGAGGTTCCGTCCGGGATTAAAAGGATCACGTTCTTGACAGGCTTCACGTTCTCCTTTTCCACGGCATTGGCCGGCATGATGATAATAGCCAGCAAAAGCAGAAAAGCTAATGTTTTTTTCATGTGCTTTAATTTAATAATGTATAACAAATTCTTCTATTAAATCCTAATTTCCAAGTGGGATGATCTCCTCGTTGAACCGTGTCAACTTCTCCACGCCCGTCTCCGTTACAAGGAAACTGTTCTCGATACCCACGGCACCGACACCCGGGATCACGAATTTGGGCTCCAAGGCGAACACCATATTCGGTAAAAGCTCCTCTTTCGAGCGAGGGGTAAGCACAGGTAGCTCATTGATCTGTATACCGATGCCATGTCCTACGAATTTAGCCTGTTGCTCGGTTCCCATAAAGTTAGCCGAAAGACCTTCTTTCTTAGCGATATTCGCCGCTATATTATATAAATCCGAACAAGCGGTTCCCGGGCGGGTAGCGTTTTCTACCTCCTGCTGTATCGTAAGGGCCACTTGATGCGCCCGATAAGCTTCCTCCGTCAGGCGGCCTACGGAGAAGACACGGGTCATGTCCGTCATATAAGCCGTATAATTGCCGGCCATATCCACCATGATAGCGGTACCTTCTTTTAATAAAGTACCGTTAGCGCCCAGCGGACAAGAAGCGTCTATGCCGCCTCCACCCAAAGCGAAATCAAAAGGGGATGGGGTCTCGGCGTTTTCCCCGGCGAGAATACTGCCCATATAGATATCCATATTGGCTCCGAAAGCACGGAAAAGACCGATCGAGCCGTTCTTGCGCATACGTTTCTCGATCTCGTACTGAAACTCCAAGTCTGTCATACCGGGACGGAAACATTCCGGGATCTCGCTATAAGTAGCCTCATGCTTGCGGGCGGCGATACGGAATTGCCCGATCTCCCAAGGGGTTTTTACCCGGCGAAGGTTTCGCATGAAAGCGGTGGCGTTACCGGCCTCCTCCGGTTGGAATACCTTTTGTAAACGGATATATTCATTATAAGTTAACTCATCTGCCTCTAATAAGAGTCTTTTCGGCATCTTAATTCCTCGTTCCGCAAATAAGGTTGGGATGTCTTCCGGCTTACGGATGTATTCCACTTGATGTCCTGAAAGCCCGTTCGGTCGCTTGATCAGGAACCACGGCTCACCGTCTACCGGCAAATAAAAATAACCACTATAGATTTGTCCTGTCGTATAATAAAGATTTACATCTACGGTAAGCAAACAGGCATCCATACCCATCTTTGCCATACCATCTCTCATCCGATCCCATTTTATCTTTAGGTCGTTCTTCAATTCTTCTGAAATCATCTTCCTTTGTATTACTTTTATTTTGTACCGGGCATCAAAGGTAACAAGAATTTACGAGATTTAAGTGGATTTGAGGTGAATAAAGTATTACAAACGCATATATGCGAATATACGGTTGAATAGGGAAATCTTCTTATGAATAAAGATAATCATATCTGTATCTATTCCTTGATTCTCGTCGTGAATCCTATAAACCACGGCGTGGTCTTTACAGATCATGGCGTGGTTTACAAAGACCACGCCGTGGTTTGTAGAATAGAAGTAGATCCGATATAGAATATATAAGTATTCAGCTGGTTATTCTTGCGGAACAGATAGGGTATTCGATACTATTGGACCGGGATCTTGATAACCACCTTCCGGATATTCCCTTGGCCGATACCCGGGGCGTGCCCGTCTTCCGGGAAATAAATGGCGAATTGTCCGGGATAGATTTTCGTATAGGCGGTAGGTTTGTCGATATAAAAGGCGATATCTTGCTCCTCGTTGTATGGAACGGACTCCTCTAGTAATTGATCTCCCGGTTTCCACCCGATTTTCTCTACGCCCAATAAGGGGAATTGGATATCGATAAATTTCTTGTGGGTCTCGATGGCCGCTTCCGACTTCTCCTTTCCGAAGAGGCTGGCGATGCTAACCGTGAAACCAGCGTCCGCTATATCGTATTTACCATCTTCCATTTTTGAAAAATCAGTAGACTTAACATAGTCAAAAGCCTGCTTAAACAGCGGATGGATACATTCGATCCGCTTAGAGTTCTCAAGTGAGTCTAGAATCATATTGTTATTAAGTTTTAGTAATTGGTTTGAAAATCCTTACAAAGGTCGGGTATTTCCCTGTTAAATAATAGTCATATTTCTCAAATAAATCTATTAAGTTCCTAGGTTTCTTAACGTACGTAAATACTGTTTCGTAAAGTTTGCAATCTGGTTGCAATCATATTTATCGTATCTTTGTTATTCATTTATATATAACTAAACAGGTGATACGATCTATGAAAGATTTGGAGACAATTATATTACCGGTTCTCGAGATGAGTTGCGCCGTATGTGCCAATAACGTAGAGAATACGGTGAAGGGACTTCCCGGCGTGGAAGAGGCATCGGTGAATTTCGCGGCGAATACGCTTTCCGTCAAATACCATCCATCCTTGATTACTCCTCAGAAAATGAGAGAGGCCGTGCAGGAGGCCGGATACGATTTGGTCGTGGAGGTAGAGGATCCGACGGCGGTACAGGAAGAGATGGCACGAGAGCATTACCGGAAGCTACGCCGGAATACGATCGGGGCGTGGGTACTTTCCATTCCGCTGGCCCTGCTGGGAATGGTGTTTATGCATACGCCCGGCGGTAACTGGATCATGATGGCGCTGGCCTTGGTGATTATGATCGTGTTCGGGCAGTCGTTCTACGTGAACGGCGTGCGCCATGCGTTGCACGGTAGCGCCAATATGGATACATTGGTGGCGTTGAGTACCTCGATCGCTTTCCTGTTCAGTTTCTTCAATACCGTATACCCGCAGTTCTGGTATGAGAAAGGATTGGAGCCGCATGTTTATTATGAGGCATCCGGCGTGATCATAGCATTCGTTCTGTTGGGTAAACTTCTGGAGGAGCGGGCGAAGAACAGCACTTCTTCCGCTATCAAGAGCTTGATGGGATTGCAGCCTAAAACCGCCCGTCGTGTGCGAGATGGTCAGGAGGAAGAGGTCTCTATCTCGTTCTTGCGGGTGGGAGATCTTGTCAGTGTCCGTCCCGGTGAGAAGATCCCGGTGGACGGCACGGTGTCTCAAGGTTCCTCTTCCGTGGATGAGAGCATGTTGAGTGGCGAGCCGATTCCTGTCGTGAAATCACAAGGCGACCGAGTCTTGGCCGGGACGATCAACCAAAAGGGCGCTTTCTTGATGGAGGCGACCGGGGTGGGGAGTGCTACCGTATTATCGCAAATCGTACAGATGGTACAAGCCGCTCAAGGAAGTAAGGCGCCCGTGCAGCGTATCGTTGATAAAATAAGTGGTATATTTGTACCGATCGTTGTCGGATTGGCGATACTTACTTTTATCGTCTGGCTGGTAGTAGGAGGAAGCGGGTACTTCTCGTACGCTCTCTTATCGGCGGTATCGGTATTGGTGATCGCTTGCCCTTGCGCGTTGGGACTTGCTACGCCAACTGCCTTGATGGTCGGGATGGGTAAAGGCGCCGAGCATCATATATTGATCAAAGACGCTTTTGCCTTGGAAAACCTTTGTAAGGTGGATACCGTCGTGCTGGATAAGACCGGGACCTTGACCGAGGGCGTGCCCGAGGTGACAGACTCTTTCTGGATATCGGAGGCGAGCCGGGATATGCTGGATATCCTTTATACCGCCGAGATGAAGTCTGAGCATCCTTTGGCGTCCGCTATCCTCTCATGGTTGAAAGGAACGGAGGCCGCGGAGATCGACGCTGATAGTTTCGAGAGCGTAACGGGGCGTGGTATCCAAATGCAGGTACATGGCGTGACGTATTGGGTAGGAAGCAAAGGCTTTTTGGAAACCTTCAAGGCGATGGTTCCGCCCGAGGCTGGGCGGGAAATCATCCGGTGGGAAGAGGATGGCAAGAGTATCGTTTATTACGGTTGGGAATCGGAATTGCTTGCGGTCATGGCTATTTCGGATCGGTTGAAACCTACGTCGGGAGAGGCGGTAGAGGCCTTGAAAGAAATGGGTATCGAGGTTCATTTATTGACCGGCGATGGAAAACGGACCGCCGAGACCGTTGCGGCCATGCTGGATATCCGTCATTATAAGGCAGATGTCTTGCCGAGCGATAAGGAGGAGTATATCCGTTCCTTGCAAGCCGCCGGAAGGAAAGTGGCTATGGTTGGGGATGGTATCAACGACTCGCAAGCTTTAGCCCGTGCGGATGTGAGCATTGCGATGGGTAAGGGAACGGATATCGCCATGGATGTGGCGATGGTCACGTTGATTACTTCGGATTTGATGTTATTGCCGGATGCGATCCGCTTGTCGAAACGTACGGTTCGCTCGATCCACCAGAATTTATTCTGGGCATTTATCTATAACTTGATCGGAATCCCATTGGCGGCGGGTGTCTTATTCCCGGTGAACGGACTGTTACTGAACCCGATGTTGGCGAGCGCCGCGATGGCTTTCAGTTCCGTGTCGGTGGTATTAAATAGCTTACGGTTGAAATGGAGTAAACTTTAAATAATAAGTAGAGATATGGCAACATTAAAATTTAAGACAAACGCTAAATGTGGCGGATGCGTGGCGGCTATCGGCGCTAAATTGAATAAATTAGTAAAAGAGGACGCATGGTCGATCGACTTGAAATCCCCGGATAAAACATTGACTATAACAACCGATCTTCCGGCGGAGACAATTCTTTCCGCCGTATCGGAGGCCGGTTTCAAGGCTAGCGCCTTGTAGTCGTAGCGATCGGATGGATGAGAAAACAAAGACAGACTCATGGTGAGGAAGTAGCGAATGTGCTTACGCATGGTGCGGGCATGTTGTTCGGCTTAACGGCGATTGTCGTCTTGATGATCGCCGGGATTCGTACAGGTGATCCGTGGGTGATCGGTAGTTTCGCCGTTTATGCGTTGTGCATGACTTCCTCGTATGTGACCTCTACCTTTTACCACGCCGCTTCCGATCCCAAGCGGAAATGCCAGTTGCGCCGTTGGGATCATAGCGCTATTTATTTGCATATCGCGGGTACTTATACGCCATTTACCTTGGTGGCTCTCCGCGACGAGGGTTTCTGGGGCTGGGGATTATTTATTACAGTTTGGCTGGCAGCGGTTATCGGCGTATGGTTTAGCTTCCGTCGGATGAAGAAAAAGGATAATCTGAAAACGGTTTGTTATCTGCTGATGAGCTGGGTGGTGATTATCGCTTTCAAACCATTGATCGATGTTTTCCAGCGTACGGATTCGATGTATGTCTTATATTGGTTGATCGGAGGAGGCTTGTTCTATTCCTTAGGAACGATTTTTTTCTTTCTGGATAAATATAAATATATGCATTCCGCATGGCATTTATTCGTTCTCGGGGGAACGGTTTGCCATTTTATAGCGATCTATAATTTGGTGTAAGGAAAAATAAAGAAGCCGGAACTGTGTTTAGCGGTTCCGGCTTCTTTTATTCTTGTTCTTCCGGATGTTGTTTCTTGTATTTATAATCCGCTAAAATCAACCCCATTGAAAAGCAAGGAAGGGATTCGCCAGCTGGAGGATAGGCGGGGGTCGTTTCCGACTTCCGCTAGGTTACTCCATAGGGAGAGCATATTACCCGTGGCGTTCATCTCGGAGATCGGTTGGGATAGCTTGCCTCTCTCGATCAAGAAACCTTCCACACCATACGAGAAATCGCCGGTCGTGCTATTGCAGTTTCCACCGTTGAAGCCGGTCACCAATATACCTTTGTCGATAGAGGCGATCAATCCGTCCAGATCCTTATCACCATTCCGCATGGTAAGAATCGAGGGAGAGCCGATCGTTTGTTCCATGCCCATCTTGTTGGCGGAATACGTATCGATATAATACGTTTTCAATATACCCTGCTCGAATACCGGAAGACGTTTCGTGGCAACACCTTCGCTATCGAAATAACGTGCGCCGGAAGCCTTTACCAAATGAGGCTCATCTATCAAGGTCATCTTGTCGCTCGCTACCTTTTGGTCGATCTTATCCAACAAGAAAGAGTTCTTTTGCTGGATGGAGGAACCATAAATGGCTCCGATTACTGGAGAAAGCAGACGACTGGAGTTCATGTTATCCACGATCATGGTATATTTACCGGACGCCACTTTCCGCTGTCCCAGTTTTCGAAGCACCCGTTCCAGCGCTTTCGTACCGATACCGGTCTTCACCAGCTCGTCATAATACAAGGAAGAGTCGTACCAATAAGACTCGGGACGGGCGTCACCCTCCCCACGGATGCTGACACTCCCCACCAAGCCATAAGAGGAACCAGAAGCCTCGCCTTCGAAACCGTTGCTGGCTACCATGTACTTAAAGTCCTTCTCGTCGCTGTAGGAAGCGTTGGCGGAGATGATCCGGTCGTCTTTGCCCATGATTTCCTCACAGACGCTCATGGCCAACGCTACCTTGTCGTCCGGTTGCACGGAGTCGAAATTCGGGTCGACCAATCGCAAGTCCGCCGCCCCACCTTTATAATACAAGGAAGCGTCCGGCAGCGTGCGAGCCTTGTCCTCGGCGAGGAAACGAGTGGCGGAGATACCATCCTTGATGAACTTCTCCAGCTCTTTCTTATCCAAGCGATTGGTAGAGTAGGAGCCGTAACGGCCGTCCACGAACAAATGAACCACCATGCTGTTCTCGGACGCCTGTTGCAGACGGTCTATTTTCATATCCCGTATCTCAAACGAACTGCTGGAACCATTGTAAAGCGTGACACGTGAAGACTGACAACCATTCTTCAAGGCATATTCCATGGCCCATTGAGCCAATTTCTTATTTTCGTTTGTTATCATATTAGTTTTCTCCTCCTACTGTAAGTTTGCTGACTAAGGCCGACGGCATACCGCAGGTTACCGGGCAAGACTGTCCATCCTTACCGCAGGTCCATGTGCCGTTATCCATTTTATAATTATTACCCACCATCGTGATATCCGCCAACGCTTTCGGGCCGTTACCGATGATATTGATATCCTTGATAGGTTGGGTGAGCTTGCCGTTCTCGATCAAGTAACCATCCTTCACGAAGAAGGTAAAATCGCCTGCGCCAATCTGTACCTGCCCGTTCGTGAAGTTGGCGGCATAGATACCTTTCTTTACGGTAGAGATGATCTCCTCTTCCGTCACGTTGCCCGCTTCCATATAAGTGGCACGCATACGGGGGATAGGCATCTGACGGAAAGACTCCCGGCGGCCATTGCCCGTAGAGGGGATGCCGTAATGTTTTGCGCTGATACGATCGTGCAGATAACTGGTCAAGACTCCCTCCCGTACGATATAGGTTTTTTGTCCGTCCACACCCTCGTCATCGATATTGACCGAGCCCCGGTTGAAAGGAATCGTGCCGTCGTCCACCACGTTGATATGCTCGTTGCAAACTTTCTTGTTCAGCTGATCGGAGAAAATAGAGGTGTTCTTACGGTTGAAATCCGCCTCGAAAGCATGGCCGATCGCCTCGTGCAATAAGATGCCAGAGCCACCGGCACCCATGACAACAGGCATTTCCCCGCCTTTTGGCTTGATCGCCTGAAATAAGATAGAGGTCTTATCCACTGCCTCTTGGGCAAGCTCGTCGATCAGGTCGTCCGTCAGGAATTCCGCTCCCATACGAAAAGCCCGTGCGGCGTACGAGTTCTCGATCTTCCCGTTATCCTCCATGATGCAGACGGCGCTCAAGGCGCTCATCGGGCGATAATCGTAATAAATCTGCCCTTCCGAGTTACAGAATAAGATATGAGAGGTCGTGTCTCCCAAAGAGGCCATCACCTTGGTGACCCGCTTGTCCTTTGCGAATATCTGATCGTTCAGTTTCTGCAAGAAAGGCATCTTGTCATTAATGGCTATCTCGTCCCAAGGTGTTTGTACGCTATAGAAATTGTTCGTATGCTTTTCTTCCGTTAAGTTGATAGGAGCGGTATTCGCTGATCCGGTGGCGATCCGTGCGGCCGTACGAGCCGCCTTTAGCATCTCGTCCAAGCTGACGTTCTCCACGTAGGCATATCCCGTTTGGTCGCCGGACAAAACACGTACGCCCATCCCAAAATCGATGTTAGATGAGGCACGGTTTACGGCACCATCCTGCAACCCTACGTTGTTCCTGTATGAATGCTCAAAAAACAAATCGGCATAATCCCCGCCTTTCTCCAAGGCTGCCGCCAATACCTTCCTCAAATCCCCCTCACTCACCTTGAAATAATTCATGGCGAATGAAATACCGGCTGCTTTATCCCCCTCACTACCGGTGCAACTTCCTAGTAAGGAAGGAGCCGCTAATGTTCCAAGCATAACCATACCTCCTGTTTTAATGAAATCACGTCTGTTAATATTCATGTTGTTGTTGTTTAGCCCAATCCATCACGTTTGCGGGTGGACGTTGATTCAATAATTCTTTTTTCATAAAGTCCATGTAAGGAGCTACATGCTTGAAGAATTTCTTGTATCCCTTACATAGATAATTTAGTCCCGGCTCTCCATTCGGCGTATGGAGAAACCGGTTTTTCGGGCACTCTCCATGGCAAGCGAAAAGATATTCGCATTCCTTGCATTGCGTAGGGAGCTTATCTTCTTTATCCGTTCCAAACTTTTGTTGTACCGGACTGTACATCATCTCCGTTAATGTCTTTGTTTGGATATTCCCGAGTTTGTATTCCGGGAATACGAAATGGTCGCAAGCATATACGTCGCCATTGAACTCCATTACCCCGGCGTGACCGCAATGGCGGGCCAAGGAGCAGACCCCGGGTTGTTCGCCTACCCAGTTCGCCAAGGTGGAATCGAATAATTGGATGTAGAACTTGCCGACATCCTCTTTTAGCCACTCGTCGAACAAGGCGCAAAGGAAATCCCCCCATTTCTCGCTATCTACCGAGAACGGAGCTAGCTCGATCGCTGCGTCTTGCTCCTCGGGAGAAGATAGCTTGGTGCCTTCCTTGTGCCGGCCGATACGCTCCACGATCGGGGCGAATTGGATGAAACGGCAATCCAGTTCCTTGAAGAAATTATAGAATTCCAGCGGATAATCCACGTTATAATCATTCACGACGGCCATGGCGTTATACTCTACCCCATGTTTTTTCAGCAACTCGATTCCCTTCATCACCTTATAGAAAGAGGGGAGTCCCTGCCGGTTCCTACGGTATTCGTCGTGGAACTCTTGCGGGCCATCGATAGATACACCCACCAAGAAATTATTTTCCTTGAAAAATTGGCACCACTCATCATTCAATAGGGTACCATTGGTTTGGATACAGTTATCTATTTGCCGTCCTCCCGCATACTTACGCTGCAACTCCAAGGCTTTTTTATAGAAGCTGATCGGCCGCATCAGCGTCTCGCCTCCATGCCATGTAAACAAGACTTCTTGCATGGTTTGGCATTCCATGTATTCCTTGATGAACTTCTCGAGTATCTGATCTGTCATGATGTGATTCTTCACGTCTGGATAGAACTTACTTTTCTCAAGGTAATAACAATACTCGCATGCCAAATTACAAACAGAACCAACCGGTTTCAACATGATGTAGACCGGCTTAGCGAAAGGGGAAATATAGGAACTATTCATGGTATATTATTAGATGTTACATTTCTATTTCAACTCGAACTCGCTAAGTACAATTTTTTGTTTTAGCTCGCTGAACGTTTGATCGGACTTAGTCAGTGTACGGAAGGTATATTTATTCCCGTATGTGGAAAGTACCTTTTCCATCTCATTTTCTCCGATCAGGAAATAACCTTTGGCGGGTGTTTCTTTATCGAAGTCATGGAAGATATTTCCCATATAGAAGTTTAACCCGTACAGATTCCGATAAATCCGAAGGTTATTTACGACATATACATTCTTTTTATTCAATGGATATTCTTTCAGGATACGTTCAGCGAAAATGCGGCAAGAATCCCCTTCACGAATACCTCTCATAATGACACCGTCGATTAATAAATTAATCGAGAATGTTAAGGCTATCGTAGCGTAGAGAATCTTGATATTTATTTTCTTGAACATCTGGTAATAGACCGTTCCTAATATCAATAGATTTATGAAGATAATACAGATCGTAAGCGTGCTGGGATGAACCAATACTTTTGATACCATTCGTACCATGTCCAAGGTCGATGCGTTTTGTGTATATTGACCGACGATACCAACAGGATCAATAATACCGAATACCGTAAGCAAGATCGCTATCATGACGACACTTACTACGGAAGCTAAAAAGGCAGCGAATACCCGAGTTACTTTCGTACGGTATTCTGTAATATATAAGGCATACTGAGCCAAGAACAAGGCAATGAACGGATAAGCCGGCATTAAATATACGCTTCGTTTACTGGAAGGGATCGAATAGAAGAAAAGGATGCCGATTAAAGCAACCAAACTAAATAAACGAACTTTTTCCATGGAGCGGATACGTTTCCACGTATTCTTTAAGATCTCTTTAATAGGTTGCTCAGGCTTGCTAAGTTTCAGCCCGAATAAAGAGAAGAAAAAGAAAATAGTCCAAGGTATAAAGCCTGCCGCCAACGTCATGAAATTGTACCAAACACCATTCTCATGCCCCAGATCATAGGAAATTTCAGGAGTGTTTAGGTGTAAGAAACGAGCGAAATTCTCCGCTAATACGACATTAAGGAACTCATCTCCCCCCTGCTTCCATGCGGCGGTATACCACAACATCGGTAGGAATAAAGAGGAAATTCCCGCATATAATAAAGTCTTGAATATGGTGAGATAACTGTATTGACCTAACATTAATAGATAAATGCCGAATACGAATAGGGGCAATACTACGCCTACCGGTCCTTTGGTCAGAACGGCGCATCCTAATAATAAAGGTATGAATATGGGAAGTCCTTTCAGCTCTAATTTATCTTCCCATCGATATAGCTGGAAAAGCCCTATGACGATGAAAGTAGTGAGCAACATATCCACCCGAGTCGTCATGGCCGCCCGATGTATCTCTACGCAGGTGACCAATAGGAGGGTCGCTATGAATGCCTCCTGAAACTTTACGATTCGTTTACCGAAAAAGACCAATACGAACCCGATCAAGGTAATAAAGGCTAAAGCCGATGGCAAGCGGGAGGTGAACTCGGAAACATATCCCTGTGGATAGGAGAAAGCAGCCATTAACCAATGCGCCATCGGTGGCTTAAAAGCGAACTCGTTGGCGTAGGATTGTGGCAAGACCCAATTGCCCGTCTCGAGCATGGAGATCGCTACGGCCGCTTCCCGGGGTTCCCCTTTGGTGGAGAAGTCGCCGAGGCCGATCCAAGGTAACACAGATATAATACAGATTACTACCATCATGGTTACCGGCTTTTGCAAGTAAAGATATTGAAGTGTAGGTGTACGCATATGACAATTAATATATAGGGCTTTGGCCCATTAATGTTATAAAACAGTTTGCAAAAGAACAATTTTTTATGGACTTTCCCCGCATTTTTAGAAACTTTTTATGTGCCCAATGAATGTTTGATAGCCTTTCGTATCGCTTCCGCATCCTCCTTGTTTTCCTTTAATATGGAGAGAATCAGGTTTAAATAACTCTCTTTGTTACTGATACCGCAGATCGCGCATAGGCGGCTCTGTGGTAACATCCCTTTTTGATTATAAACACGGAGGATGCTTTTGTAGTTCTCCGTTTCTATATAAGACTCGAACTCTTCTTTTATGTTTTTGTATATTTCTTCCACATGGATGTTCAGACGGATACTCTCTACATGTTCGGTTAATTGCTCCACCGTCGTTATCTTGCGATCAACGGTAGTCTCCAGTTTTTTACGGACTTGATGTTTGGCATGAAGGATTACTTGCGAGTCCAGTTCTTTTTGGAAAAGACGTACTACGTTTTCTTTCACTTGCTTGAAAACATCGTCCGGATCTTTCATCAACCGTTTGGCGACCGTCTTGATCACATCCTCTATCATCAATAGGTTCTCCACTTCCGCTACGTCCGGTACATAAATATGTTGTTCCCGTAGATAGTTTATTTCTCCTTGTGTACGCCTATCACGATCTACGATACCTTTGCTATCTAATGTATGGAAGTCTTTCAGTTGGCCGAACGCTTTGGTTGTCTCGATTACTTTTTGGCAACCACCCATCGGTTTCACCAAATAATCGGGGAATATGAAGGGGTAAAGCTTACTGTCGATACTGTTCGTGTCGGTCCCTTCGATAAACAAGATCGGTTTCCGGCTGCCAAGTATTTCCATATATACTTCTTCCGGGAAACTTTCATTACTCTCGATCAACTCGTAATCCCATACGGAATGATCCGCGTCGTAAGAACGAATCCAGATCCGTTTGCTGTCGGAGCGGGAGGTGGCGAAATCAATGTCATGTGTGAGATAAACAAACGTACAGTCCGGACGTATCGCCTCAATCTCGTCCCAAAGCTGGTTCTTTATGGAGTTGTGGAGAAGGGTTTCCGGCTCTTCGATCACGAGCAAGGCGTTCGGGCATGCGCATAATGCGGCCCCAATCAAGTAGAACACCAGTTTCTCGCTATCGCTCATGCGTCCGGCGGTGTAGGAATTTGAATCACGCCCCGTGGATACAAGCTCGATAAATCCCGACTTTCGTATCAGACGATTATGCGGAAACATCTTTTCCCAGATCGCTTGTATAATATCTATCTTGGTGATCGGAGGATCTACTTCGTTATTAGTCTTGCAGGCTTCCTTGAAATTGACTGCCGCCTCGAACTCCTCGCTCTGGAGTTGCAAAATCAGTTTCTCGTATTCAGAAATACGTGGCATGAACAGTCGTTCTTTGATCATAGACTGTAAACGTGCGAATTCATTGGAGGCCGATAATTTAGATTCGTCATCGCTGATGAATAAGGCATGTATACCGGATATTCTTTTCGCTTGACCCGCATATCTCTCCAATAAATCTCTGCCAAAAGAGCTTTTTCCCGCACCGTTCGCTCCGATCACGACTAATATCTTCGTGTCTAGCATGATGGGATGTGTCACATTAACTTTCGTTGGGAGTGTTAGTTCCATACATGTTATTGATTAGGTTTTCAAAGATAAGCTTTTTCTTTGAAAGTTCGCACGAGACCTAAAAAATAAAGTGCCTTTTCCGAAACATCCTTAAAGACGGGAAAGGCACTTTTATTAAAACCTTAGCAGAGTTTTTTCTTATTTGCTCTTCTCCAAGATAACGCGAGCGAGGCGAGCTTGTATTTGCATTAATGTATTAACATCCTCGTTCTCGAAATTGATGTCAGCTACTTTTAAACTTCTTTTGGAAACTACCGGAGCCGATTTAGCAGCCATTAATTCTTGTACTAATTCATCTACTTGCTCTTTGATTTTCTCTGCCTTTTTTGAATAATCTACTGTACGTGCCATAGTTCTTTTGATATTTTATTTTATGAATACTATCGCAAAGATAATTACATTTTTATAATACACATAATAAAACGTAAATATTCTGTGCTATTTTTACGAAAAAGTCCGAGCTACAATATTTTCGCAGCCCGGACTAGGTTATTATCGAGATGAATGTGTGTTATGCTTTTGTCGTATTCGTCTCGGATACGTCATTTTTTACTTCCCAATGGAACGGTTCGAATTCAGTGTTCGGATCTACCCAAGATGCTTTCTTAGACGCATAGATAATAAACGGTGCCGCAACGACAACAATTACACCGATGAAGAGAACGGCGAACCAAACCGTATTATTTCCTGTAGAAATCTGGCTAGGAGGAATGAAACTTAATACGAACGCTAATAAGGAACCACAGAATCCTAAACCTCCGATCAACCACATCAAGCCATTGCCACCTTTTCCGATACGGAAAGGACGACCTGCCTTTTTCATCTTATAACGTAATGCGATCGCTCCGGAGAACATCAACATATACATTATTAAATATAAGATCACCGTAAGCTGTGATAAGATCTGATAAAAGCTTTGTACGGATGGCATTACCACGAATAATAAGCTAAGAAGTGTAACAGCCGCTCCTTGGATATAAAGGATGTTTTTCTGTACGCCGATCTTATTGGTCTTCTGGAAGAACGGGGGCAGATAACCTGCTTTACCAACTGCGAATATACCTTTGGAAGGACCAGCGACCCATGTCAATACTCCTGCTAATACGCCAAATGCCAAAGCGATAGCGATAATTGGGGATAACCATGAGGCATGAATGTACTTGAAGTAATTGTCGAATCCCACTAATAAACTTTGCGTAAGATTGATGTCTTTCTCTGGGATAATAATACCCAACGCAAAAGTTCCTAGTACGAAGATTACAACGGTGATCAAGGCACCGATAAATACAGCTTTCGGATAGTTTTTAGAAGGATTGTCAACGTCTTTCACGTGAATACCGCCCATTTCCATACCTGCGTAAAAAAGGAAGATACTTGCGGCTAAGACTAAGTTGTCGAATTTACTGAAGTCGGGGAAGAAGTTACTGTGGAAATCCATATTGGAATGCCCGCCAGTCGCTAGGTATACGATACCTAAAATGATGAGTAACGCCGCTGGTATGATAGTACCTACCATACCTCCGATTTTCGCTACTTTTCCAACCCAACTCAATCCCTTTAGTGAGATAAATGTAGCCAGCCAATAAATAATTAACACGATCGCTAATGTGTAGTATTTGTTATTCGCCAGCAGCATATCTTCGGGATGATCCATACCGATGAAGGCGATGGATACGGCTCCAAAAGTTAATACTGTCGGATACCAGATCGTACTTTCAATCCATTGAACCCAGATAGCCAGAAAGCCTAGACGTTTTCCATAGGCCTCACCTACCCAACGGAATACACCACCTTGTTTGTCTTGGAACATTGCCGCTAATTCCGCTGCCACCAAAGAGGTCGGGATTAAGAATACGATTGCCGCGAATAAGTAATAGAAAGCCGAACTTAGTCCGTATACGGCTTCTGCTGGCAGTCCGCGTAAAGATACTACTGCCGTCACGTTCATGATTGCTAGGGTAAACACACCTAGCTTTACTGTCTTGTTGATATTTGCCATAGATTTATGTTTTAAAAATGAGAATTACTTCTCTCGTTTAAGTCTGAGTTTATAACAGCGAATCAAAGAAGATGTTTTGTTTTTGCTACGTAAAACTTGGTTAATTAACACATTTCGCTGTTTAAACAAATGGTATATGAGGTTTGTTGTCATAAACCAAAATGAAAAGGATTATAATTAAATAAATAGTAACGCTTATGAAAATGGCCGTATTTGATTTCGCATTGAGAAAGAAGGGAGTATATGGTGTGTTACATATCATTATACTATTGTTGTCGCTGTTCTTGGTTATCAGTATCTCCATCGATACATTTAAGAATATTCCCTTTTACACGCAAACTTCTTATAAGAAGATTCAATTATGGATCTGTTTGTTTTTTCTTTTCGATTTTGTTTTGGAATTTTTCCTGTCGAAAGATAAATTACGTTATTTGCGAACGCACTTTATTTTCTTGCTCGTAGCGATCCCTTACCAAAATATAATAGAATATTATCATATTATCACCTCACCCGAGCTTAGTTATTTCTTACGTTTCGTTCCTTTGGTACGGGGTGGGTATGCGTTGGCGATCGTGGTGGGATGGTTGTCGTACAATAAGGCGTCGGGCTTGTTTGTCTCTTACTTGACGATGTTGCTGGCCACGGTTTATTTCTCAAGTCTTATATTTTTTGTCTTGGAGCACAAGGTGAACCCGTTGGTGGCTAATTATGGGGACGCTCTATGGTGGGCGTTTATGGATGTGACAACGGTTGGCTCTAACATATCCGCTATTACGGTTACGGGGCGAGTCCTTTCGGTCGTATTGGCTGCTTTGGGCATGATGATGTTTCCAATATTTACGGTATATGTGACAAGCCTTGTCCAAAAAAGTAACGAGGAGAAAAAAAGGTTTTATGAGAACATGCAGGCTCCTTCTCCCCAGCCAGAGGTGAAGGATAAATAGAAACTCTAGTTCCTACAGTGGATACTGCGAGGTCTTCCCGTAGGGAACAAACAGGCTGGAGGAAGTGGCGGAGATTACACTATGATTTGCTGGAAAGTTTGATTGGCTTCTGTTTTTTTCGTATCTTTACGGCCCCTAAAACCAGATAGGTAAAAGATGATAAAAGATAAGCAGGCATTGGAAGGCGGGCGCATATCCATACTTGGCGCACGTGTTCATAATCTGAAGAATATAGATGTAGAGATTCCGAGGAATAAGTTGACGGTGATTACCGGCATGAGTGGTAGCGGCAAGTCATCATTGGCGTTCGATACGATTTTCGCTGAGGGACAAAGGCGGTATGTGGAGACATTCTCGGCTTACGCCCGGAATTTCTTAGGGAATATGGAGAGACCCGATGTGGATAAGATAACGGGTCTGAGTCCGGTTATCTCCATTGAGCAAAAGACAACCAATAAGAATCCTCGTTCCACCGTCGGTACGACTACCGAGATCTATGACTTTTTCCGTTTGCTTTACGCTAGGGCGGGAGAGGCCTATTCCTATTTGAGCGGGGAGAAGATGGTGAAATATACCGAGGATCAAGTCTTACGGCTGATCTTGGATGAGTACAACGGGAAAAAAACGTATCTCTTGGCTCCGTTGGTCCGTAATCGTAAGGGGCACTATAAGGAACTTTTCGAGCAGATACGTAAAAAAGGATATCTGAACGTCCGTGTCGATGGCGAGTTGAAAGAGATCTTCCATGGGATGAAGCTGGATCGTTATAAGATGCACAGCATCGAGGTGGTGATCGATAAGATGATTGTCTCCGAGGCAGACGAGCGTCGTTTGAAAGAGAGCTTGAAGATCGCCATGAAGCAAGGCGATGGCCTTGTGCTGATACTGGATGCCGAGACTAACGAGGTTCGCCATTATAGTCGTCGTTTGATGGACCCGGTGACCGGATTGTCTTACAGTGAGCCGGCTCCGCATAATTTCTCGTTCAACTCCCCTCAAGGAGCGTGTCCGAAATGTAAAGGCTTAGGACAGGTCAATTTGTTGGATATGGACAAGATCGTTCCCGATCCATCCTTAAGTATATATAGCGGTGGCATCGTCGCTTTGGGTAAATATAAGAATTCGTTGATATTCTGGCAGATTGAGGCGCTTTGCCAAAAGCATGGCGTGACGATCAAGACGCCTATACGGGATATTCCCGAGGAGGCGATGGACGAGATCATGAACGGTACGGACGAGCGGTTGCAGATCAAGAATGACTCGTTAGGATCGTCTAACTATTTTTTGTCGTATGAGGGAGTCGCCAAGTATATCTTGATGCAACAGGAGAGCGAGGCATCCGCCTCGGCGCAGAAATGGGCGGGACAATTCATCAAGATGGCCACTTGTCCGGAATGTAACGGCTGGCGATTGAATAAGGAGGCGTTGAGCTACCGGATAGCGGGAAAGAATATCGCCGAGTTGTCGGCCATGGATATCTCGGAATTATACGAGTGGCTGGAGGGTATCGAGGAGAAGCTGGACCCGAAACAGCTTCGGATCGCTACGGAGATATTGAAGGAGATACGCTCCCGCCTGCGCTTCTTGCTGGATGTGGGATTGGATTATCTTTCCATGAACCGGGGTTCCGCTACCTTGTCTGGCGGTGAGAGCCAGCGTATCCGTTTGGCTACCCAGATCGGAAGTCAATTGGTGAACGTACTTTATATATTGGATGAGCCGAGTATCGGTTTACACCAACGGGACAACGTCCGTTTGATTAATTCCCTGAAACAATTGCGTGATACGGGAAACTCCGTGATCGTCGTGGAGCATGATAAGGATATGATGCTGAGTGCCGATTACGTGGTGGATATGGGGCCTAAAGCGGGCCGTCTGGGTGGTGAGGTCGTCTTTGAGGGAACGCCCAAGGAGATGTTGCGTGTAGATACCTTGACCTCTTCCTATCTGAATGGAAACACGGAGATAGCCGTTCCTGCCGAGCGTCGGAAAGGCAACGGGCAGTTTATTACGATCAAGGGAGCCAGTGGCAATAACCTGAAGCATGTGGACGTGTCTTTTCCCTTGGGTACGCTTATTTGCGTCACGGGTGTGTCGGGTAGCGGAAAGTCTACCTTGATAAATCGCACGCTGCAACCGATCTTGAGCCAGCATTTCTATCACTCGCTGGAAGACCCCTTGGCATACGACGTCATCGAGGGAATCGAGCATGTAGATAAGATCGTGAATGTGGATCAATCTCCGATCGGTCGTTCCCCCCGGAGCAACCCGGCTACCTATACGGGGGTATTCTCGGATATCCGGAATCTGTTCGTGGAACTTCCGGAATCGAAGGTGAGAGGGTATAAACCGGGACGTTTCTCTTTTAACGTATCGGGCGGACGGTGCGAGACCTGTAAGGGAAATGGCTATAAGACGATCGAGATGAATTTCCTACCGGACGTGCTGGTGCCTTGCGAGGATTGTCACGGCAAGCGATATAACCGGGAAACCCTAGAGGTTCGTTTTCGTGGGAAATCAATTGCGGATATCTTGGATATGACGATTAATATGGCAGTGGAGTTCTTCGAGAATATCCCGACGATCTTATCCAAGATCAAGGTCCTGCAAGATGTAGGTCTGGGATATATCAAGTTGGGGCAACCCTCTACTACCTTATCCGGTGGCGAGAGCCAACGTGTCAAGCTGGCTACCGAGCTGGCGAAGCGGGATACGGGAAAGACGCTTTATGTATTGGATGAACCTACCACCGGTCTGCACTTCGAGGATATCCGGGTCTTGCTGGGGGTATTGAACAAGTTGGTGGATAAAGGCAACACGATCATCGTTATCGAACATAACCTCGATGTTATCAAGAGCGCCGATTACTTGATCGATATGGGTCCCGAGGGCGGTCGTCGTGGAGGCAATGTCCTTTTTACCGGAACTCCGGAAGCTTTAGCAAAGAGTGGCGTCGGGTTTACGGCTCCGTTCTTGAAAGAAGAGTTAGATATAGCAAATAAGAAAAAATGAAGAATCCTATACAAATGATCAAGCAGTGCGTGGAGAAGGAGGAACCTTACTTCGTGCTGAGAGGGCAGGACGTATGTGCGTTGGCTGCCATAGAGACCTATTATGAGGAGGTGAGGAATAAGGTGAAAGATCCTTATTTCATCGAGGAGATCGAAGAGATCATGAAAGATTTCCGGGCGTACCGGGAGGAAGTGTCTAACACTAAAATACCGGATTGATTTATGGCAGACGACAGTTACAAGACCATCAAGCAAGTAGCCGAGGGATATTATACCGAGAAGCGCAGCCGCTTTATCTCGTATGCTATCCCCGTGCGTACGGTAGAAGAGGTGAAGGAGCAACTGGAGAAATACCGTAAACAATATTATGATGCCCGCCATGTATGCTGGGCGTATATGTTAGGTCCAGAGCGGCAGACGTTCCGGGCCAACGATGACGGGGAGCCTTCTTCCACGGCCGGGAAACCGATCCTCGGACAGATCAACTCGAATGAGCTGACCGATTTATTGATTGTCGTAGTACGTTACTTTGGTGGAATCGAGTTAGGAACCAGCGGGCTGATCGTCGCTTATCGCACGGCCGCCGCCGAGGCTATCGCCGCCGCAGAGATCGAGGAACGTACGGTAGACGAGGACATCACGGTCGTTTTCGAATACCCATACCTGAACGGGATCATGCGTATCGTAAAAGAGGATAACCCCGCTATCATCTCACAGAAGTTCGAGATGGATTGCGAGATGACGCTTCGTATCCGTAAAGGGGAGGCCGAACGCCTCAAGAATCGCTTGTTAAAGGTTGAGACCGCTTATCTAAAAGAGTAGCAAGCGATCAACTAATTCAATTTTCAATTGTTTTTTGTAGAGACAAGGCTCATGAGGAACCCTGCCCCTGCATTTTATTGTGTAAATATTAATATAGTTTTATCTGAATGAAAAAAGTTCTTTTATTCTCTTTTTTTCTAGTGTTGGGTTTGGTCGTGTCGCAAATGCTTCCCGCTATGGTGGGGGAACAGTATTCGCTGGTAAAGACGATCTCTAATACATTTTTGTTTATTTGCCTTGCGTTTATCATGATTAATGTGGGGCGTGAGTTCGAGATTGATAAGACCCGGTGGAGGTCTTATACCGAAGATTATTTCATAGCGATGGCTACGGCTGCGTTTCCGTGGATATTCGTGGCTTTATATTATATGTTTGTCTTGCTTCCGGGCGATTTATGGGGAAGTTGGGACGCTTGGAAGGAGAACCTGTTGCTAAGCCGGTTCGCCGCGCCTACCTCGGCGGGTATCTTGTTTACGATGTTGGCCGCCGCCGGGCTAAAAGCCTCTTGGGTGTATAAGAAGGTACAGGTATTGGCGATCTTCGACGACTTGGATACGATCCTGTTGATGATCCCGTTGCAAATCATGATGATCGGCTTGCGCTGGCAATTGGGAGTCATTATTCTGGTTGTGGTATTGCTCTTGATTCTGGGTTGGAAGAAAATGGGATATTATAATGTACGTCAAGACTGGAAAGCCATCTTGTTCTATGCTGTCGTGACGTTTGGTATCACGCAAGTGATTTATCTGGTATCGAAACATATGTACGGGGAGGAGGCTAGCATCCATATCGAGGTACTTTTACCTGCGTTTGTCGTAGGTATGATCATGCGGCATAAGCATATCGATACCAAGATCGAGCATCAAGTGTCCGATTTTATCTCTTATCTCTTTATGTTCCTTGTCGGAGTGAGCATGCCGGTGTTTATGGGCGTGGATTTCGCTCAGCAAGCGGCGGAAGTAACTACGGTGACAGGTTCCCAGCCGATGATGTCATGGTCAATGATCGCTTTACACGTCGTAATCGTCTCATTCTTATCCAATATCGGTAAACTATTTCCTTTGTTTTTCTACCGTGACCGGATGAAACGGGAGCGTTTGGCGCTGTCTATCGGTATGTTTACCCGTGGAGAGGTAGGAGCCGGCGTTATTTTCATAGCCTTGGGATATGGATTAGGTGGCCCTATGTTGATAATTTCTGTGTTAACTATTGTGTTTAATTTAATTTTAACTGGTATCTTTGTCATCTGGGTAGAGAAACTCACACGCAGCGCTTATAACCTGGAGCAAGCAGGAAAAGCCAAAGCTGTCAATTAATAGAAAAAACACTTGAAGGTATTTCAAGATGATATCCCGTTTCCCTCTTGGGAGGGAAAGGGAATAGTCATAGTACGATCAATTGTTGAAGACCTTCATCTAACTTATTATTTATGGACCGTACGATTAATGTTATCCTTAAACCGTTGCGTCGCTTCGCTATACAGAAGCCGAACGCTAGTCTTTTATTGTTTGCCGCTACCATCGTTGCTATGGTCTTGGCCAATTCGCCTTGGGCAGATAGGTATCACCAGTTATTAGCTTTTCCAATCGATCTGCAAGCCGGGCAGTTTAACTTCTTTGCGCATCATGGCGAGACTATGTCTATGCTGGCTTTCGTGAACGACGCCCTTATGGCGGTTTTCTTTTTCGTGATCGGTCTGGAGATCAAGCAAGAGGTATTGATCGGTGAGTTGAGTTCCGTGCGGAAGGCGCTATTGCCTATTATCGCCGCCTGTGGTGGAATGATCGTGCCGGTCTTATTTTATATGTTAGTATGTAATACGCCTCCCGAGGTAAACGGGGCGGCTATTCCGATGGCTACGGATATCGCTTTCGCCTTGGCCGTATTGGGCTTGTTGGGGAAGCGGGTGCCGTTGAGCATGCGTATCTTCTTGACCGCCTTGGCTGTGGTGGATGATATTGGAGGTATCATAATTATCGCCCTGTTTTATAGCGGGCATATCGCTTTCGAGCCTTTGTTGATATCCCTGATAGTCCTCGCTTTGTTGTATGTGGGAGGAAAGTTCCGGGTACACAACCGATTGTTTTTCTATATCGGTGGCTTTATCGTTTGGTTGCTATTTCTGGAGTCAGGAATCCATCCGACAATCGCCGGCGTGTTGATCGCCTTTACGGTTCCTGCCCGTCCGGTTGTTAAGCTAGATGATTTCACGTGTGATATGACCGGGTATTTGAATATGCTGGACTATACCGAGGTTCGTCAGTCCCGTAAAGCGGAAGTGCTTACGCCTACACAAATTCAGGTATTGAATAACATCCATACGTTGGCGGATAAAACGATCAGTCCGTTGCAGACCATCGCTGATAAGTTGCATCCTTTGGTAAACTATGTGATACTTCCTTTATTCGCTTTCGTGAATGCCGGTGTGACATTCGGGGATATCCAACCCCAGACATTAGTTAATGTTCCGTTGGCAGTGTTCGTGGGCCTATTTGTAGGAAAGACATTAGGTATATTCTCTTTCTCTTACTTGTTCGCGTGTACGCCATTTGCCTCCATGCCTACAGGCATGAGCAAGCGTAATTTATTTGGAGTATCCATGTTGGGAGGAATCGGTTTCACGGTCGCTTTGTTTATAGCGAATCTTTCCTTTGACGGCAGTACGGCGGCGGGTGCCGATCTCTTGAATCAGGCGAAGCTGGGTGTATTCACGGGATCGTTTATATCCGGTCTTTGCGGTTATCTGGTATTGAAATGGGTTTTACCTAAAGAAAAAGTGGAAACGATCTAAATAAAAAGGCAGTCCGGCAAGGACTGCCTTTTACATTATATTATGCCGTAACTAAAGTTTCGTGAGATCTTGTTGCCATGTAATATATGATTTGATAATTGAGCACGCCTTCTTAAACCTCTTTGGATTTGTTGAATAGCGAGCCGATCCATAATAACAAAATAGCTCCGACCGTAGAGGTTATCAAGCTTCCTAAGATACCACCGGCCGATATGCCTAGTAAGCTGAATACCCAGCCACCCAATACACCTCCAATAATACCTAGGATCAAATTAACAATGACCCCGAAACCTCCTCCACGCATAATCTTACCAGCCAGATAGCCGGCAACGATACCGATGATAATAGACCAAATAAATCCCATAACGAATAGTTTTATATTTTATTTAAAAGTTCTGATGCTTTGTATTTAAACACATCCGAAAAGTCTTTGGTTGCGCTTTGTATCTCTTTTTAACGAATCATTCCAAAAGATCTAGCGAATCTATGAAGGATTCATAGACGGGATGGTTCAATTGAAAGACAATCGCTTCGAAAGGACGGAGCGTGATATCTTTTTGAGGCGCCATATGACTTCGGTCCCCGTAATTGTCCAATAGGACGTGTGCGTTACTCATATCTATCCCCGGAGTGGAGATTGCCGCCTTGGGGGAGAAATTGAGCATAATCAGATAAGTGTCGGCCCCAGTCTTGCGTAAAAAGGTATAGGATTGGGGATTCTCCGCATCCAGCAAATGATAACTGCCATAAATCAAACTCGGATTCTCCTTACGGAAACTGACTACTTTCTTAAAATAATTAAGTATGGAGGTCGGATCTTTTTCTTCGTCCGCTACGTTTATCCAAGTATAATCCGGATTTACCTTTAACCAAGGGGTTCCTGCCGTAAATCCCGTTTCCGGCGAGCGATCCCATTGGAAAGGAGTGCGGGCGTTGTCTCGTCCGGTCTCTTTCTGTTCGTCCAATACCGCCTGCGGATCTTTACCCTCTGCTTTCGCTTTCTTATAGCGGTTGATCGTATCGATATCGTTATAATCCTCGATACGGTCGAACCGAATGTTACGCATACCTATCTCGTCCCCGGCGAACCAATAAGGCGTTCCTCTCATCGTAAGCAGAAAAGTAATAAGCATCTTAGCGGACAAGGCCCTGAACTCATCCTTATCGCTACCAAAGCGACTGACCATACGGGGCTGGTCATGATTACCCAAGTAGATCGAGGGCCAACCCTTATCTACCGCCTTATCCCATTCCGTAAACATCTTCTTTAGGGCGATCAAGCTATAGTCTATACCGGATTCCGGATTGTCCGGTAGGGTTGTATTCCGGATACGGGCGGCGTCGAAATGATAAAGCATATTCAACTCTTCCCGGGCCGGATCGACAAATTTAGCGACATCATCTACCATCACGGCCGAACCTTCTCCAACACTCATACAATCGTATTTGCTTAATACCTGCCGATTCATCTCGTGAAGATAGAGGTGTAGGCGAGGCTCTTTGGCATAGAAAGAAAAGATATCCGGATATTTCTTGGAATCTATGAGAGGGAATGAGGGATCTTTGGCGATAAGAGAGATAGAATCCATGCGAAAACCGTCTATCCCTTTATCGAACCAGAAGCGCATCATATCGAAAATCTCTTGGCGTACCTCCGGGTTCTCCCAATTTAAGTCGGGTTGTTTCCGGGAGAAATAATGCAGGTAATACGAGTCGGTTGACTTGTTATACATCCAAGCGTTGCCTTCCTCGTCGAAATAGCTGAGGCGCAAGGGAGGCTCACCTTTCTCGGCCGGCCACCAATGGTAATAATTATAATAGGGATTATGTCTGGATTTACGGGCTTCCTCGAACCAAGGATGCTCGTCGCTGGTATGGTTTACTACCAAGTCCAGTACCAGTCGCATCTCCCGTTTATGAATCTCTTTCAGGAGGCGGTCGAAATCTTCCATCGTACCGAATTCCCGCATGATTTCCCGATAGTCGCTGATGTCGTAGCCATTATCATCGTTGGGAGAGAGAAAGATCGGGTTTAACCAGATGATATCCACACCCAAGCTTTGTATATAATCCAAGCGGGAGGTAATACCGTTTAAGTCACCGATTCCGTCGCCATCGCTGTCTTGAAAGCTACGGGGATAGATTTGATATATAATCGCTTCTTTCCACCAAGTCTTTTGAATGTCCTCTTGACCGGACGTACTCTCTGTAACATGCTTTGAATCCATCTTATTATTCTTTAGTTTTTTACTATAACAAAAGGAGGTGGTGGTTAGTTTCAGCAACTTATGACGCTTGAGAAGTGTTGTTTTATCAACAAATAGAAGAAACATATGGAAAATGGAGTAATGATGCAGTATTTCGAATGGAATCTGCCGAACGATGGAATGCTGTGGAAACGGCTGAAGGATGATGCCTCGCATTTACATGAGATCGGGATCAGCGCCGTATGGATTCCACCCGCTTACAAAGGCCATGAGCAAGCGGACGAGGGGTATGGAACCTATGATCTATATGATTTGGGGGAGTTTGACCAAAAAGGGACCATACGCACCAAGTATGGAACTAAACAGGAACTTCAAGAAATGATCGAGGAACTTCACCGGAACCAGATTGGCGTATATCTGGATGCCGTGATGAACCATAAGGCGGGAGCCGATTATACCGAGTGGTTTATGGCGCAAGAGGTAGATCCTGGGCAACGGGAAAACGCTACCAGCGAACCCCATGAGATAGAGGGCTGGACCGGCTTCGACTTCCCGGGGCGTGGCAATATGTATTCTAATTTTAAATGGCATTGGTTTCATTTCTCCGGGACGGACTATGATGTATCCCGCAAGAAGGAAGGTATATTCCAGATTCTGGGAGAGGGAAAACATTGGAGTGAGGGAGTCGATGATGAGAATGGAAATTACGACTATCTCATGTTCGCCGATCTGGATTTCGATAACCCCGAAGTCGTGCGTGAGATGCAGGACTGGGGGATCTGGGTATCGAACGAACTAAACTTGGACGGTATGCGCCTTGATGCGATCAAGCATATGAACGACCAGTTTATCAAGCATTTTCTGGAGGCGGTGAGAGCGGATCGGGGAGAGGGTTTCTACGCTGTCGGGGAATATTGGAAAAACGATACCGAATCGTTGGAGGCTTACCTGTCGCAAGTAGAATATAACGTGGATTTGTTTGACGTAGCCTTACATTATAACTTGAATGAGGCTTCCGAGAAAGGTCGTGACTATGATTTACGCGATCTATTAAAAGGGACCTTGGTCGAGATATGCCCGGATCAAGCCGTCACCTTCGTGGATAACCATGATTCCCAGAAAAACAGTTCTTTGGAGTCGCAGGTGAAGGATTGGTTCAAACCTTCCGCCTACGGTTTGATCCTGTTGATGAAGAAGGGGTATCCGTGTATCTTTTATGGGGATTATTATGGCGTAAAAGGGAAGAAATCTCCCCATCGTAAGGTATTGGATATGCTATTGCGTGCCCGGAAAGAATATGCGTACGGGGAAGAGGTGGATTATTTTGATCATCCGAACACGATCGGCTTCGTACGCTTGGGAGATTCGGGACATGCTGATTCGGGCTTGGCGTTGGTTATCTCGAACGGGGAAGATGGAGAGAAAACAATGTCTGTGGGGGAGAACCGGAAAGGCGAGGTATGGCATGAGATCACAGGCTCGGTAAAAGATACCGTGGCGATTGATGAGGAAGGGAAAGGCCGTTTCCTTGTCAAGGGAGGCAAATTGGCTGTTTGGGTCAAGGTCAAGGCTTAACGGATGCTTTACTTGACCTCGAATTGTATTCTCTTCTGGTTCCCCTCGTTGTCGATGAGGGTAAGGAGATGTTTTCCTTGGCTCACGGAGCAACTGATCTGGTGATTCTCGGTGGTCTCTCCCAGATAGCTTTCGTCCAGATGCCAGTAAATCGTAGCGTCACGGCGGGCGTGGGCGGCCTTGAAGATAAATTTCTCGGACTTCCCGGAGAAGCCTTTCGGAAGGTAGAGAATGGCGTTATGCTCGGGATAGATCAGTTCGATCTGGCGGTTCAGGTCTTGCCCGCAGCCGGGTTTTACCGGAGGGAGCGGGATATAATCGATGTGATAGTTGCGGTAGTAATACTCCTGCGCGGGAGGAAGCACGAACCACGGGCGGCTGATCATCCGGTCGACAGATTCGCAGGAACTATTGACCCTGTACCGTCCGTCCGCCGATAGATGCACGAGCTTATGGTAGGGGCAAATCCCCGTGTTATTGCCGGACAGCGGCATGTATAAGGTGTCCGTTTGCTCGCAGTAGGGCGAGGCTTTATGTCCGCTGTTCCGGCAGATCGCCATGGGAAGCGTCTCATCGTAGGGCAGGTCGAACCATTCTCCACCGGGCAATAGGGAAAAGAGATCGAAAAGGACCGGGGCGGCGTTGCCGACACCCGTAAGTCCTGGACGGCCCTCGCCGGAAGCGTTACCGGCCCATACGCCGACGACGTAGCGGGGAGTCGTGCCGATCGCCCAAGCGTCTCGTCCCCCGTAACTCGTCCCGGTCTTCCACGCAATCCGTTTCATCGACTCGAATTGTTGCCAGTCGGCCTCTTCCTCGGGACGGTTAAGGGCGGACATCGCCTCGAACGTGTACCACAGGGCCGCGGAGGAAAGGAGAGCCTTATCGGTGAGCCGGCTATCGGTAAGGGAACGGATGGGTTCCTTCCTCTCCGCCGGAAAGGGAGTCAGCGGATGGATGTCCGCCGGATTATAGCGTCCGTTGTAAGTACGGTAATGTTTAAGCACACGAGACATGGAGGCATACATGCCGGAAAGATTCCATAAGGTTCCCTCGGCCCCTCCCAAGATCAAGGAAGCCCCGTAATGTTCCTCGGAGAAACGTAAGGTAGTCATTCCCCACGATTTCAGCAAAGACATAAAGCGTCCGGTATTATACTGGGAGAGCATACGTACCAAGGGCACGTTCAAGGAGCGCTCTATGGCTACATGGGCCGGTACCGCCCCGTAGAATGTCTTGTTGTAATTATGGGGGGAGAAGCCATTTATATTCAAGGGCACGTCCGATACCAGCATGGAGGGGAGCAACAGCCCGTCGTGCAGCATACCGGCATACAGGAAGGGCTTGAGGATGCTTCCCGTGCTGCGGGGCGAGGTAATGATGTCCACTTGGTTCCCCCGCCGCTCGTCGGCCGGATAGGTAGCGTTTCCGGCGTAGGCCAATACCTCCCCGGTCTCCACGTCCGCTACGATCGCCGCCAGATTATAGATATGGTTGGAACTGTATTCACGGGCATAACGGTTTACGAGGGCCTGTGTCTGTCGTTGCAGGGCTTGGCGGACGGAGGTTTGGATGCGTTGCCCCGGTTGTTCCGCGGCCAGTCTTTCCAACAGATGCGGGGCATCATTAGGTAAAGGGAGAGGGGCTTCGGGAAGTGGCTCCATGCAGGCCAGCTCGTATTCGGTCTCCTCCAATACACCTTTCTTTTGAAGGGAAGCCAATAAGCGATCCCGCTTCTCCTTCAGTTGTTTCCGGTTTCTCCCGGGGTGGATCAAGGCGGGGGAGTTGGGAAGAACTGCGAGCGTGGCGCTCTCGGCCCACGATAGCTCGGAGGCGCTTCGCCCAAAATAACGCCATGCGGCGGTCTCCAGCCCGATCACGTTTCCCCCGAAGGGAGCGTGCGAGGCATAGAGGTTCAGTATCTCTTGTTTGCTATGGGTGGTTTCCAGAAAGAGCGCCCAGCACATCTCGATCGTTTTCTCGTAGAAGGTCCGATCTTGGTTCCCTCTCGCTATGCGTGCCAATTGCATGGTCAAGGTGCTTCCTCCGCTCACCACACGCCCCGCTTTCCCGTTCAAGCGGATCGCCCGGAAGATGGCGGCGAGGTCTATACCGGGATGGTAAAAGAACCGTTTATCCTCATACGTGAGCAAGCAATCCACGAATTTATTAGGCAAGCTATCCGCCGCCGGGAAACGCCATTGCCCGTCCGGTGCGATACGTGCGCCTAAAAGCTCGCCCTCGGCCGAATATAATAAGGTAGAGCAGGGGGCGGGAAATAATTGCCGGGGCACGATGCCATACATGACACACCACGCCGCCACGCCGATCCCCAAGAGAGATGCGAGGAGGCGCCATGACACTCGTCCCGGCCTCGGTAATAGCGACTTGGATAGATGGCTAAGGCATCTGCCAGTACTCCGTAGGAAGTACTGTAGTACTGTGCGCAAAGTACTGCGGTACTCCTTACGAAGTACTGCGGTACTGTCCGGCTGAGTATTGCGGTACTTTATAAGGAGTACTGCCTCAATCATACCAATTGACACTCTCCTCATAATGATCGAACCTTAGCTCTTCCGTCACTCCGACCCTTCGCAAGGCGTTTAGCACGATCCTTTGCTCTTTAGGTGAGAGTGGAAATTCGCCCCTTCGCCGCTCGAAGTAGGGGTTACGTCCGAAATGGGACATGAGTATCGACATGAATTGCTGGTATTGCGCCGGGAACATCCGGCTCTGCATTCCGGTGAAACCCCGTGCGTAGGTGACGGGAACGGAGTCTCGGAAGTAGGGGCAAGCCCCATCCCGGGTACAGAGGGTGGGGTTCAGCAGCCGTAATACGGTTGCCGGTTGTTCGATGAGCGGCCGGTAGGCGATCTGGTGCAGACACTTCTCGGCCCGAGGGCAATCTTGTTGCTGGCAGACGGCGTAGTCGATGGGGATTTCCTTGTGTAGTTTCTTGGTCATGATGTTGCTATTTATGTATTATCGGGATTGAAATCTGTCGGGAACAAGGTCTCGCTATCGAAACGGTCAAAATCCGATTGGAAGAGACGGTCTTGAATGACCCGATACTTCTCGAACTCGGCTTCTGCGAAAGCTTTGGCTAATTCGGTTGTCACCTTGCCGGCGTTGGTCAATAAGTCATTACCTCCGGCTTCGAGTATCAGGTCGATACGTTTTGCCCAGTCTTCCATGGTCATGGGTATATGTCGTTTAGCCATCCGCTCTGCCATATCCAGAACTGCGTTGACTAAATGTCCCATGTCGTCCAACTCCATCTCGTTAAGGTAGTTCTTGGCAATGGCCACATCTGTTTTTACGATCTTCCCTTTAGGCGCATTTTCCCATGTGGTCAGTCCCATATATTCTTTTTCCGAGTTGGCTCGGTTCACGATTAACTCGGCGGCGGTATGACCGTGTACGGCATAATGTATCTTATTTTGTACCTTTTGGAAAAAGAGGCGGGTAGTTGGTGCGTCACGATTATAGTCAATAGCGGTAGCATAGATATCGGTCAACTTTTGGTAAAAGCGACGTTCGCTTAACCGTATCTCCCGTATCTCGGCTAGTAGATGTTCAAAATAATCTTCACCGATGAAAGAGCCGTTCTCCATACGCTTCTTGTCTATCACATAACCACGGATAGCGAATTGCCGGATGACCGATGTGCACCATTGGCGAAATTGTGTAGCACGAACGCTGTTTACACGATAACCGACAGAAATGATCGCATCAAGGTTATAAAACAATGTTTTTCGGGATACTTGCCGTCCGCCCTCGGTTTGAACAACCGAGAAAAACTCGGTAGTTGAATCTTTCCGTAATTCACCGGATGTAAAGATGTTCTTTAGGTGTAATCCGATATTGTCTGTAGAGCAGTCAAACAGGGTAGACATCGCTTTCTGCGTGCACCAGATGGTTTCGTCATGATACATTACCTGTATGCCATCTTCCTTGCCTTCTAGCATGAAAATAAGGAATTCCGCCGTGCTATTTCGAATTTCGAATTTCTTCGCCATATACTATTCTTTCCTCTTGTTTAGCGACTCCTGTACTTCTTTGGTGGCATACAGGTCGCTCCATATTTAAGACAAATGTACGAAAAATATCAGTTTGTCTGAAAGTATAGGAGAGAAATCCTTCTATTTATGTACATTTGTGGATTAACCATTTAAACATTCATGTGTATGATACGGTCTATCGGTTTATTCTGCGTACTTTGTCTCTTGTCTCTCTTGACAAGTTGTCATACGACAAGCCCTGCGGATCAAGATCTCCCTCCTTATAATCCGAATGTAGAGGCGTTCACTACCGGGAAGATTTCCCGGTATTCTCCCGTTTACCTGATCTTTAATCAAGAGATCCCGGCGGATCGGTTAAAGGCGGACCGATTGGGGAAACTCGTGCGCCTCAAGCCCGATGTGCCGGGACGATGGGCTTTCGAGAATAACCGGACGTTGGTATTCAAGCCGGAGAAAGGCTTTGAGCGAAACACCTCTTATCAGGTGAACGCCGATTTGTCCGAATGGTTTGAGGCGGAAGGTAAGGATAAGCGGTTCGCTTTCGGTTTTACCACGCTCCCTTTAGCTCTTCGGGGGAATCTGGAGTCGATGGATATCAACAAGAAAAACGAGAATGGGTACGATCTGACAGCCGTGCTTTTCACGCCGGATAAGGAATCTCCGGGGACCGTGGAGTCGTTGGTGGATTTCTCGGAGAAGGTAGACGCTACTTGGCAACACAGCCCGGATGGGAAGAAACATGAGGTAACCTTGACCAATGTTCCCGCCGGGATGGAGGGAGAACGGACACTTAGGCTTTCCGTCTCTTCGAATAAACTAGGCGTGGAAAAGGCCGATGTAGTGACGGTGAACATTCCGGATCAGAATGATTTCTCTGTATACGACGTGGTATATGTATCTGAGCCGGAATGCTACGTGGAGGTCGCTTTCACGAAATTATTGGACTCGGCCCAAGATATGAGAGGCTTGGCTTTTATCGCCGGAAATACCTCGGAGACCGTAAACGTGGATGGCAACAAGCTACGCCTATATCCGGACGCCGACTTGCGAGAGAAGGGTGCGATGAACATCCATCTGAACCAAGGCATCCGCAGTAAGAGCGGCTTGAACCTAAAAGAGGCCGTCGTGCGTCAAGTGGTAGCCAACGAGCAGAAACCTAACGTCCGTTTTATCGGGAAAGGAGTGATCATCCCGCAATCCACGCAATTATCCGTTCCTTTCCAAGCGATTTATTTGCGAGGGGTTACGGTGAGCGTTATCAAAATATTGGAGCAGAATATCGGTCAGTTCCTGCAATCGAACAACTTGGATGAGTCCGGGGAGTTAATGCGTGTCGGGCGCTTGATCGCCCGTAAGACGATCTTCTTGGATGAGGAGGGTCTTGACCTGTCCCGGTGGAATACGTTCGCGGTCGATTTAAAGCGGTTGATCGAGCCGGAACCGGGCGCTATCTACCGTCTGGAGCTTTCGTTTGACCGGCCTTTGTCTGTTTATCCTTGCGGGAATGATACGGTGGTCCTCTCGAAGGAACAGATCTTGGCCTCGGATGAGATCCGTTTCAAGGAAGAGTCCGCCCGTTTTGACGAGGGAGGGTATTACTATTATCGCCAATATGATTGGTCTGATTATAATTGGGAGAAACGGGATGATCCTTGCTCGGACAGTTATTATTTTAATAAGGTGGAGGGAAAGAATGTCTTGGCTACTAATTTAGGACTGGTCGCCATGCTGGGGCAGGATAATGATATGACCGTGTTGGTGCATAATATACAGAATACGGAGCCGGAGCGAGGAGTTACGGTTACCGCCTATAATTACCAACACCAAGCGTTGGCCTCGGGCACGACCGATGACAAGGGACAGGTACGGCTGGATCTCTCCTCGGGACGTCCGTTCTACCTGATCGCCTCACAGGGAACCCAACGTTCCTATCTGCGGGTGGATAACGGATCGGCTCTCTCGCTCAGCTCGTTCGATGTATCGGGCGAGGTAGTCCAGAAAGGGATCAAGGGCTTTATCTATGGCGAGCGGGGCGTATGGCGTCCGGGTGACACGTTGCATCTGGGCTTTATGCTGAACGACCGGGCGAAGCAATTGCCGGCAGAGCATCCGGTGGTGATGGAGCTGTACAACCCGTTAGGGCAAATGTATGCCCGTAAGACACAGACCCGTGGCGAGCTGGGGCTTTATGTCTTCGATTTCGTTACCGAGGCGGATGCCCCCACGGGTGCGTGGAATGTGAAGGCGCAAGTGGGTGGGGTCTCTTTCTCGAAGCGCTTACGCATCGAGTCCATCAAGCCGAACCGCCTGAAGATCGCCTTATCCATGCCGGAGAAGACCTTGTTGCGTGGTGAACCTATGGATGCCCGCCTGCATGTGGAATGGCTGCAAGGAGCTATTGCCCGTAACTTGAAATATGATATACAAGGTACCTTTATCGCCACCCCGACTACCTTCGAGGGGTATAAGGGGTTCTATTTCGACGATCCTTCCCGTGTATTTAATACGGAAGAGAGCAAGCTGATCTCCGGTGTTACCAATGAGCGGGGCGATGCCACGGTACAAGCCCGCTTCGAGCTGGGTTCTACCGCTCCCGGAATGTTGCTGGCAAACCTAGTGACCCGGGTCTATGAGGAATCCGGCGATTTCAGTATCGACGCGGATCGGATGCTTTACTCGCCTTATCGCCGGTATGCCGGTATCAAGTCTCCGCAGAAAGATAAGGAACAACTAAATACCGGAACCAATTACACCTACGAGGTCGCTTCTGTTGATTATTTAGGGAAACCGCAAGCGAATACGGAATTAGATGTGAAAGTATATAAGGTCTATTGGCATTGGTGGTGGGACTCCAACAGTAGCGGTCTGGCCAATTACGTATCGGATTCCTACAATAAGCCGGTAAAGACATTTGCCGTCCGTACGGATGGGGACGGCCGGGGTACGTTCCAGCTCTCTTTCCCGGATAAGGAGTGGGGAACGTATTTCATCTCCGTGAAAGATAAGGAGAGCAAGCACTCTACGGGAGTGATGAGTTATTTCGACTGGCCTTATAACGAGGGCCGACGTAACACCGATGGCAGCGAGTCCGCCACGATGCTTAGTTTCAAGACCGATAAGGATAGTTATACGCCCGGCGAGAAGATGGTAGTCACCTTCCCCTCTACGAAAGGAAGCCGTGCGATTATCAGTATAGAGAACGGCGTGCGTGTCCTTTCCTTGACGGAACATACGTGCGAGGATAAACAAACGACCGTGAGGCTGGATGTGACGAAAGATATGCAGCCGAACGCTTACGTCTATATCACCTTATTGCAGCCTCATGGCATTACGAAGAACGATTTGCCGATCCGCTTGTATGGCGTGGTCCCGTTCACGGTAACTTCTCCGGAGAGCCATCTGACCCCGGTTATCCAATCTCCCGCCGAGTTGAAACCGGATGCCTCTTATACCATATCCGTCTCCGAGAAGAATGGAAAGGAGATGGCTTACACGCTGGCGATCGTGGATGAGGGCTTGCTGGACTTGACCCGTTTCCGTACGCCGGAGCCTTGGAAGGCGTTTAACGCCCGGGAAGCGTTGGGCGTGAATACATGGGATTTGTATAACTACGTGGTTGGCGCTTATGGCGGCCGTATCGAGCAATTGTTCAGTATCGGCGGCGACGATGCGCTGAACAAAGGCCCGAAAGCGATCGTGAACCGTTTCAAGCCCGTGGTGCGATTTGACGGCCCGTTCTTGCTGAAGAAGGGGAAGACCGCCCGGCATACCTATCAGATGCCGAATTATAACGGGCGTGTCAAGATCATGGTGGTAGCCGGAAACGGGGAGGCTTATGGACATGCCGATAAGAGCGTGATGGTACGTAAGCCCGTAATGCTGCTGGGAACCTTGCCCCGGGTGATCGGCGTGGGCGAGGAGATGGTAGTACCCGCTACGGTATTCGCTACCGAGGATGGCGTAGGAGCCGTGAATGTATCTATCGCTTGCAGCTCGAATATGGAAGTGGTCGGCGAGGCGACGAGGAGCTTGAGCTTCGAGCGGAAAGGGGATCAGCAAGCCTCGTTCCGTATCCGGGTGAAGAAGAACCCGGGTATCGGGAAGGTAACGATAACCGCTACAGGTAAAGGGGATAAATCTGTTTATGAGACGGAGCTGGAGATCCGTACGGTACGCCGCCCGCAAGTGAAAGTTACCGCCGCTACCTTGGAGGCCGGCAAGTCTTGGAAAGAGACGGTTGCGATGCCGGGTGCCACGGGTACGAACCAGTTGACTTTGGAAGTGTCGGATATCGCCCCCGTGAACTTATCCTCACGTCTATCTTATTTGTTGGGTTATCCTCACGGATGTCTGGAACAGATCACCTCGAAAGGATTCCCGCAGCTTTATATCTCCTCGTTTACGGATTTGACCCCTCAACAGGCGAAATCCACGGAGGAGGCCGTGAAAGAGGTGATCCGCCGTCTACGCTCTTACCAGACCGTAGATGGGGCTTTCGCCTATTGGCCGGGTGGAACGAGCAGCAATGGCTGGGGTACGGTTTACGCTACTCATTTCTTGCTGGAAGCCTCGAAGAAAGGCTACTTGGTTCCCGAGGCCATGAAACAAAGCGTATTGAATAATCTACGCCGGGTAGCCCGTAATTGGAAGCCGGCTACCTCTTATTATATGGATTCGGAAGAGACTACCCAAGCCTATCGCCTGTATGTATTGGCTTTGGCCGGGTCGCCGGAGATGGGTGCCATGAACCGCTTGAAAGAGATGAAAGACTTGACCTCCATGAGTCGCTGGTCGCTAGCTTCCGCCTATGCCTTGGTCGGCCGTGAGGATGTCGCTCAAGACTTGATCAGTAAGACGACGGCTCTTCCTTCCGGTTATTCCGAGTATGACGAGACGTTCGGCAGTGATGTCCGGGATCAATCCATCCAGTTAATGACGCTTTGCTTGTTGGATAAAGGCAAGGAGGCCGCTACTTTGGTGGAAGAATTGTCCAAACAGCTTTCTTCGGATGATTGGTTGAGCACACAATCTACGGCATTCGCTTTAGTTGCCTTGTCGGACTACCTAGCTAAATATCGGGTAGACGGGGTCATGGATTTCACGTACGCTTGTGGCGGAAAGGATGGACAGGTGAAAACAGATAAGAATATATGGTCCGAGACCTTATTGGATAAGGCGGGGACCTCGGCGAGCGTCGAGTTGAAGAACACGGGTAAATCTACGCTCTTCGCCCGTATCATAACCGAGGGAATACCGGAGCAGGGAGAGGAAAAAGCGTATGCGAACGGTGTCTCATTGGCGGTTAGCTATGTGGACTTGAACGGAAGTCCGGTCAATGTCGCCCAATTGGAGCAAGGTACGAATTTCTCCGCCGTGGTTACGGTAAAGAACCCTTCGGCCCGGGGATATAATAATTTGGTATTATCGGAGATCTTCCCTGCCGGATGGGAAATACTGAATACCCGTTTCTTGAATGAGTCCGTTACGGACAGCTTGAGCGCCGGAGTGAATTATCAGGATATTCGTGACGACCGTGTTTATAGTTATATAGACCGTCTGCCGGCAGGCAGTCAAGTGACCGTGAAGATTAATCTTTGCGCAGTCTACCCGGGCCGTTTCTACCTGCCTCCGGTGTATTGCGAGGCGATGTACGATTATTTAATCCGTGCGAATACCGCGGGACAAGAAGTTACCGTATTCTAATTTCGTGGGGGGCGGGCAGACCCCGCCCTTATATTTTTTCGAAATTTATTGGATTTATAGTTGTATGCTCGAATAAAACCATTACATTCGCAGCATATTTGAGATTGATTTAAGTTAGTATTAGAAAGTATTTGCTCACAACTTGATTTGTTAGGTAAACTTTTTTAGTCGACATACTCAGCTCAATTAACCATTTAATTAAAGTTTACAAAATGAATCTTTACATTTCAAATCTAAGTTACAACATCTCTGATGAGGACTTAAGACTGTTATTTGCTGATTACGGTGAGATTACTTCAGCAAAAGTTATTATGGATAGAGAAACTGGCCGTTCAAGAGGCTTCGGTTTCGTTGAGCTGAGCGATGATGAGCTAGCTAAAAAGGCTATCGAGGAGTTAAACCAAGCAAGTTATGACGGCAAAGTCATCAATATAACAGAAGCCAGACCTAGAGAGGATAGAGGCGACAGAGGTGGTCGTTTCAATAACAACAGAGGTGGCGGCTACGGTTCCAACAGAGGCGGTGGCTATGGCTCTAACAGAGGTGGCGGTTATGGTTCTAACCGGGACGGTGGAAGATATTAATTCTATCTAGATAAAAAGGAAAGAGCGATCAGAGATGGTCGCTCTTTTTTATTTCAAGCACATAGGCTCGTCCACGGTCTGTCGTGATCTTTAGGTTACTGTTTTCCTCCACTAAAGGCCGTAGCCTTCGGATCAAGGTGTTCAAGGTCTCGTCGGCGTTGATCTTTCCCGGCCATAAACTTTCGCAGATATCCGAGCGGTTCAAGATATGCGTAGGCGATAGGAAAAACATCTCCATCAAGGCATATTGCTGAGGGGTGAGTTTTAGTTTCTCCTCATTCTCCTTATAGAAGGAGGCGGTCTCGCAAGAAAGGTTCAAATTACCGAAAGAGATGGTCTTTCCCGGATGGATAGGCTGAGGCATTATCAACTCCTTTCTATAACGTTTAAGCAATAAGGGCAGGGTAGCGGATAAAAAGGCAAGCCCGAGGAATAGGCCGGGCAAAGATTTGTCCGATAGCCCGATAACCGCAAAGGTGGAGCAATTGGCGTACCCTTGGAATGAGATCCCGATATGATCCGTGGTAGCATTGGGGCTGTTCGCTATGGATGATGCCCAGATAATCGTATCGCTGGCGATATAATATTCGTTGAGTTTCTTGTTGGCATTAGCGGGAGCGTTTTCGGTTTGAGGATCTTTATTGAGTACGTGGATCACGATTCCCGTTTTCTTCTTGTCGGGCGTATAACTCAATGCGTCGGAAAAGTCCTTGTTATAACTTTCTATGGATACCGGATTGCCGAAATGCTTGGATAGATTGGCATAGGTGCGTATGGAATCTTGGCTCATCCATTGGTGGGAATTTTGCAGGATCGTTTGTTGCAACGCTTGGTTCAAGTCTGTCACGATCGTTTTCTTAGCTTCCGTATAACTATGGAAACCGAAGCTGAACGAGAGAATCAGCATTAAGGAGGTACCCAAAACAGATAGATTGGCCGATAGTCGTGTATTCATTATTCGCTAGATTAGAATTAACATAAAAAGAACGTTCGAAGGTACTAAATATTATAGAAGGAAAGTATCCTTTTCGATAGGATTCGGGATGAAATAGACATAAATCCAGCTAAATGACCGGATGTCATGGAAATGTCATGGAAATGTCAGCTACTTATCCGGCGATTATTTATGTTGTTGTTGTCTGTTGCCTCTACTTTTGCCCGAAAACAAATCAAATAAGATGCAGATATGAAAAGATTTCTGATGATGATGACCTTGATAGGGCTTGTGGGAAACTGGAACTCGACGTTGACCGCCCAACTCGTCTCTCCCGATTCATTGTATTTGAACGAGGACTTACCCGAGATAAACATTGTCGCCGTGAAACCCTTGATAAAGGCGGAGGCGGATAAGACTACTTACAGTATCGCCGAGGACCCGGATTCCAGAACCTATACCCTGCTGGAGATGTTGCGGAAAGTCCCTCTAGTGACCGTGGATGGCGAGGATAACGTGAAGGTAAACGGACAATCCAGTTTTAAGATTTATATGAATGGGCGTCCCTCGAATATGTTCTCCAATAATCCCAAGGAGGTCTTGCGTAGTATCCCCGCCAGCATGATCAAGAAAGTGGAGGTGATAACAGATCCCGGTGCCCGTTACGATGCGGAGGGTGTCAGCGGAATCTTGAATATCGTGACGAAAGGAGCGGAGTTCGAGGGATATAACGCGAGTATAAACACTACGGTGATGAACTTATTTAAGAGTGTCGGTGGTTTCGCTACGCTGAAATATGGCCGATTATCGCTTTCCGGAAATTATACGTTTAGCCAACAGTCATCCGAGAGCGAGTCAGATTATCTCCGTACTCAGTCGGAAGACGGTGCGAAGCTCCGGATGCTCTCGGACGTAGACGTGAAATATCCGGCTCATTATGGAAGTCTGGAAGGCAGTTTCGAGATCGATACATTGAATTTAATCTCCTTGTCCGGAAACTTGAATATCGGAAACAGCAACTCTATTTGGAATAGCCATTATAGCAGGCTTGATAAAGAGGGGGAAGAAATCTATGCTTATAACGAGGATATGAGTAAAAAGAACGAATGGGGTAGCGCCTCCTTAAAAGCGGATTATCAGCGTTTATTCAAACGAAATAAGGAAGAGATGCTAACGCTTTCCTATCAGTATGATTATATCCCGAACGATATCTATAGCGTGTTTTACGATAAGGATAAGATGGGTAATGTCTCGTTACCCCAACTGGAGGCCGATTATACCCGGCAAATCAGTCATGCCCGCACCCATGAGCATACGGCCCAGCTTGATTACGTGAATCCTTTTACAAGTACGCATTCCATCGAGGGCGGTTTGAAGCTGATTCGGCGTAGCAGTACGAGCCACGCTACTTCGGAGGTAAAGGAGTTGGATGAGGGTGTCTGGTTACCCGCAGATTTACAGCCTTTGGTGGAATATCGGCATGTGCAGAATATATGCTCCGCCTATGCGGGATATGGATTTAAGTATGGTAAATGGAGCTTGAACCCCGGCATTCGTATGGAACATACTTGGCAGGACGTGACTTATAAACAAGGCGAAGGCAAGGATTTTAATTATCGTGTAACGGATTGGGTTCCTTCTTGGACCTCCGCTTTCCGCTTGGATGACCGGAGTTTGTTTCGCTTGGCTTACAACTTACGTTTACGTCGCCCGAATATCAGCTATTTGAATCCTACGGTGTTCGTGTCTGGGACCTCTATCTCGTATGGAAATCCGGGATTGGTATCGGAGAAACATCATCGTCTTTCGGCGTCATACAGTTATTACGGAACGAAATTGAATGTGCAAGCTTCCGTGCTCTGCACCTTGGGAAAAGGGGTGATTGATGAGTATCTGTTCATTGATTCGGCGAATGTGGTGAATAGTACGTATGATAATCTCGTGGACGTGAAAGCAGCGGGAGGAAACCTTTATCTAAGCTATAATCCTTCGCCCCGGACAAGCGTGTCGCTGAACAGCATGTTGCATTATCTGGATTTACGGGCGCAGGAGGGGAATGAGGTTTACGATACGGATGTGCGTAATTCCGGCTTTTGTGGCTCTGCTTTTGTCGATTTCTCGCAGAAGTTTAAGTACGGGTGGCGTTTTGTCCTGTCGGGTGGGTACGTGCGTTCCGAGCCGAATGTGGGGATGGACTCGTACGGCTTTTATTTTTACGGCTTGAGTGTGGTAAAGAGCTTCTTGAAGGATAAATTGACTTGTACGCTGCGGGCGCAAGATTTTCTGGGAGATCATAAGACGATACAGATTAACGAGCGATATCCGGACTTTCATATCCGGCAGACCGAGCGTATGTTTAGTCGTGGTTTCGGCATCGCCATTAGCTACCGGATCGGTGATTTAAAAGCGAGCGTGAAGAAGGCGGGGAGAAGCATAAGGAATGATGATCTGTTGGACGCCCTAGATAAGTAGGGCGGGCACAGGCCCGCTCCCTACGGTATCATAACTCGTCCAGCCATTTCTTGCCGGGCTTCGTGTAAAGCCAAGCGATAAATAAACCTGTAATAACTCCTACTACTAAGAATAGGGCACTTAATGGATTTAATATCATATTCTTTTATTTTAAAATTTTATTTCCTAACCAAGCTAATGAATAGGTGACACTAAGACCTGTCATTATCATGACCCAACAACTCTTATCAAAAACATTCTCTTGCAAAAGGAGTATTTCTCCCAATACTATAGCGGCGAAAACCAACTTAGCCAAATCAAAAAAGAACTTCCCTAAAGTCTCCCTCCTGATCTTGTCCCGCTCTTTCTTAATAATTATTTTCTCAAAATTTCCCATTTCCCCATAGTCTCTTGTTTTGGTTAATACTACTGATTATATGTAGGCAAATGTATATATTATCGGCGACCTGCCCAACTTTTTTATGTGGAATCGCTTATTTTCCCTAATTTTGTATCCCTAAAACGGATGAATGTGGAAGAGTATTTGAATCAACTGAATGAGAGCCAGCGGGAAGCGGTGGTTTACAATGAGGGGCCATCCTTGGTCGTGGCCGGGGCTGGCTCCGGTAAGACAAGGGTACTGACCTATAAGATCGCTTATTTATTGCAATTGGGATTGCCTCCCTATAGTATCTTGGCGCTGACCTTTACCAATAAGGCGGCCCGGGAGATGAAAGAGCGTATTGCGGCCATCACCGGTGACCAAACGGCCCGTCGGCTATGGATGGGAACGTTCCATTCCATCTTCTCCCGTATTTTACGGAACGAGGCGGAGCATATCGGTTATCCTTCCAATTTCACGATTTATGACGCCACTGATTCCAAGAGCTTACTGAAATCCATCATCAAGGAAATGCAATTGGACGATAAGGTGTACCGCCTAGGAATGGTGCAGAGCCGGATCTCCAACGCGAAGAACTCCTTGATAACTTATACGGCCTACGAGCAAAATAAAGAGCTCGTGGAAAGCGATATGAATGCCAAGGTCCCCTTGCTTCGGGAAATCTACAAACGTTACCAGAGCCGTTGCCTGCAAGCGGGAGCGATGGATTTCGACGACTTGTTGCTGCAAACCAATATCCTGTTCCGGGATCATCCGGCCGTCTTGGAGAAATACCGGAACTTCTTCCGGTATGTATTGGTGGATGAGTATCAAGATACGAACTTCGCCCAACACTTGATCGTGCAACGGCTTTGCGAGAGACACGGCCATATCTGCGTGGTAGGGGATGACGCCCAGAGCATCTACTCCTTCCGAGGCGCTAATATAGATAATATCCTGCAATTCAAGAATCTTTATACCGGTTGCCGTATCTTCAAGCTGGAACGGAATTACCGTTCCACCCAGAATATCGTGAACGCTGCCAATAGCTTGATCGACAAGAATACACGTCAGATACCCAAAACGGTCTATTCCGAGAAAGAGGCGGGCAACAAGGTGAGTGTTTTCACCTCGTACTCCGATTATGAGGAGGGCTACACCGTAGCCGCCCGAATCAACGAGATGCACGGGATATTAGGGAAATTCTCGTATGCTGATTTCGCTATCTTGTATCGTACCAACGCCCAGTCCCGTATCTTGGAAGAGGCGTTGCGAAAGCGGGGCATCCCTTACAAGATTTACGGCGGTTTGTCTTTTTACCAGCGGAAAGAGATCAAGGACGTGATCTCTTACTTCCGCCTGATCGTGAACCCGCACGACGAGGAGGCCTTGAAGCGAATCATCAATTATCCCACCCGGGGAATCGGGGATACGACGGTAGGTAAGCTTGTTGGCGCCGCTACTGAATACGGGGTAAGTCTATGGACCGTGCTTCAAGCCCCCTTGGAATATTCGCTACCGATAAATAATGGTACAGCTAAGAAACTGAGCGATTTCCGTAGTTTGATTGAAGTTTTCATTGAAGAGAATAAAAAACTCTCCGCAGAGGAATTGGCTACCTTGGTGGTGAAGCGTAGCGGCATCGTTTCCGACCTGTTTCAAGACCGTTCCGTAGAGGGCGTGAGCAAGCAAGAGAACTTGCAGGAGTTGCTGAAAGGTATCGCTGAGTTTTGCGAGATCCGGCGTGAGGAGGGCATGGAGCAAGTCGCCATGTCCGACTTCTTGGCGGAGGTATCCTTGCTCACCGATCAAGATAACGATAAAGAGGAAAACTCCGATAAGGTCACGATGATGACCGTACATGCCGCCAAGGGATTGGAATTCACGAATGTTTTCGTGGTAGGCTTGGAGGAAGACCTATTCCCCTCGTCCCTGTCGAAAGATAACCCGAGAGCGGTAGAGGAGGAGCGTCGTTTGTTCTACGTGGCGATTACCCGTGCGGAGCAAAATTGCGTATTGAGCTATGCGAAGAGCCGCTATCGTAATGGGAAGACGGATATGTGTACGCCCAGCCGTTTCTTGAAGGATATAGACGCTAAGTATCTGGATATGCCTTCGGATGCCGGCGCTTCAGATGCATTCGCCTCGGCCCGTGAACGCTACGGGCGCCCGGCTTTTGCCTCTCCATTCCGGCAACCAAGGGCGGTTGAGGATGATTTCGTGTCGCCGGTGAAGCAAGCGGCACAGCGTCAAGGGCATCTTACGAAGTTAAAAAACACGATGGAATCGTCCTTTTCGGCGGCTCCAGCCACAGATCTATCGGGGTTACATGTGGGTTCCAAGGTTCGCCATGATCGTTTTGGGGAAGGTGAGATTGTCTCGATAGAAGGAGAGGGTGGTAACGCAAAGGCTACAGTGGCCTTCGATCATTTCGGACAAAAGCAGTTACTTTTGAAGTTCGCTAAACTCACTATGTTGAATGATTGACGGTTAGCTTATGGCATGTCTGGGCATGCTACGAGCCGCATCGTATTTCGCACCGCATTTCGCACTACGTTTCGAATGACCAAGGTGTTGGTTTTTAGTTGATTGAATGAAAAAGGTATCGCTTTTTCGCACTGCGTTTCGCACTACTATATATAAGTATATTAGGAAAGATAAGAAAAAAAGAAGAGGCGACGTCACGTCGCCGTTTTTTTCCTTTAAAACACACAATAGTGTTCACGGTTGAATACAATAATGTTCGCCGCCAAACACAATAGTGTTCGTGGCTAAACACAATAGTCTTTAAATGAAAAATATAGTTGTATTTTTATTGCTTTTTCGGAGCGGAAACCTTGCTTTCTCCGAATGTTTTCGCTATATTTGCACATTTATTATGAAATATTGAGATACAGCATGATAGACATCAACAAGATACCCTCGCCTTGCTATGTGATGGAGGAGAAATTACTGAGAAACAACCTGTCCTTGATCAAGAGCGTAAAAGAACGTGCGGGAGTGAATATCATATTGGCTTTTAAGGCTTTCGCTTTATGGAAAGCGTTCCCGATCGTACGTGAGTACATTCCTTTTTCGACAGCGAGCTCTAAATTCGAGGCCCAGTTGGCCTTCGAGGAGATGGGAAGTCCGGCGCATACCTATTCCCCGGCTTATACGGAGGCTGATTTCCCGTTGATCTTGAGATACAGTAGTCATGTCACGTTCAACTCGCTCTCTCAGTTCCATCGTTTTTATCCGATGGTGCGGGCGGATGGTAACCGGGTGTCTTGTGGATTGCGGATCAATCCGGAATACTCGGACGTGGAGACGGACCTGTATAATCCTTGCGCCCCGGGTTCCCGGATGGGGGTGACCGGCGACTTGCTGGGAGATAAGCTGCCGGAGGGTATCGAGGGGCTGCATTTCCATACCTTGTGTGAGTCTACCTCCTATGATCTGGAGCGGACACTGGCCGAGGTGGAGAGGCGTTTCGGCCGTTTCCTGCCTCACGTCAAGTGGCTGAATATGGGAGGCGGCCATCTGATGACCCGTAAGGGCTACGACGTGGAGCATTTAATCGCTTTGCTGAAAGGCTTTAAGGAAAGATATCCGAACTTGGAGTTGATCATGGAGCCGGGTAGCGCCTTCGCTTGGCAGACCGGGTTCTTGCTGACAACCGTGGTGGACATCGTGGAGAACCACGGTATCAAGACGGCGATTATCGACGCCTCGTTCACCTGCCATATGCCGGATTGCCTGGAGATGCCCTACAAGCCGGCTATCCGTTTCGCCACGGATGCCGTGGAGGGGAAACCTACGTACCGGATCGGGGGGAATAGCTGTTTAAGCGGTGATTATATGGGGGATTGGTCGTTCGACAAGCCTTTGGAGATCGGCGACAAGCTGATTTTCGAGGATATGATCCACTACACGATCGTGAAAACGAATATGTTCAACGGCATCCCGCATCCTTCCTTAGCCCTTTGGAGCAAGGACGACCAGCTGGTGATGTACCGTACGTTCGGCTATGAGGATTATAAGAACAGGATGGATTAAAAACAGAAACAAAATAAATATGGGTATTTTTAGCTTTTTCAGTAAAGACAAGAAGGAAACCTTGGATAAAGGTCTATCGAAGACAAAAGAAAGTGTTTTCTCCAAGATTACCAAGGCGATCGCCGGTAAGAGTAAGGTGGACGACGATGTGTTGGATAATTTGGAGGAAGTACTGATTACCTCGGATGTCGGTGTAGATACCACGTTGAAAATCATCGACCGTATCGAGAAGCGTGTGGCCCGTGACAAGTATGTCACCACCCAAGAATTGACCACCCTGCTGCGTGACGAGATCGCTAGCTTGCTGACAGAGAACAATACGGAGGATGCCGAGGGATTCGCGCTTCCGGAGGGCAAGAAACCCTACGTGATCATGGTTGTAGGCGTGAACGGGGTGGGTAAGACGACCACGATCGGTAAGCTGGCTTACCAGTTCAAGAAAGCCGGCAAGAAGGTCTATCTGGGCGCCGCCGATACGTTCCGTGCCGCCGCCGTGGAGCAACTAGTGATCTGGAGCGAGCGGGTAGGCGTACCTATCGTGAAGCAGAACATGGGCTCGGACCCCGCTTCCGTGGCTTTCGATACGCTGAGCTCCGCCAAGGCGAACGATGCCGACGTGGTGATTATCGATACTGCCGGACGTCTGCATAACAAGATCAACTTGATGAACGAGCTTACCAAGATCAAGAACGTGATGAAAAAGGTGATTCCGGACGCCCCCCACGAGATATTGTTGGTATTGGACGGCTCTACCGGGCAGAACGCTTTCGAGCAAGCGAAACAATTTACCGCCGCCACCGAGGTGAACGCCTTGGCCGTGACCAAGTTGGACGGTACCGCCAAGGGGGGTGTCGTGATCGGTATCTCCGACCATTTCCGTATCCCCGTGAAATATATCGGACTCGGCGAGGGGATGGAGGATTTGCAAGTATTCCGCAAACGTGAGTTTGTCAATTCGTTATTTGGAGAATGAGAAAAAATAAAGTAGATATTATTACGCTGGGGTGTTCGAAAAACCTAGTGGACTCGGAGCAACTTATGCGCCAATTCGTTGCCAATGGCTATACGGTAGAGCATGATCCCCATAAGATCAATGGCGAGATCGTGGTGGTGAATACCTGCGGTTTCATCGGCGACGCCCAAGAGGAATCGATCAATATGATCCTCGAGCTGGGCGAGCAAAAGCAGAAAGGACGGATCGGGAAGCTCTTCGTGATGGGGTGCTTGTCGGAGCGTTTCTTGAAAGATCTGGAGAAGGAACTTCCCGAGGTAGATCGTTTCTACGGGAAATTCAATTGGAAGGAGTTGATCTCCGATCTGGGCAAGTCGTACCATCAAGAGCTGGCTACCGAGCGTGTGCTCACCACCCCGAGGCACTACGCTTACGTGAAGATCGGGGAGGGATGCAACCGTACTTGTTCTTACTGTTCGATCCCGATCATAACCGGGGCTTATCAATCCCGTCCGATGGACGAGATCGTAGACGAGGTTCGTGGCTTGGTGGCGCAAGGCGTGAAAGAATTCCAAATGATCGCCCAAGATCTTACGTTTTATGGCCTCGATCGCTATAAGCGAATGGCCTTGCCGGAACTGGTGGAGCGGGTATCCGACATCCCGGGCGTGGAGTGGATTCGTTTGCATTACGGGTATCCGTCTCATTTCCCCTATGACCTGTTGCCGGTGATGCGTGAGCGTGATAACGTTTGCAAGTATATGGACATCGCCCTCCAGCATATCAGCGACCCGATGTTGAAGATGATGCGCCGCAATATCACGAAGGCCGAGACCTATGAACTGTTGGAGCGTATGCGCCGGGAAGTGCCGGGCATCCATCTACGCACCACCTTGATGGTGGGTCATCCCGGCGAGACGGAACAGGATTTCGAGGAGTTGATCCGCTTCGTGAAAGATATCCGCTTCGAGCGTATGGGCGCTTTCGCTTATAGCCATGAGGAGGGTACCTATGCTTATCAGCATTATAAAGACGAGATCCCGCAGGAGGTGAAGCAAGACCGGCTGGATTACTTGATGCGTGTGCAAGAAGGCATCTCCGCCGACGTGAACGCCTCGAAAGTAGGGCAGACCTTCCGGGTGATCGTAGACCGGGAGGAGGAGGATTTCTACGTGGGACGTACGCAATACGACTCGCCCGAGGTAGATCCGGAAATATTGATTTCCAAGGATACTCCCTTGAGTCCGGGTAGCTTTTACCAAGTAAAGGTGATTGACGCACAAGCGTTTGATCTGTATGGTAAAGTGTTGAATTGATGTAAAAACTGTCAATATATTTGTCGGTTAACGAAAAAATAACTAATATAGCAGCACGAACTGTTATGGAATTAGATATGAAAAACAAGGAACTTATAACGGAATTGGCGAATCGCATGGATTGGACCTCGAAGGAGGTATCCGACATGCTTTCTGCGCTCAGTTCCGTCGTAAGTTCGAAATTAGTGGATAACGATACGATCTATCTGCAAGGCTTCGGCCAGTTCGAGGTGAAAAAGAAAGCGGAACGTATTTCCGTGAATCCGGCGAACGGGAAGCGATATCTGGTTCCCCCTAAATTAGTTCCCGTGTTCAAGCCCGGAACGACCGTGAAGAATCGTTTAAAGGAATTGGGTGATCATGAATAACCGGCTGAATATACAAGATTTAGCCGGTTTATTATCGGAGCGTACCGGCAAGGACAGAGGAGAGGTAGAGCGCTTCTTGAGAGATTTTATCTCGGTGGTATCCGAAGGGGTCTATACGGATAAGATCGTAAAAGTAAAGGGCTTGGGTACTTTCAAGATTATCTCTGTGGAGAAGCGGGAGAGTATCCACGTGAATACCGGTGAACGTTTCTTGATCCCCGAACATTATAAATTCTCTTTCCTGCCGGATAAAGACCTGCGGGAACAGGTAAACAAGCCTTTCTCTATCTTTGAGACGACAGAGATCAACGAGAACGTGGATTTCTCGGACATGGATGAGTCCGTAGAGGAGAAGGAAACGGAAGACGAGTCCGTGGAGGAGGTAATGCCGGATAAGGAAATCCCTTTGGCAAATACTCAGCCCAAAGAGAAGCCCGAACCGATACTAGAACCTGAACCTGAACCATTGCCTGAGCCAGAGCAAGCGTTTGATCCGGAGCCGTCATCGGTATCTGAACCGGAACGTGGATTGGAACCGGAACTGCCCGCGGAGCCATCTCCCATACCAGAGAGACCGGAAGAGCAAGCCCGTAGGAAACCGGAGGAAAAGGGGGTATTAATGATCGTCGCCTTTTTGATAATCGTAATCTCTGTATTCTTCTATCTGGGAAGAAATAATTGGAAACCGGCGCCTGCCCAAGAAGAGGTGATAACGGAAGCCAAGAATACGGCCAAGGACACGGTTCAAGAATCAGCTTGGATGCTTCATCCGGACTCGGTAGCGGAGAAGACCCCGCATACGGAACCGGAGCCTTATGTGGAACCGGCGCCAAAACCATTGGGGCAGGTGAAGATCAAGCATGGCGACCGCCTCACCGTGATCGCCTTGGAATATTATGGCAATAAATTATTCTGGGTGTATATTTACCAACATAATAAGGCTGTTATAAAAGACCCGAACAACGTCCCGATCGGTACCGTGATCGAGATACCCGCACCGGAATCGTATGGCATCGATGCCAAGAGCCGTGAGTCGCGGGAGAAAGCCGCCGCCCTACAAACAGAGATACTTGCCGGGGAGTAAGAGAAATCCCCCTTTTTTAAGTAAAATAAAACAAAACGAGGAAGTGTTGGTTAGTATTATTTAACTGCAAAAGTGAAGGATACGAATTTAACATTTCTAATTTTGTGCATCCTAAAAAATCAACGTAAAATTGGGACAATATAATAACAATATAATAGAATAAATCTTATGAGTCAGACAGTAGACATTCGTGAGTTGAATGAGCGAATTGAAAGTAAAAGCTCGTTTGTGAACATGATTACGATGGGTATGGACAAAGTAATCGTCGGACAAAAGCATTTGGTTGAATCCTTGTTGATCGGTTTGCTTTCGGACGGACATATCCTGTTGGAAGGTGTGCCGGGTTTGGCTAAGACACTTGCCATTAAAACATTGTCGTCGTTGATCGACGCTAAATACAGCCGAATCCAGTTCACCCCGGACTTACTTCCGGCCGATGTGATCGGTACGATGATTTACAGTCAGAAAAGCGAAGAGTTCCAGGTAAAGCAAGGCCCGATCTTCGCTAATTTTGTGTTAGCGGACGAGATCAACCGTGCCCCGGCGAAAGTACAGAGTGCCTTGTTGGAGGCCATGCAGGAGCGTCAGGTCACGATCAGCGAGCATACCTACAAGTTGCCGAAGCCTTTCTTGGTAATGGCTACCCAGAACCCGATCGAGCAGGAGGGTACGTACCCGTTGCCTGAGGCGCAGGTAGACCGTTTCATGTTGAAGGTGATCATCAATTACCCGAAGAAGGAGGAGGAGAAACTGATCATACGCCAGAATATATCCGGAGAACGTCCGGAGATCAAGCCGATCTTAACGAAAGAGGAGATCCTCGACGCCCGTAACGTGGTTCGTGAGGTTTATTTGGACGAGAAGATCGAGCGTTACATCGTGGATATCGTCTTCGCTACCCGTTTCCCGGCTGAGGCTGGTTTGCCGAACTTGGCGAGCATGATCTCTTTCGGCGCTTCCCCTCGTGCGTCTATCAACTTGGCGTTGGCCGCCCGTGCGTACGCTTTCATCAAGCGCAGGGGCTATGTGATCCCGGAGGATATCCGTGCGGTATGCCACGACGTGATGCGCCATCGTATCGGCTTGAGTTATGAGGCCGAGGCGAACAACTTGACTTCTGAGGAGGTAATTAGCGAGATCTTGAATAAAGTAGAAGTTCCTTAAATGGAGACAAGCGAATTATTAAAGAAGGTACGCCGTATCGAGATAAAGACCCGTGGTCTTTCCCGTAACATCTTCGCCGGCCAGTACCATTCGGCTTTCAAGGGCCGTGGTATGGCGTTCAGCGAGGTGAGGGAATATCAGTACGGCGATGATATCCGGGATATCGACTGGAACGTGACCGCCCGCTACGTCCGCCCTTATGTCAAGGTGTTCGAGGAGGAGCGTGAGCTGACGGTGATGCTGCTGATCGACGTGTCCGGTAGCCGTGACTTTGGCTCCGTCAACGTCATGAAGAAGGAGGTGATCACCGAGATCGCCGCTACCTTGGCTTTCTCGGCGATACAGAACAACGATAAGATCGGCGTGGTGTTCTTCTCGGACAAGATCGAGAAGTTTATCCCGCCCCAGAAAGGAAAGAAACATATCTTATATATCATCCGGGAGCTGATCGATTTCCATCCCGAGGAGACGAGAACGGATATCAGCCAAGTGTTGAAATACTTGACCAACGCCATCAAGAAGCGTTGCACGGCTTTCCTCATTTCCGATTTTATCGATAAGGAGGGTTTCAAGGACGCCCTGACGGTGGCCAACCGCAAGCATGACATGGTAGCCATTCAGGTGTACGACCGTCGTGAGACCGAGCTTCCCGCCGTAGGCCTTATGAAGATCAAGGACGCCGAGACCGGGAAGGAGCAATGGATAGACAGTTCCTCCGCCCGTGTGCGCGCGGCCTATAAGGAATGGTGGGAGAAACGGCAGGCGAAGATGAGCGATACGTTCAAGAAATGCCGTGTAGACTCCGTATCTGTCCGTACCGAGGATGATTATGTGAAAGCATTGATTGCTCTTTTTGACAAACGTAATTAAAGCAAGCAGATGAAATTGATAAAGAAAAGTATCCTGTTTCTGGTCGCCGCCGCTTCCCTCGTGGGGGGAAGGGCATATGCGCAAAGGCCGTTGATCGATGTCGCTATCGACTCGGCCGCCATATTGATCGGAGAGCAGACTACCTTGCACCTTACGGTAACGGCGGATAAGGATCGCCCCGTGCAGATCGTGATCCCGAACGATACCTTGATGACGGGGGTGGAGGTACTGAACCTCTCCAAGGCGGACTCCACGGAGATCGAGAACGACCGGCTCGTTATCAAGCAGGATGTATTGATTACCTCGTTTGACTCGTCACTCTATCTGTTGCCTCCGTTGAAGGTGATAGACGGGGTGGATACCGTATATTCCAACCAAGTCGCCTTGAAGGTCTCCACGATTCCCGTGAACGCGGACAAGCCGGAGGAGTTCAACGACATCAAGACCGTATGGAAGCCACCTTTCGTATGGGCCGATTATTATCCGATCATTTACGGGATCTTGCTGGCCCTGTTCTTGATTTGCGTGATCGCCTATATCGTGAAACGGATCCGTGCGAAGAAGTCGTTGATCCCATTCAAGAAAGAGGAGCCGAAACTTCCGCCTCACGAGCAGGCCATCAAGGAACTGGATGAGATCAAGCAACAGAAACTCTGGCAGCAAGGACGAAGCAAGGAGTATTACACCTTGATCACGGATACGCTGCGTAAGTATATCGAGGAACGTTTCGGTATCAATGCCATGGAGATGACTTCCGGTGAGATCTTGGACCTGATCCGCAAGAACTCCGAGGCGCAGAGCGTGTACGATAACTTGAGGCAGATTCTGCAATTGGCCGACTTCGTGAAATTCGCCAAGATGAACCCGCTGCCGGATGAGAATGATTTGAGTATGATGAACGCGTATTTGTTCGTGAACCAGACGAAGGAGGAGGAGATGGTGGAGCTGGTTGACAGTCCCCTGTCAGATGAGCTGACAGCCTCGGGTCAAGAGGAGCGACAGCCTGCTGTCAAAGCCGTTGACAGCCCTCTGTCAAATGAGCCGGTAGCCCCGTGTCAAGACGACTTGACACGCTATCAGCCCAAGTCTACGAACGATACAACTAATTTAAAGGATTAAGAGATGGTATTTGCGAATCCTAATTATTTATATTTATTGTTGTTGCTCATCCCGATGATCGGATGGTATGTCTACAAGCTGAGCAAGAGTCAGGCCAGCTTGCAGGTCTCCTCGTCGGAGGCGTTCGAGGCGCCGGGAGCGGTATCATGGATCGTGTACTTGCGTCACGTGCCTTTCGTGTTGCGTATGGTAGCGGTAGCGCTGCTGATCGTGATCTTGGCCCGTCCGCAATCCACGAATAGTTGGTCCAATTCTTCCACGGAAGGTATCGATATCATGTTGGCGATGGATATCTCGGGGAGTATGCTGGCGCAAGACTTGAAACCGAACCGCTTGGAGGCGGCGAAGGATGTGGCTGCGTCGTTCATCAACGGCCGTCCGAACGATAACATCGGTCTCGTGGTCTTTTCTGCTGAGAGCTTTACGCAATGCCCGTTGACAACCGATCATACGGTCTTGCTGAACCTCTTCAAGGATATCCAAAGCGGTATGATCCAAGACGGAACGGCAATTGGGTTGGGCTTGGCGAATGCCGTGAGCCGTATTAAGGACAGCCACGCTAAGTCGAAGGTGATTATCCTTCTGACCGATGGTTCGAACAACGCCGGCGAGATCGCTCCGGTTACCGCTGCCGAGATCGCCAAGACGTTCGGCGTGCGTGTCTATACGATCGGAGTCGGAACGAAAGGCATGGCGCCGTATCCGTTCCAGACCGCTTTCGGCGTGCAGTACCAGAATATCCCGGTGGAGATCGACGAGGCTACGTTGAAGCAGATCGCCTCTACCACGGGAGGGCAATATTTCCGTGCTACGGACAACGCCAGCCTGAAGGAGATCTATTCCGAGATCGACCAGATGGAGAAGACCAAGATCAGCGTACAAGAGTACAGTAAGAAGCAGGAGGAGTATAAGAACTGGGCCTTGCTGGTGTTCGCCCTGTTGCTGGTGGAGATCTTATTGAGAAATACATTGTTGAGAAATATACCATAAAGATAAAAGGCTTATGTTTCGATTTGCGCATCCGGACTTTTTATATTTGCTTTTTCTCCTTCCCGCGTTGGTGGCGTTCTACGTGTACGCCATGATCGTGAAGAAGAAAGCGGTAAAGAAATACGGTAACCCTACGTTGTTGGCCGAGTTGATGCCCGAGGTATCGACCAAGCGCCAGCATCTGAAGTTTTGGCTGTTGTTCGGAGCCATTACCATGGTTATCTTTATTATAGCGGGGCCTCAATTCGGCTCGAAACTGGAGACGGTGAAGCGTCAGGGAGTAGAGATCATGGTGTGTCTGGACGTATCCAACTCCATGTTGGCCGAGGACGTGTCGCCCAACCGTTTGGATAAGGCCAAACAGATGCTATCCCGATTGACGGACGGCTTTACGAATGATAAGGTAGGCTTGATCGTGTTCGCCGGCGACGCTTTCACGCAGTTGCCGATCACCTCGGATTATATCTCCGCCAAGATGTTCTTGTCCTCTATCAACCCGTCGATGGTCTCTACGCAAGGTACGGCGATCGGTGCCGCCATCAACTTGGCCGCCCGTTCCTTTACCCCGGACGAGACGACCGATAAGGCGATCATCTTGATCACCGACGGCGAGAACCATGAGGACGACGCTATCGGTGCCGCCAAAGCCGCCGCCGAGAAGGGCATCCACGTGAACATCGTGGGAATGGGTGATCCGAAAGGTTCTCCGATCCCCATCCAAGGAAGCAATAATTATATGAAGGATAAGGACGGAAACGTGGTGATCACGAAGCTGAATGAGCAGATGGGTCAAGAGATCGCCGCCGCTGGAAACGGTATGTACGTACGTGCGGACAATACGAACTCCGCCTTGAAAGCCCTTCAGAAAGAAATCGAGAAAATGAACAAGACGGAGCTGGATAGCAAGGTCTATTCCGAGTATGACGAGCAGTTCCAGATTTTCGCTTGGATAGCTTTGTTCCTCTTGATCGCCGATTTCATGACCTTGGATCGTAAGAACCGTATATTTAGGAAAGTAAAATTATTCTCTTAATTCGACGAAGTGATGAGACGTATATATAAATCTATGATATGGGTATCGGTCTTGGCGCTCAGCGCTGGGGCGGTCTCTGCCCAGAAAGCGGAACGGAAGAACGTGCGTGAGGGGAATAAGCTTTATGAGAGCGAGAAATACACCGAGTCCGAGATCGCTTATCGCAAGAGCTTGGAGGTGAATCCCCGCTCTACGGAAGGAACCTATAATCTGGGGAATTCCCTATACAAGCAAGGCAAGTTCCCCGAGGCCGCCGAGCAATATCAATTGATCGCCGGGCAAGGGGAGAAGATGGTGGCTACGCCGGAAGGGAAGGCACGCTTGTCGGAGGTGTATCATAATATGGGGAATATCTTCATGCAGAACAAGGATTACGGCAAGGCCGTGGAGGTGTATAAGCAATCGCTTCGCTTGAACCCGAAAGATGACGAGACCCGTTATAACTTGGCCTTGGCCCAGAAACTGCTGTCGGATCAGCAGAATCAGGATCAGAGCCAAGATCAACAGAACGACGACAAGCAGGAGAACAAGGATCAGAAGGACGATCAGCAGCAACAGCAACAACAACAGCCGCAAGACGACCAGAAGCAGGATAAGACCCAAGAGCAACAGCAATCCAACGAGCAAATGAGCAAGGACAATGCCCAGCAGATGTTGGACGCCTTCCTGCAAGACGAGAAAGACACCCAAGAGAAGGTGAAGAAGGCGCAGATGCAGCAGCAACAACGCCGGAAGACCGAGAAGGAGTGGTAAACTGGATAATTAACGAAAAAATGAGATACACAATGAGGAAATTAATTTTCTTATTCATCCTGATGTTAGCGGTAGGAGTGGCGACAAAGGCCGCGGATGTGACCTTCAAGGCCTCGGCGCCCCAAGCGGTGGTAATGGGAGAGCAGTTTCGCTTGACTTTCACCGTCAATGCCGAAGGCAAGGATTTGAGAGTACAGGAGATGCCAGACTTTGACGTATTGATGGGCCCCTCCCAATCCACCTCCTATAGCAGTAGCTGGGTGAACGGGAAGAGTACCAGCGAGACAACCGTTACGTATACGTATGTCTTGATGCCGAAGAAGGAAGGCACGTTTAATATAGCTCCGGCAACGATCAAGGTGAACGGCTCTAATTATACATCGAATGGCTTGGCCATCAAGGTGCTTCCTGCTGATAAGGCGGGTAAGCAAGAGGCGGAGACAACGACGGCGAGCGGGGCGATCTCTAACGATCGGCTGTTCGTGAAGATGGACGTATCCAAACGAAGCGTGTTCGAGCAAGAAGGTTTCTTGGTGACTTTCAAGGTCTATTCCTTGGAAAATTTCTCGATTACGGGATTGAAATATCCGGAGTTCGAGGGTTTCTTGGTACAAGAGGTTGAGTTGCCGCAAGAGAAACAACTGACCTTGGAAAACTACAACGGGCGTAACTACCAGTCGGCCGTAATGCGTCAAGTGATCCTGTATCCCCAACGTTCCGGTAAGATCACGATCGAAGGTGGAAAGTATGATGCCGTGGTGCGTGTCCGTATGCAACAAGCGGGCGGCGGTAGCATCTTCGATAGTTTTTTCGACTCGTATCGGGATGTGAGCAAGGTGTTGACCACTTCTCCGGTTACTATCGACGTGAAGCCTTTGCCCTCCGGTAAGCCCGCTTCTTTCTCCGGTGCCGTAGGTACGTTCTCCATGACGGCTGATATCAGCTCGAACAACGTCAAGACAGACGAGGCTGTAACCATAAAGGTGAAAATCACGGGTAACGGAAACGTGAAGTTGGTGAAGAATCCGGAAGTGGTTTTCCCGAACGATTTCGATGTCTACGATCCGAAAGTAGAGATGGACATCAAGACCACGACCGCCGGTGTCAGTGGAAGCAAGACGATCGAATATATGGCGATACCCCGTTATGCGGGTGATTTCGAGATCCCGGCGATCGCTTTTTCCTATTTCGATATCAAGTCCGGTTCGTACAAGACCATCAAGTCCGAGCCTTATAAGTTGCATGTGGAGCAAGGTAAGGGCGGTAGCGGTTCTTCCCCGGTCGTATCGAACTTCAGTAATAAAGAGAGCGTGAAATACTTAGGCAAGGATATCCGTTACTTGAAGACGAAAGGTTTCTCCTTTATCGAGGGAGGTGATGGTATTTTCTTCGGTTCCTTTATGTATTATCTTTGCTATATCGTACCAGCTATCTTGTTTATCGTATTCTTCTTTATTTATCGTAAGCAGGTGAAGGAAAACGCCGACATCGCCTTGGTTCGTACCAAGAAGGCGAACAAGATGGCGGTTAGACGTCTGAAGAACGCTGGCAAGCTGATGAAAGAGAATAAGAAGGAAGAATTCTACGACGAGGTGCTGCGTGCGTTGTGGGGCTATTTGAGCGATAAGCTGAGTATCCCGCAATCCGATCTGACCAAGGATAACGTAGAGATAGAATTGGCTAAATACGGTGTAGACGAATCCTTGACGAATGAGTTCATGGATATCTTGAATACTTGTGAGTTCGCTCGTTACGCTCCGTCCCAAGCGTCGGACGCTATGGATAAGTTGTATGAGCTGACGGTAGACGCTATTGGTAAAATGGAGAATACAATTAAAAAGTAAGAAGATGAAGATGACTATAAATTTAAGAAAGGTATTGTTTTTCTTATTGACTCTATGTCTGATAGGATCTGCTTATGCGCAAGATACCGCCTTGAAGGAGGCCGAGGTCGCTTACACGAAAGAAGATTACGCAAAGGCGATCGAGCTATATGAGGGAATCTTGAAGAGCAATGGCGAGTCTGCCGCCGTTTATTATAATTTGGGAAATACCTATTATAAGGCGGGTAAGATCGCTCCGGCTATATTGAACTACGAACGTTGTCTTCTGCTGGATCCGGGTGATAGCGATGCTCGCTTCAATTTACAGATGGCCCGTCAGAAGACCATCGATAAGATTGAGCCGGTTGGTGATTTCTTCTTGGTCAAATGGTTTAAGAGCGTGGAGAACCTCGGTTCCGCAGACTCTTGGGCGAAGACAGGTATCGTGTGCTTCCTGTTGTTTATCGGTTGCTTGATCTTGTTCTTTTTCTCTCGTTGGGTACGCTTGAAGAAGATCGGTTTCTATTTGGGTGTCCTATTTATTATCATGGTTGTTTTTGCCAATATATTCGCCAGCGACCAGAAGGATGAGATGATAAACCGTAAACACGCTATCGTATTCGCCCCGACCGTTACGGTGAAAAGCTCGCCTGACGCTAGCGGTACGGATCTTTTCGTATTACACGAGGGAACGAACGTGACCGTGAAGAGCACGCTCGGCGAATGGAGCGAGATTGAGCTTGAGGACGGGAACGTAGGATGGATGCCTAGTAAAGACATAGAAAAAATCTGATACATGCTAGAACAATTATTGGTTTGGGAACGTGATGCGTTCTTTATGCTTAACGGTAGCGACTCCGCTTTTTTAGATCGCTTTATGTGGATCTATTCAGGCAAGGCGGTTTGGCTACCGTTAGCCTTTTTTATATTGGTGGTATTGTGCTATAAGAAGAACTGGAAGGAGTGGTTGTTGATCTTATTGGCCATTGTCTTGACGATCACGTTATGCGACCAGTTCGCTTCGCATGTTTGTAAACCCATCTTCACCCGTTTCCGTCCGACTCATCACCCTGACTTTATGGATCAGGTAAGGGTGGTGTTCGGTTATCGGGGCGGTATGTATGGATTTATCTCCAGCCATGCGGCGAATGCTTTCGGCTTTGCGACCTTGATGGCGCTGATCTTCAGGAATAAACTATTCGGATGGACTATTTTCTTTTGGGCGATTTTGACTTCCTATACTCGTATTTATTTAGGAGTGCATTTTATCACGGATATTATTCCGGGAGCTTTATCCGGTCTGCTATTCGGGTATCTTGTATATCTGTTATACCACTATATAAGGCCTAAATTGATTCCGGCAGATTCTTGGGTATGTCCGGAGGCCATTTACTCGGATATCCGGAAACGCTGGATCACCTATGCGATTTGGTTGACCATCCTTTTAATAGCCCTATTTAATGAGCAATTGGTATCGTGCTTAATATAAGAGATTTTCGTTAAGTATGTCGTAAAGCATATTTGTTTTCAGCTCATTTTCTCAATAATAATTTGTTTCAATGCTATTAAATGACTAAGTTAGTGCCATAATATTAAACAAAAGTATTAACCTTCAAAATAAGAAAGCCATGACAAAGACGATTACATTTAACGAACTGAGAAGAATTAAAGATTCGTTACCTGACGGAAGTACACAACGCATCGCCGATGAGCTGGGATTAAAGGTAGAGACAGTTCGTAACTATTTCGGTGGACATAATTTTCAAGATGGACGGAGTTGTGGTTTCCATATCGAGCCCGGTCCGGACGGAGGGTTGGTTGTTTTAGATGACACGACTATTTTCGAGCGTGCTTTGCAGATACTGGCCGAGAGTCAGGATGCCGAAGCACAAAAAGCGTAAGAGAAATTCATTCGTATAAAAAATCCCATAGCTAAATGAAAGAACGCTTTGGGATTTTTTTATATTCAACAATTCATAAATCCCGATTGTTTCATCTATAAAAATGTATTGAGTATGGAAGATAAATTAGTGACATTGGCTATCCACACGTTCGAGAAAGCCCAGATTCTCAAGACAATCCTCGAAACAGAAGGCATAGAGGTCTATATACATAATGTAAACCAGATTCAGCCGGTCGTTTCGGCAGGAGTGCGTGTGCGTATTAAGGAGAGTGATTTACCGCATGCTTTACGCATTATTGAAGACAATAAGTGGTTTGAGGAACCAAAGGAGGAAGAGGCGAAGGTTAATGCGGTCAAGAAAGTTCTGATCCCGATTGATTTCTCGGATTATTCCGCCAAGGCTTGTGAGTTGGGAATTAATTACGCTCATGCGGTAGGTGCGGAGGTGATGATCATGCACGCCTATTTCAGCCCCTATTTTCCATCCGCTATCCCGATGGGAGATACTTTGGCTTACCAAGTAAACGAGGAGGAATCCGTACAGCATATCTTACAACGTGTCCGTATCGATATGGAGAATATTTGTACGCATATCAACCGGAAGATGTCCTCTGGTGAATTACCAAAGGTAAAATACGATTATGTATTACGTGAAGGCTTGCCGGAAGAGGAGATCATCGCCTATAGCAAGGAGTATCATCCGACATTGATCGTGATGGGAACGAGAGGTAAGAGCCAAAAAGATATGGATCTGATCGGTAGCGTGACCGGAGAGGTAATCGAGGTAAACCGGGTTCCTGTATTGGCGATACCGGAGAATGTTCCTTTCACGGATTTGAGAGACGCTAAGAATATCGCTTTCGCTACATCGTTTAACCAGAGAGATTTGGTTGCGTTTGACGAGTTTATGGAAATCATCAAAGGCTTTGATCTTAATATCCATCTATTCAATATCTCTACCAGTAATGATGAATGGAATGAGATTCGTTTAACGGGCGTTCGTGAATATTTCAAAAAACAATATCCACATGCCCATATTTCCCATACGGTTCTAGCCGATGGTGACTTGCTGTTAGCCATCGAGAAATTTGTTCGTGATAAACAAATTGATGTTATAGCCCTAAGCACATATCGCCGTAATATCCTAGCCCGGATGTTCAATCCTTCGATCGCGAGAAAGATGTTATTCCACACCGATACTCCGTTATTGGTAATCGATAGCAAGAAATAGCTTCTTATTCAAGTAACAAATAAAAAGTGGATATGAGAAAAGGCTTATCCACTTTTTTATTATATACCATGTGCTTAAAGCAATCTTTGTATCTTTGGCGAAAAAATATAAGGATAGTATGTGGGAAAGAATGTTTGATCTGGTACTTGGATTAAAGAAAGAACATAGATTAATGATAGTTATAACATTGATTTATGCGGTGACCCTCTTTGGTATTACTGTAGATGTAGAAGCGATGGAGAATTGGCTGCAATTAGTGGGGTATACCATACGTACTTTATGTATTGCTTGTATTATACAGCTTAGTGTGTTCTTTTTGACAAATATTTTTTGGAAGGAACTAAACAGAGGCTTGAATAAAACATTTGTTGTTATTAGTGGTAATGTGTTGTCTTTAGCTTTCTTACTTTTCCCTTTTTCTATATCATATATAGATATGACTGCTGAAAGTATGAAATTGAGTTCTTTGAATACAGAAAGAAATAGAATTGATAGTATGGTCCGGTACTATGAGAATTTAAAAAGTCTAGATTCTTCTTTTTCAGAGAATCTAGATTCTTTAATATTGGAAGAAAAGAAAACATTGATTCGGGTTATAAAAGAGATTGACTTAAAGCAATTTAAAATAAACACATAGCGAAAAAGTAAATTTGGGCAAAGCGTAGCGAATTAGCTGATAGAGCGTTCGTTACGCTTTGTTTTTCTATGAGGCAGAGCCAACGAAATGCAACCTCAAAGCCAAACGGTGCAGAAGTTCAGTTACCACCTCGTTACTCCCATAACGGGTGCAAATTTCTTGCTAAAAGGTTCTTTTTCTGCGTTTTGCGTTGATTTACATAGCTGTCGGTAACTCACTAAGAACTAATTTTGTAACCAAAAAAAGGAGTGAGTTATGCGAAGTACATTCAAGGTATTATTTTACGTGAAGAAAGGCAGCGAGAAGCCGAACGGCAACCTGCCTCTGATGTGCCGTATCACGGTGGACGGCGAGATTAAACAGTTCAGTTGCAAGATGGACGTTCCCCCACGCTTGTGGGACGTGAAGAACAACCGTGCTTCGGGCAAGAGCGTCGAAGCGCAGAGAATCAACCTTGCGGTAGATAAAATCCGTGTGGAGGTAAACCGCCGCTATCAAGAGTTGATGCAGACGGACGGTTATGTTACCGCCGCCAAACTCAAAGACGCCTATCTCGGTATCGGCATCAAGCAGGAAACCTTGCTGAAGCTGTTCGAGCAGCACAACGCCGAGTTTGAGAAGAAAGTCGGGCACAGCAGGGCGCAAGGTACGTTTACCCGTTATCGGACGGTCTGCAACCATATTCGGGAGTTTTTGCCCCATACCTACAAGCGTGAGGATATTCCGTTAAAGGAACTCAACCTCACGTTCATCAACGATTTCGAGTATTTTTTGCGCACGGAGAAGAAATGCCGCACCAATACCGTGTGGGGCTACATGATTGTGTTGAAACACATCGTTTCCATTGCGAGGAACGACGGGCGTTTGCCGTTCAATCCCTTTGCCGGATATATCAACTCTCCCGAAAGCGTGGATAGGGGCTACCTCACCCAAACGGAAATACAGACGCTCATGAACGCACCCATGAAGAATGCCACCCATGAACTTGTACGGGACTTGTTCGTCTTTTCGGTGTTCACGGGTTTGGCGTATTCGGACGTGAAGAACCTCACCGCCGACCGCCTGCAAACATTCTTCGACGGCAACCTTTGGATAATCACCCGAAGAAAGAAGACCAACACCGAATCGAACATCCGCCTTTTGGACGTTCCCAAGCGTATCATCGAGAAGTACAAGGGGCTGGCAAGGGACGGTCATGTTTTCCCCGTTCCGAGCAACGGAAGTTGCAACAAAATACTCAAAGAGATAGGCATACAATGCGGTTTCAAGGTGCGCTTGACCTATCATGTTGCACGCCACACGAACGCCACGACCGTGCTTCTGTCGCACGGCGTACCCATCGAAACCGTAAGCCGCCTTTTGGGACACACTAACATAAAGACCACCCAAATTTACGCCAAAATCACCGCCCAAAAGATAAGCCAAGACATGGAAACCTTGTCGCACAAGTTGGAGGACATGGAGAAGAATATCTGCCGAGCCATCTAATTAAAAACAGAATACCGATGAAAGAAGAAAGGAATATTATCACGATGGACGGGCAGGGCAATATCTTCCAGCCGAGCGATATAGGCGCAACCGCCATGACCGAGTGGGAAATCTGCGAACTGTTCGGGGTTATCGCCCCGACGGTTCGGGCAGGGATAAAGGCACTCTGCAAAAGCGGAGGTTTGAATATATATGACATAAAGCGCATTATCCGCATATCGGACAGATACAGCGCGGAGGTTTACAACCTCGAAACGATAGCCGCCCTCGCTTTCCGTATCGAATCGTTCGGGGCGGCGAAAGTCCGCAAGGCATTATTAGAGAGGATTATACACGGGAGAAAAGAGAAAACGACGGTATTCGTGTTGGTTGTTTCGGACGGCAAGCCCAACAGCCGTTGGCAAGCATGATGATATACCAACATATCAACATACCAACATGCAAACGTACCAGCATACCAACATGCAAATCTATCACTATGGTGATATATATTGCAGGTTCTATTCCTCTTTTCAGAGGAAAGCGGAGCAATCATTTCCGTTTACAAAGGCAAAGCAAGCACGGGGCTTTATGTCGGCTAAAAGGTCAGGCGGCTGCGCCGTTTCCCGATAAATCTTCCTCTCGCTTCGCTGCGAGCGTATTTATCGGGAAAACCTTGTATCCGACCGCCCCGTGCAAAAGAGCCTTTGAAAACGGAAACGACCGCCCCGCCACCCACCGACCGAAAGGAAAAAAATAAGGTGGGGTTACGGGCAAGCAGGCGGCAGGGACAGCCATAGCCGAAAGGCAGACGGGCAGACGGACGGCACGCCGCAGGGTATTTACGAAGAAAATACCGTAGCTTATTAGGGAATTTTCCGAGCCGCAATACTACGTATCGCTGAAAATTCCCCAATAAGGCAAGGGGCAAGCCCCTCTGCACACCCCATCGGGGACGGCATTTGCCGCCCCCGAAGATACAAAAAATCATTGTTTCACAAGCCAAAAAAGAAAGGAAAAATATATGGGTTTCGTAGTTTTACACATGGAAAAGGCGCACGGCAGCGACAGCGGAACGACCGCACATATCGAGCGTTTCATCATACCGAAGAACGCCGACCCCACACGCACGTATTTAAACCGCAGGCTCATCGACTACCCCGACGGGGTGAAAGACCGTTCGGCGGCTATACAGCAGAGATTAGAAGAAGCGGGGCTGACACGCAAAATCGGAAGCAACCAAGTACGGGCAATCCGCATCAACGTGTCGGGAACGCACGAGGACATGAAGCGGATAGAGGAAGAGGGGCGTTTGGACGAGTGGTGCGCCGACAATCTGAAATACTTCGCCGACACGTTCGGAAAGGAGAACATCGTGGCGGCTCACCTGCACTTGGACGAGGAAACGCCGCACATACACGTTACGCTCGTTCCCATCGTCAAGGGAGAGCGAAAGCGCAGGAAAAGGGAGGAACAGACGAAGAAGCGATACCGCAAGAAGCCGACCGACACCGTGAGGCTGTGCGCAGACGATATTATGACACGGCTGAAATTGAAGTCCTACCAAGATACCTATGCCGAAGCGATGGCAAAATATGGGCTGCAAAGGGGCATAGACGGCTCGAAGGCTCGCCACAAGTCCACGCAGCAGTATTATCGGGATATACAGAAACTCGCCGACAACCTCAAAGCGGAAGTGGTGGATTTGCAACAGCAGAAAGAAACGGCACGGGAGGAATTAAGGCAAGCGAAAAAAGAGATACAGACCGAGAAGCTGAAAGGGGCGGCAACCACCGCAGCCGCCAACATCGCCGAGAGCGTCGGTTCTCTTTTCGGCAGTAACAAGGTCAAGACACTGGAAAGGGAGAACACCGCCCTGTATAGGGAGGTAGCCGACCACGAGGAAACCATCGAAGCCCTGCAAGACAGAATACAGACCATGCAGGCAGACCACAGCCGACAGATGGCGGAAGTAGAACGGAAGCACCGCAGGGAGATAGCGGACAAGGAAACGAAGCACAAGCAGGAAATATCGTTTCTGAAAACGGTAATCGCAAAGGCGGCGGCATGGTTTCCCTATTTCCGTGAAATGCTCCGTATCGAAAACCTATGCCGCCTTGTGGGATTCGATGAAAGGCAGACCGCAACGCTCGTCAAGGGAAAGCCGTTGGAGTATGCAGGGGAACTCTATTCGGAAGAACACGGACGGAAATTCACGACCGAAAAGGCGGGGTTTCAAGTCGTGAAAGACCCCACGGACGGGACGAGACTGGTTCTTGCCATTGACCGAAAGCCCATTGCCGAGTGGTTCAAGGAACAGTTCGACAAGCTAAGGCAGAATATTCGCCGACCTATACAACCGCAAAGGAAAAGCAGAGGAATGAAGATATAACCGTTTATCTTGCTGGAAAACAATAAAAAAGTGCCGTTCATGATGTCTTATGAATGGCACTTTTCGCTATATTTGCACCTAAAAGTATATCGGGAGCTATGCCGGATACGTGACGAGCAAAAAACTTTCGGAAAAATACACGTGAATACGGAACTATAAATCAAAATAATATGAGAATAAAAAAAATATTGCCTTTTATACTATTGGTATTCTTATTTATTTCATGTGAAAAAGAAGACTTTGAAATAGAAACCAATAATCAAAGAACAGTTTTTATGTATCTCCCATGGTCAACAAATCTGACAAGTTATTTTTATAATAACATTTCTGATATGGAAGAAGCTATACAAGAAAAAGGATTAGAGAATGAAAGAATTATAGTGTTTTTATCTACAAGCCCTTCTGAATCGGAGATGTTTGAAATAACTTTAAATAACGGTTCGTGTAAAAGGACTATCTTAAAAGAATATGTAAATCCTTCTTTTACCACAGAAGCTGGTTTGACAGAGATTCTCGGAGATATGAAAACATTTGCTCCTGCTGAAAGTTATTCAATGATTATCGGTTGTCACGGCACGGGCTGGCTTCCTGTTGTACAAAGCCGTAGCAAAGCGAAGGAAGATTTTGTTTATCATTGGGATTTTGAGAATGTTCCTATGACACGTTTTTTTGGCGGATTAACAGCAGAATACCAAACAAACATAAGCACTCTTGCTCAAAGCTTATCTAATAACGGATTGTCAATGGAGTATATTCTATTTGATGATTGCTATATGTCATCGTTGGAAGTTGCCTATGAGTTACGCCATGTAACCAACTATATGATTGCCTGTCCAACAGAAGTGATGGTCTTTGGTATGCCATATTCCACAATAGGCAAATATCTCTTATCAGAAAAACCAGATTACAAAGCTATATGTGAGTCATTTTATCAGTTTTATTCTAACTATCAATATCCTTATGGAACGTTGGCTGTAACAGACTGCTCTTACTTGGATGAGTTGGCAGAACTAATGAAATATATTCACTCTAATTATTCTTTTGATAGTACACAAGCTATAAATATTCAGCGTATGGATGGCTACTCCCCTGTGATATTCTATGATTTCGGAGATTATGTACAGACTTTATGTGGTACAGACACAGAAATATATAATAATTTTAAAACACTATTGGAGAAAGTTATCCCTTACAAAACTCATACCAAAGAATTCTACACGGCATCAAGAGGTCCTATTACAGTTGAAAGATATTCAGGAATAACAACCTCTGAACCAAGTACAAATAGCAAGATGGTAGATTACCCAAAAACATCATGGTGCATTGACACACATTAAATTATCACTCTGAACCAAGTTGTGATATAGTCCAAAATCTCCAACGAAGTAACTATCCGTGGGGGGCTTGACCCTTGCACATATAAAAAGCAAAAAGAAAGCGTTATCGGAGTATTACACAAAAAACAGCTGGCTATTACATAATGAAACAACATACTTGACTGATTGGTACGCTTCTCCTACCATGCGGACAAATCCCGGTAACAAAATGACAAAGCGGACAATGTTCTTAACATGCCAACTTGTAAATGGGATGAATGATTTTCGTTTTTCGCAAGTTGATTTTATAAAATTGCTGCCAACAGTTCGTACTTTCGGAAAAAGATGTTATATTTGCAAATGAAAGAGTTATTTGACAGCATAGCAACGCAAAACGCTGAAATTCGCACAGTTGCCAAATCGTTACCTCTATTTCTCAAATAATTCGCTAATAGTTTATTTCTCAATCGGTTAAGTCAAACCGATAAAAATCTAAAATAGAAGAGAAACAGAAAAGATATGAAAAGCCATTAGTCTCCATCCTATTTCTTTTGCAAATATTCGGTTTTTATATATTGATTCTATATTCTTCCTATTTTGATAGGACGAATAAGGTGAATCGTGTTATCGCAGTGGAAAATATTCCTTATCGAAAGAAAGTAAGGAGCTATTTTTGCGATAAAGTTTTGAAGCCTTTGGTTTTACTGTTATCTGTTTTTCTTTGGGGATTCTTGTTTTTCCTTTGGCTTAGATAATATATACCTGATATTTGTATAAACCGGAATTTATGCTTTGCTTTGTGGCTCATCAGAAAAATAATAGAATATATGATTACTTATTTGATTATTGGAATAACAGTGGTTCTCTCTTTTATCTGTTTTAGTAATAGGGAGTTATTTATGAAATTAGCGTTTATCCCATATCGTACGATCCGGAATCATGAATATTATCGTATCGTGACACATGGATTTATCCATGCGGATATGACACATTTGCTAGTGAATATGTTCACGTTCTGGTCATTTGGTCTCTATATTGAACGAACGTTTCGATATATGGGATTCGGCAAAGGGGCTTATCTGGCTCTTTATTTCGGGGGAATGATCGTGGCTTCGCTTTATGATTTGATAAAACGACGTAATGATCCGTATTATGTCTCTATCGGTGCGTCTGGAGCGGTATCGGCGGTTCTATTTACCTCTATATTCCTTGATCCTTGGGGAAAGATCTTGTTTTTCGCCGTGCTGCCTGTCCCCGGAATCGTATTCGGCTTGCTATATCTGGCCTATTGCCAGTATATGGCGAAACAAACAGGAGATAACATAAATCATAATGCCCATTTCTACGGGGCTATTTATGGATTGATTTTCCCAATGCTGCTGGAGCCTTCGTTATTGCATCTCTTTTTGTCTCAACTTACGTTTAAGGGATGATCCACCCTGAACGGATAATTTAAGGTTATTTTTTGTCCGAAGATTATTTCCGGGTAGGTAAACTTGTCTATCTTTGTCCCCTTATAAGCAAAAGTTAGATGAACAAAGATAATAATTTGGGTAGAGTGTTAGCGTTACTGTCGCTGACGTTGTTGATGAGCTTTGGTTTATATAGCCTTCCGGATACATTGTTCGGGTATAAGATCAAAAAGGTAGATCTTTTATCGGATTTCAAGGTGAAAGAGGAAAAGCTCTCCTTGGATTCTTTGAAACAACAATTGGAACAAGCGGACACCCTTCAAGTAGATTCGGTAGCATTAAGGGATTCTATCATGCGTTCCGCCGGAATAGATTCTGCGGCTTTGGCCCTTCGTGATTCGTTATACAAAGCGGTCTATGCTGTTCAAGGGGCGGATTCGCTGGGGGCTCATATCGAGGACTATTCTCTTGGACATATCGGTTTGCAACGATTTTTCGCCGCCTTAAAAAACAGGCGGGAATTGAATCGTCCGGTACGTGTGGCCTTCCTTGGAGATTCTTTTATTGAAGGAGATATTATGGTGGCCGATTTCCGTTCCGGGATGCAGAAGGAATTTGGGGGGCGGGGTGTTGGTTTTGTACCGGTCACATCCGTAGCGGCACAGTTCCGTCCAACCGTGGAGCAACGTGCCTCCGGATGGACTACTTGGTCTATGCTGACAGATCATGAGCATGGATATACTTTATCCGGGATGATGTTCGAGGCAAACGAGGAGAACGCCTCTATCCATGTGAAGACGACTAAGCGTTATCCGGAGCTCCAGACGTTCTCTTCTTTGAAACTGATTTATGAGCAGAATAAGAATACGGAGATGCGCTTGGTTTGCAACGCTTCCGCCGATACCTTACAAGAGATGCTTCCCGCCACATCGATCGTAACCCAATACGAGTTGGAAGGGATGTTCACCGAAGCGGATTTCACTTTTAAGAATACTCCGGAGTTCCGGGCATTAGGGGTCGCTATGGAGGATCATTCAGGTGTTGTGGTCGATAATTTCTCTCTTCGGGGAAACTCGGGTATGATATTGGAGCGATTGGATGTCTCCCGTTGCCAAGCATTGAATAAGATCCGTCCGTATGACTTGATTGTCTTGCAGTATGGGTTGAATGTCGTGAGCGATAGCGTGATGAATTATGGATGGTATAGTAGCCGGATGGTAAAGGTCATTAACCATATACAACTTTGTTTTCCGGAAGCTGATATATTGATGTTGGGGGTGTCGGACAGAAGCCGTCAAGACGATGGCGAATTCGAGACGATGCCAGCCGTGTTAGCCTTGCTGCATGCGCAAAGGCAAGCTGCTAAAAAGGCAGGGGTTCCTTTCTGGAATGTATTCGGTGCCATGGGAGGAGAGAATAGTATGGTCCGTTTCGTAGAATTAAACTGGGCTAGTAAGGATTATACGCATTTAAGCTTCAGGGGTGGACGGGAGATTGCCGATGCCTTGCTGAAAGCGTTATTATCAGAAAAAGATTTTTATGATGAAGCGGAGAAAGTGGTTAATTAGTCTGGTTGTTTTAGGAGTGATCATGGGCTTCTCTGTTCCGAAACCTAAAGCCGGAATAAACGGGGATGTATCTCTTGATAGTTTGGCGGTTCGGGATACTGTAGCGTTGCCTCCTTTATCTTATTCTATGAAAGTGGGAAAAGATACGTTGATCTTACCGGATTCTAGTAAGGCGTGGAATAATTTTTTCAATGAACTGGATTCGTTGCGTGCAGGGAAAGATACGGCTATCACAATCGTCCAGTTGGGGGATTCGCATATCCAAGCCGGACATTTAAGCGGTCGTGTCATGCGCCTTTTCCAACAGGCGTTCGGGAATGCCGGACGAGGCTGGATCGCTCCTTTTAAGTTGAGCAAGACCAACGAGCCGGATGATTATTTTATCAAATCCGTCGCTAAGGATTGGATTGCCGGACGTTGTATTCAGCATGTCCGGAAAACCCCGATAGGGATCGGTGGGATCGGGATTAAGTCTGTTTCCCCCTCGATTAATCTGGATGTCGTGATAACCCCGAATAATGGTGCCGGATACGAGTTTAATGAGGCGATCTTATATAGAGGGGAGAAGTCGATGCCCATGCTTCCTGCCGGGGCTTTGAAAGACTCGGTCCAAACATTCCGTGCGGATACCGTATGTGTTCCCGGTGTATTAGCCGACACTTTCCGGATCTCCTGCTTGACCGATACTCTACAATTGCAGAGTACGAGACGGAAAGAGGGCACGAATACATTGCGTCCGGCCTCATCCTTTACGAATTTATATTATGGCCTGACACTGAAGAATGGAGGCAGGGGTATCTTATACCATTCCATCGGAGTGAATGGGGCGATGTATGTGAATTATACTGACGAGGCTTATGTACGTCAGTTGGCTTTATTAAAACCGTCCTTATTAATCATCTCTATGGGAACCAACGAGACGTTTGGCAGACGTTTTAATACCGATGAGTTTTCCGGTCAGATAGAGGCTTTCTTGGCGATCGTCAAGAAGGAGCTGCCGAATACGGCGATCTTACTGACGACTCCTCCGGAATGTTATAGGAGAGTCCGGTCGGGTAAACAGCGAACGTATGTGCGTAATGATAATACCGAGCGGGCTGCCCGTGCTATCCGGAATGTAGCGAAGAAAGAAGAGGTCGCTTGCTGGGATTTATTCACTACGACAGGAGGGAAAAACTCGTGCCGCAAATGGCATAGTTCTCGTTTGATGGGACGGGATCGGATTCACTTTACGAAAGAAGGGTATCAAGAACAAGGAACGCTTTTGTTTAGGGCGTTCATGGAATCATATAATAACCGATAAGAATTTTATATGGAATATAATATACTTAGAGATTGGCTTAGTAATCATCAATTCACGTGGGAGAAACTGGGAGATATCCTGACGTATCATCATAATGCCCCGATCTTGTTTAGTAGCGGGTTGTTCTTCTTCTTGTTTATCGGTTTCCTGATGATTTATATGTCGCTAAGGAAACATACGTTGGCTCGTATTATTTATGTGACATTGTTTTCCCTTTATTTCTATTATAAAAGTAGTGGACTTTGGTTCGGGCTGCTGGTATTTACGGCTACTTCCGATTTCTTGATAGCGCAATGTATCTCGCATACGACATCGGTATTAAAACGTAAATTATTCGTTACGCTTAGTCTCTGCATAAACCTAGGTATGCTGGGGTATTTCAAGTATTTCAATTTCCTAGGCGAACTGTTTACTATGGCCGCCGGGGGAGAATGGCTTAAGATGAACATCTTCCTTCCGGTAGGAATCTCTTTCTTTATCTTCCAGAGTATAAGCTATGTGATAGATGTTTATCGGGGACGAATCCAACCTCTCGGCCGTTGGATCGATTATGTTTTCTATGTATCGTTCTTTCCTCAACTGGTTGCCGGGCCAATCGTTCGTGCCCGGGATTTTATCCCTCAAATGTATAAGAATCCTACGGTGACGCGATCTGAGTTTGGTGAGGGATTGTTCCTTATCTTATGTGGTCTTTTCAAGAAAACGGTTATCTCGGATTATATCAGTATGAATTTCGTGGATCGTATTTTTGACGCTCCGTTGCTTTATACGGGTGTGGAGAATTTATTGGGTGTCTATGGGTATGCGCTACAGATTTATTGTGACTTCTCGGGTTATTCGGATATGGCGATCGGTATCGCTCTGTTGTTGGGATTCCGCTTTAATATAAACTTCGACTCTCCCTATCAATCGGCTACGATTACCGAGTTTTGGCGTCGTTGGCATATCTCCCTTTCCTCTTGGTTAAAAGATTATCTGTATATATCCTTAGGGGGGAACCGGAAGGGGAAGATTCGTACCTATATGAATCTGATGATAACGATGTTGCTAGGCGGGTTATGGCATGGGGCTTCCATTAGTTTCATCTTATGGGGAGCCTTACATGGTATAGCTTTGGCTGCGCATAAGTTCATTATGGGGCATTTCAGTAGCTTTAAGGCCTTAGGATGTGAGATGAAACCTTGGCGACGGGTATTAGGTGTCCTGATTACTTTCCATGTGGTTTGTTTCGGATGGATCTTGTTCCGAGCTACCTCGATGAAAGCCGTGGGAGAGATGCTGAGCCAGATCTTCACGAATTTTCATCCGGAGGTGTTCATGCAATTCGTCTCAGGATATAAAGGGGTGTTTGCGTTGATGGTGATCGGTTATGTGCTGCATTTTATGCCTAAACGCTCTGAGGATGTCTTGAGGGAAATCGTGACTCGTTCCCCTTTATTGATACAGGCCGCTATATTGGCGATAGCGATTTTCATTGTTGTTCAGTTTAAGAGTGCGGGAGTGCAGCCGTTTATTTATTTCCAATTCTAAGGGGACAAATACATATATCGGCATAGCCTCACGCCAGTATAGGCACAACCCTACACCACTAGTGCCGTAAGGCTACGCCGATACTGATTTCATAGGCAAAGTATCTTAGGTTCATTACTGAAGTATCTTAGGTTCACTGGCGAAGTATCTTAGGATCGTCGGCCGATGCACCTAAGATATTTTTTTGACATCTTAGAGTGTTCCTATCATTTCCGGAAAAACATGTACATGAGTTTCTAGAAACACTCTGAGGGTTGTGAGCCGGCGGGAAGTTTGATGATGATATTCTTCAAATCCGCCCCGGATACATTTTGGAATACGCTTAGCCCAAACTCCGGTATTACTGCAAGTACATGGTCGAATATATCCGCTTGAATTCCTTCATATTCGACCCATACCTTATTGGATGAGAAGCAATAAAGTTCGATGGGAATACCTGTATCAGTCGGTTGTAGATGCCTTACCATGCAGACTAATTCCTTACTTACTTCCGGGAGGCTTCTTAGGTAACGTACGAGATAAGCACGGAAGACACCCAGATTTGTTTGTCTACGTCCGTTCACCCAAATGGAACTATCGATATGATGTTCTTCATTATATTCATCTAATTCCTGTTCTTTTCCATCGATGTAATCCGTGATAAGAGAGATCTTACGAAATTTCTCTAGCATTTCCGGGGTACAAAAATGTACGCTGTTCATATCGATATTGATAGAGCGCTTGATACGGCGGCCCGGGGATTCGCTCATACCTCTCCAGTTTTGGAAAGCGTCGCTTACTAAGGCGTAAGGAGGGATGGTCGTAATGGTATTGTCAAAGTTTCTTACTTTCACGGCGTTCAATGTCACCTCGATAACCGTGCCGTCCGCACCATATTTACTCATCGTGATCCAGTCTCCGGCCCGGAGCATATCATTGGCGGATAATTGGATGCCGGCAACGAAACCTAAGATCGTATCCTTAAAGACCAACATCAAGATAGCGGCAGACGCACCCAATCCGGCCAGTAAAGAAACCGGGGATTTATTGATAAGAATACTGATAATCAATATCACCCCAATAAAGAAAACCGTAACCTGCAAGATCTGTATGAAGCCTTTTAACGGCTTGTTCTTAAAGGAATCTTTTTTATTATAGATCTCGTGGATCAGATTTAAGGAAGCGTTTATAAACCTTAAAGAAACCGCTATGATATAAATCTGACAAAGTTTTTGGAGTACTATTAAAATCTTCGGTGTCTCTTCGGCTGAGAAGGCGAATGGTAACAATATATAAATCAATATGGCCGGGATCATATGCATCATCTTATTGATGATCTTACGATCCACGATTAAATCATCCAGTTGATTTTTCGTCTTCCTCGCTAATCGTTTGAACATACCTAGGAAAATATACCGGCAACTATAATCGATCCCAACGGTGACGGCTATAATAAGTAATAAGATCACTATATTGTCTAGGTAACTGGAATTTTCGCTTATCAACCCCATTTGAACTAATAAATTATATACCCATTCTTGTATCTTGCTCATAAATACGATTTTAAACTTTAAGTAGACAATCCGGAGACGAAGATAGGAAAAATAATCCGAACACGTACTTTAGTCTGAATATTGATATACTTTCAATTCAAATTTAGGAATCATAGCGAAGAAATGGTCGAATATATCCGACTGGATCCGTTCATATTCTTTCCATATTTTATTCCGGGAGAAGAAATAAATCTGGACGGGAACACCATATTCCGTGGATTGAAGTTGGCTGATAATTAAATCCAAATCTTGATTTACGACAGGAAGACTTGTCAGATAACGCTCTACATATACACGGAATACTTGGGAGTTTGTAGGTACTACATCCTTATCCGGTTGGTAATCCGCTAATAAAGGAATTTCCTTGCGGAAGGTATCTAGCATCTCCGGCGTACAGAACTTGATCGTATTCAAATCGAGATAAATGGACTTCATAACCCTGCGTCCTCCAGACTCAACCATCCCGCGCCAGTTTTGGAAAGAACTATTCACTAGATTATAAGGCGGGATTGTCGAGATCGTATTATCGAAGTTCTGAACTTTCACGGTGTTTAGGGTTATTTCTTGAACAATACCGTTCGCATTGGCAGAAGGCATCGTGATCCAGTCGCCGGGGCGCAACATATCATTCGCCGAAAGCTGTATACCTGCCACGAAACCTAATATGCTATCTTTAAAGACCAACATAAGAATAGCTGCCGATGCACCTAATCCGGCGAAAAGGGTAGCCGGGGATTTATTGACGAGAATCGCTATAATGACAATGCCGCCAACGAAGAAAACAAGCACTTGTAATACTTGTATAAAACCTTTCATCGGCCTGTTTTTCATTTTCTCCTGTTGGTTAAACAAATCCAGCATCATTAAGAGAAGACCGTTGAGCGCTAACAGCAGGGAAAATATGATATAGATCGCGCAAATCTTCTGGGAAATGAATAATAATTCCTTTCCTCGGATAAAAGCCATCGGGAGCAAAACATATACTAAAATGCCGGGAATCGTATGTACGAGATAATGTACGACCTTACGTTTAATTAATAACGTATCCCATTTATAATGCGTATGCTTAACGATACTACGTACCCCTCCGACAAAAATAGCTTGGCATAAATAATCTAATCCGATAGCGACCGCCACTAGTAAGATGGCGATGATCGCCTCGTCAAATGTGTTCGCTATTTTCTCGTCTACACCCCATCCGGTGAGGACTTTGTTCATCCAACTACCTAAATTTATCATAATAATCGTTTTTTGATATAACACTACTCTTAAAAATAGGTTCAATCCTACGTTAAATTTGCCCTTTTGTTAAGATTGCTTGTAAATGTAAGCGTATTAATCCAATTGAAAAATGTATCTTTGTGAAATAATATAAACTTAAATGGATTCCATGAGATCTCTGTTGTCAACCTCAGATTTTCTACAGGTACGAGAGCATAAATTAAGTAATGATTTGACGGTATGGTTGAATGAGGACCATAGCCAACCTAAGATATTCGGAGCCGTAGTTGTAAAAGCCGGAGCTAAAGATTCCCCTAACACAGGTATCGCGCATTATTTCGAGCATATGATGTTTAAAGGAACGGATAAGATCGGGACGATCGACTATGAGTCCGAGAAAGTCTTGCTGGACATTATCGCCGAGAAATATGACGCTTTGGCGGATACCGAGGATCCCAAGATGCGTGCCCATTTGCAGCAAATCATTAACGACCTGAGCGTACGTGCCGCTGAGTATGTAATACCGAATGAGTTCGACCGGTTGATCTCTCGTTTCGGTGGTACGAAGTTGAATGCCGGGACTTCTTACGACTATACATTATATTTCAATACATTCTCTCCGCAATATATCTCCCAATGGGCCGAGATCAATAGTGAGCGTTTGGTAAATCCCGTATTTCGTCTTTTCCAGAGTGAGCTGGAGACGGTCTATGAGGAAAAGAACATGTATGGAGATACGATGGCTAGTGTCGCCATCGAGAAATTGACAGAGCGTTATTTCTATCCGCATCCGTATGCTTATCCGATTATCGGAAGTGCGGAGAACTTGAAGAATCCCCGTCTTTCGGAGATGCGCCGGTTCTTCGAGAAATACTATGTCGCTTCCAATATGGGATTGATCTTAAGCGGGGATTTCGATACGGAGGAGGTCTTGCCAATCTTGGAATCTACTTTTTCACGGATACGAAAAGGGAAGCCGCCTCACCGGGATATTGTTACATTACCGCCATTCAAGGGACGGGAGAAGGTGAGCGTACGTATTCCTATGCCTTTCGTGAAAATTATGGCATTGGGATTCCGGGGAGTTCCCGCGAATCATCCGGATCAAGTTGCGCTCAATATCGCCGTATCTTTATTGAATAACTCCAATGGTACGGGATTTTTGGATAAGCTGACGGTAGATCATAAGGTGATGGGTGCGATGGCGGTTAACCAAAGTATGAATGAGGCTGGAATATTAGGCTTGTTGGTATTTCCGAAGTTCTTTTTCCAGACCTATGCGGCAGCCGAGAAATTAGTATGGAAACAAATCAACCGCATTAAGGAGGGGGATTTTAGCGATGAGATGTTTCAAAGCTTGAAATTGGAACAGAAACGCGAATATGCCTCCAAATTGGAAGACATAAACTCAAGGGCCGAGGTGATGATGCGTATTTTCTCTCAAGGGAAAAGCTGGCAGGATTATTTGGATGAGGTTACCCGTATCGATGCCTTGTCGAGAGAAGACGTGATTGAGGTCGCCAAGAAATATTTTACGGAGAATTATATGTACGTCACGAAGAAGACCGGACGCTATCCGAAAACGATCTTACCCAAGCCGGATTATTCACCGATTATACCGAAGAACTCCGATGCTTCCTCCGCTTATGTGGAACGTCTGGAAAAGATACCCGTACAAGAATTGAAACCGCATTTTCTCGATTTTGAGAAAGACGCCGAGGTCGTATCCTTGCGTCCGCTTGTCACGTTGTATAAGACTCATAATTCCGTAAATGATATATTCTCGCTGACACTATCTTATGGAGTGGGGCAGTTGGAGCTTCGTGATCTTGATAAATTGTCCGCTTATCTACCTTTCGTAGCGACGGAATCGATGTCTTTTGAGGTCTTTCGGGGTAAATTGCAGGAACTTGGTAGTACATTGACTTTTGATTCCACGGATTCTGAGTTTCTGGTGGTGGTGAATGGTTTTGATGGGCATTTTACCCAAACAATGGCTTTGGTCGGCGATTTCTTGCGGCACGCCAAGCCAGATGACAAGAAGTTACGGCAGATTGTGGACGAGGCGAAGGTAACGGAGAAATCGTTGTTCAATTCCAGCGAGAACGTAGCCGATATGCTGTTAGAGAAAGTCAAATTTGGGGAGCAATCCCGTTATTTGACTAAATTATCGTTCGCTGAAATCAAGAAACTAAAAGGAAAGATGTTGCTGGACACTTTCAGTAAGGTACGTTCGGTCGCTTGTAACCTGCATTATTGTGGTACATTGTCTATGGAGGAGGCCGCCCGGCAGATCAAGCAGCATTTACCCTTGGAGGAGGTAAGTATTCCATCGAACTCTCCCTATATCCGTGATCTTATGACGTATGATAAGCCGACTGTCTTTTTCATGGACATGGAGGATGTCACGCAAAGCATAATCTATGCCTATATGTATATCGATCCGTTGAAGGCTAAGGAAGATCGTCCTATTTCCCGGTTGTTTAGTGCTTATTTCGGAGGGGATATGTCATCCTTGATGTTTCAGGAGATCCGTGAGTTTCGTTCGTTCGCTTATCAAGTAAATGCCCGTTTGAAACATCCTCCTTTGAATCGATCGGAGAAGCCCGCTAGTTTCGTGATGAAATTGGCTACACAGACGGATAAGATGATCGATGCGATGGAAGTGTTGGAGAATTTGGTGCATGATATGCCGGAACGTCCGGAACGGGTGGAGTCGGTGAAGCAGACGATTCGTAATTGGGTGAATAATGAATATCCTACTAGTCGCTCCCTTTCCTTGAAGATCGCCGGTTTCCGGCGTGAAGGGTACGAGAGCGATCCGAACAAGGATTATCTGGAGGTTATCGATCGGATGACTATGGAGGATATCCTTCGTTTTTATAGGGAGAATATACAAGATCATTTAATGATATATGCGATAGTCGGTAATTCAAAGAGTATGGATATGGAGAAACTCTCTAAATTCGGACAGATCGTTAAGGTAACAAAGAAAGACATTTATAGGTAATGTATAGTAAGGAGGAACTGAAGAATCTCAAATTGGAGTTTTGGGAAAGCTTCGCCGCTTTTTGTGAGGTGCAACCCTATTTGCGGGGGCGTAAGAAAATTTGGACATTATATGATACGAAGGTAAAGGGCGTTGAGTTGAAATTCGACGCGAACCGCCAAGGGGCTTACGTTATTCTTGAGGTAAACCACCGTAGCGAGGATTTACGTCTGGAAATGTTTGAGCGCCTGACTTGGTATAAAGAGACGTTGGAACAGGATTTTCCCGAAGGCTTGATCTGGGATATTTGTTTTGTCCGTGAGAATGGCCGACAAGTGGCCCGTATCTATGTAGCAAAAGAAGGATTGGATTTGCATCGGAGAGCGCATTGGGGAGATTTTTTCACTTTTATGGCTAGCCAGATGTATTTGTTGGAACGAAATTTTATGGGTATAGCAGAATACTTAAGAGAATAATTACGAGATATGAATCTAAAGGTATTTATCGGAGCTTGCGTACTGTCCGGTCTGGTTGCTTGTAGCTCTGTTAAACAAGATGAGGCCGGTTTGTCCCGGCCCGGTGTGAGCCTTGAGCTAGCTCAATTCCGGAAGGAGCATTTCTCAAATGTCCGTTATAATCTTTTCTTCTCGATCCCGGAATCTCGTGACGAGGCGATCCGGGGAAAAGTGGAGCTATCCTTGCGATTAGACGAGAAACAGCCGCTTATTATTGATTTCCGCGGAGAACCGGAGCAAGTGACCTCCGTAACCTTGAACGGAGGAGATATTCCCTATGAAGTGAAAGATGAGCATATCGTGATTGCCTCAGATTGGGTAGCGGTGGGAGAGAACCGGGTAGCGATCACTTTTACTCCGGCGGATCAATCCTTGAATCGACGGGATGAGTTCCTGTATACGTTATTGGTTCCGGACCGGGCACGTACGGTATTCCCTTGTTTTGACCAGCCGGATATGAAGTCGTTTTTTACCTTGACCTTGGAAGTTCCTTCCACTTGGCTGGCTGTGGCGAATGGCGCTATCACACAAACGGATAGTACGAGCGTCTCCGGTCGGAATCGTATTTCTTTCAAGGAGACGGAACCGCTTAGTACCTACCTGTTCTCATTCGTGGCCGGTAAACTGACTCGGGAGGTTTATTCCCGGAACGGGCGGGATATCTCTATTTATCATCGGGAGACGGATCCGAAAAAGATCGCTCAATGCCCAGCCATCGCCGACGAGGTGTTCGATGCGTTGGAATGGCAGGAAGACTTTACTGGTATTCCTTATCCTTTCGCTAAATATGACGTGATTATCTTACCCGGTTTCCAATATGGGGGTATGGAACATACGGGTGCTACTTTATATACGGATCGCCGGATGTTTCTGGATGAGCATCCTACCTTAAATGAGCGATTGAGTCGGAGTTCCTTGATCGCACATGAAACCTCTCATATGTGGTTTGGCGATTATGTAACGATGAAATGGTTTGATGATGTATGGACAAAAGAGGTTTTCGCTAATTATTTTGCTTCCCGTATCGTAGAACCTTTATATCCGGACGTGAATCACCGGTTGAATTTTATTCGGGATTATATTCCCGCATCTTATTCGGAAGACCGTACGTCAGGTGCGAATCCGATCAAGCAAGATTTGGATAATTTGCGGAACGCCGGTTTGGTATATGGTAATATCATCTATGATAAATCTCCCGTGGTTATGGAAATGTTGGTACGTGTTCTGGGAGAAGAGGCTTTCCAGCAGGGAATCCGTGAGTACTTGACTACTTATGCGTATGGGAACGCTACGTGGGAGGGCTTGATCCGTATCTTGAATAAATATACGGAAGAGGATCTGGCCGCTTGGAGTGAGGTGTGGGTGAATCAGAAGGGTATGCCGGAGATTACGGCTTCGGTTAAGGACGGCGAGTTGGTCGTAGAGCAGCGTGATCCGTTGGGCCGGGGTTTAAAATGGCCGCAAGAATTAACCTATCGGGTGATCTGTGGAACGGATTCGGAAGAAATCCCGGTTTCTCTCGAAGGAAACTCTGATTCCTTCCGAATGAAATTAAGTTTTCTTCCGAATGGAAATTGTGTCATTCTTCCGAATACAAATGGGCGTGGCTATGGCTTCTTTAAAATAACAGAGGGGGAGTCTTCCGGTCTATGGTCTGTGCTTCGCTTATCGGAAGATGAGGTGTTGAAGGGATCTTTGCTGATTACCCTTTATGAGAATCTTCGTTGGAAAACGATTTCTCCACAAGGGTTCCGTGATGAAATGTTAGCGTATTTACCGAATGAGTCTAATTCTTTATTGTTCTCGATGGCTTTAAGCTATTTAGGAGATTGCCAGCGGATATTCCCGTCGGATTCTCGTCCGTTGGAAGAGGCCTTGTGGAGGATCGTGACAACGAATCCCGTATCCCAACATCGCTTGCAGGCGTTTCGTTTGTATCGTTCGATAGCGGATTCGGAGGAGGCGGTACAACGTCTGTATACGTTATGGCAGGAACGGAAAGCTCCGAAAGATTGCGCATTGAGCGAGAGTGATTATATTGGCTTGTCCTATATATTGGCGATACATTTGCCGGAAAAAGCGGATAAGATTATCGCTACGCAATTATCCCGCATACAGAATCCGGACCGGAAGAAGGAGTATCAATTTATCTCCCCATCCGTATCGCCCCGCAAGGCGGAACGTGACAGTGTCTTCGCTTCCTTGTTGATCGCCGGGAATCGTAGGGTGGAGCCATGGGCCTCTTCCGCTCTCGCTAATTTGAACCATCGCCTACGAGAACAAGAGTCGGTCGCTTATATCCGTCCGGCCTTGGAAGCGATGCCGGAAGTACAGCGGACTGGCGATATCTTTTTCCCCACCGCTTGGGTTCGCTCCTTGCTTTCCGCCCATACATCGAAGGAAGCTCGGGAAGAAGTTGATGCGTTTTTTACCGCGCATCCGGACTTCCCCTTGATGCTTTCCAATAAGATTAAGCAGCAAGCGAGTCATTTGTATTAAAGTAAATCATTATATTTGTCCTTGAGAACGAATTAATAAGAAAGGAGCATTTGTATGACGGCAATGGAACTAAAATGCCTAAAGATGGATTTGGTCGAAGAATTGTTAAGCATCGATGAGACAGAGATCAACTTGCTCTAACATCTACGACAAAGCAGAACGTGAATCTATAAGCTTGAAAGAGATAGAAGAGTTGCTTCGTAAGAACGGATTGAAGTAATATCGATATTGTGATAATATTTTGTCAGAAATATTTGTTCTTTCAATTATTATTGTAACTTTGCGACGTAAATAACAAAAGAAATGAAAATAACGACTACATTATATCACCATCATCATTACAGCGGGCAATAGTTCGGTGGGCTGAATGGTATGTATGTACTCATGATAAAAAGATAAAGGCTTGCCGTTTTGCGGTAAGCCTTTTTTTGTTGATATTTATAATATAAAAATAAGATATAGTTATGTTGAGAATTGCGGTACAATCGAAAGGCCGTCTGTACGACGAGACCATGATGTTGCTTGAAGAAGCAGGTATTAAACTAAACAGGGGCAAACGCATCCTGTTATTATCGGCAAAAGGTTTTCCGGTAGAGGTATTATTCCTTCGTGATGATGATATTCCTCAGTCTGTAGCTAACGGTGTGGCGGATATTGGTATTGTCGGAGAGAACGAGTACGTGGAGAAAGGGCAAGAGGCGAAATTGATCAAGCGTCTGGGCTTTAGTAAGTGCCGTCTATCCTTAGCGATCCCCAAAGATGAGGAGTATAAGGGGGCTGAGTGGTTTGAGGGAAAAACGATCGCTACTTCCTATCCCGCGATCCTACGGTCTTTCTTGGAGGAGAGAGGCGTGAAGGCGGATATTCATGTAATCAGCGGCTCCGTGGAAATCGCCCCGGGCATTGGCTTGGCGGACGCTATCTTTGATATCGTAAGCTCCGGTAGCACTTTGGTGAGCAATCAATTGAGAGAAGTGGAGGTGGTCCTTCCTTGTGAGGCTTTATTGATTGCCAACAATAATCTATCCAAAGAGAAACTGGAGATCTTGGATGAGCTTCTATTCCGCTTTGAAGCGATTCAAGTCGCCGAGGGCAAGAAGTACGTGTTGCTGAACGCTCCGAAAGAAAAGCTGGATGAGATTATCGAGGTGCTTCCCGGTATGAAGAGCCCGACCATCACGCCTTTGGCGAACGATGAATGGGTCTCTGTTCAATCCGTGATCGCCGAGAAGCATTTCTGGGAAATTATTGGTAAACTAAAATCATTGGGGGCTGAAGGCATCTTAGTGCTTCCGATCGAGAAAATGATTGTATAATATGGAGATTATAAAATATCCCGGACGTGAGGAATGGAGCTCACTAATCAAACGTCCCGCGTTGGATGTAACCACCTTGTTCGATACGGTCCGTACGGTATTGGACGAGGTACGTGAGCAGGGTGACATCGCCGTAAAAGCGTATGAGGAAAAGTTTGATAAGGTGCAGCTTTCTTCCCTTCAAGTCTCGGAAGAGGAGATGCGGGAAGCGGATGCCTTGGTCGCTGAGGACTTGAAACAGGCGATCCGTACGGCAAAGGCGAATATCGAGAAGTTCCATGCCTCGCAGCGTTTCGAGGGAAAGAAAGTGGAGACTACCCCGGGAGTCACTTGTTGGCAGAAAGCGGTAGCGATTGAGAAAGTCGGTTTATATATTCCGGGCGGAACGGCGCCTTTGTTTTCCACGGTATTGATGTTGGCAGTGCCCGCACGTATCGCCGGCTGCAAGGAGATCGTATTATGTACGCCACCGAACCGGGAAGGGAAAGTACATCCCGCTATCCTGTTCGCCGCAGAGGTCGCAGGTGTAAGTAAGATATTCAAGGCTGGAGGAATCCAAGCGATAGCGGCGATGGCCTATGGGACGGAATCGGTCCCCAAGGTGTATAAGATCTTTGGCCCCGGTAATCAATACGTGACGGCGGCAAAGCAATTAGTAAGCCTGAAAGAGGTCGCCATTGATATGCCCGCCGGACCATCCGAGGTAGAGGTGATCGCGGACGAGACGGCGAATCCCGATTTTATCGCCGCCGATTTCCTCTCGCAGGCCGAGCATGGAGTGGATAGCCAAGCGATCCTCGTAACCGCTTCGGAAACGATCGTGGAACCCGTGGCCCGTGCCATCCAAGAGCAACTCGATCGTTTGCCTCGAAAGGAAATTACCGAGAAATCATTAGCGCACAGCCGTATCATCGTATTGAAAGATTCGCGGGAAGTCGTAGACTTCACGAACCAATACGCTCCCGAACACTTGATTATCCAGACGGCGGATTACACCGCTATCGCGGAGCGAATCGAGAACGCCGGCAGTGTCTTTATGGGTCCATATACTCCGGAAAGCGCAGGCGATTATGCTTCCGGCACGAATCATACCTTGCCGACCAACGGCTATGCCAAGGCATATAGCGGCGTGAACTTGGATAGTTTCATCAAGAAGATCACTTTCCAAGAGATCACTTCCGATGGTATCCGTGCCTTGGGTAGTACGATCCAAACCATGGCGGCCAACGAGCAGCTGGATGCTCACCGCAACGCAGTAACAATTAGATTGAACACGATATGAAAGACCTAAAAGATTTAGTAAGACCGAATGTCTGGAATTTGAAACCGTATTCATCCGCACGTGATGAGTTTCATGGGGATGCCTCCGTTTTTCTGGACGCGAATGAGAATCCGTGGAATATGCCGTATAACCGTTATCCCGATCCCTTGCAGTGGAAATTGAAGGATCGTCTGGCCGTGTTGAAAGGCGTGGACCGTAGCTCGATCTTCTTGGGCAATGGCAGTGACGAGGCCATCGATCTGGTGATCCGTGCTTTTTGCGAGCCGGGGTTGGATAGTGTAGTGACGATCTCGCCGTCGTATGGCATGTATGAGGTGGCAGCGAATGTAAATAACGTGGAATGCCGTAAGGTTTCTTTGGACGAAAACTTTGATTTGGATGCGGAAGCCGTATTGGAATCGGCGGACGAGTGGACAAAAGTGATCTTCCTATGTTCTCCGAATAACCCTAGTGGCAACAGTCTGGATCGTGGCTCGATCTATAAGATCTTGAAGAATTATGAGGGAATCGTGGTGATCGATGAGGCTTATATCGACTTCTCCGCTTATCCCTCTTTCTTGAAGGAATTATCCGGGTTCCCGAATCTGATCGTTCTTCAAACCTTGTCGAAAGCGTGGGGAGCGGCGGGTATTCGTTTGGGTATGGCATTCGCCTCTCCGGAGATTATCGGTGTCTTGAATAAGATCAAATATCCGTATAACGTCAACCAGCTTACACAGGAGAAAGCTTTGGAGCTCTTGAACGACGAGGCGACCATGAAGCACCAAGTGAACGAGATCCTCACGGAGCGTAACCGGCTGGAGAAGATCCTGTCCGAGCCTCCTTTCTCCTATCAAGTATATCCTTCGGACGCTAATTTCTTGTTGGTGAATGTCGCCAAGGCGGATGCCATGTATAATGGGCTCGTGAAGAAAGGGATCGTAGTGCGTAACCGTAGTAACGTGCAGAAATGCCGGGGTTGCCTTCGTATTACGATCGGTACGCCGAAAGAGAATGATAGCTTATTGAACGCGATGAAAAACATGAAATTATGAGCACGAGGAAAAGAGCGTTGTTTATCGACCGGGACGGCACGCTTGTAAAAGAGCCGCCCGTAGATTATCAATTGGATAGCTTGGAGAAACTAGAGTTTGTCCCGAAGGTGATGCGTAACCTCTATTTCATTCGTGAGCGGTTGGATTTCGAGTTCGTGATGGTCTCCAACCAAGATGGGCTGGGTACGCCCTCTTTCCCGGAGGAGACTTTCTGGCCTGCCCATAACTTGATCCTAAAAACACTGGAAGGCGAGGGGATCGTGTTTGATGATATATTGATCGATCCTTCCTTTCCCGAGGATAATTCTCCGAATCGTAAGCCTCGTACGGGAATGCTTACGAAATATATGACAGGTGAATACGATCTGGAGAATAGCTTTGTGATCGGAGACCGCCTTACGGATATGGAGTTGGCCCATAATCTGGGCGCTAAAGGTATCTGGTTGCGCCCGGAGGAGGGAGCAGAGAGTGAGTTGGCGGCTTACGCTACTTCATTGTCTCCCGCCTATATCACGGATGATTGGGATAAAATCACCGAGTATCTGTTTGCTGGCGAGCGTCGTGCTGTCGTACGGCGTGCCACGAAGGAGACGGATATTTATGTGGACTGGAATCTGGATGGAACCGGAAAGACATCGATCTCTACCGGGCTTGGTTTCTTCGATCATATGTTGGACCAGATCGGTAAGCATTCCGGTACGGACCTGACGGTACGGGTAAAAGGCGACTTGGAAGTCGATGAGCATCATACGATAGAGGACACGGCGATCGCCCTTGGCGAGGCCATGCTGAAAGCGCTGGGTGATAAGCGAGGGATCGAGCGTTATGGGTATTGCCTTCCGATGGACGATTGCTTGTGTAGCGTGGCGCTGGATTTCGGTGGCCGTCCTTGGTTGGTTTGGGACGCTGAGTTCCACCGTGAGAAAGTAGGGGATATGCCTACGGAGATGTTCCTCCATTTCTTCAAGAGCTTGAGCGACGCTGCCCGCATGAATTTGAATATCCGTGCCGAGGGTACGAACGAGCATCATAAGATAGAAGGTATCTTCAAGGCTTTGGCCCGCTCGATCAAGATGGCGATCCGACGAGATATTTATCGGTTTGAGCTACCGAGTACGAAAGGGCTCTTGTAATCTGTAAAAAACACTACTGTATTTGTGCACGAATACAGTAGTGTTTTAGTCTGAATACTATTGTGTTTATCCACAAACACTATAGTGTTTTCGACTCAGATTCTATGACATCAGATAAACCGATAAAAGCCTATAGAGGATATTCCTCGAAAGCATATAGAACCGTGGAGAGATACCTTTCTCCTGTGTCCGGAAGCAACGCCACGATCGTTTTTCCCTCATTCTCCGGAAGTTTAGCTAGTTCCACGGCGGCGTATACGGCGGCTCCGGAAGATATTCCTACCAGCAACCCTTCCTTCCCGGCCAGTTCCCGGCTGGTACGGATCGCATCATCGTTCGTTACTTGCAGGATCTTGTCAACTACCTCCCCGTTGTAGGTCTTGGGGATAAAGCCGGCTCCGATGCCCTGTATCTTGTGCGGGCCGGGCTTGCCTCCGGAAAGTACCGGTGAATCGCTAGGCTCTACCGCTACGATTTGTACGTTCGGGTTGTGAGCTTTCAATCCGGCACCGACACCGCTGACCGTGCCTCCGGTTCCTACGCCGGCTACAAACAGATCGACTTTACCATCCGTATCACGCCAGATCTCTTCGGCGGTCGTACGGATATGTACGGCCGGGTTAGCGGGATTCTCGAATTGTTGTAGGATGATGGAACCGGGAGTCGCATCACGCAGTTCCTCCGCTTTGGCGATGGCTCCTTTCATGCCTTCCGCCCCGGGGGTGAGGACGAGCTGGGCACCTAACGCTTTCAATAAGTTACGACGCTCGGCACTCATGGTATCCGGCATGGTCAGGATTAATTTGTAGCCTTTCGAGGCGGAGACAAAAGCGAGTCCGACTCCGGTATTACCGCTGGTCGGTTCGATAATGGTAGCGCCGGGTCTCAACAAGCCTTTAGCCTCGGCGTCCTCGATCATCGCCAAGGCGATGCGGTCTTTTACGCTACCAGCCGGGTTGAAATATTCCAGCTTGCCGATTACTTGGGCTTTAAGGCCCTTGCTCGCGTTGAAATTAGAGAACTCCAACAGGGGAGTGTTGCCGACAAGGTCGGTCAGTTGTCTTGCTATTCTTGCCATATACAAATGAATTTTGTTGTTTCTGGATTCTTTTATTTATATGACAAAGATAGTGGATGGATTGTTTACGGCATATACCATAAACCGGGTATTTTTTTACCTCCTTCTATGCGTCACGCACAAAAGGAGGTTACAATCATAATTATATACAAGTCTGAAAGGACTCTCTTTAATGTCTGCCTCCTCCTAAGGCTTGGTAGAGGTTTACGGTGGCTTGAAGCTCGTCAAAACGATCCGTTACTTGGGAGAGCTGGGCGCTGAGCAGGGTTTGCTGTGCCGTGAGCACTTCCAAATAAGTAGTGTTTCCATGCGTCATCAGCAATTGGGTGCTACGCACGGCATCTTCAAGCGATTCGATTTGGTGTGTACGCAAGTCGATCTTTCCCTTTGCGGTCTGGGCTTGGGTAAGTGCGTCGTTCACCTCTTTTCCGGCGTTGAGCACGGTTTGTTGGAAAGTGAGCTTGGCCTCCTCTTGCTGCGCTTTCGCTATTTTCAATTGGGCGATATTCGCTCCTTTGTTAAATAGCGGTTGCGTGAGGGAGCCGACCGCCGATAGTAATAGTTTACCCGGATTTACGATGTAACTGCCTGCGCTGTTTGTCCACCCTGCGCTGCCGCTAAGACGTAGCGAGGGATAAAAATTGGAGCGTGCGGAGGCTGTCCCGTAGAACGCTTGCGCCAATGCGTACTCGGCGCTACGTACATCCGGACGGTTCGATAGCAGCTGCACCGGGATGCCGATCGCCAGATCCGGGGTCAAGGACTGCTCTTCCAATCTTCCTCGCTCAATATCCTGAGGTGTCTCTCCCAATAAGACGGCAAGCGTATTCTCGGTCTCCCGGATGGTCTGTTCCAGATCCTTAACAGAGGTCTCGATGGAGTAGCAAGTAGCCTCGGTTTGCGATACGGCCGCCTCGGTAGTCATGCCGGCTGCCATTAACGCTTGGGTGGCACGAAGGCTCTCTTGCCATCTCACGGCGGTTTCCGTCGTGATCTCGTATTGCCGATCCAGCATCAATAGGGTATAATATAAATTGGCGATGTTGGCGATCAGTTGTGTTTGTACGGCTTGGCTATACGCTTGGCTTTGCGACAAGGCGGCTTTTGCTTGTCGTTTGGCGTTTGTCAGCCGGCCGAAGATATCGATCTCCCAACTGGCCGATACCGGGACGTTGTATGTCCACGACGCTTTTGCCTTATTGAAACTACTTGTCGTGCCCTGTGGATCTAGGGAGAGCGACGGGAGGTAGGAGAGGCGGGAGGTCATTAACGCCGCCTCGGCTTCTTGTACCTTTAGATGGGCGATCCGCAGATCTGTATTATTGGCTAATCCCCGTTCGATCAAGGATTGCAAGGCCGGATCGGTGAACAGGTCCCGCCAACTGATATTCCCGATGGAGAAGGTATCTGCCGGGGTTATCTCCTCCCGGTATAGATTCTCCGGGAGGGTGGCGACAGGCTCGTATTTCTTGTAAATGCCGCAGCTATTCAACGCTAGCGTCGCTACGGCAAAGAGTATGATGTTATTCTTCATATACATTATATATATACAACTGGATAGATTATTTCTTGCTATCTAAATATTCTTTTCTTTCTTCGGCGGCCTCTTTTACCTCTTCTTGCACCTGCCAATCAAGGGAACGCTCGAATTGGATCGGGCGTAGTTTCTCTTGCAGGTATTGGAACGTGATGAATAAGCAAGGCACGATAAATAACAAAGCCAATGTACCGATCAACATACCGCCAACGGCACCGGTTCCCAACGAGCGGTTTCCATTAGCGCCTACGCCGTTGGAAACGATCAATGGCAGCAAACCGAATATCATCGTAAGAGCGGTCATCAAGATCGGGCGCAGACGAACCTTCGCCGCGCTAAGAGCGGCCGAGGTCAGGCTCATGCCGGACAAGCGGCGCTGGGTAGCGTACTCCGTCAATAAGATGGCGGTCTTCGCCAACAACCCGATCAACATGATCAGACCGGTTTGCAGATAAATGTTATTCTCCAATCCCATGAACTTAGCGAACAAGAAACTACCCATCAAACCCATCGGTACGGAAAGAATCACGGCGAAAGGAACAAGAAAACTCTCGTACAAGGCACTTAGGATCAAATAAATCATCAAGATACAGATACTGGAGATGATAATGGTCGTATTACTCTGCTGGTTCTCCTCACGGGTGATACTACCGAAGTCGTAGCCATACCCTTTCGGGAGCGAAGTGACCGCTGTCTCTTTTACCGCTTTGATAGCATCCCCGGAGCTATATCCATTGGCCGGTACGGCATTGACGGCGATCGAATTATACATATTGAAACGGGCTAAAGATTCGGCACCGTATACCTTGGTCAAGGTGATAAACTGACTAAGCGGTGCCATCTCGCCGTTCGACATGCGTACGAACGTATTATTCAAGGAGGTCTCATCCAGACGATATTTAGGATCGGACTGTATCATCACCTTATACACCTTCGAGAAGCGGTTGATATTCGACACATATTGCCCTCCGTAATAACCGGAAAGGGTTGATAGAACAGCATCCGGAGTGATTCCGGCCCGCTTGCATTTCGCCGCGTCCACATCCACGCGCCATTGCGGGTACTTGATATCGAAGGTAGAGTAAGCCGTAGCGATCTCGGGCCGTTCACGCAAGGCTGCGAGATATTGCTGGGTCGTGTTAAAGAAGGTCGTTAAGTCTCCACCGGCCTTGTCTTGCGTATGCATTTCCAATGCGTTACCCATACCATATCCGGGGATCATGGCGGGGGCGATGGCGAAAATCGTAGCGTCCTTGATATCTGCTGTACGGCCATATACCTGTCCGATCACGGCTTGTACGTTATCTTCCTTGTCCGGGCGCTCATCCCAATGTTTTAGTTTCAAGATGAACATACCGAAAGAGCTACCTTGTCCGGCCAGCAAACCATAACCGGAAACCTTGGAATAAGATTGAAGCTGTGGAATCTGGTTGATCCGTTGCTCGATATTCGTCATGATCTTGTTAGTCGTAGCCAAGGAGCTTCCGGAGGCCGTACTTACGTTGACAAAGACCGTACCTTGATCCTCATCGGGCACCAAGCTGGATTTTGTCGTGTTCATCAAGACGATAAGTAATACGATGGAGCATGCCAACAGCGACCAAGCCAGCCATTTCCGCTTGATAAAGAACAACACCCCGTGCTTATATTTCTTGATGACCGAATCGAATGCGGCGTTGAACGCCTTACGGAAACGTGCGGCGAAGTTATTCTTTTGGGTGCCGTCCTCGTTGATGTAAGGCTTCAATAAGATAGCGCAAAGCGCCGGGCTTAACGTTAACGCGTTAACGGTAGAGATACCTACGGCCGCCGCCATCGTCAAGCCGAACTGCGTATAGAACGTACCGGATGTACCGCTCATGAAGGATACCGGAATAAACACGCCCATAAATACCAATGAAGTAGAGACGATGGCGGATGTCAATCCTTTCATCGCGTCCATACTAGCCATATAAGAGGACTTATATCCAACGTCGAACCGAGCTTGGACTGCCTCTACAACAACGATCGCATCATCCACCACCGTACCGATCACCAATACCAAAGCGAATAAAGTGATCAAGTTGATGCTAAATCCGGCGACCGTCATAAAGGCGAACGTACCGATCAAGGAAACTACGATCGCTACCAACGGAATCAGCGTAGAACGGATATCCTGCAAGAAGACATATACCACAAGGATAACGAGGATAATGGCCTCTATCAAGGTTTTTACAACCTCATGGATCGAGGCGTACAAGAAATCATTCGTACTCATCAATTTTACGACCTCGATACCTTTCGGGAAGTCTTTCGAGGCTTCCTCAAGAAAAGCGTCGATCTTATTATTCACCTCCGTGGCATTCGATCCGGCTGTCTGGAAAACCATACAGGAGATACCCGGCTTACCGTTTGTTTGTCCGATATAGGCATAACTCTCCTTTCCTAACTCAATGTCTGCTATCTCTTTTAGCTTCAATACCTCTCCATCCTCGGTGGAGCGGATCACGATATCGCCGAATTCCTCCGGAGTAAGCAGGCGTCCGCTATATTTCATGGTGTACTGATACGTCTCGTCCGAGTTCTCGCCTAAAGAACCCGTGGCGGACTCAATATTTTGCTCGGCCAACACGGAGGTCACGTCCGAGGGGATCAATTTGTATTGGGCCATAACGTCGGGCTTCATCCAGATACGCATACTGTAATCGCCACCCATAACCATCAACTCGCCGACTCCGGAGATACGGAGTATCTCTGGTTTTAGGTTGATGCTGATGTAATTACTGAGGAAGTTCTCGTCATAAGAACCGTCCGGGCTATAGAGCGAGAAGATCTGTAACATACTGGTCTGGCGCTTGGAAGTCGTGACACCCACTTGGGTAACCTCGGCCGGCAATTGCCCGGTCGCTTTCGATACACGGTTCTGTACGTTTACGGCGGCCATGTCCGGATCGGTTCCTTGTTGGAAATAGATCGTGATCGTGGCGGTACCGGAGTTGGTAGCCGTGGAGGTCATGTAGGTCATATCTTCCACGCCGTTGATCGCCTCTTCCAAAGGGGCTACGACACTCTTCTGCATGGTCTCGGCATTCGCCCCGAAGTAAGTCGTACTGACCATAACGGTAGGAGGGGCGATATCCGGATATTGTTCTACGGGCAAGGTGAAAAGCCCGATGATACCCGCAACCATAATCGTGATGGAAATTACGGCGGACAGTACGGGGCGTTCTATAAATGTGCTAACTTTCATTGTTCTTAATTTTGTTTTACTTCAATCGGTGTTCCTTCACGCAATAAACCTACGCCTTCGGCTACGATCACGTCGCCGCTATTCAATCCGGCGTTTACGATATACTCTTGTCCTCCGTTCACACGGGTCACTTCTACGGGGGCGGATTGCGTCTTGCCGTCCACTACCTTGAAGACAAATACCCGGTCTTGGATCTCGAACGTGGCGGCTTGGGGAATTACGACGCAGTTATCGTATGTAACCGGAATGATCACATTCCCGGAGCCCCCGCTATTCAATAATTGCTCCTCGTTCGGGAATGCGGCACGCAAGCTGACTGTTCCGGTGTTTTGATCGATAATGCCGCTGATCGTCTCGATCTTTCCCGTTTGGGGATAAAGCGATTTATCGTTCAGTTGAAGCTCTATCTCGGGCATATTCTCCAAGGCTTTGTCTTTCGAGCCGTATTGACGGGTCAAGGCCAATAGCTGATTCTCGGTCATGGAGAAATACACATACATCTCGGAATTGTCCGATACCGTGGTGAGCGGTTTGGGCAGGTTTGCGCTTACTAATGCGCCTACACGATAAGGCAGGGTTCCGATGACGCCGTTCGAGGGGCTTTTCACTTCCGTGTAAGAAAGGTTGTTACGGGCGTTTATCTCTTGTGCCTCCGCTTGGGCTAATTGGGCTTTTGCCGAGAGTAGAGTGTTGTAGGCGGTCTTTAGGTCGAACTCGGAAACTACTTTGTTTTTATACAATTCTTGTTTACTGTCGTAGGTCAGTTGCGCTGTCGCTACAGATGCCTTAGCGGCCTCTACGTTCGCAATGGCGGTGTTTAAGGCCGCTTGATAAGGAACTTGATCAATAATAAATAAGACTTGTCCTTTTTTTACACTCTCGCCTTCCGTTACGCAGAGCTTTGTAATAAAGCCGGATACTTGCGGATAAATATCGATGTCCTGTTTTCCTCGTATACTCGCCGAGTAATTATTGGATAAAGTTTTCTCCGAAGTGAATACGGTCATTGTCGTATACCCTGAACTTTGTTGGATTACAGGGCTTTGTTTACACCCAATAGCTACGATACACCATAAGGCGATCGCAGTCTTCATCAATCGATTTTGCTTTTTCATCTTAACTAATACCTATATTTTCGGATGCAAAGCTACTCGCTTATCGGCGAACCATTGTTTCCACAATGAGGCGATGATTGTTCATTTTGAGATGGAATGATCCGTTATATGCTAATGATCTCTTATATTCGCGGGCAAAATAGTAGACATATGAATCCATTTGAGATAGAGAGAGGAGAGTCGTTCATAATAGGCGATTCCGATTTGAGGGAGTTATTGGATCGTCCTTACAAGAGCGGATATGGCATGATCTTATTTTGCTATAAAGGAACGGCGAATATATCCGTCGATTTGAGCCGATGGGATATCCGGCGCAACACGGTGATCGTATTGATACCGGATACGATCCTGACGTTGAATGCGAGTAGCGAGGATTTCAAGGTACAATATATATCCTTTTCGAAGGTCTTGTTCGACGAGGCCGTATTCCGGCTGGATCCGCCCTTTTTCCGCTTCATAAAGGATAGCCCTTGCTATACGCATCCCGCCGATCAGGAGGAGACCATAAATGTGATCATCCGGCTGTTTTGGCTGATTTACATGGATCGGAATAACGTGTACCGTGATATGATCGTGAAAAACCAGTTGCAATGCTTCTTCCTTAATATGTATGATAAGACAAGGTACTCCTTTTCGAGCCGCCAGCAAAATGGGTGCAACCGTGGGGAGGAGTTGTTCCATAAGTTCATCAATTGCATCCATGCCCATTATCTCGACCAGAAAGAGGTCTCTTTCTATGCGAACGAGCTTTGTATCTCTCCCCGTTATCTCTCCACTATCACCCGGCAAGTGGCGGGCGAGTCGGCGAAGACCATTATAGACCGGCATATCATATTGGAGACAAAGGTGTTGTTGCGTACCACGGAAATGACCGTGCAGGAGATAACGAACCACTTGAACTTTCCCAGCCAATCCTATCTGGGACGGTATTTCAAGAAGCATACGGGGGAGTCACCCATAGAGTATCGAATGAAAAGGAAGTGATACCACTTACTGCAAGGCGGGTTGCAGTAAAATAGCCATGAGGTTTTGTCCTTATAAAGCTGTGGAAGCTTTTCCCGTTTGCCCTTGATCGAACGTATCCGTGATTAAGGTAAGAGCACCATCTCCCGTCACGTTGCAAGCCGTACCGAAGCTATCTTGCAAAGCGAATATCGTAAGCAATAATGCCGTTCCCGCCTCGTCGAAACCTAGGATAGCGATGATCAGGCCCAATGAGGCGAGCACCGTACCGCCCGGTACGCCGGGAGCGCCGATCGCGAAGAAACCAAGCAAGATGATAAATACGAACATCGTCGTGAAGTCCGGCATGCTGCCATATAATATTAGCGAGACAGTCAATACGAAAAACACTTCCGTCAAGATAGAGCCGCATAGATGGATGTTCGCAAACAGGGGGACAGTCACGTCAATTACTTCCTCTCGCAAGATCTTGCTTTTCTTGGCGCAGGTCAAGGCCGTGCCCAAGGTGGCGGCGGATGACATGGTGCCTAAGGCTGTCAAATAAGCGGGTCCGTAGTATTTCAATACGCCCCAGCTATTTTTCCGGGAGTAGATCGATGCGACTACATACAGTAAGGTCAACCAGATGTAATGGCAAATGATGACAATCAACAGGACGGATAAAAAGATAGGCAACTGCTTTGTAATCGCCCCCTCATAACTAAGGACACAGAAATTTGCGGCGATGAAAAGCGGCAGGACCGGCATCAAGACCCGTTCTACCAATTTAAGTACCATGTTCTGGAATACTTCCAGCAACCTCTCCATCTCCTCGGATTTAACCCATGCGGTAGAAAGTCCCAGCATCACGGCCAATACCAATGCCGACATAACGCTCATCACTGGCGGAATCTCTAGATTAAACAACATGGGAGGGATGTCTTTTAGACCTTCCGAGGCGGTTTGAATATGCAAATGCGGTATTAATTCATAACCCACAACGGCGCCAAAGGTAGCGGCGCCAACCGATGACAGGTATGCGATACTAAAAGCGAATAATAAGACTTTGGATGCGTTGCTTTTCAAGCGGGCGATAGAAGGCGCCACGAATCCTAGAATGATCAACGGAACCAAGAAGAAAATAATCTGTCCCGTAATTTGTTTTACGATCATGACCGCTTTTAACACAGACTCGTTTACGGCAAGCCCAACCAGAAGTCCGATCAAGACGGCCAGTATCAACCGTACGATCGTGTTGGAAAGAATCTTTTTCAGCATATTCGGATGTTTTTATTTTTCAATGACAGCAAATATAAGATATTTTCTTGTGTGAATGGGTGAGTGGACAATTTTGATTACTTTTGTTTGATGAAAACAAGATCGTTGGTTTGTATTTTATAATCAAGTAATATGAAAAACATGAAACAAGCTTTACTGGTAGCGGGTTGTTTATTGGCTACCACTACGTTATTTGCCCAGACCGAGAAAGGGGACTGGGCTCAGTTTGGTCGTTATGCGGAGGCTAACAAGACCGTGAAAGTTCCTTCGAACGTGGTATTTATGGGGAACTCCATTACAGACGGATGGTGGCCGGCGGATTCGACTTTCTTTATCCGGAATAACTTCGTAGACCGTGGGATCAGCGGACAGACAACCTCGGAGATGCTAGTTCGTTTTCGCCAAGACGTTATTAACTTGAAACCGAAAGCCGTGGTGATCTTGGCGGGAATCAATGATATCGCTCACAATAACGGTGTGATCGCCTTGGAAAACGTGTTTGGGAACTTGGTCTCTATGGCAGAATTGGCGAAGGCAAATCATATCAAGGTGATTTTCTGCTCCGTATTGCCGGCTTATGATTTTCCTTGGAGACCGGGTATGCAACCGGCCGATAAGGTTATCCAGCTCAATAAATGGATCAAGGAGTATGCGGATAAGAATGGTTTGACATACGTGGATTATCATTCCGCCATGAAAGATGAGCGAAACGGATTGCCCGCTAACCTGTCGAAAGATGGTGTGCATCCTACCTTGGAAGGCTATAAGATCATGGAGAAGATCGTGCTGGAGGCCATTCATAAAACCGTGAAGTAAGCAGATGAGAAACTATTTATTGGCTTTATCTTGTTGTATGGCTTTATCTTGTTGTACGCAAGTGAAAGTTTCCGAGGTATATACGGCGGCGGCAGAGAACTCTTTACGTGCTCCGGCCGTTCCTTTGGTCACGATCGACCCCTATACAAGCGCATGGTCGTTTGCCGATCAATTGAATGATGAGTCGGTACGGCATTGGACCGGCCGTGATTATCCGCTTCTAGGCGGTATACGAGTAGATGGTAAGTCATACCGTTTCATGGGAATGGACGATATACAGGTGACCTCGGTGATCGGTATGGCCTCGGATGGCTTATGGGAGGCCGATTATACGATGTCTCAGCCTGCCGGCGATTGGTTCGCCGAGGCTTATGATCCGAAAAGTTGGAAGCGGGGAAAAGCCGCTTTCGGAACGGAAGATAATCCGAATCGTTCCACGCCTTGGTCTACAGGAGATATCTGGGTACGTCGTACGTTTGACTGGCCTTCGGATGAGCAAAAGGATGCCCTCTACCTCCAATATTCGCATGATGATAATATCGAGGTGTATCTAAATGGAAAGCAAATCGCCGTGGCAGGGAACGGTCTGGACTATGATTTGCTGAAAGAGATACCGGAAGCGGTGGCGGAGAGCTTGAAGCCTACGGGTAACGTGTTGGCCGCTCATTGCCGGAACAATGGGGGAGGCGCTTATGTGGATATGGGAATCATGCGGAAGGTGAAACGAGGAGATACGTTCGATGAGAAAGCGATCCAGAAATCCATGAACGTGATGCCTACGCAAACATTCTATACCTTTGAGTGCGGTGGCGTGAGTCTGGACTTGATTTTCACGGCTCCTTTCTTGCTGAATGATCTGGAGGCTATGACTTCTCCGTTTAATTATATAACCTATCAAGTCCGTTCCATCGACGGTAAAGATCACGACGTGCAACTATACCTGGAAGCCACGCCGCAATGGGCCGTGAATACGATCGATCAAGAGGTGACTTTCGAGAAAACGGAAACCCCTGATTTAATTTACCTGAAGACAGGAACAATCGATCAAGAGGTTCTGGCGAAAACCGGGGATGATGTACGGATTGACTGGGGATATTTCTATTTGGCTATCCCCAAGAAACCGGGAGTCTCCGCAACGATCGACGAGTATTATGCTACGAAGAAAGCTTTCATGACTACTGGTAATTTACCGGCTGGATCGCAAAGTCTCTCTTCGGATATGCGTGAGCAAATGACAGTCCTCGCTTATACGGACCCGATCGGCAAGGTCTCCAAGGAAACCGTCTCCGGACATTTGATGATCGGTTACGATGATTTATATTCGATCCAGTATTTCCAAGACAACCGGATGCCTTATTGGAAGCACGACGGAAAGGTGGATATTCATCAGGCGTTCGAAAAAGGGGAGGCTTCTTACGAGGATCTGATGCGGCGTTGCGGTTCCTTCGATTCTTCTTTGATGAGCGAGACGAGTGCCGTAGGAGGGAAGAAATACGCCGAGCTATGCGCTATCGCATATCGGCAGGCGATCGCCGCCCATAAGTTGGTGACTGATAAGGAAGGGACTCTCTTATTCCTTTCGAAAGAAAATTTCAGTAACGGTTCTATCGGAACAGTGGATATTACGTATCCTTCCGCCCCCTTATTCTTAGTATACAACACGGATTTATTGAAGGGAATGATGAATCCCATTTTCTATTATAGCGAGAGCGGACAATGGAAGAAACCTTTTCCGGCTCACGATGTGGGTACCTATCCGGTTGCGAACGGTCAAACCTATGGTGGCGATATGCCCGTGGAAGAAAGTGGTAATATGCTTGTGCTAGCGACCGCTATAGCAATAGTGGATGGCAATGCTGATTATGCCGCCCAACATTGGGAGGTCTTGACTACATGGGCGAATTACTTGTTGAAGGAAGGCCTTGATCCGAAGAACCAACTTTGTACGGATGATTTTGCCGGACATTTCGCCCATAACACGAACTTGTCCATCAAGGCAATTATGGGAGTTGCCGGCTACGGAAAATTGGCGGAGATGTTAGGTAAGGCCGATATCGCTAGACAATATACGGAAGTCGCCCGTGAGATGGCCGCTAAGTGGGTGAAGATGGCGAACGATGGTGATCATTACCGCCTGACTTTCGATAAGCCGGGCACTTGGAGCCAAAAATATAATCTGGTCTGGGATCGCTTGCTGGGCTTGAATATCTTCCCAAAAGAGGTTGCCGCTACGGAAATGGCTTATTACAAGACAAAACAAAATAAATATGGTTTGCCGTTGGATAACCGGGAGGATTATACGAAGTCCGACTGGATTTTATGGTCCGCTTGTTTGACCGGATCGATGGAGGATTTCAATGCGCTGATGGTTCCGGTCTGGAACTACGCCAACGAGACGACTTCACGTGTTCCTCTAAGCGATTGGCATTTTACTTCCGATGGTACGCAACGAGGTTTTCAAGCCCGTTCGGTTGTCGGGGGATATTTTATGAAGATGCTGGAAAAGAAGCTAGGAAAATAATGTCATTCTAAGAAACGGAAGGAGGTCATTCCTTCCGTTTCTTAGTTTTGCGCATATGGATATTCACAGGGAGCGATACCTGTGATCTTCTTAAATATAAGGCTGAAATACTGTACGTTCGGATAACCTAATTGTCGTGCTACCAAAGCGGGAGTATTACCGTTTTTCAGTAGCATTGTCTTAGCCACGCTCAATCGTTTGAACTGAAAATATTCCTCCAGTGTTTTGCCGGTCTCGAATCTTAACAGGTCGTTGAAGTAAGCGACAGAAAGGTCCAGTTCTGCCGTACAATATTCGGCGGTGGGTAGCTGGCCGTTCTCTAATTTACCGGAAATGATATACTCGTCGAGGAGCCTTTCCAATTTCTCCAAGATAGCCTTGTTCTTATTTTCCCGGGTAATGAACTGTCGCTCATAATAGCGTGTACAATAATCCAATAATAATTCAATGTGGCGGGATAGAATGGTACCACTGTGCGTATCGATGGCATGGTGAAGCTCGTCCTCGATGTTTTCCAGACAACACGTAACTTTGGCTGTCTCACGTTGAGAGAGATGCAGAGCCTCTTCTTTGTGATAAGCGAAGAAGGTATAGTTCTTAATAGGGTTGTCCAATGACGTGTGGAACAATAGGTCGGGATGGAACGCTAAAAGGTACCCTTTGTTGGGTAGCGTATTATTCTCGCTCATGCGGAAAATCTCACCGGGTGTAAGAAACACCATCGTAGCGTTGGAATAATCGTAATACTTACGTCCGCAACAATAGCAACCGTCCGGGCAGTCTTCTATCAAGAGGATCGCGTAGAACTCGAACTTTACGGCCTCTTGCTCTAGGTTCGGGCTCTCTAGATTGATGAGGCTTACTTGTGGGTGCAGCGTCTTGCATCCCAAGCACCGGTTACATTCATATACAGTCTTAATATCTAACATCTTCTTGAACGCCTTCTATAGATTCGTTGATAGACCGATCTGCGCACGGTATTCACTTGGCGTGTACCCTACCCGTTTCTTGAATAGCCGACAGAAGTGCTGCGGATATTGGAAACCGAGGGAATATGCGATTTGGCTGACTGTGTCCGCCGTGCCGGAGATACGTTCTTTGGCTAGCTCGATTACTTTCTCTTGGATGTATTCCTGCGGTGATTTGCCGGTTTCCTTCTTGAACATGTCACCGAAATAGTTCGATGAGAGGCAAAGCTTGTCGGCAAAGTATTTCACCGTAGGCAATCCGTCCTGTTCGGCGAGTGTACTTTCGAAATACTCATCCAACAGGTTTTCGAAACGTGTCAGCACATCCCGGTTTGTCTTGCCTCGGGTGATGAACTGCCTTTCATAAAAACGCATACAATAATTAAGCAGCAGTTCGATATGGTTTACAAGTAAGGTTTTACTATGTTTATCCACGCCATGTTCCAGTTCCATACGGATGATCTTCAGGCAATCCATCACGATAGATCTTTCTTCTTCCGAGAGATGCAACGCCTCGTTTACCTCGTAAGAAAAGAACGTATATTTCTTTATATTCTTTCCGAGTGACGTTCCACGCAGTAAATCGGGATGGAAAAGAATACCATGTGCGTTTACTTGGACTTTATCGGTTGTCGGATTTGTTTCCGCAGTTTGTCCGGGGGCGAAGCAAACGATCGTGCCTTCTTGGTAATCGTATGTCTGGCGTCCGTATTTGATATCGCAGGCTTTCTCTAGTTTTAGATACAGTGCGTAGATGCCGTAATTGAAGCGGATGAGATCTACACTACTCGTCGCTTTATTCAAATCTATGACACTGACAAGCGGATTTAGGGTTTCGAGGCCGTATAGTTTGTTATATAGGTCTACACTATCTAAGTTAAGTATCTTATCCATAAGCCGTACGTATTTAATCAATAATTCTGTATGCAAAAATAGAGGATAATTCATATATAGTTATAACCCTAATTACGGATTATATAACCATTGTTACGGATTATGTGTATTTACAGGCTTTCTGGCTGATTCCACAAAACCTGTAATTGAGGTCATGACACCCGTAATTTGTCTACAAAGGGATGCTATTTGAGCCTCTATCTTTGCCTTCGTAAAAATAAACAAGGAACGACATGAAGAAGTCATTAAGAGAATTATGTACGGCAATAGCCATATGCTTTTGCGCTACGGGAAATCTGTTCGCTACAGACAATCAAATTAATACCGATCATACAATGGACAAGAATTTGAATCTAATTAAGGAGTGGGATAAAGTATTCCCACAGAGTGACAAGGTGAGCCATAGTAAAGTTACTTTTCGTAATCGCTATGGCATTACGCTTGCCGCCGATATGTACAAACCCAAGCATGCGGATGGAAAATTGCCTGCTATCGCTATTAGCGGTCCGTTCGGTGCCGTGAAGGAACAATCCTCGGGTTTATATGCCCAGAAATTGGCAGAACGTGGATTTCTGACGATCGCTTTCGATCCGTCATATACAGGCGAGAGTGGCGGAGAGCCTCGTTATGTAGCTTCTCCCGACATCAATACGGAAGATTTCTGTGCGGCCGTCGATTTCCTTTCGACACGTGATGATGTGGATGCGGAACATATCGGTATCCTCGGTATCTGCGGATGGGGAGGCATGGCTCTTAATGCGGCGGCTATCGATACTCGTATCAAAGCGACCGTAACCTCTACGATGTACGATATGAGCCGTGTGAACGCTAATGGTTACTTCGATGCGATGGATGCCGACGCACGTTATGAATTGCGCAAGCAACTCAATGAACAGCGTACCGCTGACACAAAGAACGGCTCATACGCCCTTGCGGGAGGTTTGCCCGATACGTTACCCGACGATGCGCCCCAATTCTTGAAAGACTACTACGCTTATTACAAGACGAAGCGTGGTTACCACAAGCGTTCGCTCAACTCGAATGGCGGATGGAACAAGACCTCGGCTTTATCGTTCATCAATATGCCTATACTCTCGTATAGTGACGAGATTCGTAGCGCCGTATTGATTATTCATGGAGAGAAAGCGCATTCACGTTACTTCAGCGAGGATGCTTTCAAGAAACTGAAAGGTGACAATAAGGAATTGCTAATTATACCCGGAGCGAATCATGTCGATTTATACGATCAGATGAGTGTCATTCCCTTCGATAAGATTGAACGGTTCTTTGTAGAAAACTTTAAATAAGATTCATTATGCAACAGATAAAGGATATGGAATTTAGTGGTGAGCGTCCTTTGTTCGCCTCTCACGATTTACAATTAGACAATGTCGTTATTCATGCCGGGGAGTCGGCATTGAAAGAGTGTAGCAATATCATAGCCATAGGCTGTCGTTTTGAGGGTAAATATCCGTTCTGGCACGTGGATGGCTTCACCATCAAGAATAGCCTGTTTACCGAAGGTGGACGTGCTGCGTTATGGTACTCCCAAAATCTAGTGATGACGGATACACGGGTGGAAGCCCCAAAGATGTTTCGGGAGATGGACGGTATCAGACTGGAAAACGTACAACTACCCAATGCTCAAGAAACCCTTTGGCATTGCCGGAACGTGGAATTGATAAATGTGCAAATAGATCATGCTGATTATTTATTTATGCACGGCGAGAACATTAAAATCCGGAACTACGCTCAAAATGGAAACTACTCGTTCCAGTATTGTAAGAACGTGGAAATCCGTAATGCGGTCATCAACTCGAAAGACGCTTTCTGGGATACGGAGAATGTTACCGTATACGATTCCGAGATTAACGGCGAGTACTTGGGATGGCACTCGAAGAACCTGCGTTTGGTAAATTGCAAAATCTCGGGTACACAGCCGCTTTGTTACGCCCACGATCTTATGATGGAGAACTGTACGATGGCAGATGATTGCGATCTAGCCTTTGAATACAGTTCCGTGCAGGCGACTATCAATAGCCCGATCCGTAGCGTGAAGAATCCCCGTACGGGAAGCATCACCGCCGGAAGCTATGGTGAGGTAATCCTCGACGAGAACATTAAGGCTCCGGGTAATTGCCAACTGAGGCTATGGAATGAACGTACTTGCTTTTCCGCATAAAGAATATGAGATATAACTTCGATGAAATAGTGCCTCGTACCGGTACGAACTCCTATAAATGGGATAGCGCTGTGGATACGGATGTTCTACCGATGTGGGTGGCCGATATGGATTTCCGTACGGCACCCGTTATTATCGAAACCTTACGGCAACGTGTAGAACATGGTATTTTCGGTTATACTCGAGTACCGGATGCATATTACGAAGCGGTGACAGGCTGGTTTGAACGTCGGCATGGATGGCAAATACGAAAAGAATGGATGATTTGTACCTCCGGAGTTGTTCCGGCAATTTCTGCCGTTATCAAGGCGCTAACCGAGCCGGGTGATAAAGTACTGGTGCAGACTCCGGTTTATAACTGTTTTTTCTCGTCCATCCGCAATAACAGATGTGAGATTATCCGCACCCCTTTGTCTTATGCCCATGATACATTCACGATTGATTATGAGGATTTGGAGAAAAAAGCCGCTGATCCGAAGGTAAAGGTCATGCTGTTGTGTAATCCTCATAATCCCGCTGGAAGGGTATGGACACGTGAGGAACTAAGTCGTATCGGCAAGATCTGTATCCGTAATGGCCTAATAGTCGTATCAGATGAGATACATTGCGAACTCGTATTTCCGGGATATACTTTTACACCGTTTGCATCTATCTCAGAAGAATTCCTACGGCATTCCGTGACATGCCTGTCGCCTAGCAAGGCTTTCAATATCGCTGGATTACAAATCGCCAATATCGTGTGTTACGATGAGAACCTACGTCGGAAGATAGACCGGGCAATCAATATCAACGAGGTATGCGATGTGAATCCTTTTGGTGTAATAGCTACCATAGCGGCCTATAATGAGGGAGAGGAATGGCTGTCGCAACTGATCGATTATTTATGGCAGAATTACTTATACATGAAAGATTTTTGCGGGAAATATCTGCCGGACTTTCCGATAACCTTGTTGGAAGGCACTTATCTTGTATGGATGGATTGCCGTAAGTTAGGTAAATCATCGGAAGAATTGGAGCACTTGCTGATCGAGAAAGCGAAGCTATGGCTCAATGCCGGAACGATGTATGGAGCAGAAGGCGAAGGCTTCATGCGTTGGAATATCGCTTGTCCACGTTCCTCGCTGATAAAGGGGGTGGAGCTGTTCAGGGATTTTGTAGGCTGTGCCTGTTAAAGAATAGTGATGATAGAAAACGTGAGAAGGGGAAAACATCTATTGCTTTCCCCTTCTTTCATATATCTCTCACTAGATAAAAGATTCGTTTTACTCGATCTCGATGCTATGTTTTACCGGAGTAAGAATGAACGTGAACTCATAGTCGCCGTAAGGAATCTGGTATTCCGGGAGTGCGATAGTTCCCCAGCTATTTACACAGCCTAATCCCATCTGTACCTTATCGAGACAAAGGTTTGTCAAGTCGGCTTCCTCTACTTCTGGAGAGTGTCTTTGATCCTTTCGGGCACCGTCGTCCAAAGACTCTATCGTATAATGCAAAGCGGAAGCGGAGAATGGGGCAGAGGCTACGACCTCGATACCGTTGCCAGCCTCGTTCAGCATTTTCCACCAGCGGATATCCGATTTCGTTCCATTCTCTTGCGGACGGATATACGAATAGAATTGCTCGTCTACGGTCTGGCGGTAAATAGCCAAGTCCGCGTTACCCTTGCGGTCGATATAATTCTCCACGGGACCACGGCCGTAGTATTCGATATTCTCGAAATATCTCGGCATCGGCATTTGCATACCGAAGCGGAACATGGGGGATACCTTGGCATTCTTGTCTGCTGTCATTTTCTGGGTAACCTTGATCGCACCCTTGTTATTGATCACGTACGTCAAGTTCAACTTGGCGGATACGGTCGGCATATCGTAAACGGCCTCTACGATCACTTGCTTGTTCTCCATCCGTTGGTTAAGAGAAGTCAGCTTCATTTCCGGATTCTTCCATGCGGCGTACTTCTTCTGTAGGCCAGCTCCGAAATCATTGTCTGTCGGCGCACGCCAGAAGTTAGGAGTCAAAGCCTCTCCTTCCTTGATCATGTCTTGGCCGTTTACCTCGTATTTGATCAGGTAACCATTCTCACGGTTGAATTCGGTACGGAAACCACAACCTTCCACGATCAGGTAATTGGCGTCGTTATCTTGTACGGCTGGAGCCTTGGTTTCGATATTGGTTGTTTCCACGTTTTTCAAATCCATAGATGGAGCCTTGTACGGGTTCAACGTCAGCTGATCCTTGGCCACGGTATGTCCGGCGGGTAATAAGCCCTCACGGTTCTTCAGTTTATAAGATACATTCAGCAACCATTCCGTGCATTGGCAAGTCTCGCCTAGATCCAATCGGATCGTTGATGTTTGTTGGGGAGCTACTTTCAGGTCATCGACACGTCCGCTACGAACAACCTTGCCACCTTTCAGCATTTCCCATTCCAGATAATAAGCGGAAAGGTCACGGAAGAAATTCTCGTTGTACACCTTGATCTCACCTTTCGACAGATCGCCGGGGGTTGTCCAGATATCTTGGTAATAATACCCCACCTCGTACATATGCGGGTTCGGAACACGATCCGGGCTGATCAAGCCGTTATCGCAGAAGTTATTATCGCTAGCGTCGAACTTATTGAAATCGCCGCCATAAGCATAGATCATTTTCCCGTTCTTGCCGGTCCAGCGCACGGATTGATCCACGAAGTCCCAGATGAAGCCCCCTTGATATTTCGGGTATTTACGGATCAAATCCCAATATTCCTTGAAACCTCCTTGAGAGTTACCCATGGCATGAGCGTATTCACATTGTATCAAAGGCTTTTGCATGGAGTTATCCTCGCTGTATTTAGCGCAATCCTCGTAGTTGTAATACATCGGGCAGAAGATATCGGTCTTTCCGTTCTTTCCGGCCTGTTCGTATTGTACGGCACGGCTGGGGTCTTCGTTCTTGATCCAGTCGTAAGCGGCCTCGAAGTTAGGACCGTATCCAGCCTCGTTACCCAAGGACCAGAAGATGATACTCGGATGGTTGAAGCCACGTTGGACGTTACGTTGGTTACGTTCCAGATGCGCTTTCTTATAAGATGGGTTCTTGGCTAACGTCTCCTCGCCGTATCCCATTCCGTGAGACTCTATATTGGCTTCGGCTACGACATAGATACCGTATTTATCGCAAAGATCGTACCAGAAGTTGTCATCGGGATAGTGGCAGGTACGAACGGCGTTCAAATTGAATTTCTTCATGATCTGTATGTCCTGTATCATGCGTTCGCGTGAAACGACATAACCGCCATCGGGATCCATCTCGTGACGGTCGGCACCCTTGAAAAGAACCGGTTGCCCGTTCACGAGTATCTGGGCGTTCTTTAATTCGATCTTACGGAAACCTACTTTTACGGGGATTACCTCGATTGTTTTGCCTCCCTCTTTTAAAGTAGCCCGTAAAGTATATAGATAGGGAGTCTCCGCAGTCCATTTGTGGGGAGAGGAGACTTCTATCGTCGTGCTGACCTTTCCGGAAGCGTTCAAGGATTGGGTAGTGACAGCTTTATTCTGGGCATCCAATAGTTCAAGCTCTACTGTACCTTTACCCTTCATGGTCAGGTTGACTGCCAACGAGCCATTTTGGTATTGAGCGTCCAGATCCGGAGTCACACGTATATCGGCGATCTGTTGCTTTGGGTTACGGGCGTATAAATAACAATCACGTCCGACACCGCTGTAACGGAAGAAATCTTGGTCTTCCAGATAAGTGCCATCACACCAGCGGAATACTTGGAAAGCAATCAGGTTTTTTTGTCCGGGTTTCAAGTAAGGAGTTAAGTTAAACTCCGCTTCCAGCTTGCTGTCTTCGCTATAGCCTACGTACTTCCCGTTTACCCACAAATACATATTGGAGGTAACGGAACCGAAATGGGCGATGATCTCTTTTCCGTTCCAGCTGGCAGGAACCATGATCTCACGACGGTAGGAACCCACATGGTTATTAACGGTAGGGACCTCGGGCGGGTTGTTCTTGAATTGCTCACGCCAAGCGTAACCAACGTTTACGTAGAGAGGATCTCCATATCCGTTCAGTTCCCATACACCGGGCACAGGCATATTGTTCCATCCTTTGTCGTTGTAATCGGTCCGCCAGAAATCGGTAGGACGAGCGTCAGCGTTCTTTACCCAAAAGAATTTCCAAGGACCGTTCAAGGTCATGAAGTTCTGGGATTGTTCCTTGGCGTCCTTCGCTGCCACCTCGGCGGTCTCGTAGGCGAAGAAATTGGCGTGCATCGGGGCACGGTTTACGGCGTTGACCTCGGGGTCTCGCCACTCATTCGACTGGGCTACCGCTGTGAAAGCCAAAGCGGCAAACAGTCCGGTCATAAGTTGTCTTTTCATGCTATTATATTTTTAATCTGCTTTACGGAATTGCAAAACTAAGAATAAAATTCCGGGTATGGCAATAATTCCGGCGGAAACTAACAGGGCGACACGTAAAGAATAGAAATCATTTAGCCAACCTATAAATGGGGCGATGGCAGCGAATATCAAGCGGATCACAAAGTTACGGATCGACAAGACCGTAGCCCGCATCTCCGAGAAGGTCATTTGATTAATGTAACCTTTCAAAATCGGTGTGGCGAAGCCCCGGACTATATAGAAAATGAACAAGATCGCTAATCCCCAATAAGTAAGGTTATAAGCGAGCGATATATATCCACCTACGATTATAAGTAGTATAAACGTGTTTGATTTACGCATCCCGAAATACCGCTCTACCTGATCAGAATAGAGGGCGGACAATCCCACAGTCAGATTGAGCACGGTCCAAATGACACCGTAATAGGAGGTCGGGGTTTCCAACTTCATCAATACGGGCTGCACGAACCATGCCATCGTTAATGTAGCGGCTCCGATGATACCGGAGAACATGATGTTATAGCATAGCTTACGGTTCGTGACCAAGGAATATTTCAAGATGCGGAGAATCTCGGAAACCGGGTTCTGCACCTTGCTCTTAGTATTGAATTCCTGCAAGGCGAACGCCGCTGGAATGCCGATAAAGGCGACAAACGCTTGGGCGTAAAACGGCAATCGCAAGGAATAGGCGGCCAGCAATCCACCGAATATCCCGGCGATGGCCTCGGCGAAATTACCGATCATCGTGATACGTCCCTCATACCGCAAATAAAGTTCTTCTTTTTTATATCGTACGGTTGTATCGTAGAGCAGCGCCGAATCCGCTCCGTTTACCAAGGTTTGCCCGGTTCCCAACAAAATCTCGGCGAAGAGAAATGCCGTGAAAGTGGAGGTGAAAGAATAACATAGGTACCCTCCAAAGAAAAGTATACAACCTAGAATCAAGCATTTCTTACGCCCCCATACGTCCGCCAGATAGCCCGAGGGAATCTCCAAAGTGACAGCGGCGACCGAGTAGACACTCTTCAAAATAAACACGTCTTGTAGTCCTAAACCATGATCCTCGTAGAATAGGACAATGATAGGCATTACGAGCGAGAACCATTTGGAAAACTTGATCAGATAGAGAGCGAGTATATTTTGTTTCATATTTTTCAACGGGATTGCCCTGTCGTTTTTATTTAGACACGCGAATGTATGAATTCTTTGCCAATAGCCTGAACTTTTTTAGGAAGCTTCTGTTCTTTTTGAAAAAGGAAAAATATGGTATTCAATCAACTTGATATTCATTTACTGATTACGGCCATTTGTGTCATATCATCCGCCTTGATATGCTATACGATCGGGGTCTGGGGCGAGCGTTTCCAAGGACAGTTAAAAGCGTGGCATCTTTGGTTTTTTGTATTAGGACTTTATGCGGACGCTATTGGAACGGGCTTGATGGAGCATATCGCCCAACTGACCCATTTACATGATACGGTACATACCGTAACGGGAATTATCGCTATTTGCTTGATGCTGATCCATGCGATCTGGGCGATTTGGACTTACTTTAAAGGTTCGTTAAAAGCCAAACAGCATTTCAACAGATTTAGCATTGTTGTGTGGTTCATCTGGTTAATTCCTTATTGCATCGGTATCTACATGGGGATGTCTCTCCATAAATAGAGGCCATCGCTCATATATCTTGAGAAATAAATCGTACATTTGGTGATATGTTTACTATATAAACGAGGTGATCGCCCTCTACGAGCGTTCCGCCGAGATGAATCCATTCTCCTCGAAGTTCGATGCTTGGCAAGCCGGCAAATGTCAATTAACAGAAGAGGAGAAACTAGGCTATGAGCTTTTCAAGGAAAAAGGGCTATGTGCCGAGTGCCATATCTTGGATCCCGACGAACGGGCCGGGAAGGTGCTATTCACCGATCATACCTATGATAATCTGGGGATTCCCTCAAATCCGGGCAATCCATTCTTTAAGGTTTCGGCTCCCTATAATACGTGTGGTAAGGATACGATGGATCTTGGCTTGGGCTCACGACTGCGTGATCCGGAAGAATACGGGAAGTTCCGTGTGCCTACGCTCCGCAATATCGCTCTGACAGCTCCATATGGCCATAATGGATATTTCAAGACCTTGGAGGAGATCGTACATTTTTATAACGTAAGGGATGTAGAGGATTTCCCCCCGGCGGAATATCCCGAGACCGTAAATAAGGATGAACTGGGGAACTTAGGTTTATCTCAGGAAGAGGAGACTGCGATTGTCGCTTTTTTACGAACATTGACGGATTGCATCAAATAAAAATCAGTCTTTCCAAAAACTTTCTCCAGCCCTTGATAGTTTTCTTATAAAATAAAAAGAAGAGTTTAAACTATGGCGAAGAAAGTTGCGGACCAGTTAGTGGATACGCTGGAAAAAGCAGGCGTACGACGTATATACGCCGTGACAGGCGATAGCCTGAATGAGGTGAACGAGGCTGTTCGGAAAAACGGCAGATTGCGGTGGATTCATGTCCGTCATGAGGAAACGGGGGCTTATGCCGCTGCGGCGGAGGCCCAGTTGACAGGCGAGTTGGCTTGTTGCGCAGGTAGTAGTGGCCCCGGGCATGTACATTTAATTAATGGGCTGTATGATGCCCAACGATCCGGAGCACGGGTCTTGGCGATCGCTTCCACGATCCCTTCCCGGGAGTTTGGTACGGAATATTTCCAAGAGACAAATACGATCAAATTATTCGATGATTGTAGCTATTATAACCAAGTAGCCACTACGCCGGAACAATTTCCCCGGATGCTTCAAGGCGCTATGCAAGCGGCGATCTCATCACGTGGGGTCGGGGTGATCGGACTTCCCGGTGACTTGGCGGCAGAGAATGCTACAGCGGGTTTGTCCTCTACCTTTTCTTTTCCTACGCGACAACGGGTTTGTCCCGCCGAACAGGAAATCCGGGAATTAGCGGATTTGTTGAATAACGCGAAGAAAGTGACACTTTATTGTGGAATAGGTGCGAAAGATGCCCATCCGGAATTGGTGCAGTTGGCTAAATTACTGAATGCTCCGGTAGCCTATTCTTTCAAGGGTAAGATGGAGATCCAATACGATAATCCGAACGAGGTGGGGATGACCGGTCTATTGGGCATGCCTTCCGGCTATTATAGTATGCATGAGGCAGAGGTGTTGGTGTTGTTGGGAACCGATTTTCCATACGAGGCATTCATGCCAGAGAGCAACACGATCGTACAGGTGGATATCAATCCGAATCGTCTGGGGCGTCGTGCCAAGATACAAATGGGGCTTTGTGGCGATGTGAAGGATACTTTGGATGAGTTGATTCCGTTGATTCACCAGAAAGAAGATAATAGTTTCTTGCGGGAACAGTTGGCTAAATATGAGAAAGTTCGGGAAAATCTCCGTTCTGCCGCCACTGTCCGGGGGAAAGAAGAGAAGATACAGCCAGAGTACGTGATCTCGGTCGTAGACGAGCTTAGCTCGGACGACGCCATATTTACCGTGGATACGGGTATGACTTGTGTATGGGGTGCCCGCTATTTGCAAGCTACGGGTATGCGGAAGATGTTGGGATCATTCAATCATGGCTCGATGGCGAACGCCATGCCGCAAGCGATAGGGGCGGCATTGGCTTATCCCGGCAGGCAAGTCGTGGCGTTGTGTGGTGATGGAGGTATCTCAATGTTGTTGGGCGACCTTGCTACGATCGTGCAATACCATTTGCCGATTAAATTAATCGTATTTAATAACCGTTCCCTAGGAATGGTAAAACTTGAGATGGAGGTGGCCGGACTGCCGGATTGGCAGACCACGATGCTGAACCCGGATTTCGCCCGGGTCGCCCTTTCAATGGGAATGGCGGGCTACAACGTGATCAACCCCGACGATGTATTCCCCACTTTGCAGAAAGTGTTTAACGCTGACGGACCGGCCTTGGTTAACATCATGACCGATCCGAACGCATTAGCGATGCCTCCCAAGATTGAGTTCTCCCAAATGCTTGGTTTTGCCCAGACCATGTATAAGTTAATGATGGAGGGGCGAAGCAAGGAGGTCTTGGATACCATCGATACGAATCTAAAACATTGGAAAGAGGTGTTTTAAACTCTCAAAAGAGCTGGATAACCGCTTTAGATTTCGCGCTTTGAATGGCAGCGTCCAATATCCGCACTACCATTAGGTTATTCTCCAACGAGGAAAGGTCCGTGGGAGGTACGTCAATCTCTTTACGGACAGCGGCTTTCAAGAAATAAAAGGAATCATTATAAGGAGCGTTCAAGGAAGGTGCTATTTCTTGGCGCTCCTTTCCGTTGGTATAAATTCGCATTTCCTTAGGCGTATCTTGGTAAATATATCCTTTGTCGCCATAGATATGCATATCTTTTCTACCCATCGGCCAACACCATGATCCCATGATCTGGACGGTTGCGGAAGGATATTCCACGATAATAGTTGCGTCATCGTCTACCTTGGGATAAAGATTCGGTTTATTCTGCCGTAGTACGGCGTATACGCTAAGAGGCTTTTCATCTTTCATGAGACGGGTGGCTAAGTTGGCTCCGTAACATCCAAAATCGATAACTGCCCCGCCGCCATTCAGCACGGGGTCGGTTAACCAGTCCGTGAACTCTTTTCCGCAGTTGATCTCGAAGGGACCTTGATGCCCGTCGTATACGTTGATACGATCGATCTTCCCGATAGCACCGCTGTCGATAAGGCGGAATGCCTCATGGTTGGTATTATACCACGTAGTCTCGTAGTTGGTAAGCAACAAGATATTTTTCTCACGGGCGAGCGATGCCATTCGGGTAGCATGTTCGTTATTGACGGCCAATGGCTTTTCTACCATAACATGTATGCCTCTCGGTGCGCAAGCCTCTACCACACGAAGATGGTCGTGGATCGGCTCGTATACGATGACTGCCTCCGGATGGGTCTTATCCAGCATCTCGCCAAGGTCCGCATAGAATAGGTTAGGATCCAGCTTATCCCGCAGACCGTTATGTTCCCGTAAGTAATCATCTTTCTCGGCGACTCCTACAATCTTGAAATCGCCTCTATCCAAACGGCTTATCACCTCCCATAGATGTCCGTGGGATACTCCTGCCACGGCCAGTCGCAAAGGCTCTCCATCTTGCCCTTTCGCCGTGAGAGTTAAGAACGTAAATGCACATAACATAAGTAAGTAACGTGTGATCTTGTGTATATTCATGATATTATCTATATATAGTTTTTACAAAGATATACGATTATTTCTTACCTTTGCAACCCATTACTTATTCAGATTAAGGAAAACAGTATAATTTAGAAATATAAAGAAATGGCAAAAGAGCTGAAAGAACTTACACCGAGAAGTGTAAACTATTCGCAGTGGTACCAAGATTTGGTAATTAAGGCAGATTTGGCGGAGAATTCCGCCGTGCGTGGTTGTATGGTGATCAAGCCTTACGGATATGCTATCTGGGAGAAGATGCAACGTATCCTAGACGATATGTTCAAGGAAACCGGTCATGTGAACGCTTATTTCCCCTTGCTGATCCCGAAGTCTTTCTTAAGCAAAGAAGCTGAGCACGTGGAAGGATTCGCCAAGGAGTGCGCCGTGGTTACTCACTATCGTTTGAAGACAAATCATGACGGTACGGGGGTTGTCGTAGATCCGGCAGCTAAACTGGAAGAGGAATTGATCATTCGCCCGACTTCGGAGACCATTATATGGAATACATACCGTAACTGGATTCAGTCTTACCGCGACCTGCCTATCTTGTGCAACCAATGGGCGAACGTGATGCGCTGGGAGATGCGTACTCGCTTGTTCCTTCGTACGGCTGAGTTCTTGTGGCAGGAAGGCCATACCGCTCACGCTACTCGTGAAGAAGCGGAGATAGAAGCTAAGAAGATGCAAGAGGTTTACGCGAACTTCGCTGAGAATTATATGGCAATGCCAGTAATAAAGGGCGTGAAGTCTGAGAGCGAGCGTTTCGCCGGTGCTTTGGATACCTATACGATCGAGGCGATGATGCAGGATGGAAAAGCCTTGCAGGCGGGAACTTCCCATTTTTTGGGACAGAACTTCGGTAAGGCTTTCGACGTTACTTTCATCGACAAGAACGGCAAGAGCGACTATGCTTGGGCTACTTCTTGGGGAGTTTCCACACGTTTGATCGGTGCGTTGATTATGTCTCATTCCGATGATAACGGTTTGGTATTGCCTCCTCATTTGGCTCCGATTCAGGTTGTGATCGTCCCGATTTATCGTAGCGCTGAGCAATTAGCGCAGATCAGCGAGAAGGTCGCTGGTATCGTGGCTAAGTTGAAGGCGTTGGGTATCTCCGTGAAATATGACGACGCTGATAATAAGAAGCCGGGCTGGAAGTTCGCTGAGTACGAGTTGAAAGGTGTTCCCGTGCGTTTGGCTATGGGTGGTCGTGATTTGGAAAATAATACAATCGAGGTGATGCGCCGTGATACTTTGGAGAAGGAAACGATCACTTGTGATGGCATTGAGGAATACGTGAAGAATCTGTTGGAGGAAATCCAAGCGAATATCTTCAAGAAAGCGTACGATCACCGTGAGGCTAACATCATAAACGTAGATACATATGAGGAATTTAAGGAGAAGATCGAGGATGGCGTCTTCATCATGGCTCACTGGGATGGAACCCCAGAGACAGAGGAATTGATCAAGAACGAGACAAAAGCTACGATCCGCTGTATTCCTTTAGCTGGAGATAAGACTCCGGGTAAGTGTATGGTGACAGGTAAACCGTCGGCTTGTCGGGTACTGTTCGCCAGAGCTTATTGATTGTTATGCTAAAAGATGAAATAAAATGGGGGATGCTTTAACCGAAGGGCATCCCTCTCTAAGAAAATGAGCTACCACGAATTTATACTTGTCGTTAACTTTAGTAGCATCATTATCTTGGTGTTATTGGCGATGTTGTTATTGATTGCCACTCGGTTTCGTGGCGAGAGTGGTTATGCCGCAGCGATTATCGTTCTTCCTAACATCCCTGTTTATATTTACAACATGAGCCGCATGCTTGGTTGGCATGATATAACGTTGTTCTTTTTCCCTATCAGTTATTCGGTCAATACGCTGTTGATGCCGTTGCTGTGGTTATTTACCCGCCGCAACTTTGATCTTGATCCTCGTTTCAAGCCTGTCCAATTGTTGCATTTTTTACCGGCGATTGTCTGTGTCGTTATCGTGTTATCCATTCCTATGCGGAAGCGTATGGAGAGTATACTTCATGAGGTCACCGGTGATGATACTTGGATCGGTGATTTTAACGCTGCCGTGATTACCTCGCAGATGATCGGTTATTTTGTCGCTATCTTTATTTATCTTTACCGGAAGAAGCAGTATATAAAGGATAATTGGTCTGATACCGAATACATGCAAAAGGAATGGATTCCGAAACTTATGATCCTGTTCGCTGCCTTGTTTGTCACCGTGATGACCTGTTATGCGATTTGGCCTCGGACTGATGCTTGGTTGATACAGATATTGAATGTGATGGCGATGAGCTTCCTCGTCTATAATTTTATTGCTCATCCAACTGTTCCTTATATCCAAGGAACGTCACGGATGCTCGTTAAGGATGAGACGGTAGGGTTTCAGTCTATACCAGACGAGGAACAAATGAGAGATATATGGTTCCCAAGTGAAAGAGTATCTGGAGACAACAAATGCTTTCCTGCGAAAGGACCTTTCCTTATCCATATTATCGAGAGAGACCGGTATTTACCAAAAATTACTTTCTCGGTCGATCAACGAATACTTAAAACAGAACTTCTTCGAGCTTATCAACGAGATGCGAGTGGGGGAAGCCAAGCGAAGGTTGCTCCTGCCGGAGAATGCTGGTCATACGGTAGATAGCCTTTATGAGGAATGTGGTTTTCGGACTCGTTCCACGTTCTTCTTGGCATTTAAGAAGGTAGAGGGTTTGTCTCCCGCCCAGTGGCTTAATTCGGTAAAAAAACATACGGATCAATAAACGCAACAGCTAAAAAGAGTACATAAACTCTTTCCGGGTCTGATTTTATTACTATATTTGTGTCGCTATCGTTAGATAGCGGACATATTTAGACACTAGGAAAGTGTTTAGCTTCGTTCTCAGAGATAAAATCTGGTAAATTTTTCACGGGAGAATAAGCTGTACTCTTCACGTCATTGTTATATGCTATACGTATATGGACAAAGGGCGTGGGCTGTTGCTTATTTACCGTACGGGTTTACCAGAGCCTATCTCTTAAATAAGTTAATAGTCCCACGCTTTCCTCATATTAATACTATCCGGATCGGGACTTACCGGATGTACATCTTCGAGGCATTATGAAAAAATATCTACCACGTTTCTCTTTCTTTTTAATGATTTTACTCCATTTCATCATGAAATCAGTCTGAATATACAGCTTTCGGACTTCTCTAAACATCTTGTTTTAGGTGATTCGGGAAATAAACACTCCCTTTGCGGTATCGATTGAATCTCTTTGTTTACTTCTGAAAGTATTTGTGATGATTGGTCTTGTTAAATACGTAGGAAATCACTCTTTGTATATAAAGCATTTTTGTTTTATATGCATTTTATTGATGTGGATACTCTCGCTGATACCTTCTTGTCATCGAGAGGGAGAGGTTGGTCTTTCCCAAAATGATCAGGTGGGTATAGATAGTGTGGTCTCGGCCTGTCCGGACATCGATTCTCTACAATCATGTCTAAGGTATTTCGAGAGAACCGCAAATGAGCTGGGAGTGATACTCGCCTATAAGGAATTAGGGGTACGTTACCGGGAAGCGGCCCGTTTTAATGAGGCGATAGGATGCCACCGGGAAGGCTTGCGATTGGCTATGCAAAGGAAAGATACCTCGGAGGTCATACAGGCCTTGAATAATATCGGTACGAACTTCCGGCGGTTAGGTATCATGGACGAGGCCTCCAATTATCATTATAGGGCATTGTCGTTGTGCGAGAGACTGGGTGATAAGGAAAGCTATAAAGCAAGAAAAAACCGGACCATTTCCTTGAGTGGTATCGGAAACGTGTATCTAACATTGGAAAATTGCGAGATGGCTGACAGTATTTTCCGAATAGCGCTGGAAGAGGAACGTACCTTGGATAGTGATCTCGGCTTGGCCATGAACTATGCGAACCTTGGCTCTATCTTCGAGATGCGTGGCATGATGGATTCCGCTTTTGTTTATTACAATTATTCTATGGAGCATAATCGTGCGGCCGGGTCTGTTGTCGGCATTTCGCTTTGCCATAACCATATAGGACGCTTGTTCGAGAAAAAGGGACAATGGGATCAGGCGATACGCGAATATCGTAACGCATACGACCTTATGGTAGCGGACAACGATCTGTATCATTGGCTGGAATCGTGCCTGGCCTTGGCACGGGTGAATATCTACAAGGGAGATCTGCGAATGGCGGAGGCTTTCTTGGAGCATGCGGAGGGTGCCGCTAAGGTGACGCGGGCGTGGAAGCATTTGTCGAGCGTGTATCATCTGGATTACTTGCGTTATGAGAAGCTGGGTGATTATAAGAATGCCCTCAACGCTTATACATCAAGTCTCGCTTATGCTGATAGCATGCGAAATACTGAGAATATGAACCATATACAGAACCTCCGTGTGGACTACGAGAAAGAGAGGAGCAACCGGGAGCTTTCATTGATACAGAAGAATTATGAGATGGGGCAGCGTACCAAGAATATTTTCCTGATCGCTTGCTTGATCGTACTCTTCCTTACGGTGGTAGCGATGGGCTTTTTATGGTATGCCTTGCGGATGAAGTCCCGCAATCAGCAGGTGATGCGGCGCATGGAGGAGGTGAGGGCCAATTTCTTCACGAATGTCACGCATGAGTTTCGTACGCCGCTGACGGTTATCTTGGGTGTGTCGGAAGAGTTGCGGAAAGGGGGAATAGGCGAGGAGGAACTCAAGACCGGGCTGAATATGATTGGACGGCAGGGAAAGAACCTGCTGGAATTGGTGAACCAATTATTGGAAGTGGCGAAAGTGAGATCTGAGATTGGCGATCCGGAATGGAGGACTGGAGATATCGTAGCTTATACGAGCATGATCGTGGAAGATAACCGGGCGTATGCCCGCCAAGGGCAGGTAGACCTTTGTTTTACTCCTTCGGAGACGATTATCAGCATGGATTTCGTGCCCGAGTATTTCCGGAGGATCATGGATAACTTACTCCGTAACGCTATCAAGTTCACGCCGAGAGGTGGGAGGGTTGTCGTGACGATGGAGTGTGTGGGGAGTATGCTTGTCACGCATGTGGCGGATACGGGCTGCGGTATAGCCGAGGAGGACTTGCCGCATATCTTCAAGGCTTTTTACCTAGGTGAGACCGGAGGGGCAGGCACGATGGGCACGGGGATCGGCCTTTCTTTGGTACGGCAGATGGTGAGGAGCATGGAGGGCCGGGGTTGGTTCTGAGTTTGTCGTGATGTTGCCATTGAGACATGGCGACTCTTATTATATCGGCCGGCTGCTTAATGGTGCGTATCAAATAGTATACGCACGAAACGGAGCGGAGGGGTTGGAGATAGCGGCGGAGCAAATGCCGGACTTGATCCTCACCGACTTGATGATGCCCGAGATGGATGGCTATGAGTTATGTAGGCGGGTACGTGAATCCGAGGTGTTGAACCATATTCCGATCATTATCATTACTGCGAAATCAGGAGGAAAGGAACGTGTCTGTGGCTTAGAAGTCGGGGCGGACGCTTATCTGGAGAAGCCTTTCAATGCGGAAGAGCTGAATATCCGGATAACAAAGTTTCTGGAACAGCGTCGTTTGCTGCGTGAGAAGTATTCCAAGGCTATGCGTGAGGGGACGGAACTGAATGTAAAACTAAACCCTGCCGACCAAGACTTCTTGGCTCACCTGAATGATTATATATATGCGTTGATGTCCAACCATGGCTTGAACTCGGACATGGTAGCCGATAAGATGTGCATGAGCCGATCCCAATTGAATCGCAAGGTCCGTGCCATCACGGGCTACAACACTTCTGCCTATATCCTGCAGATGCGCATGGAGAGGAGCAAACGCCTCTTGGCCTCTACCGAGGAACTGATCGGCGACATCGCCCTTAAATGCGGCTTCGAGGATGCCAATTATTTCGCCCGCCTTTTCAAGCAGATCTTCAATGTAACGCCCTCACAATACAGGAAAAGCCTCATTCAATGATTCCGTGTAGCGGGTACTTCCGTGTAGAAAGGGGCTATGAAATTGAGAAATCCATATTTAACCTCATCATTGGGAAATCCGAGGGTATAGATATTGAATTCCGGATTGAAATCCTTGATGGTCAGATAGCCACTTTGGTAAATCACCGGGATAGGTCGGGTGGCGTCGGCTGTACATGGAAATATATTATAAACCAATCCGGGTACAATCCATCCTCAAGAATAACTCTTGTTTATAGAGCGTCTGTTACGATGGGCAACGTGACGTGCTTACAATGGGCATTATAAGGAGCTAATAATGCCCATTGTTATTCTTCCATAGATTCTATCGGAGGCGATTCGGCCAGCTAGCATTTCTAATCGACTGCTCTTTAATTAGTTAATTATTTTCAATGCGCAGATTCTCTTGGTTTGTCCTAGTGAAATGCGTCGATTATCCTATAAGAATGCGTCATTTCTCCTCACGGGCGATCGCTCTCGGGGCTAATTTTGCGAATAAAGAAATCGGACGTTTCACCAAATCTGGTTCGAGTATGGAAGAAGAAAAACACAAGAAGCCTTTGCTTTCTTATGAGGAGGTGATCGAGGTCATCGATGAGCGCATCTCGCGTGACGAGCCTGCCACTGCCGACGAGCGGATCAAACGTGTCGAGGAAGTGGCCGAGCAAATGGAAGAAGAACGTAAAAAAGGGATATCGTGCCGTAAGAAGGTTTCTCGCTTTTTTCGGAGATCCTTGATAAATCTGGACCGATCCATCAGAAGGTGTTTCGGTAAATAAATAGGAATGAATTATTAATCTAATGAATTAAAGGAAATGAAAAAGCTAGTATTTATTTTATCTGCCATGTTGCTCCTAATCGGGACAATGGACGTGCAAGCCCAATGGGGAAAGAAACTCCTCAAGAAAGCGGGTGAGAGTGCCAAACGGGCAACGGAGAGGAACGTGGAACGGAAAGTGGAACAGACCGTAGACAAGGCTTTCGAGGGAGCGGAGGATGTGGTGACGGGGAAAGGGAATAATAATAATGAAAAGGAGGAGCCACCAACAAGTACAAATTCACAAGGGAATTTTGAAACTATGGATGATGGGGAAGATGTGGCACAGCAGGAACAGCAACAACCACAGCAATCACTCGAAATGACGTATGCCAAGAGTGACTTCGTGCCGGGGGATGAGATTATTTTTGAGGATGATGTGACCCGGGAACAGATAGGAGAATTCCCCAGCCAGTGGGATTTATTAAAAGGTACTGTTGAGATCGCTCAAATCAATGGCGATAAGGTGATACTTTGCGAGAGTCAGGATGATCCGGTCATTGCGCCGCTATTCGATAATATGAAAAGTTATTTGCCGGAAAAGTTCACGCTGGAATTTGACTTTTGGGTAGGGCCTTTTACAAAAAAGGGAGATGATGAGCCGGAAAATTGCTATATCGTACGTTTTTACAAACCCGAATCGGGAAGTCGTGTTCAAACTATCAATCTTGACGACTGGTATTATAGTGCTTCAGACCATCGTACACGCCTAAGATGGGACTTTATTCCTTCCTCTGGGGAGAACAGCCGTAGCGGAAGCGATGACTCTTTTCGGACTATCCCGAACTCATGGAACCACTTCTCACTGTCCTTCAATCAACGGGCAATGAAAGTTTACATAAATGGTATCCGCTATGCCAATATTCCGAATACGGTAGCACCCGGACATTTTGACATACAGTTTTATAGAGGCGGTGGATATTTTACGAATAACACTTCCATCCGCAACATACGTGTCGCCAAAGGCGCAGTGCCATTGTACGACCGCATGATGAGCGACGGTAAGTTCATCACGTATGGCATCACCTTCGATGTCGGCAAGTCCACCATCAAACCAGAGAGTATGGGTGAGATCAATCGTATCGTCAAATTAATGACCGATAACCCCGACCTGAGATTCTCCGTAGAAGGCCATACCGATAGCACCGGCAACGAGGCTTCCAACCAGACGTTAAGCGAGGCCCGCAGCAACGCCATCGTAGGTAAACTGGTTGAACTGGGCATCAGTGCCGATCGCCTCTCCGCTTCCGGCAAAGGACAATCATCTCCCATCGCCGATAACGGAACGGACGAGGGTCGTGCCAAGAACCGGCGGGTGGAGTTTGTCAAGATGTAACGAATAAGTGAGCGATATGAAAAAGAAATTCTACATACTGATGTGCTTGGCGAGCCTCGTCTTGATGGTGACGGCTTGCGGCGGCAAGGAGAAGATCAAGGAGAAGCTCCGTGCGGCTACCGAGGCCGTAAAGGAGCGGAAGGAAGCGGCCGCCTCCGAAAAGGGGAGCGATCTGGAAATGGATAAACAAGGCGACAGGCCGGATAACGGTGCCTTTGTCGATCCGTCGCTCACGCCGGCCCAGCGTAAGGCGCTCGACAAGGAGAATCCGTGGTTCGCTCGCAACTTCCGTATGGAACTGACAGCTAAGTCAATGAGGAACAAGGTGAACGTGGAAATACAAAAGTCGGGCAAAATCCTTTATTACCATTTCTGGAACAACTCTGGCAATGTCGAGACGCTTATCCTGCTTGACGAAGGCGATTATAAGATTTACCAGATTTCGTCTAAAAACAAGGTGGCGCAGCTAAAGGCGACTTCCGACTCGGACTATTATGCGTTCTTTTGCGACAAGATAGGGAATGTGTATGGCATTGTCCATACTGCTCAGAAAGAGAAAAAGGTGGAACAGGACGATAGCTTTGTCCAGTCCAGCACGCAAGAATCTGTCGGGGTAGAGGACGTGCGTTGGGGCGGCTTCGATTGTGAGAAGATCACCCGTGTCACTGGTACCGAGAACGACCTGAGTGCCGGGATGAAAGCCATAGGAGACCTCTTTGGCACTAAATCCAGCATGGACAACTCGATTAAAGACTTGAAACATATCGAGACGACCGACATCGTCTGGATTGAAAAGAATAGCGGAGCTGTGGTACACCGCAAGTTCTCCGTGAAAGGAGGAGCCGGAATGGGTAACTATGCGGAACGGATGAAACCGCAACCCTCCGTCACGTTGCTCACCTTCTCGCCCGATCCGTCGTTGATACCGACCTCTCAGGAGGGCTATAAACTGGTGAAATAGGTATTCATATAATATAGAATGTATAACACGCTCAAATAAGAAAGCCATGAAGAAGCTATCGATTCTACTACTCAGTCTTGCCGCTATGGGAGCATTCGCTTTCGTCTTGCCTTCCTTGCCCACCGGGCAAAGTGGCGCTTATCCTACGGAAACGGCTTTTATGGCCGAGGCCGAAGAGATGTTCCAAAAAGGGAACAAGCTTTACGAGCAAGGCTATATGCTACAGGCGAACTACTATTACGGGCAAGCCGTGGTAGCCGTGGCCAGCCTTCGCTACGGGTTGAGCGAGCTGATCTACGTAAAACAGCGCGACGAGAGGGCCGCCGCCAAGAAAGCCGCCGAAGAGAAACAGCGCAAGGAGGACGAGGAAGATATGGAAGATTGGGGATGGGAAGATGAGGGAGGACTCCTTACTGCGCTTACCAACCTAATCGGGAAGCTGGATACGATGACCGAAAAACTGAGCCAGGAGCTTGTCAATATGGAATTGGATGAGGACAGCGAGCGGAGCGAGGCTTGGGACTTGTTGGCTACCCAAAGCATAGCGTCGCCTTACCCTTACTTCTTCGAGGCCATCTCGTGGGATTACAAGGGAAAGGAAGATAAGGCGAGAGAATGCTACGCCAACGCGATGTGCAACCCCGCTTTCCCGTCCACCGTATGGGATTTCTCCTATTGGCAGGACCTTACGAGCGGCGAGCTCAGGGCCATTGCCCGCAGGCTGCTCCCCAAGGAGGAGGAATACCGCAAGTATTTTCACCTGAGCACCTATAGCTGCCCGCACCATTACCTTAATTTCGACGATGACTACCTGACGGCGAAAGCCGCCGACACCTTGGTCGTATTACCCACGGCCGTGGGAGCGGCGCTCATGCTGTATGAGACGGCCGTACAGGCGAACCCCTTCAACGCACGCAATTTCGCCGGTGCCTCGTTGCTGAGCGTACAGAACGGCGATAGCGTAAAGGCCGCCTACTACCTGAACGAGGGGCTGCTGATAGATCCGGAGAATAAAGGATTGCAAACATTACTGAACGTATGGAAAGGAGGACACAAATGAAACGCATAGGATTCATATTTACCGTGATAACGCTATTCTGCTTGTCCGCTGTTTCCCGGGTGATAGCGCAATCGGATTGGAGCTTGATAAACTTCGACTTGATCAACCTGCCTTGCGAGCCGGGAAGCCATTCGTTGACCTATACCATGTATTACGGAGTCAACCCGTTTAAGGTTAAGTCGTTTAACGATATAGAGCGCCCCATCATCTTCGGGGGAGAGTTGGTCTGCACCAGATCCATCGACCTGAAAGAAAAGAAGGAGGCGGTAAACCGGGCCCTAAGCGACCTGGGCTGGAATTTCGCCACGCTGCGGCAAGTGATCGAAAGGGCGGCGCAAGCCAAGCCGAACGATATAACGAACGAGCAATTCTGGGACGACCTCGTGAGCATGAGCGGGTTGAACGGCCTGGCGGGAGACGCGTTGGCGCTGATCAGCGGCGTGAAGGATCGCGACAAGTATTACGAGGCGGAGAGGATACAGGGACGGCTCAAGAGCGAGGCGTACAAATACTTGGTGAATAAGACACTCAGCACGGTGGGTAAGATCTTCAGCCTGAAAGGGCGTATCGAGATCTTCTTGAACGCTCGAGAACGGGATAAGCAGAAATGGATCAACTGCGTGGCCGAGGACAATCTGGTCTCGCTCGCCCGTTTCTATCGCATCGCCAACAACCGCTTGTGGCAGATCGCGCAAACGAAAGGACAGACGTGGGTGCTGCGCATGAACGGTTCGGCCAACGCTCCTTTCTTTTATGAGGGAGAGATGTGCGTACAGCAATGGAAGATCAAGATGAAGCTGGAGAAGAGTTATCACGGGGCCAACGAGAAACTGACGGAGCAGCAGTTCTACGGGACTTTCGCTGGTGAGTACATCGGGTGGCTGGACGCCGAGGTGTTGTATGCAGAATTGGGATGCGCACTATTTTGTGGATAAGGAACTGCTACGTTTCGGACAAACAACGATCGTTGGAGACGCCCCGATGTTCGCCTCCGATATAAGGATAAACCAGTCGTATATGAAACTATGGGCGGAGAGCTGGGGCCTTGGCTTCAAGCACAGCACGAAACCCACGCAGGCCCACAACATATACCGCCTGCCGGTGAAGGTGGTGGTGAATATGCCTAAGAAACCGACCAAATCTGTTTACGCCAGCACGGAAGTATTCATGGGAGACAGGGAATGGATGCCGGGCGACAAGCCCCAGCCAGAGATCGAGACCTATTTCCAGTTGCAGCATAACGTGGCGGTATCCGGTACGGTCAGCGATGAGGGAATATCGTTCAAAGCCGATCACTACCTGAATTATTACGCCACGCGAGATTTCATCGTCATCGATGGGAACATAAACGACGGGCTTAGCATCAGCGGATTGGGAACGATCCCTTTCCGCAGCCAGGGTAGCGTGAACGACCCGATCCCCAAGGAGGGATTCGGAGGCAAGCCCGACGGGAGCATCCAGATACATATAGATCAAAGCTTGGATGACGTGGAGAAATGGGAGCGTATCCGATACGAATAGACGACAGAATATTCACCTTATAAACAAATACAACGATGAGAAAGATCTTGAACATCATGGCAATCGCCCTTGCGATATTCTGCAGGATACCGGTGGAGGTGCACGGCCAGAGTTTCTTGAAGAAACTGAAACAGAAAGTGGGCAACGTAGTAGGTACCAAGGATGATACCGCCGAGATAGGAGAGGAGCCTTTCGTCGGTGGAGATGGCGATCAGCCGACACGATCTGTCACCCCCACGGATAAGCTACAAAAACGTCGCACGGCTACCGCCACGTGGGACGAGATGATCGCTCCCAGCAGAGCCAACTCGCCGGAGGCCTTGCTGAACGAGCTTCCCCCGTTGCCTTCCGTCGAGAGCATCGTCTACCCGGAGGAAACCGCCCGTGCGACCTACTACCGCAAGATCGTAGCCGTGGATATGCGTATAACGGAACTGGATTCGATACATACCTGCTCGGACGAGGAGATGATCGCCCTCCGGGATAAGTTCTATGTAGAGTTGGCCGATATCAACGGGATTACGGTGGAGGAAATGAAAAGCTTGGAAGACCCGAACCTCCCCGAAGCGGAAAAGGAACGCTTGATCGAGAAGATGAAGAACGCCTTGGTAGGCGATACCCGGGGGCTTGAGGCCATGGGCGCCGATCTGGAGAAACGTGAGGCAGCCAAAGGAGGCAAGTTGACCAACGAGGAGAAGATGGCCTTCTTAGCGGAGAACCAAGGCAACCTGAGCGACCTAGGTTCCATGATGGAAAAAATGCAGGCGACGAACGAGAAAACGACAGCCTTCAACGCCAAGTTCGTCAAGCTGGAACAAATGACCGTGCAGCAAACCGAGAAGATGAAAAAGATACTACAGGCGAGCGATGGCGCGATCACGAGTTGCGAGAAGATCGCCGGGGAATACGAATCGGAATTAAAGACCCTCTATGCCCAGATCTATGAGACCGACGACAGCCAGAAGGTTGAGGAACTTTATGCCCGTGCCGACGAGCGGATGAAAAACTATCGCCTCCGTGCCGCCAAGCTCTGGCGCAACAGCCTGCAAACCCAATTGGATGGGGTAAAGGCCATGTATCCGGACATCGTGAAGTTGCAGAAAGAGATGATGCAGGAGGGAATCATCCCGGCCTGCGCCGAGAAACGTGCCTCGTTCAACGCCGTGACCAATTACACCAATATCTTGCACAAGGCGTATTGCGACTTCCCGCAACCGCGGGTGTTGCCGGTCTACATGGAGACGATCATTGAGATTCCCGAGGGTGAGCACCTGTTTTACGCGGAGAGTGGTTTCGCCACGTCGGTCGACGGCTTCTTGAACAACAGCCGCGTCTACACCGCCGACAATGCGGGCAAGAGATACCTTTACGAAAACGGCAAGAAGCGGGAACTGGGGCCGAACGATCCCGGCGATTTCCAAGCGAAAGGGGCACGGACGGAACCCACCTACGGAGCTTGGACCTCGGCTAGCGGCACACGCAAGGTGACCTACACGCGCGACGGATCGCTTACCCTGCATGACGGCACCTCCTTCTATCCGCTGGCTTTCAAGAAGGAGAGCGACAGGCTGGTGTGGATCATCGCCTCGTCTGCAGGTGTTGAAAAATGCACGTACAAACTATAGCGGTATTCCTCGTTGCGTTGTTGGCGCGAGCTCTCAGCGGATCGACCGCCTTGGCGCAGGATTACCAAAAGATCTTTGAAAAGGAATGGATAGAAGCTGATAAGTACGTGGCGGGATAACGGGAGGTCTGGAACTTGATCTTCCCGGAGTTCGGTATCCGGACGGAGTTGGCCGTGGCGGTTGTCTTCCCCGAATTGGTTCGTTACTCGGCCTTGATGGACTTTATGGAGACAACAGCCGTCAAGGCGCTTTACCAGCAAAAGGGGGTAAAGGGAGCCGATTTCTCCATTGGCCGCTTCCAGATGAAGCCTTCCTTCGTGGAGGATCTGGAACGACAGTGGATGCGAACGGAATGGCGACACGAGTACGGGATCTATTTCGATCTCTCCGAGACGTTGGAGGCCCACCGCATATGCGTACTCCGGCTGGACGACCGGAACTGGCAATGTATTTATCTGGCCATGTTCTTGAAACTGTTATACCGCCGTTTCCCGGAACTGGCCGAGGAGGAGGATATCGAGCAAGTCCGCTTTTGCTCCACCGCCTACAACGCCTCGTTTTACGGCACCTACGAGCGCATCCGTAGCAAAAGCGCCCGCCGCTTCTACCATACTGATTTCATACCGACTCCCGGAACGAAGCGTTACGCTTATTCCGAGATAGCGGTCTTTTATTACAAGATAGCTCTCTGACATGCTGGAATGATTTTTATTTCCCTCCCTTCAAATCGTTCCAGCACTATGTGAAAGCAAGACACAAACGGGGATAGATTCTGGTAGACCCGTCGGAGACTCCGGAAGCGCAGGGATTCCTTCCCTCTGGCTTCCGGGGAATCCGATTCCCGACACCGGCTTCCCCTTATGAAGTGACAAGAATTAAAGAAACGAACGATAAAAAGAATGACTATGGCCAATTACGGTAAATATGGATTCCTTCCCGCCATCGCCCTCTGCCTTCTTTGGGCGACGGAGGTATCGTGGGCGCAGGTGAAGCTCGTGCGGATGCCCGTCGTTGAGAAGAGCGGTTCAATATCCTCTGGGAAGAGTATAATACGCTTATGGAGAATCAATTAAACACCGAGACGAAGCAAACACCCGCACAAATGCAAGGCGAATCGGGCGACGGTGGCCAGAGGGGAACGCTGGGGAGTCATCGACGAGCAAGACCATCGTGCGACGTTAACGGTGTCACACGTATGACATCAGCTGCCTCACACGTGCGACACCTAGAGCCTCACGCCTGCAAGACCGGCAACGAGAATAGAGAGAAATAACAATTATCACATTATCAACAATTTAAAACAAAACAAGATGGCAAAGTACAAGTTAATTAAGAAAGTGAATCCGCAGAAAAGACAGGAACCTGGCAAATGGTACGCGACCCCCAAAAGCGAGACCCCGCTCTCGGGCAAGGCGATGATGTGCGCCGCCACCGCCAACACCACTACTGCTCCCATCGAGATGGAGGCCTCGCTGGAGCTTCTGGCCAAGTTCGTGCCCCAACAACTCCAGCAGGGACACACGGTGAAGATACCGGGCTTGGGTACTTTTCGCCTCACCTTCAAGAGCGATGGCGTGGAAGATATTAACAGTTTCCGGGCGAACAGCATGATCAAGAACGTCCGGATCGTATTCACTCCCTCGAAAGAATTGCGGGAGAGCGTGCTCAGCGGCCTTACGTTCGAGGACGGCGGCGTACTGGAGGACGACATCAGCTACGCTTCTATAGCCGATTACCGTTTGGCCAAAGGTGTCCCGGAGGGCGGCGGAGACTCGGAAAGCCCGGGTGAGATTTAAGGTAACCATTAAAACAGGAACGGGATGAACATTTTCTCTTGCCATATACGCCGGATCGTGTTGTTGCTATTGGCACTCCTCTGAGTGCCGATGGCGACGCTACGGGCGCAGGAAGAAAAAGCGGACGGCACGAACCGGGTGATAGTATCCAAACAGGATATGCGGATAACCGTTCTTTGTCCGCAAGGCGATACGCTCGCCGTTTTTCCCATCGCTTGCGGACGCAATTACGGCGACAAGCAGCAGGAATGGGATTTCCGGACACCGGAAGGGCATTTCGTGATAGAGTCCGTGGAAGATACCTCCCTTTGGCCGCGAGACTCGACGAGGCAAGAAACTCCCGGCGAGATATACGGCCCCCGCTTCTTCCGCTTGAAAGCACCCGGCTTCACGGGCATCGGCATACACGGGACCGCCAACCCCCAAGTGATACCCGGACGGATAACGATGGGCTGCATACGCCTCAGCAATGAGGACCTGAAAGCCTTCTCCCGGCTGGTGGACGTAGATACAAGGGTGGATATCCTGCCCGACAAAGGGAGAGAACGCGGCTCGCTTTCCAAGCTAGCCCGGGACGATGATTACTAACAACACTAAAAGGAATGGACATGAAAAGGTTAATCTTATTATTGATATGCGCGCTGTACGTAACGACGGCGGCGCAGGCGCAAATTTCTTTCTATGGTGAGTGGTGCCGGAAAGGGGGTGGCGAAAAGACCATCATGATCTTCGATATGAAGGAAAAGAAAGCCTACGTGATGAACGAGGCCCGGAAGACCTGCATGGTGATGGAGGAGATCGACAAGTTATCCACCAATAAGCTGGTGGGTTACGACTGGGAAGTGTCTCACTCTACCTCCCGAGAGTTTTTGGGCATGGAGGAGATAGACGGTAAGGAGTGTGCCCACTACTATGTCAAGAGCGAATCGATCTACAAGGATGGCGGCAAGGATGGCGCCGGCTATCACGAATGGATTTACTCGCCCATGAAGGTATCGAACTACAACGGCTGCATCGCCCACGACAATACGGTGTATGTGATGGACAGGACCATCGTGCTTCGCTGCGTCAAGATGGGGCCGCAACCGGCGCACCTCTTCCAAGTGCCCGAAGGGTATCAAATGACTGTGATGCCTGCCGGCGGCCTGCTGGAGATGATGACGGGGAAATCGTGCGAGGAGAACACCCAAAAAGTGGACGAGACACGCGATGCCATCCAAAAATCCAATGAGCAGATCAAGGAGCAACTGAAAGAGGTCAACGACAAGAGCAAGAGCGACGAGGAACGGATGAAGGCCTTGCTCGAGATGCTGGGCGGACAGAAGAAGAAATAGAGAAAAATTATTCACTTTAAAATAACAACGATTATGAAAACGAACATTAGATTTCTAGTTATGATCGCCGTTTCCTTGCTGACGGTATTGGGAATGAGCGCGCAAGAACCTTTCTTCCTACATAAGGAAGGCGTGAAACTGACTTACGCCGACAAGGACAAGAAAGGAAAGATCAACAGTTACACGGAGACTACCGCTACAAAGGTGACGGGAGATGCGGACAACTGCACCGTTACCTACTCGATGATGGTGATGGACAATAAAAAGAACCCGGTGCTCAAGCAACCGATGACACAGACATTCGAGGTGAAGAATGGCACGGTGACCTACGATCCCAAGTCGTTGGTAGGACAGATCATGGAGGGCATGCAAGTAACCGTGACCGGAACACCCTTCCAACTTCCCTCCAATGTCAAGGTAGGCGATACCTTCGGCGACTATACCATCACCTTGAACTTGGCCGGCATCAAGACCAATACGGAGGTGACGGGCGTGAAGGCCGTGGCCGAGGAAACCCTCGACGTGAACGGGACGAGTATCGACTGCGTCGTGATTGAGAACACTACCGTATCGAAAGTGATCGGTATCAAGCAGACCACTATCCAGAAGATCTGGTATGGCCACGGCATTGGCCCTGTGAAGACAAACATGTATAACAAGAAGGGAAAACTGATGACAAGCCAAGAGCTAGTTTCAATAGAAGGATTGTAAACCATTAAAAACATACGTATCATGAAACAGACATTATTTACATTCATGTTCATCATAAGCCTCGTGCTTATGACGGCATGCGGAGGTTCGCCGGTAGATAAAGCCTTGGCAAAACTGGATGATGCCATTGAAAAGCTGGAGAAAAAAGGAGATAAGATGACCAAGGACGAGATGGATGCCATCATGAAAGACTTGGAGGAACCCGTTAGCGTATTGAACAAAACGATAGAAGACAACGAGGTGGGAGGTGTCACCAAGATCAAGATAATCGCCAAGGTGACGAAACTGACGGCGCTGGCCACGAAGGTCGGGATAAAGAATCTGGATATGGGAGATTTCTCGGATAAGGCGAAAGGAACTAAGAAAGAGTAAGGTGGTATGGGAGATATTTTAACAGGAATCGTAAAAGGCTTGTCCGGATTCATGCTGCAGGATGATCCCGACGTGAAGATATTCAATGCCCAGACCGAGATGAAAGAGTTCTCGGAAAGGGAGGGAAAAATCTATGCCCGTCTCGGACGGCAAGTATATGAGACGGATGGCGGCGAGAACTATCCGGAGATAAGGGCAGAGCTAGATTTACTCGCAGCCAACAAGCAGGCGGCGGAAAGCCGCCCTCGAACGTGCCGAGGCCGAGGAACGTGCCCGCCGGGAAGCCGAGGAGCAGGAGCATAGCTGCCCCAATTGCGGGGCCTATAATCCGGAGGGAACCAACTTTTGCCAAGAGTGTGGAACCCGTTTGACGCAACCCGTGCAACAAGCGCCTGCGGCGAAACGTTTCTGCCCGAACTGCGGCACGGAAGTTATCGCCGGGCATCGTTTCTGCAGCGGTTGCGGAACAAAAATGGAATGATGTATAACAGTTACTTTAAAGAAAGGAGAAATCATGGCTTTTTGTACAAACTGCGGGACAAATGTCCCGGATGGCATAAAATTCTGTACCTCATGTGGTACGCCGATGTCGGTACAGGCACAACCGCAAGCCCCGCCACCGCCCCAGCAAACCTATGTGCAGCCGCAACCTGCGCCTCAGCCACTACCGCAGCAGGCTTATGCCCCGCCATCGCAACCGGCTTACGCACAACCTCAACCGGGATACGTGGCTCCGGCGGGCGATCCGAACGCTCCGCTTCCCCCGGGAAGCAAGTATGAACCGATCACGACGGGTGGGTATATCGGTATCTTCCTGTTGATGCTTCTTCCGTTGATCAATCTCATCCTACTCATTATCTGGGCCTGCGGAGGCTGCCAGAAGGTGAACAAGGCGAACTTCGCCCGTGCGATGCTGATCATGATGATAATCGGTTCGGTCTTGTCGTTGCTGATGTTCTTCGCCGTACGGATGCTGTTCGGTAGCGAGATAGACAGCTTGATGGAAGCTTTCGGAGATCTACTCAAATAATAACAATACTAAAATTAGGAGGAAACAAATTATGGCATTCTGTGGAAAATGTGGACAACAAGTGAATGAAGGCGTGAGATTTTGCCCGGCCTGCGGATCACCTATGCAAATAGTTGCCGCCGAACCGAACAGGCAACAGACACCTCCGCCGGTACAACCGACCGATGCGGAATCAATGGCTAAGGCTACCGCCACGGCCGATGCCTTGAGCGACAAATTAAGTGGTATGAACAAGACCGCGGACCTGACCGACCAGTTCGATAAAGCCGATGTAGAGCAAAATAAGGTAATGGCTATCCTTGCTTATTTCGGGATTCTGGTATTGATCCCGATCCTTGCGGCCAAGGACTCGAAATTCGCCCGGTTCCATGCCAACCAAGGCTTGCTTTTATGCATCGCCATGTTTGGCTGGATCATAGCGGACTCCGTTCTGACCGCCCTCTTGCGGGCGATCCTATGGAGGGGATTGGGCTTATGGAGCATCTACTCTCTTTGCGGTACGGTATTGAACCTCGTTTACATCGTGTTTACGGTACTGGCAGTCATCGGTATCATTAACGCGCTGAACGGGCGAGCTAAGGAATTACCTATCATCGGTAAATACCGTCTGTTGAAATAGCATAATAACCCATAAATGTATACTTTATGACAGCAAAAGAGATTTTCTTCAAGACCCTGCAATTCGGTTGGATAAAACTAGGATTAGGATTGCTGAATATATTGATAGCCGTGCTGCTCTTCGCTATCTTGATGGGCATATCGGTCCTGTTCAATAGCGACGGAGTGGTAGCGATCATGTTTTTCATCTGGTTGGGACTTATAGGGGTAGTGAATTTCTTCTTGAATCACTACATCGGTTATCTCGTAAAAGCCGGGCATGTGGCCGTGATCGCGATGGCGTATCAAACCGGCTATGTACCTGCCAAACCCTTCGAGATGGGAAAGACGATGGTAAAGGAACGTTTCGGTACATCCAACGTGTATTTTGCCTTGGATAAACTTGTGGCGGGTTCCATTAAACAGTTACAACGTACGTTGGGACGTGTTACGGACAGTTTGCTCGGGGCGCTCCCCGGAGCTGACGGGATAAAGAGCCTCACCAACATGTTTCTCGATATCTCGTTGGGGTATGTGGACGAGTGCTGCTTAGGTTACACCTTTTACCATCCGGCTCAAAACCCTTATAAATCGGCGGCAGATGGTGTCATTATCTATTTTCAGAACGTGGAAGACGTTGCTCAAGGATGCGGCGAAGACAACGGGGATGGTCATCTTATCGTTCGTGGTGGTTACGTTGATTGCGTTTATCCTCTTCGGTGGATTGTTCCGCTTGTTCGGCTGGAGCGGTTTCATGGCTTTCATTATTTCATTGTTGTTCGCCTATACAGTAAAGTATGCCTTTATTGATAGCTGGATCTTGGTGAAAATGATGAGCAGCTATATGCAAGTAGCTCCCGCCACGCAAGTTACTTTCGATCTGTATGGTAAGTTGAGCGGCTTGTCCGGTAAGTTCAAGGAGCTTTTCAAGAAAGGTAACGAGATGCCGCAACCGAATCCCACCGCTACTTCCGCAGCATAAGATCCTTTGCGACCGCAGATACCGGGACAGGTCTCAACGCCGGAAAGCCGCTTTTGCCCTCAATGCGGAATGCAATTAGCTCCGACCGCTACATTTTGCGGGAATTGCGGAGAAAGGTTATAGTTTTTAAGTTTAATCGTAAAAAATCAAGAATATGAAACGAGTATTATTTACATTGGTAGCCTGTTTAGTAGGTATTTCTTCATTGATGGCGCAATCATTCTCTCTTCCGGGGTATTTGTTTGGAAGATGTCCGGACTATAGTATTACCTATGACAAGAACGATGCGCAGGAACAGAAAGATGTTTATATATGCGATGGTAATAAAAGCGTGGTTCGTATAGACAGTTATAAATGGAACTCAAGTTCGTCTGATTGGGTATATGATGGCAAGACCGTGATGGAGAATGATAACCAAGGACGCACTTTGGTCGCTATCTCTTATTCGGCAGCCGACGTGGCAGGCGAGAAAACAGAATACACTTATACCGGAAATGGCTATGAGAAGTTCTCCGTCACTTCCTCCAGCTTTGAGGGAGGCGCATGGAAAGCCGAGGCGAAAGTGGATATAGAAGCCACTTTCAACAAAGATAAATATCCGGTCTCGATACTCATGACAGGTACGGCTGAGGGAGAGACGTTCAAGATGAAAATGGAGTGGTCTTACGATAAGAATGTCACGAAAACCTCGTCTTCCATTGATTTCGGTGGTAGTTGGATGCTTATGTCAGAAAGCAAGACGGAGATCGTGGACGCGGGAAACCCGATGATTTCGAAAAATTATCAGAAAATGTATTTCCCCGCTGAGACAAGCTGGGAATATTCAGGAAAGACACATGACTATTTCAATGGAACAACCTCTATCGCTCCTGTAGTAGAGGAGAACGAACTGAAACTTCATATTTATGGAGATGTGTTGGAAGTACAAGGAACGGAAAGCGGGATTTCTATTTATGCGATAACTGGAGGGAAAATGGCAGAGAGTAAGTCGAATCGTATTGACATCTCTCGCTTGCCAGCAGGAATCTATTTGCTAAATACAGCTAGAGGTTCTATAAAGTTTATTCATAAATAAGCAAAAGTAAGGTGCGCCTTACTGAATGTGTGAGGCGCACCTTTTTTATTTGAATCGTTTTACTGTCTATTAACTCAATCCCTCAATCATGCCATCCACGATATCGATCTTTCGGGCTTGCGGCTCTTTCGGGAGTCCCGGCATACGCATGATCTCGCCCATGACGACAACGATCATCTCGGCTCCGTTATTGATGATTACATCTCGTACTTTTAGTTCGAAATCTTTGGCGACCCCATAAGCTTTCGGATCGGAAGAGAATGAATATTGAGTCTTGGCGATACAGATCGGATAATGGGAAATACCCAAGCTTTCGATCTGACGCAATTTTTTATCGGCCAAAGTCGTATAAACAATCGAAGAAGCTCCGTATATCTTCTGGGCCACTTTTTGTACCTTCGTACGGATCGGATCATTCAGATCATATGTATATTGTAAAGGAGCGGAAGGATGATTTTCGATCGTATCAACCACTAAGCGGGCAAGCTCCGTACCCCCTTCACCGCCTTCGGCGAAAACGTTATTCATGGCGAATCCAACCCCTTTCTCCTCGCAATGCTCAGCCACTAACGCAATCTCCTCGTCCGTATCGGTAGCGAAACGGTTGAAAGTAACGATTACTTGCTGGCCGAAGCTCTTCATATTCTCAATGTGTTTATCTAAGTTAGCGAATCCGTTCTTTAATCCTTCGATATTCGGTTCCTTGATTTCTTTCTCCGGAACGCCACCATGAAGTTTCAAGCTCTGGGCAGTCGCTACGATGACTGTCAGTTTCGGTGAAAGCCCCGCTTTTCTACATTTGATATTAAAGAATTTCTCTGCGCCCAGATCAGCGCCGAAACCAGCCTCCGTAATCACATAATCTCCATAAGTAAGAGCCATTTGGGTGGCCGATATGGAATTACATCCATGGGCGATATTAGCGAAAGGACCTCCATGTACAAATGCGGGAGTATTCTCCGTTGTTTGTACAAGGTTCGGCAGTAATGCGTCTTTTAGCAATACGGTAATAGCTCCGGCTATGCCAAGATCATTTACCGTGAAAGGCTTATCTTCGTTTGTATAACCCAATAAAATATTTCCGACACGTCGTTTCAAATCCTCTATATCCGTAGCCAAGCAAAGGATCGCCATGATCTCTGAAGCGGGAGTGATGTCAAATCCGGTCTCGGTAGGGACACCGTTCGCCGAGCCGCCTAGACCCGATACGATGTTACGTAAGCTACGGTCGTTTACGTCAAGAACCCGTTTCCATTTGATCTCCTTCAATCCCTCGCAGGTGTTGCGGGTCTGATAAATATAGTTATCCAATAAAGCGGTAATCATATTGTGGGCGGAAGTAACCGCATGAAAATCCCCTGTAAAATGCAAGTTGATGTTTTCCATGGGAAGCACTTGGGCATATCCACCTCCGGCAGCACCACCTTTCATGCCGAAACACGGGCCAAGAGACGGCTCACGTAAAGCGACCACCGCTTTCTTCCCTATTTTATTCAGCCCTAAAGCCAGACCGATCGAAACCGTAGTCTTTCCGATTCCCGCTTTAGTGGGAGTGATAGCGGTCACTAAAATTAAATTATGCTGGTCCATTTGCTTTTTATCGATCAAATGGATAGGAACCTTGGCAATATACCTGCCATAATTTTGTACTTCCTCACGAGGGATACCTAACGTTGTCGCAACTTCCTTAATTTTACGCAAGTCTGTTTCTCTTGCTATCTCAATGTCCGATTTCATGTGCTTTATGTAAGTTTATATAGTTTGAACAAAGTAAATCTAATTTATTATAATAACAAAATGATACGGAACAAGGTTTTCCCCCTTTATGGAATAATAAGATTGTGTTATTTTGATATTTTTGTGCGAAGATGGCGAGGATCTTGCTTTTTGTGATAGCTGTCAGGCTTGAAATTAAACTTTTTGTAAAGTGAGCTTTGCAAAAATCATACGTTTTGCTTGTTGTACTTTTAAAGAATTATAAAATAGTCTTTAAAATTATTCATCTGTAATAATTTGATTAATTTTGTGATGTCACAACGATAAAAAGAAACCTAAAATGGTTTGAGTGTGATAAATTGAAACAGATAAGAGACTAATAACATTAGCAATATAATATGTAAATTTAAGGTTATGTCAACAGTAAGATTTAGTCAGGTTACATTTGCTACTAAATCGTGGGTAGCAGAAGCATGGGAAAAGATGGTAGTGGAATTGTTTAGCGGTCGTGTCGTAGCGGAAGTCAAACAATTGGATGAAGTATGTGAATCAAAGTGGGAAGTAGAATTGAAGAAGCTTCAAAACGAGGTTCATTCTTTATGTCATCATGCGATCCATCAATTGCTCCCGATAGCCGGCTCTTATCAACAGGCGTTACTGGATGACGTTGCCCAAGCCTATACGGTATACGCTCCGGAAGAAGCAGAGTCTATCTTCAACCGGGGAAACCAAGCGATCGAGGATATCAAAGGACATGTATCGGGTATTCGCTACAACGCTTGTAAAATGCGTGAGGCGAACCGTAAAGTAAGCGAGTTGGAAGATATGCACGCAAAAGCGGTCATGTACCATAATTCAGTGAAACCTTATATGGATACACTTCGTTTCCATATCGATCAGCTTAAGCATATATTGCATGTAGCGTAATAAGATGGGCTGTCCGGGTTTGGTTACTCTCCGGGCAGCCTTCTTCTTTTAGCGAGGTTGGATAATCAGTAGGGAGAAATAGGGGAAATCCTTGGAATGTATAGTGGCGATATCAGTAGTATAATATTCTTTTCTTGTTCCTACATTCTCGAAATAATGAAAAACCGCCTTATCCGCATACTGCCGGATACAAGTATGAATAGCCTCTTGGCAACCCGGTAATTTCATGATGACGATGATCATTCCATTTTCTATTTTTGCCGAAAGTTCATCGAACGACGCAGTCCCGGGGATTACGTTAATTTGCTCCTCTTGTTTTACGATATGTATCCCGGCCAAGGCACCTGCCGCTATAAATGCCGGAATTCCTGCGATTCGATCTACCGGGATTCCTGTTTCCTCGAATTTATCGTATACATATTGTATAGATGAATAAAAACCAGCGTCTCCCTCGGCGACGATCACGATTTGTTTCCCTTTCAAATATTCAGCTTGGGCATCCAGAAACAATTCGTTATAAGCGTTTAACGCATCTGTCCGTTCCTTACTCATTGGCAAAATAAACGGATGGATCAAGGATTCGTCTACCTCAATAGCTTTCAATATATCCGTCGCCCGAGATATGATTCCATGCTTGCCTTGTGTAGCAGGACAATAGATAATATCAGCCTTTTGTAATGTTTTAAGCCCTTTCAGCGTAATTAATTCCGGATCACCGGGACCTAATGAGACGAAGTGAATAGGATGATTCATGTGTATCTGTTTTTATTTGAAACGCAAAAGTCCTTAAAATTGTGGATGTATACAAATATTCTTACTACTTTTGTCACTGTAACAGGCTCCGCTTATCTCTTTTTCCGGGAGGCGGATTAAAAGGGAACCGGGTGAGAATCCCGGACAGACCACGCTGCTGTGAACTTTTAAACATTCGGACAATACCTTGGCCACTGGTTTTGTAATCGGGAAGGCGTCCTGAATGGAAGTAAGTCAGAAGACCTGCCGGTTCATAAATAAATGTTGCTGTCCCGTGGAGCAGGACGAGAGTAACTGTCAATGATCAACTGTCAATTAAACAAGGATTATGAATAAGTTTATAGCGGGTGGATGCTTGCTTTTATCGGTATTGACTTTATCATGTACTTCAGGTATCCGTGAAAAAGGAGAAATAGGGAAGACGGCTTCCGTAGAGCAATCTGCGTTCTCGCAAGAGCAGGTTAAGCCTTTATACGCCCAAGGATTCAAGCTTACCTATGCGGATCAATATCTCTTGGCTGATATCCAAGATCCTCAAAATGAGGAAAGCACCACGTTTCATTATGCGTTCGTGAAAAGAGGTGCGAAACCCACGGGGATTCCCGCTGATTATACGGTGATAGAGCTTCCTATCCGAAGCGTTATCTGTATGACTTCCCTGCAATTATCGAACTTTATTAAATTGGGTGCCTTGGATAGGGTCGTTGGGATTACCAGTACACGGCATTTGTTCAATAAAGAGATGAACGAACGCCTGAAAGAAGGTAAAACCGCTAAGATCGGTATCGAGGGGAATTTCGATAACGAGGTTATCATGAGCGTGAATCCTGATTTGATCCTTGTATCGCCATTCAAGCGGGGAGGCTATGAGATGCTGAAAGACGTGGGTATTCCCTTGATTCCCCATTTGGGTTATAAGGAGACTACGCCATTGGGACAGGCCGAGTGGATCAAGTTCGTAGGCTTGCTGTTGGGGATAGAGAAAGATGGCAATGAGCGTTTCGCCACCATCGAGAAGAGGTATAATGAATTAAAGGAACTTACGGCGGATGGTAAGGTTAAAAAACGTCCGATCGTTTTTAGTGGCGAGTTACGGGGTGGAAACTGGTATGCCGTAGGAGGAAAGAGCTTCTTAGCGCAACTTTTCAAGGATGCCGGCGCTGATTATTTCTTGAAAGATGATGAGCGATCCGGTGGTGTTACATTAGACTTCGAGACGGTCTATAACCAAGCGGACGACGCTGATTATTGGCGTATCGTGAATAGTTTCCCGGGAACGTTCAGCTATGAGGCATTGAAAGAGCAAGATCCTCGTTATGAGGATTTCCGTGCGTTCCGGGAGAAAGGAATTATCTATTGTAATATGAAGAACACGCCGTTTTATGAGAGTATGCCGACAGAACCGGAGATCGTCCTAGCGGATTTGCTTCATATCTTTCATCCGGATTTATTACCGGATCATGAGTCGGTCTATTATTCTCGACTTAAATAAGGAACACTGATGAGACATTCAAATACCCTATGGATGCTGGCGATTGTCACGGCTATTTTTGTTCTAATCTTTTTGAATTTGGTGTTGGGGTCAGTCTCTATTCCTCTTCAATCGGTTTGGCATATTATCTGGAATTTAGGAAATGAGCCTATTACATGGCAGAATATTATCTGGAAATCCCGACTACCACAGGCATTGACAGCGTTGGTAGCGGGAGCTGGCTTATCCATCAGCGGCTTACAGATGCAAACCGTTTTCCGTAATCCATTGGCCGGACCTTCGGTCTTAGGTATCAGTTCGGGAGCGAGCATGGGTGTCGCTTTCGTGGTGTTGTTAAGCGGTAGTTTAGGGGGCGTTGCCTTGAGTAAACTTGGTTTTATGGGGGAGATCGCCTTATCGATAGCGGCCGTGATCGGTTCCTTATCCGTGATGGCGCTGATCGTGTATGTTTCCCAAAAGGTAAAAGGAAATGTCACGTTGTTGATTATCGGTGTGATGATCGGTTACGTGGCAAACGCCGTGATCGGTGTACTTAAATTCTTTAGCGTCGAGGAGGATATCCGTGCATACGTGATTTGGGGATTGGGTAGTTTCGCCCGTGTTTCCGGTAATCAGATGACGTTGTTCGTGATTCTTATGACAATCTTGATCCCTCTCTCGTTCCTGCTTATCAAGACCATGAACTTGATGCTTCTTGGGGATAGCTACGCACGCAATTTGGGACTTAATATCAAGCGGGCCCGTTTGTTGGTTATCACCTCGGCTGGGGTCCTTACGGCGATTGTCACTGCTTATTGCGGACCTATTATCTTCTTGGGGCTAGCCGTTCCGCATTTATGCCGGGCCATATTTCAAACTTCCGACCATCGGATTTTAATGCCTGCGGTCTTATTCGCCGGTGCGGCGTTGGCGTTGATCTGTAATTTGATCGCCCGTATGCCGGGGTTCGAGGGAGCGTTACCTGTCAACTCGGTAACCGCTTTAGTAGGTGCTCCAGTAGTGGCCTCAGTATTATTTAGAAAACGTAAGAATGAATTGAACGAGTAAGATGAAACAAGATACGATTCATATTAACGGACTTTCGATCGGTTACCATTCTAAGAGTAGTACAAAGCTGGTAGCTAAAGGTATACACTCTACGATCTATAGTGGTGAATTAACCTGTTTGCTGGGTGCTAACGGGGTGGGGAAGTCTACTTTATTGCGCACGTTATCGGCTTTCCAACCTAAATTAGATGGGGAAATATTGGTCCTAGGAAAAGATATAGATACTTATTCCGATAAGGAATTGAGCACCACGATCGGTGTCGTGCTGACCGATAAATGTGAGATCCGGAATATGTTGGTACGGGAATTGGTCGGGATGGGACGTAGCCCGTATACCGGCTTCTGGGGTAAGTTGAGCAAGGATGATAAGCGGATCGTGGAAGAATCCATCGCCCTTGTCCGCATTGAGGAACTAGCATCCCGCATGGTCCATACCTTATCGGATGGAGAACGCCAGAAAGTGATGATCGCTAAGGCGCTCGCTCAGGAGACTCCGGTTATTTACTTGGATGAACCTACCGCATTCCTTGATTTCCCCAGCAAGGTAGAGATTATGCAATTACTCCATCATCTAACCCGGAAAACGAATAAGACGATATTTATGTCCACTCACGATTTGGAGCTGGCTCTTCAGATATCGGATAAGATCTGGTTAATGGACAAAGCGAATGGTATCTCTACCGGTACTCCCGAGGATTTGGCATTGAGTGGTCATCTAAGCAACTTTTTCGCCCGGAAAGGGATTGTTTTCGATAAGGATACCGGATTATTCCGTATAGATAATCAATTCTCTCGACAGATTCGCCTCGTTGGACATGGACAGAAATACGCTATGGTGCGTAAAGGGCTCCAGCGAAACGGAATTTTGGCGAATCGGGAAGTGGAATCGAATATTTGGATTGAGACTGGCGATTTAAAGACCACCCACTTTATCATCCATGAGACTTCCGGCGGTACCTATATCACCCAAACGATAGAAGAATTACTTGCCTATTTTGATACTGAAAAATCATAACTATGAAATTTTCAATTCATAACTATGTTTTTCTTCATTCATAGTTATGAATTTTTTCCATTTACATCCATTGTTTTAAAGTAAGCTAGCTTCGTCGACTTTCCTGTAATTGCTTGAAAGATACATACAACTTTAATTCCACCATTCCTGTCACTCCTACGGCTGTGTGGAGTACAGGTGTTGTATATACCAACACATCTTCTCGCTTTTCAATTTCAGTTTGATCAAATGGTCCGGGAACAGCCACCCCTAATACTTGTCTGCCTTTCGTAGGGAATGGCTACAGACAAGAAGAATAAGCTTCCCATACAGATAATTTTTCTTGTTCCCATATAATTATTATTTAAAAGTTTTTTGGGAAAAAATAGCGGTTATTTGGGGTGTAGACTGTATCAATTCCACAGATATAATAACCAATTTCATCGGACGGTGAGAAACGTATGAAAGAAAAGGTTATCTTTGCAATCGAAGCCAAATACAATTGAAGATGAATGAGATAAAGAGAATAGACACTGTGCAGCAATACAACGATTATTTCGGTATGGAAACGTTGCATCCGCTGGTTACGGTCATCGATGCGCGAGAGGCTAATCCGGTACATTTCTGTCCGAAACTCTATAATTTGTATGCTATCTTGATGAAAGACCCGGACTGTGGTACTCTCAAATATGGTCGTAGCATCTATGACTATCAGCAAGGCACGATGCTTTTTCTCGCTCCGGGGCAGGTCATGGGGTCTGACGATGACGGTCAGTTGCATCAACCCGGTGGATGGCTGCTCGCTTTTCATCCCGAACTGGTACGTAACACTCCGTTAGCCCAATTCATCAAAAACTATAGTTTCTTCTCCTATTCCGCCAATGAAGCACTCCACTTGTCTGAACAGGAAAGGCGAACCATTATTGACTGCATGTGCAAAATCAGAGAAGAATTGCTCCATCCCATAGACAAGCATACGAAATCACTGATTACAGACAATATAAAACTCCTACTTGATTATTGTGAGCGGTTCTATGACCGTCAATTCGAAACGCGGGAGAATGTGAATCTTGACATCTTAGCCCGATTTGAGCAAACGCTGGATGATTATCTTGCGTCCAATCTTCCCATAAGTAAAGGTACGCCCACCGTGCAGTATTGTGCCGACAAGCTTTGCCTGTCGGCTAACTATCTAAGCGACCTTCTGAAAAAGGAAACCGGTGTTTCTGCGTTGAAACATATCCAGCAGAAGATGCTCGATATAGCGAAAGAGCGTGTATTCGATGTCACCAAATCCATCAGCGAGATATCCTACGAATTGGGATTTCCATATCCGCAACATTTCAGCCGTTGGTTCAAGAAAATGGTTGGGGTTACACCTAATGAATATAGACAAAATCGAAACAATTAGACATTTAAACCACGGATCGTAATATTGCGATCACGGTTTAGTCAATCATAAAGGCACGGACATAACGGCAAGATGTCTGCGCCTTCGTATTTCCTAGTCCTTATCAATTCAACGTCATGTAACAATATGAAGTTTGCATGTATGGATCTTTACACGGTTCCCCCGTCGGGAATCGTGCTACCTCGTGCGTGCCGTTTCGGACAGTAAGTCCTAAATGTTAAATGAGTAGTGAGATGTAAAGAGACAAACGGTAAAATAAACGATAATGTAAAATGAATCGAAAAACAGAAGTGATTGAGAATAAAGAAGTATGGAGAAAAAAAATGTCTCTTTCTTACGCAGAAAGAGACAACTCTCAGAATGACGGATAAATAGTATAAATTCTATCTTGGGGTGACTTGGTGACCGATTACAATATCTATCAAGATTATCATTATAAGCTGACGGTGAATATCGCCGGCCCTAATAGTGCCGACCTCCGTGTAACGATAACAAACGGCAACGTGGCTGTCTTTGATGATGTGGACAATGTTGAGAATACCGTTAATTTTGGTGAAGAGAAATAGTATCCATTCTAAGGGCTGTGCAGGAATGCCTTGACGAATCTACCCTTTGGCATTCCTGCATGAACTATCTTAAATAAATGAGAATAACTTAGAGGCAATCGAGGAAATGAGCTTCTTGTATTTCTTGCCGATTGTCTCTTAAAGCCATCACCTTATTTTTACTTCTTTGTCGGGTGGAAGAGCTGCGAACCAAATTGTTCAACATATTATCGGAGGCCCTGTCTATTTTAGATACTGATATCCGGCCAAGATAGATCTCGATAGTCCGTAGGGACATATGTCCTAAGGATTGGCTGATAATGCCGATTTCCGAATTCGCCTCCAGCATCATGGAAGCCCAGCTATGCCGCATCACATAGGTAGTGAATGGCTGTTCGAAGTGTAATTGCTCTCCCATTTTCTTTAAGTGGCGGTTCACTCTCCGAAGCGCGGACTGAGCCGTGACTTCTCCCTCTCCGCTGATTTTCTCGTGTAAGAAAGGGAATATCCACGGGTTATTGAAACGCCGATAAGAGAATATGATGTTCTTTATCTCGGGGGTGATCTTTACTTGCATCGCTACGCCAGTCTTGCTACGTACGTAGTGGATATAATCATCGTTTATATTGCTGTGCGCAGATTAAAGACATCCACGAAGCACATACCTCTAGCGTAAAATAAGAAAAGAGCCAAGTGAAGGGCCGTACAGGCGTATGGGTTTTTGGGCCGCTCAAGAGTCGCCAGATTTTGTAGGTCGAGACTTGGCAAAGCCCTTTTCCGGGTGGGTGGGACCTTTATCTGCAGGCCAGAGAACGGGCTTTCTCTCGGAACATCCATTTGTTTATCTTGGGCGATCTTGTTGTACATTGTCTTTAGATTACGAATGTAGAAGTCCAAACTACCCGGTTTCAAGGGAGCCTGTTTCCCGTCTTCCCCTTGCATCAACCATAAAAGATAGTGATGAAGAAAATCGGTCGTTAAGTCGGCAAATATAAATTCCATTACCCTCGGACCTAAAAAGGTGGATAATTTATTCCATGCGCTTCGATAATTCCCAGCGGTTCTTCCTTTCCCCTCATCGATTTTACTATTGATCAATTCTTCTATACATTCCTGTAGCAAAGGAGAGTTGTCTGTTGTTTCTATATTCATATGATTACTATTTATGGATATAGAATAACGAAAATAGAAAAGATTGGTTTTATCAAAACCTCCCCTTACCAATTGTGGTAGAGGAGGCTTTATTTTATTTATAGTTTATTTGAAAGCTTTCTCACTAATTCCGTCTCCATCGAGCCTCAATCGCTCCATATAATCCGGAACGGTACGGCCTAACGCTTTATCTACGTATAGTTTAGCCAAGTATTGAGCGAGCATGAAGCCGTGACCTTGCAAACCTACGAATAGTCCGTTATCCGGATCGATAATGTAGCGAGGCTCTACATAATAACCGGACCATGTGGCTTGTACGGGTACTGTGGCTAACGATGGAATCCAATCGCAGAACACCTCGGAGATGATCTCCATGAAACGACGGGTATTAAACTTCAACTCATCAAAGTTGCTGATCTCCGCTTTAGCGTCGACAGCGGGGGAGGCGCAAGCGATAATCTGTCCGGTCTCGGCGAATTGCTGACCGTAGACAGCGGAGAAGTCGTTACGTTTCCGGCGGTCTATCAACATATCGAGGATATCCCCGTTTTTACCCAGATTCGGTAGGCGATGGGTAATCAACGCTTGGTGCTTGACCGGATAGAGGCCGGTGTAAAGGCCTAGCATGCGGGCGAAACGCTCGGCGCTATAACCGAGGGCGTTCACGAAATGATCGCATTCGCATTCGATGTATCGCTTATCATGCGTATATAATAAGACGTGATATTTTCTACCGTTTTTGTGTACTTCCACTAGGTGTGTGTCTTCCCAAACCTCACCTTGCCGCTCTTTGCCTTTGTTTCGTATAAAGTCTATCACACGCCCCGGGGTAGCTTGCCAACAATGCTGGGAGATTTGTGCGGCGAAATAGGTGTTTTGGTTCGTGTTGAAGTAGGGGGATACCTCTTTCTGAAAGTCTTTCTTGTCGATCAAATAAGCGTTGGACCAACCGCAGGAACGTTCCAGATCATTGTAGGTAGCCTCGTCGTGGGCGAACGTGATATAGCGTATCTCACGGTAATGGATATCGTATTCTTTTTGTGTCTCCTCGAATATCGTTTGGTTATTACGGGCGATCTCCGCTAATTCGGGGATCGAGAACGCTGGACGACCACCACCGATATTACGCCATGATGATCCTCGATCCGCATTAATAAGCACGGTCTTTTTACCGGCTTCCGCAAAATAACGGAACAATGCGCTACCACCTATACCTCCGCCGGCGATTAAGACTTCCGTCTTACGAACCTGCTTTCCAGAATCTACTTTATAGGTATCCGCTATCTGACGCTGTGGATACATTTCCCCTAGGACGAAGCGAGTAGATAGGGGAGCACGGGGGGTAGCGTCGCCTACCAGTTCGATACCTTTTTCCCTTAGTTTCATGCGTAGGCGGGGTATGCAGCGTTTTCCACGGCATGGCCCCATTCCTAGGCGGGTGATATGTTTTACCTCGTCGACGGAGATATATTTACGATCCCCAATGGCGGAAAGTAGCTCGTCCAAAGATACGTCCTCGCAATGGCAAACATAGGTCTCCGACTCACACTCCGGCTCTTGCTTGAAGTCGATCTCCTCCGGATAGTTTTCTTTTACGATGAATCCTGTGATATTCAATAAGGCATCGTTTTCCATTCCTGCCGCTTTCACACGGGCCACGTTTGTTTTTGTCGGCTTCTTTAATACTTTCTCAATGATACCTTCGCCTTGTTTCTTCCCGTTATCATCGACAAGCCACACCTCGGCACCTACTTCTACCTCGTATTCTACCGGTAAGAATAAGTTTTGCTTCCGGGTATCGTAGCCGAAAATAGCCAGCCCCGGACAATGGGATACGCATTGCATACAGCCGGTACATTTTTCGTAATCGATCTCGGGCGTTACGCTGGTGGAGCTTTTGGTGATTGCCTTTTGAGGACAAGCGAAAGAGCAAGGGTTACAAGCGAAACCGTATAAGCAATCCAAGCGAACGAAAGGGCGTTGGGCTTGACGCTCGGGAGTGGGCCTTGGGGACTCTTCCTTGATGCGGATCGGATGTTGCTGGGAGTCGATGTATTCCTTAGATATTTGTAAGTAATCGTTGTAGTTGAAACGTACGCCTAGCTCTTGGGCGATCTCATAAGCGGCTTGCTTTCCTCTTAGTACGGCGGTAGTACCTTCTCCGATCCGTACGGCATCACCTACGCCGGCACAACGTTTTCCAAATGTATATTGGCCTTTGGTTAGCAATTGGTTGTCGGGAATCAATCCTGTACATATATTAATGACATCAATACCATCGATCACTTTCTCTGTTCCCGGGATTGGCTTGAAGTTCTCGCATTCGCAGACAACCGCGCCGGTGATACCTGTCCGATCCAGGTTTGGAATGGCTTTCAAAAGCATATGAGAGGTATAAATAGGTATGCCAAGGCGGCGAATTCGATTCGCTTGTACCGGAAATCCACCTTCATGGGGCATCGCCTCTAAAATAGCCTTGACTTTCGCTCCGGCTTGCATCAATTGGTAGGACGTTAGGTAACCTATATTACCGGCGCCTACTGTCAATATGTTTTTGCCGAGTAACGTGAATTCAGCGTTCATCATTTTCTGTACGACTGCCGCTGTATAAACTCCGGGCACATCATCATTCTCGAAGGTCGGCATAAAAGGAACCGCACCGGTAGCGACTATCAAGGCTTGAGCTTCTACATAGAAATTTTTATGGTTAAGCATGTCTTTTACGGCGATACGCTTATTTTGTAGGATATCCCAGACCGTAGAATGTAAGAAAATACCAGAGTGGTCGTCTCCGGCTAAAGTTTTCGCGATATCGAAACCACGCATACCCCCAAAGCGCCGCTCTTTCTCGAAAAAGAAAAATGCATGGGTTTGCATCAAAAATTGACCGCCGATCTTATCATTGCTATCGATTACGATGCTGTTCAAGCCTAGTTCTTTTAAGGTTTCCCTACAAGCTAATCCAGCGGGGCCGGCACCAATGATGGCCACATCTGTTCGATAGATCTCTACCGGTTCTTCTCTGGGTTCTATTTGGGAATCTGTCGTATAATTCTGTACTGTTATTTCCGATACTTCCTTTACATTGTCTACTTTCGTAATACAGATACGCTTTACTTCTCCGTCTACCAGCATTTCGCAGGCGCCACATTTACCGATACCGCAATTCAGCGAACGATTGCGGCCATTTACGCTATGACTGTGTACTGGATAGCCGGCCTGATGTAAGGCGGCGGCGATGGTAAAACCCTTCATTCCCGTTACGGGTTTGCCATTGAATAAAAAAGTGTGTTCTCCCTCTTGTGGAATTGTTAAAATAGGATGATTAACGATTCTTTCCATAATTGCTATTGATTTAATTGGGCTAAAATTACGGATATAATTGGATAAATGTCCTAATTTTACTTGAAATCTATTCATGAAAAAGCGATTATCCCTAAAGATTTAGGAGTAATCGCCGTGTTTTACTTGAAATTTGTCGTTTTGAGTAACCGCTCCACCAACCATAGCGTCGGAAGCGCTTTCATTTAATGTTAATTCTAGTGCGCTAACGATAGGAACCGTTAGAAAAGTGTTCCTCATCCGCTTCCGCATTCATCCGGAAGGCAAAAAGCATTATCATAAACAATAATATAGAAAATAACTTCTTAATCATGCCTCAAACCGATCAATCATCATTTTTATCTTTGTTTGTAAAACAATTTGCAGCTTGAAATGTTTTATATTCAAACAGTCGATAAAAAGAAAAGCTCTCAGACTAAAAGAAATTACTGGTGAACCTTTTCAAACAATCTTCTGTTATACTATAAAATGACTCAGAAGTCACCTTGATAGTAGTCATCGTATAATAATTTGTTAGTAGTATTTGTTTTTTCATATAAGTAGAGTTTGTTATTTGTTTGGTCCGCATGTAGCTGTGAAGCTGGATGCGGATTTTTATTTGTTTCCGCATGGAATCTGGCTTTCAATAGAATTTAGATGGCTAAATATATCGTTTTTGTCTAACTCTGTTTGCTCAAAAACAGATAATTTGTTTCACAAATGTTTTACAAGGGTTATGGCAATGAATTGGGACTTTTGGGGCATAATTACCCAAAAATGTCCCATAAAATCCCGTAATATCCCAATTCATATGTTAATGCTAAAATATAAGATGTTGTGTGTCATGACTATCTGTAGATAGGCGAAATTTGGCATATCCGTTGTTCTATATCTATTGATTACGTTAATATGAATAGATTGTTTAATTAAAAATCAAGAGTCATGAAAAAGGTATTAGTTGCAGTAGTATTGATGATGGGTATTGGTAGTTTCAGCGCATTTGCCGCAGAGACAAGTGTTGATTCAGTGGTAATCGCTTGTGAGGTTAATCAAGATGACTTTGTTAAGGTCGAGGTAAAGGATCTTCCGGGAGTAGTTACGCAATCCATAGAGAAATCTTATCCGGATTCAGTGATCCAAGAGGTATATGTTGCGGAAAAGACTGAAGGGAAACTCTTTAAGGTGATTTTGGTAATCGAGGGCAAGGAGGCTATCGCTATCTTTAATGAAAAGGGAGAAGAGATGAAGTAGTTATTAATGAATAGGATAATCCAAGATAGAAATAAACTCTATATTTGTCCCAATAACCGTATGCAATGAGCGTCTACCACTTTTTAGGTAGGCGTTCTTTTTTTCTTCTATTCCCATTCTCCCTTCCAAATGGGAGATCATTGTACTTCGACACTACACTGGCGATTCAAGTCCAGATTTTTTAATTAGCTTGAGAAAGAGACTGTTTTTTGAATTTCGGTATTTATTTATTGATTATCAATAAATATTTGTTACATTTGCAACGTCGTTTAAAATTAACATCATACGTCATGAAAAGAATTTCAACAGCATTTCTTCAAACAGTTATTGTTCTTATCGGTATTGTGGCACTTATTATTTTGATTTGGTTTCCCTTAACTGAGGGACGAGCCACACACCTAGATTTATTTAGTACTTACGCTGATCCATTTATCTTATATGGATATGGAGCGTCAATGGCTTTTTTTGTTGCGTTGTACAATGCTTTTAGGTTGCTCGGTTATATTGGGCAAAATAAAGTATTTTCAACAAACTCTGTAAAGAATTTAAAGAACATAAAGCATTGTGCGATCTTACTAAGTATTTTAATCGTGGTGGCAGGACTATTTATAAGGTTGACCCATAATACAGAAGATGACCCCGCAGGTTTTCTTGCCATTTGTATCGTAACTACTTTTGTCGCTATCGTAGTTGCGACAGCCGTGGCTGTATTTGAAAAATTATTGCAAAATGCGATAGATATGAAATCAGAGAATGACTTAACAGTTTAATTATGCCTATTATTGTAAACTTAGATGTAATGATGGCAAAGCGGAAGATTTCTTTGAACGAACTTTCTGAAAGAGTTGGTTTGACATTATCTAACCTTTCTATCTTAAAAACGGGAAAGGCGAAAGCAATTCGTTTTAGTACCCTAGAGGCAATTTGTAGAGCATTAGACTGTCAGCCAAGCGACATTTTGGAATATGTAAATGATGAGAAAAAAACAACATAAGGAATCAACACTTTGATGCGGTTCAGTCTGCTTATTAGTATAATACAACTTTATGTAGTGCCTAACTCTTGTAAGAGTTTGTTATTTTGGATCCGCATGTAGCAGTGACGCTGGATGCGGATTTTTATTTTCTGTTTTATTTTGGCTATTGAAATTCATCAAAAGCATAAACATTATGACCTTTAATCTGGTTGTAATAATATAAGGTATTAGTTTAAGGCAATATATCCACTTCCGCTTCACCTGTGAAGGCCGAGCGGTTTGGTTTTCTAACTTTACTTCATGGCGTTTAAATCCTGTTCATGCAAGACTTAAGCGCCATTTTTCTGTACTTTCCCTTGAAAACTTTATGGGATCTACTCGGTATCTTTATTTTCAGTTTCTAGTTCCTTGATCTCTTTATTCAGAAAGACAGACAGAACTGTTCTCAGCACGACTATTCCACCTAAAATGGCCAATTCATTAAGTGTTGGCTCCAATACTGTTTTTAAGATATCTGACGCTATCAAAAATTCTAGTCCGAGAAGTAAGTATGTACCGAATACAGCTCTTAGTTTTCTTATGTTAGTAATGGAATAATTACCAGTAAGTCGCTTAAGCTCATTTCTGAAAAATGAGATGACTCCGATTAATGCACCATAGGTGACAATCAGAAGGCTTGTCACACTTATTATTGTCGCTAAGGTATTTAAAAAACCAGTAAGCATAAATAGACCATTTTATAACCATAACATAAAAGGCCTATAGAATGTTTGTTGGAAGGCCCGCAGGTATGGTAGGTTTTCGGACTCACACTTTTACCCGTATAGGATCAATCATGGATAAAAAACAACCTGATAATACAAAACTTGTAATAAGATGAGTGTTCTTAAAGTGAGTAATTATCTTTTAGGAAAAATGGATTATTTGTCACGTATAAAAAGTGATAATTCAAGTAAGATACTAAAGTATATAGAGTCTTTTGTCTGGATGATAAATCATGCGGGTAACCGTAGGCTAAGTTATGTCTCTGATAAAGATTATGAATTGATGCAAAAATTATTTGCGATTATTTATAGGAATAGTATTGTCCATTGAGTAGAATCGAAAGTCTTTTTTAACTTTAGGCTAAATCAAAAGAATTTAGCCTAAAGTCATTGATAGTGTCGTAGAATCTTTAATGATTACAAACCTTTGTAATATCTACCGTGAAACCATTTTCGATAGGCATGAATTTCCCCTTTTGTTTCAGAAATACGATTAACTCATCCGCATCCATATTTTCCGCCGAACAAGTATAGAAACGCTGATCCTCACCAAAAGTCTTAACGATCGCTTCTTTTAAAGAAGCTTCTGAATAACTATTACCCTCCATCATATGAAGGACTTCGTGTGCATGTAACTGTTCCATAAATCAAATTACTTAATTATCGGATACAAAAATAAGGGGTTTATCCATATAAAGGTGTAACAAATGTGACATCCTTTCAACTTTAGGCTTTTCTAAACAAAAATTAATCAAACCTGTTTAAATGATAGGACGTCTTATTTTTTAATAACTAAAATATATCACAATATGAAACGTATATTCTTCATGACATTGTTTGTCGCATTAACGACAATCACATATGGTCAAACGGATGATAAAGGATATGAGGAAGGCAAATGGGTACTGAAAGGTGTGACAGGTTTGAACTTGTCGCAAACGGCGATGTCGAATTGGTCGGCTGGCGGTGAGAACTCTGTTGCCGGAAATGCGTATCTGAATGGGGCATTAACACATAAAACCGGTGACTGGTTATGGGTAACCAATCTCGCTCTCGATTACGGATTATCAAAGACTAAATCGCAGGGAATGAGGAAAAGTACCGATAATATAACCCTGTCTACCCAATTAGGATATTCCACCAATAATGTATGGTATTATACGTTGATGGGAGATTTAAACACCCAGTTTGCCAAAGGATATAATTATCCGGATAAGACACATTATATATCGAACTTCTTTGCGCCGGCGTATTCGAATATCTCCGTAGGTATGGAATATCGTCCCAAAAGCAATTACTCGGTTTATCTTTCTCCGGCTTCCACGAAGATGACTTTCGTGGAGGATGATTACCTTTCTGAGTTAGGAGCTTTCGGGGTCGATCCGGGAGATCGCTTCAGAATGGAATGGGGAGCTTACCTGAAAGCTCGTGCGGAATTAACCGTGATGGAAAACGTGAACTTGATTACGACTGCGGACTTTTTCACTCCTTATAGCGATCAATTCGGAAATATCGATGTCAATTGGGATGTATTGATAAGCATGAAGATTAATAAATTCCTGTCCGCTACACTCAATACGACGCTTAAATATGATAACGACGTGAAAACTTTTGAGGATAATGGAGAGAAACGGGGGGCGAAGGTCCAGTTCAAGGAAATATTAGGCATAGGTGTCGCCTATAATTTTTAAGTGGCATTTACTTGCAGAAAATTCATAGTTATGACTACTTTCACTCATAGCTATGAATTTTTTTATAACTATGACTTTTTCTTGTAGTAATGATAACGCTCCAACACTTCCCGCACGTAATTATATGTTTCTGAGCCACGCAAGTATCCATGCTTGCAAACAGGATCGTTATAATACTCGGGATCATTTTTCAAACGAATATATTCCGCTACATTATTATCCCATTTATTGGGATCTTTTCCATATTTTCGGGCCAATCGCTGCGCATCGTAAATATGTCCGATCCCAGCGTTGTAAGCCGCTAGGGTAAACTTGACTTTTTCTTCAGGATCCGTAATCTCAGAAAAACCTTGACGGAAGCGCCGTAAACAATCTACTCCCGTACGGATTCCCGTATCCGGATCTTTCAATTCATGCGGGGTGACACCTAATGCCTTCGCTGTATTTGGCATGATTCCCATAAGCCCCTCGGCACCGGCCCACGATACAACCGTAGGATTGAAATGAGACTCTTGATAGGAAATAGACGCCAACAGCTGCCAATCCCATCCGATGTTTTTCGCATGTTTCTTGAATAAAGGGTCATACGGGGAAATATGTCCATTCTTTACCTCCGGAATATCTGCGGTAAAAGGTTGCTTGCTTAATTCAAAGTACCGCTTAGTAACTGCCTTGAAAGAATGTTTACCCGTTTTATCAGAAGCCCATTCATCGATGGCCTTCGCCAAGTCCGGACTACTTTTCCTTACCCCCCATGAAGAGCGTTGGGGAAAACTAACCTTTAGGTCGACATTGATATTCCAATAATAAGTCTTGTTTAGGCGGGCGGTGTTATCATCGCTGATCGTATAGGGAATTTCGCCCAAGGAGACCATCTCGATAAGATCTTCGGTAGCAATGGAGTCATTTTCCACTTTTTGGATATGGATTCCTCCGCCGAGTTCCTCATCCAAGTTCTTCAGTCGTTCGGAGTATTTGGTGTTAGGCTTTACGTAAACATTCTTATCGATTAATTGAGTGACATCGGTAAGAAGCTTATCGCCTTTATTGGCCCGTTGTATCAATACTTGACTGGAGATATCCTCCCGGCCGCAATAAATGACCTCTTGTTTCAGCTTGTTATTGATTGGGATAGGGTAGGCTACAACATCGACCTCGCCGGCTTCTAGCATCTCGATCAGACGGGCAGGATTCTCGGCGACCTTGATGTTTAATTTCAAACCTTGGCTCTTGGCAAAATCGTTTATCAGATCGTATTCGTAACCCATGGGTTGCATCTTATATTGGAAGTAGGAGGTAGAACTGTATAAAGTCACCGCCGTGATCTCGCCTTCCGCTTTCAGTTGCGGTAAATCCACGAAAACGGAAACGTCCTCTTTCTCCTCTTGTTTGTTACCGTTGCAACCATACAAGAAGAACAAAAAGAGCAGAAAGGGGACGTATTTCCTATACATTATATTATATGTTTATTTTTTCTCAAGCAAAACCACGTTCTCCACATGATGTGTATGAGGAAACATATCGACCGGACGGACTTTCTTGACGGAGTATTTCACGCTCAACAAACTCAAATCGCGGGCTTGCGTAGCAGGATTGCAGCTAACGTAAACGATACGTTCCGGCTCGGCGAAGAGAATAGTGTTGATCACATCATCATGCATACCGGCACGTGGTGGATCGGTAATAATAACATCCGGACGTCCGTGTTGGTTTATGAAATCCTGCGTAAGGATATCTTTCATATCACCGGCATAAAAAAGCGTGTTCTCTATATGGTTCAAGGCGGAATTCACTTTTGCGTCCTCGATAGCCTCCGGTACGTATTCGATGCCGATAACCTTCTTTGCTTGGCGAGAGACGAAATTTGCGATCGTACCTGTCCCGGTATATAAATCGTACACCATCTCATTTCCGGTAAGACCCGCAAATTCTCTAGCCACTTTATATAGATTATAAGCCTGTTCACTGTTTGTCTGATAGAAAGACTTAGGACCTACCTTGAATTGAAGCCCCTCCATCTCCTCGATGATATGATCTTTTCCCTTGAATACGAGAACTTCTTGGTCGGTGATCGTGTCATTACATTTGCCGTTGATGACGTACATCAAGGACGTGATTTCCGGGAATCGTTCCGCCAGATGAGATAATAACGCTTCCCTGCGCTCTACATCCTCATGGAAGAAAACCAATACGACCATCAAATCCCCAGTGGATGCCGTACGGATCATCAACGTACGAACGAATCCCTCTTGGTTCCGTAAATCGAAGAAAGGATATCCCTCATGAGATAGGCAATATTCCTTGACGCAAAGACGGATCTTGTTCGATATATCATCTTGCAACCAACATTTATGGATGTCCAATACCTTATCGAACATCCCCGGTATATGAAACCCGACACCATTCATGCAATCGAAAGAAGCACCGGACTGGATCTCTTCCTCCGTAAGCCATTTCTTGTTTGAGAAAGTAAACTCAAGCTTGTTCCGGTAGAAAGTCGTGCGCTCGGAACCTAAGATCGGAAGTTTCTCTTCCATTTCGACTTTCCCGATGCGGGTAAGATTATCGTAGACCTGTTTTTGCTTATAGTAAAGTTGTTCCTCATAGGGAAGATGTTGCCACTTGCAACCTCCACAGACACCGAAGTGCTCACAAAACGGCTCCGCACGTTTGGCCGAGTACTCATGGAAATATACAGGTTTCCCCTCCGCATAACTATTCTTCTTACGGGTCAGTTGAATATCAACCACGTCTCCCGGAGCGACGAAGGGTACAAATACCACCATATCGTTCACTCTCGCGATAGCCTTGCCCTCGGCGGCTACGTCCGTAATGGTTACCTTTTCTAATATAGGCAACTGTTTCTTCTTTCTTGCCAATGTCGTTAAGTTTTAAATTCGCTTCGCGAAAATACTTACAATTCCGCTAAGAACAAAGAGCTTCGTTCTATATACTTAAATGAGTCCGGCAAACAGTTCTCGTTATTCTATCAAGATTGATGAAGATATGATTATGGACAGAAAGGGATGTATAGTATGTGTTTATAAATCAATATATTGCAGTTTCTTAAAATTTCTTATAAGGAAAACTTTTGTTTTGCTATAGAAAAACTTTAGTTCCACTAGGGAGAAACTTTAGTTTCATGCTGTAGAAACTAAAGTTTCTTCAGCAAAAAACTCCTGAGTCTTCCTATTGGAAATAAATAGACACAAATAAAAGAAAAAGATCATATAATTATATGTAAGGGGCAAAGAGATAGGCGGGAAATCCGATGGGAAATGGAAGCGTCAACAAACTTCCGCACGCAAATGTAAGCATTTGCTGGATATAAATGGTAAAGAATAGTTGTAAAACATGTAAAAATCTTTAACGCTATTCGTGCTTGCAAAGTAGAAATAGCATATATTTGCAGCATTGCAAAGTTGAGATAGCAATATAACAGTTGAAATCAACAAAACTAGAATCTAAATTCAATACTGTCGAATATGGAAAGAAAAAGAGTTTACACGTTCGGAAATGGAAAAGCCGAAGGTAAGGCAGATATGAGAAATCTGCTGGGTGGTAAAGGCGCTAACCTTGCCGAGATGAATCTGATTGGTGTACCGGTTCCTCCGGGATTCACGATTACAACAGAAGTTTGTATAGAGTATTACGAGTTAGGCAAAGATAAAGTCGTAGAGTTGCTGAAAGCGGATGTTGAGAAGGCGATCGCTAATATCGAAACGTTAATGAACTCTAAGTTCGGTGATGTTGCCAATCCTCTGTTAGTTTCAGTTCGCTCCGGTGCCCGTGCGTCCATGCCAGGTATGATGGATACGATATTGAACCTTGGCTTGAACGACGAGGTAGTGGAAGGATTGTCTCGTAAGACGGGCAACGCTCGTTTCGCTTGGGACTCTTATCGTCGTTTCGTTCAAATGTACGGAGATGTCGTATTAGGCATGAAACCGACAAGCAAAGAGGATATCGATCCGTTTGAGGCGATCATCGAGGAAGTAAAGAAAGCGAAAGGCGTTAAGTTAGATAACGAGCTTGACGTTGAAGATTTGAAAACATTGGTCTCTAAATTTAAGGCAGCCGTTAAGGCCCAGACCGGACAGGATTTCCCGACTTGCGCTTATGAACAATTGTGGGGCGCTATCTGTGCCGTGTTCAATAGCTGGATGAATGAGCGTGCTATCCTGTATCGTAAGATGGAAGGTATTCCAGACGAGTGGGGAACGGCGGTTAGCGTACAAGCCATGGTATTCGGTAATATGGGCGATACTTCCGCTACAGGCGTTTGTTTCTCTCGTGACGCGGGTAATGGTGAGGACTTGTTCAATGGCGAGTACTTGATTAACGCTCAAGGTGAGGATGTTGTAGCAGGTATCCGTACCCCGCAACAGATTACGAAGATCGGTTCACAACGTTGGGCTGAACGTGCCGGAATCTCAGAAGAAGAACGTATCGCTAAATATCCGTCCATGGAAGAAGCCATGCCGGAAATCTATAAGCAATTAGACGCTATCCAAGAGAAATTGGAAGATCATTATCGGGATATGCAAGATATGGAGTTTACCGTACAAGAGGGTAAACTTTGGTTCTTGCAAACCCGTAACGGCAAACGTACCGGTGCCGCTATGGTGAAAATCGCTATCGACTTATTGCATCAAGGCATGATCGACGAGAAAACAGCGTTGAACCGTATCGAGCCGAATAAACTGGATGAGTTGCTTCACCCAGTATTCGATAAAAAAGCCGAGAAACAGGCGAAAGTATGGGTAAAAGGTTTGCCGGCTTCACCGGGTGCCGCTACCGGACAGATCGTATTCTTCGCTGATGATGCCGCTAAATGGCATGCCGATGGCAAAAAGGTTGTCATGGTCCGTATTGAGACTTCTCCGGAAGACTTGGCCGGTATGGCTGTCGCCGAAGGTATCCTTACCGCTCGTGGAGGTATGACTTCTCACGCCGCTGTCGTGGCTCGTGGCATGGGTAAGTGCTGTGTATCCGGCGCTGGTGCCTTGAATATCGATTATAAGAACAAGACTGTAGACGTCGATGGCGTAACCTTGAAAGAAGGTGATTATATCTCTATCAATGGTACGACCGGGGAAGTCTATGTAGGACAGGTCGAGACGAAAGCGGCAGAGTTGTCAGGTGACTTCGCGGAGCTAATGGCTTTAGCCGATAAATATACAAAATTACAAGTTCGTACAAACGCTGATACGCCTCACGACGCTTCGATCGCTCGTAGCTTCGGTGCCGTTGGTATTGGCCTTTGCCGTACGGAGCATATGTTCTTCGAAGGTGAGAAGATCAAAGCTATGCGTGAGATGATCTTGGCCGAGGACGCTGAAGGTCGTAAGAAAGCGTTGGCGAAGATCCTTCCTTATCAGAAAGAGGACTTTAAGGGTATCTTCAAGGCTATGGCCGGATGTCCTGTTACCGTTCGTTTGCTCGATCCTCCTTTGCATGAGTTCGTTCCTCACGATTTGAAAGGTCAAGAGGAAATGGCTGAGACAATGGGCGTGTCCGTTAAGGAGATCCAAAAACGTGTGGAATCTCTTTGCGAGCATAACCCGATGTTGGGTCACCGTGGTTGCCGTCTAGGTAATACATATCCGGAAATTACGGAAATGCAGACTCGGGCCATTTTAGGTGCCGCTTTGGATTTGAAGAAAGAAGGTATTGAGGCTAAACCGGAAATCATGGTACCATTAACAGGAATCTTATATGAATTCAAGGAACAAGAGAAGGTGATCCGTACCGCGGCCGAAGAGCTATTCAAGGAAGTTGGCGATCGTATCGAATTCAAGGTAGGTACGATGATCGAGATTCCTCGTGCGGCATTGACAGCGGATCGTATCGCTTCCAGCGCCGAATTCTTCTCATTCGGAACGAATGATTTGACTCAGATGACATTTGGTTACTCTCGTGACGATATCGCTTCCTTCTTACCGGTTTACTTAGAGAAGAAGATTTTGAAGGTCGATCCGTTCCAAGTACTAGACCAAAATGGTGTAGGACAGCTGGTTCGTATGGCAACTGAGAAAGGTCGTGCCATCCGTCCGGATTTGAAATGTGGTATTTGCGGCGAGCATGGTGGTGAGCCTTCTTCCGTTAAGTTCTGCCATAAAGTTGGCTTGAATTACGTATCATGTTCACCTTTTAGAGTGCCCATAGCTCGTATCGCAGCGGCGCAAGCGGCTCTAGAAGACTAATCAAGGGGTTGATTTTTAATAGTTTAAGCACACGGTAGACAGGAGGGTGGATTGAGTGATCAATCTACCCTCTATTTTTTTATAGTCATATGGTATAATCTTATATATCAGGATATTGAAGTGGAGGGGAAGGCAACAAAACGACTAGTTTAATCGTTCGTTTTAATTAGTCGTTTGCAAATATCGCAAAAAACATTTACTTATGAAAGTCAAAAAGACTTTAGAATATAATTTTGATGCGGTTTTTGGGGTATTTTACTAAACCTATATGTTCCCTATAAAATAATCGATATAAACGACTAATTAAAACGAACGATTAATTCATTCGTTTTTTATGGCTAAACCCTCTTTTTGCATAAATATAATGAGAACGGATATATATGAAAACGACATTAGGCATAGAGTTCGAGCCTTTTTTTCCTCAGATAAGTCATCGTGCCAAGATCGGCTGCGCAAAGTATGATTTGTCCACTGGGGAAGGAGTGGCGATGGAACAATGGTATCTGAATATGGGTGAAGTTCCGGGAACTCCATTGAGCCAGATAGTAGGCATATATTCCAATGTCAAGCCAGAAGACCGTGAATGCTTGAAAACTTCCTTGAGCCGACTTGTCCACGGAGAAACTGATCATGATCAACGGGAAGCCCGGGTCAAGGATGGCGAGGGATGGAAATGGATTCGTCTGGATATAATGGAGGCGGGTCTGGAGAAATCAAGCCCCATCCTATTACTGATGAATTATGATATATCTGAACTGAAAGCGATGGAAGAACGAATGCTGAAGGCCGAGAAATCAGAGCGTTTGAAATCCTCCTTTTTGGCAAACATCAGCCATGAGATCCGCATGCCATTAAACGCTATTGTCGGATTCTCTTCTCTTTTAGGGGATGAAGAGGATGGTGAGCTAAGACAAGAGTATATTAATCTTATTCAGACCAATAATGAGTTATTATTGGGTATCGTTAATGATGTATTGGATCTGGCTAAGCTCGAGTCTGGTACCATGACCTTTGATTTCATGGAATTTGATCTAAGACAACTTATTGTAGAAACGGTAGCTTCTTTCCAGATCAAAGTACCGAGAGGGGTAGCTTTGACCTATCCGGAATCTTTGAATTCCTTTTTATTACGCTCTGACCGTATCCGTTTGAAACAAGTTCTTGGCAATTTTATAACAAACGCAATAAAGTACACCTCTATAGGTAGCATCATCTTGTCATATCAAGCCATGGAGAACGAGGTTCTGTTATCCGTGACCGATACGGGGGAAGGAATGTCGGAGGAAATAAAACTTCATGTGTTCGATCGTTTTTATAAAGGACGAAACCAAAAGCAAGGCATAGGGCTTGGACTTTCTATCTGCCAAAATATAATTGAAAGGCTGGGAGGGCGTATCGGTGTCTCTTCTGAGCAGGGAAAAGGCTCTTGTTTTTGGTGCACTTTACCAATCTTTCCCCCAAAAGATACCTATTAAATAAAGAAAATACCGTATATTTGTTTTTGAAAGAGAAACGAAAAAACAATTTCTACGTATGGAGCGGTATTTAATTATAAAAACAAGGGATGAGTTGTTGCGCATTAAGATTGGTCAGATCCTTTATTTTGAAGCAGACAGGAACTATACGAAACTATTGTTGTCAAATGGCATCCAATTTACCTTCGCTATAAATATCGGAAAAATAGAAGAGATCTTAGAGAAGCAGGTCGCTGGTTGTAACAAGATATTAATGCGTGTCGGAAAAAGTCATATCATAAATAAAAATCATATCTTACAAATAAATCTCCCTAAGCAGCGTTTATTATTATTGACGGAAGAGGGTAAGCCTAAAGAGTTGGTAATATCCAAGGATCCGTTGAAAGTGCTGAAAGATAATCTTGAGAAGGAGATGGGAAAGCCTCAAGAGGAAGAGGAAAAGGAATAAGACGATGATTATAAAGATAGGAAAAGCAAAAGACAACGATTTTATTGCAAACGATCCTCATGTAAGCCGCCATCATGCCCGTCTGATACGTGAGGATGGTGGCAACTTATTATTGGAGGATACGGGATCTACTAACGGTACGTTCGTGAATGGTGCCCAGATCGTAAAGAAACGTGTTACTCCTACGGATCATATTCGCTTGGGGGATAGCTATGTATTAAATCTTTCCGAGGTGCTTAAATACAATAATGATTATAGCGATGAATTTGCCGCATTGAAAAAAGTCTACGATGATTATATTCAAGCAAAAGTTAAGATTCAATCCTCTAATCAGTTTAAGACCAGATTATTTCAATCCTTACCATTTGCTTTGCCCGGAATAGTGGGGGTCGTGATAGGCTTCTTAGGGAAAGGTAGCCCGGAGCTATTCGGCATCAGCCTCCTGATAACGATTTGTGCCCCTACGGTAGGAATCTATCTAGGAGCCAAGCAGTCGGCCAAGATTCCCCAGCAATTGCAGGATATCGCCAATCAATTTAAGATAGACTATGTTTGCCCGAAATGTGGGACATTCTTGGGTGAGATCCCTTGGGAATCATTGAAAAACCGAAAGCAATGCCCAGTTTCTTCCTGTAAGGCCAAATGGGTGAGAGAATGAGCCTTTTCTTTTCGTATAGTAAAACAGCCTCTTTTGTACATGAAACCCAAATGTTTGATTATAAGAGAGAATAACAAGTTTATTAATCCATTGCTTTTTGTACTTTTGTTTTCGGAATATTAATATATTAGGAACAAAGGTTATGCAAGAAGAGGAATATACATTCGTAACTTTAGACGGCAATGACGTCATGCCAGCGGATGCTGTCATAATAGACGTGGAAGGAGGAGGTGTCGACCTAGGCGACGCCATAGTTATAGACGATAGTAGCATCGAGTCTTTCGATCATTCAGACTTTATAACATTGGCGGACGATACGGTTATGCTTTCCGATACAGATATGATGGATCTGTACTCTACGGATATGGATGGCGCAGATATTTCGTTTATCGTATGATCGCAGTTAAATGTCCACATTGCCATGTAGGATTAAAGGTAGCCGAGGGGAAGATTCCCCTCGGCATTACCTCCTTTAAGTGTCCGAAATGCAAAGAGCCTATTCCTTTGTCCTTATTATCCGAGAAAAGTAATCATCAGGAAGTCGATTCCGATACGATTTTAGTGACACCTGTCAAGACTGGAATCGGCAGACTGACGGTTCTTCCAGACGCCGATACACCTGAACAAGCGTTTCCTCTTCACGAAGGGAAGGTTGTCATTGGCCGGAAGTCGAACGCCTCACAAGCTACGATGCCAATTATCACGGCTGATCGCACGATGAGTCGCGAGCATATTTGCATTGAGGTGAAAAAAGATTCAAAAGGTGGATATAAACATTTCCTTACCGACAATAATAGTAAAAACCATACGTTATATAATAACAGTTACCTAGAGAATGGCGAGGTGGTCGTGCTCAATGATAATGACGAGATTATTATTGGTCGCACCGTCTTACGTTTTAATGAATAAAACTCATTTGTTATGATTATAACGATCGGTAAGCCATGTGCTATTACGGAAAAAGGAGGCAGATCGAATAACGAGGATTCCATTTACCCGCTTCCCGAACAAGTGACCCTTGACCAAAAATTGTTTATGGTTTGCGATGGTGTGGGTGGAGCCGAGAAAGGGGAGGTAGCCAGCTCATTAGCTTGCGAGTCCATACAAACTTTCTTTTCTACGTTCCTAAAGGATGATCCCACGCCAGAGTTTATCCATAAAGCCGTACATTATGCGGAAGTCTGTTTCGACTCCTATGTTCAAGAGCATCCGGAAGCGATGGGTATGGCTACTACGCTCACCATGGCCTATATCGCTTCTTCCGGAATCGTATTGGCTCATATCGGAGATAGCCGGATCTATCATCTGAGGAAGGGGGAGATTTTATATCAAACAGAAGATCATTCATTGGTAAATTCGTTGGTTAAATTAGGTAAGATCACTCCGGAAGAAGCGTTAACCCACCCCCAGCGGAATGTGATTATCCGGGCTATACAAGGCACTCATACTCCAACAGAAGCGGACATTATTACCTTGAACGATATTCAACCCGACGATTTCCTCTTTCTTTGTACGGACGGGGTTCTTGAAAGACTGAAGAATGAAAAGATCGCAGAGATATTTAATGGTCGTTTATCTGTTCCGGAAATAAAGGACGCTCTCATGGAAGCCTGTGACGGCAAGACTCGGGATAATTTTTCTTTTTATATCATAACTATTCAAAAAGTGGAAGATAGCATGGGTTTTAAGCAAAATATTCTCTCTTTTCTTTATTCTTTTATATAAATAACGTACTTTTGGCAGATTAAATGGAATTATTCAAGGTTATGAATCTGCCAGACGGACATCTTCTTCAAAACGGAAAATACAGACTTACTCATGTGGTTGGTCAAGGTGGTTTTGGCATAACCTACAGAGGAGTTTGGTACACAGAGGTTAAAGGATCTTTAGGTACCGTAAAGACGGAGGTCCCTATCTGTGTCAAGGAATATTTCTTCAAGGATTATTGTTATAGAGAACCCGGTTCCCAAGCCGTAAAAGTACATTCGGAGACGGGAAAGGTCTTATTTAACAAGTTCAAGGAAAAACTGATCAAAGAGGCAAAGATCCTATCGGAAGTTCACCATCCCTATATCGTAAACGTGTTGGAGGTTTTCGAGGAAAACAATACGGCTTATATTGCCATGGAGTATATTTCCGGCTTCTCGCTAAAATATATGCTTGAGAAAAACGGGATATTGCCCGAAGCTACGGTCCTTAAATATGTACGGCAAATTGGCGAGGCGTTACAATTCGTTCATGATAAGAGTATCTTGCATCTGGATATCAAGCCTAGCAATATCTTGATCGATAAGAACGGGAACGCCCGCTTGATCGATTTCGGAGTCAGCAAACGTTACGATATCGAGCAGGAAGAGACCAGCACTACGATGTTAACCCTTTCTAAAGGATTCGCATCCATAGAGCAATACGATAACGAAGGAACACAAGTGTTCTCGCCCCGTCCGGATATTTATTCCTTGGGAGCCACGATGTATAATCTGTTAACGGGAACAATCCCTACAGAATCTATACTACGTGCCGCACGTCCTTTGCGAAACCCCTCTGAAATCAATGCGGCGATCAGCCCGAAAACAGAGGCTGTTATCATAAAAGCGATGCAAATCATTCCTGCGGATCGCTTTGAGACGGTGGGCGAGATGTTGGCGTCTTTGGATTTTTCTCAAGCGGAAAAGGAAGTTCAGGTTGTCCCAAGTCCATCTCCCGAGATTGTGAATGAGGAAACAACGGTGGTTTATTCATCACCTGTAGATTCTAAATTAGTAGGATCGGATGATGAAGAGACTGTTGTCAATGTGGCTAATCCACCTGCCGTGGAGCCAATAACAGAAAAGAATAATTCCAGAAAGAAAATAATTCCTATCGGAATCGCTATATTTGTCGTTGTAGGATCCGCTACGGCTCTTTTAGTGCATAGCAATAGGCCCACAAAAGAGGTTGTCGAGAGTATTGATTTACCTTCAGCTGTGGAGCCGGATAGCAATGTCTCAAAAGAAGTAGAAATGCCAGATCACCCAGTTCTACATACGGAACCTCCTATCTCTGAGATAAAGAAAGCGGAGAAACAAGAGCCTAAAGTGGAAGAGAAACGACCTATGGAAACAGAGCATACGATAGAAGAGAATGTTCTCCCGGATCAGCCATCGGAAAATGAGATGAATGAGAAATATAACTCGTTAATCGCCTCCGGTAAGGAAAAAATGGCCAAAGCTGATTATTCGGGAGCTAAGAAAGATTTGTCGGAGGCAAAGGATACGAAACTTACGGAAGAGGTAGTCCGGTTGATTATCGCTTGCGATGAGAAAACCGAGGAGAAACGTATAGCGGACAAAAAGGCCCTGTATGAGGAGAAAATGGCTTTCGGACGATATAAGATCGTACGCAAGAAGTCAAATAACAGATACGGGGCGATCGATTCGAAAGCCGAGGAACGTATTCCTTGCAAATACCTAAGTGTCGGTATCGCGGATAACGGCCGGGCATTCGAACGGGAAGACAATTTGTTTGATATTTATAATTCTGACGGATCATTGATTAGCGAAGGCCTTACTTATTATTGATTGTAATATTATGAACAACTAAACATGTATTTACCTATTATATGAAAAGACTTTGGATATTGATGATATGTGCGGTATTTCCCCTCGGACTGCTGGCGCAACAGCGTACGGAATACAACCGTAAGGGAGATGAAGCGATGAAACGTCTTGATTATAGTGACGCTAAAATGTGGTACGAGGAAGGCGTATCGCAATGCGACGCATACAGTATTGATCAGCTGACTACGATTTGGCTTTCCAACGAGCGAATGCGGCCTTCCATGCGTAGCTTGATGAATAAATGTTTAAACTGCCTGACGGTCAAAGCTACGGAAGATGATCCGGATGCCATCTCTAAATTAATCATTTATTATTCGGAAGGTATCGGAACCCCTAAAAGTGAGGAGCTAGCAACCTATTGGAAAGAATACCAAGAGATATTGTTAAAGCCGGCGGAACCGGCGGCCCAACCAATAGATTCCGCGGCGGTATCCCCTAAGAAACGAATGGAGTTTTTCGCGGGATACTCGTATTCGATCGAATCTCCTTATGGAATCACGGTAGGAGGTATGGGGCAACGCTTCGGTTGGTATGTCCGTTTCAAGACGAATATGTCTTTTATGAATTATACGGACGAATGTAATAACCAAGGGCAGATTATTAAGTTCTCTAATTCGGAAGGGGAATCTTATGAGCTTAATACAGGTAAATCCTCGAAGACAAATAGTATAGCCGGAACGGCCGGTTTAATCGTAAAATGCTTTCCGTGGTTATATGCCTCCGTTGGTTTGGGATATGGTGAAAGAGCTTTACTACATTCGTTCACGACCCATTCCTATGAAAACTACGACAGTACACGAGAGGTATGGTGCCGGAATATTGATTCCTCATACAAAGGGGTCGCTGCCGAGGTTGACTTGATGATGAAAATAACGAACTCTGTATTTATTAGCGTTGGATGCAACACGGTTAATTTTAAGTACTTGGATCTAAACGCTGGCTTAGGTGTATTCTTTTAATATTGATTATTTATGAAACATATATACTCACTCTTCTCTATTCTATTTGCGGCTTTATTAATGGCCGGATGCGTGAATGATCCGGATATAGATGGTGGCATTCGAAACGCTAAAAAACCGTCTGTTAAGACAGACGAGATATTGAAGTCCACGGCTAGTTCAGTGACAGTATCGGGGGAGGTCCTGCAAGAAAACGGCGCTCCCGTGACAGAGGCCGGTTTTTGTTGGAGCACGGAATCTACCTTTACTGTGATAGAGAAAAATAAAAAAGCCGTATCCAAGCGTAAGGTAAAATATGAGGCTACGATCGAGGGCTTAACCAATGATCTGGATTACTATATCCGGGCCTATGCGATCAATGCGGTAGATACCGCTTATGGAGAGATTTTACCTTTTAAGACGAAAGATGGATTAGGAAGCGTTAAGACCTTATTTCCAGTCAACGTGATGTCTACTTCCGTTCAATGCGGAGGTATGATAACCAAACAAGGAGAAGCCGAAATCGAGGAAAGGGGTATTTACTTAATGCTGAATCCGGAGCCTTCAGCATCTGACTCCACGATTCGTATAGACATGGAAGCCGATTCGTTCTATTGTACGATCTCCGATTTAAAACCGGAAACTACCTATTACGTTAGAGCTTACGCAAAAAGTAAATATGGTGAGTATAACGGGGCGAAAGTCGAGACCTTTAAGACTACGAATGGTCGTCCTGTATTAGATGATAACAAATTCAAGAAAATAGCGACAGAGTTTACCTATGCGGAGTTCTCCATGGAAATAATAAGCGAGGGAGATTCTCCGATCACGGCATGTGGTTTCTGCTTTAGTACTGATAAATCACCGACAATAGAAAATGGGGATACGATTATTTGCGGAGCGGGTATCGGAGAATTTGCCGGGAAAATCTATGATATGCAACAGCAGAAAGGGTATTACGTACGTGCTTATGCGACAAACGCTTTAGGTACTACCTATAGCGCAGGCGAAGGTATCCATACGATTCTGGAAAGTGAGTTGCCTACAGTTAATACAAAGGAGGTGTCTACTATTAAAAACGGTACCGCATGGGTAGGAGGAGAGGTCTTAGCCGAAGGTGCCTCACCGGTTACAGAGGCTGGTGTATGTTGGGGAACTAGTCCTAGTCCGGCCTTTGGTAATTGTGAAGGAGCGGTAGCTCTTTCTTCCGGTACACAAGCGTTTACGGGTACGATAAAGGAATTGAGAGGAGGCACGAGCTATTATTTAAGAGCTTACGCTAAAAATAAGAATGGTATCGCTTACGGAGAGGAAGTTCGCTTCCAAACTCCGGATATATTTGGAGTAGGGGCAAGGTTTGAGGGAGCTTTCCGGATACCGGGATCTACCTCTTTCTGTACCTTGGCTAATAGCACGGGATTCTTATTAGGCGGTGACACGGGTAGGGAATACACCGATGAGTTTTGGGGATATATGACCTCTAAGAAAGAATGGTTGCCCTTAAGGTCTCAGCCTGAGAAATTATCGGGCCAAGCATGTTTCAGTATCGGATTTGGCCTATGGACTTTTGGTGGTTTAGATAACACGGGAAAGATATGTGACAGTTTATATGTATACTCCACGTCCGATAATTCTTGGAGCGCCGTACAAACAGACCAGCAACGGCCTAAAGGTATGTATCGGACGGCATGTTGCAGAATGGAAGATCAGGCGTTCCTCATAGGTGGACGTAGAGGTAACGAACTAATCGATGAAGTCTGGACTTATGAACCGAGCGCTTTCGTTTGGAGCAAGAAATCTAATTTCCCGATTAAACAATACGGCGGAATATCCGTTGTAATTGGTGACCGTATATATGCCGGACTGGGGATTATTAATAAAGCGGATCCTTCTTTGGAATATACGACACAGTTTTGGTCTACAGACAAGAACGCTGTAGCTTGGGAAAAGGAGGCTTCGTTCCCCGGAAGGATGCTTTTATGTGCTATCGCTTATGGTAATTACGTATATGGCGTAGACGGGGACGGTTATATTTGGCGCTATGATCCGGACTCTCAGAACTGGAGCCAGAAATCCCAGTTACCAGCGGCTAACAGGTCTGTACATTGCATGTATGTCTTGGATAATTATATCTATATCGGTTTGGGCAATGCCTCTAACTCATTAATCAGTTACGATCCTACTTGGGATAATTAAAGATGAATAGAACAGCGATTTTAGAACAGATACAGAAGAACGTAGAACGGCTGTCGGCTCCTGATCTACCGGAATACAAATATATCCCGTTGCATCAGAAGCCATCGCCTTCAGTCGCTACGTTGCATGAGATCATGCGCCTATTACGTACGGTTATCTTCCCCGGATTCTTTGGTACGGAACAAGAGGCTCAATTAGGCTCTATCCAATATTATACGGGAGTCTATTTGGAAAAGATCTATGATCTCTTGCAAGAGCAAATATATAATGGACTTTGTTTTGAGGTAGAGCGTTGTTGTGATTCCAAGGACCGGGCTTCCGAGATCTCGATCGCTTTTATTAACCGGATTCCTCATATCAAATATTTACTGTCCACCGATGTAAAGGCCATCTTGGATGGTGATCCGGCAGCCAAGAGCGTGAGTGAGATTATATTCTGTTATCCGGCGGTCTACGCGCTTTTACATCAACGGGTCGCTCATGAATTATTCGAGCTAGGCGTACCGGTACTCCCGCGTATCATTACGGAAATGGCACACTCGCAAACCGGGATCGACATTCATCCCGGGGCGCAGATCGGAGAATATTTCAGTATCGATCATGGAACGGGTATTGTCGTGGGACAAACCGCCATTATCGGAAACCATGTCCGCCTTTATCAAGGTGTGACGTTAGGAGCTAAGAGTTTTACGCTGGACGAGGAAGGACTTCCGATAGATTTACCCCGTCATCCGATCATCGAGGATTATGTGACCATTTATTCCAACGCATCCATATTAGGACGGATCACTATTGGCCGAGGATCTATTATCGGGGGTAACATCTGGCTCACCCATAGTGTACCTCCCAATTCCAAGATATCTCAATCACGTGTCGAAGAAAAATTCACGGAAATATGATATTATTTGAAAGAGATTCCGTATGTTTGTGCAAATGACATTACGGTGTTTTCCTTAAATAATAGAATATGACCATGAACAAAGTAAAGACATTAGATGATCTCAAGAAAATGCGTGAATCTCTTCGTGCGTCTTTGGATCTGCGTGAAAAAAGCAATACCCCTGATCAGCTCGTACAAATTAAGGTTTCTATGGCCACTTGCGGTATAGCTGCCGGAGCCAAGGAGATAATGAGTTATTTTATCGAGGTTTTAGACCGGCAGAAAATCGATGCGTTGGTAACTCAAACCGGATGCATGGGCTATTGTTATGCGGAACCGACTATCGAAATCAAGCTTCCGGGTCAGGAGCCGTTGGTATTCGGTTATGTTGATAAGGCAAAAGTAGAAGAGATCATAGATAAGTATATCCGTAAGGGTATCTTGGTAGACGGCATCATTCCTGTAACTTACACCACCGTAAAACCCGAATAAGAAATTTAATATCTTACATAAATGGCACAATACACGAATTATATATTGGTGTGCGGTGGCACAGGTTGTCGTGCATCACAAAGCGAGCAGATCATCGAGAATCTGAGAGCCGCCGTCGAGCAATACGGATTAGAGGATACACAAGTGATCCGTACCGGATGCTTCGGTTTCTGCGAGAAGGGTCCGGTGGTTAAGATGATCCCCGATAACACTTTTTACGTACAAGTTCAACCATCGGATGCGGACGAGATCGTACGGGAGCATTTGGTAAAAGGCCGTAAAGTGGAACGGTTACTTTATATGAATCCAGAGACCCGTGAGCTGGTTCCGGACTCCAAGCATATCAGATTCTATAAGAAACAGCTACGAATCGCCCTTCGAAATTGTGGCTTTATCAACCCTGAGAATATCGATGAGTATATCGCTCGTGACGGCTATGTAGCGTTAGGAAAAGCCCTTGTGGAAATGACTCCCGAGGAAGTAATCAAGGAAATCATGGATAGCGGTTTACGGGGTCGTGGGGGCGGTGGTTTCCCCACAGGTTTGAAATGGCAGATTACCCGTAAGGTACAAGCACCTCAAAAATACGTGGTTTGCAATGCGGACGAGGGTGACCCGGGCGCTTTTATGGATCGCTCCATATTGGAGGGCGACCCGCATTCGATTGTGGAGGCTATGGCGATTAATGGATATTGTACGGGAGCTAGCAAAGGTTTGGTATATATCCGTGCCGAATATCCGCTAGCCGTGGAACGTTTGAAAATCGCCATACGGCAAGCGAAAGAATATGGATTGCTGGGCGAGAATATATTTGGGACTGATTTCTCATTCGATATCGAGATCCGGTACGGTGCCGGAGCTTTTGTTTGTGGAGAGGAGACTGCTTTGATCCACAGTATGGAAGGTTTGCGAGGCGAGGCTACCGTAAAGCCGCCGTTCCCTAGTGAACACGGGTATAAAGGTTGTCCGACCAATGTAAATAACGTAGAGACTTACGCAAATATCCCGGTGATCTTGTTAAGAGGCGCTAAATGGTTCAGTAGTATCGGAACGGAGAAAAGCAAAGGAACAAAGGTGTTCGCCTTGGCTGGAAAGGTAAACAATGTGGGGCTGATCGAGGTTCCTATGGGTACGACTTTGCGTGAGGTTATCTTTGGAATTGGGGGAGGTATCAAGGATGGAAAGAAGTTTAAGGCTGTGCAAACCGGTGGCCCGTCAGGAGGTTGCTTGACTGAAAAGCATCTTGATCTTCCTATCGATTATGATAATTTGCTTGCCGCTGGTTCCATGATGGGTTCCGGAGGTATGATCGTCATGGACGAGGATGATTGTATGGTAGCCATGGCTAAGTTCTATCTGGACTTTACGGTCGAGGAATCTTGCGGTAAATGCGCACCGTGCCGTATCGGTAATAAACGCTTACATGAGATATTGCAGAAAATTACGAGTGGAAACGGAGCCGAAGAGGATTTGACCCGTCTAAGGAATCTGGCGATGGTGATTAAGGATACCGCTTTATGCGGCTTGGGACAGACTTCTCCGAATCCGGTTTTATCTACGATGGATAATTTCTACGATGAATATCTGGCGCATGTCCGGGAGCATCGTTGTCCGTCTCATCAATGCCGGGAACTTACTCAATATTTCATCAATCCGGAGAAATGTAAAGGATGTACGCTCTGTGCCCGTGTTTGTCCGGTGCATGCGATTACAGGTGGACGGAAAATTCCTCATATTATCGATCCGCAAGCTTGTATCCGTTGCGGTACCTGTATGGAGAAGTGTAAGTTCGGAGCGATTTATGTCCACTAAATTTATTTATAAGCATGGAAACAATTCAATTAATCATAGATAATAAAGAGGTGGAAGTGCCGAGAGGAACCACCATTTTAGATGCGGCAAAAAGTGTAGGTATCCACATCCCGACACTCTGTTATATGAAACTGGAGGACTTGCACTACGAGAATAATCCGGGAGCTTGCCGTATTTGTGTCGTAGAGATCGAGGGACGTAGAAATCTAGCCCCATCCTGTAAGATGGAATGTACGGAAGGCATGGTCGTACGGACACATACCCCCCGGGTGATGAATGCCCGTAGGACGGTGATGGAGCTGATCCTCTCGAATCATCCGGCGGAATGTCTGACATGTAGCAGCAACGGACATTGCGAGTTACAAAAGATCGCACATGACTTAGGAATCCGTGAGATCCGGTATAAGGGAGAGATGTCCACATTTACGATAGACCGTTCCCCTTCCATTGTGCGGAACATGAACAAATGTATCATGTGCCGCCGCTGTGAGACCATGTGTAATACGATACAGACAGTTGGCGCCTTGACTGCCGTGAACCGTGGATTTAACGCGGCCGTATCGACTGCTTTTGAACGGGATATGGCCGGAAGTACCTGTTCGTATTGTGGACAATGCGTATCCGTCTGTCCTGTAAACGCGCTTAGCGGACGTAATACGCAACAGCCGGTCTTGGACGCTTTGGCCGATCCTACTAAAATTGTTATCGCCCAGACAGCGCCGGCGGTTCGCACAGCGTTGGGACGTGATTTCGGGTATGAGCCGGGTACATTGGTTACAGGCAAGATGGTTTCAGCTTTGCGTCAATTGGGTTTTGATTATGTATTCGATACGGACTTTGCCGCCGACTTGACCATTATGGAAGAGGGTACGGAATTATTACATCGCCTAGGTAGTTACCTAAATGGAGACAAAGAGGTGAAAATACCGTTAATGACGAGTTGTTGTCCGGGTTGGGTTAGCTTTGTGGAACAACATTTCCCCGAGTTACGGGATAATTTATCTACAGCCAAGAGCCCGCAGCAAATGTTCGGAGCGATCGCCAAGAGTTATTTCGCCGAGAAGTTGGGAGTGGACCGTAAGGATTTGGTAGTCGTATCTATCATGCCTTGTTTGGCGAAGAAGTATGAGGCTAGCCGCCCGGAGTTTAGCGTGGAAGGTAATCCCGATGTAGATTATTCGATCTATACCCGTGAGTTAGCCCGTTTAATCCGTTATGCGAATATAGATTTCAATGAACTGCCGGATGGTGAGTTCGATAGCCCGTTGGGTGAATCTACCGGAGCGAGCGTGATCTTCGGTACTACCGGCGGTGTTATCGAGGCCGCTTGCCGTACAGCTTATGAATTATATACGAAGAAAAATCTGGATAAAGTGGACTTCGAGGAGTTACGCGGGCTGGAAGGTATTCGTAGCGCTACGATCGATTTTAATGGGACTCCGGTAAAGATCGGTATCGCTCATGGTCTGGGGAATGCCCGCAAATTGATCGAGGAGGTGAAGAACGGTACCTCTCCTTATCATGCGATCGAGGTGATGGCTTGTCCGGGAGGCTGTATCGGCGGTGGTGGACAACCGTTCCACCGAGGCCGTATGGAGGTACTTCGCCGGCGTGCTTCCGCTCTTTACCGGGAAGACGCTAACAAACCGCTTCGCAAGAGCCATGAGAATCCGTATATCCAGCAATTATACAGCGAGTATTTGGGAGAGCCTTGCGGACCGAAAGCCCATAAATTACTGCATACCCATTACATAGATCGTAAGGAAGTAATCGGTATGTATATAGAAACCGAAAAAAGTAAATAAGCCATGAATGAGATACATTTGCCTAAAACAAAAGTAGCGGAGCTACATGCGATATGCGCTGAACGCAACAACGATCCCGGGGAGTTGATCAATATCTTGCACGCCGCCCAAGGCTTGTTCGGATATTTACCACCGGAAGTCCAACAGGTTATCGCCGCCGAATTGAATATCCCGGTCTCAAGGGTATATGGCGTAGTTACTTTTTACTCATTCTTTACGATGACCCCCAAAGGGAAATACCCCATCTCTGTTTGTCTGGGAACGGCCTGTTACGTGCGTGGCGCAGAAAATGTTCTGGAAGAAATGCAACGTCAATTGGAAATAAAGGTAGGAGAGACTACACCGGACGGTTTGTTCTCCTTGGATTGCTTACGCTGTGTCGGTGCTTGCGGATTAGCTCCGGTGGTCATGATCGGCGGGAAGGTCTATGGAAGGGTTACTCCCGAGAAGGTACGGGATATACTTTCCGACTACTATCTGAAAGAGCAATAAGATACGAAAACACAAGCGGTCACATAAGGTTTTACGTGACCGCTTGTATAAAATAATGCGAATAATCGTATTTTCAGAAACGACTGATCGAACCGCCACCCCCGGAGCTTCCACCTCCCCAAGAGCCGCCACCGCCGCCTCCGCTAAAACCTCCGAAACCACCACCGCCACCCATAATAATAGGGCCACCTCCTCCTCGGTGTATGCGGTCGATGGTACGATTTTTTTTCTCTGTATACCCGCAACTCTTACAGCGGTATACATCTTCGGCCAGACCTTCCGAGAAACGAGTCGCTTCCCGGATCACCTGCTGCCCCATATACACAAAGGTTTTCTTTCCACAACGGGGACATGCCTTCGGACGATACTTTAAGTATGCGATAAACGCCGAGAAACCGATCATCCCGATAATCCCCACCACGAATATCCACATAAAATCATCATCGGACGAGGAAGAAGAACGGTTGCCAGTCATGCCTGCCCGTTCATAGTCGCTGGACATTAAATACTTGGTAACCGCCATGACTCCTTTCAACATGCCGGCGCTATAATTCCCGGCCTTTAGATCGGGCATCATATACCGCTGCTGGAGCCGGTAGCAAATCGCATCGGGGAGGACACCCTCGATACCATATCCCGTCTCGAAAACGACCGAACGTTGGGAAGGTTCCGTCACCAACTGGATCAATAAACCATTATCCTTGCTCTTTTGTCCCAATCCCCAATGTTTGAATAAATCCGTAGCGAACATCCGGGCATCCTGATCCCCGATGCTATTCACGGCAACGACAGCTACCTCGATACCGAGACTATCTTCCACTACATTTAATAATTGATTGATACGTGCCGCATCATCCGGGGTAATGATACCATCCGGATTACTGACATGGTTCAACCGGTTGGAAAGACGTACGTTCGGAATGGTCTCGATCGAATAATCCTTTGCCGCGAAAATAGAAGAGGCAAAACCAACCAGCAATAAACTGATCCATAAAAGGCTTACCGGACACTTGCACCTAGATCCTATATTCTTTATCTCACTCATTCAGCGAATGGCTATTAGAATTCTACCTTAGGAGCCTTTTCCGCACCGGATTCAGCGGCGAAATAAGCTTTCGATTGGAAGCCGAACATTCCGGACAAAATATTGTTCGGGAATTGGCGAATATAGGTATTATAAGACTGAGCTACCTCGTTAAAACGTTTACGCTCTACCGAGATACGATTTTCGGTCCCTTCCAATTGCGCTTGAAGCTCCATAAAGTTTTGATTCGCTTTTAAGTCTGGATAACGCTCTAAAACAAGCATCAAACGGGAGAGGGCATTTCCTAACTCTCCTTGTGCAGACTGGAATTTCTTCAAGGATTCCTCAGTAAGGTTAGAAGGATCAATCGTAGTCTTCGTCGCCTCGGCACGAGCGTTGACCACACCTTCTAAAGTCTCTTTCTCATGCGCGGCGTATCCTTTTACCGTATTTACCAGATTCGGGATCAAATCCATACGGCGTTGATATTGGTTCTCAACTTGGCTCCATGCGGTTTTCACGCCTTCGTCTTGAGTTACCATATTATTATACACGCCTTTCACCCAAAAGAATAATATCGCTACGATAGCGATGATAATCCATACAACTTTGTTCTTAAACATCTTTGCCTTATAATTTATTGATTATACATAATGAGACAAAGCTATATAAAAAAATCGGATTATCCACATAGCGATTGGCGGTTGCTTATAACTGCGATTGTTAGCTGCTTATAATGGGCATTGTAACATCCTTATATTGCCCATTGTTAGAACCTCATACTGGGCATTATAGGAAGGAGCTTGCCGCAATGCTGCGGATGGAAGCCTACCGCATAGATTCTATTTATCTTCCCATAGATAAAACTGATCAATGAAATCCAAGGCTTTTAGGGTACATGTAAGTGAATTGTTCTATATTTGCACTTAATAAATCTAAATAAATATAGTTATGCGTAAAACAATTTATGCTAAAATGACGGCATTACCGGTAGGACTCTGCGCTTTAGCCTTTGCGGTTACCTCGTGCGGTTCTTCCGAATACAAGAAATTTGCCGACAATGAAGGTAAGCAAGTGGCCTCTATCCTGCGGGAAAACGACTGTTTGGCCTGCCACTCTGAAAATGCGCCTCTGCCATTTTACGGTAATTTACCGTTGATCGGTCCCGTAGTACAGGCAGACATGAAGGAGGCCGTTCACTATGTGGACTTGACTGCTATGGTGGAAGCCTTGGAGAACGGGCAGCCCGTTTCAGAGGTTGATTTGGCGAAGGTGGAGAATACGGCCCTAAGCGGCTCTATGCCCCCGGCTAAGTATTCCCATATGCCGATGCACTGGGGAACCAGCCTTGACGACAATGAGAAAGCGGTGATCATCTCATGGGCGAAGAATGTCCGTAAAGATCGTTTCACGACCGAAACCGTAGCGGAAGAATTTAAGAATGAGCCTCTTCAGTCTCTAATGAAGAGCTTGCCTACAGATCCGGCGAAGGTAGAGTTGGGTTTTGCCCTGTATCATGATACTCGTTTGTCTGCGGACAATACGATCTCTTGCGCTACTTGCCACGGATTGAACACAGGTGGTGTAGACCGTAAGCAATATTCGGAAGGTATTAATGGACAGTTCGGTGGTGTTAACGCTCCGACCGTATATAATGCGGCGCTTAATTTCGTTCAATTTTGGGACGGACGTGCGGCAGACCTAAAAGAGCAAGCGGCTGGTCCTCCATTGAACCCAGTGGAAATGGGTTGTACCTCATTCGACCAGATTTGCGAGGCTTTAGCGCAAGATAAGGATTTCACGAAGAAATTCACGGAAGTGTATCCGGAAGGTTATTCTCAATCTACGATCACGGACGCTATCGCTGAGTTTGAGAAGACCTTGCTTACGCCGAGTCGTTTCGACAAATACTTGATGGGAGATAAAAACGCGCTTACAGCGGAAGAATTAGAGGGTTATCAACTATTCAAGGACAATAAATGCGCTACTTGTCACGTTGGTGTAAATGTCGGTGGTCAATCTTACGAGTTCATGGGTATCAAGAACAGCTATTTCGATTACCGGAATACAGGGTTGACGGACGGTGATAACGGACGCTATGCCGTGACTAAGAAAGAATCCGATCGTCATAAGTTCAAAACCCCGACACTTCGTAACGTGATGCTGACTTATCCGTACATGCACGACGGAACGGTAGCCTCTGTAGAGGATGCGATCCGTATCATGCATGAGTTCCAGATCGGAAAGGAGATCAATGATGTAGAAGTTGAAAAAATCGTTGTTTTTCTAAGGACTTTGAACGGAGAATATAATGGAAAAATGCTTCAATAATTGATTAAAAAAAGGTACATGTCCTTCCGCTTGTTCTACATATTACTTATATTTGCCGCAGTTAAGTGTGGAGAAGGAATATGGGCACAGGAGGAAGGACTTGCTTCGTATTACCATCATCGTTTCCACGGCAGGAAATCATCCAGTGGAAGGGTTCATGATAAAGAAGAATTAGTCGCCGCGCATCGTACGTATCCTTTTGGTACTTTTTTAAGAGTCACGAACTTGGAGAATATGAAAAGTACCATTGTATGCGTAACGGATCGTGGACCTCGTTATAGAAAACGAATCATTGATGTATCAGCGAGCGCCGCCGAGATATTGGATTTTATCGATAAAGGTGTCGCTAAGGTACGGATAGAAGTCGTTCCCGGCCCCTTAGACCTCCGCTATCTGGACTTGATCTATCCTAAGATTCCTTATCTGGATATAGATTATTTACGTCCGGATCCACCTTATAGGGTGAAATTCACGAAATAAATTTAATATAATGAAGCAAATACTTATCACCGGGGGCGCCGGCTTTATCGGTTCTCATTTATGTGCCCGTCTTTTAGAAGAAGGAAATGAAGTAATTTGTCTGGATAACTATTTTACGGGAAGTAAGGAGAATGTGATTCCTCTGCTGAAAAATCCACATTTCGAGTTGATCAGGCATGATGTTTCTATACCGTTCCAAGCCGAGGTCGATGAGATTTATAATTTGGCATGTCCCGCATCTCCAGTTTATTATCAAATAGATCCGATACAGACGATCAAGACATCCGTGTTAGGAGCGGTCAATATGTTAGGTCTGGCAAAACGGGTGAACGCTAAGATATTACAAGCATCTACTAGTGAGGTGTATGGAGATCCCATGATACACCCGCAGCCGGAAAGCTATTGGGGAAATGTCAACCCGATAGGGCCTCGCTCTTGTTATGACGAGGGCAAGCGTTGCGCCGAGACCTTATTTATGGATTACCATCGCCAAAACAAGGTTCGCATTAAAATCATCCGCATCTTTAATACGTATGGGCCTAATATGAGTACGAACGATGGCCGTGTCGTCTCTAATTTCATTATACAGGCATTACAAAATAAGGACATTACGATTTATGGGGATGGAAACCAAACTCGTAGTTTCCAATATGTAGACGATTTGATCGAGGGGATGATTCGCATGATGAATACCCCGGATGATTTTACCGGCCCGGTAAATATCGGAAATCAGGGAGAGTTCTCGATGAACGAGTTGGCCAAGATCGTGATCCGTTTGACAAACTCCTCCTCTAAGATCGTATACCGCCCGTTGCCGGGAGACGATCCCAAGCAACGTAAGCCCGATATTACGTTGGCCAAAGAGAAATTAGATGGGTGGGAACCTACGGTTTGTTTGGAGGAAGGATTAAAGAAAACAATATTATACTTTAAATCTCTCTAATAAATTTCTAATTTGGCCTAAGAGTATTCTAACTAAATATTCATAAGCGATAAAAGAGTGACTTCTACCTTTGCGTAAAATTTAACGCAAATGGACAGACGAGTCACTCTTTTACTTTTTTTATCTCTTCTTTTCTCTGGGGCGAAAGCCTCTGTTGTCTCCCTCTCCTTGAAAGAGTCCGAGCAACGTTTCTCTGAACACAATCTGGAAGTGATAGCCGAACGGTATAATATCGATATAGCCGAGGCCCAAGTAGTACAGGCCAAACTTTTCGAGAATCCCGTGGTCTCTTTGGAGCAAAATGTTTATAACCGGTTGAACGGACGTTACTTTGATTTCGGGAAACAAGGGGAAACGATCGTAGAGGTGGAACAGTTGATCTATATTGCCGGTCAGCGAAACAAACGTGTCCGTTTGGAGAAAATCAATAAGGAAATGGCCCTTTACCAATTCGAAGAGGTATTGAGAACCCTCCGGAGCGAGTTGAAGGAGAAATTCATAGCGCTTTATTTCACCCAGAAATCCCAATCTATTTACGATCGTGAGATTGATTCATTGGCTCATCTGTTGGTGGTTCTCAAGGAGCAGAATGAGAAAGGGAATGTTTCTTTATTAGAGAAGTCCCGTATCGAGGCCCTATTACTCTCTTTACGGCAAGAGCGGAATGATATCGCCAACCAAGTTATCTCCCTTCAAGGAGACATGCGGCTTTTACTAGGAATATCCGGCAATGATACCTTCGAGCCGATATTCGATGAGTCTGTGTTGAACCAGATCGATATGGACTCCGTTCCTTTCTCTGAATTGACCTCTTTATTATACGAACGTCCGGATCTTAAGTTGGCGCAAGCAAGCGTCAAGGCTTCGGAGGCGGACGTGAGATTACAACGTTCCCTCGCTTTCCCGGAAGTGAGCGTAAAGGGTACGTATGATAAGGCGGGTAACTTTATCAATGATTATTGGGCGATCGGCTTGAGCGTCTCTCTCCCTATATTTAACCGGAATCAAGGGAATATCAGGGCGGCGAAAATATCCGTCGCTCAAAAGGCCCATAAGGAAGAATACGCCCGTCGACAAGCCGAGAATGAATTATTCACCAGCTATGCCCGGTTGGAAAAGGCGATTCAGCTCTATCGTTCCTCGAACTATGGATTGGAGAAGGATTTCGCCTTGATTATCGAAGGCGTGAACTTGAATTTCCAAAAACGGAATATCAGTCTCCTTGAGTTTATCGATTATTATGAGACCTACAAAACAACCTGCTTGCGACTTTACCAAACTCAAAAAGAAGTGTTACTGGCCTTGGAGGAGGTAAATACCGTAACGGGTAGCCATGTATTCAACTATTAAAAGCAAATCAAACGATATGAATAAGCATCTAATCACATGCATCCTTTTAGTACCCTTGGTATGTTCCTGCGGGAAACAGGCGACCACCTCGGTCGATACCCGGGAACCTTTACTATTAAATGACAGTTTACAGGAGATTATAACACTGGATACGGTTCGTGACACACCATTAACCAACGAGTTGTTGCTCAATGGCCGTGTCAGTTTCAATCCGGAGCGAGTGGCCCATGTGTATCCGATGTTTGGTGGAAATGTCACCTCCGTTCATGCGGAAGTTGGCGATTACGTAGGGAAAGGAGATGTCCTAGCAGTGATCCGGAGCGGCGAGATCGCTGATATCGACAAGCAGCGAAAGGAGGCCGAGCATCAACTGGCTATCGCTAACCGTAACTTGGAGGCTACCCAAGATATGGCCCGGAGCGGTATGGCTTCCGACCGGGACTTCCTGCAAGCCCAGCAAGGGCAAGCCGATGCCGAGGCCGAGACCAAACGTATCCAAGAAATGTATTCTATTTATAACATAACAGACCCATCTACCTATGTGGTGAAAGCGCCGGTCTCCGGCTTTATCATCGATAAGAATATAAACCGGGATATGCAGATCCGTTCCGATCAAGGGGAGGAGATGTTTACCATTTTCGGTCTCGACGATGTCTGGGTGATGGCCGATGTCTATGAGGGAGATATCAGCAAGGTAAAAGAGGGGGCTACCGTTCGTATCACCACTTTGGCCTATAAGGATATGGAGTTTACGGGAACGATCGATAAGGTCTATCATATGCTAGACCGAGAAAGTAAGACCATGAGCGTAAGAGTCAAATTAAGGAACGAGAAGTATATGCTTAAACCCGGAATGTTTACGAACGTATATGTACAGAGCGCGGTAAAAGGAGAAAGTATGCCTTGCGTAAACGCCCATGCCGTGATCTTCGAGGATGGTAAAGAATACGTTGTCTATGTCTCGAAGGAGGGATATTTGCAAATGCGTGAGATCTCGGTGTATAAGCAAACCGAGAAGTTCTGTTACCTGCGATCCGGCTTGAAGGATGGGGATCGGATCGTAGATCGGAACGCTCTCTTGGTGTATAACGAATTAAAGTAACCGGACGATATGCACACATTCATAGATAATATCATAACGTTCTCCCTCCGGAACAAATTCTTTATCTTCTTCTGTACCACGATCGCCGTAATCGCCGGTATCACCAGCTTTATCCATACGCCGATCGACGCGTTTCCGGATGTGACGAATACGAAGGTGACGATTATCACCCAATGGCCGGGCAGGAGCGCCGAGGAGATCGAGAAGTTTATCACGATCCCGATCGAGATCGCCATGAACCCGGTACAGAAAAAGACGGATATCCGGAGCACGACCCTTTTCGGTCTTTCCGTCATCAACGTGATGTTCGAAGATAAGGTGGATGATTTCTTCGCCCGCCAGCAAGTTTATAATCTCTTGAACGACGCCGACCTGCCGGAAGGGGTCACGCCGGAAGTGCAGCCCTTATATGGTCCGACCGGCGAGATCTTCCGCTATACATTACGTAGCGATAAGCGTTCCGTCCGGGAATTGAAGACCTTGCAGGATTGGGTGATCGAGCGGAAGTTGCGGGCTGTACCCGGTGTAGCGGATATCGTCAGCTTCGGAGGAGAAGTAAAGACTTTCGAGGTTAGCGTCAACCCGAATCAACTGATCAGTTACGGGGTAACGACCTTGGAACTTTATGACGCTATCGCAAAAAGTAATATCAACGTAGGCGGCGACGTGATCACGAAAAGCTCGCAAGCCTATGTCGTGCGGGGTATCGGCTTGATTAACGATGTAAAAGAGATCGAGAATATCGTCGTAAAGAATATCAATGGCACGCCAATCCTTGTCAAGCACTTGGCTACCGTACACGAATCCAGTCTTCCCCGCCTAGGGCAAGTGGGCCGCATGGAGGAAGATGATGTCGTACAAGGCATCGTTGTCATGCGAAAAGGGGAGAACCCCGGCGAGGTAATCGCCGCCTTGAAGGATAAGATCAAGGATATCCAACAAAACGCCTTGCCGGAAGACGTGCGAATCGTATCGTTCTACGATCGTGAGAATCTGGTAGATCTGGCGGTCAAGACCGTAACACATAATCTGGCGGAAGGTATTCTGCTGGTAACTTTCATCGTATTAATCTTCATGGCGGATTGGCGTACGACGGTGATCGTGTCGATCATTATCCCGTTGGCACTCCTCTTCGCCTTTATTTGTCTCCGGGCGATGGGGATGAGCGCCAACCTCTTATCTATGGGAGCGATCGACTTCGGTATTATTATCGATGGCGCCGTCGTGATGGTGGAGGGGCTTTTCGTGGCATTGGACCGGAAAGCCCGTGAAGTAGGCATGCCCGCTTTTAATTTGATGAGTAAGATGGGTATTATCCGTCATACGGCGAAGGACCGTGCGAAAGCGGTTTTCTTCTCTAAGCTGATTATCATCACAGCCTTGGTCCCGATCTTCTCTTTCCAGAAGGTGGAAGGAAAGATGTTCAGCCCGCTCGCTTATACCTTGGGGTTCGCCTTGTTGGGAGCGTTGATCTTTACGTTGACATTGGTACCCGTCCTATCTTCCATGCTATTAAAGAAAGAGGTGCGTGAGAAACATAATCCGTTCCTCGCGTGGATCAATCGGAAGTCGATCGGTATTTTCGACTGGTGCCACGCCCGTAAGAAGCGAACGATCACGTTCGCCACGTTGGTAGCCGCCGTAGGTATCTGGTGCTTCACCTTGTTGGGCAGCGAGTTTCTCCCGCAACTGAACGAGGGCTCTATTTATATCCGTGCGACCTTACCGCAAAGTATATCTTTGGATGAATCCGTCACATTGGCCAACCAGATGCGCCGGAAGCTGGCGGCTTATCCGGAGGTTCGTCAGGTCTTATCGCAAACCGGCCGGCCGAACGATGGCACGGACGCGACAGGTTTCTACAACATCGAGTTCCATGTGGATATATATCCCGAGAAAGAGTGGGAAAGCGAACGCTCGAAAGCGGGTCTGATCGAGAAGATGCAAGAGGATCTGGCGATCTATCCGGGCGTGGATTTTAACTTCTCGCAGCCTATCTCGGACAATGTAGAGGAAGCGGCCAGCGGCGTGAAAGGTTCCATCGCCGTGAAAGTCTTCGGTAAGGATCTATACGAGTCGGAGAAAAAGGCGGTAGAAGTTTTCAAGGTCTTGGAGACCGTAGACGGTATCGAGGATCTGGGCGTTATCCGGAATATCGGCCAGCCGGAGCTACGGATCGAGTTGAACGAGTCTCGTTTAGCCCGCTACGGCGTGGCCAAGGAGGACGTGCAATCCATTATCGAGATGGCGATAGGAGGTAAGAGCGCCTCCCTGCTTTATGAGGACGAGCGTAAGTTCAATATCATGGTCCGCTACGAATCCGCTTTTCGCCGTAGCGAGAATGAGATAGGCAAGATACTGGTTCCGGCGAAGGATGGTTCCATGATTCCTATCCGCGAGCTGGCGGATATCCATACGATTACCGGCCCGTTGATTATCTACCGGGATAACCACGCTCGTTTCTGCGCCGTGAAATTCTCGGTCCGGGGCCGCGACATGGGTAGCGCCGTGGCTGAAGCCCAGCGGAAAGTGGAGAGGCAGGTAAAGCTCCCCGAAGGCTATACCTTGAAATGGACCGGAGATTTCGAGAACCAACAACGGGCTACCAAACGCTTGGCCCAAGTCGTCCCCGTAAGTATAGCGATCATCTTCGTGATCCTATTCGTCCTTTTCGGCAACGCCCGGGATGCCGGACTGGTCTTATTAAACGTGCCTTACGCCGCCGTCGGAGGTATCTTGGCCCTATTAATCACGAGTTTCAACTTCTCGATCTCCGCCGGTATCGGCTTTATCGCCCTCTTCGGTATCTGTATACAGAATGGCGTGATCATGATATCGGACATCAAGAATAACCTGCGGGAGAGGCATCCTCTGGAAGATTCGATCAAGATGAGCGTGAAATCAAGGGTACGTTCCGTATTAATGACCGCCTCCATGGCCGCTATCGGCCTGCTTCCGGCCGCCTTGAGCCACGGTATCGGATCGGAAAGCCAGCGTCCTTTGGCGATCGTGATCATTGGCGGATTAATAGGGGCCACGTTCTTCACCCTCTTTGTCTTCCCGCTGATGGTGGAGGCTTTTTATCGACGAATGCTTTATGATAAGAACGGTAAATTAGTGCAACGTAGGTTGTAATTGCTATATTTGTAGCAAGAAAGTCCGGAACTATTAGGGAGGGCGACTGGAGTTATTATGCGAAAGGATTATACTTGCTGATCTTTTCACGGCTGTGAAAAGATCATATCACAGAGGTGAAACGATCGTATCACAACCGTGAAAAGAACGTTTCACCTCTGTGATACGATTAGCATCACCCTAAGTACGCATTACTAATGATGGACATTCTTATTAATACATACGATACAATGGCGAAGATATTATTAGTAGAAGACGAGGTAAACATCGCCTCTTTTATAGAAAGAGGCTTGCGGGAGTTTGGGCATGAGGTATATGTCGCTTACGACGGTGCCGCCGGTTGGGAACTGACACAGAAGAACGATTTCCAATTGCTGATTCTGGATATTATAATGCCGAAGATGAATGGCCTGCAACTTTGCAAACAGTACCGGCAACGGTTCGGTTACCATGCCCCCGTGATCATGCTGACCGCCTTGGGAACCACCGAGGATATTGTTAGCGGGCTGGATGCCGGGGCGGATGATTATCTGGTAAAACCTTTCAGCTTCCAAGAACTCGAGGCCCGCATAAAGGCGTTATTACGTCGATCGGGAAACGAATCCGTCCATATGGCTCTCCGGTGCGGGGATCTGGTCTTAGATCCTCCAAGCCATCGGGCTATACGGAATGGGCAGGTCATCGATTTGACCGTAAAGGAATATAGGCTCTTGGAATATTTCATACAGAACCAAGGAACGGCCTTGAGCCGGATGAACTTGCTAAAGAATGTCTGGGACAAGGATTTCGATACCAATACGAACGTGGTTGATGTCTACGTGAATTATTTGCGCACGAAGATAGACAAGGATTTCGATCCTAAACTAATCCGTACCGTAGTGGGTGTGGGCTATATGATGGAAGCATGAAGACAGGAAACAAGATCGCTCTCTTTTACTCGGCCATTACCATAGGCGTGATAGCCGTCGTGACGCTTGTCTTCTATTTGGTTTCCACGAGCTATATCTCTCGCCTGTACTATTCTTACCTGACGGAAAAAGCCTATGCCACGGCACAGAAGCATTGGGAGAAGGACGAGACCGACGACGAGAGCTATGCCCGTATCCAACAGCGTTACGAGGAAACCCTTCCCGTCGCTACCGAGATATTGCTGAACGCCGATAGCTTGGAGACCCGGCAAGTGCTGTCCCGTTATCTGGACGCCACGCAGGTGAGATCTCTATACCAAGAGGATATCGTTCACTTCAAGCACGATACGCAAATGGGAGCGGCTTTGTATTATCCGGACAACGAGGGGAATTTCATCGTGATTGTCCTTTCCGGGAATCAGTATGGGATGGATATCCAGCATCGGATCGGCTGGCTGTTGCTGGGATTGATATTGGTTAGCTCGGTATTGATCTATTTTGTCGGCAGACTATATGCGACCCGGATGGTAGACCGGATCGACGCGGCTTACCAAAGTGAGAAAGCGTTTATCAGCAACGCCTCGCATGAGTTGAACAATCCGCTGACAGCCATTCAAGGCGAATGCGAGATCAGCCTGCTGAAAGAGCGCTCCCCGGAGGAATACCAAGCGGCATTAAGACGTATCGCCACGGAGACGAGCCGTATCATACAATTGATCAAACACCTGCTGTTCCTGTCGCACGGGGATAAGGAGATCCAGAAAAGTGCGATGGAGACGATCTTCCTAGCGGACTTCTTGATGCAGTTCTCCTCGGCCCGGATCTCGTTCTCCCCGGATAATTTCTCTTATATGATCAGTGCCAATCCCTATTTATTGAAGATAGCGATCAAGAATATCTTGAGCAACGCCTGTAAGTATTCGGACGATAAACCGGTAGAGATGCGGCTTCGAGGCAGTGTCTTGACCATATCCGACCGAGGTATCGGCATTCCTCCCGAGGAATTGAAACGAATCTTCCAACCCTTTTACAGGGCGAGCAATACCCGGGAATACGCCGGGCATGGTGTCGGGCTAAGCCTCTCGCTACGCATATTGAGCACCTATGGGGCGAAGGTGAATATTATTTCTGATCTAGGGGTTGGGACGAACGTGGAGATCGACTTTGGGTAGCCGTCAGGTATTCTTTAGCCGGACCTGTTATTTCAACAGACTCCGGCGTTACCCCTACCGCCTCTTCCGAAGATATAAGTCCGCGATCTACCAAGCGATCCAGTATTACCCTGTAAAAATCCTCATAATACGGCTTCAACCGCAACCCGTCGAAGCAATAGCGGACCTGTTTGGGCTTGGGGATAATACTGGCCATAAAAATGCACTCGGCAAGATTTAATTGGGAAGGTTCCTTCGCAAAATAATAGCGTGAGGCCTCGGCGGCTCCATAAATCATGGGACCCCATTCGGCGATGTTCAGATAAACCTCAAACATCCGCTCTTTAGAGGTCAGATGATCGCTCTCGATCAGCCATACGATTAACATTTCCTCCAGTTTGCGGGCGATCGTCTTATTACGGCTCAAGAATACATTCTTCACCAATTGCATGCTGAGCGTACTGCCGCCACGGGCGAAACGTCGTTCCTTGATATCCTGTATCAACGATTCCCGGATAGCGCTTGGAATAAAACCGTTGTGATAAAAGAAGCCGGCATCCTCACTCTGCATGATCGCTAAAGGAAGATAACGGGATACGGCGTTGAACGGGCGGAAAGAGGGATTCGCCGGACCGATCTCGAAAGAGCGTACCGGCTCGCCTTGCTCATAGACAGTATATTCAAATGGCTCATTCATCTTCCGCAAATCCGTATTCCCATAGGCAAGGATCTGGAAGTCCTTCGCTTTCAAAGTAGATTCCAAGATCAAGCTGTCTACCTGTCCGAAATCCAGATCCAATCGAAAATGATAGGAGAGGGTACCTTCTGTTCTCAGGCCTTCCAGATTGTAGAATAAGCCTTTAGGCAGGGAGGAGAACAGTTGATCCGCAGGGAAATCCCTTTTATTCACAGAGGCCGTGATTTGCCAACTGGTATCTTTAACGATCTTCAGATAAGGATGGAAATCCAGATGATTAAACCGGATATCACTGACGCTATCTAATTCGATATAGTTCTTACCGATGTTTGTCCGGAAGTGTATAGAGCCTTTATCCAGTAAGACCGTGTCCGGAGATATACGCTCTTGGTGGATGGTAAGCCCGCTCACATAGGCGCTTCCGAGTAAGGATTGTATGTCTTCTTCTATTTTAGGTCCCTTAAGCTCGAAGGCCAAGGTGTCCAAACGTACTGATGCCCCCCAACGATATTCCAGAAAAGGAAGAGGAATCTTCGTATGCTCGTCGGCGTAGAGACGGGCTTTCACGAGTCGCTCCTTATCAGAGAGAGAGCCTTCGCAAATCCATTCGCTACGAACTCCGTTCTCCGTGCTATTTATATGCGTAGAGAATTGATTGTTAGCAAGATTGAGTTCGGGTATCTCTAGTATTAGTTCATCTCCTTTATTACTATAAGAAACACATAAATCATGTACCAAGGCATTTCCGGGCAATAAATTGAAAAGGAGACTAAGGGAGCGTTCAGCCTTGCGCGCGTAATCCCGTTCCTTATCATCTACAGCTGTTTCCTCTGGCTCACCTGGGTGATTCGATGGTTTATAAAGGAAATCAAAATTAGCTCTCTCTCCCTTCTTAATAAAATGAATATGCAAATTATCCGCTTGTACACTCTCTATGGAAGGGGTAAGTAGCAATAATCTGCCAAGCTCCAGTTTCGCTTGAAGCCTGTCCGCATGTATCAACGTATCAGCATCAATCGGGATAACGGTCAATCCCTCCATACGTACGGTACTCAGCCCCATCAACCGGATCTTATCATAGCGTATGTCAAGATGATGCCTTTCGGCAAGTTTACTCAATTTATGTCCCGCATACGCCCCTAAGATCAGGTCGATGCCCCAAAATGCCATAAACAAGAGAAAGCCAATAAAAATAAGAACTGCTATAAAAGATCTTTTATGGGATTGATTCATGCTCATCTATATTGTTACCCAGCGGACAAAAGTACTATAATTAAACGAATGGATTTCTTTTTCGATAAACAATCAAGGACTTAATTTAGTTATATTAAAAAACTAAAGTTATATGGCGTATAAGATCGCGTTTTTTGGTGCTAAACCCTACGACATCGCTTCTTTCGATAAGATCAATGAGCGGTATGAGTTCGATATTCGTTACTATAAAGGACATTTGAATATCAATAATGTCGTCTTAACCCAAGGGGTAGACGCAGTATGTATTTTCGTGAACGACACGGCCGATGCCGATGTAATAAACGCTTTGGTTGCCAATGGTGTGAAACTGTTGGCGCTTCGTTGCGCCGGTTTTAATAATGTGGATTTGAATGCCGCCAGGGGGAAATTACCGGTCGTACGCGTACCGGCCTACTCACCCTATGCGGTCGCTGAATATACGTTGGCCTTGATGTTATCGTTAAACCGTAAGATACACCGGGCATACTGGCGTACGAGAGATGGCAACTTCTCCTTGAATGGCTTGATGGGATTTGATATGCATGGCAAGACCGCCGGTATTATCGGTACCGGAAAGATCGCCAAGATATTGATTCATATCTTAAAAGGATTGGGGATGCGTGTATTGGCAAACGACCTGTATCCGGATGAGAAATTCGCCAAGGAGGAAGGGATCACCTATGTCTCTTTAGACGAGTTATACAAAGAGTCCGATATCATTTCCTTGCATTGCCCGTTGACCGACCAGACCCGTTATCTGATCAACGACGATTCGATCGCCAAGATGAAAGACGGCGTAATGATTATCAATACGGGACGCGGGTTACTGATTCATACCAACGCCTTGATCGAGGGATTGAAGACCAAGAAAGTATCTGCCGCTGGATTGGATGTCTACGAGGAGGAGGGAGACTATTTCTACGAGGATAAATCGGATAAGATTATCGATGATGATGTCTTGGCCCGTCTGCTCTCGTTCAACAATGTGATCGTTACTTCCCATCAGGCGTTTTTCACGAAAGAGGCTCTGCATAATATCGCCGAGACTACCTTGCGGAACATCAAGGATTTCGAGGAAGGCCGTCCCTTAGTGAACGAAGTGACCAAGTAAATTCTAAAAAGGAACTATTATTTATCGCTGATTTATTATATTTTTGTGGCCATTGCTTGGTGGGAACCCAGCAATGGCTTTTTTAATTCAGAGGTATATATATGGAAATAGATAGTCAGACAGGTTTGGTGTTGGAAGGTGGCGGAATGCGTGCCATATTTACGGTGGGAGTATTGGATTATTTTATGGATCATGATATTTGGTTTCCTTATACGATCGGAGTATCGGCGGGCGCGAGTAACGGAATCTCGTATGCTTCCCGCCAGCGGGGACGCTCTCGTTTTAGCAATATCGACCTATTGAAGAAATATAATTACATAGGTCTTCGTCATTTCTTACGGGGAAGGGGATATATCGATCTGAATTTCTTGTTTTATGTCTATCCGGATTTGTATTATCCGTTGGATTACGATACCTATTTCAAGTCCAAGGATCGGTTCGTTATGGTCACGAGCAATTGCTTGACGGGTAAAGCGGAATATTTCGAGGAGAAGAAAGATAAGAAACGTTTGGTGGATATTTGTAAAGCATCTTGCACATTACCGATCCTCTGTCCAATTACGTATGTAGACGGGATACCGATGGTCGACGGAGGCGTATGCGATGCCATCCCTATCCGACGGGCTATCGCCGACGGCTTCTCCAAGAACGTCATCATCCTTACCCGTAACAAAGGCTATCGGAAAGAAGAGAAAGATTTTTACCTTCCCGGCTTTATTTATAACAAATACCCGGCGATCCGGGAACAGTTGCGACTACGATACCGGCGGTACAACGAGGTCTTGGATTACATAGACCAACTGGAGGCCGAAGGAAAAGCCTTCGTCATCCGTCCGCAAAGCCCGATTAAAGTCGGCCGTACCGGAAGCGACACAAAGAAACTGGAAGAACTATATGAGGAAGGCTACGAATGCGGAAAACAAATCACTCAATTGTAGAGACGGGGCATGCCCCGTCTCATCCCCTCAAAACAGTATTTTATTTACAACCTTGCAAATCCTTACTTAACCGCATAGCGCAGAAATTAGGACCGCACATCGTACAGTACTCTCCATCCGTAACAGCACTCTCCTTATAATACTGTAAAGCCCTTTCCGGGTCCAAGGACAAATTGAACTGGTCTTTCCAGCGGAAATCAAAACGTGCCTTGCTCAACGCGTTATCACGTACTTGAGCGCCGGGATGCCCTTTCGCCAAGTCAGCGGCATGCGCCGCTATCTTATAAGCGACCACCCCATTACGCACGTCTTCCTTATTCGGCAATCCCAAATGCTCCTTCGGCGTAACGTAGCAGATCATGGCCGTCCCATGCCAAGCAATTTGCGCGCCACCGATAGCCGACGTGATATGATCGTATCCAGGAGCGATATCGGTCGTCAACGGGCCCAGCGTATAGAACGGCGCTCCATGACAGGCATACTGTTGTTCCTTCATATTCTCATGAATCTTATTCATGGGAACATGGCCCGGGCCTTCGATAATCACTTGTACGAACTGCTCCCAAGCTATTTTCGTCAGTTCTCCCATCGTGTGAAGCTCGGCGAATTGTGCCGCGTCGTTCGCGTCATAGATAGAACCGGGACGAAGCCCGTCTCCGATAGAGACCGCCACGTCGTATGCCTTCAGTATCTCGCAGATCTCGGCGAAATGCGTGTACAGGAAGTTTTCCTCGTCATGAAGCTGCATCCATTTGGCCATGATCGATCCGCCTCTGGATACGATCCCCGTCAGGCGAGTCGCCGTCAGCTCCACATGCTTGCGCAACAAACCCGCGTGGATCGTGAAATAATCCACGCCCTGTTCCGCCTGCTCGACCAACGTATCCCGATAGATCTCCCAAGAAAGATCCTCTACCTTACCATTCACCTTCTCCAAGGCTTGATAAATAGGAACCGTACCCATCGGAACCGGGCAGTTACGGATAATCCACTCGCGCGTCTCATGGATATGATCGCCGGTAGAGAGATCCATCAACGTGTCGCCGCCCCATTTACAACTCCATATCGCCTTCTCGATCTCCTCGTCGATACCGGAGGAAAGAGCGGAGTTACCGATATTGGTATTGATCTTTACCAAGAACTTCTTACCGATAATCATCGGCTCGGCTTCCGGGTGATTGATATTCGCCGGGATGATCGCGCGACCGGCGGCGATTTCCTTGCGGACGAACTCCGGCGTGATATACGACTTCAGTCCCAAAGCCTCGATTTGCTGGTTCTCACGAATCGCCACGTACTCCATTTCCGGAGTGATAATACGCTTCTTCGCATAATACATCTGGGTGATATTCTTACCCTCTTTAGCCCGGAAAGGCAAGTATCGCTTGGGGAAACGCAGGGAATCCAGAGTCGCGTCCGCCAATCGCTCACGACCATAAGCGGAAGTCAATTCCGGCAATTGAACCACATCCTTACGCTTACCGTACCACTCCTCACGTATACGAGGAAGTCCTTTAGCGATATCAATCGATATCTTGGGGTCGGAATACGGGCCGCTCGTATCGTAAACGATTACCGGATTGTTCTTCTTGAAGATTCGTTCTCCATGCTCATCCAAGGTTACCGTGTCCAACAATTTAATCTTACGCATACCAACCTTGATCTTATTGATCTCGCCCGGGACATAAATCTTTTCCGAGGACGGATAGGAAATACGCATATTCTTTTTAGTAGCCATATGTATTTAGTTTAGTACTTATTGATTTCCTCTATAAACCGGCGGGTTTCCTCCACGGGATCGGGGGCATTGATAATCGCGCCCGAAACAGCGATTCCGGTTATACCCGTCTCCATCAAAGGGCCTACGTCTTCCAGCGTAATACCACCTATCGCAAAGATAGGAATATCGATGCCAGCCTCCTTGCATTGAGCGATTATTTTACGATAACCATCCAAGCCTAAGATGGGACTCAAATTCTTCTTGGTACCCGTAAAGCGATACGGCCCTAGTCCGATATACGAGGCGCCTCGTTCTACGGCCAGCCGGATATCCTCAAAAGTATTCGCCGTAGCCCCGATATAGAAGATGGCATTGGAATCTAACTTGTCTCTCAGTACTTCCCAAGCGATATCCAAGGGCATATCATTCTTACCCAGATGACAAGCCGTAGCGCCACATGTCACGGCAGCCTCCAGATCATCGTTTACGCAGAAATCCACGATTCGCTCACATTCTTCCGCGCAGATAGTGGCACATGTACGTACGGTATCCTCATAAATCCCATCCTTCATGCGCAACTGTATCCATGAGCACCCTCCTTGGATTGCCATGCTTACCTCGTCGCATTCCGTATATTTAGGCGTACGATGCGTTATAAACATCAAGCGATTGTTTCCACCAAAAGGGGGGCGTAATCCGGTTGTTCTCCGACCGACTCTTCCATTCTCATCATATCCGAAATAATAATTTAAGGCCATACTTGTAATCGTTTGAATTGTTTTATGAGTTGATCCGCAACAAGAAGGGAGGGATCGTTTCCCCAAAGGGCCCCGAGAACGGCGACACCGCCGAAGGGGATATCTTTTAATTTCGTTATTGTCCGCGGGCAGATTCCTCCCAAGGCAATCACCTTATCATCGATGATGCCCTTCGCGTTTCGCAATCCATCTAAGGAGAATCCGCTACCATATCCTTCTTTGGATATACTCTGAAAGATCGGGCTAAGGAACACATAGTCGCATACCGGTTTATACTCGATAATCTCTTCCAGACTATGGCAAGAACGACTTATACTACCTTTATATAAAGGTGGAGCTTCCGGGTTCCTCTTGTTCAAATGGATTCCTCCTAAAGCCCTTTCTTCTGCCAAGGTAAACCAATCATGAAGAACGATCCTGTCGTAATAAGCCGGAGAGATCTTATCCAATAAGCCCTCCAATTCATCACGTTTACAATCCGGTTTACGTAGATGTAAACGAGACATTCCTTCCGCGAATAGAAGTTCGATCAAAGAAGCTTCATCCGCGAAAAAATAAGGTGTAGTAATTACGACCAGCTTATTCATGATTCCATCGGATTTTATGAAGGGCAGAGGGTGAGAAGAAGTGGTTTACAGGTCCGTGCCCTTTTCCCATGCATACATTTGCCCCGTGAACGAGCGCGTTATTCATATATTCCTTGGCTAATCGTACGGCTTCCACCAATGAATGGCCGAGTGCCATATAAGCGGCGATGGCGGACGATAGCGTACAGCCCGTTCCATGGGTATTGAAGGTCTCCACTGTTGGCGAGGCCAGACAAATCGGATTATTCTCATTGATAAATAACCGATCCACCGTTTCTACTCCGGGAATATGCCCCCCTTTGATCAATATAGCGTTACATCCTTTTTCCTGCAATTTCCGGGCGGCACATAAGATATCCGCCTCGTTATTGATTTTTATACCGGAAAGATATTCCGTCTCGGGAATATTCGGAGTAAGCAGTGTCGCTTTAGGGAACAACTCATCCATGATGGTTCGGATGGCGTCATCCTCCAATAATTTACTTCCGCTCGTGGATATCATCACCGGATCTAAAATGATAGAAGTTCGTCGGAAGGAAGGTAAAGTCTCAGATACAACCTTTACGGCATCCTTGTTATGTAGCATCCCTATTTTTATGGCATCTACGATGAAGTCCTCAAGAATAGCTTCGATTTGTCCTCTCAAAATCTCGGGAGAGATCGCTTGGATCCCTCGCACCCCCTGTGTGTTTTGAGCGGTTATAGCCGTTATCGCCGAGGCTCCAAAAACACCCAGCGAGGAAAAAGTCTTAATATCCGCTTGTATTCCGGCACCACCGCCACTATCAGAGCCAGCGATCGTTAAAGCTACCGGATAACGGTACGTTTCATTTTTATCCATTTAACATTCGTTTTTCTTACGGCGGCATTACCCGCATCAAGTAGTAAGGGTATGATCTCAGCCCATATAGTATGGCACCCCTTCGATGACGCAAACTTAGTGAAAAAAATCGATATTAAGATATTTCCGGCTTTTAAACGATAATTTTAACGCAAGGTTATACTTCCATAGATCGTAGACGGGAGCCTTCTGGTTTTAGAAGGCTTCCGTCATATTCATATAAACCGCCATTCCTTTTTGGTTCGGGTCTTTGCCTACGTCTAGGCGGAAGTTCTTGCCGGGTTGCATTTGGATACGTAGGCCTACGCCGTAGTTGAATTTCCACTTATTCCAGTCTACGATAGGAGCGTTTCCGATCGTACCCGTGCCAACCCAACCTACAAAACCACACTTCGCCCAGAAATTACCGCTCTTATATTTCTCCACGCTGCCGAACATATGACGATACTCCAGAATCCCATACGCCATGGTCTTGTCACGGTACTTCCCCCAATAATATCCGCGAAGATCGAAAGGGGAACCAAATGAAGGAAGCTCCGTAAAAGGAACGTTCCCCACACCGATTTGTGTCTTGGCGATCCATGCCAAGGTGCTACGAGGACGAAATACTTGCTGGAATTGGCGGTATTCCAGTTCGAACATCTCATAATTATATGCACCGCCTAAATACTTTCCGTACACCTTGGCGATCGCGCTTAGTAACATACCGGAACTTGGGGTCGCCACATCATTTCGTGTATCGTATTGAATCAAGCCGCCGACACCGATATTGACATAATCTCGTTTGAACTTATTGAAATAAGGATCTTCGGCCATCACCGGGTTGATATCATCTGATTTGCTGAAATTAATATCAAAAAGAGGACCCGTATATAAATGAGGCCTAACTTCCCATACGAAACGGGGATATAGTTGGAAAGAACTCTTATGGAATTTCGTTGTCGAGTCGCTCTTCTCGATTTGCTCGATCGTCTCATAGCCTTTCCCGAAATAATGCGAAGGTTCGTTCCGATAACCGTAACTGATATAAATACGGAAGCGATTCTCGTTCAAGAATAAGGTACCAGCACCGGCAAAAACGAACGTCCCGTTTAAGGTGATGTTAAATCCCGCAGGGATAAACGATCGTTGGGATATCGTATCATTCTTGTTTAAGCGAAAGCTAGCCAAAACCGCGCCACCTACGCCAAAGGAGGCTTCCGGCGTGTAAGACGGTCCGCCAAGGATAGACCACCAGATCCTTTTGTTGGCCCGTATGGAGTCTTTATGTAATTGTTTATGATAACGTTGTATTTGCTTTTCGGTCATAGGCTTACCGTCCAGCATCAGCACTTCTTTCGGAATCGTGTCATTGGAAATACCTTGCGCCTTTACGGAAAAGGCGAATAGAAGGCAGGCCATATAAATTAAAAGATATCTAAACATTATTTTAATCAATATTTAGAGGGCAAAAGTACGAAATCCTCCTAATATGTATTCTTAAAGAATCCCTAATAAAAAAGAATAAACAGCTAAAAAGAAATGCTATTACAGTCTGGGGGGTGTAGAGACGTAGCGTGCGTGCTGCGTCTCTAAAGCTAAGATTGGTATAAGACCTTGCCCTCTTCGGATATTAACAGCAAGGTTAGTTCGCCGTCGGGAAGGATAGGAGCGCAATACGATTTACATTTTTGTAAAAGTAATGGGAAGAAACGATTTTGATCTTTTTCCGTAAGAAGCTCCCACAATTCACGGGCCAACGTAATCCGATTGATTGCATCTACGGTCGCCTCCTCGCATTTCGCTTCTTTCGCTACATCTTGAAGGAAGCCTTTGTTCATGACGACTTTTTTGCTGTGTGTATCCAGGAAACCTTCCGCAAGTTTCACCGCCTTGCCGATCATGATGCCTAAGATAACCTGCTTGAAACCTAAATCGGCAGCGATCTTTAGCGTCTCTCCGATAAAATTCCCGTAATGGACGAATGATTGTGGAGGCAAAGGAGCGTATAAGCTCCGAAGGTAGCGTTCACTCTTCGCCCCGGAATTAATAACCAACGTCTCGCAACCTATCGCTTTGGCGACACTGGCTTCTTTCCGTATCGAGGCGATAAAAGCGTCCGATGAGAAAGGACGCACGATTCCGGATGTCCCGATAATAGAGATTCCCCCGATAATTCCAAGTTTCGGATTGAAGGTACGTTTCGCCAACTCCTCGCCACCGGGAACCGAGACCGTGACAATAGCGACGGAATCGGGTGAGGGCAGGAGTGGAATCAGCTCTTGCCGGATCATCTTACGGGGCGTGGCGTTTATAGCCGGGCCACCGACTTTCAAGCCGAGTCCCGGAAGGGTCACGGTTCCGACTCCTTCACCTGCTTGGAAGATGACTCTTCCCGTATCGTCGCTTTCTGTTTCTTGACAATGTTCTTCTTGTGCCATTACCGTGGCACAACCGGATGCATCGGGAGATAATTGAACAGTAACCCGGATCCGGCTATGATTCGTCACGTCCGGATCATCCCCAGACTCCTTGATCACGGTACAGGTGGCGGAGGAACACCCGGCCCATTCGGTATAGGCTACCGGCAACGTTATCTGTTCTCCCGAGGGTAATGTTATCTGGCTTTCTGTTTGTTCCTTCCGTGATAATAAGGCCAATAAAGCAGCTTTTGCGGCGGCGGTAGCACAAGCTCCGGTCGTATATCCGCTTTTCAAGGGAAAGAATTCTGGTAATAGGCGTTCAATTTGTTTGCGCAATCCGTCTTCACCATACACTCGGTAGAAAGTTTCCGGTAATGCGGGACGCTTCACGACAAATACTGGTATTCCGAATTGGCGGGCAGCGTTCACTTTATCCGTAAAATAGCCGGAGAAACCACTTTCCTTTGTCAAGATGGCGTCCGGATGGAGTTGCTCCAACAACTTTAACTCATCCTCGCCTTCTCGATAGAAAACCAGACTTTCTTGGGGGAAGCCCTGCTTCTCGGCCAACGACAAAGATTCCTCCCGCTCCAATATACGGAACCAAGTGGTATGCGATCGCCAATAAGGGCGGAGCGGGGCAAGGGTGTTCACGCCACTGAGGGCAAGTAGCCGTTGGATACCTTTGTTTTCCATTTGGTGAATTGCGTCTGCATAACTATCGCACCAAATCAAGTCCTCATCACGAGGTGGATACCGACGTTCGTAACGGATCACCGGAATCTGTAAACATTTCGATACTTTTTCGATCGTTTGGTGTAACACTTGAGCGAAAGGGTGTGCCGCATCAATCAATAGCTTAATCGCGTGGTCACGACAAAAACACTCCATTTCCTCCGCATTCATGGCTCCGGTCAAACGGATTCCATGCGCGCATTCAATGGATTGCAAAGTTCCTTTCGTAGAATAGTAATAGATAGCGGCTGCCTCGTCCGCTACCCGCACAGCCACACGACCTTCTGTCGTTCCTCCAAGGATCAGTATCATTACTTACGGAAAAGATGTTTGAATTCATCCGCATATAAGCGGGATAGACCCTTGCGATTATCGATGGCATCCCCGACGACAAGTAATGTTGTCAGTGTAAGATGATTCTCTTTTACGATTTTCGCGAGATCTTTCAGTTGCCCACGGTAGATCCGCTCGTCTTTCCATGTCAATTTATAGCAAGCGGCTACCGGAGTGGTTGGAGCGTAATGTCGCGATAATTCCTCTTGGACCTTCTCTACGACACCGGCGCTTAAGAAGATACACATCGTACTTTGGCTTTGAGCCAGTTTGTGCAGTTGCTCTTTCTCAGGCATGGGCGTACGTCCTTCGCCACGAGTGAGGATGATCGTTTGTACTTTCTCCGGAATCGTGAACTGGGAATAAAGAGCGGCGGCGGCGGCTTGGAAAGAGGAAATACCCGGAGTGATATGATAATCCATCCCGTATTGATCAAAGTAATTCATTTGCTCTTGAATAGCTCCATAGATGCAAGGATCGCCCGTGTGCAAACGAACGACAAACAATCCTTTATCATAAAACTCTTTCATCAACGCAAACTGTTCTTCCAGATTCATATCCGCCGAGCTTCGCACCGTAGCGCCTGCCTTCGCGCATAAGGTAAGTTCTTTCGGGACGAGGCTTCCTGCATACAGGATCAAATCCGCTTTCTCCAACATTTGCCGTCCGCGGATAGAGATCAAGTCCGGATCGCCGGGACCGGCTCCTACGATCTCGATATGTCCCTTGCGGCAGGCCGTCCGATCTAACGCTACGGCAAAGGTATATTCATTTCCTTTCCCTAAATCCGCTTTTTGCTTCTCGACCAAAAGCGGACCGCCATGAGCCGCATAAATGGCGGAAGCTTCCGATACACTTGGGGATTCGGTTACCTCCAGTACCTTCTCCGAGGGATTGGGTACCGGGATATCTTTCAGCTCCTCCGATGTATAGGTGTGGAAAGGGCATTCCATAACTCCATAAGCCAATAATGTCAGCACCGGTTCGCATTTCTTCAAATCGATTGTATTTACATCCGCCAAAGCTTCCGGATATAGGCGTTTATCACGCAATACATCTTTAATATGTTCGTAAACGACCGTAGGATCGCCTTGCATATCCTTGCGGCAACCCATTCCTAGGTGGAGGACTTTCGGTATATAGGTGATCGTAGGGATGGATGTATCGTATTGTTGGGGACTGACGATCATCAATAACTCATAGTCTTGCTGCGGTATCGCCTCGAAGGAATAAAAGATAGAGACATGAGACGGGACCGTACGCTCCAAATAATCCGTTCCTTTATCTCGTATATCAAGGAGTAGCGCTGTCGGTTTTCCATTGACAAAAGTGGAGATGGCGGCATTGCTATCTTTGGCGATCAAGGTCCAATCGTATTTCTTCCCTAATGTATCGAGCGCCCATAGGTTTGCGTTGTCGCTTTGTGTCGTAATAATCGCTTCGGCTCCTAATAGGTTCGCTAACTCTTTGGAAAGATCGTTCGCTCCACCGATATGTCCAGATAAAACAGGAATCACGTATTTGCCGGTACTATCTATACAAACCACGGCCGGATCGGTATGTTTATCTTCCGCGAAGGGAGCGATACTGCGTACGCAAATTCCCATCGCTCCAATAAATACCAAACTACTGGATTCGTGAAAAACCTCTTTTGAGAAAGAGCCGAATGGTAATATCTTCGCCTCGGGATAAGAAGCAAGAATTCGCTCAGCAAGCCCCCGGCTGCTATCGGATATTGGAATAATTGATATTGTACTCATAATTTATAAATAACATTCACGGTAATCGTATTAAAATCATCAATCGTGATACGGGTTTGGGCGGATATCCGAAGACCGGTTTGGCGGACCGCTTCCTCTAAAAGCGCTTTGCTTTCGTCGGATACGGAGTTGAAGACGATGACACCGTTCTCTTTCATCTTTTTGGAAACTACCATAAGGATCTCCACTAATTTCCCGCCATGTCCGCCGATAAAGATTGCATCCGGAGCCTCCAACGCTGATAAATCCACCGATAAGAAATCTCCGATTATAGCCTCGATACCCGGAGTCCCAAAACGACGACAATTCTCAGTCATTAACTTTCGTCCCTCTTCCCGGATCTCAAAACTCGTGATATGCAAATGCGGGAACAGCAATTTAGCCTCTATCGAGACAGAACCCGTGCAAAAGCCGATATCCCAAAAACGTTCCCGGTTTCTCAGATCCAGCATGCTTAAAGATAACAAACGGATCGGCATTTTGGTTATCATCTTCTCCCGCCCGCTCAAATGCTCGAACGCGGAATCCGGCAGGCCGAACTTACGGGAATGCCCGTCACGCTCTTTCCGGAGAATCAAGCAATTCGGATGAACGAAATTATTCATTGCCGCAGCTTGTATACTGAATTGGCGGATGCTCTGCCGTTCGGTATTTCCTAACCGTTCTCCCACGAACATGGTATAATTATCATAGCCGTATTCCAGCATCCGGCGAGCGATAGTCGTAGGCGTATGTTCCCGATCCGTGAGCACGCCTATCTTAGACGCACTTTCGATCAAGGCACGATCGAACTCGTGCCAAGGCCGTCCGGTAAGGGAGACGATCCGCATATCGTGGTAAGGCATCAATAGATTTTGTGCCAAGAGTTGCAAGGAATTAAATGACGGGTACAGGCGGATTTGCGCATCCGGCAATCGGTTTTGAATCGTAACGGCGAATCCGAAAAACAAAGGATCTCCGGAAGCGAATACAACGATGCTTTCCCGACCGTCGTACGAACGATAGCGATCGAAGACCTCGTCCAACGGGACTTTTATATCGATCCAGTCCGCTTTCTCGGGCAAGAGCGAACGTACGATCTCATGATGCCGCACGCCTCCGGAGAACACCCGGTGGGACGAGATTATCTCCAATATCTCCGGCGGAAAGTATTGCCGCATATTATCATCCAGCCCTATGACATAAAATCGGTTCATACGTCTCTTCCCGGCTTTAATTGTTCTGCGTCATTAAAACAAAGGATGGCATTCACTAGCGTAGCCGCTAAATTACTACCTCCTTTACGACCTTCCACGATTAGTTTCGGTATACCGATAAAAGGTTTCACCATATGTTTGGATTCCTGCACATGTACGAAACCTACCGGAGCCGCGATAATGCCAGCTGGAGTGGCTTTACCTTTACGTATTAAATCGCATAATTCCATAAGGGCGGTCGGGGCGTTCCCGAAGACAAACAGAGCGGTCGGATGCTCTTCCACGGCCCGACGAATACCGGCTTGGGTACGGGTAATTCCTTTGCTCGAAGCCATCTCAGCGACCCGCTCGTCTTGAAGGTAGCATTTCACCTCGACACCCAGACGTTGCAGAGCTCCCTTACGAATGCCGGAAGCAGCCATCGTGACATCGGTGATGATCGTAGGAACTTCCCCGCCGCTGATCTTATTATATAATGTAGAGACAGCATCCGGGTCGGCATAAAGGATATTTTCCATATCGAAATCGGCCGTCGTATGAATGGCATGGAGTAACGCCCATTTCTTATCCAACGGGATCTCTTGGTTTTTCAGTTCCTTCTCGATCGTACGGAAACTACGGATCATGATGTCCTGTCCGATACCCGTATCCATTTTCTTTTGTTTGATCTCGCCATAATATCCCCGGGGAGTGATCATATGATTCCCGGAAAGATATGTTTGTGAGTTTCCGATCAAGACTACCGTAAACATATCGATCTGCTCGGGGTCCAGATCTGCGAGCGTAGTGACGAATACTTCTTGCTCCTCCCGTCCGGCCTGACGTACATAACCGACCGGAGTCTCCGGCTTGCGTTCTTGCAGGAACAATTCTTTTAAGCGATAGAGTTGCCAATAACGTCCCTCGCTTTTTGGATTATAGATCGCCGTAACAAAATCGGCCATGGCCGCCGCGTGAATCCGTTTCTCGATCAGTTCCCAAGGAGTCATCAAGTCTGAGAGGGAAATCACACAGAAATCATGTCCGATAGGAGCGCCAAGCAAGGACGCAGCTTTCTGGAAAGCGCTGATGCCCGGATACGACTCGATCTCGATCTCGCTTCCGGATTCTTTCTTCATCTCATAAATCAGAGGAGTCATGCCATAAATACCGGCGTCACCGGAACTGATCACGCAAACCGTCTTTCCCTCGTTGGCATAAGCGAAAGCTTGCTCGGCACGAGCTTGCTCACGTTTCATACCTGTATCTATACATTCCGTTCCCTCACGAAGCAAGTGGGTGATAAAACGGAAATAATATTTATATCCTATGATGACATCCGAGCTTTGGATAGCGGCCAAAACCGCAGGCGTTATATCGGCCTCGCTACCGGGGCCGATTCCGGCGACTATAATCTTGCCTTTATTCATTCAAATCTATTTTATAATACAATGTTCTCAATAAATATAATACAAATATACAGGCTTTACTTCTTTCTTCTCGCTTTTCGCCTGATATATTTTATCGCAAGCCATACACCGGATAAGGAAACGAACGTGCCTCCCAACATGGTTCCCCACATCACGATATTCCATAAGACCGGATGATCTACCAAGAATTTCAGATTCAAGCTATGCAATGCCGGATACATCCAATGGTTCCAACGAGACGGCGTATTTACATAACGGTATTGTCCATTACGGGGATTAATGTAATAACAACTATTATCCACGTCTTGAATAGATACTTTCCAGACCGGGAGTTCTAAATTCCTTTTTCGTGAGATATAATACGTATCATAAGCATCCAACCGTTTGATATCAGCCGTGGTCCCGATACCATGTATCTGAGACAATACGGAACGGATTTCTTCCGGTCGCAGGTTCAATAAAGATATCCCGTCACTCTTATTTGCGTTCACGACAATATCCTTCGTGTCTGTTTGTACGATGTAAAAGGGTATATCACCAAAACTACTCCATTCCAATTGACGGATCTGGCCGGGATAGGCTTGTACGACCGCCCTGTAATCCAACGGATAATCGAGTGGGGAAGGAGCCATCTTCCGCAGTTCTTGAACCGGGTTTATATCGAGCTTGGCTTTCAACCCCCAATCCTGTACACGAGCCAAAGACATCATACCACTAAAGCAGAAGGTGAGGACAAATAAACCGAATAACACCCCAAGAATATGATGCCATTTATACCAGAACTTCTTATAAGGGGAAATCAAATGACGTCTCCTCGCTAACCGGAAATCCCGTATTCCTAAATAGATCCCGGCGATACACATAACGCACCCGATTCCGGATAACCAGACAACTACCTTTATCCATAATTCAGCGTCTTGCCGCAAGGAAGTGAAATAGACCCAATGAGGGATCGCCCCGAGCCAAGCCCAGAAACGACTGTTTTTATCCGTATATTGCAAAACCTCCCCGGATTTAGAGGATATGTATAATTCATGTCGTTCCGGATCGGCGAAATGGAATTTATAGATCGGAAATTCCTCTTTTAAACGACCGAATGGAATCCATTGGTCCAAGGTGTACAAGGAATCTACCTTCGCTATGGAAGAGGTATTCCATAGTGATGCCACACGTTGGATATGATTCCAGTCGATTACGGGTAATCTTTCCGTCGAGTCGGCAGGAATATCATAGCTCCCTTTCTCCGTCCGGATATGAAAAACAGTTTGTCCCAAATAGCTGTTTAAGGTAACATGGCTTATCCGCTCGTTCTGCGGTAAACGTTTCTCTATCTGGTCTAACGAAGGAAGATTCTCCAGAGAGAGAATATCCATCTTCGCCCGTTTATCGGCCCGGTCCGCTCGCGGGAACGTATGGTAGATCATTACCAATCCCGATAGGAACCAAACGAGAAACAGGATACTGAACGCCGTGCCCAGTATCCTGTGTATAAATAGCGTGATCTTTGTCAATAGATTCATGAGCGTATGTTCTATATATTATAATGTATAGGAGATAGCCACTTGGAAATTACGAGGCATGCTTGGCACCATCTGTTGTCCGAGCGCTTGGTTATAATAATTGTTGTCAAACAAGTTATTCAAGTTGAATGTAAGGTGAATATTGTTGTTCAACAAATAAGACATACCGAAATCGGTTACCCAATACGGATCGAACCAAGAGTTGTTAGATGTATTACGGTATACTTTACCGGTATAACTGCTACTCAAGTGAAATTCCAGATTCTTCAAGACACCCCGAGGGATGGTATAACTGCCGTATGCGTAGAAAGTCTGGTTCGGTACGTTGCTCTGCCAGTTTCCTTCTTGGCTATTCAATTGTTGCTTTGTCTCATCCGGGTTATTGCCATAGATAGCCTCGATCAATTCCGGATCCTTTATTTCTTTCATCTCCCGGATCTTGGAGTCGTTCAATCCATAACCGATCGTCAGCGCTAAGGTGCTTACCGGAGAAAGAGTGACATCAAAATCAAAACCTTTGGAATCTTGTACACCCACCTGTCCGATTACACTCATCGTGGTAGTCTCGCCGTTTACTTCCTCTTGATAGTTGTTGGTCAACGTAGCCGTACTGTTCATCTTCCGGATATAGAACAAGCTGGCATTGGCGCTTAATATATTGTTCAATTGATATTTAAGACCCACCTCGGCTTGGTATCCTTTCTCCGGCTTAAATACTTCCTCATTGCGAGCAGGCTCGAAACGATTTCCATCACCTCCTACATAAATGACGTTATCTTGATAGAACGTACGGATCGGCTTGAAGAAAGAGGCGAAAGACGCATAAATGGATGTATTCGGATGGGGCAGATAGACCGCTCCGAAACGATAAGTCAACGCCTTATTCTTTATCATATTGAAGCTTGAATGCTCCTCATACTCACGTCGTCCGGTAGGAGTTGTAGCGCTGGCGGACATATAACGGAAAAAGTCGTAACGTAGAGCGGCTAATACCTTCCATTGCTCGTTGAACTCAACCATATCTTGAAGATAAAGGCTGTTGGAATAATGATGCGTAACCGTTGCTTTCGAGAATTTACTGGTCATATATCCCATGCTATGCGGATCATAAACGGATACATGCGAATAAAGGCCGGGACCCTGAACATCATCTCCTAAATTATAGCCCGAATAGCTGGTACGATTCAAGGCGACGAAAGAGTAACCTCCCATATACGTATGCTTTATCTCACCCGTCCTGAATTTACCGCTTAGCTCGAGCGTATTGGCTACCGTCTTGGCTATATGGGAGAAGCGAAGCGGGAAAGAAAGATATACACTGTCCAAACAGATATATTTTTTCTGGCCGTTTTTCATATAATAATGATCATAGATCGGATCATCACTTTCGAGATAGTCGAGGGCTTCCGTCCCAAAATAGTTGATATCGTCGTTATTGTAAGAAAGGCGATCTGTTAGTTTCGCGCCGTTCCAAAAAGTATGTGTGTATTGCGTCGATACGTTCCATGCGTGATTCTTCATAAAGTCGGACTCGTTATTGTAGCGAGCCTCACGGTCAAGTCCCGGTAGCATCTCATTTTTATGGAGATATAACTGTCCTGTTTGCACATTATATACATCATTTGCCATTAAATCGGGAAGACCGATCTCCGTCCCATAGAAGTCGCGGTTAAAACCTCCGCGAACATCTAATATGTCACGTTCCGTCATTTTAGCTTGCAATGCCAGATAACCGGAAAAGCGACGGTTGCCATTATCACGCCAGCCCTCTTGATCGGAAAAGTTGACATTGGCGTAATAATTGACCGGACCGACCAATTTACCGCCCATGCCAAGTGTCGCCTCTTTATTCTCGTAACTACCGTAGGCCAATCGAGCATTAACGCTCTGTTTCTCTGACGGGGATTTACGAACGATATTCAAGGTTCCACCTACGGCTGAATGTCCGTAAAGTACAGAAGCCGGTCCCTTTAATAATTCAATAGACTCGATACAGGATAGATCGGGTACGGGATAAGAGTTGTTTATTGCCGAACGTTCATCGCGGATACCGTCTATCATCATGATAGAATGATCGAAACCACGGATCGACAATTGTTGAAATGCGCCATAAGATGTCTGGAATCGTACGCCCGGCATAAAGCGTACCGCATCTTGGATATTACGGATACCTCGCAACTCCAAACTACTCGCCGTAATGCTATTAATTGAAATAGGAAGATATTTCATAGGTACGTCCAACTTCGTGATTTGTGGACGTGGCTTGCGTGCGGCGGTCGCTACGACTTCTTGAATATTGAATGTCGTATCGGCGAAATTCGTGTACTCATTCTTGTGTTGTGCCTGCATCGTACTGATACATAAGGCTGTCAACGGTAAGATTGTCAAAACTCTTTTCATATATTTAGCATTATAACTGTTTATTGTATGCATGTGAAATCCCTTTCGAAAGAAATTCCATTTTCCTTCGAATGAAAATTTAGTTTCTTTCGGAAGGAATTACTTTTTCTTCCGAAAGGAATAAAACATAGATTTGGAGAACTTTTTTAGTCCTTCTCTACCGCATAAGCTTTCTTCTTATCAACGATATCGATCATCTTATGTTTAGCCATGAAACGGGCATGTTCGATGAAGATCTTCTGAATATCCGGATTCTGTCCCAGACCTTCCATAAATACGCTTACCTCGTAGCCTTTCTTTTCCAGTTCCTCTTTCCAATCACCGGCGATATCGTTTTTCGCATGGTCTCCGGCGACAAACATAAATGGCATCAACAAGACTTTCTTCGTTCCATTGGCCTTTACTTGGGCTACCATCGTATCAAAAGTAGGATAGCCCTCGATGGTTCCTACGGAATAATCCTTGAATCCCTTCTCCTTCAACATATAATCCAACATGGCATATTGAGCCGTCGCCGGAGTATAAGTGCCATGGCCTACCAATAAAGTAGCGCCTTCTTTCGCCCCATTTTTTGTGATAGCGACGATTACCGCCTCATAATCCTCCGGTGTATACAATAAAGGATTACCGATACGAATCTCCTTGAAAGAAGATTTCATGGTGGCAACATCCTTACGTAAGGATTCCATCTCGATACCTTCGATTATATTCGTGGATTGGATCAAGACATGTGTATAACCATCAGTCTTTAATTTTTCCAAGGCCTCGATCGGGTTCAGTTTCTCTACGCCACGAGCTTTTAAGCGGCGCATTACAATGCGAGAAGTCCATGCCTCACGCAACTCAACATCTTTGAAAGCTTCTTTCGCTTTTTGATTGATCGCGTCGATTGTCAAGGCACGGGTATCATCATGGGTTGTTCCAAAATGTACCATCAATAAAGCGGCCTTATCGCCCGGTTGTAAAGAGGCGAATAAATCGGATGCTACAAAATTCTCGCCATCGTGCGCACGACAAACTAGGCTGATGACCAGCAGGAAGAAAGATAGTAAGTGTTTCCTCATCATATGAATATATTAATAATTAGATTACATATCAATCCCACGGAGACAACGTATTATTCCGTCTCCAACATCTTTTAGATATAGGTGATATTTCTATCCTCTTAATTACTCCTAACCCCGGGAGGAATTAATCATTACTTCGCTTGGCAGGTTTCCTGACTGGCTCGGAAAGCAACCTTCCCATCTTTCTTAAGACAGTGGCATAGCAGAACGCTTTCCTTTTCAAGAGCTTCACAGTAGCGGGCACTGTTCCGGATTCTAACCGGATTCCCTTTTATAGAATTGTCGGTAGACAAACTCTATCACCTAAGCGGTCGCAAATTTATATAAATAATCCCGAAAAGTAACAACATCTTTCAAAGAATCCCTGTTTCAATAGCATCTTTTTTGTTTAACATCAAATAAATAGATATGGAATGGATAACTAATTTACTTCAACATTATCCGGAGCTAGCTATTTTCATAACCTTAGCTCTCGGTTTCTGGATTGGCAAGTTTAAGATAAAGAAGTTCACGCTGGGAACGGTTACCAGCGTATTATTGGTCGGTGTATTGATCGGGCAATTAAAAATCGATATAAGCGGACCGTTAAAGTCCGTCTTTTTCTTGATGTTCCTCTTCGCTGTAGGATATAGTGTTGGGCCACAGTTCTTCCGGGGATTGAAAAAGGAAGGTCTTCCTCAAATGCTTTTCGCCGCCGTCATGTGTGTGTGTTGCTTGATCGCTCCTTTTTTACTGGCGAAACTTATGGGATATAACGCAGGCGAGGCCGCAGGATTATTGGCGGGCTCCCAGACGATGTCGGCAGTATTAGGAGTTGCCGAAGATACGATCGGACAGATGAATATTAGCGATACGGATAAAAGCGCTATGGTCAACGTGATGCCCGTGGCCTATGCGGTAACTTATATTTTCGGTACGGCAGGATCCGCATGGTTGGTGAGTGATATCGGGCCACGTCTTTTAGGAGGACTCGACTACGTGAAAAAAGCCTGTAAAGAGCTAGAGGCTAAAATGGGAAATAACGACGAGAGCGAGCAACCGGGCTTTATGCCTGCCGCCCGTCCGGTAACTTTCCGGGCCTATAAGATTAGTAATGAATGGTTCAAGGAGGGTAAAAGCGTAAAGCAGTTGGAGGAATATCTGGACCAATTAGGACGGCATTTGTTCGTGGAGCGTGTCCGTATTAATAATGTACTAACCGATGTTAAACCGGATTTGGTTTTACATACCGGAAATGAGGTTGTCCTAAGCGGTCGCCGGGAATTCGTGATCGGAGAGGAGAACTGGATTGGCGACGAGGTCAATGACATTGAATTGCTCGATTTTCCGGCAGAGACGTTACCCGTACTAGTGATCCATAAGGAATACGTGGGGAAAAAGATCTGCTATTTACGCAATCAATCGTTCATGCACGGTGTTAGCGTCAAGTCCATAAGGCGTGCGGGTATCAATATCCCGGTCTTGGCCGCTACGGTGATAGATTCCGGTGATATGTTGGAATTGGTGGGTATGAAATCAGAGGTAAATAAAGCGGCTACGACTTTAGGATATCCCGATCGCCCAACCAATCAGACCGATTTGATTTTCGTGGGTATCGGTATTTTCTTAGGGGGAATTTTAGGTTCGCTCGCGATTCATTTCGGAGGTGTCCCGATCAGCCTGAGTACGAGTGGCGGCGCTTTGATAGCCGGACTCGTCTTTGGATGGCTTCGTTCCAAGCATCCGACCTTCGGGCGTATTCCGGAGCCTTCCGTCTGGATATTAAATAATTTGGGACTGAATATGTTTATCGCCGTAGTCGGTATCACGGCGGGTCCCAGTTTCGTGACCGGATTGAAGGAAGTCGGTATAAGTTTATTTATTATCGGTGCTTTAGCGACATCTATCCCGCTTATCATCGGTATTCTGATGGGACGTTACGTTTTTAAGTTCCATCCGGCTATCACTTTAGGTTGCACGGCAGGTTCACGTACGACAACCGCCGCATTAGGAGCGGTGGAAGATGCCGTAGGAAGTGAGACTCCAGCCTTAGGCTATACCGTTACCTATGCGGTGGGTAATACTTTATTAATCATCTGGGGTGTCGTTATTGTGCTAATCATGTAATATATATAATGTATGGACAAGAAGAAAATACATGTCACGAGAGAATATGAGAAAAAGATGTCGGAGATTAGCCCTTTCGAGCTAAAGAACATCTTGATAGAGTTAGCGGATGAGAGCGCTCGTAAAAGTACGCACATCATGCTGAACGCAGGAAGGGGAAATCCAAACTGGATCAGTACGGTTCCACGGGAGGCATTCTTCCTATTAGGGCAGTTCGCCTTGGAGGAATGCCAGCGGGAAACCGAATTGGCAGATGAGATGGCCGGAGCCGCAGGGGTTCCCAACCGCAAAAGGATCGCGTCTCGCTTCGTACAGTTTCTAAAGAAACATGCGCAATCTCCCGGCGCTACTTTATTGAAGGGTACCTATGAATATCTGGTCACGGAAAAAGGTGTAGATGAGAATGAGCTTGTATATGAATGGGCGGAAGGTGTCATTGGTGATCAATATCCGGTTCCCGATCGTATCTTGAAATATACGGAAATGCTCGTGCGGGATTATTTAGACCAAGAATTATGTGACAACCGGCCCCCCGAGGGAGTATTCGACCTTTTCGCTGCCGAAGGCGGAACTGCCGCCATGTGTTACATCTTCGATTCCTTGCAGCAGAATTTCTTGTTGAATAAGGGAGACAAGATCGTCCTTTTCGCTCCGGTATTCACTCCTTATATAGAGATTCCGGAACAGGCCCGTTATCTTTTTAATGTCATAGAGATAAAAGCTTTGAAGATGACAAAAGACGGCTATCACACGTGGCAATATCAAGAAAAGGATTTAGATGTCCTAAAAGATCCTAGCGTGAAAGCCGCTTTCATAACAAACCCGAGCAACCCGCCTTCATACGGATTGACAAAAGCATTGATGAATAGGATCGTTGAGATCGTACGGAACGACAATCCCAACCTTATGATTATTACGGATGACGTGTATGCGACATTTATTCCGCATTTTCGCTCGATGATGGCCGAATTACCAAAGAATACGTTATGTGTCTATTCTTTCTCCAAATATTTCGGGGCAACCGGATGGAGATTGGCGATAATCGCTTTACATCAAGATAATATTTACGACCGGATGATCCGTGAATTGCCAAGAGATAAACAGGAGCTTCTAAAAAAACGATATAGCAGTCTATCCTTACATCCCGAGGATATCCGCTTTATTGATCGTATGGTAGCCGATAGCCGTCAAGTAGCCTTGAATCATACGGCCGGTCTTTCCTTGCCACAACAAACACAAATGTCTCTGTTTGCGTCTTTCGCTCTATTAGATGCGGAAAATACCTATAAGAAAAGGATGCAGGATATGATCCACGAGCGTTTACACACATTGTGGGAAAGCACCGGATTCACCTTATTAGACGACCCTTTGCGTGCGGGATATTATAGTGAGATCGATATGCTTGTCTGGGCTAAGAAATTCTATGGGGATGATTTCGTGGAATATCTAAAAAAGAATTACGAACCTCTGGATGTCGTTTTCCGTCTGGCACAGGAAACTTCCTTGGTTTTACTGAACGGAGGAGGTTTTGATGCTCCCGAGTGGTCTATCCGCGCATCTTTAGCCAACCTTAAACGGGAAGATTATGTCCGGATCGGAAAGGGTATCGCATCTATTTTGCATAGTTATGCCCAAAGATGGAAAGAAAGTCTCGATAAGTAGAAAAAACAGCTCCAAGGCTTGAACAAAACGGGCTAATGGTACGTTTTATTAATAAACGTGCGATTAGCCCGTTTTTCTAAGTTATCCGGGAGATTATAAATAACCTCTATAACCTCATAGAAATTATCGAACAAATTGTATTTCATTATATTATATATTTGTTGATAATAAAAACAAAGACTCATTGGCAGATGTCTTATTTATTACATTTTAGCTGGTTATAGATAAATATATTTGCGAAAAGGCTTACAATAAAAAACGAATATGAATATGGTGTACGACATTGACATGCTTAGAAATTTCTATGCGAATTTCCCCAGAAGAGTGGACACAGCCCGCGAACGTATCGGTGGTCGCCCGATGACCTTGGCCGAGAAAATCTTATATGCGCATCTATACGATGAAAGCTCGACTCGCCTTTTCAAAAGAGGTGAGGATTATGTGAATTTCCGTCCCGACCGTGTGGCTATGCAAGATGCCACCGCTCAGATGGCGCTTTTACAATTCATGAACGCCGGAAAAGAAAAATCCGCAGTACCGGCTACCGTGCATTGCGACCATTTGATCCAAGCGAATATGGGAGCCAAAACGGATATCGATACGGCTACCAAAAGCAATAGCGAGGTCTATGATTTCTTGAAATCGGTCTCCGATAAATATGGAATCGGTTTTTGGAAACCCGGAGCAGGCATTATCCATCAAGTGGTATTGGAAAATTATGCGTTTCCCGGCGGTATGATGGTAGGAACTGATTCACATACCCCGAATGCCGGAGGACTTGGAATGGTCGCTATCGGAGTAGGAGGAGCCGATGCTGTGGATGTCATGACCGGAATGGAATGGGAACTGAAGATGCCGAAACTAATTGGTGTTAAGTTAACTGGTAGTTTGAATGGTTGGGCCTCGCCGAAGGACGTGATTCTTAAGCTAGCGGGCATCTTAACCGTAAAAGGTGGAACGAACGCTATCATCGAATATTTCGGTCCGGGCACCGCCTCAATCTCAGCGACCGGAAAAGCTACGATCTGTAATATGGGTGCCGAGGTAGGAGCGACTACTTCCTTATTCCCATTCGATAATACAATGGCTCAATATCTTCGTGCCACGGGACGTGACGAGGTAGCGAGCTGGGCCGAAGCTATCGGTGAATATCTGGAAGCGGATATGGACGTTCGTGCCGAGCCAGATAAGTTTTACGATCGTGTAATCGTTATTAACCTTTCCGAATTGGAGCCGCATATCAACGGTCCGTTCACGCCGGATGCAGCTACGCCTATCTCGGAGTTTGCCGCAAAAGTAAAAGCGAATGGCTATCCCCGAAAGATGGAGGTCGGATTAATCGGTTCCTGTACCAACTCTTCTTATCAAGATCTAAGCCGTGCGGCATCTATTGCTCGCCAAGCTTATGAGGATAAAATACCGGTAGCGGCACCCTTGATCATCAACCCGGGTTCCGAGCAAATCCGTTATACGGCAGAAAGAGATGGTATTATCGGTGATTTTGAACGGATTGGCGCAACCATTATGGCGAATGCCTGTGGTCCTTGTATCGGACAATGGAAACGTCATACGGATGATAATACCCGTAAGAATTCGATCGTTACTTCATTCAATCGTAACTTCGCTAAACGTGCGGACGGTAATCCGAATACACATGCTTTTGTCGCTTCTCCGGAACTGACACTGGCCTTGACCATCGCAGGTGATCTATGTTTCAATCCTTTGACCGATACCTTGAAGACAGAGGATGGTAAGGTTGTGAAACTGAAAGAACCGAAAGGCTCGGATTTTCCGCCGAAAGGTTTCGAGGTAAAGGATAACGGCTATCTGGCACCTACGGGTAAGAACGTAGTGGTGAACATCGATCCGGAATCCAACCGCCTACAAGCATTAAAGCCTTTCGCTCCTTGGAATGGAGAGGATTTCACGGATATGCCCCTTCTTATCAAGGCTGAAGGTAAATGTACGACGGATCATATCTCGATGGCCGGTCCATGGTTACGTTTCCGTGGGCATTTGGAAAATATATCGGATAATATGTTGATGGGAGCCGTAAACGCTTTCAACGGGAAGACAAACTCTGTATTGAATCAACTGAACAATGAATATGAAGCAGTTTCTGCCGTAGCGAAACAATACAAGGCAAATAGTATTTCCTCGATCGTCGTAGCGGAAGAAAACTACGGTGAAGGCTCTTCCCGGGAACATGCAGCCATGGAGCCCCGCTTCCTAAATGTAAAAGTGATCCTAGCCAAGAGTTTCGCCCGTATCCACGAGACAAACTTGAAGAAACAAGGAATGTTAGCACTGACTTTTGCCAATAAGGAGGATTACAGCAAGATCCGCGAGAATGACCATATCTCGATCATCGGATTGAAAGATTTTCAGCCGGGCAAACCGTTGACGGCCGTTCTTCTTCATGCGGATGGTACGCAAGAATCATTCCCGGTTAACCATACGTATAATGATTTACAAATTAAATGGTTCAAGGCGGGTTCCGCTTTAAATACAGCTCACTAAGACAAACAAAAAAATCTTGATATCATGAGTAAGATAACAAAGAAAGGTAATCATATTTTCGTTCCGGATCACGTGACGATCCCTTATATTGAAGGAGATGGCGTGGGGCATGAGATCACTCCCGTTAGCCAAAAGATAGTAAACGCTGCCATCAAGCAAGCTTACAACGGAACCCGTTCCATTGAATGGAAAGAGGTCTTAGCCGGTGAAAAGGCGTTTAAGCAAACCGGAAGTTGGCTTCCCGATGAGACTATGGAAGCATTCCGTGAATACATCGTCGGTATTAAGGGACCGTTGACAACTCCGATTGGTGGAGGTATCCGTTCATTAAATGTGGCCCTCCGTCAGACGTTGGATTTATATGTTTGTCTCCGTCCGGTACGTTGGTTTAAAGGAGTCGTATCTCCGGTAAAGGAGCCGCAAAAAGTGAATATGTATATCTTCCGTGAGAATACGGAAGATATCTATGCCGGAATCGAATGGCAACAAGGGACTCCGGAGGCACAAAAGTTATTGAAGTTCCTCACCGAGGAAATGGGAGTGAAGAAAATACGTTTCCCGGAAACTTCCTCTTTCGGCATCAAGCCGGTTTCTGTGGAAGGTACGGAGCGTCTGGTGCGTGCCGCTATCGAATACGCGATATTGCATCAGTTACCGAGCGTGACTTTGGTACACAAAGGTAACATCATGAAATTCACGGAAGGTGGTTTCAAACTATGGGGATACGCTTTAGCGGAACGGGAGTTTGCGGATCTCACTTTCACATGGCCTCAATATGAGAAGATCAAGAAAGAGCAAGGCGAGGAAGCGGCCAATACCGCCTTAGTGGAAGCTTCAAAGGCCGGTAAAATCATTATCAAGGATGTCATAGCCGATGCTTTCTTGCAAAACACTCTATTAATTCCGGAAGAATATTCCGTGATCGCTACCTTGAACCTGAACGGCGATTATATCTCCGATCAATTAGCGGCGATGGTAGGTGGCATTGGCATTGCTCCCGGCGCTAATATCAACTATAACAGTGGTCATGCGATCTTCGAGGCAACACATGGAACCGCTCCGAATATCGCGGGAAAGAATCTCGTAAACCCCTCTTCCTTATTATTATCATCCGTGATGATGCTGGAATATATGGGATGGAGTGATGCGGCTAACCTGATTACATCTGCTATGGAGCAAGCTTTCTCCGCTGGAGAGGCCACTCATGACTTGGCTCGTTTTATGCCGAACGGCAAATCTCTCGGCACCAAAGAATTTGGTGATCGTATCATCTCTATTATCGAAACAATTAAATTAGTATAGTCATGTTGAAGAAAGAATATTTAATTTACAAATTGTCCGAGGCTGCCAGAGAGGCTTGCAAGATTGACAACGAACTTTTCCCGATGTATAATGTGAAACGTGGCCTTCGTAACGAGGATGGTAGCGGCGTGTTAGTAGGATTGACCCAAGTCGGTAATGTAGTAGGATACGAACGCTTGCCAGAGGGCGGTCTTAAAGCGATCCCCGGTAAGTTATTCTATAGAGGTTACGACGTAGAGGATTTAGCGCATGATTTCATCAAGGAAAAACGGTTCGGTTTTGAGGAAGTGGCTTATTTATTACTTTCTGGTAAACTCCCCGATAAAGAGGAATTATCAGCCTTTAAAGAACTGTTGAACGATAATATGCCCTTGGAGCAAAAGACCAAGATGAATATTCTGGATCTGGAAGGACAGAACATCATGAATATATTGGCTCGTAGCGTATTGGAGATGTATACCTTCGACGCAAACCCGGACGACACCTCCCGAGATAACTTAATGCGCCAATCTATTGAATTGATCTCTAAGTTCCCGACGATTATCGCTTATGCCTACAATATTTATCGTCATAGCACACAGGGGCGTTCTTTACACATCCGTCATCCGCACGAGAACTTATCGATCGCAGAAAATTTCCTTCACATGCTGAAACGTGATTTCACGGATCTGGACGCACGTACGTTGGATTTGCTCTTGGTATTGCAAGCAGAACATGGTGGTGGTAATAACTCTACGTTCACGGTACGCGTCACTAGTTCTACGGGAACGGATACGTACTCATCTATCGCAGCTGGTATCGGCTCATTGAAAGGCCCGTTGCACGGAGGTGCCAATATTCAGGTAGTAGATATGTTCCATCATTTGAAAGAGAATATCGCGGATTGGAAGAACGTGGACGAGATCGATACTTATTTCATGCGGATGCTGAACAAAGAGGCTTATAACAAGACGGGCTTGATCTATGGCATCGGCCATGCGGTCTATACGATTTCCGATCCCCGTGCGGTCGTATTAAAGGAACTGGCTCGTGATCTGGCAAAAGAGAAAGGTCGCTCCGAGGAATTCGCCTTCCTTGAGTTATTAGAGGAGAGGGCGATCGAATGTTTCGCCAAGCATAAAGGAACCAAGAAACGGGTTTCCTCGAACGTGGACTTCTATTCCGGATTCGTTTATGAGATGATCGGTTTGCCACAGGAAATCTATACGCCCTTATTCGCCATGGCCCGAATCGTGGGTTGGACTGCCCACCGCATCGAGGAGTTGAACTTTGACGGAAAACGCATCATCCGTCCGGCTTACAAGAACGTTTTGGACGATCGGGAATACATCTCCATCAACGAGCGATAACACTAAAAAAATCATAGTTATGTTTTCTTTCATTCATAGTTATAAGTTGAAGGATTCATAACTATGATTTTTTAGCATGTTCAAGCTTATAGCAAGATCCTACATAAAGCCCTTAAAATGAGAATTTCTCAAGCTTCATCGTACCTAGTCCTTGCAATTTAGGAACCAACGTTACGAAATGCTCCGCTTTCTCGTGAGCTGATAAGGATTCTGCGTCTTTCCACGTCTCACAAATCATCAATACATCACTACGAGTAGCGCTCTCGAAAATATCATAAGCGATACAGCCATTGTCCTTCAAAGACTTTTCTACCAATTCTTCCGCTATCTCCAATGCGGCCGAACGATTCTCCTCACTTACTTGAATAAATACATTTAGTCTAATCATACTCATAATTGTTTTAAGAATGTTACATACTTGATCAAAAGTACAGCACAAATATAGAAATAAACCCGTATATTTGTCATTCGAAACGTATAATTAACAGCATGAAGGAATCTGTTCGTATTCTTCGTTTCGCCATTGTAGGTTCTTCTAACGCTTTGATCACCGCATTGGTAATCTGGATATTAATGGATATTCTGGATTGTAATTACTTGTGGTCGAACATGGCTGGATATGTGGCTGCCTTGGTGAATAACTTCTTTTGGAGTAAATACTGGGTATTTTCTTCCGGGAAAGGTAATTTCTGGAAGGAGATTCCTTTATTCCTAATCGCTTTTGGTTGCGCTTACGCTACTCAATTCATATTCTTGCTTTTAATGGTGGAGGTGATCGATCTAAATGAATATTTGGGTCAGTTCCTTGGACTTTTCGTTTACGGAGCCGTTAATTTTATGATGAATAAGAGGCTTACTTTTAAGAGCTAGAATCCGATAAATCGTATCAAAGGAAGTGGTATAGTACGCCATTAGTGGTGAAGGTCAATGCGACTACTCGCATAAGCCTTCACCACTAATGGCGTTGACCATCGGGACTAGTTGCGTGAGTCATCGAGACATAATCGTGCTGAATCGCTAACGGGTAAGGCTCGTAAACTGCTTCCCGAGTCTGTAAAGATAGAAAGCTAGATGCGTAAAAGCGAATACGAATGAGATAATCAATAAGACTTTGCTCTCGCCCCATCCCACGGTTTGCTGGTGCCAAAGCCCCGTAATCACGCAAAGCACGGATAGGGTAATACCGATCATATCCAATGTGGTCTGTCCCGAGCGATGTTTCTGCATATGTTCCAGTTTGCTATGTTTGATTCCATAGCAGACATATATATCCAGACCGATTAACATCCATAATACCAAACGAATCCATGTATCAGCCGGGAGAAAAAGCATCATCACCAGACAAGTTATGATACCGGCGATAGGCACGAACGGAACCAACGGGGTCTTGAAAGACCGGGGAGCGTCCGGCATTGTCTTACGGACAATCAATACCCCGGCGCAAACTAGCGTAAAAGCGAACAAAGTCCCGATACTACACATCTCGCCCGCTACGCTCGCCGGAACGAAAGCAGCCAATGTACCGACCAATAACATAAACAGGAAATTACTTCGTGCCGGCGTGCGGAATTTCTCATGGATATGGGAAAATAGGGGAGGGAGCAGCCCATCCCGGCTCATACTCAAGAATACACGGCTCTGTCCTAATAACGTTACCATGATAACTGAGCAATACCCCAGTAAAATAGCTATTACGATCGCCCGATTCATCCAAGGGTAATCCGGACGAATCACACCAGAAGCATCCATTTGTCCCATATGATCGATAGCTATTGCCACAGGAGCGATTCCATTCTGGCCAGCAAAAGCGGAGTAATGTACGACTCCGGTCATCACGTGGGCAAACAGCATATATAATATAGTACAAACCACCAATGACATCAAGATCCCGATCGGCATATCCCGTTTCGGGTTCTTGGTTTCCTGCGCTGCCGTACTTACAGCGTCGAAACCGAGGAAAGCAAAGAATACGATAGCCGCCCCTCGTAGGATACCGGAAAATCCGAACTCGCCTAGAGTCCCTGTATTAGTGGGGATATAAGGCGTATAATTCTCCATACGGATATATTTCCATCCCAAGACTACGAACACCAAGACTACGGAGACTTTCAAGAATACGATGATCCCATTGAAGATAGAACTGCCTTCCGTTCCTCGTATCAACAAGATACTCATTAACACCACGATCACGAAAGCCGGGATATTCACGATACCGCCATCCCAAGGGCAAGCTGTCAAGGCTTGCGGTAAATGTACTCCGAATCCTTCCAGAAAAACGACCAAATACCGACTCCAACTTATGCTAACGGTCGTAGCGGCCACGCAGTACTCGAGCACCAAATCCCAACCGATAATCCAAGCGACCAACTCACCCATCGTGGCATACGAGTAGGTATATGCGCTACCTGCCACCGGGATCATGGATGCGAACTCGGCGTAACATAACCCGGCGAAACAACAGCCCAAGGCGGCGATAGCGAAAGATAAAGTAATGGCAGGCCCCGTATACCCGGCGGCCACCGCACCCGTAATGGAGAACAATCCGGCACCGATAATAACACCGACACCTAAGGCGATCAAACTCCACGGGCCAAGGATACGCTTCAGCGATTTACTGCCCGAATCATTTGCCTCGGTCATCAAATCCGCTAAAGGCTTCTTAATAAATAAACCCATCTGTATAGATTAAAAAATTAGTAATTGGGCGCAAAGGTAGGAATTTTTATTATGTTTGCCGAAAAGTAAAAGCAAGGACAGAAACAAACAAGAAAATAAATAGACAACTAAATAATGAAACAATTGATAGCCTGTTGCGGATTAGATTGCGAAAGTTGCGATGCCCGCATAGCCACAGTTAAGAATGATGATGAGCTAAGAGAAAAAACCGCCCAAAAGTGGAGCGCCATGAACAATGCGCCCGAAATTACAGCCGCAACTATAAACTGTATGGGTTGTCGTGCGGACGGAGTGAAATTTGCGTATTGCAGTGATTATTGTGAAATACGCAAATGTGTATCCGGAAAAGGCTTTAATACATGTGGCGATTGTGATGAATTGGATAGTTGCCAAATAGTCGGCGCGGTCCTTCAGCATGCTCCCGGCGCAAGAGAAAATCTAATGTAGAAGCAAAAAAGATGAACCTCTAACATATCCGATCCTAATTCCGTATTGGCAGCCGTTCCCAAAGCCATTCAGGGATCAGTCTCCAGAGAAAGACAAGGATAGCGTATCTCCAATCAATGATCGCCCTTCTCTTTTTCCGGTCTATAGCGTTAGCGATACGCAAGGCGGCGTATTGGGGAGACATCAGCATAGGATAATTCCTGCCGTCTTTCAATAAATCCGTACGGACAAATCCCGGACGGATATCCGTAAATGTAATAGGCTGTTTCTCCATACGGGAAAGTTGGGCTAAAGCGTCTATATAAATATTTTGGTATCGTTTGGTAGCCGAGTAGGAGGGAGCGACACCTAATCCTTTGGTTCCGGCAATAGAGCTGATTACAGATATATGCCCGCCACCTTGACTGGAAAAATAACGATAAGCAGCTAGTACCATACGTGTAAAACCCGTCACATTCGTCTGTATCGTAGCTTGTTCAATGGAAGTATCTAAGTATTTATTCTGGTTGCCGATCCCTGAACTAAGCAGGAAGATGTCCATTCCTCCCAAATCACGGATTAATTCGTCTAAACGATCAGCGGCATCCTCGGCGGTCACGTCCAACTGCTTTATCCGGATATGCTCCGGATCTTGCTTACGAAACTCCTCCAACCGATCCACCCGACGGCCAGCCAATCCCAGTTGATATCCTCGTTTCCAATAAATCTTAGCAACCTCATAGCCGATACCGGAGGTAGCGCCGATAATGATAATTCGTTTGACCATAATACTTGATACAATAAATTAACAATAAAGATAAACAAAATTCTCACACTAAGCTCTATCTTTGTCACCCATCTTTTAAATTTAACACATAAATCCATGAACAACGCAACAACACAGTCACATATCGTGTGGCTCGATGTAATACGAACCGTAGCTATGCTGATGGTTATCGGAGTACATTGTATAGATCCTTTTTATATCTCACCTACACTCGGAAGTTTACCGGAATATAAACATTGGGCCGCTGTTTACGGCTCTCTTTTACGGCCCTCCGTTCCTCTTTTCGTTATGATGACGGGACTTTTACTATTGCCTATACGGGAACAATCTTTAGGTGTTTTCTATAAAAAGAGAATATATAGGGTATTATTTCCTTTTTTGATATGGTCTGTATTATACAATATATTCCCTTGGGTTACAGGGCTATTAGGTTTGCCGAAAGAGATAATCGGTGAGTTTTTCTGCTATGTGCAAGGAAATGAGTCACAATCCTTATCCGACGCATTGAAAGACATCGCCATGATCCCGTTCAATTTCAGTTTTAAGGAAAACCATATGTGGTACATTTATTTACTCATCGGATTGTATCTGTATATGCCATTCTTCTCCGCATGGATCGAGAAGGCGGATCGTTCCAAAGAGAGGGTCTATTTAGGGATATGGTTCGTATCTCTTTTCTTGCCTTATATGTCTGCCTATATCAGCAAATATTTATACGGGGAAGCGACGTGGAATCAATTCGGCATGTTTTATTATTTCGCAGGATTCAACGGATATCTCCTATTAGGACATTACTTAAAACAAGGTAATAATTGGAATATTTGGAAAACCTTCGCTATTTGCGCAGCCATGTTTGTGGTTGGTTATGCCATAACCTATTGTGGATTCAGTTCGGCCGCAGCGAATCCCGAGGCAACAGAATTGGATATGGAGTTATTTTTCACCTTCTGTAGTCCGAATGTAGTCTTAATGACGGCAGCTGTATTTATTCTTCTTCAAAAGGTACGTATTCATAATACTCTCATAGCTAAAAAACTATCGAAAATATCCAAATATGGTTTCGGAATCTATATCGTACATTATTTTGTCGTAGGTCCGATCTTTATCTTGATCGGGAAGTTTGATTTACCGATACCTTTGCAAGTACCCATAATGGCACTTTTGATTTTCATAATCTCATGGGCGTTTACTTGGTTCATGTACCGTATATTAGGTGAACGAGCTAAATGGATCATGGGATGAAACTCTTTCGTATACTGCAACCCGCCTTGCCGTGTTACTGCACGCCTATTGTAGTAACACGGCTAAAATACCATAAAACTCCTTGCAATCCCCATCTGTTTCGTTATATTTGCTACAATTTATAAACTTGATAAAATAAAACGCTATGTCAGTAAAATCTTATATCGAATCCAATAAGGATCGTTTTCTTGAGGAATTGTTCTCTTTAATCCGCATTCCGTCAATCAGCGCCAAGCATGAGAATAAGCCGGACATGTTGACATGTGCCCAGCGTTGGACTGAGGTGCTGTTGTCTTCTGGTGCGGATAAGGCCGAGGTAATGCCTACGAAAGGCAATCCTGTCGTATACGCCGAGAAAATGGTATCTCCCAATGCTCCGACCGTATTGGTTTACGCTCATTACGACGTGATGCCCGCCGAACCTTTGGAATTGTGGAAGAGTGAACCTTTCGAGCCGGTGATCCGGGACGGACGCATTTGGGCCCGTGGAGCAGACGATGATAAGGGACAGGGTATGATTCAAGTAAAAGGTTTTGAGACAGCGATTAAAGAAGGCTTGTTACAGTGTAACGTGAAGTTTATTTTCGAAGGAGAGGAGGAGATAGGTTCTCCTAGCTTGGAAGATTTTTGCCGGGAACATAAAGAATTATTGAAAGCGGATGTAATCCTCGTTTCCGATACAAGCATGGTCAGCGCTGAAACACCGTCGCTCACGACAGGCTTACGTGGTTTGGCTTACTGGGAAATAGAAGTAACCGGACCGAACCGCGATTTGCATTCCGGTCATTTTGGCGGAGCCGTAGCGAATCCGATCAATGTACTTTGCAAATTGATGGCAGATATCACCGACGTGGATGGACGCATCACGATCCCGGGTTTTTATGACGACGTGGAGGATGTATCTCCCGCAGAACGGGAGATGATCGCCCAAATCCCATTCGACGAGGAAAAATATAAGAAAGCGATCGGGGTAGACGCTCTTTTCGGAGAGAAAGGCTATTCTACGCTAGAACGTAATAGTTGTCGGCCTTCTTTCGATATCTGTGGTATTTGGGGCGGATATACGGGGGAAGGAAGCAAAACGGTATTGCCTTCAAAGGCTTATGCCAAGGTTTCCACTCGTTTGGTTCCACACCAAGATCATGCCAAGATCTCCCAAATGTTTGAGGAGTATATAGCTCGTGTGACCCCACCTTATGTTAAAGTGAAAGTTACGCCCAGCCATGGCGGGCAAGGATATGTTTGTCCGATAGACTTGCCAGCTTATCAAGCGGCAGAAAAGGCTGTTGGCATCGCATTCGGGAAGAAACCGTTGGCGGTTCGTCGCGGAGGTAGCATTCCTATTATCTCTACATTCGAGCAGGTATTAGGTATCAAGACCGTACTGATGGGATTCGGCTTGGAGCAAAACGCGATCCATTCGCCCAACGAGAGTCAGGAGTTGGATATCTTCTTCAAGGGAATCGAGTCGGTAGCGGAATTCTACCGTTTATATAAATAAGAAGGAAGAAGATGAGTATATTAATAAAGAATGTCCTGTTTAACGATAGGACGATTGATATCTATATCGAAGGAAAAGAGATCAAGCAAATAGGAGAGGGCTTGTCTTTTCCTGCCGATAAGATACTGGATGGTAGCCGTAAAGCCGTCATTCCCGGTTTCGTGAACGCTCATACACATGCTGCCATGACTTTGTTCCGCGGCTTCGGCGATGATATGCCGCTTATGCCATGGCTTGAGCAAAAGATCTGGCCGAATGAGGCGAAAATGACCCGTGAGGATGTATATTGGGGAGCGAAATTAGCGTGCTTGGAAATGATAAAAAGTGGCACGACCACTTTCTTCGACATGTATCAACGCCCTCGTGTCACGGCCGATGTGACGGAGGAGATGGGATTGCGAGGTATCATAGCCGGCGTTTGCTTCGATGGTTTTGATAAAGAAGAGGCGGAGAAATGCAAACGCCATAACGAGCGACTGATCCAAGATGTGGATAACTACAGCAAACGGGTTCGCTTCTCGATCGGGCCGCACGCCATCTATACCGTTTCCGGTGAGCTTCTGAAATGGGCGCATCGGTTCGCTATGGAACATCAAATCCCGATCCATCTGCATCTAGCAGAGACAGAGGGGGAAGTGAAAGACTCTCTCGATAGATTCGGACTCACTCCTGTACGTTATTTATATAAGTTAGGTGTGCTTTCTCCACGTTTGATTATCGCTCACGGAATTTACATCGATGATGACGAGCTTCGCATGTTGGCCGATCACGAGGTGAAAGTCGTACATAACCCGGCCTCAAACATGAAACTGGCTTCCGGTATTCATTTTAAGTTTAAGGAAATGCGCCAATTGGGTATTACCGTGGGATTGGGAACGGACGGTTGTTCCTCTTCCAATAACTTGGATATGATCGAGGCGATGAAGCTGGCTTCCCTGTTAGGAAAAGCTTGGCGAAAGGATCCCGAAGCCTTGACCGCAAATGAGATGCTGCAAGCCGCTACTGCGGAAGGAGCCGCTATGTTCGGTTTAAAAGCCGGGCAGATCAAGGAAGGGTATTTAGCCGATCTATGTTTGATAGATCTCAACACCCCCGCTTTTACCCCGAACTTCAATTTCGTCTCAAATCTTGTATACGCCGCCAACGGCAGTTGCGTGGATACCGTTATCTGTGATGGTAAAATATTGATGGAGAATAAGAAGGTACCGGGAGAGGACGAGATTATGGAGAAAGCGACAGAGATAGCTTATAACTTGATGAAACGTTAAATTGATTAAATATGGAAATGATTAAAACCGAACAATATCGGGAAGCGGCCGCCTATTTAGCTAGCCGGATCGAAGGTAACCCGGAGACCGCCATTATCCTTGGTAGTGGCTTAGGCTCTTTAGCCGATCAAATAACAGATCCTATAGTGATACCTTATGCGGAGATCCCACATTTTATGAAATCTACCGCTACCGGGCATAAGGGGAATTTTATTTGTGGCAAACTAGGGGATAAGCAAGTCTTGGCTATGCAAGGCCGTTTTCATTACTATGAGGGCTACACAATGCAACAGGTCACTTTTCCCGTACGTGTAATGAAGCTCTTAGGAATCAAGAACCTTTTGGTCTCGAACGCCGCCGGAGGTATCAATAATACGTTCAAGGTAGGTGATCTGATGATCATCCGGGATCATATCAATATGATGCCGAACCCGCTGATCGGTCCGAACAATGAGGATTTCGGCACTCGTTTCCCGGATATGACCCGTGCTTATGATCGTGAATTTATCCGCTATGTGGAAGAAATAGCCGCCTCCCGATCTATCCCGTTAAAGAAAGGTGTATATGTAGGTTTGACAGGCCCTTCCTTCGAGACTCCTTCCGAGTACGCTTTCTATGGAAAAGTCGGGGGAGATGCGATCGGCATGAGTACGGTACCGGAAGTAATCGTGGCACGTCATGCGGGCTTGCGTGTATTCGGTATGTCTGTCATCACGAACGAAGGTTATCACTTCGCTGACGACTTTGTAAATGATGGTGCCGATGTTATCGTAGCGGCTAATAAAGCAGCATCTGTTATGACACAACTATTTACGGAATTGGTCAAAAAAATCCAATAAAAAAGTAACGCAAAGGCTTGGTGGTTTCAATGAAATCACTACCTTTGCACTCGCAATCGAGAACAAAGCGGTTGTATATGCGGAAGTAGCTCAGTTGGTAGAGCATAACCTTGCCAAGGTTAGGGTCGCGGGTTCGAGTCCCGTCTTCCGCTCTTTCTCGTATTGATTGCCCAGGTGGCGGAATTGGTAGACGCGCTCGTTTCAGGTGCGAGTGGTTTTGCGATCGTGCAGGTTCGAGTCCTGTTCTGGGCACCCTTCCTAAAATGCGCAGGTGGTGGAATTGGTAGACACGCTACTTTGAGGGGGTAGTGCCGGTTACGGCGTGTGAGTTCAAGTCTCATCCTGCGTACTTAAGTAAAAAAAGAAATAAGAGCATGATCTATTCAATTAGGTCATGCTTTTTTTGTGTGTCAAAATGACAGACGAATAAGATGGACGAACATAAAAAAAGCCGGACTCACGCCCGGCTTCTATATTCATAGACAAACTTATTCAGCATCTTTCTTTTTTATCGAAGTCGTGATTTTCTGCTCTTCCTTATCAAAGTCTACGATAATCGTATCGCCTTCACCTACTGAGGCACGGATAATCATCTCCGCCATCTCATCTTCCAGATACTTCTGGATCGCACGCTTCAACGGACGGGCACCGAATTGGATATCGTAGCCTTTTGTCGCAATGAAATCTTTTGCCTCGTCTGTGATCGACAACTCATAGCCCAGATTTGATACACGCTGATACAGACCCTGTAACTCAATATCGATAATCTTATGAATAGCGGCTTTATCAAGCTGATCGAACATAATGATATCATCCACACGGTTCAAGAACTCTGGAGCAAATGCTTTATTCAACGCTTTCTGGATCACGCTACGGGAGAAATCCTTATCCGGCTCACCAGCCATCTGGGTATTGAAACCAACGCCACGGCCGAAATCTTTCAATTGCCGGGTACCAATATTGGAAGTCATGATCAAGATCGTATTCTTGAAATCAATACGTCTACCCAGACTATCCGTCAAACGGCCTTCATCCAAGACTTGCAGCAGCAAGTTAAATACATCCGGATGCGCCTTCTCGATCTCGTCCAATAAGACCACTGAATAGGGCTTGCGACGTACTTTCTCTGTTAACTGGCCACCTTCCTCGTAACCAACGTATCCGGGAGGCGCTCCGATCAAACGGGAAACAGCGAATTTCTCCAAGTATTCACTCATATCGATACGTACCAAAGAATCCGCCGAATCAAATAGATATTCAGCAAGCTTCTTGGCCAAGTGAGTTTTACCTACACCCGTCGGTCCTAGGAACATAAAAGTTCCGATCGGCTTATTCGGATCTTTCAAGCCAACACGGTTACGTTGAATTGCCTTTACAATCTTTTGAACAGCATCATCCTGCCCGACCACCTTACTTTTCAATACGTCCGCCATTTCCAGAAGCTTGACATTCTCTGCCTTAGCGATACGTTGAACAGGCACACCAGACATCATGGCAACAACTTCAGCGACCTTCTCTTCATCAACGGTCTCCCGATGTTCTTGAAGCTCTTGTTCCCATTTAGCTTTCGCGGCCTCCAGTTGCAATAAATACTGACGCTCCTTATCGCGGAAACTTGCGGCTAACTCAAAGTTCTGAGATTTCACGGCCGCTAATTTCTCATTCTTCGTATCCTCGATCTTTGCCTCAAGCTCTTCGATACTTTTCGGAACAATGATATTAGATATATGTACACGGGAACCGGCCTCGTCTAAAGCATCGATCGCCTTATCCGGGAAATTACGGTCACTGATATATCTTTCTGTCAATTTTACACACGCTTGTAAAGCATCTTCAGTATAGATCACATTATGGTGCTCCTCATAACGAGGTTTGATATTACGCAAGATCTGCAAAGTTTCTTCCGCCGTAGTCGGATCAACGATCACTTTCTGGAAACGACGTTCCAACGCACCGTCTTTCTCGATATTCTTACGATATTCATCCAAAGTAGTAGCGCCAATGCATTGAATCTCACCACGAGCCAACGCAGGTTTCAGCATATTCGCCGCATCCATAGATCCGGAAGCGGAACCAGCGCCAACAATCGTATGAATCTCATCGATAAAGAGGATGATATTCGGGTTCTTCGATAACTCATTCAAGATAGCCTTAATACGTTCCTCGAATTGTCCGCGGTATTTCGTACCGGCGACAATAGAAGCCATATCCAAGCTAATCACACGCTTATCGAATAACACCCGGGAAACCTTACGCTGAATAATGCGTAAAGCCAATCCCTCTACGATAGCCGACTTACCCACACCCGGCTCACCAATCAATACCGGATTATTTTTCTTCCTACGGCTTAATATCTGGGCCAAACGCTCGATTTCCTTCTCACGTCCCACAATCGGATCTAGACGGTTTTCTGCGGCGGCACGTGTCATATCCGTTCCGAAGTTATCCAGAACAGGTGTATCATTAGGGGATTTCGGTTGAGCGGCTCCCGCTCCAGCACCGGAAGAGGGGCGAGATGCCTCACGACGAGAGGAGAAACCTTCGTCCTCGTCATCTTCGTCATCATCCGTATATCCGTCGCTGATCTCGTCGAATTCCTCCATATTATTCAAACCGGTTCCGCTTACTAATATATTATATGCGGAACGATAAGTAATACCCGCGTCGTTCAACACCTTGGCGGCTACGTTAAACTCCTCTTTCAATATCGCCAATAGAAGATGTTCCGTATCGGTCTCATCTTCCTTGAATAAACGAGATTCCAGCATACTCATACGCAAGACACGTTCTGTAGTCTTACTTATAGCGATCTCATGCTGGACAGAATCCTCAGAATCGAATGTGTTCTTTATTTCTTGCTCAATCTTGCGTTTAATATCCATCGGATCGGTATGTAGCTCTCGCAAGACACGCATTGCCTCGCCTTCGCCTTCCCGGATGATGCCTAGCATCAAATGTTCCGGCCCGATATAGCTATTCTGGAGCCTAGCCGCTTCTTCACGGCTATACTCAATCACGTCAATCAATCTTTTCGAATAATTTTTCATACTATATTATATATGTACTGATTACGCAAAGTTACATAATCTATTCCAACTATCATCAAATTTCGTGCCATTATTCCTTAATAAGCCTTGAAAAGCCCGGAGGCTCAAAATTTCAAGACAAATTCTTTCGTAGTATACGGAAAAACCTTACCTTAGTGCAATTTTTCAGAGGTGAGATATTGAGTGTAATTAATATAAAACTAAATGGTTGATCAAGACAGAATTATTAAGATTAACATCGAAGAGGAAATGAAATCGGCATACATTGATTATTCAATGTCTGTCATTGTTTCACGTGCTCTTCCTGATGTTAGGGATGGCTTTAAGCCGGTTCACCGCCGTATTTTATTTGGAATGAATGAACTGGGTAACACATCCGACAAACCTTATAAAAAATCTGCGAGAATAGTTGGTGAAGTTTTAGGTAAATATCATCCACATGGCGACTCGTCTGTATATTTCGCCATGGTTCGTATGGCCCAGACATGGTCTATGCGTTATCCGTTAGTAGACGGACAAGGTAACTTCGGTTCAGTGGACGGTGATAGTCCTGCCGCTATGCGTTATACAGAGGCACGACTGAGTAAACTCGCCGAAGAAATGCTCCGGGATATCGATAAGGACACGGTAGATTTCCAGCTTAACTTCGATGATACGTTGAAGGAGCCGACCGTATTACCGACTCGTGTTCCTAACTTACTTGTAAATGGTGGATCGGGTATCGCCGTTGGTATGGCTACGAATATGCCAACTCATAACTTGAGCGAGGTATTAGATGGTTGTATCGCTTATATCGATGCCAAGGGAGATATCGAGGTAGAGGGCTTAATGCAATATATCAAGGCTCCGGACTTCCCTACAGGCGCTACAATTTATGGCTACGCAGGCGTGAAAGACGCTTTCGAGACGGGTAGGGGACGTATCATCCTTCGCGGTAAAGCCGAGATTGAGGTGGAGAATAATCATGAGAAGATTATTATTACCGAGATTCCTTATTTGGTAAATAAGGCTGAGTTGATCAAGTATATCGCTGACCTGGTAAACGAGAAGCGTATCGATGGCATTTCCAATGTCAATGACGAGTCCGACCGTAGCGGTATGCGTATCGTAGTTGACGTGAAACGTGACGCGAACTCGAGTGTCGTGCTGAATAAATTGTATAAGCTTACGGCTCTGCAATCCTCATTCAGCGTTAATAATATCGCTTTGGTGAACGGCCGTCCGAGGTTGCTTAACTTAAAAGACTTAATCAAGGCGTTTGTTGAGCACCGTCATGAGGTCGTTATCCGGCGTACAAAATATGAATTGAGGAAAGCGGAAGAGAGAGCCCATATATTGGAAGGCTTGATCATCGCTTCCGATAATATAGACGAGGTAATCGCGATTATCAAGTCTTCCAAGAGCCCGCAAGAGGCTATCGAGCGTTTGATCGAACGTTTCTCTTTATCTGAGCTTCAAGCACGTGCGATTGTCGAGATGAGACTTCGTCAGTTGACAGGTCTGGAACAAGATAAATTGCGTGCGGAATATGAGGAGATCGAGAAGTTGATCGCTTATTTGAATGAGATTCTGGAGAATGAGGACCTTTGTATGAAGGTTATCAAAGATGAATTATTGGAAATCAAGGATAAATTTGGCGACGAACGTAAGACGGATATCGTTTACGCCTCTGAGGAATTAAATCCGGAGGATTTCTATGCGGATGATGAGATGATCATTACCGTATCTCATATGGGATATATCAAACGTACCCCGTTAAGTGAGTTCCGTGCGCAAGGCCGTGGTGGTGTAGGAGCGAAGGGTTCCGAGACTAGAGACGAGGATTTCGTTGAGTATATCTATCCGGCATCCATGCATGCGACCTTATTATTCTTCACGGCAAAAGGTAAATGTTATTGGTTGAAGGTATTCGAGATTCCGGAAGGAGCTAAGAACGCTAAAGGGCGTGCGATCCAGAATCTTCTGAATATCGAGCCGGATGATAAGGTACAAGCCTTTATACGTGTTAAGAAATTAACCACCGATACGGAATTCATTAATTCTCATTACCTATTATTCTGTACGAAAAAAGGTGTGATCAAAAAGACCTTGTTGGAGGCCTATTCCCGTCCTCGTCAAAACGGTGTGAACGCTATTACATTGCGTGAAGACGATGGCTTGATCCAAGTATGTATGACGAATGGTAACAACGAGGTGATCATAGCGAACCGTAACGGCCGGGCGATCCGTTTCCATGAAAGCGCGGTACGTGTAATGGGCCGTACGGCTTCCGGAGTGAAAGGTATGACTTTGGACGAGGATAATACCGATGAAGTCGTTGGTATGATCTGTATCAAGGACAAGGAAAAAGAGACCGTACTCGTCGTATCAGAGCAGGGATATGGAAAACGTTCCTCTATCGAGGATTATCGTATAACGAATCGTGGCGGTAAAGGCGTAAAAACCATTAATATCACGGAGAAGACCGGTAAATTAGTTGCCATCAAGAATGTTACGGACGAGAACGATTTAATGATTATCAATAAGTCGGGTATCGCTATCCGTATGAAAGTGGCCGATTTAAACGTAATAGGACGTGCTACTCAAGGTGTTCGTTTGATTAATCTAGAAAAGCGCAACGACGAAATCGCTTCTGTATGTAAAGTATTGTCTGAGAGTGAAGAGGAGATAGCCGAGCAAAAAGCGGAACAAGAAGCCAGACAAGAGAATGAGGGAAGAGAGTTCAGTGAGAATCAAGCTAGTCTAGGTACTGATGTTGATCTACCGGAATCAGAGGAGGATAACGAACAAAATGATAACGAAGAAATAACTGAATAATTTTAAACAAATAGAAATATTAATCTCAAAATTACTATCACAATGAAACGAGTATTATTAACAGTGGCACTATGTGTCGCAGCATCGGTCTCTTTTGCACAGAAAAAAGCTGTAAATGAGGCTCAAAGTATAGCTAAGGGTTCGACTCCTGATTTCTCGGAAGCTAGAACTCTTATTAAAGGAGCTTTGGAAAATCCAGAAACAAAGGATGACGCTAAAACTTGGTATGTTGCCGGTTTTATCGAGGATCAACAGTTCAGCAACGAAAGAACTAAACAAGTCTTGGGCCAACAACCGGACGAGCCTGTTATGTACGAGGCATTGGGTAGTATTTTGCCATACTTTGAGAAAGCATATGAGTTAGATCAACTTCCTAATGAAAAAGGAAAAGTTAAACCTAAGTTCACGAAAGATATCAAAGGTATCCTAGGAGCAAACCACGTATATTACATCAATGGTGGTGCTTACTATTTCGATCAGAAAGATTATAACAAAGCTTACGATTTCTTCGAGCAATACCTGAAAATATCTGATATGCCGATGTTTAAAGGTGAGGCTGTCGCTGAAAGAGATTCAAACTTCATGACAGTTCAGTTCTATGCCGCTGTAGCAGCGACCCAACTTGGCGATTCTCAAAAAGCTATCGCAGCGTTAGAGCGTGCTAAAAATACGGATTATAGAGCAAGCGAGGTATATCAATACTTATGCTATGAGTATGAGCAAGCTAAGGATACCGTGAATTTAGAGAAGACTTTGGAAGAAGGTTTGAATAAATTCCCCGAGGAACAGTATTTCTTAATGAGCCTTATAAACAATTACATCTATTCTAATAGAAATGAGAAAGCTATTGAATATTTGAACACAGCTATCGCTAAGGATTCCAACAATCCACAGCTTTACGATGTAATGGGCCGTGTTTATGAGACTGGTTTGAAAGATTACGCTAAAGCTGAAGAGTATTTCAAGAAAGCATTGGCGATCAATCCGGACTATATCGAATCTCTCTCTAACTTAGGTCGTGTATATTACAACCAAGGTGTAAACAAGCAAGGTGAGGCTAATATGATCAACGACGCAAAACAATATCAAGAGGAATTAGGCAAAGCTAAGGAATTTTTTAAGCAAGCTCTTCCTTACTTTGAGAAAGCTCACCAAATGAAACCAGAAGAAAGAGAATATATGACTGCTTTAAGAGGTATTTACTACAACTTGAATATGGGTGATAAATTCGATGCTATTGAAGCAGAGATGAATAAGTAATTTCTTCTTTCAGAATAAATGGAACCGTCTAGTAATATAAGGTTACTAGGCGGTTTTTTATTTGTGTATCATGTATCGGAGTAGTCATTTTTTGATCGTTCATAATACTATTAAACATAATAGAGATTATAAAATTAATAGCAAGATAAGGATAAATTAGTGCATTCAAGCAAAGCTTGTAGCTGCTTTGAGTAAAGACACAGATCTTTTCACGGCTGTGAAACGTTTGTTTCATGGATGTGAAAAGATCGTATCACAGCTGTGAAAAGATCAGATCACCTATATGAAAAGATTAATTCAGCTTGACGCAACTATTTGATTCGCTATTAACTCCTTCAAATAAAGCATGACTTTCGGATGACTTAATGGCATGTCCTCTAGGATTTCTTTAAGCTCTCGCGTACTGATATCAAATGAAACCAGATCTGAATGATATGAGAAATGAATGTTTATGTCTGGATTACTGCCTATAAGCATAGCCATTGTACCCGCCAAATCTCCCCAAGGCGGACAATCAATATGAGATGAGACAAAACAAGCAACAACTACCGTACCTTTTCCCTGTATGGAAGATATTTCCACATTCCCGCCTGTTTGCTCCGCGTTTTGTATCAAGAAAGGTAAGCCTAGACCCACTTTTCGTGTCGTGCGAGTCGTATAAAACGGATTACGGATCAGAGAGACTGTTTCCGGATCCATACCACAGCCATTATCCGCGATACGAATACATATGGATGTGTCCTTTATCTGTATATCTATCTCTATGTCAGAAGCTTTTGCTCTGATACTATTAGCGGTTATATCCGTGATATGAAACGAGAGATTATCCATGAGAGGCGAAAATTAAGTGATTGTCTTTTTGATCAAAAGCCTTTCGTAAGCCATCGAAGGTTAATTCCTCCGTTTGCCAAATGGAGGGCTGAGTACCTATTTGTTCGGGGCAATGAGCATCCGAGGCTGAGTATTGAGTCTGCTCTTTCGAATACCCGTGAATAGACAATAACTTACTGTATCTTTGCTGATTATTATATTCAATAGCATCTAAAGATAAGCAGGGGTCTATAAAACCTAATTGACTGATCAAGCTGAATGACGGACGTTCTACATGGGCGGCTACAAATAGAGCATCCACCTTACGTGCTTGAGCGGCTATTTGGTTTACGCTTTGATCCAAGGCGGAGAGCAAAAGATAGGGTACTTCTCCTAGAATCTCATTCTCCGCATTCACCCAAACTTGATCGCCAAAACGTTCCGGATCATTTGGAATTGGAGGGAGATGCTCTTCTAAATATCGTTGGAATCGCTTACGGGATTCATCGGTCGGGAAATAAACCAGACAATGCGCTTCCTCACGGGTCGTAACTTCTACGCCCGCAAAGACCCTTAGTCCGAATCTCTCGCCAAGGGATTGAATCTCCGGGCATTGTAAGGTCGTATTATGATCCGTAATGGCAATAGCATCCAAACCTTTCGCTAAGGAACGACGCACGATCTCCGACGGGCTCATTTCCAGACTGCCACATGGCGACAGGCAAGTATGGATATGTAAATCAGCTAAATACTGTTTCATCCATTCTCATTCTGTAATAAGCGGTAAATCATACCGGAAGCCTCGAACGCGGAGCGTGTAGTTCCTAAAAGAGGGACAGCCTCTTCCCTACCTTTTTGTAAGGTCTCATCATCCGGAGAGGTTCCGTTCACGATCAATACCGCGGAGACGTCTTTTAAAGTAGCCACGGCCAGTATATTCTGATGCGTTTGCATGGTAATCCATAGCATACCCTCTTCGATATGTCCCATGACATCACTTAGTAAATCGCTCGTATAGCCTCCGGTTATCTCTGTATCAAGGCCCTCTTCTCCACAAAATACAGTAAGATTCAACATCTTCACTAAATCACAAACCTTCATATTTAGCTCCTTTCTTATAACAATCCTTATTTAAACGATCTTTCCCCCATGTCTTCTCAACGATACGGAAGGCATGCTCTTGGTCTAGTTTACCGTGCTTCTCCATATTACGTTGCATAAATACGCAATCACTGAATTGAGCCTCGTGGCGTACGATATCCTCGGCCAAGCTTTGACAGTTCGGGCTGCCGCAAGCGCCACAATCGATTCCCGGTAGGTAGCACATCAATTTCCGCACTTGCTCCATTTTCTTCAGCATCTCATCGATCGTTCCATCGTACAACCGTTTGGGATTCGGTTGCACCGGACGGATCGTAATATGCTGCCTCAAATAGGATAAAGCCTCGAAATTATCGGCGGCGTATATCATCGGTACTTTATCCCGGTTCATGGATCGCTTCATGATACGCTCGGCCGTGAGGAAACGGTTCGCTACGGCTAATACACCTCCGGCACAGCTACGGTCGCAAGCCCTCAGTTCCAGAAAGTCTACGTTACGTACCTCGCTGGTCGTTTCCATTCGTTCCAAGAAATCGATCACATTATGGATCTCATCGATCGCGAGGCAACGACCGGAGAAATGTTTGGCCTCCCCTCCTGTCTGGCTCCATCGCATCTCTTTTTTCGTTAATGGCGGAGGAAGCTCACATTCCGGCTCATATCCTCTCGGGCGATTCTTAAGAATATGGTATACCTTATTATATAGGGTATCCATATTTATCACGCCTTTGATCGTAGATGAATAACCTTCCGCTCCCTTCAACGCCGCGATTTTCGCCGCGCAAGGCGTAACATAAAAGATACCGATCTCTTCCGAGGGAATACCTTGCCCTTCCAATATCTTATGATAGTAAGTGGCCGAGGCGTTTACCGGCGCTTTCACCAATAAAATATTCTCCACCAGCGCAGGGAAACGGACTTGTATCAACCGGACAATGGCGGGGCAAAAAGAACTGATCACCGGTTTTTCCTCGGCGTTTTCCATCTGCCGTACCATTTCCTTATGGATCATATCGGCGGTAAACTCTACTTGGAAAACATGGGTAAAGCCCAGTTCCATAACGGCGCTGATAATTTCCTTCTCGGTCGTATACTTTGAGAACTGCCCGATAAATACCGTGGGCATCAACGCTACCCTGCATTTATAATCAAATATACGCTGGAAGTCATCCTGCTCCACATAGATAGCCTCTGTCGGGCACGATTTCAAGCACTCGCCGCAATCCACGCACCAATCCTTATGGATCAAAGCCTTACCATCCCGGATACGGATCGCTCCCGTAGGGCACTCTTTCATGCAATGCGTACAGCCTATACAGCGGTCATTGTCAATCTTCAAGGCATGATAAAAATTAGCTTCCTCCATGGTCTACGCTCCTTCTTTATTAAACCATGTGACCATACGTACCGTGGTACCTACGTCTACTTGGCTCTCGATCGTTAATTCATCTACGTTCTTCTTCATATTTGGAAGTCCCATTCCGGCACCAAATCCCATTTCACGCACGGCCTCGGATGCCGTCGAAAACCCTTCACGCATAGCTAGCGATATATCCGGGATTCCGGGCCCTTCATCCTTCAGTTCCAAAGATATTTTATCAGCGTCCAATTCAGCGACAACCGTTCCTCTCCAAGCGTGAGCCACGATATTCACCTCCGCCTCATAAAGCGCCACGACCACCCGCTTAATGATCCGGGGATCGATAGCCAATTGCTTCAAGACCTTCTTTATCTGGCTAGACGCATAACCCGCCTTCGAGAAATTACCGCCCTCCAACTCAAACTTAAATAGCATATCTCACGACCTCCTTTCTTAATATATAGGAAGGAGCCCCGCGCTATAAAGCTCTCCGACCGTATGATACATAGAATGATCTGTCTCCAGAAGAACCATATTGTTCTCACGAGCCAGCTCCAGCATATCCGGGGTTACTTTCTTCCCCCGCACGAAAAGTATATAAGAAACTTCCGCCATCTCCGCGGTACGGATCGTTTGCAAATTACAAAGTCCTGTCACCAACAGCACATCGCCACAATCCAGCGTAAGCACGTCACTCATCAGATCGCTGGCAAAAGCGCACTGCACATCGTTCTCCCGTTTCTCTGAGCCACAGACGATGGAGGCATCGGTAAGCTCTTGAATTCTTTGAATCTTCATAAGGTACCAGAGGTTACATTTTACATGGGCTAATGTAAGAAATAATTTCGAATGTCGGCCTAGTATATTACATTAATTACTATCTTTGGTACACTAACAAAAAATAATCCTTATGTTCAGTAAAGAAACTTATATGGCCCGCCGGGCTAAGCTGAAACAAACCATAGGTTCCGGTTTGTTGCTATTCCTTGGAAACGACGAGAGTGGGATGAACTACGCCGATAATACGTATCACTTCCGTCAAGACTCTACCTTCTTGTATTTCTTCGGATTGCCATACGCCGGGTTATCCGCTATCATCGATATCGATAACGATAAGGAGATCATCTTTGGCGATGAGTTGACTATAGACGCGATTGTATGGATGGGTACGCAGCCCACCCTAAAAGAGAAGAGCGAGGCCGCAGGTATCAAGGAGGTCCGTCCTTTCAAGGAGATCGAGACATACTTGAAGAATGCCCAGCAAAAAGGCCAGCCAATCCATTATCTGCCGACGTATCGTGCGGAACACCAGATCAAGTTATTCCAATGGTTGGGTATCGTACCCGGTGCGGAGAAACCTTCCGTACCTTTCATCATGGGTGTCGTAAACCAACGGAATTATAAGAGCGAGGAAGAAATCGCCGAGATCGAGAAAGCCTGTATCGTAACCGCCGATATGCACCTGACTGCCATGCGTACCGTACGTCCGGGAATCCGGGAGTCGGATGTAGCGGCTGCCGTTGCGGAAGTAGCTTTCGCCAACAATTACCAGCTCTCCTTCCCTATCATCGCCACGATCAATGGGCAGACTTTGCACAACCATGATCATAGTCATATGATTAAGAGCGGTGATATGCTGTTATTGGACGCCGGTGCCGAGACTGAGATGGGATATGCCGGAGATATGTCGTCCACCATCCCGGCCGACTCAAAATTCACGACCCGTCAAAAAGACATCTATGATATTCAAGTAGCCGCCCATGAGGCTGCCGTAGCGGCTTTGCGCCCGGGTATTCCTTTCGTGGATGTATATGAGTTGTCTTGTAAAGTGATCATGGAGGGTTTAAAGGACCTTGGTTTCGTGAAAGGAGATCCGATGGAGGCCGTAAAAGCCGGTGCTCACGCCATGTTTATGCCTTGTGGCCTAGGTCACATGATGGGATTGGATGTACATGATATGGAGAATCTGGGAGAGGTATACGTTGGTTATGACGGACAGCCGAAGAGTACGGAATTCGGACGTAAGTCATTGCGCTTGGGACGTAAGCTGGAACCGGGTTTTGTCTTGACCATCGAGCCGGGCGTATACTTCATCCCCGAATTAATGGATTTATGGAGAGGCCAGAACAAGTTCACCGAATTCATCAATTACGAGAAGTTGTTTACATATAAAGATTTCAGTGGCATACGTAACGAGGAAGACTATCAGATTACCGAGAACGGCGCTCGTCTATTAGGAAAGAAGATCCCTTTGCGTACGGAAGAAGTAGAAGCAATTCGATAAATCCTATACATTATTATATATAAGCTTATGCAAAAGGGAGAGCCTTAAAAACAGCTCTCCCTTTTTGGGCTAAACGAGAAAGACAATGTATGAAACGATTTAAAAGCGATATCCAATACTTAGAAAGAACGAATGCATAAAACGAATCCGGGGCATACTAAGCCTTTTTCCCTCTACAACGAAGTTTCGCCCTCCACTATATAAATCAAAATTCGAGAATATATACCCCAAAGAGAATATATACCGCTGGTCTATATCAAGGCTCAACATACTTTTAATATGATAAAATAACGATTTACCTCCCTTGTTCTTTATATGATCGAATTTTTGAGGTATCCATACCCCGGGAGTGTTTGGAACATAGCTTATATTAAACTCTTGATTGACAGGCAAAGGAATGGTTAATCCAGGTGAAACGACCAAAGAGAGTCCCGTATCCTTGTCTTTCCCGAATTTAAAAGTGGGAGTTACTAACTGGATGGCCGGACGTAACGCAAAGAAATGACAGCCCGGATTACTCTCATCTGAATCCCAGAACCACTGATTATCTCTTGAAAACCCCGTATAACTATCTTTCTCAATCGTATTACAGAAAAGCAACCCCATAGTAATTCCCACATAAGGAATCGGTAGATAAGTAACAGATGGCTCTACCTCCCATGCTGAATTATTATTCAAGGCACCGGAGAGTTCTACTTTCCACATATGGGATTTTTCTACCTCTTGCGCCTGTCCCTCAAAGGTAAAGATCAAACAAATAAAGAAAAGTATAGATCTCATTATATATAGGATGTTAGTTGTTCATTTACAGTAAAGACAGAGGACCTTCTCAATCACCCTATCCATTAGGGTTAATAAATCAAAAAGAGTTAATAATAAACACGGACTTAAAAAGAAAGTGTACATTTCCTTCTCAGACTATACATGCTATTTCATCATCTCGAAACGAAAACTCGTGAATCGATAAAAAAAGGCTGTCCCATCTTGAAGTGGAACAGCCCTCTTTGCTAAATAATACTGATTAAATTGCTTTCAGAATCTCGGTCAGTTTTTCCGGTGTGACGTTGGCGGCGATTATCACTCCTTCGTCGTTAATCAAGAAGTTCTTGAAACCTTTTCTTAAATCATACTTCTTGTACAACTCTGACTCTTTACCCAGTCCTTCGTGAAATTGCGTTGACAGATCCAACTTGTCAATCTTTACCGTCTCGGTAAAAATAGATTCTTTCTCATCCATAGAGATCGAACACATCGCGATTTTGTCCGGACCAAACTTGTTAACCTCATTCGCCAATTGCACGTTACGAGCCCGCGATTCCGCATCGTAAGCCGCCCAAAAGTTGAGCAATGTATAACGTCCTAATTGGTTGTGGAAACTGGCTTTAGCGTCGTTTCCCAAAAACTCTATTCTCGGAGCTAGATCACCGGGGTTCACACCCTCGGTAAGTTTCGCCTTTTTCGAACCGGCAGACATTCCTAATAACGCTACCGATGCGATGAGAACATAAGCTCTTACCTTCATATTTTCAATTTTACGTTAAACTTAATCGGGGGAATCTCCCGGGGGATAAACTCCCGACTCCTGATTTTCAGGATCGTAAACAAGCATGTTTCTTTCGCTAAAGAGACACTTACTTGTCTTTAACGGGTGCAAATATAAAGCCAAATACTTCTTTCTACCAAATTATATAGCGATTTTCTGCAAATTAGCAAGCTTTTTTATATGTTTTAGCGCACACATCGATAAAAAATTAACTGTTTTGCAACATAAATTTAGAAGTAGAGTACCTTTTTCTCCCCGAGAGAACCGCAAAATCATCAAGAATCATTAGCTTCCCGCTCCCCTACCTTTAGACCGACAACAGGGAATCCTTAGCGATTTCATCTTTAAGTATAGATTATCCAACGGCTGTTGCATAATCATCTAACAGCTGGTGCATGATCTTCCAACAGCTGTTAGATGATCATGCACCAACTGAAAAATTAGTAATGCTTCAAGAACAAACCGCTAATCCTTCTTGGAAAAGAGGCTAATAGCATTAAGAGATTCCCTTTAATCACCTTGTACTGCCATCTTGAAAAATAAAAGGAAAAAAATACCCTTCCCTCTTGTTTATTCAAAAACTTCCACTACATTTACAGTGTACTATTAAACTAATACACTAAAGCAGCAAAACATATGATTACATTAAAAGAACTCTCATTCAGCTATAGCCGCAAAAAAGAGGTACTTGATCGTATCAATCTTGAGGTTAGATCGGGACACATCTGTGGCTTATTGGGAAAGAACGGTGAAGGAAAGACTACGCTTCTAAACCTTCTAAGCGGACAGATCTTTCCGGATCAAGGTTCTTGCCTCGTATTGGAGGAAACTCCTTCCGAGAGAAACGCTCGTTTCTTGCAGCAGATCTTCTTATTGCCGGAGGAAATCTCCATGCCTGAGGTCACCGCCATAGAATATATAAAGATGTACGCACCTTTTTATCCGACATTTAGAGACGATATCTGCAAGGCTTGCGTAGAATCGTTTGAGATCAATCTATCCGATCGCCTGTCGAAAATGTCTCAAGGACAACGGAAAAAGGTGGCGATAACCTTGGCGCTGGCCGCTCATACGCCCCTGCTTCTAATGGATGAACCAACAAATGGGCTGGACATTCCCTCGAAAGCGACATTCCGCAGACTGGTAGCCTCTTTGATAGATGACAATCAGACGGTTATTATCTCCACGCATCAGGTCAGGGATCTGGAAAGCTTGATCGACACGGTATTGATCTTAGACCAAAGGCAAATCCTATTGAATAAGACGTTGAACGAGATCGGCGAGAAACTTTATTTCGGACCACTCCTGCCGGAAGAGAAAGCTCTTTATTCCGAGCCTACCCCGCAAGGGACAATAGGCGTCACCGCAAGGGATGGCAAGGAAGAGACGGTCGTATCCTTAGAGTTGCTCTTTAACGCGGCGATAACTTATCCCAAAGAGATCCAAAGAATCATGAACTCCTAAAAATGACATAGTTATGAAAACAGATTTTAGTATACAACGCATCAATCTTTTACTTCGCAAAGATTGGATAGAGAATAAGAAAAAATTAGCTTATGGGGTATTGGTCATCCTCGGAGTCCTCTTCTTTTTCCTGTTATCCTCCATTTTATGGGATACGAGATTCCGTACCTTTACATTATATGTATTGGGATCATTGGGGACTTTTATCGCTTTCTGTAGCTACGTAAACTTGATGATACACCGCCCTAGAGGATTATTCTTGACGCTTCCCGCAAGCAACCAAGAGAAATTTGCCGCTATCCTGATCGAAGGTATCGTGGTATTCTTAACGTACCAAGTCACGTTCTGGACTGGGACGGGAATAGCCTCAATGCTCATTCATATACAGCCTGTAGCATTCAAGGACATTATCATGACCTTGCAAGATTTCACCATGCTGGCATTTGTCGGTTCCTTGATGTTCCTCTCTTACGTCACATTCAAGAAGTATGCTTTAGGAATCGCTTGTGGTGGATATATATTGATAATCGCTTCTATCATAGGGATTGTTTATCTATGCATAAACATCTTGAATATCCAGCCGGGTATGAATAGTTTTTGTTATGAATCTTCCCCGCTTTATACCGCCGTGTATTGGCTAAGCTTTGCCTTTACACCCGCATTTCTCATCGCTACCCTCGTGATCTTATACGTCGCTTATCTAAAACTTAAAGAAAAGGAACTAAGATGAACTACAATACGAATCAATCCATATTTATCCAGATAGCCGAGCGGATTTGCGACCGGGTATTGAGTGGTAATTACAAAGCCGATAGCCGTATCCCGTCCGTACGGGAACTGGCGGTAGAGATGGAGGTAAATCCAAATACGGTCATGCGTTCCTTCGAGCGCCTGCAAGCCAACGATATTATTTACAACAAGCGTGGGATCGGCTACTTCGTCGCTTCCGACGCCGAGCAAAAAATCCGTGAGATGCGCCATAACCAGTTCGTGGAAGAGGTACTTCCCGCCGTCTTCAAGGAGATGCACCTGCTAGATGTAGGTATCGACGAGCTTACGAAAGCCTATACATTATATATATCTACCATTAAATAAAGACAATCATGAAAAAAAGTAATCGCGTATTTATCGCCTTGATAGCGACATTATATATCGTTCCAGCCCTCACTTTCGGCGTTGCCCAGTTTACGTCGGAAAAATGCCTTACAGGTTTCACGCAAAAGTTTCAGATTATCCAGATAGATAATCCGGAGTTGAAAGCGGAAAACATAAAAGTCGATACGAGAACCGCCTCCAAATTTCCCCGGGGGCAAATACTGGAAGCAAAAGACCGGTCGCTGCTCTATTACGAGGGAAAGAAACGGTATTTGCCGGAAGTCAGCCGCCACGATTCTCTATTATTGGTTAGCGGGGCGAGGGACGCCGGGCAAGATAAAAATCTCACGTTGCATATCCGTATCAACAATATCCAGAAGATCCGTCTGAACGGAGAAGAGATTTGGACTAAGTAACAAGCACATACACACATTATTTCTTAATCATTAAATCGTACTATAATGAAACAAATCATTATGGCAGCCCTTCTTATATCCTTTTCTTGGGGTGTCCGGGCACAACAATTACAGATCCGGGGGAAAGTCATCGATCTATCCGACAAGTCTCCTCTTGAGTTCGTGAATATCACGCTTCAAACAGCCGATTCCGCATTCATCACAGGGACGACGACGGATAGTAAAGGACTTTTCCGGATCGAGAAAGTCAAGGCCGGAGATTATCAAGTATCTGTTTCCTCCATAGGTTACAAGACTTCGGTAGTCTCCGTGCTGGGACTTTCCCAGCCTATAGATCTCGGTACGATCTCATTGGCATCCTCCTCTATATCCTTAGATGAAGTCACGGTCAACGCTTCCGCTATCCGTAATACGGCGGACCGTAAGATCGCGTTCCCTACCTCCGAGCAAAAAGCGGCCTCCAGCAATGGCATCAACCTATTGAACGCCTTGATGCTTCCTCGTTTGGAAGTAGACCCGATCCGGAATAGCGTATCGCTACCGAATGAAGGGACTATTCAATTCTGCATCAACGGTATCAAGGTGGAGCTATCCGATATCCGGGGCTTATCGCCACAGGAGGTAATCCGGGTAGAATATCATGATAATCCGGGCTTACGTTACGGTAACGCCTCTGTCGTACTCGACTACATTGTCCGGAGGGAAACTAGCGGCGGTTCTGTCAATCTGGATCTTAGTAATTCACCGACCACCTCTTTTGGAGACGATCAGGTGTCGACGAAGTTCAATCATAAGAAATCGGAGTTCGGATTGCAATACGCCGTCCGCTACCGGAATCCGTATCATATATGGACGGAAGGAGTCGAGACCTTCCGCTTTGAGAATGGCGAGACGATGGAACGTACCTCGGAAGGTCTGCCAAGAGGAATGTCCGAGACCGCTCATAACCTCTCTCTTAATTATAATCTGGTAGATAACGACCATTATTATTTCAATGCTACGCTACGCTATTTCTTATCAGACGAGGATAAAGGTGGCGGCAAGAACCTGTATACCAACAATAATCCCGAGGATAAGACATACGCTTGGAATCCAAATAGCAACTCTACCAAACGTCCTTCCCTCGACCTTTATTACCAACGCTCCTTACCACATAAGCAGACATTGATACTTAATATGGTAGGTACGTACATACATACGAACGCAAACCAAATGTATCAAGAATGGAAAAACGATATCCTCTTATCGGATATCTTGTCGAACGTGGACGGAGACAAATATTCCATCATCGGCGAGGGAATCTACGAACGGCAATTCGAGGCCGGTCGATTGGGAGGAGGATTGAAACACACCCAATCGTGGACGGATAACACCTACAGCGGAACGGTTGGAGGACGAACCAAGATGAAACAGTCGGAGACGTATCTCTATACGGAATTCAGCGGACGTGTCAAGAAGTTGAATTATACCGCCGGAATAGGTGTCTCCCGCTCATGGTTCAAGCAAGAAGGCGAGGAAGATTATCAATATTATACGTTCCGCCCAAAGGTATCCTTACAATATAACTTTACGGATAATATGTATTTCCGGGTGAACGGTAGCGTAAATAATGTCTCACCTAGCCTATCGGAACTAAGCGCCATCGAGCAATATATCGATACGCTACAGATACGCCGGGGAAATCCTTATCTGAAACCCTATAAGAGTTATGACATGCAAGCCAATTATCTATATAAAAAAGGAATATTCACCGGAGACTTAAACTTTTATTACAGTAATAGCCCGGACCGGATCATGGAGGAAGTGATACGAGAAAATAATAAGTTCATTCGCATTACCGATAACCAAAAAGGATGGCAGAAACTAAGCGGTGACTTGACATTACGTGTCGGCCCTATCATCAAGCGGATCATAAGCCTATCCGTGACAGGTGGAGTCAATCGTTATATCAGCGAAGGAAATAGTTATTCGCATACCTATACCAATTGGTATTACCGGGCTTCCGTCATGGCTATGTACAAGAAATTCATGGCTATGTTCCAGATACAAAGTAGCTATAATACGTTTGTCGGCGAATTATTGCATGGCGGCGAGAATATCCATATGTTTATGTTCCGGTACAATCAAGGTAAATTCGCCGTTGGAGCCGGATTGATGATGCCTTTCTCCAGCCAGTACAAACGGGTAGAGGAAAATCGGAACGCTTACGCTCCCAGCCGTACGAACATGTACGCAAACGACTTCAGCCGAATGTTGATGCTAACCTTCTCTTGGAATTTTGACTTCGGTCGCAAGTTCAAGGAGGCCAACAAGAAACTTTGGAATAGTGACGAGGATTCGGGTATCATGCGATGATCCTCAAATAAAAAAAGTCCGGTATTAATTACCGGACTTTTCTTTTCTATCTTCAGGAGGGGGAATTGGAACCCCTTCTTTAATAAACTCATCATATACGATCTTAGGATGGTCTTGCGGAGAAGCCAGTTGATATTCCGCAGCGAAATTATCCCGCCTAAAATTCTTCAGCTTAAGGTTTTCCGCGCTGTAATTTCTCAAGGTCTCCTTTCTGTCACCAAACAAAGAACTGTTCAATACTTCCGAATCCAGAATGTTTTCTTTCGGAGTCACTGTCGGCAAAAGGTTTTGTTCCAACAATCCTCTATAAGCGCCAATGTATTCGCACCAAACAGAATTACCTTTTTGATAGATTCGATAGGTGTAGTTAGACCAAGCTGTCGTTACATGAATCTCATGCTCCCAGATATCGACGCATGCCTCTGAATCAAAGTAGGGATCTTTAATCGTCACACGTCGCAATCCATGATTCTCATCTCTCACTAAAGTCAGCCACTTATCTGAATGAAGTATTTCAGAAATAATGTCGGGCAACTTTTCCTTGATTTCAAATTGGATTCTCATACATTTCGCCTGCCGGTCAGGACTTTTTAAGGTTGCCAGGTTCTCATTAAACATTTTGTCGTTAATACGATAAAACAAATATAAGCAAAAATGTTTAATATAATATACTCTTTTTCGATAATTCTTACGTACTTTTGCCTAATAGAATGACAAATATGGCACAAAACGACGAAATAATACTGATAAATATCAATGGAGCGGATCGTCCGGGTGTAACGGCGGCTCTTACGGAGATTCTAGCCAAGAACAACGCTGTTATCCTCGATATCGGTCAAGCGGATATCCATAACCATTTATCATTGGGTATCTTGTTTCAAAGCACGGAAGGAAATTCCGGCGATATATTGAAAGAACTACTGTTCAAGAGTTACGAATTAGACGTCAATATCCGTTTCAATCCCATTACAGAGCAAGAATATAGTAAATGGGTAGGTATGCAGGGCAAGAACCGATATATCATCACGATATTAAGCCGAAAGCTTACGGCCAAGCAAATCGCGGGTGTTTCCCGGATCGTAGCGGAGCAAGATATGAATATTGATGATATCAAGCGGCTCACGGGACGTATCCCGTTGGACGAGAATGCCCGTACTCCCAAGGCGAGCGTGGAGTTTTCCGTACGTGGTACCCCGAAAAACAAGGAGTGCATGAAAGCGGAGTTCATGAAACTTTCCACGGAGCTTGAGATGGATATCTCTTTCCAAGAGGATAGCATGTATCGCCGTATGCGCCGTCTGATTTGTTTCGATATGGACTCTACCTTGATAGAGACGGAGGTTATCGACGAGTTGGCGATACGTGCCGGAGTTGGCGATCAAGTAAAAGCGATTACAGAGGCAGCCATGCGTGGAGAGATCGATTTCTGCGAGAGCTTCCGCCAGCGTTGTGCCTTATTAAAGGGGTTGGACGTATCCGTGATGCAGGAGATCGCCGAGAATCTACCGATCACAGAAGGTGTAGACCGTTTGATGCGTATCTTGAAAAAGGTGGGCTTCAAGATCGCTATCCTTTCCGGAGGTTTCACTTATTTCGGTAATTTCCTTAAACAAAAATATAATATCGACTATGTATACGCCAACGAGCTTGAGATCGAGAATGGCAAGCTAACGGGTAATCATGTGGGCGATATCGTAGATGGGAAGCGGAAAGCGGAATTACTACGCCTGATCGCACAAGTGGAGAACGTGGATATTCGCCAGACCGTAGCGGTTGGCGACGGGGCGAACGACTTGCCGATGATTAGTATCGCCGGTCTAGGTATCGCCTTCCATGCCAAACCGAAGGTAAAGGCGACCGCCAAGCAATCTATCTCTACGATTGGCCTCGATGGTATCTTATATTTCCTTGGATACAAGGATTCGTATTTGGATGAACAGATGTAATATATATAATTAATGTATAGCGATTATGATCAGACATATTGTAATGTTTAAGTTGAAGGAGTTTCAAACTCCGGCTGAGAAGCAAGCCAAAATGCAAGAAATTAAGGATAAACTGGAAGCCTTAATCAATAAGATAGACGTATTGAAAATGATCCGTGTAGATTTTAATTGTAATCCGGCGGAGACTTGGGATATTATTTTAACTACTGAATTGCCTACCTTGGAAGATGTAAATACGTACGCTAATCATCCGGAACATGTAGCGGTCGCTAAAGGAATTATTGGCCCGGTAAAGGCGGACAGAGCTTGTGTTGACTATGAAATCCTTTGATATAGAGGAGCGTGTGAACCAAGCGGTCCACAACTTCGAGTCCGGATATAATTGCGCTCAATCTGTATTCCTCGCTTATTCGGATGTCTTCGAGTTGGATTTAGAGCTGGCGAAAAAGATGTCTGTATCTTTTGGAGGAGGTGTCGGACGCATGCGTGAGGTTTGTGGTACCGTAAACGCAATGGCGATGTTAGCCGGATTTAAGTATCCGGTATTTGATCCGCTAGATCAAGAGGCGCGTGCCCGCAACTATGGCATGGTACAAAAAATGGCGGCTTTATTCAAGGAGAAGCATGGGACGATCATTTGCCGTAGCCTTCTTCCTCCGGAAGAGACATCGACGAATCCCTCTCCTTCCGCACGCACGCAACAGTATTATGCCAAACGTCCTTGCGGTAAATACGTTAAGGAAGCGGCTCGTATCGCCGGGCATATGCTAAAGGGTGAACTTGAATAAACGGCATTGTCAAGCTAGAAGACGTATTTGTGAAATATAACCAAGTTTTCGAATCTCAGTGAATAACTCACTGTAAGAGGACTTGGATTTCACATTGACTTTATAGGTAATTGTCGACGTATTCTTGTCGTAATTATGCTCATAAGAAAGACTTACGATAAATATGCTCCTATTTTCCAAGATTTTCCGGATACCTTTAAGATCGGGAGTCGAGGTTGAGCAATTTATCGTAAGTATTTTATTAACACCATCCAAATACATACGTCGCTCCAGCCTTTCTAAAGAAACCAATACGAACAAGGTAAATGCCGTAGTGATAGAAGCGGCCAAGAACATGCCGGCACCAGCGGCCAAACCGACTACAGCCATTACCCAAATACAAGCCGCCGTAGTGAGTCCATGCACGCTTCCATGACTTTGAATAATAGCTCCTGCTCCCAAGAAACCAATACCTGTAAGGACTTGGGCGGCGATACGCCCCGGATCTCCATTCAAGAAATTCGGATAGGTTTGTGGTATCCAGATAGATATCAACATGGCGGCGGCAGATCCCATACAGATCAAGGTAAAGGTCCGCATACCAGCGTCCCTACGGCGAAATTGTCTTTCTACACCGATAATAGCGCCAAGCACGAAGCTGATAGCTAATCGTACGGCGGCGGTCGAGGCCGTTATCTGAGTATTCTCTAAAATATCGTTCAAATGTTCCAGCATAGTCTGTCATTCATTCTAAGTTATACAAATATAGAAAATTTCTATGTACCGATTATGGAATGAAAACAATGTAAAATCGTCAAAAGTTGTATCTTTGAGACAGAATAAAAGTCATTCACCTCTAAACTTAGAAAAATTGAAAATAATAACGTACAATACAAATGGATTAAGGGCTGCCGTAGGTAAAGGCTTGCCCGAATGGTTGGCTCAAGAACAGCCGGACGTGTTATGTATCCAAGAGACAAAGTTGCAACCAGACCAGTTCCCGTCAGAAACATTCGAGACTTTAGGATATAAGTCTTATTTGTTTAGTGCCCAAAAGAAGGGATATAGTGGCGTGGCCATTCTTACGAAACAGGAACCGGATCATATCGAGTATGGAATGGGGATCGAGAAGTATGATAATGAGGGACGTTTCCTCCGTGCTGATTTCGGGGATGTATCGATCGTAAGTGTCTATCATCCTTCCGGGACTAGTGGGGATGAACGGCAGGATTTTAAGATGATATGGCTGGAAGATTTCCAGAAATATGTCGTTGAGTTACAGAAATCCCGTCCGAACTTAATTCTCTGTGGCGATTACAACATTTGCCACGAGCCGATAGATATTCATGATCCGATCAGGAACGCAAAGAACAGTGGTTTCCTTCCGGAAGAACGGGAATGGATGACTCGCTTCTTATCCGCAGGTTTTACGGATACATTTCGCTTCTTGAACCCGGATAAGCAAGAATATACATGGTGGAGTTATCGCTTCAATTCCAGATCTAAAAATAAAGGATGGCGTATTGATTATTGTATGGTTAGCGACAATATGAAGCCGAAAGTTAAAGCCGCTTATATATTAAACGATGCCGTACATTCTGATCATTGTCCGGCCGTATTAGAGATCGAATAATTTTTCATAATAAAAAGAAAGGATGTGTTCTTTTTGCGTAAGCGAACACATCCTTTTTTATTATTGAAAAAATGGAAATAAAGTCTATAAATGAACTTAGATTATCTCTGAATATCCAATGCTCCGATCAACTCTTTTACTGATTTAAAACCATGTCGGTCACAATAGTCATTCAATCCATCAATAACCTTGATAGAAACAGTTGGATCTACAAAGTTATAAGTTCCGATCTGGATAGCACTAGCCCCAGCTAACATGAACTCCACGGCATCTTTCCAATTTGAAATACCTCCCAAACCTATAATTGGAATCTTTACCGCATGATACGTTTGCCATACCATACGTAGAGCTACAGGTTTTACGCAAGGCCCGGAAAGACCTCCAGTTATTGTAGATAATATAGGTTTACGTTTCTCTGCGTCGATGGCCATTCCAAGCATCGTATTAATTAACGAAACAGAATCCGCACCCTCCGCTTCAACAGCTTTAGCGATCTCCGTAATATCAGTTACATTAGGAGAAAGTTTTACAATAAGTATCTTTGGATAAACCCTACGAACAGCCTTAACAACCTCTCCCGCACCACACGTAGTAACGCCGAAAGCCATACCACCTTGCTTTACGTTCGGACAAGAAATGTTCAGTTCGATAGCGGGAATCCTATCCAACTCTGCGATCTTTTCCGCACACTCGACATACGTTTCAACCGAAGACCCACTCACGTTTACGATCATATTCGTATTGATGTCCTTGATCTTCGGATAAATATGCTCAGCGAAATAATCGGCGCCCTTATTCTGAAGCCCCACGGCATTCAACATTCCGGAAGGAGTCTCCGCCATTCTTGGATAATCATTACCTTCACGAGGTTGGATAGTGGTACCTTTCACGAAAATACCCCCCAAACGTGAAATATCCATGAAATCAGCATATTCTATACCATATCCGAACGTGCCGGATGCTGTCATTACCGGATTTTTCAACGGTAAATTCCCAATGTTTACATTTAATTCAGCCATGACAATTTCTCAATATTAAATACGGGACCTTCTGTACATACACACACATTATGACCTTCCTTGTTTTTCTCTACGCAGCACAAACAAGCACCTATGCCACAAGCCATCGTGTTCTCAAGAGAAACCTCGCAAGAAATAGCTTCCGCACCTGCGTATTTCGCTACCGCCACCATCATTGGTTTAGGACCACAAGTATAAATCTGGTCAAATCGAACCTCTTTAAGGATCGTATGGTTAGTCACATACCCTTTCTCGCCTAGCGAACCATCTTCGGTTGTGATATAAACCTTACCAAATCTCTGGAATTCATCTAATTGCAATACATCATCCTTAGAACGAGCCCCAAGTAGAAAAGTAGGCTCAAAACCGGCTTCTTTTAAACAAGCTCCTAGATATAACATCGGAGCGGTTCCAACACCACCACCAATCAGCAAAAGTCTTTTGTTCTCCTGTTCCTTGGAAGGAATTGTAAAACTATTACCCAGTGGTAGCATTATGTTTACAATATCACCGGGACGGAATTCTGCCATTTTTCTCGTGCCATCACCAACAAGTTGAATCAATAACCACAACTCATTTTTAGACTTATCTACATAGTTGACAGAAATCGGACGACGTAAGAATGTTGTAGGAGAGTTTTCTACATGAACCTCTACAAATTGTCCGGGAAGCATCTCTGGAAGATTCCCATCCGAGGTTAACTTTAGCAGGCAATAATTTTTATGAAGGTGACAGTTTTCAGTTACCTTCATGTCTAAGATGTACTTCTTCATATACACGATTACTCAATTTATCCGCAAAGATACATGAATATAACGTATATACCGAACAGTTTACCTTAGTCTTTCTTGTTTTTTTCAGGGACGAAAGTATCAAACGTATTGTCGGAGTAAAATATCATTATTTTACTAACATTTTTAGAAGGCTTTTCTTGGCATATAACTTGCTCTACAACAGGTTGTTTCTGGATGTTTACAGGTGTCTCAACCCCAATTTCCTTGCGATTTTCGGCAACAACTTGTACATTGGGACGATTTTCAAGCATATTTGTAAACAAATTAGGTTCAGTTAACACATGTTCTCGGATCATTTCGCCTTTGCCAAACAATAGCCAGTCAGAATCAACATAAGTGAACCGTTCCAGTATTTTTAGCAGAACATCCAAACTCGGATTATTTCTCCCAGATATAATATGTGACATTGCCGAACGCTGTATACCGATCGATTCGGCAAATTTAGAAGGGGTAAGTCCTTCACGTTCCATTATTTTTAAAATACGATCTCTCATATTCATATATATCTTAAATTCTTACTAGAATACTGCCATTATGACCGTTTACTAAGATAAATGTCCATAAAGTAAACTGGATACAAAGATAAATCAATATTTCCATTTGTGCAATTTATTTTTATAAAACTAAATTGATACATATGTGTCACACCGATACATATGTGATGGGTAGAACTGTAAACCGTGTTCAAGAAGGAGGTATAGAGTATTTAGAAAAACTTTAGAAAAATAGCATATATATCTGATCTATATGTAAATATAATAATACATATAATGTATAGTTAGGGGGTTTTTATACGTTTGTAGACGAAAAAACATGTTTAGTTAATGTAAACAATCAATATTTCTATATAAAAAACTGGTTATTTATAATTTATAGCAAATCTTACGTGGATAAAGAAATATATAGTAATCCATGATTTATATTAGTAATGTAAACATGATACATTTGTAACGTCTATATAATGATTACAAAAACCACCAACATTTGTAATCTACTCAAATACTTTTATTGTATATATGATTGTAAACATCCATTCCTCGGTTATATTTGTATACAATATAATTTTACTCTATTTATTTTACTGCCAACTTGTCTATTTTTCCTTTAACGGATAATGAAGGCAATCTATGGCTATACCGATTATAGCTTTAAGTATGGATTTCTTGGAATTTTTGAGGAAGAAGTACGTGATTGAATAAATTTTAAAATCTCAGAGAGATAAAATATGCGTAATTAATTGATAAATAAACAAAAAGGCCTCTTTTTCCAGTTTGACTTTTTCATCATTCTAGGAAAAAAGGCCCTTTTGCCTGCACTAAGTCTATGATTTCTGTTTAATGTAAAATTTTGTAAAGTAATTCTTTTAGTAAATCTGCATCTGTCGCTGAAGAGTTTTCCACTCCCTTAGATCTTGCGTCAGTCGTTCGGATATCGCTGATCAAATTAAAAACTTTCATCGCTGGATAATTTTTCATCCCCAAAAGATAGTCCTTTACTTGATAAGTTCCCCGTAAACCAAGTGCGGTCATCAATCCTGATTCCGATCGATCCTTTGAATAATAACAAATCAGCAAGTTTGAAAAATAGTTAAATAATACAGGAAGTGTCATCTGTATCGGATTACTTTTAGGGTTTTTCTCAAAATACTGAGCGATCCGGTTAGCCTTTAATATATCCTTCATGGCAAGTGCCTTTATCAGCTCAAAGTTATTGTATTCTTTACTAATCCCTATATTTTGCTCGATCAATTCCGGTGTGATGCGTTTTGAGGCCTTTTCAGCCAAGATAATTGCCAGCTTATCTAATTCCTTATTGAGACGGTTTAAATCGTTTCCAAGGAAATCTGAGAGCATTTGAGCGGCTTTTGGATCGATACCGATAGAACGCTGTTGCATCAAAGAGGTGATAAAACTCGGCATTTTATAATCCGGGATCTTTTTTGACTCATATAAAATACCGTTTTTATCGGTTGCGGCCGCTAACGCACGACGGCGATCTAAAGTCTTATATTTGTAATTTATGACCAAAATAGTTGATGACAAAGGATTCTTCACATAACTGCTCAGCAACTCTATATCTCTCACTAATTGAGCCTCTCGAACAACGATCAATTGATATTCGGACATCATCGGAAAACGACGTGCCGCATTGATAATAGAAATAGCATCTGTATCTGCGCCGTATAGAATAATCTGATTGAAATCTCTCTCAGATTCCTCTAATACGCTTTTTAATAACAAATCTGTTATTTGATCGATGAAGAAAGGCTCTTCGCCCATTAACACATAAACAGGCTGAAACTTCCTTGCTGTTATATCCCTACAAATCTCCTCGAAAGTAATTTCTTTTTTTGCCATAAATTATGAGGTTTCGCTATTACCAACTAAAACGGATATGACGGATGGTTTTCTTACCATCCAAAATCTGTTGAAGAGCTTCAACTCCCAACATTACCTGTTCTCCTACAAATTGTTGAGTTACCTTCCGGTCACTCGCTTCTGTTTTTACACCATCTTCTTCCATCGGTTTATCCGATATCATCAACAATGCACCCGTAGGTATTTGGTTAGCGAAACCGGCAGTAAGCAAGGTTGCGGTTTCCATATCGATACCAGTGGCATGCGTACTACGAAGATATTCCTTGAAAGCATTATCGTATTCCCAAACCCTGCGATTTGTCGTGTAAATCGTACCTGTCCAATAATCTTTTCCATGATCACGTATGGCGGAAGAAATGGCACGAAGCATTGAAAAAGCGGGCAATGAAGGTACCTCAGGTGGTAAATACTCATTCGACGTTCCCTCACCTCGGATCGCCGCTATTGGCAATACATAATCCCCTAATACATTCGCTCTTTTTAATCCTCCACATTTACCGAGGAAAAGCACCGCTTTGGGCATGACTGCTGATAATAAATCCATGATTGTAGCAGCGTTCGCACTTCCCATCCCAAAATTGATAATGGTAATCCCTTCTGCCGAGGCATTGGGCATCGAACTTTTCAATCCCAAAATCGGGACATTAAAATGATCCGCAAATATCTCGACATATTTAGTAAAGTTAGTGAGTAATATGTGCTTAGTGAAGTCTTCTAGCTTTCGCTCGGTATAACGAGGCAGCCAATTTTCTACGATTTCTTGTTTTGTTCTCATAAATAACTACCTTTGAGGTGCATTTTAGTTAGAATATAAATAGCAAATATAGCAAATGCTCCCATTAAATCTACCAAAATTCTCAGTCAAAGTTACGGAGAAAGCAGGAAAGCCTTCTATTTGGGATCCTGTACGCCGAAAATTTGTCGCATTAACGCCAGAGGAATGGGTACGACAACATTTCGTGAACTATTTGGTCACGGAAAAAAACTATCCTCAAGAACTTTTAGCGAATGAAGTAGCGGTGAAACTAAACGGAACATCCAAACGATGCGATACCGTTGCATACAATCGGTTTCTAGCACCTCTAATGATTATTGAATATAAAGCTCCACATATCGAGATAACAAGCGCTGTATTCGATCAAATCGTACGTTATAACATGGTCTTACACGTAAAATACTTAACCGTAAGCAACGGCATCCGTCATTTTTGTTGCAAAATTGACTATGAGAAACAGACGTATGCTTTCCTCGAAGATATACCGGAATACAATCTATTGGAGAAAATCGTTTAATTATCTAAAATAAGTCCCCCTTATCCTTCTATGCACTCGCACGGATCAGATAAGGGCTTACTCAGCCCAACCAGTGAGTAGTTCTATCGATCAGGAATTTACAGCTTGCAGATAAGTCATCTTGTTCTATATACTCGACATCACCGGAAGTCTTAGAAGGTAGCACCATATCTGATACTTCTACCTCCTCATTTTCAAGGCTGGCAAACTTAAACAGATTATATATGCTTGATAGAAAGAGAAGAAAAAGAAACAGGAATGCCTTTGCGACACTTCCTGTTTTTTCTATATATTGAGTAGATTTCAAATCCATATCCCACGCATTAAAAGTTACATGGGCACAAACATAGCAATATTCGTCAAATAAACAAATATTTTAACACGAAAATTTTATTTCGTAAAGAGATAATCCTCCGGTTTTGCGATTCGTAAAATATATTCCGGAGTATTAGGGAGCCTTTTCGCATACAAAGTGACAGAATCACCCCTCTCAGGCATCGTAGAATTAGATTCCAACGATATCTGGTCAACATTACGCAATTTTATTTCATCATCTTTATCGAAAAAGAATGAGTATCCTAATAAAACCGCAAAAAAAGATAAAATCAATGGCTTCATGTCTAACTTGTTTTTATGACTATATAAGCTTAGATGCTTATAAAACGATAAACGCTGCATATTATTTCAAAATAATTACATTTTTAATGTGCCGACATAGAAGTACGACTTATTTCGTTAATGAAGTATATATCCTATGACACATGCAGTATATATCCTATAGCATTTGAAGTATATCTTCGTAAAGAGGAGTTTCAAGGCCAAAATAAAAAGGCGAGGATCTTAACCCCCGCCTTCTATCTGTAGATATAGAAATCCTATTTTATCCACCGAAATCATCGAAGTGCAACATCTCACGAGGTACACCCAAGTTATCCAGCATATTTTCCACGGCCTTTGACATCGGGCCCGGACCACACATGTAGTATTCGATATCTTCCGGAGCCTCGTGATCCTTCAAGTAAGTATCATGGATTACTTGATGAACGAATCCAGCCGTATATTTAACACCCGCAGCATCAGCGGCAGGATCAGGACGGTCAAGCGCCAAGTGGAACGTAAAGTTTGGGAATTCTTTCTCTATTTCCAAGAAATCTTCCAAATAGAACACTTCGTTCAAGGCACGCGCGCCATAGAAGTAAGACATCTTACGATCCGTAGTCTTCAACGTCTTCGTCATGTGCATGATTTGGGCACGCAACGGAGCCATACCAGCACCACCACCAATCCACATCATCTCTCTCTTAGAATCGAAAATTGGGTGGAAATCACCATAAGGACCACTCATAGTCACCTTATCACCCGGTTTCAACGTAAAGATATAAGAAGAAGCGATACCCGGCATCACATCCATGAAACCAACTTGTGGTTTCGGTTTGAACGGCGGCGTAGCGATACGCACGGTCAACATGATACGGTCACCCTCAGCAGGATAGTTAGCCATAGAATAGGCACGGATAGACGGTGAGTCGTTCTTACACTTCAAACCGAATAAACCGAATTTCTCCCAAGCCGGCAGATACTCGGGGCCGATCAAGCTCTTATCGATATCCTTGTTATAATCCATTGAGTATGTAGGGATCTTGATCTGAGCGTAAGAACCCGGAATAAAGTCCATGTGCTCACCTTTAGGTAACGCAACGATAAACTCCTTGATAAATGTAGCGACGTTCTTGTTACTGATAACCTCGCATTCCCATTCCTTAACGCCAAATACCTCGTCTGGTACCTGAACGACCATATCCTCTTTCACCTTGCATTGACAAGCCAAACGCCAATGATCTTTCACTTGTTTACGAGAGAAGAAACCTTTCTCAGTAGGTAGGATCTCACCACCGCCATCAATAACTTGAGCACGGCACTGACCGCATTTACCACCACCACCACAAGCGGAAGACAAGAAGATGCCACCGCTCTGTAGCGCACCTAGCAAAGTTCCACCAATCGGGGTCTCTATATCTTTCTCTCCGTTAACCTTCAAGCTTACATTCCCTGAAGGCACCAATTTTGCTTTGGCGAACAAAAGCAAACCGACCAAGATCAGCGTAATCAATAAGAATACTATTGCGCTGACACCAATCGTAAGTCCGCCCGACATTAATAAAGTCATCTTTATATTTTGTTTAATGCGTTAATACTTAAATCTTCAGACCAGAGAAACACATGAATGCCATACCCATCAAACCCGTGATGATGAAAGTAATACCCAAACCTTTCAAAGCATTGGGGACATTTGAATATGACAATTTCTCACGGATAGCCGCCATACCTACGATAGCCAGCAACCAACCGATACCAGATCCTAAACCATAAACAGTGGCGACACCTACATTAGGGAACGCTTTTTGTTGCATAAACAGAGAACCACCCAAGATAGCGCAGTTTACAGCGATCAGCGGCAAAAAGATACCAAGGGAAGCATACAAAGACGGAGAGAATTTCTCGACTACCATCTCGACCAACTGCACGAAAGAAGCGATAACGGCGATAAAGATAATAAACGCCAAGAAGCTAAGGTTCACCTCCGCATATTCCGGGCCTAACCAACTTAACGCACCTTCTTTCAATACATAATTCTCAAGCATATAGTTAATCGGCAACGTACAGAAAAGTACGAATGTCACTGCTATACCTAATCCTAAAGCGGTCTTCACGTTCTTTGAGACAGCCACGAAAGAGCACATACCCAAATAGTATGCGAAGATCATGTTGTCAACGAAGATCGAGCGGACGAATGTGCTTAATAATTGTTCCATTCTATTATTCGTTTAATCGTTAACATTAATTTTCTTGAAGTTCCTTGTTCTTAGCACGATGAACCCAAATAATAACAGCGATCACGATCAACGCCATCGGAGGCAAGATCATCAAACCATTGTTCACGTAACCCAGATCATAGAATGCCTGCGGAATCACTTGGAAACCCAATAAGGTACCAGATCCCAGCAATTCACGGAAGAAACCTACGATAATAAGAATAATCGCATATCCCAGACCGTTACCAATGCCATCCAAGAACGATTCCCATGGGCCGTTACCCAAGGCGAACGCTTCCAGACGTCCCATCAAGATACAGTTCGTAATGATCAAACCGACAAATACGGAAAGCTGTTTGTTTACGTCATAAGCAAAAGCTTTCAACACCTCACTAACGATTGTCACCAAAGCGGCAACTACCACCAATTGCACGATAATACGGATACGGTTCGGAATCGTATTACGCATCAATGAAATGATCACGTTAGCGAAAGCTACGACAGCCGTCACCGAGATACCCATCACGATGGCCGGCTCAAGTTTTGATGTTACAGCCAACGCAGAGCAAATACCCAACATCTGAACGACAACCGGGTTGTTAGCGCTCAACGGGCCTAACAGAACTTCTTTATTCTTTTCAGATAATAATCCCATCTTCTACTTAATTTTGTGAGGTCAAAAATTTAACATAACCGCTCAAGCTGTTGAATAACATTTCATCCACACCTTTACTGGTAATTGTACCACCTGAGATACCGTCTACATAATCCTGTCCCGCTACGCTCTTACCCGGCTTAACAACAGCGACAGACTTGAATTCTCCACTCATGAAGATCTTCTTACCTTTGAACTCATTGCTGAACGCCGGTTTAGAGATCTCAGCTCCCAGACCCGGAGTTTCACCTTGGTGGCTGAAGTCAGCACCATAAATAGTATTCTTATCACTATCTACAGAGATATAACCCCATAACGGACCCCAAAGACCTGCTCCATGCAAAGCCATGATATATTTCGGTTGACCATCTACATTCGCAACGAAAACCGGATATTGATGCTCAGTGGCAGCCTTAACTACATCCGTAGCGAAAGCGTCGCCTTCAACCTTCTCACCATTCTCGTTTACCAAGAAAGCTTCCTTGATCAACTCGTTGTACTTGGTCTCAGCCTCAGAAGAAGAAACATTTACGTTGATAGAACGCAGAATTTGTTGTCTCTTATCGTTATCCTCGTTCTGTTTCTGAAAACTTCTCAATGATTGTGAAGTAAACGCCAATACGACAGCCACTAGCACAACCATCACAGCCGCATAAACAACCGTATAAACATTGCTATCCCGGTTTATGCCTTTCTTAGCGGCGCCCTCCTCCTTGATTTCCTCAAATTCGGAAGCAGGAGCGGAACATACCGGGCAAGTGTCAGGAGCCTTATTTCCCTCGTGGACATAGCCACATACCTTACATTTATATTTAGCCATATTCCTTCTTACTTTATTTTATTACACGTTTCAATCTGCGAGAGATATTAGCTTCCACAACATAATAGTCGATCAGCGGAGCGAACACGTTCATCAACAGGATAGCGAGCATCATACCCTCTGGATAACCCGGGTTCAACGCACGAATAATAATGGCCATAGCACCTACAAGGAAACCATAGATATATTTACCTGTCTCCGTACGAGCGGAAGTCACAGGGTCTGTAGCCATGAACACGGCACCAAAAGCGAAACCACCTAAGAACAAGTGATCCAGCGGAGATACGCACATAGCGACCGTAGTACCGATCATATTAAAGATCAATGACATGAAAGCACCACCCACGAACACGGAAACCATTGTCTTCCAACTTGCGATACCCGTAATCAACAAGATAACCGCACCGATCAAAATAGCCAATACGGAAGTCTCACCGATAGAGCCCGGGATCAAACCAATAAATGCGTCCCAAGTAGAGATCGGGTTGCCTAATACGTCAACAGCTTGGAAAGAACCGATCATCTCCTTACCAGCGATAGCGACTTGTCCCAGCGGAGTAGCTCCGGAAAAGCCGTCAACCACTTGGCCAGCCCCAATACCAAACGTATCAGCCGTACGAACGAACACTTGATCACCAGACATTGCTGCCGGGTAAGCGAAGAATAAGAACGCACGTGTAACCAATGCTACATTAAATATATTATATCCCGTACCACCAAATACCTCTTTCGCAAAAATAACAGCGAAAGCAGTAGCTACGGCGATCATCCATAACGGAGTATCGACCGGAACGATCATCGGGATCAAGATACCTGAAACCAAGAATCCTTCCTGAATCTCTTCCTTCTTCACTTGGGCGACAGCGAACTCTATACCCAAACCTACCACATACGAAACAATGATCTTAGGCAATACCGCCAAAAATCCAAAAATAAAAGTCATCAAAAATCCCGGATCAGCCCCCACAGCTAAATTGTGCTGATAACCGACATTATACATACCAAAAAGCAAAGCAGGCAACAAAGCGATGATAACCACGGTCATGGCACGCTTTGAATCAATACAGTCATGAATATGTACGCCCGTTTTAGAGGTCTCGTTCGGAACAAATAAGAATGTTTCGAAACCGTCAAAAACAGAACGGAACATCGCCAGCTTTCCGCCTTCCTCAAAGTTAGGCTTAATCTTGTCGAGATAATTCCTTAACGCTTTCAATGTATTATAAGTTTTTTATGTTATTAATTCATTTCCTTATACAACAGGTTCAATCCGTCGCGAACGATCTTTTGCAACTCGATCTTGGAAGTGTCCACGAACTCGCAAAGAGCGAAGTCCTCGGGAGCCACCTCATAGATACCTAAGTTCTCCATCTTATCGATATCGAACGCAATAATCGCTTTCAACAAATACTCCGGATAGATATCCATCGGGAACACCTTATCGTATTCATTAGACATGATCATGGCACGTTTACCACCTTTGATACGGGCGTCGATCACATATTCCTTGCTAGTACCTAACCAGCTAAAGTAACTATGGCTAGCGCTGAACTGGTTGAAACGAGGCATAGCGAAACCTAAGAACTCATGCGTCTCATCACCTTCCGGAATCACGGTGATCTGGTTATCATAAGCGCCTAGGTAACCATCCATATTTACCTTGGTACCTGTCAAAACATTACCGCTGATAATACGGATATGTTCCTGTCCTAACACTTTACCGTTAACCAAGCTCTTAATCGTACAACCTGAAATCGTTTTAACGTAGCCTCTCTCGGTAGTCTCGGAACCGGTAATAGCAACCATACGGCTGAAATCGGCGACACCCTTGTTAAACAAGCGTCCGATAACGATCACGTCTGCCGGATTAACCGTCCAAACTACCTCACCCTTGTTAACGGGCTTGATATGATTGATCTGCACGCCAACGTTCGCTGCGGGATGCGGACCTTCTACTTCCACGATCTCCACACCTTTCATTCCGCTCACGACAGAACCACTTCTTACACCCACATACACTTTTCCATTCGTTAATTTAGCTAGGGCGTTTAATCCAGTCTGGAAATCAGCCTCCTGACCTTTTACGATAAAATCGAAGTTTGGAGCCAACGGAGCGGAGTAAAAAGCCGAAACGAAGATATCACGCGGAGTATCTAATGGAGCGGCAACGATATCGTATGGGCGTTGCTTGATAAACGGCCACATACCAGCGTTCAGAAGTACCTCTTTCACCTCTGCTCCCTGTAGGGATGCTACGTTCTTCTTACCGAACTCCTCATACTCGATCTGCGCATCCGGCTTCACAACGATGCTTAGCACCTTACGCTTCTCTCCTCGGTTTACGGCAGTTACCTCGCCACTGACCGGCGAAACAAACTTGATCTCGGGGCGGTTCTTGTCAATCATCAGTACAGAACCGGCTTTGACTTTTTCTCCTACTTTCGCAACAACTTTAGGGAGAATACCGTTATAATAATCGGGGACGATCGCGTAAGACTCGCTCTTGCCGCCGTTTAACAGTACATCCGAAGCTTTGCCCTTCAGATTAATGTCTAAACCCTTTTTAATCTTAATCACATTTGCCATGATACAACTAAAATTGTTTATATGTAATTTTCCTGCAAAAGTAAACATTTTTTCATGCTTTAGAGCAGGGAAAGGCAAATAAATAGAGAAATAATTCCATAATTTTGCGTCGTTAAAGAAAGTAATAAGAAAATGAAAGTTTTTAAAATCCTATTTCTGCTGCTTATCACGGTTTTAGTACCGTTGAACGCTCAAGTGACTTACTTCACCAACGTTAGCGATAAGCAAATAAAGACCCTCCAAGTGAAGGTTGCCGGCGAGATGTTCTCCGATCCATTCATCGAACTGGGTGGTGAGAATCGTATCGAGGTTAATTTCGATGCTTTTAATCCGGGCTTCGGGCGATACGCCTATAATCTGGTTCATTGCAACGCCGATTGGACGCAATCGAATCTTTCCCCGATTGAGTATATGAATGGTTTCCAAGGGAGCACGATCGAGGATTTCGCCAATGCGATGGGTACTACGGTGCAATACACCAACTACCGATTACTTTTCCCAAACGATGACGTTCAACCGAAGGTCTCGGGGAATTATGCCTTGCAAGTATATAACGAGGATGATCCCTCCCAGATCGTATTTACCGCTTGCTTTTCTATTTTCGAGCCGATGGTTAGTGTCGCCGCTACGGTGAGCGGAAATACGGATATCGATACCAATCAGTCACACCAACAAGTCAGCTTTGCGATCAATAACAAGAATTTCCCCATCACCTATCCTCAGACCGACTTGAAAATCTGGGTTTATCAGAATAACCGCAGGGATAATGCCGTAACAGGTCTTCAGCCTATGACTATTTTAGAAAACCAGATCTCTTATACGAACAATCAGAACTTGATCTTTCCCGCAGGAAACGAATATCGCCGTATGGAATTTTTGAGCAACAAATACAATGGCATGCACGTAGAAAGTATCTCGTTCCATAATCCATACTACCATGTAGAGTTGATGACGGACTATCGGCGTGACCAATTATCGTATCAATACGATCAAGACCAAGACGGCCGTTTTTTCATCCGTTGCAGTAATTGTAACGACCCGGATACGGAAGCGGACTATTACATCGTTCACTTTACCCTCGCCATGGACTTAATTCCCGATGGAAACGTGTATTTGAACGGCGAATTATATAATAATGTATTGGACGAGAAAAGTAAGATGGGCTATAATCCGGAGACGCATCAATACGAGAAATCCGTCTTACTGAAACAAGGCAGTTACAACTATCAGTACCTCTTTGTCCCTAACGGACAGACCGTAGGACAGACCGGCCCTATCGAGGGTAATTTCTTCCAGACGGAGAACGAATATAGCATTTACGTCTATTATTGCCCGATGGGAGCACGGTATGATCGTTTAATCGGTGTAACAAGTATCAGAAATACAATGCCCGTGCTATAATTATTCGCGTAAAAGGCATACTTTTACGCATAAAATAATTGAGCATGAAAACGAGACGTATTGTTATCAGTACCGTATTATTAGTCGGGGGACTTCTCTCGATCGTTCAAGTCATGCCTAAAAATCCACTATTGATAGGCGAAAGGTTATTTCCGTATGGAGGATGGATACAAGTGATACTTGCCATGCTATACGGTGGTTGGCTCTGCTATAAGATGCAAGATCGGCAAGAACGTCCCAAATGGAGAAAACGAGCGTGGTTGTTATTCTCGATCGTTTTTTTCGGGCAACTTGCTCTAGGGATTTTTGCCGATCCTATTTTCCTTATGACCGGAAAACTGCATTTACCGATCCCCGCGGTAATCTTGGCCGGACCGCTTTATCGCTTCGAGGGATTATTCATGCCCATACTTTTTATCAGCACCTTATTACTATCCGGTCCCGCTTGGTGTAGCCAGCTTTGTTACTTCGGGGCATTTGACGCATGGAGTGCCCGGGGAAAATTGGAACGAAAAAGGTTCCCCTATCACAAGCAAATGCGATACAGCATATTATTTCTGGTTATGTTGGGGGCCATCCTACTCCGAATATTCGGGGCGAGCGGCAGGATAGCCACCGCTTTTGGAATAGCGGTCGGAGTTATCGGCCTACTTGTCATGCTATTGTTTTCCAGAAAGAGACGGAAGATGGTGCATTGCAGTAGTTATTGTCCGATCGGGACTTTAGTGTCTTTCCTCAAATACCTCTCTCCTTTCCGGGTACGACTGACCACGGATTGTTGCCATTGCATGGCTTGCACAAACGCTTGCCGTTATGATGCCCTACATAAAGAAGAGATCGAGAAGGGAAAGATCGGCTATACCTGTACCTATTGCGGAGATTGCCTCTCCGCTTGCAAGCACGGGGCTATAGAATATCATTTCCCGAGATTGCGCCCGACTACTGCCGAGCGCCTATGGATCGTCGTAACGGTCGTATTACATACTTGCTTCTTGATGATCGCACGAATCTGAGCCGTATACTTGCTTGCCCATTATATAAGTACATACCGTATTCCGGTCATCGCCGAGGGTTTGCAGGCCAAACAGCTTATTCTCAATCGTCCATTTATCTCTCGAACGAAGATACTCCATACGCAATTTCTGGACAGAGGTAGCGGCATAATCCACGACTATGAAATCCGCTTCACGGCCAGGGAGGAAACTTCCGATTCGGTCGTCCAACGATAAGGCCCGTGCAGAGCCTAGCGTACATTTATAGATAGCCTCCAAAGCTGTCATCGGATAACCGTTCAACTGTTGTACCTTATAGGCCTCTCCCATCGTACGCCACATAGAGAAAGATGTACCCGCACCGACATCTGTCGCCAAGGTAGTACGTACGCCGTAACGGTTCGCTTCCCTCATATCGAATAATCCGCTTCCAAGGAAAAGGTTCGAGGTCGGGCAATGGGCGATAATGCCTCCCGTTTCTCCCAACCGCTTATATTCCCGATCGGTTAGATGGACACAATGCCCGAATATCGAACGATCGGTCAACAATCCGGCACGCTCATAGACCTCCAGATAATCCGCATGACCGGGACAGAGCGATAAGACAGATTCAATCTCTCCCAGATTCTCCGAAAGATGTGTCTGTATATAGGTACTGGGATATTCGGCATGTAAACGACCGGCAGACTTTAATTGATCCGGCGTACTGGTTATGGCGAAACGGGGCGTGATCACATAGTGATTCCGTCCTTTCCCGTCCCAATCCTCGATTAAGCTACGGCAGTCCAACTCACCCTGATGCGTGGTATCCATCAGATAATCCGGAGCGTTCCGGTTCATCATCACCTTTCCAGCCAAGATACACATATTATACTCCGTAGCCACGGAAAATAATGCGGTTACGGAAGCAGGATGAACCGTGGCATAAGCGGCACAAGTCGTAGTTCCGTTCTTTACCAGTTCCTTCACGAAAAAGCGAGCGATATCTTGTGCATATTCCATGGAAGAGAAAGCTTCCTCGGCGGGAAACGTATATTCGTCCAGCCAATCCAGAAGTTGCTTGCCATACATTCCCTGTATCTCCGACTGGGAGAAATGGATATGGGAATCAATAAAGCCGGGTGTAATCAATTTACCGGAATAGTCTGTCACCGGGAAATCCGGGTAACGGGAACGCATCGCCTCGAACGGCCCCGCCTCTACAATCTTTCCATCAACAACAGCCAGTCCCCCATCCTCAAAATAGCGGTAAGCCTCCACATGATCCAGCGGGGAAGCGATCAAATAGAGCACTTCTCCCCTATATAAGTTCTTCATCATGGTCAAATAACAATTCGTTTATTTAATTGGTTCCACGTGCAAAGCGATGTGCGTAGCCTGACCGAACTTATCACGCAGATTCTGTTCGATCTCTTTCGTCAAGTCATGGGCACGAGTCACGGTTATCTGTCCGTCCACCCGTATATGCGCCTCGATAGCAAAATTATTACCGATGCGGCGGGTACGTAGATTATGCGGGCTCTTTACCTCGGGAATCTCACTAATGATCGCCAAGATCTCATCCTCCACCTCCTTCGGCAAAGATTTCTCCAATAAGTCATTAATCGCCGGGATCACTAGTTGTAAGGCTACTTTTACGATAAATAAACTGACAATCACAGCCGCCAACGGGTCCAGCACACGCCAATTATCCCCCAACAAAATCGCCCCTCCGATACCTAAAGCCGTACCGATCGAGGAAAAGGCATCCGAGCGATGATGCCAAGCGTTAGCGATAACGACTTGACTATTCTGCTTCCTTCCTACCCAAACCGTAATATGATACAGTAATTCCTTGATCACAATGGAGATAAGAGCGGCAACTAAAGCGATCATTCCCGGACTTTCCAACGGAATCCCCTTGAAATAAAAGTCATAAATCTTGTTCGCTCCCTCCCAGAAAAGGCCAAAACCTACACAAAGCAAGACGATACCAACAATTGAAGTCGCCAAAGTCTCGTATTTACCATGCCCGTAATCATGGCTCTCGTCCTTTGGCTTGGAAGATATATTGACAAAAAGAAGTACGATTATATCCGTTACGAAATCAGATAACGAATGTACCGCATCGGCGATCATAGCGCTACTATGCCCCCAGATACCCGCCACGAACTTGAATACCAATAAAACAAAATTAGCGAATGACCCTAAAAGTGTCACTCGCATAATCTCTTTTTTCCTCGCCTTTGGTGCCTCCTCCATAGAATCCCATTAACAAGATTTACCGGTCATGATGTCCAGCACCAGACGATCCGTCGCCTCCATTCCTTTAGAACCGATAGCGGTCAAGTTCGCGATCGATTTATCCACATCCTCATCGATGATACCTTCCACGGAAGTCACCACCTTATCCTCCATGGCCATCAAAGCGGAAAGCATCGCCGTAGATACGCCACTAGATACTTTCATCGCGCAACTCGGCTTGGCACCGTCACAGATCATTCCGGTAATATTACCGATCATATTCTTGATCGCATAAGAAATCCGCGCCTTATTTCCTCCCATCAAATAGGTGATAGCGCAACTCGCTCCCGTAGCGGCAACCACACAACCGCAAAGGGCGGACAAGCGTCCCAGACTTTGCTTGATATAGATCACCATCAAATGGCTTAACATCAACGCACGGATCAGTTGCTCTTCCGAGCATTGGATATCCTCGGCGAAAGAAAGAACCGGAAGCGTAGCGGCGATTCCTTGATTACCGCTTCCCGAATTACTCATCACCGGGATCATAGCGCCGTCCATGCGAGCGTCGCAAGCGGCGGAAGTCATGATCAACATATGCGTATAAGCGGAATCTCCCATGAACTTACGGCCGAAAGCACCCGAGACCGTCTTGCTTACAGTATGTCCGTAATTGCCTTTCATGGAAGCTTGGGCGGCTTTCTTATTCAACTCAGCTGTTTCTAAAATAAAACGAATCTCATCCAATGGCATTTCCATGGCAAACTCATAGACCATAGAGAAGGAAAGACGTAAATCCTTATTCTCACATACTTCCTCGCCAGAAGCGTTTGCCATACGTAAATCAGTCAATACCTCCCCGTTTTTCTCTACATATATTATATGGGTATGCTCATGGCAAATGATCACCCTTGAACGATCGTTCCCTGCAGAACTTATAATTTCGATATAAAGTTTATCTACATTCTCTTTCAGGTCTATACCGATACATTTCTTGCAGACCATTTCCTTACCTTCTTTCAATCCCTCCGGAGTCAAGTCTTTCAGCACCTCTAGCCCATAAGCGGACTTACCGATGATCGATCCCAAGGCGATAGCGATAGGCAACCCCACCATGCCAGTCCCCGGGATTCCTACTCCCATGGCATTCTTCAGGATATTGGCGCTCAGATAAACCTCTATCTTCTCTGGCTTACGCCCCAGCACTTCCGCCGCTTTTGCGGCCGCCAAAGCCACGGCAATAGGTTCCGTACATCCGATAGCAGGGATTACCTCCCTGTGAATCAAATCTATAATTTGAGTTTTTATGATAGTATCCATACTGATAGTCTTTATTTAGAATTAGATAGTTAATATACAATAGATTAAGAACAAAACTCAACAACGATATCTCGCAAGGCATCGTATTGTTTTCCCAATGCATCTTCATAACGCAACGCTTCTTCCAGATTCCCTTCTCTTAACAGCGATAGTATATTATTCGATACATCGAATAGATTTACCAGACCTAAATTAGCGGCTATCCCTTTCAAGGTATGCGAATATAGCTTGGCATTCTCCAAATCCCGCTCTACTAAAGAGCTCCGTAATTTCACATACGAACCGTCTGTAGTAATAAATTTATATAGAAACTTTTTGAAGAGGCTATCACTATTCATAAAACGATCTAAGGTATTCTCTTTATCCCAAGCAGCTACATCTATTAATGCGTTATAAAAAGCATCGTTCTCATTCATTTTTTTATGATATTAGTTTTCGTACAAAATTAGGAATTTTATAGACACTACCAACGTTAGCGGTATTCTTTTTCTTTACTTACCGCAACTTGGGTACGGAACGATAATTTTAGTACTTTTGTCGCCTACTTCGGGACCTAGAACGCCCGGGCTGTATTTATCCGATTAATTGAATTGATAAAGGAATGGGAATTTCATCGCCGCTTGTAGATTTGCAACATCAATATGATCTCCTGCAGAAAGAATATGAATATGAGAAGGAAACATACCGACAGCAATCCGAGCGTACGGGTTTGCGAAAACGAGTGGCGCAGGGCCTCTGTTGGTATCCGGTCACTCCGGGACGCAGTTATTATAACTCCTTAAACCAATTGGTGATCGAGATCGAAAGGACAGAAGACCGGGAGATCGAGCATAATTTTGAGTACGGGCGCCCGGTTTGCTTCTTTACGGCAGATATCAGTGGTAAATTTAAGTATCTGGATTTCTCCGCCACGATCAGCTACGTGCAAGAGGACCGGATGGTGGTAGTTCTCCCCACTCCTTCCGCCTTGATGGATATACAAGGAAAAAGCAATGATCTCGGCGTGCAACTCTACTTCGACGAGACCAGCTATAAAACGATGTTTTCCGCTCTCTCGGACGTGATGCGGGCAAAAAACAACCAACTCTCTCATCTAAGGGATGTATTGCTGGGACAGGAAAAACCGGGACAGCGGGAATTATTCCCGATCCGCTTCCCTTGGTTGAACCGTTCTCAGGAAGAAGCCGTAAATAAGGTATTGGGAGCGAAACAAGTATCTATCGTACACGGCCCTCCCGGAACTGGGAAAACAACCACCTTGGTGGAAGCCATTTACGAGACCCTTCACCGGGAGAATCAAGTGATCGTTTGCGCCCAAAGTAATACCGCCGTAGACTGCATCTCGGAGAAACTGGTAGATAGAGGCATTAACGTCCTGCGCATCGGGAACCCCACTCGTATCAATGACAAGATGCTCTCTTTCACATATGAACGCCGTTTCGAGTCGCATCCGGATTATCCCGAATTATGGAGCATCCGGAAAGCGATACGGGATATACAATCCAATATGCGAAAGAAAAGCCGGGAGGAACGGGATACGATCCGAAACCGCCTCTCCCGTTTGAAATTCCGGGCGACCGAACTGGAAGTCAAGATCGATACAGAGCTGTTCGACGAGGCTCGTGTCGTTGCTTGCACCTTGGTTGGCTCCGCAAACCGGGTCATGATGAACCGGCACTTCACGACCTTGTTTATCGACGAGGCCGCCCAAGCCTTGGAAGCCGCTTGCTGGATAGCGATCGGCAAGGCGGACCGGGTCATACTAGCGGGCGATCATCACCAATTGCCCCCTACTATTAAATGTATAGAAGCGGAACGAGAAGGCTTAGGACGTACCTTGATGCAAAAGATAGCCCACACGAAACCGGAAACAGTCTCTCTCCTGAAGATCCAATATCGTATGCACGAGGATATCATGCGCTTCTCCTCCCAATGGTTCTATCATAACGAACTCGAATCCGCTCCCGAGGTAAGTGGGCGAGGAATCTTGCGACTGGACACTCCCATCGTATGGTTCGATACGTCCGAGTGCGATTTCACGGAAAATACGAGAGAGGAGACCATGAGCCGTGTCAACAGGCAAGAGGCGGAATTGCTCGTGGAACAATTACGCTCCTATATACAGAAAATATCCAAGGAGAGAGTGCTGGAGGAGAATATCGACTTCGGATTGATCTCCCCTTATAAGGCGCAGGTACAATACATCCGTAAATTAATCAAACAGGACGCTTTCTTCAAGCCTTTACGCAGACTGATTACCGTACATACCGTAGACGGTTTCCAAGGGCAAGAACGCGATGTCATCTTGATCAGTTTGGTGAGGGCCAACGAGGATGGAAAGATAGGCTTCTTGAACGACTTACGGCGCATGAACGTAGCGATCACCCGTGCCCGTATGAAACTGATGATCTTGGGAGACGCTTCCACCCTTACCCGGCACGCATTTTATAAAGAACTCTATAATTATATCTCCCAAAGAGGTAAAATAATCACGATCAACACGAAACAAGAGCATGAACTATAAATTATTGGTACTGGATTTAGACGGTACACTGACAAACAGTAAAAAAGAGATCACCCCGTTTACGAGGGAAACCCTTCTGCAAGCGCAGGAAAAAGGATTGCATCTGGTCTTAGCCTCCGGCCGGCCCACCTACGGTATCGTGCCTTTAGCCGAGGAACTGAACATAAAGCAATATGGTGGTTTTATCCTTTCCTTCAACGGCGGTAAGGTGATCGACTTGATGACAGACAAAGTACTTTTCGAACAGGCTTTGCCACCCGATATCGTACCTGTTTTATACAACCGCTCCAAAGAAGCGGGACTGGCTATCCTTTCCTACAACGGTAAATATATCTTAAGCGAACACCCGGAAAATAAATACGTACAATACGAATCTTTCTTAACCAAAATGAAGATCAAGGCTACCGACGATTTCCTGCGGGATTTGCATCAGCCAGCCGATAAATGCTTGGTGGTAGGCGAACCGGAGATGTTGGTACCGTTGGAAGAGAAGCTCCGCCAAGAATTAGGGAAACGTATCAACGTATATCGTTCCGAGGCATTCTATCTGGAGCTTGTCCCCAAAGGCATCGACAAAGCCGCCTCGTTATCCCGCTTACTAGAGCGAACCCGGATAAAACAGGAGGAAGTGATCGCTATCGGCGACGGTTTCAACGATGTATCCATGATCCGTTTCGCCGGATTGGGAGTCGCTATGGCCAACGCCCAGCCCCCTGTCAAGGCCAATGCCGACCGCATCACCCAATACACGAACGATGAGGATGGAGTGGCTCGTTTCATCCAAGAATTGCTTTGAAAAAAACACGTACGTATTTTCCGAGAAACACGTACATGTTTTCGCGAGAACACGTACGTGTTTTTTCAGAGACATTTACACCAGTATCGGCACAGGCCAATGCCTATATCGGCATAAGCCTGTACGTATATCGCCGCAAGGCTACACCGATATAGGCGTGAGCTTGCGCCGATATACGTAAATTCCTTTCATGGAAATGTCTTCTAACTATCAACTATTTTATGTACATTTGTATTCTAAACCATAAAATAAGACGCCATGAAGTACAAATTATTAGTCTTAGACGTAGATGGGACGTTGCTTAACGACAAGAAAGAGATAACTCCCCGGACCCATGCCGCCCTGTTAAAGGCTCAGCAGATGGGAGTTCATGTTGTATTGGCATCCGGCCGACCCACCAACGGGGTTCAACCCTTGGCGGAGGCTCTTGAATTGAATCATTACGGTGGTTTCATATTATCTTATAACGGAGGTCAGATCATCAATGCCCAGACCGGAGAATTGATGTTCGAGAAACGAATCGATCCGGCCATGATTCCTTATTTGAACCGGAAGGCGAAGGAAAACGGTTTTGCTATCTTCACGTATCACAAGGACTATATCCTGACCGATAGCCCGGAAAACAAGCATGTCCAAGAGGAGGCCGAACTCAATAAGATGCGCATCATCGGTGTGGAGAATTTCCCGGAAGCGGTGGATTTCGCACCCTGTAAGTGTATTCTTACCAGCGATGACGAGAACAATCTAGTGGGTCTCGAAAATCATTGGAAGAAACGTCTGGACGGGGTATTGGAAGCTTTCCGCTCCGAGGACTATTTCTTGGAGGTAGCTCCTCATTTCATCAATAAGGGAAATACGTTGGCGGTATTGATGGAGATGCTGAATATCACGACCGAAGAGGTTGTCGCTATTGGTGATGGCGTAGCCGACGTATCCATGCTTCAATTAGCCGGTACCGGCGTGGCGATGGGTAACGCACGCGACTCCGTAAAGGCTTGCGCCGATTTCACGACCTTATCTAATAATATGGATGGTGTGGCGGTAGCGATCGAGAAAGCGATCCTTGCCACGATCAAACCCACGGAGGTTCCGTTAGATCAACTAAACGCACGGGCCAAACATGCCTTAATGGGTAATCTAGGCATTCAATATACCTATGCGTCGGAGGATCGTGTGGAAGCGACCATGCCTGTAGACGAACGGACCCGCCAGCCTTTCGGTATCTTGCACGGAGGCGCTACGCTGGCTTTGGCGGAGACCGTGGCCGGACTAGGTTCCATGATTCTGGCGAAACCGGACGAGATGGTAGTCGGCATGCAAGTTAGCGGCAGCCATATGTCGTCCGCCCACGAGGGAGACACGGTACGTGCCGTCGGGACGATTATCCACAAAGGCCGTTCATCCCATGTGTGGAACGTAGACATATTCACCTCTACCGACAAACTGGTTTCCTCGGTACGGGTAATCAATAGCATACTAAAGAAGAAATGATTCCAAGAGATTCTTACGAAATAATAGACACGTTGATCAAGCAAGGCCGGAGTTTCGCTATTTGGCGTATTCCCGGTGAGGATAGGCTCCATTTCAGGATGCAAAGCGCCGGCTCTCCTTGCCTATTATACGACATAAAAGACTTAAATGAACGGAGCGGTTTTGTAATCGCTCCGTTTCAGGTGACAGCGGAACGACCTATCGTTTTAATCCAACCGGATTGCTTTGAAATCCCCTCCGAATCCGATTGGGATTTCTCTCGAGAGAAAAACGAATTCCCTTCGAATGAAATCGAAATCCCATCCGAATCCGAGGAGAAGGAACGATACGCTTACCATTTCTCCCTGTTTACCAGCCCTTTGCTAAAAGGAAGCCAAGATAAACTAGTCCTATCCCGTAGCAAAACGATCCGGAAAGATCCCTCTTTCTCACCCGGCAAGGCATTCTTCGCCGCAGTAGAACGATATATCCGCTCCTATGTCTACCTTTGCCATACCCCGGAAACCGGAACTTGGATGGGTGGGACACCGGAAATCTTGTTATCCGGCGAGAAAGGCGACTGGCAAACGGTAGCTTTGGCCGGAACCCAATCCTTACGAGACGGGAAATTACCGAAAAGCTGGGACCATAAGAATTGGAGAGAACAGCAATTAGTCGCCTCCTATATACGCCGCCAGCTGTCCACCTTGGGTATTACTCCCGAGGAGAAGGGGCCTTATTCAGCCCGGGCCGGAGAGGTTTCCCATTTGAAAAGCGATTTCTTCTTCTCCTTGCCGAATCCCGAGAAGCTGGGTGATGTCCTTCAACTATTACACCCTACTCCAGCCGTTTGCGGTCTTCCCAAGGAGGAGGCTTATCATTTCATCATCGAGAATGAGGGGTACGATCGTAGCTATTACTCCGGTTTCATCGGTTGGCTGGATCCCAAAGGCAAAACAGATCTGTACGTAAACCTCCGTTGCATGAATATCCTCCCCCAAACCTTTACGCTGTATGCCGGAGGCGGTCTGTTGGCGGCCTCGCAGCTAGAGGATGAGTGGCAGGAGACAGAGGATAAATTAGATACGATGCGGAGAATAGTGGGTAATTTATAATTTTATATCATATAATGTATAGCGATAAAAAGAACATCCTTCAATTGGTAGCCTTGCTGATAGAGCACGGCGTAAGTAATATCGTGCTATGTCCGGGGAGCCGGAACTCTCCGATTGTGCACACATTGGCAAACCATTCGTTCTTCAATTGCCATTCCGTGACGGATGAGCGAAGCGCGGGATTCTTTGCCGTAGGGCTAGCGTTGCACGGAGGTAAGCCGGCGGCTGTTTGCTGTACCTCGGGCACGGCCTTGCTGAATATACATCCGGCGGTAGCGGAGGCTTTCTATCAGAAAGTTCCGCTTGTCGTGATATCCGCCGACCGCCCCGCCGCATGGATCGGGCAAATGGACGGACAGACCTTGCCGCAACCCGGGGTGTTCGGCTCGCTGGTGAAGAAATCGGTACAGCTACCGGAAATACATACGGATCAAGATGAATGGTATTGTAATCGATTGATCAACGAGGCTTTGTTGGAACTGAACCATCACGGCAAAGGGCCGGTTCATATCAACGTCCCGATCTCCGAGCCTTTATTTCAGTTCACGACACCCGAATTGCCGAAGGTACGGGTAATCACCCGTTATCAAGGCCTAAACGTGTACGACCGGAAATATGACGATCTGATCGAGCGTTTGAACAAATATAGCAAGCGAATGATGATAGCGGGACAAATGAGCTTGATCTATCTCTTCGAGAAGAAAATATGCAAGTTACTATACAAGCATTTCACTTGGCTCTCCGAGCACATCGGCAACCGTATCGTACCGGGATTGCCGATCAAGAATTTCGACGCCATCCTGTACGCTACCCCAGAGGAGGAAAAAGAGAAGCTGGTTCCCGAGCTCGTGATCACCTACGGCGGCCATATTGTCTCCAAGCGGCTGAAAGAGTTTTTGCGGAAACACCCGCCTAAGGAGCATTGGCATGTCTCATTGGATGGGGAGGTAGCGGATTTATTCGGTAGCCTGACCACGGTGATCGAGATGGACGCTTTCGAGTTTCTGGAGAAAATCGCTTATATGCTGGAGAATAGGCAGATTGAATATCCGAAGGCTTGGGAATATAAATCCCGGAATCTGCCGGAGCCGGAGTTCGCTTACTCCGAAATGGCGGCGATCGGTGGTTTGATACGTTCGCTTCCGGCTGAATCTGCCTTGCATCTGGGGAATAGCTCCACCGTACGTTACGCGCAATTGTACACCGTACCCGAGACGGTTGAGGTTTGTTGTAACCGAGGTACGAGCGGGATCGAAGGCTCTTTGTCTACGGCCATCGGATACGCCTCGGCCTCGCAAAAACTAAACTTTATCGTTATAGGCGATCTTAGTTTCTTCTATGATATGAACGCATTGTGGAACGGAAACTTGCACAATAACCTTCGCATCCTGCTCTTGAACAACGGAGGTGGCGAGATCTTCCAAGCCTTGCCGGGATTCAAGATGAACGAGCGTACGCACCGTTACGTCACCGCCTCCCACCAGACCTCAGCGGAGGGATGGGCCACGGAAAGGGGATTCTCCTACTCCGCCGTTCATAACGCCGAGGAGTTGGCAGCTGCGATGAGCGCCTTTACCCAAACGGAGCAACCGAGCGAACATCCCCTATTCATGGAGGTTTTCACGGACAAAGCGGAAGACGTACGATTGCTCAAGGAATATTATCATCAACTAAAAAATTCATCCCAAGCACAAAACATATAATATATGGAAACGAAAAGAGAATGGACAACCATCAAGGAATACGAGGAGATCTTATTTGATTTCTACAACGGCATCGCCCGCATTACGATAAACCGGGAACGGTATCGCAACGCTTTTACCCCGACTACGACCACGGAGATGAGCGACGCCTTTTACATCTGCCGGGAACGTCCGGACATTAACGTAGTCGTTCTGACAGGAGCCGGAGATACGGCGTTTTGCGCGGGAGGCGATATGAACGTGAAAGGACGTGGCGGCTACGTGGGTAAAGACGGCGTACCTCGCTTGAACGTATTGGACGTACAAAAGCAGATCCGCTCTCTCCCGAAACCCGTCATCGCAGCCGTGAACGGTTTCGCTATCGGCGGCGGACACGTATTGCACGTGGTTTGTGACCTTACGATCGCTTCCGAGAACGCTATCTTCGGACAGACAGGCCCTCGTGTGGGTAGCTTCGACGCCGGGTTCGGCTCTTCTTACCTCGCCCGTGTGATCGGACAAAAAAAGGCCCGTGAGATCTGGTTCCTATGCCGCAAGTACAATGCACAGGAGGCTTTGGATATGGGTCTGGTAAATAAGGTAGTCCCCTTGGATAAATTAGAGGACGAGTACGTTCAATGGGCCGAGGAGATGATGTTGCTTAGCCCGTTGGCCTTGCGCATGATCAAGGCGGGCTTGAACGCCGAGTTGGACGGACAGGCCGGTATACAAGAGTTGGCCGGAGACGCTACCATGCTTTACTATATGACGGACGAGGCGCAGGAAGGCGGCAAGGCATTCTTGGAGAAACGCCGTCCACGCTTCGAGGATTACCCGAAGTTCCCGTAAAGGGAATTGAGAATTGAGAATTGAAAATTGAGAATGAATGGTGAAGGAGAGGTTTTATAAAACAGAGGTGGTTCCCCGGTGCTTGACTTTCAAGCGACCGGCAGGAACCTCACGGGGTGTTTACACGACCCGGAAATTGTGGGAGGTCCGAATCCGCAAGGAAGACGAACCCTCGGTTATTGGTATCGGAGAATGTGCCCCCCTGCCGGATCTCAGTTGCGATTATGGAGTGGATTACGAGATCACGTTATCCAAGGCTTGCCTCGATCTGGAACAGAAGGGATATGTTGACACCGAATCTTTGCGCCATTACCCATCCATCCTTTTCGGATTGGAAATGGCCATGCGTCATTATGAACAGGGTGGTTGGCGGCATTACGACACGCCCTTCTCGCGGGGGCAAGCGGGCATCCCCATTAACGGACTGATCTGGATGGGCGATTATAAGTACATGCTGGAACAGGTAGAGGAAAAGATGAAGGAGGGCTTCCGCTGCGTCAAGCTGAAGATCGGCGCTATCGATTTCGACCGGGAACTCTCTTTATTGAAACATATCCGCACGCATTTCTCCGCCAAGGAAATAGAGCTTCGGGTAGATGCCAACGGCGCTTTCACTCCCCCGGAGGCGATGGATAAACTGAAGCGGCTCGCCGAGATGGACTTACATTCCATCGAGCAGCCTATCCGTGCCGGGCAGTTGGAAGAAATGGCACACCTTGCGGCAGAGTCACCCCTTCCCATCGCTCTCGACGAGGAACTGATCGGCTGTAACGCCCCGGACGAGAAACGGCGGTTGTTGGAAACTATCCATCCCCAATACATTATATTAAAGCCTTCCCTCCACGGAGGTATCTCCGGATGTACGGAATGGATTCACTTAGCGGAAGCTATCTTAGGGAGTACCCCTGAACAACCTAAATGGTGGGTCACCTCCGCTCTGGAATCGCAAATCGGACTGAACGCTATCGCCCAATGGTGCGCCACGTTAGGTAACCCGCTACCGCAAGGTCTGGGAACCGGCGAGATTTTCAAGGATGATAAACATCGGTTGATCCAACGAAAAGGAGACACCATCTGGTTCACCAACGACCTTTGACCTATGCCGATACAAGAAGATTTACAGGCATTCTTAGCTGAATGGCACGATCCCTCCCCTTTTCTGGAAGTCCAGACCTCCGGCTCCACCGGTACGCCCAAGCGGATGAGAGTGCGCAAGGACCGGATGCTGAACAGCGCCCGGCTTACCTGCGATTATCTGGGTCTTAAGAAGGGCGACAAGGCCCTGTTATGTATGCCCCTGCGCTATATAGCCGGAAAGATGATGGTGGTCCGCTCCCTATACGCCGGACTGGATCTGGAGGTGCGTGAACCCTCCGGACACCCGTTGGCGGATTGGGGGGATACGCCCCTGCGCTTTGCCGCCATGATCCCCTTGCAGGTTTACAATACGTTGCGAGTACCCGAGGAACGTAAACGGCTGGAGCAAACGGATATCCTGATTATCGGCGGCGGGGCGATCGACGCGGCCTTGGAACAGGAGATACGGCAGATGCCAAACACGGTTTATTCCACCTACGGAATGACGGAGACGCTGTCTCACGTCGCCCTGCGCCGGCTGAACGGGCCGGAAGCCTCGCCCTATTACCATCCCTTCCCCTCGGTGACGTTATCCTTGTCGCCGGACAATACCTTGGTGATAGACGCCCCATTGGTTTGCGACGAGCGGCTGGTGACGAACGATGTCGCCCGCCTGCTGCCGGACGGGAGTTTCGCCATTATCGGAAGGAAAGATAATATCATCAATAGCGGAGGAATCAAAATACAGATCGAGGAGGTGGAAGAGCGGCTACGGCCCTACCTAGACCTCCCCTATGCCATCACCGCCGCCCCCGACCCTCGGTTGGGAGAGGCGGTAGTCTTACTAATCGCCCCAAGGTCATGTGAAACGGTATCACCCCCTCGGGTGACACCACACATGAAAGCTATCATGAGCGACTCCGCGCAGCTATCATGTGAGGTATCGACAGTGGCTCTCGCCAGCCTGCCCAAGTACCTCCGTCCAAGGCACGTCATAGAGGCAAGCGAGATCCCCCAAACCGGAAGCGGCAAGATCGATCGTGCCGCCTGCCGGGAGCTAGCGAGAAATATCATCACAAAAACACTATAAACATGAAAAGGATTCTAACAATCACCGCGGTCTCCCTATTGGCCTTATCGCCTATGTACGGGCAGGATTCTTGCCGATACCCGCAAGATCCTACCTTGGAGAAATCGCAAGCCTACGCAGGATACGACTGCGTCACCTTGCTGGACAGCACCGCCGTCACGGTACAACCTACCGGCTCGGGGGCTTTCGCCGTATGCAAGGCTTTTAAGGTACAGACTCCCAAGGGAGCCGTCGCCAACCGTATCATCAAATACGATTACGACCCGCTGACGGCGCATGCCGAGTTTCGTTACGCCACGATCTACCGTGCGAATGGCGACGTGATCAATCTCGACGTGACTGGGGCTTGCGACTATGCCGCCCCCGCACGTGCCATCTACTGGGGCGCCCGGCAGATCATGCTGGAAGTGGGCCGCCTGCAACCGGGAGATGTCGTGGAGTACGAGATCGCCAAGAAAGGTTTCACCTACGCCTTGCTGACGGCGGGCGACGACGAGCGTTTCATCCCTCCTATGCGGGGACAGTTTTACGATATCGTCCCCTTCTGGGCTACCGAGCCTACCGTGCGTAAGGTATACCGGGTATCCATGCCGATGGAGAAAGAGTTGCAATTCCAGTTCTACCAAGGCGAATGTACCTCTTCCATGCGATATGAGGATGGACGGAAAGTATATACCTTCGCCTCCGACGATATCCTTCCTTTCGCCAAGGAACCGAATATGGTAGACCTATTCGACGCTGCCCCGAAGCTCATGATGTCCAGCACGCCCCGCTGGGAAGATAAATCCGTATGGTTCAATAAGGTTAACGAGGATTACGGAAGCTTTACCGCGATCCCGGAAGCCCAAAGGAAGGTAGACGAGCTGATCAAAGGCAAGAAGACGGAAATGGAGAAGATAGCCGTATTGACCCACTGGGTAGCCGATAACATCCGTTACTCCGGAATCTCGATGGGTAAAGGCGAGGGTTTCACGCTTCACAACCTAAAGATGAATTATACCGATCGTTGCGGTGTCTGCAAGGATATCGCCGGTACGTTGATCGCCTTCCTCCGCATGGCCGGATTCGAGGCTTACCCGGCGATGACCATGGCGGGAAGCCGTGTAGAAAGCATCCCCGCCGACCATTTCAACCATTGCGTGGCGGTGGTAAAACTGGCTAGCGGCACGTATATGCCTCTCGACCCGACTTGGGTTCCTTTCTGCCGAGAATTATGGAGTAGCGCCGAGCAACAGCAGAACTACCTCCTGGGTGTGCCCGAAGGCTCCGACCTCTGCCTGACCCCTGTCTCCGCCCCAGAAAACCACTACGTCCGCATCCACGCTGACAACCGCCTAGACGAGAAAGGCACGCTCCGCGGACAATTCACGATCACCGCCGAGGGACAGTCCGACAGCAATATCCGCCGCATCTTCACCACCGGATGGCAATCCGACTGGCAGAACACGATGGAGAAGCAATTGCTGGCCGTATCCCCCAACGCCAAACTGCTTCGTGTAGATTACGGTAAGGACCCGAAGAACTATCAAGCGGCCCCTATCAAGATCACGTTCTCTTATGAGATCCCCGATTATGCGATCATCGCCGGAGACCAGATGCTTATCAAGCCGCTAGTCATGAATAACCTCTACAATCAAGTGAAGAGTTTCTTGCGTATCGATACGAAACCGGAAAACCGTGCGTATGGATTCAAGGACGCTTGCTCCCGTTTGGTAGAACAAGATGAGACCATCCGTCTCCCCAAAGGCTATACCCTCCTGAACGCCCCGAAGAATGACGCCCTGCGAAGCAATGCGGCCGATTTCGAAGGTTCCCTTTCACAGGAAGGCGACCGGAACATCGTCTTGCGCCAGAAGCTAGCGTTGAAGAAGCGTGTCTACGACGCAGCCGACTGGAAAGGCTTCCGTTCCGCCGTGAACGCCTATAAGAGTTATGGTGACTATTTGATTATCAAGAAATAAAAAAAGAAAGACAATGATTAAGATAACCTATAAACTGATTCTTCTCCTAAGCTTGTTAGCGATGACGGTTACTTCATTCGCCGCATCGGAGGCTGAGTACGGGAAAGTATCGAAAGCTTGGACCTTGCATGCCGACGGCAGCCAAGAATATCGATCCTCCATGGAGTTGACGCTCTTCACGCATACCGCAATGAATAGCACGTATGGCGAGAGTTTTATCGTCTACAATCCCGATTTCCAAACACTGAAGATTCACTCATCCTATACGAGGCAGAAAGACGGTACGATCGTAAAGACACCCGATAACGCCTTCGTGGAGGTCCTGCCCCGTTTCGCCGCCGACGCTCCGGCCTATAACCAACTCAAGGAAATGGTCGTGGTACACACTGGCCTAGAACTTGGGGCCACGATTTACTTGGATTACTCTATTATCACAAAACCGGGCTACTATCCGGCTCTGGATATCAACGAGCGACTACAAGAGACCTCTCCCGTGAAGGAATGCAAGGTCTCTATTTCCGTACCGGAAGGGACCCCCTTGGCTTGCGGTCTATACGGCTCCCCCGTAAAAGCCGTGGAAGAGAGCCATGACGGTATAAAGGAGGTACACTGGACACTACGGAACATTCCCGCTTCCTCCCGTGAGGCTTTCCAACCAAAGAACCGTGAGGCTTCACCCCACTTGGTAGCCTCTACCTATCCTTCAGGTAAAGCGGCCTTAGCCACTTTGGATAAGCGCTTAAAGGAATCGCAGGGATACGAGAGCAAAACCTTCGCCCAATTCCTCACCGATAAAAGCGGTAACGAACAAGAGAAGGTGAACATCATCCGAGACCATATACTCAACAATCTCAGTACCTGTCCTATCCCCATGGCGATGACCGGCTATACCGTCCGTGACATCGATACCGTTCTCCGCAGTGCTTACGGTACGCCGCTAGAGATCGCACAGCTCTTGAACGTGATGTTGAATGCCGCCGGAATCCCGTCGGAAGTCCTCGCCGTCTATCCCGGCCATCTCGATACGGACGCTTGCGGGCTGGCTGCCATCCAGACACTAGCCGTAAAAGCCACTGTCGATGGGAAAGACCAATACCTATCCGCCTCCCCGCTGACAAATCGTGGCGGACTAGATAAGGTAGTCTCCCTCTCCGGAACTTCCATTGAGATTGAGACCACACCTATTCAGATTAAGGAAAGTAGATCCGTGGCCATCTCCGCCGATCAAGCAAAAGACGGTTTCGCCATCTGCGTATTGCCAGCCATCTCCGCCGGAATCGATAGCTGGGGCATGAGTGCCTTGAACAGCAAGCGTTCCAACTTATTCGAACTCCCCTCCCTAATCAGGGAAGAGGTAACATACACGGTTACTCCCGCCGAGGGCATGAAGTTGCAGACCTCCACGCAAGAGCAAGTGATAAGCAAGCCTTTTGGTAAAGTAACCCGCACGATCACACCAAGAGGAAATACGATCGAGGTGGTACGTACGATAGAGTTGAACAAGCAACAGTTCACTCCCGCCGAATATAGCGACGTGCGTAGCTTGATCCATGAATGGACAAATCCGGATAACCGGGTATTGCTATTCTCCCTATAAGATCTAAATACGGAGGGCACGGAACAAATCTGTGTATTCCGTGTGCTCCGTGTTTAATTATTTCATACATTTACGAACGTTAACATTAAATCATATCGTATATGAAGACACTAAAGTATTTACTCGCCACCATGCTCCTTCTAGGCGTTTGTAACCTAACGCATAGCCAAAAGCTATCCCTAGGAATCTTCCCCGAGCCCCAAGAGGTAACTATCTCCAGCCAGACATACGCGCCGCCCCATGGATACGCCCTACGAGGCATAAATAATCCGGACGCAGACGCAGTCAGACTACTTAAAGAAGCGCTACCTTTCGCTAAATCCGGCAAATCCCTCCCCTTAGAGATCAAGAAGCTAAAAGACAAAGCCCCGGAGATGCAACGCTCGGGTGCCTATACGCTGACGATCACTAAAAAAGGTATCACGATCGGGATCGTAGACGATAATTCCTTGTTCTACGCCGCCCAAACCCTCAAGCAATTGGTCAAGTATGACGAGGGTAAGAAGATCCTGCCTCTCTGCTCGATCAAGGACTATCCGGACGTATTATTCCGGGGTACCGTGGAAGGCTTCTACGGACAGCCTTGGAGCCACGCCGACCGTATCGAGCAAATCCGCTTTTACGGAAGGATCAAGCTGAACACCTATATCTATGGTCCGAAAGATGATCCTTATCACAGCTCCCCCAACTGGCGCAAACCGTATCCCGCCGAGGAAGCCGAGCATATCAAGGAACTAGCGAAAGAGGCCGCCCATAACAAAGTAAACTTCGTTTGGGCCATCCACCCGGGACAAGATATTCAATGGAACCAGACGGACAGCATGAACATCCTTTCCAAATTCGAGAAAATGTACGATTTGGGCGTACGCTCTTTCGCCGTCTTCTTCGATGATATATCCGGAGAGGGAGCCCGCCCGGAAAAGCAAGCCGGCTTATTGAATTACATCCATAAGGAGTTTATCCGCAAGAAAAGCGACGTGCAGCCCCTGATCATGTGCCCTACCGAATACAACCGCTCATGGGCTAAGACCGATTATCTGGATATCCTCGGTACCCAACTCGACCCCGCCATCCAAATCATGTGGACCGGAGACCGTGTCGTAGCCGATATCACGAAAGAAGGTGTCGAGTGGGTAAACAACCGTATCCGTCGTCCCGCCTATATCTGGTGGAACTTCCCCGTAAGCGATTATTGCCAAGATCATTTGTTGATGGGACCCGCCTACGGCCTAGATACGCAAGCCGCCGGCACCATGACCGGATTCGTATCCAATCCTATGGAATACGCCGAGGCTTCCAAGGTCGCTATATTCGGCGTTGGAATGTACACTTGGAATATCGAGAATTACGATCCTACACAGGCATGGAAAGACGCTTGCGACTTCATCATGCCGGAGGCCTCCATGGCTTTCCGCATTTTCTGCGAGCATAACTGCGATCCGGGTCCGAACGGACATCAATACCGCCGGGAAGAGTCCGCTAACTATGTGGCTCCTATCCAGACATTCCTCGCCGGATATAAGAAAAACACGTTCCCGGAGCAAAGCGCGAATCTTCTGGGAACCTTATTCGCTCAAATCACGGCTTCCCCGAGTATGATCTATAGCCAAAGTCCCAATAAACGCTTGATCGAGCAAATCAATCCATGGCTTATCCAATTCGAGTTCTTAGGAAAAGCCGGAACAAGCGCTCTGCATATGGCGCACGCTTGGTATGAGAAAGACCGGTCTTATACGTGGCAACGCTATCTGGAAACATCCGCTTTGCTAGATAGCATGAAACTGATAAACCGCACGCTGAACCAGAAGGCGCAGCCTAAAGGCGTGAAAGTCGGATCGAAAGTCTTACACCCTTTCATCGTAGACTTATACCGCCAGACAGGTCGTAACCTGCTATCTACGGACGGTATCGCCCCGGACGAGGTGAAGGTTAGCATCCCTTCCATATTCACGAATATCGACCAATTAAAGAGCCAGCCTTGTGCCGAGGGTGACAATACGGTCGGTTACGTTCCCCTATTCGAGGTAGTCAAGGTACAACCTAACCAATATCTGGGTATCGGCTGGGAAATCCAGAAAGAAGCGGAATCCTTCTGTTTCAATCTTCCGAAAAGCAACCAACCCGGACGGGTATTCGAGTGGTCCGCCGACGGAAAGAGCTGGAGCCTAATCCCTCATGTCTCCACGGAAAACGCTAAAGATACGATCCGCACCATCGACCCGAAAGCCCGTTATATCCGTATGCGAAATAACTCGGATCAGCAAATGGAGCTATACGTACTAGGATTCACGGCGACAACCAAACAAGACCCGCAAATCAATGAGGCTCTTATGATGTACGATATGAACCTAGATACGTATAAGAACTTGAACCCGGGAGAAATGATTCATATAAAATGTGATGATATCAACGCCGTATCTTTCTTCCTCTCCGGAAGTAACGAGAATCTGGTATCCATCACCGGCCTCTCCCAAGATGGCGAGAAAAACATCGTCTATCAAGGAAACGTAGGCTACATCAAATTAAATAAAACCATGTTCGAGGATTTCTCTTCTTTAGAAATCACCACAATAGGAAAAGAATCTATACATATCCACCAGATCGTTAGGGAATAATAAATAAAAAAGTACCGATTTCTTTCTCTCTTAGATGGAAGAAGGAGATCGGTACTTTTTTATTTATTCGTACAATTCGGGTGTATCTTATTTTTGGCACATCTCCGCTTGTATATTCCTATTAAAAGTTATACCTTTAGGATGCGAAAAACAGAAACCGAAAAAGCAATGCGAAAAGAAGAAAGGTATAAAGGCGTATTAAACTGGTTTAAGGAAAACGTACCGGTAGCCGAGACTGAACTACATTATGACGACCCCTATCAACTATTGATAGCGGTAATCCTATCCGCACAATGCACGGATAAGCGAGTGAATATGATCACACCTGCCCTGTTCGAGGCTTTCCCGACTCCCGAGGTAATGGCGGCTAGCACACCGGAAGTTGTCTTTGAATACATACGAAGCGTATCTTACCCGAACAATAAGGCTAAACATCTGGTAGGTATGGCGAAAATGCTGATAGAGGATTTCAAAGGCGTGGTTCCCTCCGATATTGATGAGCTACAAAAACTGCCGGGCGTAGGAAGAAAAACAGCGAACGTAATCGCATCCGTAGTATATGACAAGCCGGCCATGGCGGTGGATACGCACGTATTCCGTGTCTCCAACCGGATCGGCTTGACCAATAATAGCAAGACACCTTTGGAAACGGAAAAGGAGTTGGTGAAGAACATTCCGGAAGAATTGATCCCCATCGCCCATCACTGGTTGATATTGCATGGAAGATATGTTTGCCTCGCCCGGAAACCGAAATGTGAGGAATGCGGATTAAAGCCTTGGTGTAAACACTTCCTAAAGCAAACATGAGGATCAGCAAGAAAGACATAACGGCATTTTTTGTCTTGTTTCTGGGTACGATCGTATGCGTGAGGTACTTTTACAAGCATATGAACGACGAGCAATTTGTCGCTACGGTAGATCCCTATAGTTTGGTCGTTCCAAGCCCCACGGCAATTTTTGCCATCAATCGTCCTCCTGTATTCGAGAAGATGATACTACCCATGGAGAATATACGCAAGGCGTTCTCAGATCATACCCCCGCTATTTTCCTTTCTTTAATACGGCAAAATCTGGAATTATCGTCTTTCCTAATCGCTTATTATCCACAAGGGGATGTCTTGTACGCCCCTATGGATAGTCATACGGCAGAGCGTATTTTCAAGCAACTGGACGTCTCTTTCACTTTTCCGGCCCAGCAACGAGAGGAAACCTCCGTTCCTGTTAGATATTATCCTGATGTTGATAAGCATTTTCTAGGTTGTTACTACCACGAGGGTATATTCGTAGCGTCCTACAACCGAAGATTATTGGTAGAGACGGTGGAAAGGCAACAGACATACCCCGCACATGTCATTCCGGAACTAACAGATCTGATTCGTAAAAAAGGCAAGCGTGGCGCAATGAATCTCTTCATCAAAAGCGCCCCTTTACATTTACGGGTACAAATGAATGACTCGACGGAGTGGAGAATGAAAAATCAATGGTTGGCAATGGATTTATTCTATAATGAAGGAAGCCTTTGCTGCTTCAACGAGCAACCCTATGAGAAAGCCTTGGAGAACTTTTACCCCAATTTATGCGATACGATAACCACCCGGATCAATCGGCTATTCCCGCAAATAAAAACCACGACACAAGTCAGTCATGACGAGGCCGTGGCATATTTTACGGTTTGCGGGAATTAAGCTCCAGTCTCTTCTTTCTTGAAAGCTGCCACAAACATATCTTTTACGAATAAATATCCGATACATCCGAATAAAGCGAGGAAGACAAAACCGACCAAGATAAGTGCCTTCTTAGGAGAAGATGCTTTCAAAGGTACGGTAGCCGGCTCGATTACGGTATACACCGGAGTTTCTTCCTGTACACGCAATTTATCTTGCTCCAACTTCTGCGCCAACGTATTGTAAACATTAAACGTAAGGGTCATCTCATTCTTCAAACGTTCCTGCTCCGTACGGTAGCTGGAAGAGATAATATTACGGTTGGCATCCTCGAAAGCAGCGTACGCACGTTGCGCTTTATAATAAGCGTCACGTGACTCGCCAAATACCTTCTGGGTAAATTCCAAATCTTGCTTTACTTTTTGCGTACGATAATTCGTAATATAATTCTGGAGGTTTTCCAAAACGACCTTTGTCATCTGAGCGGAAATAACCGGGTCCTGCATCTGTACGGAAGCCGTGATAACCAAGGTCTTCTTGTCCACGGAAACAGAAACCCGCTCCTGCAAGGCCTTCACCACCTCTTCTTGATCCTTTGTCAAATGGTAAGGATTCAAGCCCTCAGACTCTTCCTCGTCACCGGAGATTAAACTCATTACCGCACCCAACGCCTTGAATGGAGCGGAGACAATATATCCCCACCAAGCCTTACGTTGATGTTCACTCATATAATCATACAATGTAGTGCTTAACTCCTTTTCCTTATCGGTAACCTCTACCGGAAACAATTCCAACAGAAACGGGGTACTCTGCACCACATCCGGATACAAATCCGGAGAGATCGCGTCCGCACCGGCAGCGGCATTCAGATTAATCCCAGCCATAGCAGCCAAACCGCCAAGACTAGATTTTTTTGCCGCATCCTGTGTCTCTGGTGCCAATTTCACCGTAGTTGTATATTCCTTGGGAATACTGAAAGCTACAATCAAACCTACTACCACCGCAATACCACAGCCTTTCAATAAGAACTTACGCTCTTTCCACAGTTTTTGCGCCAGTTCGATTAAATCGATCTCCTGCTCCTCAGGTAACTCTTGTCTTTTTATCTCGTTTATCGTATCCATGCCTGATTAGTTTTTAATCATGTTAACAATAGAGGTAATCATCGCAGCCATAGAGGTAGCGGAGCTACTGATACTCATGATCTCAGCCAAGCTTCGGCGCTCACGTTGCGTTTTCGTCGGAACTACGATCTCACAGCCCGGCTCCACTTTCGGATAACGCTTGAAAAAGATAGCGGTACGCTTCGTCGTAGCGACCTTACCATTCATATATATTACGATCGGATACTTACGTGCGATATCATTATAACCACCGGCTTGAGACAAGCAATCCATAACCGACATACCTTTCGTGTAAGTTACGCTGTTCGGATAAGTCACGGCTCCGCTCATCTTCACCGTACTTTGCATCTGCGGGATATAAAGCTCATCGCCGTCACGAAGCACAACGTCATCGATACTACCCGGATTTGCCAACGCTTTCTCTAAATCAATACCTACGGAATAGTCCTTCACATTCATCAACGCTACACCGATGGAATCCCGGCTTTGCTTATTCGCCTCACTTAAAGCCAGAAGGGTCTCCATGCGTTTCAATTCATCTTCTGTCAACTGACGTTTCAAGCTAGCACCTTTTACATAAGACTCTGGGGTAACTCCTCCCGCTTTCGCGATAATATCACTCAAGCGAGCGTTCTTCGTAGCCAATACATAGCTACCGGCAAAAGTGATCTCACCGTTCACCTTCACGACCTGTTGCTCATGATACCCCGGGGAGAAACGAACATAAACCTCATCGAACGGCTCCAATGTGAAGATCGTATCTCCCGCATTCAACTTGAAGTCCTCACTCAACGAGAAGTTATATACATCGGCGATCCGGTTGACATTCTGATTGGAACTAGGATCCTTCACACGACGGGCTACCTCTACATTAATAGAAGAAGCGGACTCTCTTAAACCACCTGCCATCATGATAGCGTCTTCTATTGTCAAATTATGACGATACGGAAGCACCGTATCCGGATAATTCACGGCTCCGCCAACCTTGATCGTATAAGGTTCGCGCAAATCGAATAGGGAAGGAATGCTTAATTGGTCTTCCGCTTGCAACTCCACATCTGGAGCGGTACCGTTCAAGATACCACGAATATCCACGGCGATCATCGTAGTCGTGAAATCCGGATTCAAACGGGTAATCAAGGCACGGCCGGCGAACTCGTCTCCTTTAAGACCTGCGGCCTGTTTTACCAATTGCTTTACCGTACGAACCGACGGACTTAACTCATATTCTCCCGGACGCCATACAGCTCCCGTCACGACCAAACGATTCTCATAAAAAGGAATAACGGAATCTACCTGCAAAGAATCGCCATCCTGCATCACGAAAGAAGCGAACTTATCCTCCGAAACCGTAGAGATCTGGTAACGACTATCTGATTTACGCTTCACTTGTACGTCCTTCGTATAAGCGTCGCCGGTAAATCCGCCAGCCATATCCAGCAATTGCTTCAAGGTCTCGCCCTTGCGCAACTCGAAAATACGATTACGTTTCACCTTACCTCGAACCACCGCTAACTGGTCGTACGGGCCTACCATAATCATATCGTTCTCTTCCAAACGGACATTCGTTGTGTACTTTCCGTTCAATAAATAATCATATACGTCGAGATTAGCGATTTCCTTGCTATTACGATATACCTTGATGCTACGCAAAGAACCAATCTTATTCACACCACCGGCGGCATACAACGCATTAAATAATGTGGCGAATGAAGGTAATGTATACGTACCGGGAGCGACTACCTCGCCGACAATATTCACCTTCATGCTACGAATCTGGCTCAAACTGACGGAAACAAAGGTATTCCCCTCTCCCGAACCAGACAGCGTAGACATAATCTGGCTCAACTCCTGACGCAGACGAGTCTCAGCGCCAGCGATCGTCAATCCACTGACCGACACCGGACCTAAATTTGGTACAAGGATCGTACCGTCCGGAGAGATCTTTAATTTCAAGTTTAGCTCGGAATCTCCCCATACATTAATCAATAACTCATCACCAGCGGAAAGCACATAATCCTTAGGTGTAGGGATGTTTAAATCTGGGGCAAAAGATAAGTTCTTGTTTGAGAAGATTTCATGCCCGAATACGGTATTCTCCATGGCTGAAGCAGGAAGATTATTTCTACGTTGGGCTTCTAAGGATTGTCCTTCATCGATTACCGGCATTACCCGGTCGCTAACCTTCGCATCGGTAGCGGTAGCTTGAGATCCGACAGATCCCCCTTCTTGTTTCATACGCTTGGCTAATTCCTGCTGTATCTGCGTATCCGACATTCCAGCGGCTTTCGCCTTGTCAATCAAGTCTTGCGGAACCTGCGCATACACAGATCCCGACAGCAATAAGCAACATACGCATAGTACGTTCTTAAACGATAAATTCATACAGTCTATTATTGTTTTTTATTATATACCACCCCTGCTATAAGCGACTAACTTAAAAAAAGCAGCTATTCTCTAGATTTTCAGCTGGCAAAGATAAAGAATCTTTTTAATATATGGCTTAAAAAGTCACCGTTAATCCATCATATGAGTAATGTACATGCGGAGGCAACTCTTTTTCAACGACCGCATGCAACCCTATGCGATGACTCATATGGATTAAATAGGCCTCCTTGGGCTGGATACGGGATATATTCGCTAAGGCTTCCTCCAGACTCTCATGCGATTGATGCTCTCCTTTCCGAAGAGCATCAATAACCAATACATCAAGGTTTTCCAACTTAGCGTACTCCTCTTCCGGAAGATATTTAAGGTCGGTCAAGTAAGCCATATTGCCGATACGGAAACCTAAGATCGGCAGCTTAGCGTGCATTACACGAATGGGAGTGATCATGACACCGGCGGCCTCAAACGGTTTCGTCCCGATCGTATGCAATACCAAATTAGGCACTCCCGGATATTTATGCTCCCGGAACACATAAGGAATGCGAGTTTTTATCGCCTCCACGACATTGTCTTCCGCATAAATATCCACATCTTTATACCGACCAAAAGGACGTAGATCATCTAAGCCACCTACATGATCGTAGTGCTCATGGGTTACTAAAACGGCGTCAAAATGGTAAATCTTATTGGTTATCATTTGCCAACGGAAGTCCGGACCACAATCGATCAATATCCGTTTCCCTTCCGTCTCTACCAAGATCGAGGCCCGTAGACGCCAATCACGGGGGTCTTTACTAGTACATACCTCACATTGGCAACCTATCTCAGGATTGCCCGTAGACGTTCCTGTTCCTAAAAAAACGATTTTCATTATCCGACATATTTAACCTCAGGCATAAGCTCTATACCGAAACGATCTTTTACGGCGGTACGAATGCTCTCCGCGACCAACGCGATCTCATCCCCCCGGGCATCTCCTAAATTCACTAATACCAACGCTTGTTTCTCGTAAACACCTACCGACCCATGGTTTTTACCCTTAAACCCACATTGCTCGATCAACCAACCGGCCGGAACCTTGATCTTTCCTTCCGAAGCGGGATAAGACGGGATTTCCGGGAATTGCTTTTTCAATTTCTCAAAATGCTCTGCCGTAATTATCGGGTTCATAAAGAAACTGCCTGCGTTGCCTAATACTTCAGGATCGGGAAGCTTCTGCCTGCGAATTGTTATGACAGCCTCACGGATCGTTTCCAAAGTAACTTCCGGATATTTCGTCAACTCCTCCTTTAAGTTCCCATAATTAACTGAAAAACCAGGGTTCTTGGATAGTCGAAGCGTGATATAAGTTATGATGTGGGGGTCATGATGTTCATTCTTGAAATAACTATTACGATATCCATATTCACAATCCGAATTCGTAAAAGTCCGTTTCTCGAATGTCAACTGGTTATAAGCCTCCACGCTCTCGATCACATCCTTGATCTCCATGCCATAAGCCCCGATGTTCTGGATAGCGGCAGCGCCCGCCTCACCGGGTATTAAAGAAAGATTCTCTATACCTCCCCAACCTTTCGATACGGCGTATGCCACGACATCATCCCAGATCTCCGCAGCCCCGACACGAAGCGATACATACTCGTCCGTTTCCGCCGAGATAGAAATCCCCTTGATTCGGGAATGGATGATAATGCCATTATAATCGTTGATGAACAATAGATTGCTCCCGCCTCCTATATGCAAGGATAAACATTCCTGAAAGTATTCATCATGTAAGATTCGTTGCAACTCCTCCTCCGTCTCATACTCCATGAACCAACGTGTCTTTACTGGGAGATGGAACGTATTGTGTTTCTCCAACGAATAATTCTGCTCTATTCTCATCGTCTATTTTATTTTTAGGGCAAAAGTAGTCATAAATAACTCATCCGCAAATTATGTAGTTCCGGATTTTTTCAGTAGATTTGTATATAGAGTTGATCGTATGGATGAGAACACGTCCGGCATATCCGGTGAAATACAGAAGATGATCCTCGACAAGTTAAACACGTTCAATCGAGGAAAAACGTCAGACAAAGGGCGGTACTACATTCTTTTGCCTACCTCAAAGACCTTATATTATACGCTTTGGTTCTTTACGCCTTCGGCCACTTATCATCCGACGGTCTATTTGGCGAATCTCGACTTGAATGCCATCAGCTCGGTGAATAAGGCGATTAAGATGGTAAGCAACTCCTTTCTACCTTTATTTATAACGACAGATATCAAAGACTCTCCCGATAATGGAGACGATATTATTTCTTTCGGTAAATACAGAGGATACCATTTGCATGACATCTATACGATCGATCCCCGATACGTCGTTTGGATAGCCGATAAATATGAACCTCACGTAAAAAGCGAGATGCGTTTTAAAGAGTTAGCGGTGACCTACAGTAAAATCTATCTCGACCTACAGACCCGTAAAAAATATAAAATGCCTGTAAGCCGCTTTGTAGGAACACCGGGAGAAAAATTGAGCGATTTAAAGTTAACAATCACAAAAGTCCGCATTGAAGACGATTCTTACAAGACACAGATTATCCGTGGTACCGAATATTTCTATGTAGATCAATTGCTCACGGCCGTGGACATCGCCGGAAATTACTTCTTATTGAGGATAAAAGCGAAAGATCGTAGTCTTACCACGCAAACGTTGCCACCGGGCGCTCATGCTTTCCAAGTAGGGGAAAAATTGACTTTGACTTCCGCTAAAGTCTTAAAACATATAGAATCCCGTACTATCAAGTACACACGAATCGGGTATATCAAGATTCAATAAATGTTTCGAAATTCGCAAACAGACACATTATTAACATTTTTTGTTCTTAAAAATGTAACAAACATCTGTAGGCCTTGTTTAATAAGAAACTCAAATGCAAATGTATCTTTGCAAAACGTAACTATAAAACCAGCTTCAAAGTGTACATTTGTAGTGTTTAACAATTTAAAAAATTTGCATTTATGAACAAAGCAGAACTTATAGAGGCTTTAGCAGACAAGACCGGGTTACAAAAGCAAGAAGCAAAGAAAGTATTGGATGCTTACATCGAGATCGTAACTGAGCGTATGTCTGAAAATGAGGAAATCGTACTTGTCGGATTTGGAACACTGATCCCAAGACCGCAAACACAGCGTCTTGCCAGAAATCCTAAAACAGGTACTCCGGTAATGATCCCCGCTCGTACGACCGTAAAATTCAAACCGGGTAAATTCCTCCTTGAGGCGATGAATGCCCACCTGAAATAATAAAGTCACCGAAAACGTAGTAAAAATATCCCCGGTAAGGGGATAAAAAATCATAAGTATGAAATCTTTCATTTATAAGTATGAATGAAAAATTTCATACTTATGATTTTTAGTGTCCGGAAATGATTACTTTTGGGCTCAAAAAAGACTCATGAGAATCGTTAATCTTGGAGACACCAATTCCATATTAAACAAGTTCGTAGCCGAACTTAGAGATGTAGATATACAAAAAGACAGCCTTCGCTTCCGTCGCAATGTCGAGCGTATCGGAGAAATCATGGCTTACGAGATCAGTAAGGAATTTCATTACAGTACGAAAGACATCCAGTCCCCGCTAGGTATAGCCCCGATGAATACGCCGGACGATCAAATCGTGATTAGTACGATCTTGCGTGCCGGGCTTCCATTCCACCAAGGTTTCCTTCGGTATCTGGATAATGCGGAGAACGCTTTCGTATCCGCTTACCGCAAATATAAAGACCGTTTGAATTTTGATATTCATATCGAATATATCGCCTCTCCTCGCTTAACAGGTAAAACCTTGATCATATCCGACCCGATGTTGGCCACCGGAAGTTCTATGGAATTGGCGTATGAGGCCCTGTTGACCAAAGGAGTACCCGGCCATGTACACGTAGCCTCCATCATCTCAAGCAAACAAGCCTTGGAATACTTGCAGAAGAAAATGCCGGATGACAAGACTACAATCTGGATCGCCGCATTAGATAATGACCTCGACGATCATTCTTATATCGTTCCCGGATTAGGCGATGCAGGAGATTTAGCGTTCGGCGAGAAGGAATAGGGATGTGTAAACCAAAACGTACTGCCTTTGCCCAACTCGGAATTTACACCGATCCGACCACCTAGTCTATTTACGATGGTCTCGCAAATAGATAGCCCCAAGCCCGTACCTTGTTTAAACGTATTTCCTTTATAGAAACGATCAAAGATATGGGCTTGTATCTCTTGGCTCATGCCATCCCCCGTATCAGTCACGGAGAATTTTATCTCATCACCTATGATCTCGTAAGCTAAGATGATACAACCTTCGCTCGTATACTTGATCGCATTGTTAAGGAAATTGGAAATTACCTGCGTCAGCCGCATACGATCGCTATAGATTTGGCATTCCGGTGAATCTTTGGGAGCAATCAGAGCTACGTTATCGGGCATCTTAATACGGAAAGAGGTCACGATCTCATTGATCACCTCTTTTATGCTCATATCGGCGAACTTGAAATCCATCGTACCAGATTCAATTTTTGCCAAATCTAGAATATCACTGATCAATTGAAGCAACATCCGATTATTGCTATCGATGATTTCCACAAACTCATGCCTCTCCTCGGGATCATCCGTTTCCGCCAATAATTGAGAAAAACCGACAATGGCATTTAATGGCGTACGAATCTCATGACTCATATTCGCTAGGAAGGCAGACTTCAAACGATCCAGTTCTTCCGCCCTTTCCCTTTTCAATTGAGAGTCCTTTAACTCCGTGATATCATAATTAATACAGATCATCTCCGGTTTATTCGGGTCTACGCTTTGAGGGTTACGGGTGATATTGGCGCAAATCCATTTCCATCCGTCACCAGACTTCACACGCACTTCCCTACGGAAATGATGCGCTTTACCCTGTTTCACCTCCTCAAAGAATGAGTTTATATATCCAGCGTCGTTCGGATGAATATAAGAATAAATCCCAATAATTTGGGACAAGGGGGTTCCATCCTTCTCTCCCATATTCTCATACCATTGCTTAATGGCATAGCCCTCAAAGGTATATAAGTCATAAAGGGCATAACCGACTTTAGCGTATACGCTGACCAAGGTAAATACATTCTCAAACTCAGAAATACGGTTATAGGCGATCATCTTTTCCGTATTATCCAAATTAATAAGTAAATAGCTGGAAGGTTCACCTCTTTGGTCATATAAAATACTGGCCTTGGTAACGATATCCAACTCGCCTACTTTCGAGGTGTTATAATAATCATCGACCTTCTTAAACGAATAATTCAGCCGGAAATTCACGGATTTATTCTCCTTGAGTTTCTTGATCACATCTTTAGGCAGAATCGGGTTGCTAAAAATATTGACTCCTAAAACGTCCTTCTTTGACCGGATACCGAATATCTCCATATCCTTTGCGTTCAGATCAATCAAGTAACCGTCCCTGTCATAAAGCTCGACTCCCACAGGTAAATTTACATACAGCTTTCGGAAGATCATTTCATTATGATCGATCATCTTACTAATCTTTTCCTCTTTCAGTTTGAAATTAGGTAAAATCTGTAATATGCCCAACGCTTTTACGCACACTCCGTTATTCAACTTACGCTCACATAATCTGGAGCGTACCCATTTTTCCCCAGTCGGTGTTATTATCGGAAATATTTGCTCATACGTATCGACAGATTGGATCGATAAAAAATCCGTAGTAATCAGATCCCTAAAGTCTTCCCGGATTATATAGTAAAATTCAAAAAAAGAGAGATTATTCCCCTTCTTCCCAAATATACTCATTAAATAATCGGAACAGATATAACTTCTTTGAACAAAATCGGCTTCCCACAAGCCAACTTCCGCCCTATCCAATAACAATTTACATTGATCCAATTGAGTCTGTATATCCTCCATAAAAATATCCCTTCCGATAAAATTACACTATGATTTCACAAAGATATAATTTAAATAGTATAAATCCTCTATAATAAAAAAGAGGCTGTCTCAAAATAAACTTGAGATGGCCTCTGTTGTTTTATTCCAAGTTGAAGTCTTTTGGATTTTTCTCTAAAGATGAATTTATAAGCTTACTTTTGAAGATTTCACTGTTTTTTTGTTACCATAACCTTCCTAAGAGGCTACTTTTGCAAGATTATGTGCTATTGCCAGCAGGCCGAACTCAATTTCAACCTTCTTAAGTCCACGAAGATTGAACCTCTTGAAGTGCTTGTTGTTCTTGAGGTTTCCAAATACTGCTTCCACATCCTGTGGTCGCTGACTGCGATATTTCAGACCTTCATCAGAAAGCAGCTTTTCACGTTCTTTTTCCTTGATTTTTCTCAGACGGTGATTTACCTGTACAATCCTTTCCGAACTGCTTTTATGACACCGGCATCTTAACGGGCAACCCTTGCAGTTGCGTGCCCTGTATCTTGATATGGTCTGCACAAAACCGTTGTCTGTTACCCGCCTTACATCAGATAGTCTTTCCATTCTCTGCCCCATAGGACAGTACATGCCGTCATTTTCCTCATTATAATAAAAGTTGGCAGAGAGAAACGGGTCGTTTCTGAAATTCCTTTTCTGTTCCTTATGAAAATAATTGTACTTTATGAAGGTTTCAATGTCATGCCCGAAAGCATACAGATAGTTCTCTTCACTTCCGTATCCTGCATCACAGACAGACACGTTAGGGTATCTGCCGTAAAGGGAATGGAAATCATCCATATGCAGAGGATAGGTGGAGGTATCGCCTGCACACTGATGGATGGTATAGTTCAGGATGAACTGTTTATTGGTACTTATCTGAGGATTATATCCGGGTTTAAGCTGTCCGTTCTTCATATGGTCCTCCTTCATGCGCATGAAAGTGGCATCATTGTCTGTCTTTGAGTAACTGTTGCGTCCGTCAAGTATCTTTCCCTGTGATTCATATTTCCTGAGTTGTTCAGGCCATGACTTCCTTACACGCCTTACCTTCGCTTTCACTTTCTTGTCAGCATCAACTCCATTCAGGGCATCGTCTATCTGCTCCAGTGCCTTTTCCACTTTCTCCGGGGTGATATCCTGATATGTAACCGGAGCTGAATCACGCAGTTCCTGTTTGGTAACGGATTCGGCATACTGCCATATCTCCTCAAGCTGTTCAGCTATTCCGGATATACGGGTATGTATGGACCTGCCCCAGACAAATGTATAACGGTTGGCGTTAGCCTCCATTTTCGTTCCGTCGGTAAATGCCACATCAAGACTTACAAAACCTTCTGACACGAGGAACTTTACAATAGTAGCGAAAACTGTCTTCAGTACATCCTTCAGACGGCTGCTGCGGAAACGGTTGATGGTATTATGGTCAGGAGTCACGTTGCCGGTAAGCCACATGAAGCGGATATCGTTACGACAGAACTCTTCGATGCGACGGCTGGAATAGATGTTACGCAAATAAGCATAGACAAGAATCTGAAGCATCATGCGTGGATGGTACGCAGAACAGCCTTTAGAGGAATACTTAAGGTAAAGTTCTTTAAGGTTTATCTGTTCAATGATACGGTGAACAACCCGGACCGGATCGTTCTGGGGTATAAAATCGCCTAAACATGGAGGTAAAAGCAGATTATCGTTGGATGTGTAACTTTTAAACATTATCTTTGGGATATCTTGATTTGATTCCCTAAGATACAAAAAATTAGGGAGACGGGCAAGTTCTGGCTGAGCGAAGTTAGAGCTTGCCTGATTTTTTTTGCAGACACAAAAAAGGCCATCTCAAACTTCTATTTGAGACAGCCTCTTTCTATATTCAAAGCCTAATATAAATTATTTCAATTCCTTGATACGAATATTGCGGAATTTGACAGGGGAACCATGCCCTAAGAAACCTATATGACCTTTTTTGTTAAACAAACCCGGATGCTCCTTTCCATCAGGCGTACCATTCTTCACGGCATCCCGAATATTTCCATCCAAGATTACTACTCCATTCACCGTCACACGGATATGATCGCCATCCGCCATGATCTCTTCCGTATTCCATTCTCCAACCGGCTTGAACGCTTTCGGATGATCCTCACGGGCGGGAATGATACCGTATACGGAACCGTGATGTTGCAGCGGAGTGATGTTTCCTTGGTAAATAGGATGTTCACAATCCAAGACCTGCACTTCCATACCTACATATGCTGCATCTCCTTCCATCGGCGTACGAATACCGACACCGTTATTAGCTCCCGGGGTTAACTGGAAGTCAAAACGATAGATAAAGTTTCCGTATTCCTTCTTGGTGTACAGATTACCACCGAAACTACTGCTTGGGACCATAGAGATACAGCCATCTTCCAAGATATAATCAACCGTGTTTCCAGTCCACTCATGCATATTCGTTCCGTCAAACAAAACCTTGAAGCCCTCTTTTTCCTCTTCCGGCGATAATTTGAACGGTTCTTGTTTTTCCAATTCCTTTACGTAGATATTACGGTAATAGACCTTGCTGCCATGAGCTTGCATCTCGATTTGCTCTACCGGGAAAATCGGAAGCTTGCGATCCCAATAGTTTTCCAGAATCACGTTATCTACCACTTTTTCTCCGTTCAAGACAACCGTCACACGGTCACCAACCATCTTAATATAGAAGGAATTCCATTCACCCAATTTATTGTCGGCCACTTTCGAAGGCTTGCTCTCGTTTACCTGATTGTTGTACAAGCCACCGGAACCTACTTGCGCACCAACATTTACCCGAGAAGTATCCCAGATCTGGACTTGAGGAGTACCACGCAGATAAATACCGGCATCAGCCTCAGGGCCTTTCGGATCCAACATCCAATCCACATACATCTCGAAATCACCATATTGCTTTTCCGTACATAGGTTATCGTACCCAGTACCGTCAAATACTAACAGGCCGTTCTCTACTTTCCAGTCACGACGCATATTCTCATCTGCCTTCTCCTGCGCTTTCGCCAATTGAGCCGGTTTCATTTTCGCGCGGGCGATCGGATTCTCGACCAAACCTTTCCAACCCGTTAAATCCTTACCATTAAAGATAGAGACAAATCCGACCTCGTCCGGCATCGCATCCAAATGTTGCTTCAAGGCATCGATATCATAACGAGCGTCTTCCCCGTCAAACATGGTCAAAACACGTTTCAAGATAGCCTTCACATTGTCACCCTTATATTCCGGATGGTTACGAGCGATATTCCAAACCGCATAAACAGCCGCAGAACGAACAGCCGCATCGCTTGAATCCAAGAATTCCGACGCATACATCAATGCCAAGAAGGTATCCGCCCGTTGGATCTGACGTAAAATAAGAGCCTTTTGCTCACTCGTCCGGGCAATCTCCATGACTTTCCGCAAGCTCAACAAACGATTCTCTCTCGTAAATGCCGGATTAGATACCAACTGCACATAACGCTTTAACGCCCTGTCGAATACTTGATCGGAAGCGGCTGATTGGCAAACCTTAAATAGTTCGTCGGCAGCCTCAATACCCTTCCAAGCCAACAAAGCGTCAAGAGCCGCATCCTTGGCCGCTCCATTTCCTTTATTCAATCCTTCCACGATCGTAGCCAAAGCCTCTTTCTCGCCAGTCGCTGATAAGACCTTATAATAAAGATATCTCTTGCTGTCCCCCGCTTGTATCATACGACGATTCACGTTAGATACTTGAGTTGCCGCCGGTTGTTTAGAGATGGCGGCAATGATCGCATCTTGAAGCGGAGCGACAGCTGAAGCCTCCGCAGTCTCCAACATTCCGCACAATAAAGTGAAATCTTTCTCGGATACTACATCTTTCAATGCGGTATAAGCGGCTTTCTTCACCTCTGAGGAGCCGGATTTAATCTGATCCAGTACCGTATTTAGATTCGCATCGGCCATACGTATCGCCAACAGCTCCAAACCAGCGATTTTTCCGGCATCGGAAGCGGACGGGATCACTTTAGCGACTGCTTGATCAATATCGCCGTTAAATGCCATCAAAGCATCTTGACCCAATAAAATCACTTGCTTGTCATTGCTCTTCAACAAATCAGCCAGCACAGGAATGACACTCTTATCACCGATTTTAACCAAGGCCCAAACAGCGGCCTGTTGCACATAGAAATCCTTATCTTTCAATTGATCCAAAAGAACTTGTCTTGCTGGTAGATCAAAACGAAGTTCCAGATTCTTGATCACGTCATGTTTAGACGGGCATTTGCTTTCACGGCCTATCCAGTTCAAGATATCTACCTTGACTTCCGGCTTCGCCTTTAACATGTGTTTCATGACCTCGATATAAACATTTTGATCAGCGAAACCCGAAGCGAAGTTCAAAGCCGCATTACGGTATCCTTTATCCGTATCTTTCAAAGCCGATAATAAATTCTTCGTAGCGGCTTCCGGCTTAGCGGCCAATAGAATCTGAAGAGCGGCCTCACGGGTCTGTGTCATGCCCGCTTTCGTAGACTTCTTCAATAAATCATTCGCCGCTTTCTCCGCGTCTTTGGTATCGCCTTGCTCAAGGACACGTTTAATCAAAGCGATATACGCCTCATTCGCCCCGGTCTTTTCCATTTTATAACCGGCTTTCTCGGCAGCGGCGGCTAAATCACTCAGAGAAGCTTTAGAACCTACACGGCTCAACGCATAAAGAACCTCTTTCTGCATATTCTCATCGCTGGAACCAAGCATCACTTTCAATACATTTTCCGCATCAGCGATTTGCACGTCAGCGATCGCACGGATAATATCCTTTTGCGTCTTCGGAGTACCGGAACGACGCATCAAGGAAGCCACCAAAACCTTCTTAGCGTTATCGGTACGGATAGCGGATAACGCACGGGCAGCAGGACCGCTTAGGCTCTCATCGTTCAAATAGTTAGCCAGCGTATCCACACACTCATCTTTTCCCAGTAATTGAAGCTGCCGGATAATAAAAGCCTTTGTCTCCCGGTCGCTCACCTTATCTAAGGCTTTCAAATATGCGTTGGCTGTTGCTAGACGGGCATTTTCCTCACCTTTCGCCATCACGTAGTGAGTCAATCCGCTTAACGCATAATCCACGTTCGAGCTACTGCCTTTTCCCGGAGCGTTAATCTTGTTAATCAACATCAAGACCCCTTCCTCGCCAGTGGAGCTTAAGTCATTAATTAATTTGTTATATTCAGCTTGTTGCTCCGCCGGCATCTGTGCCAGTACATCGGCAACGATCGTCTTCGATGTACGATTAGCCGGGCTTTGAGCCATTAACATACTACCGCACAACAATAAGCTGGCAATTGATATATATACTTTTTTCATATGTGTATGTATTTAAATGTTCCAAGGCGCTCTCATCGGCTGATCCAACAAACGATTAGCGGCCTCATCATTAATAAATTCCAGTTTTACGGGATCAAAGTGAAGCGTACGATTCAAACGAAGGGCTACGGCACCCATATTCACGATCGTAGCGGAACGGAAGCCATTACGCTCATTCAAGGCAAAAGGCTGACGAGTCTTTACGCACTCGATAAAGTCGGTAACCTGTGGCTCAGGTTCGGGATAATCGGATAACTTTTTCTCCCAATCCGGGATATCACATACGAAATTCTTATAAACATTCCCGTTCGGTCCGGAAATATAAGGTGTGTTCGGATCCCCGTAATCACCTCCCCAAAGTACGATCTGGCAACCATCCTCATAGGTATACGTAATCGAGCGCCAAGTACCCACGGCGTCCGGATGTTGTTGCGGAGCATCCACCTCTACCTTAACCGGGCTGGTATTATCTTTTCCTAGAAAATATTGTACAGGGTCAATATAATGCTGTCCCATATCCCCTAAACCACCGCCGTCATAATCCCAGTATCCACGGAATGTCTGATGCACACGATGCGGGTTATAAGGTTTGTAAGGAGCCGGACCCAACCAGAAATCATAATCCAGCTCACTAGGCACCGATTGTGGTTCCAGATATTCTTTACCAACCCAATAGAACTTCCAGTCGAAACCGGTATGCTTGCTGATCGTTACCTTTAGCGGCCAGCCCAACATACCACTTTGAACCAGTTTCTTCAAAGGTTTCACTGGAGTGCCCAGTCCATAGAACGGGTCAGCGAAACGGAACCAAGTGTTCAAGCGGAACATACGTCCGTATTGCTTCATCGCTTCCATTACCCGTTTACCCTCCCCGATCGTACGGGTCATAGGCTTCTCACACCAAATATCTTTTCCTGCTTTAGCGGCCTCGACAGACATGATACCATGCCAGTGAGGAGGCGTAGCTATATGAACGATATCTACATTGGGATCTAGAATCAAATCACGAAAATCATGGTATGCGGCAATCTTATCCTTTACCAACTGTTTACCTAGCTCCAGATGATTCTTATCGACGTCACACACAGCGACAAGACGAGTCCCGGCATAGTCCACATGTCCACGGCCCATACCACCTGTACCGATAATTCCTTTTGTTAATTGATCACTTGGAGCGATGAATCCATTACCCAACACGTGGCGCGGTACAATCGTAAATGCCGCGATTCCTCCAAGAGTCTTCAGGAAGTCTCTTCTGTTTGTCTTCATAGTACGAATTTAAAATTTAGATAGAATAGATTAACTTGAGTGACAAAAATAATCATAATACTCGAAGAGACAAGAAAAATGTATATAAAAAAGAAAAGGATGCCTTTAACAAAGACATCCTTCCCTAGTATTTTATGAAAATCTATTACAAAGCGAATTGCGGTTGACGGTGAATCCATTGCCCACGGGTGAAATCCGGGAAGTCTACCAAAGCACCGCCACGAGCGATTGACATCTCCGACAAGCCGGAGATAGCGCTCCAAGCGGCAGCGTCATAGCAGTCCATTGGAGCCGGTTTCTTATTACGGATAGCGTCGATCAAGTCGTACATCATGATATAGTCCATACCACCGTGTCCGGCCTCAGCAGCTTGAGACTCTAAGGAAGCCCACAATTTATGATCATATTTCTTGAACCATTCATCGGAATCATCCCAACGATGAGGCTTAGACTTTCCTTGTACATATACATGATCGCCATCATTCATCCATAAACCCTCAGTTCCCTGAACACGGAAACCTAATGAATAAGGGCGAGGAGAATTGGTATCATGGGTTACGATAATCGTTTGTCCATTAGAACACTTAATCATAGAAGTCACGATATCTCCCAAATTGAAGTTGACCTTCGCCAACGGATGATTCTCACCCCCATTATCCACGATAAACTTATGCAATCCACGAGATTGAGTAGCCATAGCGGATAAAGAAAGGAAACGGTTACCACGATTGATATCCATACAATGAGCTATCGGTCCGATACCGTGAGTCGGATAGATATCGCCATTACGATGTACGGAATGGTTCGTACGCCATTGAGCCTCGGCGAAAGCCGTCGGACCCATACGAAGATCACCACTACCCGGTACATAGTTGTAATGAGTTCCATCGTTGAATTTCACCTCACGCAAGTCATGCTCATAACCACAACCACCATGCAAGATCTCGCCGAACAAACCTTGGCGGACCATATTCAACGCAGCCATACAGTCACGACGATAACATACGTTCTCCATGATATTCAAATGGCTTCCGGTTGCTTCCGAAACATTTACCAAATCCCAGCACTCCTCTAACGTGTTAGCCGCAGAAACCTCCACGCCTACATAAGGAACACCAGCCTTCATAGCGGCGACAGACATCGGTACGTGCCATTCCCAAGGACTTGCGATGATCACGCAATCAAACTCCTCGTTGTTCAACATATTCTCAAATTCACGTTCACCCCCTTTGTAAACTTTCGGAGCAGGGACATTAAATTTAGCGATATGTTTCAAGGTACTATCGATCGGGCCCTGTTGGATATCGCAAATCGCTACGATCTTATTACCGGGGATCGCCAATACATTATTAATATGCTCATGGCATCTAGAACCCGTTCCGATGAAACCGAAACGTAATTTACCATCATCTTTACCGGCTGTTTTTTTCTTTTGGGGTTCAGCGGCAGTTGTTGTAGCTCCGGCGTTTCCAGCCATTGCCAAGCCTGCGGCACCAATACCAGCGGCAGATACTTTCTTAAGGAATGAACGACGAGTGTTTTCCATATATTTTATAAATTAGTTTGTGTTTTGAGGATACAAAATTAAAAAAATATTTTTTCAATCAAAACGTTATTGAGTATTTTGAAAAATAAAGAGTCCAAGACTAAAAGTTCGTTATCTTTCCGGTTTCCCTTTTTAGCCTCTCGAAGGTCATCATCATCTGTCGAAGTCTTTTAGGTTCTTTTTCCGCCAAATTAACTTGCTGACCGATGTCTTCCTTTACATTATATAATTGATAACAGTTACTATTTCCGGCAAAGGCAGCCTCCTCCGCGTCGCCATAGGTATCCGGATACGGCGGGATCATGACCCAATCACCATCACGTAGCGCATAATTGAAATAACCTTCCAAGACAAGTTCCTTTCGCCCATTACCACCTTTTCCTAGGAAGACAGGCAAGGTGTTTTGGCTATCTACCTTATCAGAATAGGTCTGTCCGATCAACGCCGACAGCGAGGCTAACAAATCCATCTGGCAAACCAAGGCATCCGACACAGCGCCCGGCTTAACTTCCGCAGGCCAACGAAGCATGAACGGGATACAGGTCCCACCATCATACAAGCTCGTCTTTCCTCCACGAAGCGGTCCGGCCATCTTATGATCCCCTACCAATTCCACGGCTTGATCTTGATAACCGTCATCCAGAACCGGTCCGTTATCGCTAGTGAAAACAACTAACGTATTTTCCGTTAGCCCCAACTTATCCATTTCCTTCAAGAATTCGGTCACGCACCAATCCGCTTCCAAGATAACATCTCCACGAGGTCCCATCCCCGACTTACCCGCGAATCTCTCGTTCGGAACACGAGGTACATGCGGTTGATGCAAGCCATAGTACAGGAAGAAAGGTTTATCCTTATTCTCTTTCATAAAACCTTTCGCCTTCTCAAGGAACAACTCTGCCATATCCTCATCTTTCCATTGGGCGGTCTTGCCTCCTTTCTGGAAACCAATTCGAGGTACACCGTTTACGATAGCGCCGGCATGCCCGACACTCGGGAGCATTCTCAGTAATTCAGGATTATCCTTCCCAGTCGGTTCCCCGGGGAAATTCTCCTTATAACTGACATAGAGAGGATCGTTCGGATCGAGGTTTACACCTCTCCCATTCTCGATAAAGATACAGGGAACCCGGTCATTAGTAGCAGCTTGGATAAAAGAATAGTCGTAACCGATCTCTTTCGCTCCGGGATAAACCAGCTTGTTCCAGTCTACCACCCCGTCACCTAATCCTAGATGCCATTTGCCGACCGAGCCGGTGACATAGCCCGCTTGCTTCATCACCTTCGGCAAGGTAACCTGTTGAGTATTGATAATCAGAGCCGCATTGCCGGGAAGTATTTTGGCATCCCTATTTGTCCAAGGATATAATCCGGTAAGCAAGGAATACCGGCTGGGGGTAGAAGTAGCCGCCGTACAATAACCTTGCGTAAAGCGTATGCCTTCATTTGCGATACGATCCATTCCCGGAGTCTGTATGCGATGAGCCCCGTAACAGCTTAGATCACCATACCCGAGATCATCGGCCACGATGATCACCACGTTAGGTTGCCGGGGAGCTGATTGAGCTATTAAAGTTGTTGGCAAGGAAAACCCTGCCAACACACTCATTATACAATACTTATTCATCGCTTATTACGGATTCTGAGTTAATGTACCCGGATAAGCGTTAATCTCAGACTGCGGAATATACTGGATAGCCAACGGGCTGGTAGCAGGATATTCAGGCACGCCGTCATGGAATCCCGGGTAATGACGTTTCATCGTATCGCCTACACGATATACATCAAAACCACGGTCAGCCTCATAAGCTAATTCCAACTGACGTTCTTTCATGATAAGCTCATGAGCGTTTGTCGCATCCAAAGATTTATATCCGGCGTTAGGTAAGGAACGGGTACGAACGGTATTCAAATCGGCTAATGCTTTTGTATAGTTTCCTAATTTAGCGCTAGCCTCGGCGCGAATCAGGTATAACTCACCTAAGCGAGAGATAACCGGTGAATAAAGGTGGGGATAACCTTCTTGCTTAGAGCATTTATAACTATAGAATTTCGGATTACCTTGGCTTTCTAACATCAGGTAATCATAATCACCGACATAAGTTTTTCCCTTATAACTAATAGAATAACGTTTATTATCCACATCTACGGGAGTTAATGTGTACTCTTCATCATCCACGGTAGCGATTAACTTACCACCTACTTCCTTTGTCTCACCCTGACGATATACATAACCGGAAATCTTTCCGTCCGTATACAAGTTAGCGACGAAACGGAAAGCCGGAATTTGATCTCCCGCATCATTCTTCTTATATTGTGGATGGATAAAAGCCTCGCGGGCATCCGTATTTTTACCTGTCTCATGCAGCAAATCCATGTATTTAGCGCTAGCGTATACCTCACCCCAGCCTTGACCATCAATCTCCGCATACATACTACCTAACGGGCTACCCCAATCATCCCAATCCGAAGCAATGAATTTCACGGCAAAAATAGTCTCCGTTTGAGAAGCCGCATCCGGAGCAAGCTCATTATATGTCATAAACGTCGAACGACTCAATAAGGAGAATTGATTACTCTCGATTACCTCATTCGCATAATTATAAGATAATTGAGCGTATTCCTTATTCGGATTCTCAAAAGTACCACTCATATACATATAAACCTTGGCCAACAAGGCTTGAGCCGCATACTTTGAGGCATAGGCGGGCGACTTAAAATCAGACATCAACTCTTCTGCCTTTTTCAAGTCAGACAGAACTTGCTCATACGTATCTTTCACGGAAGAACGATCCGGAAGATCCAGGTTATCCATATCCTCAGGCATACCATTCACAATAGGTACACCCAGATTCTTCTCCGGTTCTTGATAATAAGGACGGCCAAACACACGACACAGATAAAAATACATCATGCCACGCATATAATAGGCCTCACCCAACTTTTGGTTCAACTCTGGAGATTCATTCTCATTGATCATCTTCATTAAAGAACTTGTCTGCGAGATGATATTATAAGCACTGTTCCAAACCGTAGAAAGCCCACCATTATTAACGGTATGCTGATAAGTAAAGTAAGTACCGAATGGATTTGTGGTCGGCTTATCCTTGCAAACGTTATCCCCGGGGAACTCTCCACAATAGTGTAAATGCTCAGATGCAGTTTTCAATTTAGCGTAGCAACCGTTTAATAAGACATCAACCGCAGCATCCTTATCTTCCATGATCTTGTCCTCCGTATACTTATCATAAGGCATACGTTCGATATCACAGCTTGTTATAAATGTGGCCGCTGCCGCAAGAGCCACTATAGCTATTTTTTTCATTCTTATTCCTTTAATTAAAATGTAACATTTAAACCAAACATAAATTTACGGGCTTGTGGGTACGGAGAAATGGCCACACCAACCGAACCAGCCTTGTATTGGCTTCCTACCTCAGCGGGAAGTTCCGGATCCACTCCAGAGAACCCCGAAAGAACAAACAAGTTCTCACCCGAGAAAGAAAGACGGACATTGTCTACATATTGGATCTTCCAAGGTAACGTATAGCCTAATGTCAAGCTACGCAAACGTAAATAGCTCGCATCCTCCAAGTAACGGGAAGATCCCTTGCTGGATTGGCTCTTATTACCATATTCAGCTTTTGGATGGGTAGCGATATCGCCCGGTTTTTCCCAGCGATTCCAATCATCCCTTAAATTCATTTGATTATAGTTTACATAAGCACCATCACTATCATACATAGAACGGTCATAATTGTAAATCTCACCTCCTACCGAATAACCGAAGACTGCGGATAAATCGATATTCTTCCAAGATAGATTTGTAGAGAAACCACCGTAGAAGTCAGGGCTTAATTTTCCTAATATAGTCTGGTGCTTGGAAGCCTCGCTATAATCAGAAGTTGTTATGCGTTCTCCTTTCTCATTTGTTGTATACCACAACGGAGCTCCTGTTTGCGGATCTACGCCAGCCCATTCAGTTCCATACCAAGTATCCACATCCTGACCCGGAGTCAAGATCTTATCCATATAGATGTAATAGCTTGTTCCTGCGTTGGCAGTAATAATCTCGCTCTTACCACCATACAATTCTGTGATCTTATTACGGTTCAAGCCCAAGTTAGCGGCAACGCTCCAATTCCAATCACCACCTTTCAAGATGTCCACACCTAATGAAACCTCGAAACCATTATTCTTAACAGAACCAACGTTACGATAGATACCCGTGATACCTGTCACACCGGGCAGAGGCACTTTATAAAGCAAATCGGTTGTTTTCTTATTGTAATAATCCAAATTAATAGTCAGACGATCGAACAAGATAGCGTCGATACCTACACCCGCCGTATAGGTTTTCTCCCATGTCAAGTTCTTATTTTCTTTTTGAGCAATTACCGCACCCGGATCACCGTTGTATCCCGTAGACATAGCATACAAAGTATACTGCGAATACAGCTCAGTAGGACGATTACCTACAGAACCATAGCTAGCGCGCAACTTCAATTGCTGTACCCAATCCTTTGCCTTGAAAAATTCCTCCTGATGGATATTCCAACCACCACTAACAGAGAAGAAATTACCATATTTAGCATCCTCACCAAAGTTTGAGGCACCATCTCGGCGGAAAGAGAAAGACAATAAATAACGATTGTCATACGCATAATTGGCATTGAACAAATAGGATTGTACAGCCCATTCCTCTTGCGATCCTTTTATTGTCTTAGGAGTTGTCGCTACATCTGCCACGGAGAAACCCGGAGCGAAACTAGCCGCTGTCTGATCCTTGATTTCCCGGGTATAAGAGTTCCACTCATAAGCCAATATCGCATTGATGGAATGTTTATCGAACACCTTATTAAAACGAAGCAATTGGTTGCTATATACCCGATAAGAAGTTGTGGTCTTATCTTGCAACAATCCATTGTCGGCCTCTCCTGCCTTAGAGCGAGGATCGTTATAGCCTTTGAAAAGAATGTTATTATATTTATAGCTATTCACGGACGCAAAAGTCAACCAATCGGTAAACTTGATATCGAAGTCAAAGTTTCCCATAAACTCATAGGAAGTTTTCTTCTCATAATTCCATTGCAGGTCATACAAGTAATTTGTAGCATCGCTATTCACCCAATCGGTCGGCCTGTATTGCTGGATCAAGTCGCCATTCTCGTCATACGGGGAGTCCCAAGGGAAATTAACGTACATGATAGCGCCTAGATCTTGCTGCTGGTCCATCACGTCGCTACGGGTAGCCCATACTTTAGGTTTGATAGTCAACCAATCCGTCGCTTGGTAATCCACATTGAAACGCAAGTTATAACGCTTGTAGTCATATCCTTTCACGGCACCATCCTCATTATAGTAACCAACGGATGTATACGTCTTGATCTTCTCTGAGCCACCGGAAACAGATACGTTATAGTCTTGAGCGAAGCCCAGATGCGTACCCTCTTTCCACCAGTCGAAGTTACGGTTGCGCAAATCCTCCGTAAAATAACTCGGAAGGGCGTCTTGATTAGCGAAAGATTTATAATAATCATATAATTCCTCGCCGTTCATCATATTCATGTTTCCACGGTGCAACTGGTTCACACCCATCTTTACGGAAGCGTTGATCGTAGCTTTTCCGATCTTACCTTTCTTCGTAGTCACCACGATAACACCGTTCGCTCCTTGAGAACCATAGATAGCGGTTGAAGCGGCATCCTTCAAGATAGACATGGATTCGATATCAGCCGGGTTCAAGCTACCCGCATCCGTACCGACGATTACGCCATCCACGATCCAAAGAGGGTCCGTGCTACCGTTTACCGTAGACTTACCACGGATCACCACCTTACCGGCAGCGCCCGGCTGACCACCACCCGAAGTAACCTGCACGCCCGGAGCCTTACCAGACAATAAGTTCTCGACCGTAGGGCTAGTGGCATCCAACAATTTCTCGTTGCTCACCACCTGCATGGCACCCGTCAAGCTTTCCTTTTTTTGCACGCCGTAACCAACAACAACCACCTCCTCAAGGTTCTGAGTGTCTTCCTTGATACGGATAGTCATCGGAGCACTAGTCGCTTTAACCTCATGGTTCACATAACCGATGTAAGAAACGACCAAAGTAGCTCCGGCCGGAGCTTCCAAACTAAACTTTCCATCGAAATCGGTACTGGTACCGTTCGTAGTGCCTTTCACGAGCACATTCGCACCGATTACCGGCTCACCCGTCACCGCGTCAACAATGGTACCTGAAATCGTAATCGTCTGCTGCGCCACCATTCTCTCCGCGTTTCTCAATTCATTTGGATTAGAAGATGACTTGTAAACAACAATCCTATTGTTGTTTACAACAAAATCAGCATGCTGATTTTTCAGCGCCGTCGTCAAAATCTCCTCGACCGAGCGGTTCGACATGTCGATTGAGATACGCTCATTCAGATTGATGTCATTGTTACGGATAAGGAACGTGTAATTGAATTTTTCCTCGATCAAATCGAAAAGTTCTTTTAATGTCGTACTTTCCATTTGAACAGACATCATTTGTGTCTGAAGTTCGGACGCTGAAACCGTACCGGGAATAAACGGCAGTCCCGCAAGCATACATGCGGCTACCATCATCTTACCGGTCTTCTTGAAATAGTTCATTTCCATTAAAGTTAGATTTAATAAATAATTTTCTCGTTTATACTATTTTCCACACTTACACCTTAGGATTAAGGTTTGTATTTTTATTTATCTTTTATAATAATCTCATCTCCCGAACGAGTCCACACATATTTGTGATCCACGTCCACCTCACGAAGGATTTTATCCAACGAATAATCTTTCGTAAAGCTACCGGAGAAGATTTCCTTTCTCAAAGGATCGCTCTCAACGCGGATACGCACGTTGAACTTACGTTCCAAATCCTTGGCGATACTCATGAAAGGTTGTTCGGAGAATTTCAGGCTACCGTCCATCCAAGAGAGAGCATCCTTGGCATCCACCTCACTGACTCTTACCTTATTGGTCTGCTTATTAAAGCTTAGTTTCCGGTTTGGAGTCAAGGTCACATCGCCCGCATGGGCAACCTCATCCCGCAAGCTCACGTTTACTTTTCCCGACACCAGAGTGACATCGGTCGTTTCATCCATTCCGTAAGCCTTTACGTTAAAGCTAGTTCCTAGAACCTTGATATCCAATCTCTTTGATTTTACGATAAAAGGCTTAAGGGAATCCCGGGTAATCTCGAAGTAAGCCTCACCATCCAATTGTACGCTACGTCCGTTCGTATTGAAATCACTGCCATATCTCAACGTGGAACCTGCGTTGACCCAAACCACGGATTGATCCGGCAAAACGACTTTCGTTTGGGCTCCCATAGGAGTTGTCGTCTCAAAATAAGCCAAGGCGGCAGATTTCGGCTGATTATGTCTCGTACCTATATAATAAGAGGCAGTCCCCACCGATACCACGATCAAGACCGAGGCGGCAACTTTTCCTAAAAACCGAAAATTTAGCCAATGATTCTTTTCAGAAGGAATAGCGGGATCGATAAGTGTCCCGAAATGTTTTTGGAAATCGGCTTTCATATCAGAGGCAAACAAAGGTACATGCGCCGTCGCCCAACAATCTGCCATCTCGGAAAGGCACTGTTTATGAGCGTCATCCGTTTCCAACCATTGTAGTAATTCATTTCGCCCCTCCTCGGATATATCTCCCATGAGGTAGCTATAAATTAAATCTTCTATGTGTTTATTCTCTATTTCCATGATATTAACAAAGGAGCCGGTTTTCAACCCGGTTTCTATTATATACACCTGTTTTAGAGATTCCGTTTAAGGAGATTCCAATTATTTTTCGAAAAAATTAAATATAAGTAAGAAAAGAGGGTAAAGATCGCCTAAAAGTTCACGCAACTTCGCCAAACCGATCTTGATCTGTACTCGTACCGTACTGGAACTGATATGATTTGTTATCGCTATTTCCTCATAGGTCTTGTTATGGTAAAGATATTGCACGAAGATATCCCGGCATTTAGCGGGCAAGGAATCCACGGCACGATAGATTTTCTCCTCGAATTCCTTATTCTCCAGATAAGCCAACGGATGGGGATCGGCGTCTATCTGCAACTCTTGTATCGACAATAAGTTTTCTTGTACATCTGATAAAGGGACTTCTTGCTGACGTTTATCTCTTAAATAATTCAGGCAATAATTACGTACCGAGCGAATTAAATAAGCGTTTACCGGATGTATTAACGCCGAATGGTGATTCCATACATTCATAAAAACATCATTAACGATCTCACGTGCCGCCTCCGAATTATAGACATATTTAGTCGCTACGGCGCACAAGTACACGTAGAAGGTCGTATATAATTGTTCAAATGCTTTGGCATCGCCATTATTGATCCGAGATATTATGTCCTCCTTTACAATCAGCACAAACGTCAACCCTTAAGTTTCACTCACAATTGAATCACAAAAATAATGAAATATTCCAGAGATTACCTCATTTTAAAAGAAAGTATAGGGTAATAGCGCCAAACAGCTCGCTAAAGCGGACTGTTTGGATACTTAGGTGACGAACCGGATGCCATACGGGTGGCATAGCTGTGCCATCCTTATGGCACGCCCTTGCCATCGTTGTGGCACGGCTATGCCACCGGCGTGGCACGACTGTGCCAATGCTATGGAAAGGACTGGCACTATACGTCGTTGCAATACAATAACTTAGATCACTTAGAGGAATTGGCGGCACGCTTCTTGTTACGCCAGTAACTGCCGTCACGTTTGCTTCCGAACATATTACGGCGTTTCGACTCTTGCTTGATCGCTTCTTTCTTCTCGGCTACGGCGGCTTTCACCTCCTTGGTCTCATACATATGGCCACCGGCTACGGGGACTTCCTTGCCGATCAGTTTCTGGATATCTTTCAACAAAGGTACCTCCTCGGCGTCGCAGAAAGAGAAAGCCACACCTTCACGGCCCGCACGACCCGTACGCCCGATCCGATGTACATAAGTCTCGGGTACGTTAGGAAGCTCATAGTTAATGACGTGCGTCAGATGATCCACGTCGATTCCACGGGCGGCGATATCCGTAGCGATCAGCACACGGGTCGTATGATCCTTGAAATTCGTCAAGGCACGCTGGCGGGCGGTCTGGCTCTTGTTGCCATGGATCGCCTCCGCCCCTATCTCCGCTTTCGACAAGACACGGGCCACCTTGTCCGCCCCGTGTTTCGTACGGGTAAAGATCAATACGGATTCCAGTTCCGGGTTCTCCAACAAGCTTTTCAGCAAGTTGATCTTCTCGGCCTTCTCGACGAAATAAACGGATTGGTCGATCGCGTCCACGGTCGATGAGGCCGGGGTTACTTCCACCTTTTGCGGCTCGCTCAAGATCGTACCTGCCAAGCGCTCGATCTCAGGGGGCATGGTAGCGGAGAAGAACAAGGACTGGCGTTTCTTGGGCAATAACGGTAAAATACGCTTGATGTCATGGATAAAGCCCATGTCCAACATACGGTCCGCCTCGTCTAAGACGAAATACTCCAAGGTATCCAAGTGGATGAATCCTTGTCCGATCAAGTCCAGCAGACGTCCCGGCGTAGCGATTAATATATCGATGCCTCTTTCCAAGGCTTCCGTCTGGGGCTTCTGTCCCACCCCACCGAATATCACCGTATGGCGTAATCCGGCGAAACGGCCGTAAGCGGCAAAGCTCTCTCCGATCTGGATGGCAAGCTCACGGGTAGGCGTAAGGATCAATGCCTTGATACCCCGTTTGTAACCTTTCTTCTTCTGGAGATATAACCGCTGGATAATCGGGATGGAGAACGCCGCCGTCTTACCGGTTCCTGTCTGGGCGCAACCCAATAAATCATAACCTTGCGAAACGATGGGAATCGCTTCTGATTGTATAGGTGTTGGAGTCGTATAACCTTCTTGCACGAGAGCCTTACGTATCGGCTCTATCAAATCTAAATCTTCAAATGTCATTCTAAAATAGGGTGAGCCATCACGGCTCGTTATGTAAATAATGTGGGCAAAGGTAGTAAAACTTTATGATATAAACTATCTTTGCGCTTTTTATGCCCGTAAAGCGATATGAAAGAATTATTACTACTACTGAAAAAGTTCTTCGGATATACCTCCTTCCGTCCCTTGCAGGCGGACATCATACAGCGTATCTTACAGAAAGAGGACTCGTTGGTGCTGATGCCCACGGGTGGAGGCAAGTCGATCTGTTTCCAGCTACCGGCTATCTATCTGCCGGGTACGGCTTTGGTGGTGTCCCCCTTGATCGCCTTGATGAAGGATCAAGTAGAGGGGTTGATCGCCAACGGCATCCCGGCGGCGGCGTTGAACAGCATGATGCCGGAAGAGGAGCAACAGCAGGTGAAGCAACTTTGCGTGCAGGGCAAGATCAAATTATTGTATATCTCCCCGGAACGGATCAAGATGGAGGCGGACTGGTTCCTGCCCCGGCTGGACATCTCGCTCATCGCTATCGACGAGGCGCATTGCGTATCGCATTGGGGACATGACTTCCGTCCGGAATACACGCAACTGGCGATCTTGAAGGAGCGTTTCCCGAAAGTCCCGGTCGTGGCCCTGACCGCTACCGCCGATAAAATCACCCGGAAGGATATCCTAGAGCAGTTACGGCTTCGCACGCCCCAAACGTTCATATCGTCATTCGACCGCCCGAACATCTCCCTCACGGTACGCCGGGGACTTAACAAGAAAGAGAAGATCGCCGCCATCGTCCATTTCATCCGGGGGCACCGGGAGCAGAGCGGTATCATCTATTGCATGCGCCGCAACGATACGACCGAGCTGGCCGATGAGTTGGCGATGTATAATATCAAGGCGATCGCCTACCACGCCGGCCTCCTGCCCGCCCAACGGGAACAGGCCCAAAACGATTTCATCAACGACCGGGTGGACGTGGTGTGCGCCACGGTAGCTTTCGGGATGGGTATCGACAAGAGTAATGTCCGTTGGGTCGTGCATTACAGCATGCCGGGGAGTATCGAGAATTACTACCAAGAGATCGGCCGTGCCGGAAGGGACGGGATGAAAAGCGATACCCTCCTGTTCTATTCCTTGAGCGACTTGATCGTACTTCGCCGTTTCGCCGAGGAGAGTGGCCAAAGCGAGGTGAACTTGGAGAAGCTAAACCGGATGAGACGGTACTGCGAGTCCGACATGTGCCGCCGCCGTGTCCTGCTCAGTTACTTCGGCGAGGAGGCGGACCATGATTGCGGCAACTGCGACGTGTGCAAGAACCCTCCGCGACGCTTCGACGGCAGTGTCTTGATACAAAAAGCGCTGAGCGCCGTTATCCGGACCGGCGAGCATGTAGGCATGCAAATGCTGATCGACATATTACGTGCCTCCGGTCGGGCGGAACTCTTGGAGAGAGGATACGATAAGCTAAAGACGTACGGCGCCGGACGGGACCTCTCTTATAAGGAATGGAAGGAGTACATTTACCAGATGATCCAACTCGGGTACATGGAGATCGACTACGCCGCCGAGCGTGTCTTGCGGATGACCCCGTTAGGCAGGCGTGTCCTGTACGGGGAGCAAAAGGCCCAGCTCGTCATCTATCGGGAACCGGATGAGCTGACACGCCCCGTCCGGAGAGGCGAGCGGAAATCCTCCTTCAAGGCCCAGCCGATCCGGCCGATCCGGTCCGCCTCCACGGACGAGACCTTGCTGGACTCCCTCCGCCAGCTTCGCAAGCAAATTGCCGAGCGAGAGCATACGCCGGCTTATATCATCTTCTCCGACGATTCCTTGGAAGACATGGTGGAGAAGAAACCGGTCACCTTGGATCAGTTCAGCGACATCCGGGGCGTAGGGCAAATCAAGCTGGACCGGTACGGGAAAGTGTTCGTGGCCTTGATCCGGTTCGTGCTGAAGCTACCGAAATAAGAAGAACACATGTTAATGTTTTTAGCTCCTAAATGGAAATATAAAAAAATCACATATATTTGTCTACAGTTATTAAGCACAATGCCCCATATTCATGATAGACAAATATTTTTCTCTCCTCACCCACCTGCTCTGTCTGTGTTTTCTGGCAGGATGCGAGAATGAGTATTTCAAAACGGGGAGTATCCATATCCAATTGAAGAAACCTTCCGGATACGCAGATATCTCCTTGGCGAATATCCCGGTCACACTAATCAATCAAAGTATAGGCTGTGTCTACACCACGACCACCGACACAAATGGACTAGCTCTATTTGAACTAACCGCTGGCATATGCGCAATCTCCGCAAATCAGGAAACCACGACTGGCAACAGGGATTATATATTGAGTGGTAGCCTCTCCAATATCCAGTTCGAGGCCAATGGAGAAGAACGATCCGTAGAAATACCTTTGGAAGTGTCCGAACGAGGCCGTCTACTGATTAGCGAGATTTATTTCAGCGGTTGTCTCTGGCCTGACGGGAAAAATGTCTATAATAAAGATCAATACCTCACGTTGGTCAATAACTCCGATGACTTGATTTTCCTAGATGGCCTATGTATCGCACAAGCAGGACCCGTAAGCGTGACAAAGCCTTCCGGATGGATGCTCCATACCGATATGAAAGAAATACCTTTATTCATGATGTGCTGGGAGTTTCCGGGAACGGGAACCGAATATCCCATTCAACCGGGGGAGCGACAAACGATAGCGATTAACGCCATAAACCATACCAATAGCGAAGTGGGAGTTCCGGCCTCGCTCGATTTATCCAGCGTGGAATGGGCTTTTTGGGATCCTATCTTGACCGGAAGCCAAATCTCCGCCGGTGTAAAACCTCTAAACTTGGTATGGCGTGGCACCGGTTTCTCCTATCTGTTTTCCATGAACGGCCCGACGATCCTCTTGTTCCGCCCCAAAACGGACTTAAGAGAATGGATCGCCAATCCGGATCACATCCAAAAAGAACCTGAGAGTTTCAATACGCTAAAATACCTCCATATACCCGCTGATTGGGTGCTGGATATCGCAAATTTCGTCTCTTCAACCTCTACGGTAGCTTACACACGTATCCCATCTTCTATGGATGTGAGTCCGGGTATAGCCACGTCCGGCGGCTCCGGCCTGGCAATGCGTCGGAAATATGAGCAAGAGGGGAAACGCTTCCGCTGGAAAGATTCCAATAACACCGCCGAGGATTTCGAGAAAAGTCCACCTTCCTTAAAACGGTAAGCCTCTATGAAGATCACTATCATTCTATGTATGATATCACTATCTGTCTATGCCTCACGGTCATGGGCTCAACAAGAAAGTGCATGGGCTTTATCCGCCAATCCTGTCAGCATCAGCTATGTGCCTAAGGACAGCGCTATGGAAGCTGGTTTAAGTTATTTGATCCATCAAGCCGCCTTACCTGCCAGCGACCAGCCGGATCAAACACAGACCTATAGGGCTTATGTATCCGGTAACCGAAAGCTGGGTCTGCTTTGGCTGGCGGGTGGTATCGATTGGTCGCAAAGCCTACTGGAAGGGAGAAAATGGAATTTATTATCGCAACCGGACTATCTGATTACGGCCGGCGATTCCTTGGGAGAGCCACAACGCATCGAGAAATACAGGATCTACGGACAAGCGGCTTACGTCTTATCCCCGAAAATCAAGGTCGGGATAGATGGAGACTATACAGCTACAAGCAACGAAGATCGCTCCTCTTACCATATCTACCATGGGATGGCACACTTAATCCGGATATCAGGAGGTATCGTTTACGAACAAGTACGCAGACGTTTTGGAGCCTCGATCCATTATACCCATCGAACAGAGGAATTAACGTATGATACGGATAGTAAAGATAAACTTTATACATTTCCTCTGGGTTATTGGCTTCCAATGCAAGAATTATCGGGAAGTTTCCTGTTTCGCAGCCAAGGAAAACGCCTAGGTGTTTCCTTGCAAACGGAAACCCTAAAAGAGCATTGGAGTCTTTTCCATGATCTCTTCTACGAGACCCAGCAATTAGCGGACAATCCCAATAACTCCGGCAACTTGAGAGGCTGGGAAGAACGGCTGCATCAAATCAGTTACCAAGGTCGTTTTACCCGAACGAATAAATCGTGGACGCATATCTGGTCGCCCACAGCCCGATTCAACCAAACTACGGCCAACCGCATATTACAACGGAATCCCACCACAAGCTCGTCTGCCATATGGACTACATTCGCCACCTATCGCCTAGCAAGGCAACGGATGTTATCTACCCAACTAAGTTACGAGGCGACAAAGAATGATACTTCGGGCGAAAAGGTATCCACATGGCTAATGACTGTCGGATGGAATCGTTTGGAAAATGATTTCTACATATATCCTTTTACGGTCAAACAATATACAGGGCTCTTCCACGGAGAGATCGCGTTTTTTCGACAAATCCGCCTACCTAAAGAAAACAAGCTAAGTATCCGCCCGTCCGTGTATATCGTATCGGGCTATGGTACCGAGATCAAATGGGAGAAGGAAACGCAGAAGGATGAGAATGGCTCAGCAGAAATCAAGCTAGAGCAGAACATGCAAAAAGTGAACGAGGATTTTATTGCTCGCATGGCAACCCGTCTGGGTATCGGTACGGAAATGGAATATCGGCATCCCATTCATTCCGCCTTATCAGCGGGATTTCGTTTAAAGGGTAGTCTCGAACAAACGACAAGTCCTCAATCGACCCTCGGAGGGGGTGGAAACTTCAGTATTGTCATCTGGTTATAAATAGGTCTAATACTATGCGTTACTCAACTTTGTACAAAATACCAATAAGGATCGTGACGATATTTCTCTTATTGTCATCACTTCATCCGGGCAATTACCTTCACGGGCAAGAGCAACCGGATACTCTGTCCTTCTATTTACCCAACATTTTGGTAACAGCCATCGAGTCTAAGACTCCGGGTACGGTTTCCTTGCTTCCTGCATCAACATTGGAACACACGCAACCGATCACAATCGCTGATCTGACACAGTTATTACCAGGAGGTCTCACCAATAATTCAGGGGTGACAGACGCACAATATTTCTCAGTGCGGGAGGTTTCTTTAAAGAACGGGGTAAACCAATTTCATAAGAACGCAGCTATGGGTGCCCAAATATGGGTAGACGGCTCTCCTCTTCATTTCAACACCGGCATCAACGAGCCTTACGAAGGATATGATGCCCGTTTTCTATCTCTCAACCAAGTGAAAGAGGCGGAAATCATCCGGGGAATACCTTCTGCCCGGTACGGAAACTTAACAAATAGCGTATTATTACTCAAGACTCATCAAGGTAGAATGCCTCTCTCCACCAGCATACGTTACAATCCGAAACTGAAACAATATATGCTTGGAAAAGGCTTCTGTATCTCCCCACAAGGCCATACGCTCAACCTGTTAGCGGACTATACCAGCCAAGGCGAATTCCATACCGGCGGCATACGCTTGGCAAACCTTTACCATTGGTTGCCCGCAGGGAAAAAACTAGAATTAAGCCTTACTTACACCTCTCGCATAGGAAAGGAAAAGCAATTCGTCAACGAGCAGAATCATACACAAAGACAACGATTGGATCAGCGATTTTCCATACAAGGGGAATGGCAACCCGACCGACGTTGGCTCAAGAAACTGTCTCTGAGAATAGACGGTTCCCTTCAAAAAAGCAAACAAACAAAGAGTCAGGTCAACAATGCCTCTAGCCAGCTTTATACAGACCAGAAAGAGAGCGGCGAATGGGAAGCCCGTGTTTTATCCTCAAACTACATGTACACATTAGTCAATGAAAGCCAACCTTTTTATGTAGAAACCGAGATGCTGGCGTCTACCTTATTCCCTCTACGACAAGGGAGGGAGATCAGCTTAGTAGCCGGATTCTCATACCGTAGTGAGGGTAACGAAGGGCGAGGCAGGGATTTCGATCGGCAGAGGCCTCCTTCTACATCTATCCGTCCCCGCTCATTCCGGGAAATCCCGTCCTTGCATACGTTCGGTGGCTTCATTGAGGCCACATACCGGACTTCCAACCTCCATGTAGAAGCCGGATTAAGAAATCAAGGATTGAAAAGCCGGGATTATGCCTTAATCTATCAGACAGAACCTCGCCTGAATCTCTTATGGTCTCTCTGCTCCTCTCCCTCCGGCTATACATTGAGTTTAAAAGCCGGGGTCGGATGGATCAGTTTCATGCCGACATTGGAAAAACTCTACCCGGAAGCTATTTATAATGATAAGGTCTCTTTCTATTATAATGATAGCAATGAAAATGGAAACACCCTCGGTATTCTCACGACACATGCCCCCGGAATGGAACGAAATATGAAATTAAAACCTACCGTAAATCGAAAGATAGAGGTTGGCCTTATAGGGAAGACTCCGGCCATCCGACTTGACATGACCGCTTTTTTCGAGAAACAAACGGATGGCTTTTCCTCCTCGGCGCAATATATTCCATTCAGCTATCGGGAATATGATTATCTATCAACCGCCCAACTTCGTCCTGAATACAAAAATGGACAGGTATGGGTGAACGGTAAGGCTGTCCCTTATCAAGAGAAATATAGTTACACGCCGGTATCTGTACCAGTCAATACATTCCATAGGAAGAAACATGGGATCGAGATGGTAGCGGACCTCGGGACTTTCTCACCCTTGCGTACCTCCCTAATCGTAGACGGGATCTGGTTATATGTACGAGAAAAGAATACGGCCCTTAACGGGATCTGGCCGATCCAGTACACAGATAAAACAGAATACCCCTACGTAGGTTTTTACGACAAGCAAGGCGGACCGGGAAATGAAAGTCGTTCGGAGATCATCTCCACGAACTTCCGTTTCATCACGCGCATCCCCAGAATCGGACTGGTCACTACCCTTACGTGGCAAATGATATGGCTCTATAAATATCGTACGCTCTACAACGGTAGCACTGGCGAGAATGTATGGCCCCTATATTGGTGTGGAACAGACGGAATCATACATTCGTTCACCGAGACACAGAAAGAGGATCCAGCCTTCGCGCCTTTACTCTCCACCACCGCGCCGGAACGATTCCTGCCAAACTCTTATAAACCATATGGTATGCTGAATATTCGGGTAAACAAAGCTTTCGGAGAGCACATCACGCTGGCATTCTTTGCCAACAACCTCGCCGATTTACGCCCCACTCGCTATTCGGCCAGCACGAGATCTTACCTTCAACAAAATACCCAGCCTTTTTTCGGTCTGGAATTACAAATAAAACTATGACATCATGAAAACAAGCATACTTTACATATTCCTACTGTCAGTCCTTTACGCCTGCGACTCCCACTCTCTTCTTCCACCCAAGCAGCAATTGGATCAGCAAATAGCGCAACTGAATGATTATTCTTTGTTGAGCGGTCCCTTGAACGACCAGCTATGCGAAGAGATAGAAACCCATGCCCAAGAAATAGGGAATGACTCGCTTTTGCTGGCAACCCGCCAAATCATATACACCCGCTATTGCAGATTACAGGACACGGCCCATGCGAGAATGCTACTCGACCGCATGAAACCTTATGCCATCCGCATAAAAGACAAGCACCTTCTCATGAATCACCTGCGTATGGCATTTCTTCACGCACAGATACGCCAACCCGCAGAATGCGAGCGATGGATAAACGAGGCACGAAAATATGCATATATAAATCCTCAAAACTGGTATATCACGGCGGCTAGCGCTTGTCTTGAATGTGGATTATATCCCCAAGCACTCATCTATGCGGATTCAGCATTGGTGAACTTGAAATATAAAGTGATAAGCTCTCCTCACTTAGTAAAAGCTATAGCATTAAGCCGTACGGGAAAGACCGCCGAAGCGGAGGAATGGACCCAACGATGCATTACCGATATCCGCCACTTTCAGGCGAAACACCAAATACACACGATCAGCTATCTGCAATATCAACTCTTCATGGAATACGCCGTCTCTCTCCGGAAACATGGAAAAAACAAAGAGGCACTATCCGTATTGGAGGAATTAGACAGAGTCTCATTCAATAATGTCGCCACGCCTCTCTTGAGGAACAAAGACAATATCGAGGAATATAAGGTGCGTGTGGCACGTATGTTGTCCGAATGCCATTATGCGACCGGAAATCAATCGGAAGCCATCCAACAGGCAAACCGGGCAGACTCCCTACAATCCCATTATGCCCAAGAGCAAATGAACATACGCAGAAAGATGATCAGCGAAAGCCTGCAAAACGAACTATTATCCACCCGCTTAAAAAGTCAGAAGGCGGAAGCGGAACAGGCACGGCTCATCCAGTATATCCTTACCGGAGTCATTATTTTGCTCATGGCTATCCTAACCGGAGGATACCTTTGGTGGAGAAATCATCGCCGTCGCCTACGCCAGTTATTCGATTTATTGATAAGCCATCATGCGGCTTGGTTGCTAATACACGATCCGCTTCCGCTAATCTCCCGGCCACAAATAAAGTTACCAGATCATTCAGAGGCAAACACCGAGGTCACAACAAAAGCTGATAATCTCCTATATCAACGAATCCTATCAGTTATGAAAGAGCAAAAGCCTTTCTTAAATCCTAATCTCGACCTTGTGACCCTCTCCCGTCTAGTGGGTACTAACCGAACACAACTATCCACCACCCTCAATAGGCAGACGGGAATGAACTTTAGTCGTTGGCTGGCTGAATACAGGGTACACCACCTCCTTTCGCTCGTCGCCCTACGTCCCGACAGCGACATCACCGCACTAGCCTCCGAATCAGGCTTCACCTCCCGAACCTCCTTCTTCCGGCAGTTCCGGCAAGTCACCGGACTTACGCCCAACCAATACAGAAACGTACGAAAAGAGACCGGCAAATAATCTGTTAAAGTACGTGTCTAGCCTTTGATGCAGGGGCTTTACGGCCTTTGGTGTACCAGATCGTTCGGATCAAGTTTCAATACGTTCGCATCTTTTCTCATCCCTTGATTTACCAAATGGGACTGTCTATATTTGACCTCGCAAGTCCCTCTTATGCGGGTTACTTAAGACAGTACCAATATGGAAGAAAAGCAAAAGCCATCCCTAATCGAACGCAGGCTATATGCCCGCATCTTACAAATCATGGAGGATAAGAAGCCTTATCTCGATCCACAGTTCAATTTGTGCCAGTTGGCCAACCTCGCTTGCACGAACCGTACCCGGCTATCCTCTACCTTGAACAATCAGACGGGTATGAACTTCAGTCGCTGGCTGGCTATCTATCGGGTAGAGTACCTCATACGGGAATTTTCCAAGTGCCTCACACAAGAGCCGCAGGAGTTATACAAGACGGCTGGGTTTACCTCCCGTACCTCTTTCTACCGCCAATTCAAGGAGGTGACGGGCAACACTCCCATCGAGTACTTCGCCAACCTATATTATAACAACGTAAATGATTCAACTAAATAAATAGCGATATGAGACATTTTACACTCCTACTCTTATCCGTTTTTACTGTCTATCAAGCCAAGGCGGATATATTGATCCCCTTAGACAAATATCCTACGGGGGAAAAACGTTTCAACTTACAGATCAACGGAAGTCACGATACCAGTACCCCTTGGCTCTCCACCACGTCATTTGGCGTGGATGAAGATGGGCAGATGGGAAACCCGGAGAATTGGACTTCCGAACAAATCGACGAGGACAATCACTCGGTAAGTCACCGACTCATCATGAACAGTATTTCCCTGCGCCTCTCCTATCGTGTATGGGACAATCTCAGCCTGTGGGCAGGCATCGGTACCACCAACTTCACCCACGAGGAGACTTTCCGAGATGATGACGACCTAAGCAGTACCATCTTCAGCAAGAACATGGTACCCATCTACAGCGGAGGGTTAGGTTACGGCTATGCCTTTACCGACCGCTTTTTCATGTCTACCCAACCCGGCGTGCGCTATGCCAACAGCGATAACATGACCACCGAGGTGTATTACCAAGGCAAGACCATCCCCTTGCGAGACCTCAGCCTCAACCGCCGTTACCTAGAGTGGGCCGTGCCCGTGGTGGCCGGATACGCACTGGGCAATTTCGTGCTCTATGCCGGCATCCTCTACAAGGACTACACGATGAAAGACCGGTACGAGTTCACCAAGACATATGCCGGCGAGGACTATACCGTTCGTATCGACGAGACCTTCCACGCCCGTCACAAGCTGTACGCTTTGGCCGGGGTGAACTATTTCCTCGCTGACAACATCTCGCTCGGAGTAAACGGGAGCTTCGGCAAGAGGCAGTCCGTACAGTTACAATTCAATATCAGTTTCTAAACCTCTTAAACAGATATATACATGAGAACGACACTCAAAGCACAAGCTATACGGCTGATCGCCGTATTTTTGCTTATCACCGCCTCTACCACCACCGTCAAGGCACAGATCAGCCAACATCCCGAACTGTATAAGGTGAAAGAATTCCACAATTACGAATCAGACGGAGGTGCCTATTACTGCTTCACCGACGCACAATACTACCAAGGGAAGCTCTACGGGGTCTACATAAATAATAACGGACCTTCAGCCGTATGCCTCACGGCTTTCGAGGTGAACGGCGAGACCCAGACAATGAAGCAATCTACCATTGGTGAAACCAATAAAAAAGAGATCCGTCTCAATGAGTTCGGCGTATACCAAGATGCCGAACTCATCGTATACCGTAATCGCTTCTATGTGCTCTGGAAGAATAATACCAATGGCCAGATATGGATCGGCGAGGTGGATATGAAAAAGGGAGAATACAAGAAAACTCGTATGCTCGATGACGGGAAAACTTACGCCAACTTCGCCGCCACCATCTACCGTGACAAGATCTGCGTCATCCTACACCGCCGCACCAACAAGAAACTGCAAGTCTACCAATACGGTGATCCCGAGCTGAACAGCGGCTGGGACTGGTGCGGCACCGTACGCAACGCCGGACACGATAATATCGAGCTAAAAGGCTCAACAGGCATATCAATGGAATACGATCCCGACGACCACTGGGACGCCACCTCGTGGTACGGCTACGACGACACCGAGAAAAAGAACGTGGAGAAACTCATCGTAGGCCGACTCAAGAGCGGTACCTTCGAGGCATTCAGCTACAGCGGCGAATATGGCAAGGATAACACATGGCCCTCCAAGTGGGAAGAATACGCACATCACGACATAGGCCGCTCGAAGACCTTCTCACTCAAGCTCATCCAAGCTGACATCGAAGGCTATGCGGCCGACAATACCAATGGCTACAAAGCGTCCTCAAATCCCCTAATCTTCAGCTACTGTTCCTATGATGGCAAAGGGACGGGTGAACACTTCCTAAAGAAATTCTACCCCGGTAGCAACAGCTTCGCCGCCGACGCACCCATCTACACCGACCTGCCCTACGGCTACACGGCCGTAGCCACCGCGGCAGATCCTACCACTGAGACAGCTCCCGGTGGAGGACTCTACTACAAGCAATATATCTATCTACTGCGGGGTAACCAGCAACCATACCACTGGTTCAAGCACTCCTACGTCGCCTCCATCCGATCTAACGAGATCGTGGAGAGACGCAGTTCTTTCAACGACGAGAAGGCCTTATTCGGCAACAGCGAGTTACGCAATCTCGTGCGCCTCGTCGGCATCATCGAAGGACCACCTCCAACGGTAGTGGATAATAACGAGTGGTTCGGCGACCTCGGCGTAGCCTCAAGCCTTGCCTTCACCATGGGATCGGGCACCAGCAACTCCGTGAGCCGACTCTATAAAAGCGACCTCAAATGCTCCTTCGGACCGCATACGGATAAACTCACGGCAGCATTCGGCGGCGGATACTCCTTCCAGAAACAACACGAGGAAGTAACAAGCCAGTCCGAGTCCATCACCGTTACCTTCGAAGCAAACGACACAGCAGACTACCGGGCCATCGCCCTCTACTCTGTACCCATTCTGACCCGTTGCGACCTAGAATACCTCTCCCCCACCCGGAGACAGAGTGTACGAATGCCCATATTCAGCTATACTTACATGACACGGCAGAGTATCAAACAAGTAGAAGTGCCTCTCGACCTAGAGCCTTTCCGCATAGACAATCCAAGCAAACTTGGAGACTGGGAGGCCCGTGAGATCCTCACCATGACCGCCAGCGAGCCAAATGTCAGCAAGTCCGTCAACTTCAGCCTCAACTCCGAACGGATCGACATGACGCTGGAAACCAGCGGCACAATCTCCGACAGTCAGACCAAAGGTGCCATCAGCCTTATGGATTTGAAATTCCCCTTCTTCCAACTAGAGAACCAAAGTTCTTGGGAATGGACAGACCAGACCACGGCGACAACCTCGCAGGGTATCAGCGCATCCTATTCGAAGATACGACGCACGGACAAGCACGTCAGGCCGGAAGAGACAGCCGAGTCCTTCTCATCCACCCTCTATCTGCTCACTGCCGAGAAGTCGAACACGCTCCGTGACCAGTACTACCCCAAGCTACTCGAACGGAAGATCAGCTTCGGCACCGACACCTTTCCCTTCATGGTAAACAGCGACAAACCCTTCGTATTGGCGTGGGACATCAACAACATCACCTATGTACGAGGTGACGTGAGCGCCACTGGCAATGAGGAGGTAACGACCGACGAGCCCCTGTCTATCCGCTTCCTCGACGGCATGCTTACGGTAGATTGCCTGCCGGGAGCCACCGTCAACGTCTACAGCATGAACGGCACGTTAACCGGTCACCAGCAAGCGGTATCCGGAAAAGCAATCTTCAGCCTGCCCGGACACCTGTACACCGTGGAGGTAGTGACCGAACGTTACCGGAAAGTACAGAAAGTAGTAAGATAATACAGTTAGAAGCCATGAAGACAAACCTCCTCCAGAGAAAACGCCTCCTAACGGAAGAATCGAATCGCTGTTATCTGTGCGATGACCCTGTCTGCACGAAGGCATGCAAGCCCGGACTAGATCCGGGCCGCTTGCTGCAGGCCTGTAAAATGGACAACCTAGCGGGAGCTATCCTCCGGGCCTACCGGATGGAAGCCTGCAAGGATTGCGACGGGCATCCTTGCGAGAAGGCCTGCCTCCGCGGACGAACCGACCGGGCGATATCCATCACCCAGATCGTACGGCAATTACAAGATATGCCAAACCCGACGGATAGTTCTCCCCTCACTTCGTCTCCGGACTTGGCGATCGACTTTTGTGGTGTCCGCTGCGCCAACCCCTTTATACTGGCCTCCTCGCCCGTAGCCCATAATTACGAGATGTGCGTCCGGGCCCTCGAAGCCGGTTGGGCCGGTATCTGCTTCAAGACGATATCATTCTATCCGAGCCATGAGGTATCCCCCCGCTTCGACCAAATGGAGGTGGATGGCGTGCCTTTCATCGGATTCAAGAACATGGAACAATTGTCGGAAGCCTCTGTCGAAGAGAATTTCGATACTCTCTATCGCCTCAAGCAACGCTATCCTGACAAATTAATCATCTCCTCCATTATGGGACGGACAGACGATGAGTGGACACGGCTTGCCCAATATTCCACGCAGGCTGGGGCCGATATCATTGAGTGCAACTTCTCTTGCCCACAAATGACGCAAGAAGGGATGGGCAGCGACGTAGGACAAAGCCCGGAACTGGTACGCCGGTTCACCGCCGCCACACGCCGGGGTACCCATCTGCCGATACTAGCGAAGATGACACCGAATATCGGGCAGATGACACCCGTGGCGCTCGCCGCCCACGAAGGAGGAGCCACCGGGATAGCCGCCATCAACACCATCAAATGTATCACCCGTATCGATGAGAAAGCGCTTACGGCCCGGCCCGTTGTCTGCGGACTGAGCAGCGTGTCCGGCTATTCGGGGAAAGCCGTGCGCCCTATCGCTCTCCGGTTCATACATGAGCTGGCGAGCGATCCTTCCGCCGGCAAGATGCCTATCAGCGGGATAGGCGGTATAGAGACTTGGCGGGATGCCCTCGATTTCCTGCTACTAGGCTGCACGAACCTACAGATATGTACCGCCGTGATGCAATACGGCTTCCGGATCATCGACGATCTATGCGAAGGGTTACGACTGTTCATGCAAGAGAACGGATATAAAACCCTATCCGACCTCATAGGTATCGCTTTACCGAACATCGTACCCCCCGAGAAACTGGAACGTACGCAGATACACCGCCCGACAGTAGATAACAGCCTATGCCTCGGCTGCGGACGCTGTTTCGTTTCCTGTAACGACGGTGGACATCAAGCTATCCGTTTCACCTCTATGCGCAAACCGGTGATAGACGAGCAAAAATGTGTCGGCTGCCATCTTTGCGCATTAGTATGCCCAACCTTCGCCATACATTGACAGGATGAGGATCGAGACGGGACACCTTATTCTACTATCCATACTTCTTCTGTGCCCGCTAGTCCATTCAGACCTGCGGGCACAAGAGAAGACACCCGTCACACGAGCCGACTCCATCATGCGGCAGGTAATCCATCAAGCCCCCATCTACGAGCACGTCCTCGAGAGCTATGAAGCGGAGACCTACGTGAAAGGCCGTACGCACGTTCCCCGGAAGAACAAGCTGTTGCGATACGCCTATCTGGTCTTCCCAGTAGAGCGTCATCCCTGCGATGCTCTCTTCGAGATGAGCGGCCTCACCCGCTACGACGCTCCCAACCATTATCGCAACAAGATCGTAGCCATCAACAGCAGCCATCTCGCCGCCGGAAGACATTACAAGGAGATAGCCTCATTCGTCAACTTGAACGTCTACTCCCCCACGATCTACAATAAGGGAATCATCATGCCACTCTCGCCCGATGCTTTCAAATATTACACGTTTCGGCAGGAAGGCACGGACACGATCTCCGGCATCCCTGTGTATAACATCCGTTTCACCCCTCGCCAATGGAGCCAGAAACTACTATCCGGAAACCTGTACGTAACCGACGAACTCTGGACCATCGACCGTATCGAGATACAAGGGCACTCCTCTTTCTCCGAGTTCAACCTAAGCATACGTTTCAACCGTGACGAGAAGCATTTCATCCTCCCGGAAGAGGCTGACCTGCAAGTCTGCTACCATGCCCTAGGCAACCGGATAGAGAGCGACATCCACGCCGCTTTCCGCTATAAATCGATCTCTTGGGTAGAGGAAGACCATGAGAGCAGGAAATTATACTCGCTCGATCAAACCCAATACTATACGATCACCTCCGACACACTCTCCTTTACCCAAGACAGCACTTATTGGAACAGCCGGAGGGACAAGCCGCTCACTACCGACGAGAAAGCCTTGTACACCACCGGAACGAACGTGGTGAGGACGGAAGCGGACAGCAGCGCTCTCACTCGCTACCTCCAACTCGGCGAGCGGCTCACCAGCACGGTCAACAGGGATTACAAGAGTACTCGTGTGAAGTATTCCGGCCTTCTCAACCCGTTCCAGCTATCTTTCGGAAGCAACGGGATCACCTATAAGCAAGAAGCACGTATCAGTAAGACATTCGAGCATGACCGTCAGCTACGCTTCCACCCCGAGATCGGTTTCCTATTCAAGGAGAAAGAGCTACGCCTACGGCTAACAACCGACTGGGAGTATCACCCCGAGCGTCAAGGTATCCTCAACCTCACGATAGCCAATGACAACCAAAGCTATTCCTCCGAAGTGATCCACCAGATCAACGAGATCCTAAAAGATACCCCAATCCGTTTCGAAGATCTCAACTTGAAGTATTTCCAGCACTACTATGCCAAGCTGATGAACCAGATAGAACTGATGAACGGCTTCCGGCTCTCGGCCGGACTCGCATACCACTATCGTACGCCCGTGAAAAAGAATAAGGATACCGGATTGGATCTAAAGGATCATAATGAGTTCACCCCGGTTATCGGCCTTACCTACACGCCCCGGCAATATTACTGGATGGACGGTTACCGGAAAGAGTACCTACATTCCCATTACCCGACCTTCCGGATCGAGCTGGCACGAAGCATACCGGACCTGCTCGGCTGTACGGGAAATTATTGGCGGATGGAGGCCGGCATGAACCAGACCGTACGGCTGGGCTTATCCGAACGACTGAGTTACAATCTAAGCGGTGGACTCTTTTTTAACCAGCATAACATGTACTTCGCCGATTTCAGCTATTTCGCCAAACGTTATTTCCCCGAGCCTTGGGGCGACCGGTTTGGCGGGATCTTTCATAATCTAGGTGGGGATTGGTGCAATGCCTCCGACAAATATATTCAAGGGCACCTCATGTACGAGAGCCCATTCATTCTATTGCGATTCCTCAAGCCCAATCCCAAGGCGCATAAATACCTCGTGTCCGAACGTTTCTACCTCAGCCAGCTATGGACTCCCGTATTGCCGAATTACAGCGAGCTCGGGTATGGTATCGGTAGCGACCTTTTTCATATAGCGCTTTTCCTAGGCTTCGAGAAGTTCAAGTATCAAAGCGTCGGGTTGAAGTTCGCACTTGAGTTATTCAGATAATTATAAACAAGTATAGATATGAACAAGAGAAACACTATTAAACAACTTCTTCACCGCGGATGCCTACTTATGGGTATCAGCGCAATAACAAGTTCGGCCTTCGCATGGGATTTCGCCGAGCATCGTAAGATCGGCGACCGTGCCATGAGCCTTCTCCCACGTTATCTGGTGGAAAACGGGATCTTCCCCAACGAGGCCGTCGCCGATAGCGCCTTGCTGCAGATCCTCAACATGTCGCATATGCCCGGCTCGAACGCCTACGCCATGAATGAGCTGACGCAGTTGCCGAATATCGTGACCTACGGTACGCTTTGCGGATTGGCCGGCGACCATGTGGAAAATCCCATGCTCTTGGAGACAGGCCTGCAGACCCATTTCTCCAAGACGAACCGTACGCTGGCTTTGGAGACACAAGCCATGAACGAGTTCCTCACCGGAGCCAACAGCAAGGAGTTGCTCGACATCAATCTGGCTTACGGTATCCTAGCGATCAAGGACCTCTCCCACTTCTACGCCTATGGCAAGGGATTGAACGAGCATCTGAAGATGATCGGCCCCGAGCTGATCCGCCGCCTTCAACGCCCCTCGGAAGTAAACAAGGTCTTCGATAAATTAAATCAGTTGCCCTCCATGAGCAAGTATTTCTGCATCCACATCTTCGCCATCTATCTAGCACAAGAGGCAGGCAAAGAGATGTGTAAAGGAGATACGCAAACGGCGAGCAACCTTATGTTCTACGCCACGATGTACGAGGCTTTCGCCGAGCATTTCCTACAAGACTCCTTCGCCTCCGGACACCAAATGGTACGTAGGGGCTTCTCCGCCTCCGCCGTATCCAACAATAAGAGCCTGCACGATTTCTACAATACCATCCCCGTACAGACCGCTAACCTAAAAGGCGAGACATGGAGTGCTTACGGCGATAAACGTCTGAACCAAAACATGATGGAGTACAACGAGGCCGATGATTACCGGCATATCCGGGTAACGGAGAAACATCCTTATTCCTTGGAGAAAGGCGATAGCTACGAGCGGGAGACGAAGGTATTCTACCAAGTCGTGACCGCCACCTGCGAGTCTATCGTAGAAGTCTGGAAAGCCTACCAGAATGCCTTGGAAGGATCAGACGAGAATATCTTGAACGAGATCCCTTCCGAACGAGACGACCTACCTCAGTTCGTCTACGATCGTTTCCCGGTAATCAAGGATTTCCCGATCCCCTTCGGGACGAATTTGGATGACGTCCCCTTGGAAGCTTCCGTCGCCGACCGCAAGGATGAGCTACAGCTGATCGTACAAGAGCCTTTTACCCGCAACTTTATCCGGTCGAGGGTAGCCAACTCCTTCATGTTCCTGATCGGCACGCCGATCCATAGCAACCGGGATGGTGTCATGACGTATGGCGGTCGCTTGAACGTCAGCATGATCAATTGGCATAAGTTCGGGAAAGGGAAAGGCATGATCATGGAGCCGGGCGACATCGCTCATTGGGTATCCCCTACGATCTCCGGTTATTATATGCACGCCCCTTCCTCCTCCTACACGATCAAGAACTGGAACGTGAAGGCGGGCGCCAATTATAACATGGATATATTCGTTTCCCCGAAACGTTTCCTCGGCCTGTATAGTTATTTCGAGATGGGTATAGACCGCCGTAATGACGAGACCCGTTTCTTGGTAGCTCCCTCGGTCGGTATCCAGCTAGGTTCCCTGATCGGTGTCCATAATTTCAATATGCCGGGATGGTTACGCATCCCGTTGGGAATTATCCTCCCCTTGAAATTCGCCGTCACTTGCAATAAGGTGGCCGGCCGTCCGGTAGAATGGATCAGCAATATGGAGGTGGATATATTGTTCTAGGAAACACCTTGATTCATGCCTATATAGGTAAGAGGCCACACGGATATCGGCGTAACCCCTTACCTATATAGGCACAGGGCCACGCCGATACTCGCGTAGGGTCATACGTATATACGCGTGATCTCATCGATTTCACCGAACCCGATCAAGGCGTTAAACAGACGGATCCGGGTATACTTAGGCAGATCCTCTACCGGGATATCCTCGGCCTGTACCAAGCCTTTATCCAATAAGTAAGCACGCATCGTACCACATAACAAAGGGCGTGCGGGAGTGATCCAAGAGGTGCCATTCCAAAGGGCGACATTGCAAATGGAAGTATCGGTCAGCAAACCGTCACGGATGATCAGGATATCGTCATGTCCCCCTCGTTGGGCGAATAAATCATTTAAGCATTGACGATCCGTACTCTTATAGGAATAATCGATCTCATCGCATGTAACCAATCGCAAGGAATGAACCGGACGCATACGGTAAGGAACGTATTCTACCTGTAAGACCTCGCGGGTATATTCCACCCGGCATTTGGTACGTTCTTGATGAGGCCCCGGATGAATATAACCCGCGAGATCAATTTCTTCTCTCGCTCCGAATAGCTCCCTGCGGGTACGGTTCATACGGGCATTATGGTACGGAAGGTTATGTATCCGTCCCTTCTCGATACGGATCGTCTCCACAAACGGACTCCCAGATAAGGTCTCAATAGATGGGCACATATACTTTTTGTTTCATTTCGTTATACTCCGATCTCACATCACTTTTAGAGGTGATTCCCCCACCGCTCTTGAAAACAAACGAATGGGGAGAGACTTGTTCCATAAAACGGATCATCACGGCGCTGTCTAAATCTTGGCCGTCAAAATACCCCATCACCCCCGTATAGAAACCCCGCTCATAGGTTTCCGCCTCGGCGATGATCTCCAAGGTCTTTTTCTTGGGAGCGCCCGTGATGGAGCCGGCAGGCAAGAGGCTGAACAAAATCTCCCCGACATGTCCGTTCCATCCTTCCGGCAACCGGCCTCTTATCTCAGAGCTGACCTGCAACAAACTTCCGTTATGCGTACGCAGTTCATCGATATAACGATACCGGGGAACACAAACCTCGGAGGCTACGATACTCAAGTCATTCCGGATCAAGTCCACGATCGTGGCATGCTCCGCCGCTTCCTTGGGATCATCGAGGATACGTCTCCGGGCATCGGGCAGCGTAGCGTCGATCGTACCTTTCATGGGATACGAATAGATGAGACCATCCCGCGTCCGCACGAATATCTCCGGCGAGAATACCACGAAACGATCCCGCATCCAAAGCTTATACATCGCCTTGGATTGGTAGAAGATATCTTTTAAGGAGAGATTCGCATGTACCGGAGTAGCGCATGTCAAGTTCACCAAATAAGAATTACCCGCATGGATATGCCGGGCAACGGTCTCGAATGAATGGGCATACTCCTCGAAAGAAACATACGAGGGCTGCCATTCAACAGGTTCTCCGGATATAAGATGAGAGGAATCCCGCAAGTTACATTCGTGATTCGCATTCGTAAAGCCGTTCAAGTCGTACAATAACTCGGAGGGAACGATCTCTTCCGGACTCTCCACGTAGATCCGCTCTCGTTTATAATCAATGATAAAAAGGAAAGGCCGTCCCGCTTTCCCCATTTCGTTCATGCGGAAGACGGCCTCTTCTTGCGTGTATTCGGTCATTATACTAAAAATCGTTCTGTCAAACCACCAAACGCATCGATACGGCGATCCCGGAAGAAAGGCCACCAACGACGCACGTTCTCACTACGGGTCTTGTCGATCTCTATCACACGTACCTCCTCTTCGTCATTCGGGAATACGGTTAATAGCTCACCTTGGGGACCGGCCGCCAAACTGTTTCCCCAAAACCGGATACCGCCCGTTTGCCCCGAAGGGTCCGGCTCATGCCCGGTACGATTTACGGAAATGACCGGGAGTCCGTTCGCCACGGCATGTCCCCGCTGTATGGTCACCCACGCACCCAGCTGACGGTCCTTCTCTTCCTGCGTATCGCTACTTTCCCAGCCGATAGCGGTCGGATAGATCAACATCTCGGCGCCACGCATAGCCATCAAACGGGCTGCTTCCGGATACCATTGATCCCAGCAAACCAACACACCAAGACGCCCCACAGAGGTATCGATAGGCTCAAAGCCTAAATCACCGGGGGTAAAATAGAATTTCTCGTAATAAGCGGGGTCATCCGGGATATGCATCTTGCGGTATTTCCCGGCGATCGTACCGTCTTTCTCCAAGACGACGGCCGTGTTATGGTACAGGCCCGGGGCACGCTTCTCGAAAAGGGAAAGCACCAAGACGATACCCAATTCTTTCGCCAAGGCACCGAAGGTTTCCGTCGATGGGCCGGGGATCGTCTCTGCCAAGTCAAACATGCTCGTATCTTCCGTCTGGCAGAAATACAGGCCGTTATGCAGTTCTTGCAAGACGACCAATTCCGCTCCCTCCCGGGCAGCCTTACGGATATTTACCTTTAGCTTCTCTATATTCGCCGCTCTGTCAGCGGTATTCTTTTGTTGTATTAATCCTACTTTCATATTTAATTGGTTGTAGTTATTATTCGATAAAGCTTTCCGGATATTGCATCGTCACGCAATGCAGGGAACCGTGTTGCTTGATAAGCGGAAGGCAATTGATACCCACGATCTCACGGTCCGGGAACGCTTCCCGCAAAGCCGCTTTAGCGATCTCATCTTTCGGTGAGTCATAGAACGGAACCAATACGGCCCCATTCATGATCAGGAAATTAGCGTAAGTAGCGGGCAAGCGCTCCCCTTCCCATTCCACCTTATCGGCCATCGGAAGTGGAATCAGACGATAAGGCTCCCCATTCGCCCTAGTAAACTCCTTGATCTCCTCCTCCATCGCCTTCAATTCCTCATAATGCTCGTCTTCCTCATCCTCGCAACGGACATAAGCGATCGTATCCTCGCTACAGAAACGGGCGAGCGTATCCACGTGGCTATCCGTATCGTCTCCGGCTAAATAACCGCTGGTAATCCAAAGGATACGATCCAAGCCAAATACGTCTTTCAAATAACGTTCCAATTCCTCCTGTTGCAAATACTCATTACGGTTTACGGATGCCAGACACTCAACGGTAGTCATCAACGTACCTTTCCCATCCGATTCGATACTACCGCCTTCCAGCACGAAAGGTTGCATATTAGCGGGCACCACCTCACCGGAGAAGGTCTTCATATGACAAAGGTTACGGGTAATCAGATTATCATGATTGGCGGCGAACTTCATTCCCCAGCCATTGAACACGAAATCATAAAGCATGGGCGTTCCCTCATCGAAGACGGAAATTCCCCCGTGATCCCGTGCCCACGTATCGTTCGTATCCATCTCACGGAAAATGACACGGTCGTAATCAACCTCACCCAATTGTTCACGTACGGCGGTCTCGTCCGGACAGACAATCAATAACTTCTCTCGCTTGATCACTTCCTTGGCGATAGCCACGAAGCAAGGAATCACCTCGTCCAATATCGGGGCCCAATCCGTATTCTCATGCGGCCACGTAAGCTGCACGGCACTTTGCGGATACCATTCCGCAGGTAATATCACGTTATGTTCCATATTTGAATTGTTTAAATTGTTTCACAAGCACGATCGCCGTCACGATCGCCGCCACCGTATCGGCGATAGGCATACTGATCCAGACACCGAGAGTTCCGAATAACGGGGGGAGGAGGATTAAACAGGGTATCAAGAAAAGCATCTGCCGGGTCAAGGAGAGAAAGATCGCTTTCTTAGACATGCCGATGGAAAGGAAGAAGTTAGTCGCCACCATCTGGAAGCCCACGATCGGGAATACGGCGAAGACGATATGCAGGCCATAAGAGGCGGCACTGATCAACTCCCCGTCACTCGTAAACATACGGACGATCCACGACGGCACCAACTGGCAAAGCAAGAACCCCAGCGTAGCCACTCCTACCGCCCAGCGCATCGTCAGCCGGGTCACGTCCGTCACCCGGGAATAGAGTCGGGCACCATAATTATAACCGGCTATCGGTTGCATACCCTGATTAAATCCCATGATGATCATCACGAAAAGAAAAGCGATACGGTTCACGATACCATAAGCGCCAATCGCCATATCTCCCCCATGCTCTTTCAATCCCCGGTTGATAAGGATCACGATCAAGCAGGAACAAAGGTTCATCAAGAACGGAGATAAACCGATCGACAAGATACCTTTCACGATCTCCGAGCGCAGCCTATAAATACCTTTCTTGAAATGAAGGAGTTGCTTCGGTCTCGAGAAATGGATCAACTGTCCGGTAAGCGAGATTACCTGCGAGATCACCGTCGCCCAAGCCGACCCCTTTATACCCCATCCAAACCCAAAGATAAACAACGGATTCAAGGCGCAATTGATAACGACCGACGCCAACGTAGCATACATCGCCATCTTCGGGAACCCAGAGGAGCGCAAGACCGCATTTAATCCCAGATACATATGCGTAACCACATTGCCATACAGAATAATCCGCATATAATCACGGGCATATGAGATCGTGTTCTCACTAGCACCGAAAAAGTACAGCACGGGATCAAGCAAGAACAAGAAAGCGATCGTGAAAGCGACGCCCAGAACCACATTCAAGATCAACACATTCCCCAATACCTTATTCGCCCCCTCATAATCTTTCTGCCCCAGCTTCACGGCAACCAACGTAGAGGCACCGACTCCCACCAACGAACCGAAGGCGGCCGCCAAGTTCATCAACGGAAAGGTCAAGGCTAGGCCGGAAATCGCTAACGCCCCCACTCCATGGCCAATAAAAATACTATCGGCCATATTATATAAAGAAGAAGCTGTCATAGCGATAATCGCAGGAATCGCATATTGCGTAAGTAATTTACCGATAGGCTCGGTCCCTAATACCAATGGAGAATTTTGTTTTGCCATGCCGCAAAGATACGGATATTTCGATTTATTTTCCTACTTTTGTAAGGTATAACCTTATGAATCTAATCAAATGGAAACAGAGAAACAGTTGATATCCCATTTATACCAAAACAAAGAAAATGGAAAATGGATAATACAAACCAACGATGAACATCAAAGGGGTGTTGCAGAAATGGCAACCTCCTTTTCTGGACTGTTCGGACTTCCATCTTGGGGGCATACGCTTGGAATGCTTCACGACAAAGGAAAAGAGCGTGATGCATTTCAGCAATATATCCGCACGACAAGCGGTCTACCTGTGACTGACGAAAAATCGTATGGAGAGCATCATCATGCGTTTGTAGGTGGAATATTGGTAACGAACCTTATGGGGAAGAGTGTATTCAATCTTCTTGCCAACCAGATAATCTCTCATCATACAGGCCTACATGATTATATAGATGCGGAGAGCGTCATAGAGAAAAGGCAACTTCCCGAAGAGATAAACAAAGGGGACATAGCTCTGAATATACCCCAGTTGAGAGAAGAACTTCTTGAATCTCCTTTTTCTAAACTTAAGGTGGACATGAAGCATTTTCATCACCTTTCCCGCATGCTTTTTTCCTGTCTTGTGGATGCCGACAGACTCAATACAGAGCGATTTATGGATGTAGAATCGTGGAAAAAACGGGGATGCTCGTCTACACTCACTGACTTATTGCCAAAATTGGAGGCGCATTTACGTGAACTGCAATTGTATGCACCCGATACAAAAGTGAACCACATTCGTAAGAAAGTACAGGAACGATGCCGTAAAGCTTCTTCTGAAGAGAAAGGATTCTATAGCCTTACGGTACCAACGGGAGGCGGAAAGACTCTTTCATCGTTGTTGTGGGCCATGAAGCATGCTGTAAATCACGGTATGAATCGTATTATCATTGCCATCCCATACACTAGTATTATTGTGCAGACGGCAGGCCTCTTGAAAGAAATCTTCGGCGAAGAGCACGTACTGGAGCATCATAGTAACTTTAATCCTGATGAGATAAAGAATGAAGAGGTACGTGAGAAGGCAAAGCTGGCCACGGAAAACTGGGATTATCCGATTATCGTTACGACCAATGTTCAGCTGTTTGAGTCAATGTTTAGCAACAAACCGTCAGATTGCCGTAAATTGCACAATATCGTGAATTCAGTTCTTATTTTGGATGAAGCGCAGACATTGCCGACTGATTTCTTACAGCCGATAGTGGATGCACTTAAAGCATATCAGAAAATATTCGGAGTGTCGGTACTGTTTACCACTGCCAGTCAGCCGGTACTTAGCGGACTGATAGAAGGAACTAATCCTAAGGCCAATTTTCAGGGAATAGACCATATTACTGAAATCATACCGAATGAGTTTGCCCTGCATGACAAGCTCCGTCGTGTGAAGTTAGTAATAGACAACACAGGAAAGACATACGATGAGATTGCCGCCAAAGTTGCTATATACAATCAAGGTATTGTGTATCGTAAACACCCGAAAAGATGCCAAGGAACTGTATGACCGTTTACCAAATGAAGGAATAAAGCTCCATCTATCGAGAATGATGTGTCCCGCCCATATCAGTGAAACCATACGGAAGGTCAAGGCATTGCTGAAAGATAAATCACATCCGATTGTCAGAGTGATAGCTACCCAACTTGTAGAGGCAGGGGTGGATATAGATTTCCCTGTTGTATTTCGGCAAGAATCAGGTCTTGACTCTATTTTACAGGCAGCGGGGCGTTGTAACCGTGAAGGAAGAAATACTGTTGGTACCACATTTGTGTTCAGTCTCGCCGCAGAGAAACGTATTCCATTTGGGGCAATGAAGGCTGCAAACAATGCACGATTGAATTTGCCTGCAAATAGTGATTGGTTTGACCCTTCTACGATGACAGAGTATTTTTATCAGTTGTATTGCAGGAAAAACACGTTTGACGATAAGGATATGAAACATTATCTTTATAACCCTAATGAGTTATGTTTTGAAACGGCATCAAAGAAGTTCAGATTGATTGATGATGATTGTATGAATATCATTGTAAATTGGGGGAACAGCATGGAGCTTGTGGAAAAACTGAAAGAATCTGGCTGTACCTATCCCTTGATGAAGCAACTGGCTAAATTTACAGTAGGCGTTCATAGTTCCGATTTTGACAAGTTGGTCAGCTATGGTGCTATTGAAGAAGTATTAGAGGGTATCTATGTGTTGACAGACAGGGTACAGTATGACAAAAATACGGGTCTTAGCCTTGATAACCACTGGATGGAAGAGCTATTAATGATATAAAAAAAATGAATAATATGGACTATACAGATAAAGAATATTGCTTGGAAGTATGGGGTGACTGGGCTTGTTTCAGTCGCCCTGAATTGAAAGTAGAGCGTGTGAGCTATGATGTTATTACACCTTCTGCGGCACGTGCCATTTTTGAAGCAATACTTTTCAAACGCTATGCCATGCGTTGGCAAGTGACGAAAATAGAAGTTCTTAATCCTATCAAGTGGACTACCATCAGGAGAAATGAGGTAGGAGCATTGGCGGGTAAGTCCTCAATCTTTATTGAAGATAAACGACAACAGAAGAATTCTTTGCTTTTGCAAGGTGTGCGCTATCGTATTCACGCAAAGCTGGTTTTTATTCCGGTAAAAGATCGACCAAAGGAGGCTTTTATCAAACATCAGCCAAGTGATGATGAGAATCCGATGAAATATTATCAGATGTTTGAACGCAGAGCATCGCAAGGACAATGTTTCACCCAGCCGTATCTTGGTTGCCGTGAGTTTGCCGCAAATTGGAAGTATATTGATAATACGGAACAACTTGCCCCTCCTTTGGCTGAAGATAGGGATTTGGGTATCATGCTTTATGATATGGATTTTGAAGGGAATGTACAGAAACCTAATGCCATGTTTTATCGTGTAAGAATGGAGCAAGGTGTGATTGTCGTACCAGATAAAGATAGCGAGGAGGTGCTGAGATGATACTAAAAGCATTGTATGATTATTACCATCGGAGTGGTAATTTACCCACTATGGGAATGGAGTTAAAGGAAATAGGTTTTATCATCGTTATTGATAAGTGTGGTAATTTCTTACGTTTTGAAGACAGGCGTATAGACAAAAAGTCTGCGCAACAGTTTCTTGTTAAGAAGAGTGTAGGTCGTTCAAGTGCCCCTGTTGCAAACTATTTGTACGACAATAGCCAATATGTATTTGGTTATTCCGACAAAGGGGACATGGAAAGCATGCGCAAGTATTTTGATACATTCAAAGCGAAGGTTGAAGAAATATACGACATGTTTTCAGATAATGAAACCATGCAGGCTGTTTATGCGTTTTATCAACAAGAGCCTTCAGATATAGTTGAAGCCATGCAGAATGATTCTCTTTGGGATGATATAAACAAGAATCTCAATAAAAAATATTCCACTTTCTCTTTTCTTATAGAAGGAGATACGGAAATAGTGGCTTCTAAGCGCAAACTAATAAACTTAGAATCGGGTGGTAATGATGTTGGTGGAGGTCTTTGTTTAGTAATAGGCAAACATTCAAAAACCGTAGAGGTTACAACCGCTACAATGATTCCGGGAAGTCAGGCTACAGCTAAACTTGTCGCTTTTCAAGTCAATTCCGGATATGATTCGTATGGTAAGTCAAAGGGGCATAATGCTCCTATATCTGAAGAGGCTGAATTTGCTTATACTACAGCATTGAATCATTTATTGCGTTCTGATTCGCATAATAAATTTATGGTAGGTTCACGCACATACCTGTTTTGGGCTTCTTCTGATAGTGAGGCTGCAAAGAAATCTGAAGATAGTTTGTTTGCTTTGTTGGGGCGTACAGAAGAAAACGATGATCCTAACATGCTCATAAAATTGGTGCGACGTACATTCATGTCTATCTATAACGGAGTATTGTTCGCAAACAAAGATGACAAATTCTTTATATTAGGTTTGGCTCCCAATTCAGCCCGAATAGCGGTGGTGTATTGGAATGAATTGCCATTGCGTGAGTTTGCCGGCTTAATCAGTAAACATTTCGCAGATATGGAGATTGTTGATACACGTAAAGACAAGAAACCGTATGTAGGATTACATTCCATCCTCGGAAATGTTACTCTTGGAGGGAAGTCAAGCGATGCTACGCCCAATCTTCCAGATGCTGTAGTGAAAAGCATCTTCCAAGGACTTCCGTATCCGGCTTCTCTGTTTCAGGCTTGCATTCGCCGCATACGTGCTGAACAATCAGTCAACATTGGTCGTGCAGCCATCATCAAGGCTTATCTTAATCGATTAAATGATAATAATAACAATAAAAAACTCGATATTATGTTAGACAAAGAAAATCAAAATCAAGGGTATCTTTGTGGAAGGTTGTTTGCTGTTCTCGACAAGATACAGGAAGACGCAAATAACATTCATTCCATTCGTGAGCGTTACATGAATTCCGCATCGACCACTCCAGCTATGGTTTTTGCCACTATCCTAAATCTTTCCACTCATCATCAGGAGAAGCTGAATGAGGGTAAACAGGTGTTTTATGAGAAATTGAAACAGGAAATCATTTCCAAACTTGACGCAAACGGTTTTCCTGCACATCTAGAACTTCAAGACCAAGGGCGCTTTTTTGTAGGATATTATCATCAGCGGCAAGCGTTCTTCATGGGTAAAGAGAACAGAGAAACAGAAGAGCAATAACAAACAATTAAAAATATACAGTTATGTCAGAAATTAAGAACAGAATCGATTTCGTTTACATCTTTGATGTGCAAGACGGTAATCCGAATGGAGACCCTGATGCAGGTAATCTTCCCCGTGTAGATGCAGAAACGGGTATGGGGCTTGTTACAGATGTTTGCCTTAAACGTAAGGTACGTAATTATGTACAAGTGGCAAAAGGTTTGGAAGATGGCTACGATATATTCATTAAGGAGAAGGCTGTTTTAAACACTTTGATTGATAAAGCGCATGATGATTCTGAGGTAAAAAATGCTAAAGATAAGACTGATGCTGCACGTCGTTTTATGTGCAAGAACTATTTTGATGTTAGAATATTTGGTGCTGTGATGTCAACCGGCAAGAATGCAGGGCAGGTACGTGGCCCAATCCAGTTTACCTTTGCCCGTTCTGTAGATCCAATTGCTGCGGCAGAACATTCTATAACCCGTATGGCTGTGGCAACAGACGCTGAAGCTAAGAAACAAAGTGGTGACAACCGCACAATGGGACGTAAAGCTACCGTACCTTACGGTCTCTACATCTGTCACGGCTTCATTTCTGCCAACCTTGCCCAACAAACAGGCTTTTCAGAAGAAGACCTTGCGCTGTTCTGGGAAGCCCTGAAGAACATGTTCGATATGGATCGTTCGGCTGCACGCGGATTGATGAGTGCACAGAAATTGATTGTTTTCAAACATGATTCCGTATTGGGTAATGCCCCTGCCAACAAACTATTTGACTTGGTTAAGGTGGAGAAGGTGTGCGATGGAGCACCACGTTCATTCGGTGATTACCATGTCACGATAGACAAGGAACATGTCCCATCAAATGTTACTGTAGAGGAACTGATATAAAACAAAAGATAATGTATAGCGAAGACGATATGCTCATGTTGTCAGGGATTCAGCACTTCAGGTTCTGTCCCCGGCAATGGGCTTTGATTCACATTGAGCAGCAATGGGATGATAACCGTCTCACCATAGAGGGACAGATTCTGCATAAACATGTGGATGACCCGTTCTATAGACAGAAATGTGGAGATCAAATAACATTGCGTGCAGTGAATATCGCTTCGCGTGAGTTGGGGCTCTATGGCATTTCCGATGCCATAGAGTTGCTACCTTCTCCATCTTTGGAAGATACGATCTTGCATCCTAAATATCCAGGACGTTGGCGACCGGTGGCTGTGGAGTATAAGCATGGCAGACCCAAAAAGGATGAAGTGGATGAAGTGCAGTTGGCGGCACAAACGATGTGTCTTGAAGAAATGTACGCAATCCATATACCCTACGGTGTGTTCTTTTATGGAGAACTTCGTCATCGAATAGAGGTGGCTATAACAGATGAGTTGCGCGATATCGTCAGACAATGCGCCAGGGATATGCATGAAATATTCAGTAAGACTGTTATCCCAAAAGCAAAATATGAACGACATTGCGACAAATGCTCATTGAAAGAAATCTGTATGCCGACGATAGCCAAGAATTGTACCACGGTAGATACTTACCTCAATAAACACTTATATACATGAGAAAATTGTTGAATACTTTGTATGTGACGACACCTGAAGCCTATCTGAGTAAGGATGGGCTGAATGTCGTAGTATCAGTCAAGCAGGAGGAAGTGTTCCGTATTCCTGCTATAAACATAGAAGGCATTGTGACATTTGGATATATGGGCGCAAGTCCGGGCGTGATGAAATTGTGCAGTGACAATAGCATATCACTTACATTCCTATCTCCTCATGGCAGATTTATCAGCAGGGTACAGAGCGCAACGAAAGGGAATGTACTGTTACGCAAGAGACAGTATCAATTGTCGGATGATGAATCCTGGTCATTACATGTGGCACGACTGATGATTGGTGGTAAGATTCAAAACTATCGTAATATATTAAGGAGATATATTCGTGATTATGGAGAGAATGAAAACATTAATCGGGCGGTACAAGTGTTGGAACATGCCAAGCGTGAAGCTTTGGCGACCCAAGATAAGACGACCCTAATAGGGTATGAAGGCATGGCTTCAAATGCCTATTTTGAAGTGTTGCCTGTTTTGATACTTAATCAGAAGGCTGATTTCCCGTTTCATGGCCGTAATCGCCGTCCTCCTAAAGATGCAGTGAATGCCATGTTGTCTTTTGCTTATACTTTGATTGCTAATGATACATCTGCCGCACTCGAAACAGTTGGCCTTGATCCATACGTAGGATTTCTCCATACACTTCGTCCGGGACGTACATCCTTAGCATTGGATATGATGGAAGAATTGCGAGCCTATCTTGGTGATCGTTTTGTCTTGTCGTTGATTAATAAAAGACAAATAACATCCAAGGATTTTTTGTTTCAAGGTGATAATGGGGTTGTTATGACGGATAAAGGGAAAAAGACATTTATTTCCGCATGGCAGGCAAGGAAAAGGGAGGTGATAATCCATCCTTATCTTAATGAAAAAATAGAGATAGGGCTTCTGCCTTATGTACAGGCCATGTTGATGGCAAGATATATCAGGCAAGATATTGATAATTATCCGGTATTTCTAATAAAATGATTTACGATTATGCATATTCTTGTGACTTATGATGTGGATACTACGAGCAAAGAAGGAGCTCGCCGCCTACGACATGTGGCTAAGGCTTGCATAGATTATGGCCAAAGGGTACAGAATTCTGTCTTTGAGTGTGAGGTGACAGAAGCACAATATTGTCTCTTGATTGAACGAATCAAGCGTATTATTGATATGTCTCTTGATAGCGTTAGATTTTATATTCTCAATAAAAACGAAAATAAAAGGGTAAAAGTGATAGGTGTTGAAACTGCTTACAAAGTTAATAATGCTCTTATCATATAATTTATGCGAATGTGGAGTATTACGAAAAAAGTAGTATTTTCGCACCCCTTAATAATTAGCAGATTAACCCGTCTATAAGGCGATTGCAGCCATTAAGCTGAAATAAAAATGAGAATTCGCATATTAATAGGTCTAATTTATTGACTTATAATATGTAACTTTGCACACTGTCGCACCCCGTGTGGGTGCGTGGATTGAAACCCCAAAGACCTAGGAAAGGCTTTTCAAGTGATTGTCGCACCCCGTGTGGGTGCGTGGATTGAAACGAATTAACAGGTCTTGGCTTGAAAGAGGCTAAGGATGTCGCACCCCGTGTGGGTGCGTGGATTGAAACATTTTAGATATGATGGCCTTGGCGCTCTCGGGCGGTCGCACCCCGTGTGGGTGCGTGGATTGAAACCTTGAAAGTAAAGATGCCTGAGCGTTTTGACCGAGTCGCACCCCGTGTGGGTGCGTGGATTGAAACAGACCAATCATCAGAATATACACGTCCATCTGAGCGTCGCACCCCGTGTGGGTGCGTGGATTGAAACATGTCAATATAGCCGTCCCTGATCTGGACGAGAAAGGTCGCACCCCGTGTGGGTGCGTGGATTGAAACTAATATGTGAGGAGCGTAATACATATCAATAATCGTCGCACCCCGTGTGGGTGCGTGGATTGAAACAAGATCCTCCTTGCCCGATGTTGTCTTATCAATAGTCGCACCCCGTGTGGGTGCGTGGATTGAAACTAGTAGTGTCTACCTCGTAGGTATAAGGAGTGCCGTCGCACCCCGTGTGGGTGCGTGGATTGAAACTCTTATCCTTATCCTCGGCGAAAGGCTCGGAGAAGTCGCACCCCGTGTGGGTGCGTGGATTGAAACCTATGCCAAGCATGTGGCGTTAGGGCTTGACTTTGTCGCACCCCGTGTGGGTGCGTGGATTGAAACTCCTCCAGTACCTTTTTAAGCTGATATAGGCTCAGTCGCACCCCGTGTGGGTGCGTGGATTGAAACGAGTACAGTCTTGTTGTTAATACTTTTCCTAGAAGGTCGCACCCCGTGTGGGTGCGTGGATTGAAACATTTGTAAAGCGCAAGCTTTTTCATAAAAGATATACTTACGTGATGAAGTATATCTTCTATGGGACTTGAAGTGTTCTTCTGCGACGAAGGGATTAGTACTTCGTAAAAATAACTTTTTAAAGTCACTGACACTGACATATAATTTCGCTTAGTTATTTCTGCAAAAATCATTCATATGTAAACAAGTTTCGTATATTCGCGACCTTATAATAGTTTAAATATGGCAGAGGAACTACGGATTAAAAATGGTGATAAACAGGAAATGTATGAGACGTTGCTCCCGCAAATCGCCTCATTGGTAGGTAACGAGACCGACCTAATCGCTAACATGGCGAACATCGCCGCAGCACTCAAGCAGACTTTCGGTTTCTTTTGGGTAGGTTTCTACCGGGTCATAGACAATCAGTTGGTATTAGCGCCTTTTCAAGGCCCTATCGCCTGTACACGAATCAAATACGGAAAAGGGGTATGCGGCACGGCTTGGAAGGAGACCCGTACGATCATCGTACCGGATGTAGACGCTTTCCCGGGACATATCGCTTGTAGCTCGGCGTCACGCTCTGAGATCGTAGTTCCCGTGATATGGGAGGATAAGGTAATCGCTGTCCTTGATATAGACAGTGATCAACCGGATAGTTTCGATGAGACTGATCAGATCTTTTTGGAAAAGATAGTGGAATTGCTTCCTCATCAGTAAGCCTCGCCTCAGTACTTCCCAAGAAGTACTGTAGTACTGCCTAAGAGGTACTGTAGTACTGCCTAAGAGGTACTGCAGTACTTTGTAAGGAGTACTCCAGTACTCTCCGAAGAAATACCACAGTACTTCGCAAGGAGTACTCCGGTACTCTCCCTGAAGTACCGGGACAAATGCTACTTACCGCAAATACCCTTAAATGGACAATAAGAACAAGCCTTCCCCGTAGGGGTTTGCGTAAAGGGAATTTCCGGATTGAAGATCTCGTCCAAGCAGCCCCGCAGCCCCTCCTCGAACGCTTGGGCATAACCGGAGAAATCCTCTACCTTCTCCGACTTCCCCCGTTCGATACGGTGGTAGACCGATGGGTCGAACGGATCGGCGAAAAGGGAACGGACGTAATAAATGCCCGGTTGTATCGTCTTTCCTTTGTTCTCGGTGAGATGGGCGTACATCCAGCAATACATGAATACCTGCATCACGGCTTTCGCACGATCTTTCTCCTCCTTGTTGAATAGGCTCTCGATACTACTGAAAGTCGTAGTTCCGCTACCGCTCTTGTAATCGATGATACGGATAGCGTCGCGAACCTCGTCCACACGGTCGATAAAGCCTTTCAACCGGATCTCGGAATGGTCGGAAAGGCTGATCAGACCGTTTATCTTACGCTCGGACTCGATGTAAACGAAAGGGGTCAGCTTGCCGTCACGCTCCAAGATTTTCTCCACGTATTTGCGGATCATCTCGCCGATCAGGTAGTTTTGTCCGGTAAGGGAGCGAACCACCTCTGTCTTGAAAAACTCGCTGGCGAAAGCCCGGGCGATAGCTCCGGTAAGCAAGGCCGTATCCTTACGGATCGCTTTCAGCAAATCCACGGTAACCATCTTCCCTTGGAACGGCTTGTAAAGCTCCTCCATCACTTTATGTAAGATACTTCCGAATACATCGCTCTCGATCGTCTCGCTCACCTCCTCTTCCTCTCGAATGCCTTCCACAACGGAAAAATAGAATTTCAACGGGCAATCCAGATACGTATTGATAGCGCTCGCCGAGATCGCCTTGCTCCCCCCTTTCCGGTAAGCGTCTAAACGGCGCATGATATCCTCCCTTTTCGGCACGGCCAATGGCGGGGTCTTGGAGGAAGATACGTTATAGACCACCAATTTATCTCGCATCGGCACCTCGTAATGATAATGCAGCTGGTGAACAAAGCGACTTACCTCTCCCGTCTGCAATCCGTTGCTGCGGGTATCGTATAAAAGGCTCACGTGGCTGGCACGCTCTATCAAACGATAGAAATGGTAGGCCCATACGCTATCTTGATGCTCGTAGGTAGGCAACCCGAAACCCCTGCGTAGGTTATAAGGGATAAAGGAGTTCGCCGCTTTCCGCTGCGGGAAAATACCCTCGTTCATGGATAAGATAATCAGACGGTCGAAATCCAAGGCACGGGTCTCGAGCACACCCATAATCTGGAGGCCGGAAAGCGGCTCGCCGTGGAAGGGGATCGTGATCGTATCAGTCACCCGCTTCAATAGGCGGAAGAAGGTATCTATTTTCATCTCTATACGAGCGTCTTTCATTACCTCTTTCATGCGGTTTACCGTGGTGAAATAATGGAAGATGAACTCTTGCTCCAAATCGTTCGTCCGCTGGGGTGCGTCCTCCTCTTCCTCATCGGAAAGGGCGGACATAACCTTGTTCAGCTCTTCCAACACCTTGATCAGATAGTCCGAGAAGGCCTCCACCCCGGTCACCGGCGTGAACAGGATTTCTAGCAAAGGCGTTTTCCCTAACTCCGTATGCGAGATATAGATCTTGTTGTTCTCCGTGATCTCTTTCACCAAGGAGGAAATAATCTCCGGTGAGGTGGAGAGGATGTAGCGATGGTTCAATACCGGCAGCACGTCGCGGAAATAGAACAACGGATTCCGGTCTATGTAGCGTACGTTCTTCTGCAACGCCAAGATATACTCGATCAACGAGGCGACCGGGGTTCCCGCCAAGGGATAACCCATCGTGACGTTGATACGCCGGATTTGCTCCGGTATGGCGTTCAGCACCGGGATCAGCAGATGTTCATCGGGCAAGATCACCGCCGTACGCAGGGCTTCTTCCGAACTCATCTCCGCTTCCTTGCACCAATCGCTCAACAGGGTGTAGACGTGCTTGGCCTGCCCGATACCGGAAGGGATGCCGATCACCTCGATCTCGGTCTTTACCTTCTCCTCGGGGGGTAATTTCATCGAGGAAGGGAAGCTCTTCCGGTTACGGGAGACGAAATAAGAGGCCTTATTATCCGGATCGGTTACCTTATCGGATACATAATCCCAATAGAAATCCGCTATCTTCCGCTTCTGCAACTGGGCTAAGAAACGTTCTTCCGATACGGACAAGGCGTTCAAACCGACAAAGACAATTTGCTCGTAAGGTAAATCCGGAGACTCGCCCCGTTCCATGCTTTCCACGACCTCCCGGAAGATCATGCCCTCGTAGCCTTTTCCCTCGGCGGCCAAGGTCGCACGGAATTCCTCATAGAGATCGTATAGCACTTGCCAGACCGCCAAGAACTGTTGCTGGTTCGGCGTATCGCCCCGGGGATAAAAACTGGACCAGAAACTACGGATAGCGGCGATCTGCTCATCACTTAAGAAATCGAAATCATTCTCTATCTCCCGTAGGTCCGTCACGTTACTGAATAGCATGCGGGCATTTGCCATGTACTTATCGATATCGTCGAAGTCGTTGAGCAACATCTCGCCCCAATACAGGAATTCATCGAAAGTCTCGGTGGAACCGCTTTGGCGGATGTAGATGTCGTACAGGGTAAAAAGCATACTGATCCGGTCGGCGGATTGTTTTCCGCTCAACTGGATAAAGAGATCGTTGATCGTAAGGATTGTCGGAGAGAAAAGGGGAATATCGGCTACCTCCGAGAGATATTTCTGGAAGAAAAGTCCCGTACGCCGGTTTGGGAAAACAAAGGCCAGACGACTGACCTCCGCTCCCCATTTCTCGTAAAAAAGAGACGCTACTTGATATAAGAACGGTTTCATTTATTCAAAAATTTGTACAGGCTGTAGAGACGGGGCGTGCCCCGTCTCCCACCATCTAATAGTAACTTTAAATACTCTTTTGAGGGGATGAGACGGGGCACGCCCCGTCTCTACAATCGGATACGATTCACGTTATATTAAGATGTTCTCTATCTCCTGCAATTCTTCCCCGGAGAAAGAGATATTATCTAACGCTTTCAGGTTATCCATCAATTGGGCGACAGAGCTAGCGCCAATTAATACGCTAGTTACCCGTTCGTCCTTTAATAACCAAGCGAGCGCCATCTCCGCCAAGGTCTGTCCACGGCGGGCGGCTACCTCGTTTAGCTTACGGGCCTTTTCCACGGCCTCCGGGGTAACTTGAGAGGTCTGCAAATGACCGGTCGATTTCGCCGCACGGGAATTCTCCGGAATTCCACGCAAATACTTATCCGTAAGCAAGCCTTGCGCCAACGGCGAGAACGCTATCATACCCACACCCTCTTCCTTCAATACAGGCAATAAATCCGGTTCCGTCCAACGATCGAACATCGAATAGCGGGCTTGGTGAATCAAGCAAGGCACCTTATGCTCTTTCAGTACGGCCAAAGCCTTACGGGTCTGGTCTGCGTCATAGTTGGAGATACCTACATACAAAGCCTTTCCTTGCCGGACAATATCGGCCAAGGCCCCCATCGTCTCCTCGATCGGAGTCTCCGGGTCCGGACGATGGGAGTAAAAGATATCCACATATTCCAGTCCCATCCGTTTCAAGCTCTGATCCAAGCTAGCCATTAAATATTTACGGCTTCCCCAATTCCCATACGGTCCCGGCCACATATCGTAGCCCGCCTTCGTAGAAATAATCATCTCATCCCGATAAGCGCCCAAGCCCTTCTTCAATATCCGGCCAAAATTCTCCTCCGCCGATCCGTAGGCCGGGCCATAATTATTCGCCAAGTCGAAATGAGTCACGCCATGATCGAATGCGGCGTGAGCGATCTGGATAAAATTACTGAACACATCCACACTACCAAAGTTGTGCCACAATCCCAAGGAAACGGCCGGCAATAAGATACCGCTCCGTCCGCACCGCCGATATACCATATCCGCATAGCGATTCTCTTCCGCTTTGTAAAACTCCATATGCTCTTTCTTTTTTTAATTATTATATCTCATCCGGCCAAGGAACCGGTTTACCTGTCGCCTTAAACGACGGACGTTGCCCGTCCACTTTCCGTAAATACGTACCCAATTCCCCGGACAGACGCTTTACGATATCGGGATGCTGCCTTGCCACATCATTATGTTCCCCTATATCCTCCGGGATATTAAACAATTCCTTCCTCCCCGTCTCGTAATAATAGATCAGTTTCCAGTCTCCATTACGAACCGAGCAAGTCGGACCGATTCCCGGCCCGTCATTACCCCATATATTCGGGCAGTTCCAGAATAAGCTACGTCCCACGGAAGGATCTCCCGTACCTTTTAATAAAGGCATGAAACTGACGCCATCTATCGGCTGTACAGTCTTATACCCCTTTATGCCTGCCATCTCCAAGATAGTTGGATAGAAATCCTCGATAATCAAGTATTTATCACATTTGCTTCCCGGCTTCACCACCCCCGGCCAACGCACGATCATAGGCTCACGGACTCCTCCCTCATAGGCGGAGCCTTTACCACTGTTCAAGGGATAGTTTTGCGTATGGATCTCTCCGTCACGCCATCCGGGCTCGCTGGAAAGACCGCCGTTATCGCTCATGAAGATCACGACCGTGTTATCCGCCTCGCCATTCTTCTCCAACCAGTTCATCAAATCGCCCAGACTCTTATCCATACCCTCTATCAAGGCAGCGTAAGCCGCCTCTTTAGCCGTTAACCCCTTATCGATATATTTCTGGTAGAAACGCTTGTCCTTATCAATCGGGATATGGATCGCATAATGTGACATATATAGGTAGAACGGCTGGTTATATTTCTTAGCCTTGTCCAACGCCTTGATCGCCTCCTGCGTCAAGGCCTCCGTAGCGAAGGTGTCGCTTCCCCAATACTTTTCCAATCCGGGGATAGCGTTCGGAGCGTAAGGTTTACCATCCTTGGTATGCCCGTAATTATTCTCGCCGAGGTAACTGGCGAGACCTCCGGCGGCATGCCCGGCTATATTGACCTCGAATCCCCAATGATGCGGGTCCTCCCCCGGGGTATCGATCGCCCCAAAGTGCGCCTTGCCGCAATGGATCGTATGATATCCGTTATTCTTCAATATCTGCACGAATGAAGTACCCACAAACGTATTATTCGTCCCGCTCACTTGAGCCACGCCGTTATAATTCCAATCCGGCAGGGTAAGCACATCACTCTCCCGGTCGGTCGTCTTATCCTTAAAAAGTGTCCAGTTCGTAACCCGGTGACGGGCGGCATTCGTCCCCGTGATCAAGCTACAACGAGTAGGCGAGCTGATACTGCTAGCGTAGGCTTGGGTAAACATCATACCCTCTTTCGCCAATCGTTCCATGTTCGGGGTCTCATATACTTCATTATAATGCGTCTTTTGAGTCCAGAAAGGCAAGGACGTATCCTCCCATCCCATATCATCCACCAAGAACAAGATGATATTCGGGGGACGACTGGCATTCTGGGCGTTCACTACCGCCGATACCGACAATAAAGCGATGGGGATAAGCTGAGTCTTCTTCATGATTGGCAACGGATATTTGTATTCTACGAAAGTAGATATATTTCACCGAAAAACAATATTGTTTCATATACAAAATAATATTGTCTTATGTATTATACTTTTCCGGACATAAAATAAGGGGCCCTTGACAAAAAGAGTCCCTTACCTAATATCTTATACCCAATGATTTATCTGGAAAGCCTTAACGCAAACGATCCAAAGAACGTACCAGCGCCTCATCGGCCCCGATATTACGGATCGCCAGATAATCCAAGATCAGATTGACCAACGGGAAGGAAAGAGCGATCTTAACACTTACGCTGGCACCTTCCATATCCCCCTTCAAGGAATAGATCAAGAAGGCGAAGAAACCATAAAAGCCCAATATCAGCAATGCGTTGAATACGCAAAGACGGATTTGCAGGATTCTTTTCCTATATAAGAAGATCGTCACCAAGGCAATGATAGCGATGATAGCGGTCAAGGCAAATAAGCCCCACGCCGGGTATAGTAATTCCGGCTCACCGATCATCGTGCTCAACCCGCTAGCATCGAACGAGAAGAGAGCGTCTCCTTGTTGCAACACGGCCAACGGCAAGAATAAGGTAGCGACCGTAAGCACCACGATAATTAGCAGGTAAACAGTTTGTATTCTTTGTAACATGGTAATTAGTTCGTTTTAAATGGAAAGGCCGACTCATTTGAGGGTCAGCCTTTCCGATGTTCAAAAATATTTCTTCTTAGAAGTTATTCTTCTCTTTAGCAGGATTCTTGTAATAAACCTTGCCATCCTCATACTCTTGAGCGGCGATCAACGTTGATTTCGGAAGTTTCTCATAGTAGCGTGAAATCTCGATCTGCTCACGGTTTTCAAAGACTTCCTCCAAGTTGTCATTGTAAGAAGCGAACTCTTGAAGTTTCTTTTCCAGATCTTGTTTCATCTCAACACTAATCTGATTCGCCCGTTTTGAAATGATAGCGACTGTCTCATATACGTTACCCGTTTCTTCACTTAACTTCATCATGTCACGGGTTACCGTATTGGTAGGAGCGTTTGATTTTCTGTAATCCATTTTCGTTTTATTGATTAAATTCGCTTAATATGCATCTGTAATTCGCTTGCTGGCATAGTCGTAGAACTTCGTTACCTGCTTTACGTAGTTACCTTCCGGATACTCGTTCATGTAGTTGTAATACTCGTCAACCACATCCCGGTAACGGCCCTGCAACTTCTCCTCTACGGATACTAGCGCCAACTCGTACTTCGCACGGATGATAAGGAACATGAATTCCTCACGATACTTGGAATACGGGTAATTCTTCAAGGCGTTCTGCGCCGTGATCACGCAAGACTGGAAGTTATTCCCCATATAGGTACCTAGATTGAAATACAAGCGGGTGGCCATCAATTCCTTGTAAGCCAACTTCTCCTGAAGCTCGAACATGATGTTCTGCGCTTCCTCGGCCCGTTCACTTTGCGGATAATACTCCAAATAAAGTTGCAACTGCTCGATCGCCTTATACGTCTGCGACTGGTCTAACCGGGGATCCGGAGAGTCCAGATACAAACCATAACCGGAATAGAAACGGGATAATTCCGTAAACTCCCCTTTCGGATAGGTCGTATAATAGGTCTCGAAGTATTGCGAAGCCGTCTGATAATCTTTCTGACCGTAATAGCTTTGCGCCAACAAGTACAAGGACTCCTCGGCATAAGCTGTTCCTTTAAAGATTGTAACCAGTTCATCCAGCAGAGTAGCGGATTTCGAGTATTGCTTCGCGTTGAAGTATTTCTTCGCGTACGAATATTTCAATTCGTAATCCGTGCTCTTCAGTATCTTATTATACTCTCCACAAGAGGATAATAGTACTGTCATCATCATCAGTAAAAATACAACCTTTTTCATTCACATACTTTTAGCGTGCAAAATTAGTGCTTTTAGGCGAATAAATGAAACCCAAAACGTTAATATTTACAACTTATATAAATCGCTAGCAGCGATCAATTCCAATTTATTCGCTTTCAAAACCTCCGCGCACTTATTGACATCGTCCGGACGGATGATCACGTTAGCAGCGTCGCCTTGAGAAAAAGCGTACATATATTCAATGAAGATCCCGGCCGAGGTAATGATATCCATCGCCTTTGCCAAGGCTCCCGGCTGGTTGGGACAATGCAAGCATACCACGTCGGCCACGCTTACAGCGTATAACTTTTCACGAAGCACGGATATCGCTTTCTCCGTATCGGATACGATTAGGCGAAGGATACCGAAATCGGAATTCTCGGCTACCGTGAAAGCGGACATATTGACCCCTGCCTCCCCTAATATCTTGGCGACTTCCGTAAAACGGCCTTTCTTGTTTTCCAGAAAGATTGATAATTGTTTTATTAACATAGTACTTAATCTTTTAGAGGTTATACTAACTTACGTTTATCGATCACGTGTTTTGCCTTACCCATACTACGTTCGATACTACGCGGCTCCACGATCTTGATGTCCGGTTGCAAACCGATCACGCTCTGCATGCGGGCGGCGATCTTCTTTTTCAAGGCGATCATCTTGTTCATCTCGTCCGAGTAGTATTCTTGGCGAACCTCCACCTGTATCTGGAAGGTATCGGTATTGTTCATACGATCCACCACGATCAGGTAATGCGCCTCGAACTCCGGCAGCTCCAAAATTACGGATTCTACCTGAGACGGGAAAACATTTACGCCACGAATAATCAACATATCGTCACTTCTACCTAAAATACGTCCCATACGAACTGCCGTACGTCCACAGGCGCACTTCTCGTAAGTCAGCGAGGTCAAATCACGTGTACGGTAACGAAGCATCGGCATACCCTCCTTCGTAAGCGTGGTGAAGACCAACTCTCCTACTTGTCCCGGTTCCACCGGTTGTAAGGTATTCGGGTCCACGATCTCCGGGAAGAAATGGTCTTCCCACAGGTGGGTACCGTTCTGGCACTCACACTCGCCACCGACGCCCGGCCCGCAGATTTCCGTCAAGCCATAGATATCGTAAGCTTTGATATTTAGTTTCGTCTCTAATTCCTTACGCATATTCTCCGTCCAAGGCTCGGCACCGAACGCTCCGACACGTAGCTGGAATTCCTCCAAGGGAATACCGGACTGGTGGATAGTCTCCGCCAGATACAAAGCGTAAGAAGGCGTACAAGCCAAACCCTTCGCCCCGAAGTCGTGCATCAACTGGATTTGTTTCTGGGTATTACCGCTACTCATCGGGATCACCGTACCACCGATATTCTCCACTCCGGCATGGGCACCCAAGCCTCCGGTAAACATTCCGTAACCATAGGATACTTGCACGGAATCGTTCTTTGTCAAACCATAGGCGGTCAGGCAACGAGCCACCACCTCGGCCCAAATACCCAAGTCCTTACGGGTATATCCCACGACGATAGGCTTACCTGTCGTACCGGAAGAGGCATGCAGACGGACGATCTCGGACATCGGCACGGCCATCAAGCCGAAAGGATAGTTATCACGCAAGTCTTGTTTTACCGTGAACGGTAATTTCGTTATATCATCTATTGTCTGTATATCGTCGGGAGCAATGCCCATCTCCTGCATTTTCTTGCGATAAAACGGGGAGTTATGGTAAGCATGTTCAACAACTCTTTTCAACCGTAGGCTCTGTAGTTTCCGCATTTCCTCACGGTCCATACATTCAATAGTTTCGTTCCAAATCATGGTATTTGTCTGTTATCTTTTAAAGTTAGTAGTCTAAATCCGCCGCAAAGTAACAACTTTTTTTAAATCGGCACCCTTTTGTTACGAAAAATTAGTCACGAGGCGATCATTTCAACTCCTTCACCTTGATATTGCGGAACGCTACCTCATCCCCATGATCCTGCAAAAGGATGTGTCCTTTCGGAGCCTCGCCGAAAGCACCACCCGCATTATAAGATGGATCAGCGTATTTACTGCCCTTCACCAAATCACGGAACTCCTTGCTGCCACGCTCGTACTCCAATACCTTCACACCATTCAGCCAGTGCTCTACGTGGTTGTTCGGGAATACCTTCACCACGGCCGTATTCCACTCTCCTACGCCGTTGAAATGGATGTTCTCGCTTTTCTTCAGATCATACAAGCTTCCAAGGGTACGACTACCGGGGAAAGTCGTGTAAAGCTTGGCATCCGGGTGCTTAGCGTCATCCAATAGCTGGAACTCCAAGCCGTAAGCGGAGCCTTTTTGCTTCTCTTGCTCGGTCACGAAGTATTTAATACCGCTGTTGGCCCCTTCGGTGATCTTAAAATCCACGCTGAACTCAAAAGCGGAATATTCACCCTCCGTAACGATATCGCCTCCGTTCGTAGACTCGCTACCGTCGGATTTCTGCACGATCAATTCGCCATCTTTCACCATCCATCCGTGATCCGGGAAAGCGTCTTTGTGCGCTCCACGCCAGCCTTTCGTTGTCTTACCATCAAAAAGGAGCGCCCAACCCTCGGCTTTCTCTTGGTCGGTCAATTGATTGATCGCCGGTGTAATTACGGCCATCGGTACTACCTTAGCTGTCTCTTCCGTGCTTTGCGTGTTTTTTCCACCGCAGGCGCAAAGGATCATAGCGCTCATGGCGGTACAAATTACTAGTGTCTTCATGTCTTATTTATTTTAATATATATAATCAAGCTATGTGTGCGTCCACAAAGATAATCGATTTCATAAAAAATAGACGTATCTTCGCGATATAAATATTAAATGATTATTTATATGAAACAACTAAAGACCGCCTTGTTCGATTTTGACGGCGTAGTAGTAGATACGGAACCTATTTACGATTTATTCTGGAACGATGCCGCTAAACGTTATGGCTTAGGTATCGATAATTTCGCTGATATTATAAAGGGTACGACCCTACCGTATATTCTGGAGAAGTATTTTTCCGGATATACGGAGGAGTTCCGCCAAATGGTGACCAAAGAATCTACAGAGTATGAGAAGACGATGCCCTTGCCTCCCATGCCCGGCTCCATCGAGTTCATCCGTATGCTGAAGGAGCACGGCGTACAGATAGGCTTGGTTACCAGCTCGGATAACGCGAAGGTGAAACGGGCTTTCGGGCTTCTACATCTGGACAATCTATTCGATACCCTAGTGACCGCCGACCGCATCACGCAAGGTAAGCCCGATCCGATGTGTTATCTATTGGCGGCGAAAGACTTGAACGTATCTCCCGAGGATTGTATCGTATTCGAGGATTCTTTCAACGGCATACAGTCCGGGAAGGACGCAGGGATGCGTGTCATCGGGTTAAGTACGACGAATCCGGCGGAATCTTTAAGAGATAAAGTATATGAGGTAATCCCCAATTTCGAGAAAGTCACGTTCGAGGATTATTTGAGATGGTAAGCAATCGAGAAAAAGGAAATGATTATTTCCTTCATTCCTTCACCTACCCCTTTACACACACCCACACACATGTATGCGTACATTAATAATTCGCGTATGCGTATACGTGCGTGTGTGTGTAGGAGCCGGTGAAGGAATGAAGGAATAAAGGAAACGCCTGTACTGGCAATGGGCTACACCAGTATCGGCGAGAGCCGGAAGCAATACTGGTGTAACCCCACGGCAGTACTGCCGTGGGGCTGTGACTATATTGGGATCAGAAACTATATCCTACGCGAACGCCCAGCATGGCCTGATCGAAATCCTTGATGATATTATACTTCACCTCCAATCCTATCGAAAGATTGTCGGTAGCATAAACCTCACCGCCTAAACCGATATTGGCTCCCAGACGAGTCTCGTTATGAGAAAGGCCATGGCCCGCATCCCAATTCCAAAAGGACAGACTAAGCCCCGCTAATGGATAAAAACCGAACATCTCACTTAACTTCACTACATAATGAGCATTCAAGTCGATCGCCCAAGTGCTGTGATTGTCATTCTTTACGAAATAAGTAAGAGACGGGCTCAAACGTACCGCATCCGTGATACAATAGCGGTAATCAACTCCTAACGTGGCATTCTTCGAATCGAATCCATAACCGATGTTAAATCCCACGGCAGATTGTCCTTGCTGCGTCTGCGCATAAGCTCCCAGACTAAAGACTGCTAACATCAGCATCATTACAAACTTTTTCATACGCTTTCTTTCGTTTAGTTCAACATTAGATTATTATTGGTATTTATTTTACTTTCAGTCGATCGCCGGCACTCTTCACGATGCTACGGTAATAGTCCTCGTCATATCCGGGAAAATCGGGAGATGCGGGCTGGCCGTACGGATTACGCTTGAACTGTCCGTTCACCTCTTTCTTCACGTTTCCATCGATGTATTTTACCAGTAAATACTCACCCAATTGCTTCCAGCGGGCGGTAGCGGAGTCTGAATTAGTCGTGCTATACCACGTCAAGAACTTGACAGCCTCCGCCGGGTCCTTGGCATACAACTCCTGAGCCGCCTTATCGATAGCCGGTACGGTCTCTTGATAACCATTCTCCAACTCCTGCTGTACCTTACGGATATCCTGAATCATGAAGCTATATTTGTGGTAAGCCATATTAGCCACCCAGTTATGAATCCAGAAAGCGGAAGTCCAAGAGAAGTTCAGCAAATCGCCGTTTCCCACCCGATAGCACTCCGGAACATCCGTTACCGACGCATATACAGGAGTGAAGACCGCCATATCAGCGTCGTCCACGGCAAACCACAAGATACCACCGATAGCGTCCGGCAACCAGTTACGCATTTGTGGAACAATCACGAAGCCCGTTTGTTGCGTCGCTATGGCACGTTCATTCGTATATTCCTGCCCGTCTACCTCGAACGTCATCGGCCGCCAACGGTAAGGAACCTTATACGAGCCGGCACCGGCATCTTTCGTCATATCCAGATCCGTTCCCTCGTAATGGTCGCGCATGCCATTCTGTACATCTTGAACGGAAAGCTTACGATTCGGCTTGACATACAGAGGCATCGGCTCCTTGGAAGGATCACCCTTGATAAAATCCGTATACTGATCCATCGTGGTATCATATTTACGGAAGAAAGACCATACACGAGCCTCGCATCCACGCAAGGCGCTGAAATCATACGGGCAATAAGCCTTGGCGAAACTGAAATCAGCGTCCTTTCCCTTGAAATATCCTTTCTCACGGGCGAAAGAAACCACATCCGGCGAGTATATGCAATTCTCCTTATCGTCAAACGGTATCTGCTGGATACGGGACTGGTTGGCATGCGCCGAGATACAATCGTCCGGGATGCGGATCGCTACCCAAACGGCACCTTTGTTACCCGGTCCCTTACCGATCATCTCCATCACCCAAGCCTCGTTCTTATCGGCGATAGAGAACGTCTCGCCACTGCTGTAATAGCCATATTCCTTTACTAAGTCCGTCATGACCTTGATCGCCTCACGGGCCGACTTGGAACGTTGCAAAGCGATGTAGATCAAGCTACCGTAATCCATGATACCCGTCGTATCCACCAATTCATGGCGTCCGCCGAACGTACTCTCCGTGATAGCCACCTGATGCTCGTTCATGTTACCCACTACGGAATAGGTATTCTCCACTTGGGCGATCTTGCCCAGCGGTTTTCCCGTATCCCATTCCTTCACTTCCAACATGGCGCCCTTCGGCCATGTAGCGGCGGGCCAACGATACATCTCCCCATACAGGGAATGCGAGTCCGCCGCATAACTAATCATTACCGAACCGTCTGTCGAAGCCTTCTTGCCCACCAGCAAACCGGTACAGGCGATAGCCTCCACCCCAGATAACAGGGCGGCGCAAGCGGTTAATAAAATCCAACTCTTCTTCATATAAATAAAGTTTTAAGCAAATAAAAGCATATATACACCGGCGCCGCAACAATAGCCGATCAACGCCAAGATAGAGAACCGTTTCGTATAATACATAAAATCGATCTTCTCCAATCCCATTACCGTAACGCCCGTGGCCGAACCAATGATCAAGATGCTACCCCCCGTCACGGCACAATAAGCCAAGAAGGTCCAGAAACCACCGTCCGATACAAAGAACTGTGCGTAAGGCGATAAGTCGGCCACCTGCTCCACGATCGGGTACATACCCATCGTAGCAGCTACCAAGGCTACGTTATCCACGCAGGAGGACAAGGCACCGATCACGAAGCTGATCAGATACGGCTCATGTACATGCTTATCCAAGAAAGCGGACATGATACCCAACTGCCCGGAGGTCTCCAGCGCTCCCACGGCCATCAAGATACCCAAGAAAAAGAAAATCGTAGCCAAATCGATATTCGGCAACAATTGGGAAATACGGAGTTTCTGGGACTCATGCATGTGCAGCTTGCTATACATCAAATCCGTATAGAACCAAAGGATCACCAATCCCAGCAAGACGCCCAAGAACGGCGGCAAGTTCGTCACCATCTGGAAGACAGGCACCAACGCCAAGGAAAGCACGCCGATCACAAAGATCATCCGACGTGAGCGGTTCGGTATCTCTGGTATGTACTCGTCGCCTTGCTCCTCCTCGCTCAACACACGCAAGGTAGATCCTTTCTTGAACAACCAGAAATGGGCGATCGTCAACGGCACCAACATATTAACCAAAGCGGGGATAAATACGTGAGAGATCTGGTGCATCGCCGAGATATTCTTTCCGACCCAAAGCAAGATGGTCGTCACATCACCAATCGGCGACCATGAGCCACCGGCGTTCGCCGCTATAATCACCATACAGGCATATTTCAAACGATCCGTACGATCCGGTACCAGCTTACGCAACACCGCCATGATCACGATAGCGGCCGCCAAGTTATCCAACAAGGCAGAGAAGAAAAAAGTAGCGAAACTTATATACCACAACAGCTTACGTTTATTCGGCGTACGGATATACCCGGTCACGGCCCTAAAACCACCATGCTTATCCACGATATCCACGATCAACATGGAACACATCACGAAGAAAAGCGTCTCGGAGACGTTTCCTAAATGATAAACAATCGCACGGTTCGATATAAAATTAATAAATTGCTCATGCGGGGGCAAGCTGGCCATCTCCGGATTCTGGGTCAAGAACTCTTGAAAGATCGTACTGGAGCGTTCGACGAAAATATTGTAGGCATCGAACATCAATATCATCCACATAGAGATAGCCATGAACAACGCTATGGCCGCTTTATTTATTTTGATCTTATCCTCCAAGGCAATAGCGAGGATTCCTAAGACAAAAATGACAGGCATTAAAATGAACATATAATCAAGATTTTAATTGTTTATATAGAAGCTGTATCTCCTCCGGCCAAAGCGCCTCGTCCGGGGTCTCTAGGATTAAGGGCATATTGTCGAAACGGGGGTCCGCCATGATCATGCGGAAGGTATCAAGGCCCATCAAGCCTTTACCGATACTCTCGTGCCGGTCCACACGCGATCCCAAATCTTTTTTGGAATCGTTCAGATGCATACCTCTTAAATAAGAAAAGCCGATCACCTCGTCGAAATGACGGAATGTCTCGGCAAACCCCTCCGGTGTCTTTATATCGTAACCGGCGGCAAGCGTGTGCGCCGTATCGAGGCATACTCCTACCCGGCTCTTATCCTCTACCTCATTTATAATATAGGCGATCTGCTCGAAGGTATATCCCAAGTTCGAGCCTTGCCCCGCCGTATTCTCTATCACGGCACATACGCCACTCGTCTGAGCCAACGTGATATTGATCGACTCGGCGATGCGAGACAGGCAGGTATCCACCTCCATCTTCCCCAAATGGCTTCCGGGATGGAAATTCAGCATTTTCAGTCCCAGTTGCTCGCAGCGTGTCATCTCGTCCAGAAAAGCGTCACGGGATTTCTGCAATCCCTCGGCGTCTGGGTTCCCCAGATTGATCAAATAGCTATCGTGCGGCAAGATACATCCCGGATCGTAACCGTACGCTTCACACCGCTCCTTAAATAAATGGATACTGTCCGCCTTCAACGGCTGCGACTTCCATTGCCTCTGATTCCGGGTGAAAAGGGCAAAAGCCTTCGCACCGATCTCATGGGCATTAACGGGGGCATTCTCAACCCCACCGACCGCACTCACGTGAGCCCCAACATACTTCATAATAACCTAACTTTTCTTTTTATTTATACTAATGTTCATCCTCAGTCTTACACCCGCAAAAACCAAACTCCTCCATCGCACGTTCTTGCGGGGTGATGAAATAAACCATCTCGGCACGGGTACACAACTCATTCGCCGAGTTATAGATCTCGGTCTCTATGAAGATGGCGTTCCGTTTCCGGTCTGTCATCCGTCCCCGTATCGTCAGTTGGGGCTCGTCCGTAGAGATACTCTTCATAAACTTGGCGTCGAGGCGTGAGGTCACCCCGGAGGTCTGCAACTTCCTCAAGACCACCCAGCCGGCCAACTCATCCATCAGCGTAGTCTGTATACCTCCGTGCAACGTACGTAGCCATCCTTGGTAAGTACCTTGCGGCTTCCAGAACGCCACGATATCGTCACCATCCTCAAAAAACTCCATATGCAGCCCCAGCGGATTGTTCGGAGCGCAACCGAAACACATATAACCGTCCAGCCCTTCCCACGGATTAATTATCTTTTTCATATCACGAAAACAATATTTATATGTTTTTTGTTGCTCAAAGTTAACAAAAAAGCCGGCTCTTGAAAGGAACCGGCTCTATAAATATCACAAAAAATACTCAACACGACTTATTCCTCGATCTCCGGTTGAAGGAAATCCACGAAGCAAAGGGCGGCCAACGCCGTTCCATAGCGTTTCTCGATCGTAATTCCCTCGGTGATAAAGTTAAGCTCTCCAAGATAATACTTCCCATACGTCTTCTGATGAAGATCGTTAATAACACGGATCAGACGAGACTCAAGCTCCTCGATGCGGTAACGTCCGCTGACCTCACACACAAGGCCACCAACCTTCTCATCAAAGTTCTCATCCTTATACATCCATGCGTAAACCACACCAGCAGACACGAACTCATCCTGATATCCATGGGATACAGCCATGATCGTTTTCATTTCCGAACCAAATGGAGGAAGGTCTAGTTCATCCATGGTTGCCAGATGTGCCGTAGCGGGTATCACCGACGAATACGTCATGATATTAAAATCAGAGATACCGGCGTCATAAAGAGCCATGTGGTAAGAACCAGCGTGTTTCTCCAAGTCTGATTCGCCACTTCCTTTTGTAATAAAAAAGGTGTTTGGAATTAAATTCCCAACTTTCTTTACCATCTACAAATATGTTTTACTTATTAATAAAAGCTTAAGAGCGCACAAAAATAGAAACTTTTGCGATATATAACACATAGTTTTCCCTATAAAACTTTAGCCGCAAACATATTTTCACTAAAAAATCATCACCGAACCCAGAACTTTCATCCCCTCGGCTCTGTTTATATAGTAAATCAACATAAAAAACTAGAAGACAATGCTTACATTATGTTTAAGTTTATTATTAATGATCACAAATAGTCAAATAACAGATAAAAAAGAAGAAGTTATGAAATTCGAGTTAATCCAGTTACCGTACGCAAACGACGGTTTAGAACCAGTTATCAGCAAACAAACAATTGATTTCCATTACGGAAAACATTTATTGAACTATGTAAATACCCTTAATAAGCTGATTGAGGGCACGAAATTCGAGAACGCTCCGCTGGAGCAGATCGTTCGTGAGTCTGACGGAGCCATTTTCAACAATGCCGGCCAAGTATTGAATCACAATCTATATTTTACCCAATTCTCCCCGAACGGAGGTGGCGAACCTACGGGTAAGCTAGCCGAGGCTATCAAGTCTACGTGGGGATCGTTCGAGAACTTCCAGAAAGAGTTCGTGGCCGCCGGTACAGGCTTGTTCGGCTCAGGATGGGTATGGTTGGCTAAAGATAAAGACGGCAAACTTTCAATTACCAAAGAACCCAACGGTAGTAACCCGGTCGTTAAGGGATTGACTCCGATCATGGGATTCGATGTATGGGAGCATTCTTACTATCTGGATTACCAGAACCGCCGTGCGGATCATTTGAACGCATTGTGGAGGATTATCGACTGGGAAACCGTTGGTAAGAGATATTGATTTAATTTGATGTAAGTTACGTGTAGAGAAGAGCCGCCCGAGAGTTTTCCCGGACGGTTTTTTTCGTTCCCTTTTGAAAAAAAATGCCTCCAGCTATTGCATCGTAAGATATTATTACTACCTTTGCACCCGCAAACGAATAACAGATGCCTCTTTAGCTCAGTTGGCCAGAGCACGTGATTTGTAATCTCGGGGTCGTTGGTTCGAATCCGACAAGAGGCTCAAGAAAACATATTGGAATGGGCAGTTACCAGAGTGGCCAAATGGGGCTGACTGTAACTCAGCTGGCTTTCGCCTTCGGTGGTTCGAATCCATCACTGCCCACGAATAAAAAGGACTCTTCTTAGAGTCCTTTTTTGTTTCTATCCATAAAAAAAGTCCTTCCCTATCACTAGGAAAGAACTTTCAAAAAGCAAGGGAGATTCACTCCCTGCCAAATCCCCATCTATTTAAACGATCAAACCGACCTATTTCAAATTTAAGGCGCTTCTCTCGGCAGCTATAGATGCTTTTGCCGGAGTAGACTTGCGGGAACAATAATTGAATTCCACAGACTTATCGCCATCGAATGACTTCCATTTTAATTTCAACTTAACCGTCTTACCATTCGTATCCGGAAGGCTATCCAATTTAAAAGCGACCAGTCCATCCGCATATGCGCCATATACATCGCCATAAGCGTTATGGCGGAACTCTACCTCATAAGGATTCTCCGGGTCCTTGCCTGTCAGTAGGTTTACAAAATGAGCCTTATTGCGGTCTCCCCAGATCGTCCTGAAACGGAGTGTCAGATATCCGTCCTCGGCGATGGTAACCCAATCGTTCACGATCTCCACAGGGTCGGAGCCATAGATCGAATCGTTGCTAGTCACCCCCAAATCCGGAGCGATTGGTTTTGTAAGGATACTGTCGATCCAATTAATATTTACGGCCTTGCTGTAAATTCCGCTAGACTCGTTCGTCTCGTCAAAATTCACCAACGCTCTCACCTCCTTCTGCCCGAAGGGAGAAGAGGTCATATTGACAGGCAACAAGGTCGTGCTATCATCCAATTGAAGAAAATATGAACCATCATCGACCGGCTTAACCGTCACCAACGCATTCGGCAACACTTTACTGTAAGGATAATCATCATCATCGTCCAAGCAAGATTGAAACCCCATAAAACAAGTAGCCGCCATTACACCTACAACTAATTTCCTAAAATTAAAGAATCCGTTCATAATACTTCCTTTCTAAGTTTATCAATTAAACTAATCAACCTTTTAATTCTATAAAATTAGAAATGCGTTTTAGGGCGGAAATGCTGCATATGTGTATGTTAATTAAACCAAACAAGGCATGTCTCCTTACTTCACGGCGAAATTATACTCGAAAGTATACTTATAAGAGCTTGCGGTTCCTCCGTCATTCTCATCGATAGTCATACCCGTTATATAATCTCCCACGGTGGTATAGGTGTATTTGTACTCAGCTTTCACCTCGCTCTGGTTAGGGATCGTATAGGTGTAGGCACGGATCGGAAGATTCCGGTTTTGGATACCATATAACAAGTTCAGAGGTGTTACAGACTCAAAGCCAACCGGCGAGAAAGAACCGATCACTCGCAGAGGGAAGTTCTTAGGAGCCTCCGCCACGCTATACTCGTACCTCATCTCCCGGCTATCCAATGACTGGGCATATAGAACCACGTTGCCGTTCTCCCATGTATATTTCTCGTACTCCGGATAACTTCTCTCCTCGTATCCCGTCCCAAACTCTTTCGGCCAACGGGCATTCCAAGAAGTCAACACCCAATTCGAGCCTGAATAACGATAGGAATATTCATCGCTTACATAGATCTCGTTGCTGGCGTATGGATTCTCTTGAGAGATCTTCTTACTTGTAATTACATTTCCGCTTAACGTATATTCCTCTATAACCTCACCGGAATGAATGCCTGTGACAGAGAATTTACCATCCGAATAAATGAACAATAACTTATCCACTCCCAAATTTATATTTGAGATCTTGCCATCGCTCGTATAATTGATATCAGCGGTAAAAAGCGGGCTTGAAGCTCCGTCTTTATAACAAGAAACTTTCGTTAGCTTATTCAATTCCGGAACAACGGGATCGTCATCGTCTCCGCAGGCCGTCAGGCTAGCGGCCCCTATTAGTAACAAAAATAGATACTTCTTCATCATTCTTTCGTGTTTTAATCTGTTACGGCAAAAATAGGGCTTTTAAATGAATAACCACTAAAGTAACCTATTTTAAGTGTTCCTGTTTGAAAAAATGCTTCTAAAATCGTAGTTTTGCTCCATCAATATCAAAGATAACGATCTATCTTAAAATAGTTTACAATAAGTAATAATGTAAGATAAACAATATCTAAAATTTAATAACATGAAAATGAAACAACTGACAGTAGCGATGATCACCCTCCTACTCACCGCCTCTTGTAGTGAAAAACAACAAGATTACCCTTTCCGGAATCCGGATCTTCCCTTGGAAGAACGTATCGACGACTTACTATCCCGACTGACACCGGAGGAGAAAATCGGCCAAATGATGAACGTAACCCCCGCCATCGAGCGTTTGGGAATCCCGACTTACGACTGGTGGAACGAGGCTCTTCACGGCGTGGCTCGTGCCGGACGTGCGACCGTATTCCCGCAAGCGATCGCCATGGCGGCTACCTTCGATGATAACGCCGTTCACGAGACCTTCACGATGGTCAGCGATGAGGCCCGTGCCAAATACCATCAATACCAAAAGGACAAGGAGTACGACCGTTACAAAGGTCTTACTTTCTGGACCCCGAATATCAATATCTTTCGTGACCCTCGCTGGGGACGGGGTATGGAAACTTATGGAGAGGACCCTTACTTGACCGAGAAGATGGGTGTAGCCGTAACCCGTGGATTGCAAGGTGATGATCCGAATTATTACAAGACACACGCTTGCGCCAAGCATTACGCCGTACACAGCGGTCCGGAATGGAACCGTCATGAGTTTGACGTAGAGGCTACTCCTCGTGATCTGTACGAGACGTATCTTCCAGCTTTCGAGGCATTGGTTAAGGAGGGCGATGTACAAGAGGTAATGTGCGCCTATAACCGTTTTGAGGGCAAACCTTGCTGTAGCAGCGACAAATTATTGATCGATATCTTGCGTAATAGCTGGGGATACGACAATATCATCCTCTCCGACTGCGGTGCTATCGATGATTTCTGGAGAAAAGACAAAAATACGCCTCGCCATGAGACGCACCCGGACGCTGAGAGCGCATCCGCCGACGCCGTATTGAACGGTACCGACCTAGAATGTGGCGGTAGCTACCGTGCGCTAAACAAAGCCTTGGCCGACGGTAAGATCTCGGAGAAAGATCTGGACGTATCCTTACGCCGCCTGCTGAAAGGTCGCTTCGAGCTAGGTATGTTCGATCCGGACGAGCGGGTTCCTTATTCTAAAATACCTTACAGCGTAGTCGAGAGCCCGGAGCATATCGCCAAGGCACTGGATATGGCACGTAAAAGTATCGTTTTGTTGAAGAACAAGAATAATATGCTTCCTCTGGACAAGAATATCAAGAAGATCGCCGTAGTCGGACCGAACGCAGCGGACTCGACCATGCTATGGGCCAACTACAACGGCTTCCCGACCAAGACCGTCACGATCGTGGAAGGTATCCGCAATAAAGTCCCGAACGCAGAGGTTATCTACGAGCTGGGTTGCAACCATACCGCCGATTTTGTCGTGACAGACCTAGGTAGCCACGTATCTTCCACGGCGGGACAAGGCTTCGCCTCCGAATTCTTCAACAATACCGAGTTCGAGGGTACCCCCGCCTACAAGGGATTAGCGAAAGAGCTTCATTATACCACCGGAGGTAACACCCAATTCGCCCCGAACGTAAACTTGACAAACTTCACGGCTCGCTTTACGGGCGAGTTCGAGTCTCCGATAGATGGTCCGGTCGAGTTCAAACTATCCGGAAACGACGCATTCCGCCTGTATATCGATACGGCTAAAGTCGCCGAAGTATGGGAAAACGAATATGGAGCGGAAAAACTCTATACGCTAAACGCTAAGAAAGGTGAGAAATATCCCATAAAGATCGAATATATGCAACGCACGGGTAGCGCTGACCTGAACTTTACGGTAGGCGTACGCACACCCGTAGATTTCCAAGCTACGGCCAGCAAGGTTAAAGACGCTGATGTCATCGTATTCGTAGGTGGTATATCTCCACGTCTGGAAGGTGAGGAAATGCCGGTAGACGCTGAAGGTTTCCGGAAAGGCGACCGCACGAATATCGAGATCCCGGCCGTACAGAAGGAGATGGTCAAAGCCTTGGTAGCCACCGGAAAGCCTGTAGTATACGTAGTATGTACGGGTAGCGCATTGGCATTGAACTGGGAGAACGATCATGTAAACGCTATCTTGAACGCTTGGTATGGCGGACAAGAAGGTGGAACAGCCGTGGCCGACGTTTTATTCGGAGACTATAACCCGGCCGGACGCTTGCCAATCACGTTCTATAAATCCGTAGACCAGCTTCCGGACTTCCAAGATTACAGCATGAAAGGCCGTACCTATCGTTACATGACGCAGACTCCGCTTTATCCGTTCGGTTATGGCTTGAGCTATACAACATTCGATTATAAGAACGCTAAGTTGTCAAAGGATAAGATCGCTTCCAACGAATCGGTTACCCTCTCCTTCGATATCGCCAATACAGGCAAGATGGATGGTGACGAGGTCGCTCAGATCTACATCAAGAACCCGAACGATCCCGCCGGACCGCTAAAAGCGATGAAAGCATTCAAACGTGTGAACGTGAAGGCTGGCAGCGCACAACCGGTTAGCATCCAATTGGAACCGAAAGCTTTCCAATCCTTCAATGACAATACACAGACCATGGAGGTTCGCCCGGGTAAATACCAAATCCTATATGGAGGTTCCTCGGACGATAAGACACTGAAAAAGATTGATTTAGTAATTGAATAAAAACACTATTGTATTCACGGCTGAACACAATAGTATTCATAGAAAAACACAGTAGTATTCACAATCGAATACTACTGTGTTTATGTATGAAGGTAATGATCAGAATTTTTTAATCAAGAAAGACGGATTGATACGCATGTAAACCCCTGCCGTAAAACTCGTGGCGCTTCCCATCGGTTGTTTTACTCCATCCGCATCATTCATATCTCCGGAGAGATGATGAAAAACGTCCACATCTACCCCTATCGAGAAACCCTTCGCTAGTTGCCGGGAATATTCCACCCCCAGATAGATCATTTGCGGACGGTCGAACGTAACCCCCTCATCAATCATCGAGGCCGCCCCGAAAAACGGGCTACCAAACATAGAGATGAAATCCTCGCAGGTCCAATACAACGTTTTCACCCGGAAATCATAGATATCGGCGGAAGCACGGGCATACAAGCCATATCCGCTGTCAAAAGGCCATATCTCTCCCGCTTGCTGATAATAACCGGTAGCATCCAGTTCCACGTTCAAGTTCTTGAAAATACGATGTCCGGTATTCCATACACCTCCGACACCGATCGCACCATTCATCAAGGTTTGCACGGAATTGTTGAAGATCGTGTCGATCTCGCCTCCCCTATGCTGCACCAATCCTTGCACCGGCGTATAGAAATGGAAACGGGAAGCCGGGTCGTTGTACTTTACCCGTGAAGAGATCCCGACGGTAAACGCCTCTTGATGCACATCCTCCCGGAAAATAAAGCTCTGCCAGTTCACCCACACATCCAAGTCGAAAGCCTTCGAGTCATACAACAACTGCAAGCCCGCCTCGGGATCGCAGGTCAAATTCAACTCCGGATTATAAAGAGGCTCTATCAAATTATGGTTGGAAGCGCCGTAAATATTTCCCAGCACGATGTTCACATGATCCGAGAGAGCCATCTGCGCCCGGAAATAGGGCAACACATGTACCCCTTTTTGGTATTGGTCTCCCTTCCAATAAGCGATATCCTGATAAGCCATGCTCGGATATTTATTCGCCCCATGATAGATCAACATATGGACACCCGCCTCCAACTTGATATTCCGCAAGGGATAATAAACCGCTTTGCCTTGTACCCAAAGCCCCGGCAACGAATACCCTTTGGTAAATTTACCCGTATACTCGTTATCCTTGAAGAAGCTAATATTATCCAACTCTACGGACAACTCCCGGGCCTTCTCCGGGTCGATATGATAATCCGTCTTATAGACACGATCCGCGATCTGCGCCTTCAGCGAGGGAGACCAACTCCCCAATCCCATCAAGCAAAGACCCACAATGAAACTCCTAACACCTATATTCTTCATCACTCTTAAAATTTCTCGCGAACATAAACAAAATACACTGAAAAAAGAAAGCGGGGAAACGGAAGTTTTCACCTCGTTTCCCCGCTTTTTCGTCTTATTTTAAAAATCTCTTTCTTCTAAAATTTAACGTCTAGGGATAGCTTCTTTAACAACCATCTGACGACCTTCGTACTCAGCTTGGTTCAACTCCTCGATAGCTTTTTGAGCCTCTGCAGCGTTAGGCATCTCAGCGAAAGCGAAGCCCTTAGAACGTTTTGTGTCACGGTCAACAATGATTTTAACTGAGTCTACAACACCATACTCTTCCAGAATCTGTTGTAAGTCTGATTCTCTTACCCGATAATTCAGGTTTCCAATGTAAATATTCATACGAAAATGATATAAAAAAATAAAAATTAATAATAAAACAAGGATGGTTGGTGAAGTCAATCTCTAAAAGAAAGTATTATCATCGCTGATGAATAAATGCTAAAAGATAAAAGAGCTATACAAACTATCTTTTGTTCATGGCACAAAGGAAAGCATTCTATTTGAATTAGCAACTATAAAACGATAATTATTTTCAAAAAAACATTCAAGCTCTTTATAACGTCTTTGTTGTTCTAGTCAAATAGTCCTAATTTATAGAAATTTTGACCAATTATATCAACGATATAGCCTAAAACTATCTCAGAAATCTCGTAACTTTGCAAAATTATTATTTGAACTAATAAAAGTTATGGATTACGCGATCATTGCCGCCGGCGAAGGCTCCCGCTTGGCGCAAGAAGGTGTTAAGTGGCCAAAGCCTCTGGTTAGACTCAACGGTGTCGCTCTGATAGACCGGTTGATAGACGTTTTTTTGAAAAATAACGCAACCTCTATCAGTATCATCGTAAACGAGGAGATGACCGAGGTACAGGATTACCTGAAGGCCCTGCGACTACCTATACCCTTTTACCTATTGGTAAAATCCACCCCCAGCTCTATGCACAGCTTCTACGAGCTGAGTCATTATCTGGACGGTGATAAGATTTGTTTAACTACTGTAGACACGATCTTCAAGGAAGAAGAGTTCAGCGGCTATATCCAACAGTTCATCCAAGAGGATAAACTGGACGGATTGATGGCCGTCACTGATTTTATTGATGACGAGAAACCCTTATATGTAGAAACAGACAACGAACTTTACATCCGGAATTTCCTAGATCAGGCAGACGGTGATTGCCGTTACATATCGGGAGGTATCTATTGCTTGAGGCGTCCGGCTCTGGGTGTATTGAACAACGCCATCTCGCAGGGAATGTCGAGAATGCGCAATTATCAACGGCAGCTCATCGCCGAGGGGTTGAGGCTAAAGGCCTATCCTTTCAGCAAGATCATCGACGTGGATCACGCCGATGACATTTTGAAAGCCGAATCATTTTTAAAGTCATAAAGAATACTGTCTAACAATGAGTAAATTAACTTTAGCAGGTATCCGCAGAGGAAATCAATTCTCCCCCAATCATATCGGCAACGACGCGGCGATCTTCGCCTTGACAGCCCAGCATTTACGAAAATTGGGATGCGATGTAAACGAATATATCGAATCGGATCTGCTGCTACAAGACCCGAAGGAAAAGGGTATCTTTAATATGGTAAGAGACTGGAAGTCCATCCATAAGCTGCAAGAACTAGAGGATAAAAATTATTTCGTGGTGAACTCGGGTTACGGGATCGAGAATTGTACTCGTGAGAAAATGACCCGCCTCCTATTATCCAACCATATCTCCCATCCGGCAAGCTTAATCTTACGGACAGATGAGGATCCGACAGAAGCCCTTGAGAAAGCCGGTTTCTTTAATTGCTGGATCAAACGGGGAGATTTCCACGCCATTCATAGGGAAGACGTCACCTACGTAAGAAATCCGGAAGAGGCGAGAAGCATACTGAAGGAATACGCCATCCGTGGTATCCCGTCGGCGGTAATCAATGAGCATCTGGTAGGCGACTTGGTGAAATTTTATGGGGTAGCGGGGACTGATTTCTTTTATTGGTTCTATCCATCGAACATGCATCATAGTAAATTTGGTTTAGAAGTTATCAATGGTACAGCGAAGGGGATCCCCTTCGACGAAGCGCAGCTTCGTCTACTTTGCCACAAGGCTGCGGAGGTATTGAACATACATATTTACGGGGGAGATTGCATCGTCTCCGAGGATGGTGTCATGCGGATTATCGATTTCAATGATTGGCCTAGTTTCGCCCCTTGCCGGGAAGAAGCGGCTCCAAACATCGCACGTCGTATCTGGGATCTTATGCGAGAACACATCTAAATCGTTTTAACAAAATCAATCATGAGTGAGACTAAGTCTACTCCCAGTCTGGAGTCAACCTTAAAATCTTTGGACACCGAGGAGTTTATCGATATTCATTTCTATCGTCCTATTGGCTACCAATGGGCTTTGTTCTTTAATAAATTGGGGGTATCGCCCAATAGTATCACGATCGCCAGCATCTTTATCGGCATAACGGCAGGTATCTGTTTCTATTTCCAGAGCCTCGCTATCAACGTGATCGGCATGTTACTGTTAATCTGGGCAAACTCATATGATAGCGCAGACGGACAATTGGCCCGTATGACCGGACAGAAAAGTGCCTTGGGACGTATCTTGGACGGTGCCGCCGGCGATTTCTGGTTTATCGCTATCTACGCGGCAATCTGCTTACGCCTCACGCCGGAATGGGGAATATGGATCTGGCTATTGGCGGCTACGACGGGATTCTTCCATAGCAAGCAAGCGGCCATGGCGGATTATTATCGCAATATTCACTTGTTGTTCTTGAAAGGTAAATCGGGTAGCGAGCTCTCCCACTCTCCCCAATTGAAGGAGAATTATAAGAAGATGAGTTGGAAACATGACTTTATCTATAAATTGTTCGAGACCTTCTACATTAATTATACGGTAGGTCAAGAAGCATGGACACCTAAATTCCAACACATGATGAACATCATCCGTGAGAAATACAACGGACAAGCGCCGGAATGGTTCCGTAAGGCTTTTCGAACAAAGAGTCTGCCGTTGATGAAATATACAAATATGCTATCATTCAATACCCGGGTGATCGCTTTGTTTGTCAGCCTTTTCATCGACATGCCTTGGCTGTATTTCGTATTCGAGCTGACCGTATTAAACTCGATGTTGCTCTATATGATCAAAAAGCATGAGCATATTTGTGAAGATTTCAGCAAACAATTATAACGTTTTTATCCCATTCGATTATGTTCAAATTAGACAAAGTAAAAGGAATCCTCTTTGATTACGGCGGAACGATAGACAGTAACGGCATGCACTGGGCTGAGGTGATCTGGATGGCGTATGAGGCCTTGAAGGTTCCCGTATCCAAAGCGGTCTTCCGTGATGCTTATGTACATGGAGAAAGAACGCTTGGAAAGAATCCGATCGTGAAGCCTCATCATACGTTTCTGGATATGCTGCGCTTGAAAAGCGATTTACAAATCCAATGGCTGAAAGAGAATGGGCATTTATCCGCCGAGGCGGTTACCCCGGAGTTACCGGAACAATTAGCGGATTGGTGTTACGAATACGCCCGGAAGGCAATCGATAGCGCCCGCCCCATTCTGGAGCAATTAGCGGAACGTTACCCATTGGTATTGGTATCGAACTTTTATGGGAACATAGAATCCGTGTTGAAAGATTTCGGTTTGGATCATTTATTCGGCGCTATCGTGGAATCGGCGGTCGTAGGTATCCGTAAGCCGGACCCGGCGATCTTCCGATTAGGAGTGGATAAACTGGGATTTCCCGCCGACGAGATTGTTGTCGTAGGTGATTCCTATGATAAGGATATCGTCCCCGCCACCCGGATCGGATGCCAGACAATCTGGCTAAAAAGTATTGGTTGGAGCGCTTATAAAGGAAATGAGACTGCCGATATCGTATTATCCGACTTCACGGAAATAAAGCAAGTATTCGCTTTATAGAATATACATTTTAGACCAGTATAAGCTCAGAAATGACCTTTTTTGGTACTGATAGCATCCTAACTTTGCATATAAAAAAGTTAGGATGCTATGTTTTTAAAGAAATACATATGGCTTTCTGCCGCTACACTCCTCACGGCTTGCGACTTAATCGACTATCATCCGTATGACGGTCGTCTGGATTCCGATACTTCCCGGGAGATCAACCCGACCAATATCGAGCGTATCGAGAAAGTCTGCGAAGGGAAGGACACGATCCGTTTTATTTTTATGGGCGATACCCAGCGGAGTTATAATGAGACGGAAGATTTCGTCAAGTACGTTAATCAATTAGATAGCATCGATTTCATTATCCATGGAGGAGATTATACGGAGTTCGGCTTAAAGAAGGAATTCGAGTGGAACGATGATATCTTGTCCAAACTAAAAGTGCCTTACGTAGGGTTGATCGGTAATCACGACGTGATCGGTAATGGCGACCAAGTATTTCGTAAAATCTTTGGGAATGAGAACTTCTCGTTTGTCGTGAGCGACGTGAAATTCGTATGCCTCAATACGAACGCTATCGAGTATGATTATTCCCATCCGGTACCCGATTTTAATTTCCTAAAGAATGAGATAGCGGATAGTACCCGTAATAAACGCACGATCGTAGTCATGCACGCCCCTCCCGGGAACGAACAGTTCGACAATAACGTGAAAGACGTGTTCCAACTTTATATCAAGACATTACCATCTTTAATGTTCTGCTTGCATGCACATAATCATTGCGTATCGGCAGCTGATTTGTTTGAGGATGGCATTATCTACTACGGTTGCGCCAATATCGCCAAACGAAGTTATCTTCTTTTTACCTTAACCCCTGACGATTATATGTATGAAGTGGTCAATTTTTAAGCTTCTCCTCTTAACTTGTGTCTTTTCCCTTACACTCCATGCGCAAGAGGATAAATACACGAAACGAGTGCAACGGTACGAGAACGCATGGCAACGGGTCATCCCCCGCTATACAAAAGTACAATTCGCAGGTTCCATGGCGATGCTATCCGTGGGTACCGGTTGGAATTATTACCGGAATCATTGGGAAACGGATATGTTGCTGGGTATCGTCCCCCGCAACGCAAATGATCACGCAAACGTGACTTTCACCTTGAAACAAAACTATTTTCCTTGGAATATCGATCTGGGAGAAAAAGTATCTTTCGAGCCTCTTTGTTGCGGTATCTACGTAAATTTCCTATTTGACCGGGATTTCTGGGCCAAGCAACCGAATAAGTATCCCCCGGGATATTATTGGTTCTCCACCCGCATCCGTAACCATATCTTTATCGGGGAGCGGATCACACTCAAACTGAATCCAAATAGTAGCTGGCATAAATCCATCAGCTTCTTCTATGAGTTAAGCACTTGCGATTTGTATATAATAAACGCTATCGGCAACAGCTACTTGAAGCCAAAAGATTATTTAAGCCTTTCATTCGGGGTGAAACTACAGATCTTATAAAAGCAAGAAACGGAAGACATTCACTGCCCTCCGTTTCCCTAAACTACATAAAACACTTAAAAGAACAAACGTTGTCTATCAGAACGCTAGACCTAAGCGGATACCCCAGTTATTCAAACCATCGATATGATAGCTGAGGACATCACCCTTGTTGGTAGCGTAGTTATAATAAGCGGCCATATGTACGCCGATCTGTTTCTGAGGTGTGAAGTACACGGTCATACCGATCTCGGGAGCTACATAGAATCCCCAGTTACGATCGTAAACCTTCAACACGTTCATGTAGGTAGACATCTCACTATAGCTAGCACCTAACTGAGCGCCAACATACGGTTGGAATTGTCCTTCCGGAGCGAAGTTATAACGGAAAGCCGCACCAAAAGGCAACTGGAAGATAGAATGCTGTTGATCGGAAGTGATTACGGATGTTGAGTTTACCGGAATCGTCTGGCGGTCCACATACTCATTATTTGTATGATAAGAGATGAACGCACCTATAGCGAAATTAGGAATCACATAGTAACCACCCTCAGCGTGAGCACCCCAACCGCTGGTCTTCTTAGAAAAGTCTTGACCGAACGGAGAGTTGATTTGCCAGTCTACATTGAAATACGCGTTTTTCAAAACCTGGGCGCCAGCCAGAGTAGGCATCGCCATACAAACTACGAGTAAAGCGATTAACTTGATTGATTTATTTATCTTTTTCATAGAATCTCAAACTTTTAATCATTCGAATTATTATTTCTTTACGTACGGAGATTGTACAAATGCTTGCTCGATAGCACGAACAGCCAGCTGAGTATCGAATTTATCGGAACCAGACAACAAGCCACTCATGTAAGCAGTCCAAAGAACCGGAAGTTTAGCGTCTGCCTTAGAAGCGGCAGGAGTATCCAAATCCACTAACTCTGTCAACAAGGAACCTACACTATAGCTATACACTACAGGATACGGGTAATACCAATTTCCCCAACCCGGTCCCCAGTAACCCGGACTCCAATATCCCGGATAGTTCCACCACCAGTACGGGTAGTTGTAGCCATCGTTGTAGTCAGCGAAATATTGAGTACTTTGTACGTAAGAAACTTGCAGACCTAAGTCGGCGTTATCTTTGTCTAGCGTGCGTTTGAAACCGCGGCTTTCCATATTATTCACCAACGTAGTGATAATATCGTCTGCTTCATTGGCTGTCCAGAACTGAGGTTTCTCGCTTGTGCCGATAACCAATACACTATCCGGAATGTAGAACGTAGTGAACGATTCGAATTTCGCGTCCTTATCATGATTCGTGAACACCAGAAAATCATTGTCCAATTTCGACATGTCCGGGTCCTTTTGGCAAGAAGCCAGCAGAAGAACTAACAGAAAAAAAGGAAAAATCTTTTTCATCTCATTTTAACGTTTAAAACAGTTTATACTATTATTTGTGCTTATATATAAGTCACTATTAAAACAGCATGAGTTGAAAAAGGTTCTAAAACTATCCTTTTGGGTGTGTTAATTAACATATCCTAACCATACGACGGGCTTATGGTCACTGTAGTCTAAATTAGGAGAATCATAAGTTACACCCTTAAAATCAGGAGAATAAATTATGTAATCAATTCGAAATATACGCTTTAATTGACGAAAGGTGTACCCGAAACCGGAGCCACAGTCACGAAACCCATCCGTTAAATCACCTTTCACGGTACGGTACGTATAAGAGGCCGGTGTATCATTAAAATCACCGCAAAGAATCACGGGCCCCTCCCCGGCATCCAACATCTGACGGATATAATCCGCCTGAGTAGCCCGTTTCACGAAATTCTTCTTCATCTGAAAAGCCATATGGAAGGCGGCCTCGGTTTCCTCCAATTGTTTACCCTCGGCATGGGCTTGGTAAAGACGAGGCTTTACGGCATTCACGCTAGTCGTTTGGAAATGGTTATTAAATACACGAACACTATCCCCTTGGATATCCATGACGGCAAACAAGGATTTATTGCTAGACTCCGGGTATAGGATAGACTCAAAACGAAGGATCGGATATTTACTGAAAATAGCGTTGCCCGCCGCTTTCGTAGCCGAACGGGTAGAGCAATAATACGGTAGGAACGATAAGGTCTTGGCGACAGAATCCATCCGCAGGGCCGATTCAACAGGGCATTCTTGGAGGCAAACGATATCCGGGTCCTCCTTTCTCAGCCAATCCGCTATATTAGGAAGCTGTTTCTTTCCGTCCGTATTGAAATTATTCACGTTATAGGTAATCACCTTAACCGCTTCTTTCCCTATCGGAATCTCTTTAGGGAAGACCCGTATCTGGAACATCGATATCAAAAACTCCCAGTTCAACAATAACGCCGCCAAAGGTACCCAGCACCAATGGCTCCTAAAGACACACCACATCAAGAAAAGACATAGATTGACCGCCAATACCGGTAATAACACCAATCCGGGAAACGAGATCCACTCCTTCCCTTCCGGATTCATACGTCCGGTAGCGAATCCGGCTATGGCTGCCACGGCAAAAGCGATCGTAATCAACACAAATAAAATATATATCAACTTCTTCATCCTTCCTATCCTGCGATTTAAACAAAAAAGGGACTATCCGGAAAAGACAGTCCCCCAATTCATACACTATAACCTGTCCGCTTCCGGCAGGGATAGCTTTAAAAAACTTATCGAAGCGTTCCTTGTTGAGCCTCTTGGATCATCTTCTGATTAGCCAAGATCACGATCTCAACACGACGGTTCAACGAACGACCCTCGGGAGTGTCATTGCTAGCCACAGGATCATGTATACCTTTGCCTTCATAAACCATACGATCCGTACTTACCCCCTGCATCATCAGGTAATCGTAAACGCTCTTCGCACGTTTCTCGGACAAGGTCTGGTTATAATCCACCTTACCGGTGTTATCCGTAAAGCCGATGATTCGGATATCCGTATCCGGATTGGCCTTCAAACTGGTAGCGAAGTTACGCAAGGCACTCTTGGAAGCGTCGCTCAACGTACTCGAGTTCGTGGCAAACAAGATACCGGAGTCAAAAGTAACCTTCAAGGCCTCACCATTGTTCACGCTCTCGATCTTCGTGTCCTCAGGCAGGGTAGCTTCCAGCTCCTTCTTCTGCTTATCCATTTTCTTACCGATTAACGCACCGGCTGTACCACCTACGGCCGCACCAATCACGGCACCCAATGCGGTATTTCCGGCCAAGGCACCAACACCAGCTCCGACAGCGGCACCACCGCCTACACCGATCGCCGTACCCTTCGCCGTGTTATTCCACGTTCCGCAACTCGTAAACACCACTGCCATACATAGCAGTAAAACAGATAATAATTTAATGTTCCTCATCATCTTCTACAATTTCACTTAAACAACTTTATATATATAACAAATATCAATCAAACATGTTGATCGAATCGCAATATTCAAGTTCTCCTTGTACTATAAAAGTGATTTCCTCCGGTTCGAATTTGCCTACGCCGTCTTTCTGGGCGTTCTTAATTACATAATTTACAACCTCTTCCTCATCGATCTCGATCTCATCGTCACCATCATCATCTAGCATGCCATTAGATTCATAGAAGTCGTAGATCAAGTCTACGATATAGTTGATATCGTCATTACTGAACTTTCCTTTCAGTTCTTGGGGAAGATAATTCTGGATAAATTTTACGGAATCATCCTCGTCATAAAGTAGCTCGTCATTGTTCGTGCTCATAATTAATCTTGTTTAATTGGTTTGAATAGCGGCAAATGTACGGAAATATTTTGATTTACACAGGAAAAATAGGCTACCGCATCAATTTTCACAAATAGATATCCTAAAATAGAGGCGTCTTCCTCTCATTAAAAAGGATATATATCATATGTCTTTCTAAAAATGGGCCTAACAGTAATCAGGATTGCTAATGGTAAAAAACACGATTATATCAATAGCAATTCAAGAGTTTATTAAATTAACATCCTTGTCCTCCCCTATTTCATTCCAGAATCGCTAATATAAAGATAAATTAATAAATAAGAATAACATTTCAACATAACACATATGTTATATGAAACAAATCAATTATATTTGTCATATAAAACAAAAAAACACCAGCCATGAATGATAAATATAATTATAAAACTATTTATACTACAGTAAAAGAAGATATTCGAAAAGGAGTATATCCAACAGGTACACTTCTTCCTACAGAACTTACGCTGGCTGATAAATATTCCGTTTCTCGCCCAACAGTCTCTAAAGTATATAACCAACTCCAAAAAGAAGGATATGTAAATAAAAAGAAAGGACTTGGGACTCTAGTCCTTTTCAAAGGAGATACAAAAAAAACATATACATTTGGACTATTGCTTCCTGGTGCCGGAGAATCCGAAATCTTTTCTATAATCAATGATCAAATATTAAAACAATCCGAGCTTATGCAATTTAGCTGCCTTTGGGAAGGGGCAACAGCCAGTAATGCAGACATTCGACGCAATCTTATTGAAACCTGTTGCGACAGTTACATTAAAAAAAATGTTGACGGGATATTTTTCTCCCCCTTGGAACGAGTGCCTGACGCAGATCGCATTAATGAAACTATATGCAATAAAATACAACAAGAAGGAATCCCCCTTATTCTTATCGATCGGGATATTGTACCCATACCACAGAAAAGTCCTTTCGATGTCGTATGTCTTGATAATTACAGCGCAGGTGCCATAATGGCCCAGCACTTAATTCAAGCGGGTTGTAAGCATATTTATTTCTTTCATCGCCCAGATTCAGCCTATTCCGTCCGTATTCGTTTTCTCGCAGTTAAAGATACGATACAGGAACAAGGACTGACATTCAACGTACAAAATGACTTTTGTGGTAATCCTGAAGACTTAGATTTTGTTAAAACAATTCCTGTAATAAAAGGAGAAACCGGTATTATCTGCGCCAACGACTCAACAGCGGCTGTCCTTATGTCGTCATTAGAAGCTATCGGACATAAAATAGCCTCCGACCTTCTAATTTGTGGATTCGATGACATGAAATATTCACGTCACTTGAAATGTTCACTTACATCGTTTATACAACCATGTAAAGAAATAGCCAACACCAGCATCGATTTAATGATAAGAAGAATCAAGTGTAATGATAGATTACCTATGAACGTCTATCTAAATGGCCAAATTATCAAAAGAGATTCTACCCGTTTCATTTAAAAAGATGCAGTTCTTTTTAACAACAAAAGCACATGCACGGTAATATGATAACCGTTATGTGCTTTTTCTACATCCCCCCAATCAATCTACAAGAAAAAAACTATTTATCAAACTCATAAACTCTTATATTGTATTCAAAGATTATATTAATTCAGTTTATCAACAAATTCTCATTAAAAAAATCTGTAAAATTATTGATATAACCATTCCCTACCATACCACAAATACAAGCACCCAAAGCAGCCTCTTCTCGGCAAGCAGAAACCTGCAAATGACACTTGAAACGTTCCTCCAAAATTTGGCATAGCAGAGGATTTCTCTTAATTCCATTTCCCGAACCAACCAATATAGTTTTTCGCTCTCTAATAGAGTTCGGCAATAACTGGTAGAAATCATATAGTTCTTGGCTCATACCTTCTAAAAAACCTCGAATTAAATTTTCAGGATGCCAGTTCAGACAAGATATATTCATTATTTTTCCTCGTTTTTCGGGATGCGATCTCGTACCACCAAACAATGTCTCCACCCGTATATCATCCTCCTGAACTTCTTTATATGGAACTGAAACCATAATCTTATACAAATCTGTATCATCCATTTCTTCACCAGTATAAAGCTTGATCGTCTCTGAAAAAAATTTCTTTAATAATGAGAATGAACAACCACCACATAACGCAGCACCAACCAAAATATATCCTCCACCTGGTAAAGGACGCGTATCCAAAAGTGGGACATTTACGTAATCATCCGAATAAACAGAAATTTGGCTACTAGTTCCAACAGTTATATGGATAGAGTGCCTTATATCACGGATAGATCCAAGGAAACTGGCTTGATTGTCTCCGATAGCAGTGTAAACCGAGATATTTTCATAATGTCCAACTCGGGAAAAAGCTTTACCAATTTCCGGCAAAATAGAGTTATCAATTCCCACATTCCACAGAGCTTCTTTATCAAAAGCCAATTTTTCTTTATCAAAAAAACCGAGACTAGCAGCGTTAGAACAATCAACCAAAGGTTCACATTTACCTGTTAATCGCATTGCGGTATAGTCCATAATAGTACATAATTTCACCGCATTTTGTGGAACCAAACTATTTACTTTATTGTAATAATGCGTGACTAAACCAAAACCTGTTGATAATGGAAATCCGGTCTGCTTAGAAAGATAGGCCGCATAACTCATACCATCTTTATAAAGAAGACTTCCACGCATATCTTGCCATGTATATAACGGACTAACAGCCTCCCCCTCAGCATTAACATACAATATACCATGCATTTGCCCAGATAATCCAATTCCTTTTATATCCGGATATTGGATTCGAAGTTCTTGGATCAGATCTAACACAATATCAACTATAGCATTCGCATCCTGAACCTTCTCCCATACATTACAAGATAGCATATCTGTATTGTTAATTTTTGCTATCGATACGATATCTTTAGAAACAGTATTATAAACTATTCCACATATCGAACTTGTTCCTATATCAATTCCTAAAAAATTCATAATTTATATCAATAGTTTTATACCAAAGAGATTATTCCAATTCTATATTTTTTATTCTAATCATTAGGAATAGTAGATAAATGACACAGACTGTCAAAACAACTACAGCCCCAATCTGCCCTCCAAAAATATCAGACATGAATCCCATAAATACAGGGAAAATAGCTCCACCAAAAATCCCCATGATCATCAAACCTGAAATTTCATTATTCCGTGACGGCATGTATAACAATGCTTTAGAAAAAATAATAGAGAATATATTTGAATTTCCAACTCCAATCAAAGCTACACAAATATAGATACTCATGCTATCCATACTTATATAGAGGCACGAGATACCAATAAATATCATAGCAACACTCACGACAAAAAACTTTAAGGGAGAAAACTTCGCCATAATAAATGTCCCGGATAAACAACCGAAAGTTCGAAACAAGAAATAAAGGCTAGTCGCATATCCTGCCTCAGCCAATGACATTCCTACTTTCTCCTGCAATAGCTTTGGCGCAGTTATATTCACACCAACATCAATACCAACATGCACCAAGATTCCAACGAAAAGCAGAAAAATGGTCGTGTTTCCCAATAGCTTAATACACTCTTTAAAAGATGACGATTCATTTTTCTCTTCCGCTTCCACAATATCCATCATAAACAAATAAACGATAGCTATGATATCTATCGCCGCAAAAATATAAAATAGCAACTTCCAATCACCATAACACAACGCAGCATGTACGGCAATCAACGGAGCGATAAACGAAGCGATAGCCTTTATAAATTGTCCCAATGTTAAATAACTCGGTAGTCGGTCTTTGCACACCATATTAGCCAACAGAGGATTCAAAGAAACCTGCATAAGTGTATTTCCGATTCCCAAACACGAGAAGACAAAAAACATAGCCACATCATTATAAACAAAGATAGGAATCAACAATCCAATAAACGTAATGACCATACTTAACAATACAGTTTTTTTCCGTCCGATCTTGTTCATTAACATCCCAGTCGGAACCGAGAAAACCAGAAACCAGAAAAATACCATTACGGAAAAAGAATTGGCAGCCGTATCAGACAATCCAAAATCTTGTTTTACATAATTAGTCGCAATGCCAACCAAATCTACAAATCCCATCGTAAAAAAAGTTAACATTACCGGGATAATATGACTTATCCTATTTTCACTACCCATAATCACAATTTTAAATTTAAAACAATCACAAAAGCGGAGACACTTTTATATTTCTAAACTTAACAGTTCCTTGTTTTGCATAAAACCATAAATAATTTCCTTTCTTTTCCGGTAACCGATTTACGATACAACGGCGATCGCCTATACAAACATCAATAATGTCATTTTTCATAATTATATCTACTTTAACCGGTTCGTCCAACCCAGGCACAACCTCGATAAAAGCATCCTCACCCAAACGAACCGTACGTTTATTAGGATTTAAACTAAGCTTATAACCATCATTTGCTTTATCTTTCGCTCGTAAAAACAAACCATACTCATCACTATTACTTACCGGCTCAATCTCCAAAGTAACCCGACAATTATAAGGTATATCTTTAATATAAGCACCACCAATAGCTCCCTGGGCATCAAGCAATACTTCCCGGTCTGATACCTTCTTGGCGTTTTCAGCCTCCGTCAAATTCACATGCAAAGGAGATCGAGTAGCCCAAATAGCTTCTGTCGGGAACTTAGTTGCCAAATCGCCATTCGGCAACTGATAGGCTTCACGCAAAATAATACTACCACCAAAACGTTCCGGACCATAATCTTTATTTTCTCTCTTACTCGGAACCCATCCCGCAACAATCCGCCGATTATCTTTGAATTCCGCTGTTTTAGCAACATTAACCCATTGTTCCAGTAATGCCTGTGATTCCGGATATTCCCACGGACCATACGGATTCCGGGATTTCACATAATATGTATCTCCTCCCTGTCCATAAACCAGATAATACCAACCGTTCCATTGAAAATAATCAGGGCATTCGGGAACATCTCGCATTCCGGAAATAAGGGGTTCCTGCACTTGCCAGTTTTTTAAATCTTTCGAAGTCAAATGCACCAAACATCCACGCCCCTCACTGATGACATAATTATCAGTCTCGCTGGAAACAAACAAATGAAATACACCCTCTTTATCAATTATCACTTTCGGATCACGAAAATGCCGCTTACTATATCCGGGAGCAGAAGTATAAAAAGGATTCGGTTTCTGCTTCTTGAAAGTTAAACCATCCTTACTGACAGCATAACTCAACTGCTCATTAATCTGATCATCTTGGGTAATCAAGCGAGTCGCATAAAATGCATAATATTGCTTACCATCAAAAGTAACCGAACCGGTACATATAGACTTTTCCCAGTTCTCGTCTATCCCTATAGCAATCGGATGATGCCTCCAACTCTTTAAATCCGAACTAGTACTCACGCACCATTGGTGACCACCTAAGCCATTCAAGGCCGAATGATGTCCTTCATCAAGCAACCAATACAAATAAAAAACCCCATCCTTATAAAAAGGGATACAATCACCAACAAACAGATTATTTCCCGCTGGTGTAAAATATTGGATATTATCTTTAGGTTGAACTTCCGAATCATATTTTACCGAAAACTGGGCCTGTCCTATCGCACAACCAGCTATCATCAATGCTATTGAAATAAAAATCTTTTTCATGCCATTAAATTTGTATTATTTAATTAATTCGTTTTTTAACTGTATAATCGATGCCTTCAATAAGTTCACAGCTCCTGATTCGGCATACAATTCAAATGTTGTGAATTCATCATCCGGATAACATAGAGAGGTCATGGCCACACGTCCACCCGAGGCAAATAATTCTATCGAATTTTGATCGAATAAAATAAGCCAATCCGATACCGGCGTCTCCGAGCGGTAACCTGCGCCCATTAATTGTTCGAAACCTTCGACTGACGGTTCAATCTCTAATCCACTGCGGTCTATATAATAATAACTCAACTCATTTTGGTAACCGATGGTCAGAACTTTTCCAGATCTCGTTTTTAAGCGGATTCCATAATTATCAGCTTTCCAGATAGCTCTATTATCGCTATTATCAAAATTCAACCGCATAACAAAAGATTCTCCCGGATAAGGGAACTCTTTTCTCAAACCGTTTTCATCCGAAAGTTTCACAGGCCCGACCAAACAAGAATCCGCATAAAAAGCAGATAATCCGGAAGGAATAACAGAGGCCAACATATAATGTCGCCCTTCCTCTACCAAACCTAACCGACGAGGAATTATCATATTTCCACGGCCAACCGAGGTTGGTAATAAATTAGCATATTCCCAGCAACTCATCCAACCTAGAAATATACGATCATCCCCATTAAGCCCGCTAAATGTAGATCCCGCATAATTATCTTTTCCATAATCCAACCACAATTCCTTCGTTTGTGTTATTTGAAATGAAGTCCCATCAAAATCACCTATATAATAACAGGTTGACGGTGTACCATTTCCCAACCCGTTCTCCATATTTACCAATAGTACCCATTTCTTTATCTCTTTACCTTGTACCTTCATCGGGAAGAAATCTGTCCCTTCCCAATTAGCACCTTGGCTTGTCGCATCTTTAAACTCACTTAAAAAATGCCATTCTTTACAATCCGAAGACGCATAGAATAAGACAGAAGAACCCGAGGAAACGGTCATGATCCATCGCCCGTATTCTTCGTACCAAGAGACATGAGGATTTCGGAGATCACATTCAACAGGATTAGGCAGATCTATTTCCCCCTGTTTTATCCAAGTCCGGCCCTTGTCCAAACTATACGCACTGAATAAAGTTTTAGATAAATCTGGATTAGCATAGGTATAGAATGCCAGAAAAGGACGCTCCATCTCGGATCCAAAGCCGGAGGTATTCTCCTTGTCTACAACAACACTTCCGGATTTAAGATACCCCAAACTATCAGGAAACAATGCGATGGAATCTCGCTGCCATCGAAACAAATCCCGGCTTACAGCATGTCCCCAATGTATATTCCCAAATACATTTCCAGAAGGATTATATTGATAGAAAAGATGATACAATTCATCATCATATACCAAACCCGCCGGTTCTCCCGTCCAATTCATAACTGTCGTAAAATGAAACAGAGGGATATGATTTGTCTCTACGTTAACCGCTTTTCGACAACCACTTAATAAGCACACCAATCCTACAATACCAGATAAAATCCTTTTACTCATTGCATATCATTTAATCGATACATATTTGTATGCCTAATCACGATTACAGCTTTTACCACCCGTAATTTTGTTTATATAACCCCTTCACATAACTAATCTGTTTTTGAGGTATGGGAAAGTACTCATCCCTGTTTTTCGTAAATCTAGCGTCTTTCAAATAAGAACGTCTCGTTTTTTCGATCGTAAAATAATTATTCATGTACGTATCGGCAATACCCCAACGAACCAAATCAAAAAACCATTTTCCCTCTGTCGCAAATTCCAGATGGCGTTCCCAACGTAATGCCTTTAACGCAAATTCTTGTGTCCATGCCGGGCAATTCTTTCCAGGGACATAAGGCTGTACATCAAAATTACCAGTCGGAGTTCCATCCGCAAACTTCAAACGCCCTATACTCGTAGCCGCCCTCATTCTAAGCTGGTTTATTAAATCCAAGGCTTCGTTCAAATTCGTATTCAACTGAATCAAAGCTTCCGCACGCCAAAGCATTACCTCGTCCAAACGAAGCACATCCCAGTTCAACCCACTCCCCATAAACGGATTGGTCTTCCGAAAGCAATCGCAGGTCGGCAATACGATCAGTTTCTGACTCATCGTATATCCATACACCTCTGGCGTACGTGCCCAACTATTTTCCATAATGTAATTCGGATCATACTTCCAAGGCATCTCCGGCACACAAGCCGTATGCATCAAACGAGGATCCATTGGGATTCTGGCGAAAGCATCTTTATTATCCAACGTCTCACCTTCATCAAAATGATCGAAATCTGGGACTCCGTCTACCGTCTTGAAATGATTCAACATATGTATGGAGGGTTGAAACGCCCCACAACAACCATAGTCACTATTCATCGGATAAACCAGCCATGAATTAAGACGCCCTATAGTAGACCCGTCATTATTAGCCGAATATTGGATAGCCCAAATAGACTCTGAATTATTCTCATATTCACACAAGAAATTCTCTGCGAAATCAACCACTAAGCTTTTTCCTGAATTATCAATAATATCCTTACACAAACTGGCGACCTCTGTCAGTTTCTCTTTGTTGATATTGATAACATTATGTTTCTCATCCTGCTCATAAGCGGCAAACAACAATGCCTTTGCTAAATAGGCTTTTGCCGCAAACTTAGTAGGACGGCCTACTTCTTCTTGCGTTTCCGGAAGGACTTCGACCGCATAACGGAAATCATCGATCAACTTACCCCAAAGTTCTTGATCCGTAAGTTCATTATTACTTACCTTATCGTACTCATCAGTTAGCGTATTCTCATCGATCCAAGGAAAAAACTTAAAGCACAGCTTCATATACATATAAATATGGGATCTCAAAAAACGCAACTCCCCGATACGCTGTTCCCGCAAGGGATATTCTTCCTTAGTCAAAGCCTGTGCTCTTCGTAAAGCGTCGTGAACACGACCGACACCAACATAATGTACCCACCACAGATTATCCAAGTCATCCGACGTGGTAGGTTGCATATACACAAAGGTTTCCCAAAGATGTCTTTCTGCGTTGTCACTAGTTCCCGCCGCACCTTTATAAGCCTCACCTCCTCGCAAAGAGCCTTCCTCATACGGCATCCCAAACTGTTTGTTGAAGTGGTTCTGCCCACAGAAAGAATATGCGGCAGTTATCATTTGTTCCACTTTGTCGACTGTGTTCAAATCTTCGTCCGAAATAATACCCTGTGGGTTTTCATCCAATATGGAAGAACAAGAAGCGCTTCCCAAAAGTAAAAAAAGACTATAACTTATAATATTTATCGTTTTCATAGATTCCTCGCTTATTTAGAATGTTACATTTAAAGACATTGTCATAGAAAATGGCATCGGATAACCACTTCCCGGAGTTTCCGGATCCAAGCCTGTATACGCATTATCACCCCATGTTTTCATCAAAGTCACAATATTATCCGCTCTTAGTGCAACTCTGGCACGTTGTAATTTCAATTTGTTCGCAAATGATTTCGGGATAGTGTATCCTACTTCCGCATTACGGATTTTCAAGTACGAGCCACTTTCCACATAATAAGTAGACATCCTTCCTTCATCATTATAATTATTGACAGACAGGGCAGGTATTGATGTATTCGTATTAGTTGGAGTCCACGCATCCAATAAACGAGTACCATAATTCTCACCAGCCGTACTTAACGCATAAATATCGGTCCAGCTCTTCCATCCACTTACATTCAGATCCTTGCCAAACACTCCGTTGAAGAACACGCTAAAGTCAAAGTTCTTATATGTCACACCTACAGAGATACCATATTCCAAATCGGGATCCTCACATCCGATCCAAGTACGATCTTGATCGTCTATCTTCCCATCATCGTTCAAATCCTTATAACGAATACGGCCTGGCGCAGCTCCCGTCTGTGTCGGGGCATTATCCACCTCCTCTTGCGTTTGAAACAAACCATCCGCCACATAACCATACAACGAGTTCAAGGAACGACCTATCACGTTATCCTCTTCACCATTTCCCGCAAAATTATTGATTACGTCATCTGGTACTTTTATCACTGTTTGTTTATTATGAGAAAAGACACCGCTAATATTCAACCCAACATCACCAAACTGATTGTTGTAGTTCAACGTTAGCTCAAAACCTTTATTATCTATGTCTGCTCCATTCAACCATCTTTGAGCTCCTTCGCCCAAAGTGGCCACTGTACCAGGTTTCATCAAGATATCTCTCGTATATTTCAAGTAGTAATCAAAAGAACCGCTCAACTTTGAATCCAGCACGGCGAAATCCAAGCCAAAGTTGTGCTGCGATGTCGTTTCCCACTTCAAGTCCGGATTCGCCATTTGCGTACGCCTATAGCCAGAAGGTAAAGTTCCACCCTGTCCGGTGAAATCATAGGCTGTTCCCCAATTCCAGTCATCAATAGCCCCCTTGTCGTATAATGTTTCATAGAACTGATAAGACGAATAAGCGTCAATGCTTGAGTTACCATTCTGTCCCCACCCATAGCGAAGCTTCAATTGGGGAATTACAGGTCTAAGACTTTCAAAAAAGCTCTCATTATTAACCGACCACCCCAATGAAAAAGCAGGAAATGTCGCCCACCTATTATTCGCACCAAACACAGAAGAGGCATCCCGCCGAAGAGTAACAGAAGCTAAGTAGCGATTATCATAATTGTAGTTAATCTTTCCAAACCAAGAAATCATAGTATTACTGTATTGCTCACTAGCATTATCTTTTTCTGATTCTCCGGAACTTAGCCACATATAGTCATCATTTTCCAAAGCATAATCACGACGGCTACCCCAATGTTGTCGATATGTGTGTGTTATCGTCTCTTGACCCACCATAATATCAAAATTATTTTTGTCGATATCGAATACATACTGTAAAACATTGCTATTCGTACAACTCAAATCAAAATAGGATTCTTGCCTCACCTTGTTTCTTGTCTCACTCAAAAATCCAGACTCATAAGTATAATCCATCGTACGCTTCCAAGAACCAATACCATCCACACCAAAAGATGTTCGAAAGCTCAACCCTTTGATAATATTAATATTCGCATATATATTACCAAATAGACGGAGATTGTCATGGTGATTCTGCTTATTGTCTTCTATCAAGCGAACTGGATTTTGTCGATCACTCATACCTCCTATAGGTCCCCCCCAGCCTTCACCATCGACCGTATGAACTGGAACAATAGACATCAGGGATTTACAGGCATCTATATTCCCTGTACCAATATTATCGCTTTCCCGCCATTTGGAGACCGTGAAGTTCTCTCCAACCGTCACATGCTCATTCAGAAAAGTATAGTCTGAATTGATACGTCCATTAAACCTTCTAAAAAAACTTCCATCAATCGTTCCTTTATTATCATAATAATCTACCGCAAACACCGTGCGTCCAGCATCTGTTCCTGTAGATAATGTCAAGTTATATTGCTGAATTTGCCCCGTTCTCAATATTTCTTTCTGCCAGTCAGTATCTGCTGCTCGCATCGTATGAGCATCATCTAACCATTCTTTCCAAGTTACTTTATCCAGAACATAATTGCCATTCGCATCCTCATGATCCTCATATTGATATAAGCCACCTATTCCTACGAGATTTGGATCAGCATTCGGATCATCATTTTTGATGGCCCAATATTGAGCGATACCACGTTGTTCCGTGTTCATTAACTCATAAGGTTTTTTCTTGCTCACAATCGTATAAGACGCATTAAAATCAACTGTTATCCCCTTTCTTCCCTTACGGGTTGTAATGATAATCACACCATTAGCGGCACGAGACCCATAAATAGAGGCAGAGGAAGCATCTTTTAATACTTGTATGGACTCAATATCTAACGATGCCAGTTCAGACATGGAACGTGTTGTCGGTACACCATCAATAATATATAACGGATCATTATTATTCAGCGTACCTTCACCACGTATCCGGATCGTAGCATTCGCATTAGGAGCGCCATCCGTCATGACAGACATACCCGCAACTTTCCCTTGGGCTGCTTTCATTGCGCTACCATACGAACCTGTTTTCAACTGATCTACCTTAACAATAGATACAGACCCCGTTAAGTCCGCCTTTCTCTGAGAAGTATAACCTGTTACTACAACCTCGTCCAGATTCAAGGCATCTTCTTCTAATACAATATTTTTCCCCTCTACCTCATTCGCAGGATATTCCGCACTTTTATATCCTATATAACTAAAAACCAAAATACTGTTATCCTTGACATTTATAGAGAAATTACCATCCATATCCGTTATAGTCCCATTGTTTGTATTACGTTTATCCACAATTGTAGCTCCTAAAACAGGCTCTCCTTTTTTATCCAACACACGTCCTTTAACAGGCCGCTCTTGTTGTTGAGGCATTTGCCATGCTACATCCGGCATAGCTGCATATGCATCAAGCACTCGCATACCACCCAAGCAAGCAATCAATGCACACCGGTACAATGTTTTTTTAGTATTCATACAATCCATAGATTTGAAAGATTAATTAAACATTAGATTCAAGTTGAACTTATATATAATAACCAAACTTAGATATCCCACTATATAGCACCACAAAATTATCATATATTTTACAATAAACAAACAAATAAGCTATATATTTAATCGCAAATTAAAATTTATATATTACATATATGACAATATATGAATTTTTAAAAGCAGAATTTTATAAATTTTATCTACAAACAAGGAAATAGAATGTAATTTTATTTACATATAACATATACAACCATAAGACTTAAGAGGTAAAATATAAAGAAATAGCAATACCACATTACATACTCAACAATATTATTACATATATGATAATATAAACAATTTGAACATCAAAATACTTCTATACAAAAAATCCCGCATAAAACACTCATCAAGAACATCTATACGGGATAAGAAGTTAGTAATAATAGTTCTTAATCACTCAATGGCGCAAGACTAATGTCTTGTACGGATATCCCTTCCATACAAAATCGCAAATTACCGACAGTAAGTTCCGGACGATACGAGATCATCGTTCTTTGAGCGGCAATTTCCGTATCAATCAACGATCCTCCGAATTTATCAGAACCATCAACAAGTATACGAACCATAAACGGCTTGCTCGTATCTATACCATTTTCAATGGCATAATTACTCGCCGTCTGCGGGGCACCACCTTCCCTCAGCGTTTTTTCACTCGAAGCATAGGTAGCGGTCAAATTTGTTCCGTACTGGGCACGTGCCTTGTCTAGCTGCAATTGCCATTCACAAGCAGATTCCTCTCCCTTTTCTGGCAAGAACAAAACCTTCAAATTACCTTGTCTCGGCTGATCTGGATATACTTTAAAAGTCAACATAAACGACTTGCTTGAAACGGGAAAATCACCTGTCCCGGTAAGTTTAGCTGAAAGCTTTTTCGGAGTTCCCGTCGCCGGAATTATCTCATCCATCCATTTCGTTCCGATACGTCCATCTGGATATTGTATTAACTCGTGGATCACCAATGGCCCTCCCCAGTTCTGCATTTTCAGCCACCCCGCCATCAAAAAACGCCCTCCAGGTATTTCCGTAATCGCGGGAACAGACAGCCCGTTATAGAAATCCGTTCCTTCAACCACGACGTCTTTATAGGCAAACTCCGGATCCTTAGCCAATTTAGACCAAAGACGGGTAAAACCACCAATGATATAATCATATTCGCCCCAACGGAAAAAGAAGGTACAATCACCGCCTAGCGGGAAATCAGCATCCAAGCATTTCCATCCACCATTCACGGAATCAGCCTTCCAAGTTCCACGAGCACCATAGTTAGCCAACATTTTCAAATTACCATCAGGATCAGTATAGATACTCGGATTCTCACAAGGATGGTATAATATATGTGTCTTTTTGAAGTTGGTAACACCATCCTCGCTTATCGAATAAGTAGAGCCAGCCGGTACAAGTCCCTGGATCGTATCATAATTAAACGAGCCCGTATAACCATTCTTCTCCAGATAAGTCCATTGCATCGGAAGCGTAGTTTCTTCCTTAGGATAGATACGAGTAGTATGCAGCCCATAACTAATACAGAGTTTGCCATTAAAAAGAAAAGGCGTACCGGTTCCGAATGTCTCCCATTGGTATTCCAGAGGAGTCGCTGGCTTATGTTCTACCCAAGTTTGAAAATCCGTGGTAGACAAATGCTCGAAATAATGTCCACCTCTTCCAAATTTACTTGCGTGGCCACGGCGATCAAACAAATAAAACACATGATAACGTCCATCATGGAAGAATGTAACCACATCTCCCACCCAAGCATTATGGTAAGGAGGTGTCCAATATTGGATATTAGAGGCGATTTGCGGTGTTGGCGCCGCTATCTGTTCCGGTTGGATAGCTGGCTCATACAAATTAGCCTCGCTCACATAATCGGGGTTTAAGCTCCACAATTTCATCCGACTCGCCAACGGATAACCTAGGGCGAAATCATTATCATACAAGCGCCCATCTATGTAAATAGTCCACTGGACCCCGGAGAATTGAAGGATAATATCATGTTTTCCCTCCGGTCTATCTAATATCGCTAAAGGTATACCAACCGTCATATCCTGGAATTTTTTCGGATCCCAAGGAGACTGCAAGGAAAGACTCGCTTCTAATACGGGAACCGAACCATCCAACATTTTATAAGCCGGATAATTTTGTATTTTTCGATCATCCGGATCATGCTTACGAAGATAAACTTTAAGTACCTGAGGTATCTCAAGCAAAGTTTGCTCTCGGGCGACCGATTTTATATCAGCGGTAAACCGGATCGTAAAACCCTTTGACTGATCATCCGACAACAAGAGCCCTGCCTCCGGCACTGTTCCGGACAAGCTGCTTTTGGCTGTCCTTGAAGTATTAAAACTCCAAAAAGGACTTTGTAATTCAACTTTTACTTGCTTAGAAACAGCTTTTTTCTCTTGACAGGCCATCATACCCATTAAAGTAAAGATTAACAAAAACAAGGATATAAACCTCTTGTTCATCACCAACGCAAATCCGCAGTTAAAAATAGAACCCTGATTCATGATTTTAAATATTATTATTCAATTAGTTAACTTGCAATTTCATTCCACAGTATCCCTAAAGTTAGAATATCAAGAGAACAACTCCCCATATTTTCAAATTAGCATGTAGTCGCAAATATACTGATATTTATTTATATGAAAACAATTTTATAGCATAAATCAAAAATTTATTTACCATAATAATAACATAAGAGGTAAATAATAACTATATAATGTAATCAATAACCTATCTTTTTCCCTCTCTGCATATACATAAACAAGTTAACCAAGTTGAGCTTCCATCTACTTGGTTATCTTTATGAGGAAAGGCGGAATGCCCCTTCTTAGGATCACCCCGCCTTCACATCACAGCTGCCTTATACCAAACAGACAGCTTCCTTTAATTCTTAAATACCAAACTATCGTCTTTCCTATCGATCACGATCGGACGGTTACGGTCTACCGTTCCACCCAACAAAGCCTTTGACAACTCGTTCAAGACATACTTCTGAATGACACGTTTTACCGGACGGGCACCGAATTGAGGATCGAAGCCCTTGTCGGCGATAAAGTCCACGGCCTCGTTCGTGAAGTCCAAGGCGACACCGTTCGTAGCCAACATCTTCTTCACGCTGTTCAACTGCAAGGATACGATCTTGCGAATCTCCTCCTCGTTCAGCGGAGTAAACATGATGATATCATCGATACGGTTCAAGAACTCCGGACGGATCGTCTTCTTCAACAGTTCCAGTACTTGGATCTTCGTCTCGTCTACCACCTTGTCATGCGTGGCGGGTGTCATCTTCTCGAAGTTCTCACGAATCAAGGAAGAACCTAGGTTACTTGTCATGATAATGATCGTGTTCTTGAAGTTGACAACACGGCCTTTGTTATCCGTCAGCCGTCCATCATCCAAGACTTGCAACAAGATGTTGAATACATCCGGATGCGCCTTTTCGATCTCATCGAACAAGACAACTGAGTAAGGTTTCCGGCGAATCGCCTCCGTCAACTGTCCACCCTCATCGTAACCCACATATCCCGGAGGCGCACCGATCAAACGAGTCGCACTGAATTTCTCTTGATACTCACTCATATCGATACGGGTCATCATATTCTCGTCATCGAACAGATACTCGGCCAACACCTTGGCCAACTCCGTCTTACCCACACCGGTAGTACCGAGGAAGATGAAAGAACCGATCGGTCGTTTCGGATCCTGCAAGCCGGCACGACTACGACGAACCGCATCGGCGATAGCGTTGATCGCCTCTTCCTGACCAATCACACGGGTATGAAGCTCGGACTCCAGACGTAATAACTTATCTTTCTCGCTCTGCATCATCTTGCTGACCGGAATTCCAGTCCAACGGGATACCACATCGGCGATATCGTCGCTATCCACTTCCTCCTTGATCATAGCCGCGGCACCTTGCATCGTCTTCAACTTAGCCTGTACCTCCCTGATCTCCTCTTCCTTTTGCTTGATCTTACCGTAACGGATCTCAGCGACCTTGCCGTAATCACCCTCACGCTCCGCCTTATCAGCCTCAAACTTTAGGTTCTCGATATCGATCTTATTTTGCTGGATCTTATTGATCTGCTCCTTCTCGCTCTGCCACTGAGCCTTTTGCTTGGTCTCCTCCTCCTTCAAGTCGGCGATCTCCTTGTTGAGTTGCTCCAACTTCGAGGTATCGTTCTCACGCTTGATCGCCTCACGCTCGATTTCCAACTGTTTGATACGGCGGGAAACCTCATCCAACGACTCCGGTACGGAATCGATCTGCAAACGCAGACGGGCAGCGGCCTCATCCATCAAATCGATCGCCTTATCCGGCAAGAAACGATCCGTGATATAACGGGTAGACAACTGTACGGCAGAGATAATCGCATCATCTTTGATACGTACTTTATGGTGATTCTCATATTTCTCCTTCAAACCACGAAGGATGGAGATCGTATCCAACTCACTCGGCTCGTCTACGATAACGGTCTGGAACCGACGCTCAAGCGCCTTATCCTTCTCAAAATACTTCTGATACTCATCCAACGTCGTGGCACCGATCGAACGTAGCTCACCACGAGCCAAGGCCGGTTTCAAGATGTTAGCGGCATCCATGGCGCCTTCGCCTTTACCGGCTCCTACCAAGGTATGGATCTCATCGATAAAGAGGATGATCTCGCCCTCGGATTTCGTAACCTCGTTCACCACCGCTTTCAAACGTTCCTCGAACTCGCCTTTATATTTAGCTCCGGCGATCAACGCGCCCATATCCAACGAGAAGATCTGTTTAGACTTCAAGTTCTCGGGAACGTCACCCCGAACGATACGATGGGCCAACCCCTCAGCGATAGCAGTCTTACCTACACCCGGCTCACCGATCAAGATCGGATTGTTCTTCGTACGGCGGCTCAATATCTGCAAGACACGGCGGATCTCCTCGTCACGTCCGATCACGGGGTCTAGCTTACCGCTACGGGCACGCTCGTTCAAATTGATGGCGTATTTTCCTAAGGCATCGTAAGTCTCCTCGGCGGATTGGCTTGTCACCTTATTTCCTTTACGCAATTCCTCGATCGCTTGACGTAACTCTTTCTCTGTCACGCCGGCGTCTTTCAATATCTGTGAAGCGGTGCTCTTTTCCGTAAACAACGCCAAGATGATTGGCTCCAACGATACATATTGATCCCCCATTTTAGAGGAATAATCGATCGCCTTCTGTAAGACAGCGTTCGACTCGCTAGAGAGATAGGGTTCGCCTCCCGAAACCTTAGGATAAGATTCGATTTGGCGATCCAGTACCATATTCAGGTTTTGAGCGTTTACCCCTAATTTTTGAAAGATAAAATTAGTAACACTCTCACCCGTCATAATGACAGCTTTCAACAAGTGAACAGGTTCGATAACCTGTTGGTTATTTTTAGTAACCAACTGTACGGCTTGTTGAACAGCCTCCTGCGCCTTGATTGTAAAATTGTTTAAATTCATGTATTTAAGCTCCTTTCTTATATTCTTTTCTAATTTTATTTTACACTTATATCCTTACAAAAGAAATACCAAAACGAAAATATGACATTTTGTCTTAATATTATAAAACAGAATAGAGAACTCCCCGTCAAACCGTCCATTTCGGATGTCATTCGGACGTATCTTTTCAGAAAGAACAAAAGAGAGAGAAAAAAGTTTTGATAGTAAACACACAGTATCTAGGTAAAAACAGTCAATGTTCTCAAAAAAACACGTACGAGTTTTTCCGGAAACACGTACATGTTTTTTGAAATTCACGTACGTGTTTTTTTCGAGTGGTTATATCCTATAAATCCAACAATTTACGGATAGTCATTATTATACTTCCACGTATTCTCCCGTTTCCTGTTTCTCTTCTTGTCACGGGCACTTTTCCAGAAAATAGTCTCTAGTAAATCCTCTGCGTCGAAATAGACTCTTATGGTAGCGAGTACCCCTCCCCTTCGCTGGCCATCCTTCACGACATCCGAGTATATATTAGTCAGTTTTACGTTGGCAGCCATAGGAACCTTACCTACCTTAAACTCTTTCCAATCCTGATTCTTAGGGAGCCTAATCGTGTGCGCTTGCTTCTGTATGGCCAATGAACGGGAAGGTGACTTAAAATTCAGCAACATGAATAGGACTGGGGTAATCGAATCATAATTAGTCAACCTACGTAAAGTATCTAACTGTACATATTCCGAGAAGTCTTTCGTAATCGGCAACTCACTTGGCGAGGATAACATATGGGTTCCCGGTTGATCGGGTCGTAGAAAAGTTCCGCTTTCTATCGCCTTCTGAAACTCTGGATTCAAACGTATCTCCTCCTTGCCGGATAAAAATTCTTGCAGGCGCAAAGAATCCTGTTCCGTCCACTGCGCATGGGCCATCATAGGTAGGATGGATACTATCAAAAGGAATATAGGTCGCATCTTCACGTCTCTCATCTTCATAATCCTCATTACATTTTTATCACCAAGACTCATTCCTCTATCGAAACCCCCATTCGAGTCGAGATACTTTAAGATTTATTGGGATACTTATACCCTATTTGAATCTTAATATGGATTACCTTTATGCGATCAATCCAAATCCAATATAGATATGTTGATATTATTATCTCCGGCTAAGACAATGACCGGGACATCCAAGATAAAAGCGCCGCAAGGCACGACTCCACGTTTCCAGCAAGAGGCGAACGAGATCGCCCTGCATATGACCCAATTTCCCATTGACGAATTAAGTCGTATCCTCAAGCTCAGCCCGAAACTGGCGGCGGAATGTTACCGCAGATACCAAGATTTTCATGCGGAAGACAAACAGCCCTTGCAAGCGATACTCGCCTATACCGGTGTCGTATTCAAGAATATCAGCCCGAAAGACTTCACGGAGGAGGATTTTCTTTTCTCGCAAGAACATATGCGTTTCGTATCGGGATGCTACGGGTTACTTCGCCCATTAGACCTTATCAAGCCTTACCGGATGGAGTTCGACGTAAAAATCCCGGAACTAGGCGACGGGAATATGTACGCCTTCTGGAAGGACAGGCAAACAAATACATTAATCCATGACGTCCGACAGGGAGACAGAATCCTACTGAATCTAGCCAGCTTGGATATCCAACCCTCTTTCCAGTGGAAGGAGGTGGAGCGATCCGTCCGGATCATCACGCCCGAGTTCAAGATCTGGAAGAACGGCAAAGCGGAGACGATCGTGATCTATGCCAAGATGTGCAGGGGACAAATGAGCCGCTATCTCATAAAGAACCGGATTTCTGACCCGGAGGCATTAAAAGCATTCACATGGGAAGGCTTTTCCTATAAAGAATCCATGTCCGAGGGGGATAATTGGGTATTTCTACAAGAATAATTCTAGGCTTATCCAATAAAATCAGATGATCTACGTTTTATAAAAACAATTCGTAAAAATCATAAAAAGGTTTATCCTTCTTTAATTTAGCGGTGATATGAAAAGAACCTTTACATATTTATTACTACTTGTTCTATTGGTTTGCGGAAAGCAAGCCTATAACCTGTTAATCTCGAATGAATCGATCCGCAGCAACCCTACCGGAGCCTTGTCTGACATCGCGGATGAGGTAATCGCCATTCCATTACAGGACTCAGGGACGCATTCGATCAGGGAGGCCAAGTATATCCGTCAAGAGGGAGATAACCTATTCCTTATCAGCAATGAGACGCTTTACCGTTTCAATCGCAAGGGAGAATTTATCTGTCGCATCACCCATCCGGATGACATATGGGTAGCGGGGTATGTAGTGAACCCGGCCAACCAGCAGCTGATCGTACTTGGAAACACGGACGATATTTTCTATTACTCATTCAATGGTGATCTCCTTACCCGCAAGAAACTGAAATGCGACCTTCCGGAGAATAGGCATATGCTATCCATATCCATGCACAATAACCGGATATTTACCACCGAGGAATGTGTTCATGGGGATACAGCAGGGCAAACCGCTACGATTGAGAAACAGATCGTTGAATACGATTCCTCTTTCCATAAATTACAATCTCATACGATCCGTCCGGTCGATCTGGAACGTTCCGCATGCCCGATCGGTTGTCTCGCCCCGGAAGTAGCCGTGGAGCTCGAAAGCGGAACGGTTTATGCCTACGCCCCCTCCTATCAACCCGGGAACTTATTACGGGACACTTTATATATTAAGCAAAAGCGGCAAAGCCAAGCCTTGGAGAACCTTGCCGGAAAGAATACACTCCCTTTGCTACCGATCCGCATGGGCAGCCGTTTCTGGGTATCTACATACTATAACGCAGAGGATGAGTCCAGAAATTACACCTTCTGTTATGATACGGAGAAGGAAGAATGCTGGCAGGTAAAAGAAGGATTAAAAGATAATTTTTATCAAACCGGTAATGTGCGACGAATGGACCCTATCGATCCCTATTGCCATTCCTATTGTTTCAGCAAATCCGGAGAGGATCTGCGAAATACTTTCCCCGCACAGGCCCAAGGGGAAAGCCTCGTGTTATTTATAGTGAAATTGAAAGGGTAAATCCAGTTAATATTTCAATAGAGAGCAGACTGATGGGTACAAAATAATATGTATCTTCGTACCATTCTAAAAAAGCATTAAGTACATGAAAAAACTTTTAACCTGCATTGCCATGGGCTTTGCGACTACCAGCTACGCTGTAACCCCTTTGTGGATGCGTGATGTACAAATTTCTCCTGATGGAACAGAGATAGCGTTTTGTTACAAAGGAGATATCTATAAAGTACCGGCCAAAGGAGGAACAGCGACACAACTTACCACCCAAGCATCGTATGAATGCACGCCAATCTGGTCTCCGGACGGAAAACAAATCGCTTTCGCCAGCGATCGTAACGGCAATTTCGATTTATTCGTAATGCCCTCCAACGGTGGAACGGCACAGTGCCTCACCACTCATTCCGCCTCCGAGATTCCATCGGCCTTTACTCCCGACGGCAAATACGTACTCTTCTCCGCATCCATACAAGATCCGGCACAGAGCGCCTTATTCCCGACCTCGGCCATGACGGAACTCTATAAAGTGCCGGTTGGTGGCGGACGCACGGAGCAAGTATTGGGAACACCCGCCGAGATGGTTTGCTTCGATAAATCCGGAAAGACATTCTTATACCAAGATCGTAAGGGCTTCGAGGATGAATGGCGTAAACATCATACCTCATCCGTTACCCGGGATATATGGATGTACGATACGCAAACAGGAAAACATACCAATTTGACTGACCATGCGGGAGAAGACCGGAACGCCGTATTTACCCCGGATGGACAGACGGTTTACTTTCTGAGCGAACGCAACGGAGGGTCTTTCAATGTATATTCATTCCCTCTCAACACCCCACAATCTATAACGGCGGTTACTAAGTTCAAGACACATCCCGTACGTTTCCTCTCTACAGGTAGCGACCAGACATTGTGCTACACATACGATGGCGAGATCTATACACAACGTCCGGGAAGCAATCCGCAGAAAGTACGGATCGACTTGATACGTGACGATCAAGAGCAAATCGCCGATCTGAATTCCAGCAAAGGAGCAACCTCCGCTACCGTATCCCCCGATGGCAAGCAGATCGCCTTCACCCTAAGAGGTGAGGTATTCGTCACCTCGGCCGATTACAACACGACCAAGCAAATCACCCATACCCCGGCCGCCGAAACAGGCATATGCTTCTCGCCGGATAACCGTACCTTGGCTTATGCCAGCGAGCGTGGTGGTAATTGGCAACTTTACTTGGCTAAGATCGCACGTAAGGAAGAAGCCAATTTCCCGAACGCAACGATTATCGAAGAGGAAGTTCTCTTACCTTCTAAGACCGTAGAGCGTAATTATCCTCAATTCTCACCGGATGGTAAGGAACTCGCTTTCATAGAAGATCGTATGCGGTTGATGGTAGTCAACCTTGAGACGAAGAAAGTACGCCAAGTCACGGATGGCTCCACATGGTATAGCACAGCCGGTGGTTTCGATTACTCATGGTCGCCGGACGGTAAATGGTTCACGCTCCGGTTTATCGGAAACAAGCACGATCCTTATTCGGATATCGGCTTGGTTAGCGCACAAGGCGGAGAGATCACCAACCTGACCAATAGCGGTTACACCAGCACCTCCCCGCAATGGGTACTGGATGGAAACGCCATCTTATTCACCACCGAGCGTTACGGAATGCGTGCGCATGCCTCATGGGGCTCCTTGAATGATGCCATGCTGGTATTCATGAATCAAGACGCTTATGATAAATTCCGCTTGAGCAAAGAGGATTATGAGCTGCAAAAGGAACTGGAAAAGGAGCAGAAAGAGGTAACCGGAGACAAAGCCGACGACAAGAAAAAAGAAGATAAAGCCGATGAGAAGAAAGACGAAAAGCCCAAGGATATCGTAGTGGAACTGAAAGGAATCCAAGATCGTATCCTACGCCTTACTCCTAATTCTTCTGAAATGGGTAGTGCCGTCATCTCGAAGAATGGCGAGACCTTATATTATTTCTCGGCTTTCGAAGACAAATACGACCTGTGGAAAATGGACTTGCGCAAGAAAGAGACCAAGTTACTCCACAAGATGAATACCGGATGGGCGAACATGGAAATGGATAAGGAAGGTAAGAACCTGTTCTTGCTGGGGAGCAACTCCATGCAAAAGATGGATATGGGATCGGAGAAACTAACGCCGATCAATTATCAAGCAAACTTGAAAATGGACTTGGCCGCCGAACGTGAGTATATGTTCGACCATGTCTATAAACAAGAACAAAAACGATTCTACAACGTGAACATGCACGGCGTAAATTGGGAAGCTATGACCGCCGCCTACCGTAAGTTCCTGCCACATATCAATAACAACTATGACTTCGCGGAGTTGCTAAGCGAATATCTGGGAGAACTCAACGTCTCTCACACCGGAGGACGCTTCCGTCCGCGAACAAGCGGCAATGTTACCGCCAACCTAGGCCTACTTTTCGATTGGAACCATAGCGGCAAAGGTCTATTGATCGCCGAGGTAGTGGAAAAAGGCCCGTTCGATCACGCACGTTCCAAAGTGAAAGCCGGTACCATCATGGAGAAAATAGACGGACAGGAAATAACCCCGGATATGGATTACTCCAAGCTATTAAACAATAAGGCCAAAAAGAAGACCTTAGTTTCCCTCTACGATCCACAAACCAAGGAACGCTGGGAAGAGGTAGTCTTGCCTATCAGTAACGGTGAGTTAAATAACTTGCTTTATACCCGCTGGGTGAAACAACGTGCCGCCGACGTGGATAAATGGTCGAACGGACGATTGGGATACGTCCATATCCAATCCATGGGAGATCCTAGTTTCCGCTCTGTCTACTCCGATATCCTAGGTAAATATAACGACCGGGAGGGAATCGTCATTGACACCCGCTTTAATGGTGGTGGGCGCTTGCACGAGGATATCGAGATCTTGTTCAGCGGAGAGAAATACCTCACCCAAGTGACACGTGGCCGAGAGGCTTGCGATATGCCTAGCCGCCGCTGGAATAAACCTTCCATCATGTTGCAATGCGAGGCTAATTATAGTAACGCACATGGAACCCCGTGGGTTTATAAGCACCAACAGATCGGACGTCTGGTAGGTATGCCCGTACCGGGAACAATGACTACCGTCTCTTGGGAAACCCTGCAAGATCCGACGCTGATATTCGGCACACCTATTACCGGTTATCGCCTGTCGAACGGTAGTTACTTAGAGAACACACAGCTGGAACCGGATGTTAAAGTCGCTAATTCTCCGGAAACTGTTGTCAAAGGGGAAGATACGCAATTGAGAACAGCGGTACAAGAATTACTGAAAGAGATCGATAAAAAGTAGTTTAAAACGAGACTACTCTCATCGCTTGTCGGGAGTAGTCTCGTTTTATTATGTAACCTTCTATTAAAAAACAGGCGATATTCACTCTGCCTAAGTCGTGATATGCTTATAGGGAGAATGACTAAAATCCAAGAAACACATCTCATAGCAAATGGTCAGCCACACCACAATGCAAGGCCAAGCTTTTATCACATACGGACGGATCAGTCCATTCCGGACAATAGATGGAACCAGCTCTGTAGTGGATAAGCCAACAATCACCAAGGTAGCTATCCAAAGCCAATAAGTATATTTCTTATGGGGCGATACACTGCATATATACCAGATAGCGACTCCTATCATCGCTATGATATATCCACTCGCCTCGCTTCCCGTACTGAATAATACGACAAATAATAAAACATTAGCCAACAACATAAAGCGAAAAGCCGGATATTTATATTGAGAGATCCTTAAATATGGAATGCAGAATAAAATCAAGCCCGGTATGATAAGCCACATATCGCTATACTCCGCATTCCCGGATATCTTTCGAACCACTCCTAATAATGATATATTTTGTGGATCAGCGAACATATTCAACATATTTTTCACCTTCAATCGCTCAAACCAATCTATATACTGAGAGATCACATACTCAAACCCCGGTGTATAAAGCACCGGGATCACAAAGCAAACCAATCCCCAGAAAAGACAAGAGGCTAATAACCTCACTTTCTGCCTTGAGAAGAAAAAGAACGCCAATCCCACGATCGGATAGATCTTGATAAATGTTCCGAGCATAATAATGCCTGCCGCCCAGAAATCCTTTTTCTCCAGTATCAAGACAAACGATAATAAGATAAAGGCCGCTACTGATATATTGAATTGCTGTACTCCTTGAGCCGTCATCAACTCACAATACGAATACCAATAAATAATGATTTTTTGGGTACTCGACAATGGCATCGGCTAATCGCATAAAACAATAGGGCGGTATTACCCGCTATCCATAAGATTATACCCAACCATTCCGGTAACAGGGCGAAAGGAGCTATGATAAGACTAAATAAGATTCCATAATGATTTGAATCATAATATTCCGGATAATGATCCCCATATAAGGTTAACCCCTCGATAGCATGCCAATAGACTCCTTCAAATATCTTATAATTATTATATTTTCCAATCAACAACTTGACAATAGCAAAAATAACACCGGTTAGCATCCATACCCCGAATACAGTCCGGGGCTCTCTCCATACCGGATGGGTGGCTAAAGTCTTTAATCTCATATCCAATTTCTTCCTTTCAATCAGTCCACAAAGATAAAAAACCTAATAAAACGAGCCTAATAAAAAAGAAAAGACTGTCTGGGTATATAACCCGGACAGCCTTTTCCTTTATGATACAGACTCTATTCTGAGTATTCCCTATTAATTAGCGAATGATTTCAAAGGAACACTTACTCCCATGTAAAGATTCATGGCGTTACCGCTTACCGGTAAGCATTGTGGAGTTACCTTTGTCAACATATAATCCGATCCAATAAAGAAATTGATCCAAGACGGTGAGAAATTCAAGGCGATACCATACGTCTTGAACTTACTATGGATAAATGAGTAGCTCAGCGTAGCCTCAAACCATTTCACCGGACGGTAATTACCGGACAATGTCAGTTCCGTATAGGCTTTCGGGGAATAAAGACGAGTGCTTGACAATAAGCCGATACCTAACTTGTTTTCCAGCAAACGGTACTCGCCACCGATATTGATTGTCGAACGAAGACGGGTAGTGCTTCCGGACTCACCCTCTTTCTTGAAATGAAGCAAGTTCTCGAAATCTTCCTTGATAGCGTCAAACTGATCGCCCATGCTCGGTATATCACCGTTATTCTCGCCGATAGCCAGATCAAAGCCGTTAAAGTCGAAAGTTCCATCCAACTTACCTACCGTGCTCCCTCCTTTGCTCCAACTGATAAAACCTAAATCAAGGACAGCGGCGGACAACATGATATTCTCGGTCAATTGGTACGTAGCACCCAAGTCCACTCCCATACCGAAACCGCTAAGACCCGGAGAATCGAAATCAAAGCTATTATAATAATCACGGCCTTGCTCGTCTACTTCCATTTCCGGGACCAAGCCTTTCATATTCGTCTGCAAGGTACCGGTAGAGGTAACTTTCCAGCTAGTCTCTCCCATCTCAGCATGCATCTGATCGATCGTAGCGTCCATAGAACCTACGCCCCATAACAATTTAACCTTACCTCCGACTGTCAACTTATCCGTGATAGGACGAGAATATCCTACACCTGTCTCCAAATAAGCCTCGGCGTACGCCCTGATATTACGAATATCATAGGTACTCTGAGATCCATTACCCTTTTTCATGAACTCGAACAATGTCTTCGGAGCACGAATATTCGCCAAGCCCTTGATAGAAACATCAACCGTCCAGAATCCCTTGCCGGCGTACCAGCCACCGGATAGAACCTGCGTGCCAAAATCCATATTTACCTGATTCTCATCCTTCAAGCCATTCAGGAAAGACTCGGTATTCACGGAGTTATCCATGAACGTAACGGTCTCACCATTCTTCGGATAAATAAAATTATCCACAGCTATTCCGTTCGTACCATACGAAGCGCCAACCGCACCTAATACCGGAATGGAGACATAGCCTCTCTCGGGACGATACGCCGGATTCATCGTCGTGCGTGCCGTAGAAGATTGCATGAAGTAAGAAGTTCGTATTTGCTGGGCGGATACCGACATTCCCACAGTGGTCAATAAACATAAAGCACACAGACCTCTCTTATACATATTATATATAGTATTCATCTTTCTTTTTCGTAATTTAAATGGTTAGTACTGGGATCAAATGGAGATACCACCTTCTTTCTTAAGTTTCAAGTTGAAGGTCGTTTTCTGGCCTTTCTTCAAAGCCTCGCCTTGATCTCTACCCGTTAAATGTAAATTTAGGTCTATATGACGTGCATCCTTCATTTTCGGCATATCCTCCTTCGTGATCTCGAAGATAACCTCTCCAGATTGTCCTTTTACCTCTTGTGCCGGGAATTGGATATCTACCGGTACATTGTTCTCATCCATGATCACCATCTCGATAGACATATCGAACGGCATCTCGTTCGTAACCTCTCCATAGATCCTCGCGCTTCCGTCCGAGAAAATATAGTCTACGAAATCCTCATCAAAAGCGTCCTCGATCCGCTCGACGGATACGGCGCTAAATTCCGGTGCCGGAGTCAACGGAAGCTCTACCGCATAACGTAACTCACTCAAGGCATCCGCAGGAGCGTTCGCCCATTGTTTGCTATCAGCGGACAAAGACAAATGTATTTTTTGAGGAACAATCTGTACGATTCCCGGTAACTTCTCGTTCTTGACAAACTTAAAAGCATCCGTCTTCGGATCAAGAGGGCCGATCCAAATATTAGGAGACACCGTTGACAAGGTAAAATCAGAGGAAGTAGCCTCCTTTTTACTTGTGTTCTCAGCCTCGATAGACAAGCTACAATCCAAAGAGGCATTCTTTACATTCGACTTTAACGTAATGCGGGGGTTCGTTAACGCCAAAACGAAATCGCCATCGAACAAGCCATCGATATCCCCAGTCGTTATATCTTCCGAGGCGATCTCCACTTTATCAGAGGCGGCCCGTAAGCTTTTCCCCTTAATCTTCATCTCTCCATCATAGATCATGACGTAAGCCCCGTCGACTTCCCGAATGGAAGGGACTTTCTCTACATTCACAACGTCATCCGACGTTACATAACCCATACCGAGGGGAGCTACCCAAGACTCACCCATTACCGCATCGTCCGTATTGACATCGCTTAAATCATACTTACTATCCACACATGCTGCTAAACAGCAAGATGATAGCAATAGCATCACCAAATGTTTGTTTTTCATATAAAGTTATTTTTATCAAAATTATGACCCTAACAGTGCACAAAAATAAACAAAATAAATGAAAGTTTAGCCATAAAAAAAAAGTGGCATCGTATTATTAACGCCACTCTTAGCTTATACTATCTTTGACAATCAAAATATTCTTCCGCAAATACGAATCTTCATGACCGGATAAACCGTTAGCTTGTCCATGATCTTCGTAAAGGTATCATCCTCGTCTATCTCATTCAACAAGTCCTTTACATCCCCTGAATCCGTATACACCTCCGGTTTGCCATGGAATTGCACACCCAGCTCAAACATCACGCCAACCCGTTTCTTAGGAACCGCACGACCGAATCCAAGACCTAGATAAGGACGAAAACCGGACACTTTCAATCCACCGGATACATTACCGTTATTATCCACCGGAATCGTATAATCACCGATAACTATGCCCGCACTTTCTCCTTGGGCGATCAGGTCTTTCAGCTTATCACTATGTCCTTCTATCTTCACCAAGGAAGAACCACCGAAATAGGCGCCGGCCGCAACGAAGAACGAAGAAGCGTGAGGAAACGGGTAAACATTCACCAACAACTGTCCAGAAGTACGTTTCAAGCTACCTTTGACATCCATGGAGTATGTATCATTATACACACCCGCTCGCGGATCGTTAACATCTACATCCACGTCCGTATTAATGCTGAAACCCGGCATAAAGGTAAGACCACCTCTCAACGCCAGATAAGGCGTAATAGGAGTAGCGACTTCCACATCTACACCCGTCAAACCAACACCCACTCCTGCCGAAACAGAATTGAAAATCCCTAACTCCTTTTGAGCTGAGATAAAATTACACGTCGCAAACATGCTCACGAACGCACAAAGAAGAAATAGTCTTTTCATTTTCACCATATAAGTTAAATTGTTATTCACCCTAGACTCACAAAAATAAATAAAAAACATGAAACATTCGTTGTAAAAAAGAAAAAGCGACATCGAATTTGCCTCGATGTCGCTTTTTTACGGATAAAGTATACTATTTTACGTATAAGCGTACGTTATTCCTCCTCAGAATCGTCTTCCTTCATATTATGGAATACGTTTTGAACGTCTTCGTCTTCCTCTAATTTCTCGATAATCTTCTCGATAGACTCACGCTGTTCCGGAGTAACCTCCTTCAAATCGTTCGGGATACGTACGAACTCACTACTCAAGATCTCAAAACCATTCTCCTCCAAATATTTCTGGATCGCCGAATTCTGCGCGAACTCACCATAAAGAACAACCTCGTCCTCGTCTTCCTCAACCTCATCTACACCGAAGTCGATCAACTCCAACTCTAGGTCTTCTAAAGAAAGATCCTCTTTTTTGGCGATATGGAATACGCATTTATGGTCGAACAAGAACTCCAAGCTACCGGATGTTCCCAGAGAACCACCGTTCTTATTGAAATAACTACGAACGTTGGCTACCGTACGAGTCGTATTATCCGTAGCGGTCTCAACGAAGATAGCGATACCGAAAGGACCATATCCCTCATAGTTCATCTCCTTATAATCCGTGAAATCTTTGGATACAGCACGTTTAATGGCACGCTCCACGTTCTCCTTCGGCATATTCTCCTTTTTGGCGTTCTGCATCAACACACGTAAACGAGGATTATTCTCGGGCTCCGGCCCACCTTGTTTTGCCGCAATCGTGATTTCCTTACCTAACTTCGTGAATACACGGGCCATATTGCCCCAACGCTTAAACTTTCTCGCTTTACGAAACTCAAACGCTCTTCCCATATGTTTATCAGTTTATCTTTATTTTATGTAATTAAATTCTTATCTCAATTGAGCACCTAGCTTTTGTTCCAGATTCGTCTGGATCTTCTTCATGATAGCGTCGATCTGCTTATCGTTCAAAGTCTTGCTCTCATCTTGCATGAAGAAGCTTACGGCATACGACTTCTTGCCCGCCGGAAGATTCTTGCCCTCGTAAACGTCAAACAGAGATACTTCCTTCAATAGCTTGCGATCGCTATCCTTAGCGATTTTCTCGACCTCGCTAAACTGTACGCTCTTATCAAGCAACAACGCCAAGTCACGTTTAACGGCCGGGAACTTGGAAATCTCGGAGAAGGTTACTTTCGCCTTCTTGATCTCCTTCATCAATTGGGTCCACGACAACTCAGCGTAATAAACCTCCATATCGATATCCAACATCTTACGAAGTTTCTTGCTTACGATACCCATCGTACCCAATTGACGTCCGGAACCGGTCGTGATGCTTAGGCCCGAAGAATAGATATCATTCGTCAAGTTACCGAAAATAACCCGTTTCATATCCACGCCCAAGCGGACCAAGATATTCTCTACGTAAGCCTTCAACTCATAAACGGAAGATTTCTCGTCCGGATGCGCCCAGTTGTTCTCCACTCGGTTGCCGGCTACCCAGATGCCTAGACGGTAATCCTCACTGAACTGCGCCAAGGTCTCATCTTCCTTCTTATTATCAATATTATAATCATAGCAATTACCGAACTCATAGAAACGGATATTGCCTTTCTTACGTTTCATGTTATACTCGATGCTCTCCAAGCCGCCGAACAACAAGGTCTGACGCATGCAGTTTAAATCAGCGCTTAACGGGTTCATCAACATGACACAATGTGCTTCCGGATAAACAGACAGATCCGTATAATAAGCGGAGCGTGTCAAGGAGTTGTTCATGATCTCGTTGAAACCACAACCGCAAAGTTGCTCCGAGATCAAGTTCTGCAATTTCCAGCTACGATCCGTAGGAGTCTGGTAACTTAAATTGGACTTCACGTTATCGCTGAACTCCACGTTATTATATCCGTAGATACGAAGAATATCCTCGATCACGTCTACATCACGCTGCACATCGATACGATATACGGGAACATGCAAAGTCAAGCCCTCGGCAGTCTCGGATACGATCTCCATCTCAAGGCTTGCCAAGATACTTTTCACGGTTTCTACCGGAATATCCTTACCGATCAACGTATTGATCTTCTCGTAAGTCACCTCAACCGTATACGGTTCCGCCACGGCAGGATAAACATCCTGTACAGCACCCGTGATCTTACCTCCCGCCAACTCTTGTATCAACAAGGCGGCACGTTTCAATACATACATCGTATTGTTCGGATCCAAACCACGCTCGAAGCGGAAAGAAGCGTCCGTATTCAAGCCAAAACGACGGGCGGTCTTGCGAATCCACGTCGGATGGAAACAAGCGGATTCCAAGAATACGTCGGTGGTCTCCTCCGTCACGCCGGAATCCAAACCGCCGAACACGCCACCGATACACATCGGTTCCTCGACGTTACAAATCATCAAGTCACGATCGGTCAACGTACGCTCCACGCCATCCAACGTGACGAATTTCGTACCAGCCTCGGCCGCCTTGACAATCACTTTATTTCCTTTGATCTTACCCGCATCAAAAGAGTGTAAAGGCTGCCCTAACTCATGCAGGATAAAGTTCGTTATATCCACTACGTTATTGATAGGACGAAGGCCGATCACACGCAAACGGTTTTGTAACCACTCCGGGCTCTCCTTCACCGTAACGCCCTTGATCGTAACACCGGAATAACGGGGACAAGCCTCCATATTCTCTACCACGACCTCTACGCCCGGTGTCTCGTCGTCAATCTTGAAAGCGTCTACCGAAGGACGTCTCAATTCGGCGGGCTTGCCGTTTTGCTTCAAATAAGCGGCCAAGTCACGGGCGACACCGAAATGGGAAGTAGCGTCTACACGGTTCGGGGTGATATCCACCTCCAGCACGTAGTCGCTCTTTACATTATAATAATCTTTAGCTAACGTACCTACAACAGCGTCGGCGGGAAGTACGATAATACCGTTATGGTCGGTACCGATACCGATCTCGTCCTCGGCGCAAATCATACCGTTGGACTCAACGCCACGGATCTTGGATCTCTTGATGGTAAAGCATTCGTCACCGTCGTACAGTTTCGTACCGTTCACGGCTACGACCACTTTCTGTCCGGCAGCCACGTTCGGGGCACCGCATACGATTTGTAAAGGAGCCTCGCCACCTACATTTACGGTCGTAATATGTAAATGGTCAGAATTCGGGTGTTCCTCACAAGTTAACACTTCACCGATAACCAGTCCCTCAAGTCCGCCCTTAATGGTTTGAACTTCCTCTACTCCACCGGTTTCCAAACCGATAGAGGTAAGCGCCGCAGCAACTTCTTCTGGCTCCAGATCGAAATCAAGATACTCTTTCAGCCAATTGTAAGATATATTCATCGCTATAAAATTTATTCTCTAAAGAGACGGCCTCTATTGATAGCCGCCGAATTGACGGACAAAAGTACGAATAATAATTCAAACGATACAAAAATATCCTCATGAACTTCTACGAACTCTTAACTGCGCCAACGCATGCGTTTCATTCATTCTTAATTTTCTATCGCGAATCATAGATAATAGAGACTCACTTTACGATGAGTCAGAATAAAGATGTACCTTTGCGGGAGGTTTTAACGTTACAACTATTTTTTATGCGTATAGATATACTTACCGTACTTCCCGAGATGATCGAGGGGATGATTAATTGCTCTATCGTCAAGAGGGCGCAAGATAAAGGATTAGCGGAGATTCATTTACATAACCTACGGGATTACACCACTAATAAATGGAGGCGGGTGGATGATTATCCGTTCGGAGGAGAGGCCGGAATGGTGATGCAGATCGAACCGATAGACCGGGCGATCTCAGCGTTGAAAAGCGAACGGGAATATGACGAGGTAATCTATACCTCCCCGGATGGCGAGACACTCAACCAGCCCATGGCCAACAGCATGTCTTTACTAAATAATATGATTATCCTCTGCGGGCACTATAAAGGGATCGACTATCGTATCCGTGAGCATTTGATAACGAAAGAGATATCCGTAGGAGACTATGTCCTTACCGGAGGAGAGCTGGCCGCCGCTATCATAACCGACGCCGTGGTACGCTTGATACCGGGAGCGATCGGCGACGAGCAAAGCGCCCTCTCCGACTCCTTCCAAGATGACTTACTGGCCCCGCCTGTTTATACACGTCCCGCCGATTACAAAGGTTGGAAAGTACCCGAGGTACTATTATCCGGGCACCAGCGCAAGATCGAAGAATGGCGCTTGCAACAAGCACAAGAGCGTACGGCACGCCTCCGGCCGGATTTATTGAAATAGCAGCGTTAAAAAACAAGGCCGGGGATCATCCCCCCCGATGATACCCCGGCCCCTCTATCCACAAACAATCATGGCTACAACATCACTCTTATTTATTGAAACGTTCTTTCAATTTAGCTAACATGTCTTTTGTCATGGCATCCAAATCATACTCCGGCTTCCAGCCCCACTCTTGGCGGGCGCAAGTATCATCCAAGGAGTTCGGCCACGACTCGGCGATAGCCTGACGCAAAGGATCTACCTCATACTCCATCTGGAATTCAGGCATATATTTCTTGATATTATTAAAGATGATCTCCGGATCGAAACTCATCGACGCAATGTTGAAAGAGTTGCGATGAACGAACTTCGTAGAATCCGCCTCCATAATCTCGATAGCGGCACGCAAGCCGTCCGGCATGTACATCATATCCATGAAAGTACCGGCTGCGATCGGGCAAACGAATTTCTCGCCCTTAGCGGCCGAATAGTAAATATCGACAGCGTAATCCGTCGTACCACCACCCGGAGGTGTTACGTAAGAGATCAATCCGGGGAAACGAACCGAACGTGTGTCCACGCCGAAACGGATATTATAATAATCGCTTAACAACTCGCCGGATACCTTCGTCACGCCGTACATCGTACGAGGATTACGGATCGTATCTTGAGGAGTCTTGTCTTTCGGGGTATTGTTACCGAAAACGCCAATAGAGCTCGGCGTAAATACGGCGCAGTGCATCTCACGGGCCACCTCAAGCACATTGAACAAGCCCCCCATTCCGATCTTCCACGCCAACTGAGGTTTAGCCTCTGCTACAGCCGACAAAAGAGCCGCCAAGTTGTAGATCGTATCAATATTATATTTTGATACCGTCTCAGCGATCTGCTGCTCGTTCGTGATATCCACGATAGCGGAAGGTCCCGATTCTAACAACTCGCCTTTAGGTTCCGCACCCGGGATATAACCCGCTACTATGTTCCCACCGTAGATACTTCTTAATTTCATGGTTAACTCTGATCCGATCTGACCGGTAGAACCAATTACTAATACATTCTTCATCGCGTTTAATGAGATTTAAGTTTTTTTCCGTCGGCAAAGGTATAGAGAATAAAACAGTTTAGACATGAATTTCTTCTCTTTTTTAGTATTAAAATTCAAAAAAAAAACAGACCTTTGTCTGTCGCTTTGACAACGAAGCTACTACTCACATCTAAATACTAATAAAAAACGAAGTTTTTATGTACGGAAAACTTAAAGAATTCTTGACAAATGAACTTGAAGGCATCAAAGCCGCTGGTTTATACAAGAACGAGCGTATCATTACTACGCCGCAGAGAGCCGACATCAAAGTAAATGCCGGAAGTGATGTTTTAAACTTCTGCGCCAACAACTATCTTGGCCTGTCCGATAACCAACGACTGATCAAGGCCGCGAAAGAAGCCATGGATACACACGGTTATGGCATGTCGTCCGTTCGTTTCATCTGTGGAACGCAGGATTTGCACAAGCAATTGGAAGCAGCCATCTCCGACTATTTCAAGACTGAGGACACGATCCTTTACGCCGCATGTTTCGACGCTAACGGTGGTTTGTTCGAGCCATTGTTCGGCGAGGAAGACGCTATCATCTCGGATGCCTTGAACCACGCCTCTATCATCGACGGTGTTCGTTTATGCAAGGCGAAACGTTATCGCTACGCTAACGCCGATATGGCGGACTTGGAGCGTTGCCTACAAGAGGCGCAGGCCCAACGTCACCGTATCATCGCCACGGACGGCGTGTTCTCCATGGACGGCAATGTCGCTCCGATGGACAAGATTTGCGAGCTTGCCGAGAAATATGACGCATTGGTTATGGTGGACGAGTCTCACTCTGCCGGTGTCGTAGGCCCGACGGGTCATGGCGTAGCCGAGCAGTTTGATGTTTACGGACGTGTAGATATCTTCACGGGTACGCTGGGTAAGGCGTTCGGTGGTGCCATGGGTGGCTTCACGACCGGAAAGAAGGAGATTATCGATATGTTACGCCAACGTTCTCGCCCCTACTTGTTCTCCAACTCCGTGGCTCCGGCCATCGTAGGCGCAAGCTTGGAGATGTTCAAGATGTTGAAGGAGAGCGACGCTTTACATACGAAATTAATGAACAACGTAAGCTACTTCCGCGACAAGATGCTGGCAGCCGGTTTCGATATCAAGCCGACTCAATCCGCTATCTGCGCCGTTATGTTGTACGACGCTAAGTTGTCTCAAGATTTCGCCGCCAAGATGCAGGAAGAGGGTATTTACGTAACCGGTTTCTATTACCCGGTAGTACCGAAGGGACAAGCTCGTATCCGTGTACAATTGTCCGCCGGCCACGAGACTGAGCATCTGGACAAGGCTATCGCAGCGTTTATCAAGGTAGGAAAAGAGCTAGGCGTTATCAAATAACACCTCTCTCATTCATCATACAAGGCCACATCCGGGCAAGATGATCTGGATGTGGCTTTTTAATCACTAAGAACAATCATGCAACTCAGTAACTACCATAGTCATTGTACTTTTTGTGATGGAAGAAGTATTCCGGAGGATTTCGTGAGATTCGCCATAACACACGGGTTCCGTGCGTACGGTTTTTCCTCCCACTCGCCGCTTCCGTTCGAGACTTTCTGGAATATGTCTAAAGACGATATGCCGGAGTATCTGCAAGAGATAAAACGACTGAAACAGAAATACAGCGATCAACTGGAAATATATGCCGGTCTGGAGATTGATTATCTGGACGAGACCTATAACGCCTCGATCCCCTATTTCCAAGAGTTGCCCTTGGACTACCGGATCGGTTCCATCCATTTCTTGCCCGTATCAGAGCGTCTGGTCGAAGAGAACATGGTCTGTATAGACGGCTCATTCAGGGAATACGCCCACTCCGTGGAGCGTCATTTCGAGGGAGATGTCCGGTTGCTTGTCAAGCGTTTCTTCGATACCACGATGAAAATGATAGAGGCCGGAGGCATCGATATCGTCGGGCATATGGATAAGATCTATATGAACGGACAGAAGTACGAGATCTTCAATTTTGAGGAGGATTGGTATCGGAAGCCTTTTGAGGCTTGTCTGGATCTGGTTCAGGAGAAAGGATTGATGGTAGAGGTCAACACCAAGAACTGGACCAAGAAAAAAGAGCTTTACCCCCGTGTGGAATACCTATCACGGATGCGGGAAATGAATATCCCTGTCATGGTGAACTCCGATTGCCATTATCCGGATTTGGTGAACGACGGTCGCAAGGAGGTTTTTGAGTTGCTAAAGCAAGCCGGCTTCAAGTCCACCCGTGAGCTCGTGAAAGGCAAATGGCAAGATATCGCCCTCTAGGATTTATTTTTCCGCTTATACAGAAAGGATTGCCAACGCTCCTCGGCGTTCCCTTGACGAAACATGTCATAACGTGCCATCGTAAAGAACAGATCCGATAAACGATTCACGAACGCCATGATCCCGGCAGGAACCGGGTCTTTCCGATTCAATGTCCACAAGCGGCGTTCGGCCCTGCGGGTGATCGTACGGGCCAATTGGAGGTGCGCCGAAACAGGTGTGCCTCCCGGAAGGATAAAATACCCGTTATCCTCCATCTGGGCGGATAGATCATCGATATGGGACTCACAAAAGACGGTCAAATCATCGGGAAGCGGATTCGGATTCTGATCACGGATCGCCGATGGTGTCGCCACATGAGACATCACGGCCATCATCTCACGCTGTATCCTACCCAGCAACACCTGCCATTCATGATCGGGAGGCAGCAACGTACGGACAATACCGATCTCGGCGTTCAACTCATCCAACGTCCCATTCGCCTCGATACGGATGTCATCCTTATCGACACGCTCACCGCCATGTATGCCGGTTTTTCCTTTATCTCCTCCACGGGTATATATTCTCATAGGATACTCATTTTAGGACTTATGAAAAAAGACTACCGTATTCCGGTGATAAACACTATAGTATTCATCTTCAAACACTACTGTGTTTATCCACGAATACTATAGTGTTCTCACACGAACACAGTAGTCTTTTCTATTCGTTAATCAAAGAAGTGCTTAAACTTACTGAAGATTTTCTCTTTCATCGTCTTATTAGGCTGGAAGTTCGGTGAATTCTCCAATCCGTTCAGCGTCTCTTTCTCCGTAGACGACAAAGTCTCGGGGATATATACACTCACGTTCACCAACAAATCGCCCGTACCATAACTATTGATGGAAGGAAGTCCTTTATTACGCAAACGAAGCACCTTACCCGGCTGCGTACCCGGCTCGATCTTCAATTTCGCCTTCCCGTCAATGGTCGGAACCTCTACCGTGGCTCCCAAAGCTGCTTGCGGAACACTCAGCAGGAGGTTGTATAACAGATCGTTCTCATCACGAATCAACTCCGGATGCGGTTCCTCCTCGATAAGGATCAATAAGTCACCGTTGATTCCACCATGTCGTGCGGCGTTGCCTTTACCATTCATGGAGAGTTGCATGCCCTCGGCTACACCGGCAGGGATATTGATCGTGATAATCTCATCGTCGCGAACGACGCCCTCACCATTACACTCCGTACATTTCTTGACAACGATCTTGCCCTCGCCACCACAAGTAGGGCAAGTCGTCTGCGTCTGCATCTGCCCTAGGATCGTGTTGGCGATACGGGTAACGACACCGCTACCTTTACACGTATCACACGTCTTCACACCCTCCGAGCCTTCCGCCCCGCTACCGTGACAATGCGAACAAGGCACATACTTCTTCACCTTGATCTTCTTTTCCACGCCGTTAGCGATCTCTTTCAGGTTCAGCTTCACCTTCACACGCAAGTCCGATCCACGGTTCACACGGCGTCCTCCACGAGAACCGCCGAAACCACCGAAGCCACCAAAACCGCCAAAATGTCCACCAAAGATGTCGCCGAACTGTGAGAAAATATCCTCCATGGACATACCACCACCGAAGCCGCCACCTTGTGAAGCCCCGCCGACACCCGCATGACCGAATTGATCATAACGCTGACGCTTTTGCGGATCGCTCAACACGTCGTATGCCTCAGCCGCCTCCTTAAAGTTCTCCTCCGCTTGCTTATCGCCCGGGTTCTTATCCGGGTGGAATTGTATCGCCTTCTTGCGGTACGCTTTCTTTATCTCATCCGCCGAAGCATTCTTCTCAACGCCCAGCACTTCATAGTAATCCCTTTTAGCCATCCTTGTATTTGTTATTTGCCGATTTTCCGATTATTCTCCCACTACTACTTTAGCGTGACGTATTACCTTGTCAAATAAGGTATATCCAGTTTGTACGCAATCCAATACCTTGCCCTTCATGTCCGGTTCCGGAGCGGGAATCGTAGCGATAGCCTCAAACTCCTCCGTATCGAACGGCTTGCCTATGGCCTCGATCGGCTTCACGCCCTGCTGAGACAGATAGCCCATGAACTTACCGAAAATCAAGTCCACGCCTTCTTTAACGGCCTCTACATCCTCCGCCGCACGGACGTTCTGCAAGGCACGCTCGAAATCGTCGATAATAGGAAGAAGGTTCTTTAACGCACCCTCGCCGCCAGTCTTGATCAAATCGGCCTTCTCACGCATCGTACGTTTACGGTAATTGTCAAACTCTGCCATCAAGCGCAGGTGGGAATCGTTCAATTCGTTATATTTCTTTTGCAAGGCTTCCACCTCGCCCGACACATTGTCAGAGCCGGCAGTTTCATCTGCCGCATTTGACTGTTCTTCCTGCAAATTTGTCGCTTCCTCATTATTCACGTTTTCGTTTTTTGAAGCGTTTTCTTTTTTCTCGTTTGGATTCATCTTGCTCATAATCTATCTGATTTTTTTCATTACTAACTAATTGTAAGCGAAATACGGTACCACATAAATACCCTTAAAAAGTATATACACAGCATCCATATCAAGTTCATACACTATTATAGCAGCAAATATATTGCCAACTATTCCACCACATCAAAAATATCTTTACCTTTGCCTATGTTTTAAACGAAACAGGTATTTTTAGAGTAAATAAAATTCCAGAATATGATGAGAAGTGTGATTTTATCAACGTTGCTATTAGTATTGGCGGTCTGTACGGTTTCCGCCCAAAACAGGAATACATCCATCTGCCGACTAGGCTTCACATACGATATCAGCCAGAGCAAGAACTGGGGAAACAACAAGCCGGTCATTAAAAGTATCATCCCTTATTCATCCGCCGAGCAAGCAGGTATTAAGAAATATGACGTGATCGAGGAGATCAACGGGGTACCCGTGACGGAGGTATCTGTCGACGAGATCCCTCAACTGCTGAATCCCGCCGGAAGAAACGATGTCCTATTGACTATCAGCAACCTTTCCTCTCCTTCTAAACAAGTATTGGTAAAGAAGGACTGCAAGAAAAGTAACGCCATCACGGAAGACCAGCTGGCGTCCGCCTATGCGATGTATAGCTTGGAGACAACCAATGAGCAAGAATTCGTATGCCCGTTCAAGACTACCGTCACATCCGACGGCGTAGATTTCGGTAACTTCAAGACATTCGCCTTCTCGACCATCGACGAGAATAACCGTAAACTGGAAACGGTCATCAACGAATGCATCGAGAACGAGTTGACCAAAAAAGGACTTACGGTTGATATCGCAAAGCCGGATTTATTGATACAGACTTTCTATTTCTTCGATAAGAACCCGAACTATCTGGGAGCGAATAAAGTATTGGTAGAAAAAGAACCGACTTACCGGTACAACTTCTCGCACAGTAAGATGGAGAAATTCCCGTTCTTGAATTACGCCGCCGCCGAAGCGGAAGCCGAATATCTGTTGCAATTCGGTATCCGTATCATCGATCAAAAAGATATCCCCGGACGTGTACTCTGGGAATGTGAGGCGAACGAGTTGCTGGAAGACTCTTATCGTTTAGACGAATACGCCCGGGTGCATGTCCCGTTGATGTGTATGCAATACCCATACACGAAATACGGACGTAACGTACCGTTCAAGGTGAGCAAGAAGACCTATAATTATACGGGGATCAGCTACGATATCGACAAATTGGATCAAGTGGTTGACGTAGATCGTAACTCTCCCGCTTATGCGGCAGGCATCCGTCCTCGTGACATTATAGAAAAGATCGGCCGCCATAAGATGGATCATTCGGCAGAGGAGTTCTCATCCGCCTACAAACGCTTTATCACGAACACGATGCAATATCGTGATCCGAAGACGATGTTTACGGACGCGAACGGTTTCAAATATTGCATGTTTTGGGACGTATTCAAATATCCCCAAATAGCGGATGCGTCGCAAAGCTCCGATTACTTGCCGGCGTTCTCTTATTTATACTATTTCGCCCCTTATATTAATCCGTCCGGCAACAACGCCTGTACATTTAATATAAAGCGTGGCAAGACAAAATTAGAAGTAATTATCCGTCCTACCATTCGCTCTGAAGTGACGGTAGAGATCAAATAAAGATTTTACAAACACGTGATATATCCACAAAATTTTGAACAAAAGACGGGCTTTGATAAGATCCGTCACTTAATCACAGAAAAATGTTTAAGCCCGCTCGGGGAAGAGCGGGTAGCGGAGATGGGATTCTCCGCCGATTTCGAGGTCGTATCCAAGCGATTGGAACAAACCGATGAGTTTATCCGTATCCTACACGGAGACACAGAATTCCCCGCCAGTTATTTCTTCGACGTGCGCTATTCCTTGAAACGGATTCGGCCGGAAGGTACTTGGCTGGATGAACGGGAGTTGTTCGACCTCAAACGTTCCTTGCAAACGATCAATGACATCGTACGCTTCTTCAAGCCCATGGACGATGAGGAAATCAAGTATCCGGCCTTGACTGAATTGGCGGGAGATATCTTTGTCTTCCCCCAATTGATTGGAAAGATCGATAGCATCCTCGATAAATTCGGCAAGGTCAAGGACAGTGCTTCCTCCACCCTATCGCAAATCCGCAGGGAAATGACGATCACGATGAGCGGTATTTCCCGCAGCCTGCAATCCATCCTCCGTGCGGCACAATCGGACGGGGTTGTCGATAAGGACGTGACACCGACCATGCGCGACGGTCGTTTGATGATCCCGGTAGCCCCGGCCTTCAAACGAAAGATAAAAGGTATCGTACATGATGAGTCCGCCAGTGGCAAGACGGTCTTTATAGAGCCGGAGGTGGTCGTGGAAGCGAATAACCGCATCCGGGAACTGGAAGGGGAAGAACGCCGGGAAATCATTAAGATACTGACGGAATTCACGAACGTGATCCGTCCTTTAGCTCCGGATATCCTACAATCTTACGAGTTTCTTGCCGACATTGACTTCATTCGTGCGAAAGCGTTATTCGCGGAGCAAGTCAAGGCGATCAAGCCGATCGTGGAGGATAAGCGACAAATGGATTGGGTACGTGCCGTGCATCCGCTCTTATTCCTGTCTTTACAGAAACAGGGCAAGCAGGTAGTTCCCCTCGATATCGAGCTGACCGAGGGAAAACGGATCTTGATCATATCCGGTCCGAACGCCGGTGGTAAATCCGTTTGCCTGAAAACGGTCGGATTACTTCAATACATGTTGCAATGTGGTTTATTGATTCCTTTGCATGAGCGATCAAGAACCGGGATCTTCGAGCATATATTCATCGATATAGGCGATGAGCAAAGCATCGAGAACGATTTGAGTACCTACAGTTCCCACCTTACCAACATGAAGTATTTCGTGAAGAATTGTAACGAGCGGACCATTATCCTAATCGATGAGTTCGGTAGCGGTACGGAACCCCAGATTGGCGGCGCTATCGCCGAGGCTTTATTGGATCGCTTCAACCGGAATCATAGCTTTGGGGTAATCACGACCCACTACCAGAATTTGAAGCATTTCGCCGAGGATACGGAAGGTATCGTAAACGGTGCCATGTTGTACGACCGCCATTTGATGCAGCCCTTGTTCAAGCTTTCTATCGGAAATCCGGGTAGCTCTTTTGCCGTAGAGATCGCACGCAAGATCGGTCTGCCCGAGGACGTGATAGCCGACGCTTCCGCGAACGTCGGAGCGGATTATATCAATATGGACAAATACCTGCAAGATATCGTACGCGATAAACGGTACTGGGAAAGCAAACGGCAGAATATCCGTCAGCAGGAGAAAAAACTGGAAGATGTCACTTCCCGTTATGAACAAGACTTGGAAGCCGTAAACAAGCAACGGAAAGAGATCATCCGGGAGGCAAAGGCCGAGGCCCAACGTATTCTAGCGGAGGCTAACGCCAAGATCGAGAATACCGTCCGTGAGATCAAGGAGGCCCAAGCGGAAAAAGAACAGACCAAACTGGCCCGCAAAGCCTTGGAAGAGTTCAAGAACTCCGTCATGGCGACCGAAGAAGAAGACGATAAGATCGCACGCAAGATGGCGAAGCTCAAGGAACGGAACGAACGGAAGAAACAGAAACAAAAAGTGACGGCCCAGCCGATATTTAATAAAGAGGTGATAGAGGTCGGCGACAATGTACGCCTTAAAGGGCAGGTTTCCGCCGGAACCGTTATGGAACTACAAGGAAAGCAGGCCGTAGTAGCATTCGGGATGATCAAAAGCACGGTTAAGCTGGAGCAGTTGGAAAAGGTAAGCAAAGGCCAGATCAAACGGGAAATCCAGAAAAGCACGTTCGTCAGCTCCCAGACCACTGACAATATGCATGAGAAGAAGATAAACTTTAAGCAAGAAATCGATGTGAGAGGAATGAGGGGCGATGAGGCATTGCAAAGCGTGACTTATTTTATCGACGACGCCATTCAAGTCGGGGCAGGCAAGGTTCGCATCTTGCATGGAACCGGTACGGGTATCTTACGTCAGCTAATCCGGGATTATCTGCGCACGGTTCCCGGTGTCCGTCGTTTTCAAGACGAGCATGTGCAGTTCGGAGGCGCCGGCATCACCGTTGTTGAATTCGATTAAAAAGAGATCCTTATTATGAGACGGAATGAATATACACACAGGAGAAGACATATATCCAACCGGCATTTATCGGACAAGTATTATTACGCCGGCGAACATGAGACAGCAACCGGCATCCGTCTCACGCAATACAACGAACAATCTTTGCATACGAAAGAGGTGCGGATAACCGACACCTCTTTCAGCAAACTATCCGACCCGGATCAGATCAATTGGTTCGAGGTTAGCGGATTGACCAACGCGGATGCCATTACCCGTATCGTAAAAGATTTCGGACTGCATAATCTGGACGCTAAGGATATCTTGACTCCCCAACACGTGGTCAAGGTAGAGGAATACAAAGGACGAATGCTTATCGTATTAAACTCCTGCTATTACGATGTCAATAACGAGATGCGGTCTGAGCACATCAGTATACTGGTAGCGAACAATACGGTTATCACTTTTACGGAAAGCAACAACCCCGTATTCGAGGCCGCTCATAAAGCGCTACTATCCAACATGCTGAACATCCGGAAAAAAGGCAGTGGATTGCTGCTCGCTTTCCTTCTAAACACCATCATAGCGAATTTAGTAGAATCCGCCTCAAAGGTAGAAGAGATACTAGAGGATATAGAAGAGACTTTGCTCGATCCTAAGAACGATCAGGGTAATATGGGTTCCCTAATCCAACAACACCGCCATGAGTACATGATTATCCGTAAGAATAGCCTACCGCTGAAAGATCAATTCTCAAAACTATTACGAACAGAGAACGGGATTATCACCCCGGATATCCTGCCGATCTATAATGACCTGCAAGACCAACTCCAATTCGTTATCCAAACAACGGAAAGCTGCCGGGAAATCACCTCTTCCCTTGTCGATCTTTATATATCCAATAACGATCTTAGGATGAACGCCATCATGAAACGGCTGACGATTGTCTCCACCCTTTTCATCCCTTTGACATTCTTGGTGGGCGTATGGGGTATGAACTTCAAGATAATGCCGGAATTGGATTGGCGTTACGGTTATTTCATAGCTTGGGCCGTCATGATAGCTACCGGAGTATTGACTTGGCTATATATGAAACGAAAGGATTGGTATTAAAACCAATCCTTACGATCTGAAGAATTTCTTCCTATACTTATAAAAAGTATTCTTAGAGACGTTGAAATGCTCGCAAATCGATCCTACCGATTCTCCCCGCTCCAACATGTTCATGATCTCCCCCTTATGGGCGTCTAAGAAGAACAACTTGGATTCCGAGCCTTTAGGACGTCCCAACCGCTTTCCCGTACTTTTCACCTGTTCCAAGGCGTCTTTTGTACGTATGGAAACCAGACTGTGATCAATCTCGTCTACTTGCTTGAAGACATTAATCATCAATTGGCGATCCATCCGGTCATCGAATATATAACGGTCGTTTATACAATAGACCGTCACGTCCTTCTCCATGCAAACGGTAAGTATCCCCATCAACTCATATAAGGTAAGACACAAACGGGTAATATCCGATACGATCAAGGCATCCCCTTTCTTCAAGCGTTCGAGAACAAGTTTTAACTTTGGTCCCGGCTGTTTCGCTTTCTCTCCGGATACTTCCATGACCCATTTATCCACATGGATATCTTTGGCCGCGGCAAAAGAAGAGATCTCTTCCCTTTGAATATCCAAGTGTTGCCGGTCTGTAGCCACATTTAAATACGCTATCGTCATAAATTTCACTAATTGTTTCTAGCGTGAAGGTACAAAAAGAATGAGTATATCTTCAAGATTATGGGATGTTTAACGCTTTATTTCGTACATTTGCGTTTATATTCATATATTATGATAACACATATACGAGTAGCTAGCCAACAATTGGAACAACCCCGATTCGAGTCCCCGAAAGAGTTGGTCTCTTGGATGGGCGCTATCCAGGCGCAGGAGTATGAGATGGCCAAATGGGCGATCGGTATTCGCTTGAGATCCTCTTCCCTTGAAAAGGTAAATGAGGCTTTGTACAAAGGTGATATTCTACGTACCCATGTGATGCGTCCTACTTGGCATTTCGTGGCCGCCGAGGATATCCGTTGGATGCTTATGCTATCTTCCGAGCGTATCAAGGCTGCCGTTATGTCGTACGCCAAGGGACATTTCGGGAAGATAGAAAAAACGCTGTTCACAAGATGCCTAGATCAGATCGGAAAGATACTGGAAGGATACAAAAGCCTGACCAAACAAGAAGTAACGGCGGAATTGCAAAAATCCGGGATTTTGCCCACCATAGATCACGTAAACCTTTTCCTTACATGGGGTGAGGTGGAAGGCATCGTCTGTAGCGGGATCGATAAAGGAAAGAAAACGACTTACGCCTTATTGGACGAACGTGTCCCTCCTACTCGTGAACTTTGCAGGGAAGAGGCTCTGGCGAGATTGGCATCCAGATATTTTCAAAGCCACTCCCCTGCCCAGTTACAGGATTTTGTTTGGTGGTCCGGGCTAACCGCTACCGAGTGTAGGCTCGCTATCAATCTGATCAAGGCGGAGTTAATGACCGAGACGTTCGATTCCCGTGAATATTTCATCCACCAATCATGGAAAGGAAAAAATGAGAGCGAACCTGTACTGCGTCTCCTCCCCGCCTTCGATGAATACTTGATCAGTTACAAAAACCGCACGGACGTATTGCCGCTAGAACATCATCCAAAAGCGTTCAACCGATTCGGCACCTTCTACCCGGTTATCTTGTATAACGGAAAGATAATAGGCAATTGGGGCCGCTCCGTCAAGAAAAACTCCATCCAAATAGAAATGGACTTTTTCGAGAAGAAGCCCCGCATTCCAGTGAAACTAATCCAGCAGGCCGAAGCGCAGATAAACGCTTTTTATGGAGGCTTATCGCACCACCCAGCGCTTCAATGTCGGGAAAAATAATTTCATATTCGCTACGGCCTCCTCTTTCGTATAATGAAAGTCCGCATCTTTATTGAACTCATCGACAAACTGGGCACAATGATCGATCATCTGATCCATCGTACAGTCCATCGTGAAGGCCCCGTCCTTATAACAATAGCAACAATATTCCTCATTCTTGCTTCCGTCATGGTTCGTTCCTAACTCCTCATTCTTTTGCAGCGGCATACCGCAGCTTTGGCAAAATTTTGTTTCCATACTAATTTATTTTATTGGTATATAAATCTTTGTCACTTGCGTATCGTCATCCTCTTCCGAATAACTCACATATTCCTCAAACGCCATTCCATGCCGTTTGGTATAATTGAAATCTATATTTATAGTATTATATAGTTCTTGTAATCCCGCATAACTACCTTTTAAGGTATAAACCGCATATTTTCCTTTCTGCAAACGAATCGTACCGAACATCCCTGATGGAATAATCTCCTTCCCGACCGAAGCGCAAGCATAAAAACGACATTGGTCCGGATGAGTGACGTTCGGGTCATCAAAACTTAGACCAATAAAGCGGGTGTCCTCTGATAACGCTTGATTCTCTTTTAAGAATCCGATCAACAGATTCCATGCCTCCTCATAGGGTTCGGCCTCACCATATTTTCCAAAAATCCGGATATAAACCAAATCTAAATCATCTACCTCACAAACCTCAACTTCAAGATCGTGTGGATTACTCCACTTCTCGGTCTCTTCTCTCAGACGTGCTCGCAACTTATCCATATAAGCTTTCGGAGATACGCTGAATTGTTTCTTGAACGCTTTCGAGAAAGATTGGGGGTTATCATAGCCTACCCGACTCGCTAGATCTGCCAGACTCATATCTTCCGTATGCATATATAGAACCGCTCGCTCTACACGTTGCCTCGCCACATAAGCATATAATGACTCATTCAAGGCTCCTTTCATAATACGTAGTAGCTGCCGCTCGGACACGTTTACTTGCCCGGCTATTATATCCAGTCGTAAAGGGAGATGCAAATTCGCATTGATATAATCAATTACTTGATTGATTTTCCGTTGATATATGTTTTCCGTATCAGGCTTCATCCTATAGATTCTTATGATGACAAAAATACATAATCCCAACAGACTGACAATTGTCCAATCTCGCCAATTTGAGATATCCCCTATATTTGTTTAAAAGCCATCAACTTCAAGATTCTATAGATTGTAAAATCAGTAATTCTGTTACACTTATCAGTAATTGGTATACAAAAGTAATGGAATATCTTAAATAATTTTGTGATATGGATAAAATCAAGAAAACAAATATGAATATAAAGAAAATAACCATTGCCATGTTGATCACATTAATCTCTATTGGCAATATAAACGCACAAGAAATGAAAACTGAAATTCCAAAAATTAGTGAATTCCCTACAGGAAATGAAAACACCGGGTTTGAACAATATTTCTCGGGGAAGTCTTGGCTAGCGCCATTAACAAGCAATAAGGATTTAAACGTACCAATGTTTAACGTAACGTTTGAACCTAACTGCCGAAACAACTGGCACACGCATACAGGAGGGCAGATACTCATCGCCGTAGGTGGTGTGGGTTATTATCAAGAACGAGGTAAAAGCGCCCGTCGTTTACTACCCGGGGATGTTGTCGAAATCGCACCAAACGTAGAGCATTGGCACGGCGCCTCACCGGACAGTTGGTTTTCGCATATCGCCGTAGAATGCAATCCCCAAACCAACAAAAATACTTGGCTTGAGCCGGTAAGTGATGAGGAATATGGGAAGGCCGTAAATGATAAGTAGTAAATTTTCCTTATCGTTTACACAAACCGAGCCTAAAAGACACTCCAGTTTCCATAGGAAGAAACTGCAGTTTCTTCCTATGGAAACTGGAGTTCCCTCCTTGGGAAACTACAGTTTTCTGCTAAAAAAACTATAGTTTCATAAGGTAGAATTACGATAAAACTGTAATACACTAGTAAACAATATATTGAATAAACATTTCCTCATCCTATAAAAGAAGTTGGAATCTCTCTATCAAAGAATTCAATCCGTACAATTAATATCATTAACAGATTCATTCTCATACACAGACTTTTGTGATTTTATAAATATATCACGGTACTCATCAAGTAAGTTAATGTCCTGCAAATCATTAACGCCTAAAATCTCACGGATTAAATCCGCCTTGCCTGCTTCTATCTCCACTTTCGGTATCATATATCTTAATTTAGATTAATAAATAAAATCATCTGTTTGGTGTTTTAAACAGACATCGTCACCCTTTTGTTTATACAAAATTTAAATTTAACACAACAAATTTTACAGTATCGAAATTTATCCCCTTAACTTAATCAACCAATAAGGATAGTCAAATCCCTTTCTAAATTGTTATTCACTAACAAGGATATTTCAAAATCAAAAAATCAATCTTATGGAGAAAAATATTTTCTGGTTAGAAAATGACCAACTCAAAGAGATAGCCAGTTCATTTCGGGAAAAGGTTGAAGAGGGATTAAAACATGAAAATGCGGAGATACAATGCATACCGACTTTTATCTCTCCCAAAACCTCTGATATTAATGGAAAAGCATTGGTTCTCGATTTAGGAGGAACCAACTATAGAGTAGCGACCGTCGATCTTGGACAAGGATCACCAACCATCCATCCCAACAATGGGTGGAAAAAAGACATGTCGATCATGAAATCACCGGGATATACTCGTGAGGAGCTATTTAAAGAATTAGCCGATATGATTGTCGGGATAAAACGGGATGAGGAAATGCCAATCGGCTATTGTTTTTCTTATCCAGCAGAATCCGTACTCAGTGGAGACGCCAAATTGTTACGTTGGACAAAAGGAGTCGACATTAAAGAAATGGTAGGGCAATTAGTAGGCAAACCACTTCTCGACTACCTAAACGAACATTGTAAAATCAAATTTACAGGTATTAAAGTATTAAACGATACTATCGCCAGCTTGTTTGCCGGCCTAACCGACAATAGCTATGACGCCTATATCGGTCTGATCGTAGGAACAGGCACCAACATGGCCACTTTCATTCCGGCGGATAAAATAAAGAAATTAGATCCGAGCTATAATATACAAGGCTTAGTCCCTGTCAACCTAGAGTCGGGTAACTTCCATCCTCCATTCCTCACGACAGTCGATGATACGGTTGACGCCATTTCAGGCAGCCTTGGAAAACAGCGGTTTGAGAAAGCGGTTTCGGGTATGTATCTAGGCGATATATTGAAAGCAACTTTCCCTTTGGATGAGTTTGAGAATAAATTCGATGCCCAAAAATTGACCGCTATCATGAACTATCCGGATATTCACAAGGACGTATATGTAGATGTAGCTCATTGGATCTACAACAGATCAGCACAATTAGTCGCCGCATCGCTACTGGGCCTTATTCAGTTACTGAGATCATATAATAAAGATATACGAAAAATCAGTTTAGTAGCCGAAGGTAGTCTATTTTGGAGCGAGAATAGAAAAGATAAAAACTATAACATTCTTGTTCTGGAGAAATTACAAGAACTCCTTAATGAATCCGCATTAGCGGATATAGAAATCCATATCAACAATATAAATAACGCAAACTTGATAGGAACAGGTATAGCGGCGCTCTCTTGAAATCAATATGAATGAAGTGAATCTTGAACTATAAAATTACGTTTTTCAAAATAAATAGAAAGTGCGGGTATTCTTTACATACGACACCCGCACTACTTTTTCCGCAGAAAAATGATTGTATAATTCACTTATAGCGCATCGCACAAATGGGTTCAGCCCCAGAGAATGAAATATAACCGTAATCATATCAATATTAGCTAGTGGTTTGGATTGGATATCGTAATCAATAGAGAATACCGAAATTTCCCGCCTTATTGATAGCTTCGATCGCATTATCTACATTTAGCTTTGCCAATATATTCTTTCGGTGATTATTTACCGTATAAATACTAAGATTTAGCTTATAAGCGATCTCTTTGCTCAGAAAACCTTACCGAATTAATATTAGTATTTCTTTCTCACGCTTGGTTAATTGAGGTTCGGCTAGAACAATCGTCGACGCAAGTATCAGTCCTGTCTTTCTATTGATAACTGTCCGTTTAATTCTTTCGGTAGGCGATACAATCGGGATAATACTTGGTTCCGAAAATCTGTACCCGCTGATATTGTGCAAATTGTATCTGTTCTCATTTATCTATTATGCTTTACTTTGCATTATTTTAGTTTTCAAATATATTTAATGATTATGAAGTTGAAATTTGCCAAAAGAATGTCTTATATAAAGGCTTCGGAAATAAGAGAAATACTCAAAGTTACAGAACGGGAAGATGTTATTTCATTTGCTGGTGGACTACCTGCCCCTGAGCTATTCCCCATAGATGAAATTAACAAAATGAATCAGGTCGTTTTGCAAGAAGCAGGAGCAAAAGCTCTTCAATATACGACTACTGAAGGGTATTATCCTTTACGTGAATGGATTGCCAAACGAATGAATGAACGCTTAGGGACATCGTTCGATAAGGATAATATTCTTATAACTCACGGTTCGCAACAAGGATTAGATTTATCCGGAAAAGTATTTCTGGACGATGGTGATATCGTATTGTGTGAAAGCCCCACCTATTTAGCAGCAATTAGCGCATTCAAATCATATGGGAGTGGCTTCATTGAAATTCCAACAGATGAAGAAGGCATGGATATGGCTACTTTGGAAGAGGTACTGAATAATACTCAAAATATAAAACTAATATATGTAATACCAACCTTTCAAAATCCCACTGGAAAAACATGGAGTTTGGAAAGACGAAAAAAACTGGCTGAACTATCTGCTTTATATGATATTCCTGTTATTGAAGATAACCCTTATGGAGAATTAAGGTTTGAAGGAGAGTCTTTACCCTCTATAAAGTCTTTTGATAAGGTAGGTAATATCTTATGCACTGGTAGTTTTTCTAAAATCTTTTGTCCGGGCTTTCGGATTGGGTGGATTGCAGGTGATAAAGATATTATCCGCAAGTATGTGTTAGTTAAGCAGGGCACTGATTTGCAGTGTAACACAATAGCTCAAATGACTATTGCCGAATATCTAAAACGATATGATATTGATGAGCATATTAGCAAAATAGTAGAAGTCTACAGAAAACGCAGAGATATAGCTTTAGAATGTATTGAACGCTATTTTCCTAATGACATAAAATATACTCATCCTCAAGGCGGGTTATTTACTTGGATTGAATTACCCGAAAATATTTCAGCGCATGACATCCTGCAAAAATGCATTGAACAGAAAATAGCCTTTGTACCCGGCAGTTCATTTTATCCTGTTGAGCACAAAGAAAATACTTTTAGAATAAATTACTCTAATATGCCAGAAGATAGAATCATGAAAGGACTTCAAGTAATAGGGGAAGTACTAAAAGAATACATACATCAGTTAAAGTGATTTTTAATTATATCCCCCAATTGTTTTAAGCGTTCTTCAAGAAGTGGAGTCCATCGTTGTCCATAGCTTAAACGCATACAATTGGTATATTGCTCTTGTAATGTAAACATACGTCCGGGGGCTATGCTTATTTTTCGCTGCATAGCCCGATAATAAAGTTCTGTTGTATCAATCTGTTTGTCTAATTCCACCCAAAGCATAAATCCTCCTTGTGGAGTAACAATTTTTGTATTCTCGGGGAAGTAATCCATGATGGAATGGGCAAAATGAATACTGTTTGCGTATAATTCTTGTCGCAGTTTACGTAAATGGTTTTCGTATCTGTCATTCTCCATGAAATTGGCAACCGCTTCTTGATTAAGCGCAGGCGTAGAAATAAGGTGAATATTCTTTTGGCGAATAATAGCATGTTTAAATTTGCCGGGAGCAATCCATCCTACCCGATACCCCGGCGCTAATGTTTTAGATACCGCACCACACCATAAAACAAGCCCCTTCTTGTCAAAAGCCTTGCAGGGCTTAGGACGTGAATTTCCAAAAAATAAATCACCATATAAATCATCCTCGATCAAAGGTATATCATATCCGGCCAGCATATCAACAACTACCCTTTTATGTTCATCAGGCATACAACTTCCCAATGGGTTATTAAAGTTGCTTATAAGCAGGCAAGCTTTAATTTGTGGTAAAACTTTTTTCAGCGCATCTGGATCAATCCCTGTTACTGGATTGGTAGGTAATTCCAATATACGTAACCCCATACTATTGGCTAATTGTAACATTCCAAAATAGACCGGACTTTCAACCGCAATAGTATCTCCTACCTTAGTAATTACAGATAAAGCTAAAGCAACCGCATTAGTAACTCCGGCAGTTGTCACTATATCATCTTCTGTCAAGTTTCCCTTCCAACTATACGTAAAACGAGCTATAGATTTACGTAATCGCATATTTCCCTGTGTTTCATCATACCGGGTTCCATTACCCGGAAGTGCCTGCATAGCTCTTATAAGTTCTTTATTAAGTTTTGCAATTGGTAATAAAATATCTTCGGGCATTCCTAATGAAAATCGAGTGATCGATTTATCTCCTATTTCTAACGAGCTGTATACGTCAGCAATCAAATCTACCACCTCTTTGCTCTCAGGCTTTACAGACGGTTGTGTTGTCGCTGGAACAGATAGGCGTATGGGTTTGTAATTGACAATATACCCTGATTTTGGGCGTGATATTATAAATCCGTCTTTTTCCAATTCATAATATGCCTGAATTGCCGTATTAAGACTTACACCATTTTCATTGCTAATAGTGCGTAAAGAAGGTAGTTTCTCACCAGCTTTCCACACGCCTTTCTTAATTTGACAGGCAATAGTTCTCGCTATTTCTTGATATAGGATTTCTTTTTTCATACTTGTTAGGTGTTATCTGTATCCTGCAAATATACAAAAATCGTGTCTGTATCTGTTTTGGACTTTGAAATACTTTTACAGAATGACTTTTGTATTGCTTTGCTATTCTTAAATGGAAGAAAGGTATTCAAGTAAACAACTGAATTTAACCACCATTAATAAAAAAATCACAGTAAAACAGGTTTCAGATGATAATATCTAAAATCAATACAGAGATTGAAACCTTCTGCATAGATAGTGATTTCCGACAATCGTACCCCCTAATCGTTTTTTTGGGAAGGGGGTACGATTTGGATACTCAACCGTGTCTTTTCGTGCCCCTTTTTTGTCTTTTAAGCAAGACTGAAACAAAAAAAAAAGTCCTACAATACGTTGATATTGTAGGACTTGTCTCTTTTTTGTCGCCGTTTGGCTTTGTTCTTATGTGATCCGCCTGGGATTCTCCTTGCAGAGTTAACATGCTGATATTTAAAAGTTTATATTTTAGCTTCAAGCATATCCCATGAATTATCCCACTAATTTGCTACGTGTTTTTGCGGTAGTTTGCTCATGGAGAATACTGAATACAAAGATAATGACTTCTTGGATTTTTGCAAAGTTTAAATAAGTATTTCTCATGAGCTAATATTTTGTTTTTTATAGTTGAATAAAAACCATAGTATAGTATTTTACAAATATAAGCTGGTAATATTAAATACACCCCATTATGATTGTAATTCAACAATTCTATTTTCTACAGAATAATTCATTTCATCCTCCAATTCTGTCCATAAAATTTTGTAAATAAAATCAGGAATTAATGGACTTAAAATACGGTTGTTAAAAATTCTATCTTGTATATTACGTAGTTCTTCAATTTCTATTACATCATTTCTAGATAATGAGGATAATTTATTCTCAATTATTTCTCTTAATTTCTGCAGATTATCCACTGATTCTATATTTTGATTGATTTCCTTATAAGTGAAATTTAGAATAGGTATGGAAGGTAATATTACTTCTATAATAAATTTTTTTAATGAAAAATCGTTTGTTAAAGAAATAATAAGCAGTGTTATAAATGTTAGAACAGAAAGGGAAATGAGTAGTTTATTATATTTCTTTTTTATGTTTTGATCATAGCAAATATTCATTCTTTGACAAAATAGTATTGCTATGTTAGTCTGCAAACAATCTATTCTAGTAGAATACCAATTAGTAACCCTTGATATTTTGTTTGCATTCAACTTGTCTTTCTTTGAATATTTTCTAACTATGTCATGGTCTATGAAAACGGAATTAAGAAGTTCATTTTCCGGTATATCAAAAATATTAGTATCAAATTTTTCTTGTATAGAAGCCGCTGTTTTTTTATTTCTGTCGATGAAAATTTCTAAGATTTTTTCTCCGAATATAACTACGATAGCATAAATCGTATAAATCCAGCTTGTGTCATCTATTCTTAGATTAGAAAAATTGGTAACAAAAGCGATTAAGACTGGAATTATAACAGTAATGGCAATAAGAATATATTGCATTATTTTGGCATTAGAATATAATCTTCTTTGTGCCAGCAGCCTGTCTATATTAACATCTAGATTCTGCTTATATAGAATTTCTTGACCTTTATTCATATTTAGGATATTTATTACCGAAAATTTCACGCCATTTGTTTATTGCTTTTTCTTGGTCTTTTTCCTTGATTTCAGCATCAATAGCTTCTACAGCTTTATCATGTGCCCATTTAGCCTTTTCTGAAATGGACTTTCTTTGTTCATATGTTAGACAGTTCAAATCACCTTGTATTCCCTTAGGATCATTTACTGCATAGTATATATATGTTGATAAGTAGCTGAAAAAGTCCTTGATATTAATATCAATCCATTCACTTAATGCTGTTTTACTTTTAGTGAAATTTATAACAATTTGCTCAAATAAATACGACGATAAAGTAAAAGAAGAATTATGTCTATTCCAAAATTTCAAAATTCTAATTAATTGAAGAAGTCTCCCTGCATAATTTTGATTAGTTTCAGTTACGAGATTCTGATCAATTCTTGGATCTGTTGCTTTCCAGTTACCATTTCCGTCTGGAATTAAGTATAACTCTGTGTCTGTATAAAAACAAGGAACAATGTCATAAACCCACTCATAAGTTAATAGATTTAAGGTCGCTGCTTCTCCACGACTATGTAATTCTGCAGATTTATAATGTTCAACTTCTGACAATGCTGATTTTAATTTGTTGACAACTTTTCTCGAATTTAGAATATCATTGTCAGATAGATTTTTCAATCTACTACCCGCATTAGGGGTATTTATATAGTATGTAGAACCGTATAAAGTATATGTAGCTCCATTTGCTGTTAAACAAAACATCAAATCAATATCATCTAACTCTCTAATTTTTGTTTTTCGAGCAAAAGAACCAAATTTTATATGTTTATCCTCATATTTGAAAGGAAAGTTTAAATTTTCTTTTGAATCTAACTTATTTAATTGTCCCCATAGCCAATCTCTGCTAGAAATAGCTTTGCTCGTTCTGTCTGGATCTAAATTAACTACATTTTTATTAAACTCCTCAAAAGCACTATTTACTGTTGCTGCCATAATAATTAGATTTATTAATTATTTCAGTTAATTTACAATCAAAAACTATTCCAAAACAGATTGTGTGACAAAATGGCAGAATAATATGATGATCTGTATACTGAAAACTTCTTTTTTGTCAAGACTGACAAATTTATTATCATAAAGAGGATGATTTGTTTATTTCTACTCTTTCAAAAGCCATAAGTAGAAGTCGGCTTTCAATTCTTCGGATGCGTAAATACAAATCTATTCAGCTATTCCTACGGGGAGTAATAACGTTATCTTCTGTCAGCCTTACAAGTGATTTGCGATACTTGAGCTGCTCCATCAGGTAACAATCTATTTTAGCTCTTAACTGTTTATATTTTATCATCTTCTTATTCCCTTTCGTTTCTTCTTTTTACGTTTCTGTGCTTGTAATTCCTCTGTCAATGTAGCATCATAGCCATTGTCATCTTTCAATGAGAAGATAGATAATAGAGAATCACCGCCACTGTTATTTTGCTGATCGTTAGAGTGGCTATTTTTTGTCGTGCGATCAAGATTGCAAGAAATATTGTTTTCTTTTTCACCAGATTGGAATATCTCTTTCTTCTTTTCGCCAGTAAAGTTTTGATTCTGTATTTCAAGTTGTTCAGAGACAGAACCATTCTTCATCGTATTGTGGTAATCAAACGATTCGGACTGTTGGCGGTTGTAGCTAAAGAGTTTATCAAAACCTTGTTCCACTTGTTGGAACAGATTTACACGGTTAAAGCCACCTTTGATTACTCCGTTCTTCGTGTTTTTGTGATTGGTAAGTGGTGAAAGTTTCTTTTTATTAGCTTGGTCTTTCCGGCTCACTATTAAATGACAGTGCATATTCTGTTTATTATCAGAACGACTACGGTCAAAATGAATCTTGCCATAGAACTTTATATCCGATGCTGATAGTCCTTTGTTGAAGTTCTTGGCATATTCAGGGATAAATACCTCACGAATGTAGCGTTTCATCGCTTCGGCTTGTTCCTGTTTGGTGTTACCCATTGCCCGAAGTTCACTTTCCGATGGGCTGACATGGATAGCGTAAAATTTAGCATCTGTTTTCAGCAGTTGCCCGATATTACTGTCTATATCCTTTATCAAAACCGATTTATAGATATTATCCTTCGTCAGATTAAAAAATCCATCGGTATAGATTCCCTTTTCCATACGCTCCAAATCTTCATGTTCCATGTAACTTGCCAGTTGTCGGCTACTCCCTGCATTGTTGTATGTCCCTTTTGAGGGTGGAGCAAAATCTATGTGCATAAGCCTATGTATTTATCAGGTTTGTAATCTCTACTTTTAGGTTTTCTTTCCGTTTGCTATCCATCACACCACAAGCGGAGAGTTCAGAATATAGCTGTATCAGGTGGAGTAGCTTCTTATAGTCCCGTTGATGTATCTGATAGAGTGTCGAAAGTTGTTTGCCCTGCTGATTGATTACATCGGCATGATTATAGAACTGTTCACTTAACTTTTTTAGCACGGCTGCTTGTCTCTCTTGGCTGGCTTCCAGTTGAGAGAGAATAAGAGTTTCCAAAGTTTTGCCGATAGTATCGAAGCGCAAAGCAATAGAATTAGTTACCCGTATCATGGGATTCAGTTGTTCTTCCTCGTAGTGACGAATGAAGCGGATAATATCATCCTGTCTCTTATTTATTTTCGCCAGTTCTGATTTTACGGATTCAGGTGCTTCGGATGGGTTGATATGTGCCTTGTCTATATACCCGAACGCCAACTTTACAACTTCACTCTTTTTCAGTGAATAGCGTTTGCATATCTTCTCTACCAAAGCTGCCGTTTCCTTGTCTATGGAAATGGTAGTGAATATCGTTTTTCGACTGCTGTTTGGCATGGTAATTACTTTTTTATAGAAACATGAATAGATAAATTCCTGATAATAAGCATTACAAAGAAAATGCTTATTACAGGTGTCATTACAGCGTGTTACAAGAACACGCTAAAGCCGAAGGCTTTGCCCCGCAGGGCAAGAGGGAAGAACAGGACTTGTCCAGTTCCCTCTTGCTCGATTTAGTGAAACGGGCTGAACCGATGGGTGAAGCGGTTTCTGCTAAATCGGGGTGGTGACACAAAGGGATAGCTTAAACACAAGCTTCTTTCCTCTGCTGCATTTTGCTGTCAGAGTTTGTTTTCTAATTGATTGGCTTTTTCAAACTGTTTATAAGTTTGATAGTCGGCTCGTTCACGTACAAAAGCTCTAATATCGCTAGCCCGATAGTAGGTTTTATGCCCAATAGTAAAGTAGGGGAGCTTACCTTTTAGTCGATAGCGTTGTAAAGTTCTGAAAGACACTTTTAACAGAAATGCTAAATCCTGATTATCAAGTAATCGTTCATTTTCATCTAATACCTGATCGGTATTGATAAAGGATTTTAAGTCTTGTCCTATCTCAGTGAGTTTCTTAGATAGCTTCTCCATCCATTTATCGAAGTTTTCGTTATCTATATACATTTTGCTTCATTTTTTAGTTTAACATTATTGTTCTCAATCGATTGATGAAGCAAAATTCAGTAAAACAATGTAGCAGAAAAAGAGGAGTAGTTACCTACTCCCCGAAAAGAGATTTGCAAATCTCTGGAAATAAACAGTTTGCACAAATATCTTTTTTGATCTTTATCGGTTCTTACGTTTTCGATCCTCTTTGATGATAGCATTTCGTAAGGCATCCAATGTTTTGGTAAGGTTGTACGGCTTGCGGGTAAATACTTCACCTGCCTTATCGTAAATACTTCCGAATTTTAGATTGAAAAGCTGCTCAAAGCCACGAGCTAAACGAACTTCTGGGACAGGTTTTCCATCTTCGCCAACGATTTGCCCCTGTAGAAACAGAGCTAATACGATTTCTGCGATGCCAATAATCCCCAAGTCTTTTGACTTAGGGATTACATATAGGTCGGACTTGAACGCTGTAGGAATAGATAACTTAAATTGTTCTGGATGGTTAATTTTTAAGTTGATTAATTGTAGCTCGGCATCAATTGTCGATAACGCTTTGTGGACATAGAGAATTTTAAGCGCATTTTTCCCCCTGCCCACATTGATATAACTCTTTTAGGGGTACTATCTCAATACGGGTGAGATTTAGCATCCGAAAGATATAGGAATAATCTTCTGAATTGCTAATAGCGACTATGTGCTTGACAAATTCTCCATAGGCATCTTGCATTTCTGTGTTAGTAACTTCTTGTGAAGTTTTAGACAATAGCTCAAAAAACTTCATTTTCAATAACTCATTCATAAGCATAATTTTTAGATAGTGAATAATATTAATTCGTATAATCGTAAATTCAATATGCTTATTTAGGGGGCTATATTTTTATATATTCGGTATTAATAGTATCGATTTTAGAAGAAACTATATTTTTGTGCTGTATCTATTATATAATATGTAAATCAGTCCGCCAGAAAGAAATATAGTTGGTAGAATAAACCAATAGTTATTACTTATTAGAAACTTGGCTATCCAAAAAGAAGGGAGAAATGAAAATATATATTGGGTACTATCTGTAATAACAAAAGGTATAATTAGCCCAACCATAACTAAAGCAGATACTTTTGCAAGTGCCATACCTTCCACTTTATTTCCCGCGTATGCCAAAATAATCATAGCAGCCACAACGCTTAGTATTGTAGCCAATATTGATATTATAAATGTAGTCCATAATGACATACCTGATACAGAACAAAAAGAAAGCAGCACAAAAGAAACAATAGCTGCAAATAAAACAGGAATAAGCAATCTTGATATAAGATAACCCTTCTTCCCAAGTGGAGTGATTGTGATATACCTGTTGATTTTCATGTCTGTTTCGTCTAATACCACTAAGACCGAAGCGAAGCAAATCATGTAAGGACACATAATTGCAAGGAATAAATCCAATATCGGATAATATAGACTGAAATCCTTTAGCATCGGATAATGCTGTACAATTAAGGGGAAAACAAACCTATATATTGCCGCTAATATTAGCGGAATACATATTATTGCAGATAACATACCATCTGAGAATATGTTTCTGATAAACATTTTGAAAGAAATAATATTCTGATTCATAATTATATCGTCATCATTTTTTTTACTGACAGACAAGAAAAAATATACATCACAATGCACCAAATGCTTATTACCATTAGAGACATGACGCTGATATTTCCAGACATAAGTTCTATAAAACTTATACTTGGATGTAATAGCATAGCTCCCGATTTATAGCCCATTGTATAAACAGATATGGGAGCTACAGATATTATTAAAGTGGCAACCATAATCAGCATAAAATTATTCATGGTTGAAATAAAAGCAGAAAGTGATATTCCAACCAGTGTGAATAATGCTGAACCTAACATAATTCCAACAGCAAGATGTATGTAAGAATGTTCCATGCCTGAGAACAATGCGATGAGAACTCCACTTAGCAAAGAAATTAGTCCAATGGAAATTACCTTTGACAAAATGTATGTGTGTATCGATATGGGCGAAACAGCTAATGCCTGCATTACTTTTTCGCTTTTCTCGAATAATATTATTGCTCCCATAAACATTAATCCGATCAGTACGGGATCTGAAAATATAAGGGTAGTTGTACATAGTTCTTTCCACGGCATAGGAAGAATGCGCAATACTGTAATATACATTAGTGTAAATAACGTATATAGGGCATAAAAACCATATTTGTATTGTTGCCGAATATCACCTAGTATTAAACCTTTAAGCTTCATAGTAATTTCCTCCCTGTTATTTCTGAGAATATATTGTCTAATGTTGGCTCATTGCTATGTATTGATAATAAGGCATTAGCTTGAATCAGAGATTGTAGCTTTTTATCTGTACTTATTTTGTCAAGTGCGATTGTAGTATTTAATTCTTTTTGATTCTCCAAATATGAATATGTTACTTCATTATAACGCCTTGACATGATAAGATTATGAGGAGTGTCCATAGCTTTAATGTTGCCATCAACAATAAATGCTACACGATCACAAAGTTCGGTTGCATCGTGCATATTGTGAGTAGTCAGAATGATTGTTACTCCTTTATTTTTAAGATCAAGAATAATGTTTTTCATCACTTGGGAGTTCGAAGGATCTAAACCAGATGTTGGCTCATCCAAAAATAACACTTTGGGCTGATGAATAATTGACCGGGCAAAGTTTAATCTGGATTTCATACCTTTAGAAAAACCTGCCACTTTCTTATTGGCATGTTGTGATAGTCCAACCATTTCTAATAATTGTTCGATAGGAATCAGCTTACAGTCATATAAAGAACCAAAGAATTTTAAGTTCTCCAATGCGGTGAATTTCTCATAAAAACTAGGAAATTCAAAATCGACACCAATACTCTCATAGAACTGGTCAGACTTATTTCTAATTTCATTATTATTAATAGAAACACTCCCTTTATATTTAGGGAGCATACCTATTAATATCTTTTGGAGAGTGCTTTTTCCTGCTCCAGAAGGTCCTAAGAAGCCAAATATTTCTCCGCTTCTTACTTGAAAATTCATATTCTCAATAAATGGTAGTTGAGAATAACTAAACGATAAGTTTTTTACTGTAATCATAATTTTTAAATTTTATATCGTATGACTAAAATTGTTTATATAGTCATATTGTAAATTCAAAGTATCGCTATGTAACATATTTGCACATAGTCAGTTGATATTATATAATCTTGTTGTATTGGATTAGTCTTTAAATAGTTGCTGTACTATTCCCCTAACTATAAACTTGAAAACTTCATTGTAAATATCTGTTCCAATTGTTTTCTCGTTTAGAATAGTCAAGAATGCAGCTCTTAAAGCCCCTGCAAATACTTTTGTATCAATTAATTTACTTTCTGGAATAAATTTCAGTAGTTCGTTTGCTAGCATGACATCATCATCTACGTGTTTTGAAAGTACTTCTTGAGGGAGCTTTCTATTTAGATATTCCACATCACTATTAACGAAGATAGATACAAAGTATGGTTTGTTGTTGATTAGCAAGTCAGATATAATATCTGTCAATGTATCAACCGTAATATTATTGGTATGCTTATTTATGGCATTAAGAAATTCTTTTTCCAATTTCTTATGATAGTCTATTATTGTATCGAAAAAAAGAAGTTCTTTTGATGTATAGAATAGATAAAATGCTCCTTTAGAAATATTGGCATATTTAACAAGCTCATCTACAGAAGTTTTACGTACCCCTTGTTGCTGGATAAATAGCAAAGCTCCTTCTTTGAGTTTATCCTTTATAAGCTTTCTTTCGTTGTCATCAAATGCTTTTGCCATACCGTGTGACTACTTTGTTATTATTGGTCACTGCAAACATAAGCGTTATTTTTGAATTGACAAAGAAATATCGGTTTATTTTTCTTTGTTTCTATATGATCTGCCTAAATCAATGAGTATTTGGTCTATAAATCATTGTATTATGTTGCCACGATAAGTACATATTAAGTCATTAAGAACTTTACTTCGCCACTTTCGGACAGTTTTGAAAACGGCTCATGATTCTTCTTTTATTTGCCGATGAAAATAAAATCGACACGTTTTATAAACCTTTTAAAATTGAAAGTATGGAAGTAGTAACTATTGAAAAGAGAACCTTTTCGTATGTCTGCGAGAGGTTCACGGAGTTTGCCAAACGGATAGAAAGTTTGTGCAGCACTCATACCCAGAAAGTCGAAAACTGGCTGGATAGTCAGGAAGTGTGCCTGTTGTTAGGCGTTAGTAAGCGAACTTTGCAGTATTACAGAAGTAGCGGAAGATTGGCTTATTCTCAAATTGGTAGTAAGATTTATTATAAGCCTTCCGATATTGAAAGAATTATTGCAGACAGTGAAACGCAAAATCAATCACCCAAACACCCCACGTCTTATGAAAAGAATTAAAAAAAATTATCCGTTTTTCAACCTGTTTTCCATTGTTGGCACATGGGAAAGCATTAATCTGAATCCTACGGTTATCATCTATCGGAATGATAAAGAATACCTTCTTTCTATTATATATGTATCGGAAACTACCAAACAGGCTTCACCCGCTACTTATGAGATACAGCAAGATGGTAGCCAGTATTTTATTGCCACTGCATCCAAACGGCTCTATGTAGATTATGATCCGGCAAAAGATGTACTTAGCATTTCATCGCTGGGTGACTATCTGCGTAACTAGCCAGCTATCTAGCCATCTTGAAATCAATATTTCAATAAAACAATCTTTCAATCATGGAACTAATAAATAAAGATACCCCGCAAGTTAAAGAGTTTGTTTCTTCGCTTGATTCGATGCTGAACGGTATTGAATCTATAGTCAAGCATTATAAACCCCACCTGGACGGGGAGCGTTTTCTTTCTAACAATGAAGTTTCCAAGAAACTGAATGTCAGTTTGCGAACCCTGCAAGAATGGCGAGATACAGGGCTAATCCCCTTTATCCAGATAAAAGGTAAAATCATTTACCGTCAGAGTGATATTGATAAACTGCTTCAAAAGCACTACTTTGAAAGTTGGAAAGAGTAACCTGCCAAGCCCAAAACATTTTTTTTCGGAATTTAATTTGAATCATTGACTTTTCCAGTGAAGTATTTAGCCTGTGCAAGTCTTTGGATAAAAATACGCTCGGAATGAAATGGAGAGGAAGATTTTTATTCAAACCGAAGGCTCGGACTTGAACAGACTGAATACGGAACTTACCTTTGTCAATACTTCATATTAAGTTTTGAAAAATTTACCTTAAAAAAAGGATTGAGAAAATGAAATTCATTCTTCCCAATCCTTTTTCTATATTGGCTACTACCTTTATTATATAGTTAATTCTGATAAACAGCTATTTACTTTTTGCATATCCTTGAAAATATTCTGATCCAATACCCTTGCATAGTGTTTTGTTACGCTTGTATCTGCATGACCTAACATCTTAGCAACATTCTCCATACTTACGCCATTTGCAAGGCAAATGCTTGTAGCATAGCTATGACGGGCGGTATGTGTGCTAAGATTTTTATGAATTCCGCACACATCGGCAATCTCCTTCAAATAACTGTTCATGCGTTGATTACACAATACAGGTAAAAGTTTTCCGGTACACTCTGCCACATCCTTATATTTATCAAGTATAGAAGCTGCCACAGGCAGCACAGGAATGTTACACATGATTTTTGTCTTTTGCCGGTTCTTCCTTATCCAAAGTTCCCCTTTGTTGTCTTTTACCAAGTGTTCGGGTGATAAATCTTTTACATCGCTGAACGCCAAGCCAGTAAAAATGCAAAAGACAAAAACGTCACGTACCTGTTCTACTCGTTTAATTGTAAACTCTTTGGCGAGAATGATTTTAATCTCGTCCATCGTCAGAAATTCAGGATCGGTTTCTTCCAATTTGAAACGGTAGTAAGCAAACGGATCTTTCTTTATCCAGTCGTTTTCCAAAGCAATACGGATAATTTTCTTTAAGTTTTTCAATCGGGTTATAGCCGAATTCTGTGCACAACCCTTTTCAATCTTCAAAAAAGCATCGAACTTAGAAATGAAGTTGGCTTCCAAGTTGTTCAGAGCAATATCCGATAGCTGGTATTCTTTTTTAATGAATTCTTCCAAATATCGGGTAGTGGTTTCATACCGTTGAACGGTTTTACTAACAAAGTCTTTGCCGATCAGCTTACGACTTTGTTCGTTGTGTTCTCTGAATACTTGCAAAAGGGTTTTGCTTTCTTCATCCACACCATAATACAGTTTTCTCACAAGATCAACGGTGATAACCTTGTCGGAAGTTTCCAGTTCCCTATAAATTTGGTGTATGCGTGAGCGTGTGATTTCCAAGTAGTGGTTCAGTTCCACCGACATACGGTCTTTTCCTTTTGAATTCTCTTTTGCTTGATTCCATAGGTTTACGGGACAACTTCTTTTGATAGAAATATCTACCATACAGCCGTTTACAGTGATTCTCATGCACACAGGTGCTTCTCCGTTCTTTAATAACTTGGCTTTTTTGATAAAGAACAAAACAGAAAATGATTTTCGAGCCATTTTTACATCGTTTTTTAAGTTACAAAACTATGTATTCTCTTCCAAAGTAAGTCTATGCAAAATGCTATGAATCAGCGAGAAAGATGCAAATTCGTGGGACTTTTTAGAACTAAATTTTAGTCCCACGATTTATCCACCGATAATATGCTTGAAACGGCTATTTTCTGCTACCTGCTAGAAAAAAGAAATCCCTGATAATGTCTGATTATCAGGGATTTGCTTGATTTTTCTTTTATTTTCGGTGATCCGCCTGGGGCTCGAACCCAGGACCCCAACATTAAAAGTGTTGTGCTCTACCAGCTGAGCTAGCGAATCATCCTGTGCGTTACTTTTGTAATGCGAGTGCAAAGATAGGGGGTTTTATTTTATTATACAAATTTCAAGAGGGGTAAATTTTAGTTTTTTCATGGGGAGCAAATGCAAGAAACAAGATATAAGCACTTTACATCACGTATTACATCATGCATAAACCGGTTACATATCTTCACAAGACGAAGACGAACCACAATCCTAAATCGTTAGGATCACACAACCTAAAGCCACATGATCGCACAGTCCTAACCACAACGCCGCACAACCTCTCCTACCCTCATTTATGATAACGCTAAAGCTCAACTTCCGAGGCATAGCATATCTACCGGCTTCTTGCACAAGAGAATTGAACCGAGTAATCTCCACACGCCAAACTTGGCAATCGGTAGATATCTGATACCTATGATCTTTGTTAATTTGTAAAATAAAAGATATTTACGTAGATTTGTACACCATTATTTTAAGTTAAGGAACCAATTAACACACAAAAAATTATATGGCAGACGATAAGAAGATTATTTTCTCGATGGTAGGCGTGAACAAGATCTTTCCGCCTCAAAAACAGGTTTTAAAGAATATATATCTGTCCTTTTTCTATGGGGCGAAGATCGGAATCATCGGATTGAATGGTTCCGGTAAATCTACGTTGCTGAAGATTATCGCCGGTATCGATAAGGATTATCAGGGAGAGGTGGTCTTCTCCCCCGGGTATTCCGTAGGGTATCTGGAGCAGGACCCTAAGTTGGAGCCGGGCAAGACCGTGAAGGAGATCGTGCAGGAAGGCGTGCAGGAGATCGTGGACACCTTGAAGGAATATGAGGAGGTGAACGAGCGATTCGGCGATCCGGAGGTGCTGGAAGATCCGGATAAGATGGATGCCTTGATCAACCGTCAGGCGGAGTTGCAGGACAAGATCGACGCTACGGACGCATGGAACCTCGACAGCCGTCTGGAACGTGCCATGGACGCTTTGCGTTGTCCGCCGGAGGATCAGGTGGTGGATACGTTGTCCGGAGGCGAGCGTCGCCGGGTGGCCCTTTGCCGATTGCTGCTCCAGCAGCCGGACGTATTGCTGTTGGATGAGCCGACCAACCACTTGGACGCCGAGTCGATCGACTGGCTGGAGCAACATCTGCAACAATATGCCGGTACCGTTATCTGCATCACGCACGACCGTTACTTCCTAGACCACGTGGCCGGATGGATCCTTGAGCTGGATCGTGGCGAGGGTATCCCTTGGAAGGGTAATTACTCCTCTTGGCTAGACCAGAAGACGAAGCGTATGGCTCAAGAAGAGAAGCAAGTCAGCAAGCGCCGTAAGACCTTGGAGCGTGAGCTGGAATGGATCAATATGGCGCCGAAGGCCCGTCACGCCAAGGGTAAGGCACGTCTGAACTCGTACGAGGCCCTCTTGAACGAGGACCAGAAGGAGCGTGAGGCTAAGCTGGAGATCTTCATCCCGAACGGCCCTCGCTTGGGCAATAAGGTGATCGAGGCACAGCACGTGGCGAAGGCGTTCGGCGATAAGCTGCTGTTCGATGATTTGAACTTCATGCTTCCCCCGAACGGTATCGTGGGAGTCATCGGGCCAAACGGTGCCGGTAAGACTACCTTATTTAAGATGATCATGGGCATGGAAAGCATCGACAAGGGGACCTTCGAGGTGGGCGAGACCGTACAAGTAGGTTACGCCGACCAGACCCATAAGGATATAGACCCGAAAAAGACCGTTTACCAAGTCGTATCCGGCGGACAGGAATTCATCCGTATGGGTGGCAAGGAGGTGAACGCACGGGCTTACCTGTCTAAATTCAATTTCGCAGGAGCGGATCAAGAGAAGCTATGCGGCGTACTCTCCGGAGGAGAGCGTAACCGCCTGCATCTGGCGCTGACGCTGAAAGCGGACGCTAACGTATTGCTGCTCGACGAGCCAACCAACGATATCGACGTGAACACGCTACGTGCCTTGGAGGAGGGTCTGGAGAACTTCGCCGGTTGCGCCGTCGTTGTCTCTCACGACCGTTGGTTCTTGGACCGTATCTGTACGCATATCCTGTCGTTCGAGGGTGATTCCAACGTGGTCTTCTACGAAGGGACCTATTCCGAGTACGAGGAATACAAACGTAAGACCTTGGGCGACGCCGAGCCGAAACGGGTACGCTATCGCAAACTAATCGTTGATTAATCATACTATAAATAGAGTTTAATGCCATGAAAAAAAGAATGCTATCTTTGGCTGTATTAGCCGCCTCCCTCTTCTGTTTCTCCAATGGGGCGAACGCACAGAAGACCGAGAAACTGTTCAACGGGAAAGACCTGTCTAACTGGAATTTCGTAGTCGACAAAAACTCCGTCCCCGCCGATCAGGTCTATTCCGTACGCGACGGTAAGATCTTCATCACCGGCCAGCCTTTCGGCTATATGTACACCAAGGAGAAATACAGCGACTATAAATTGCACGTGGAATGGCGTTGGCCGAATGGGGATTCCAACGCCAATAGCGGTATCTTCTTACACATCGTAGATTTCCAGAATCCCTTCCCGAACAGTATCGAATGCAATCTGCAAGCCGGGAGGGCCGGATTGTTCGTATTGCTGGGAGGCTCCGACCTTGTCGAGTACCAGCAACGCCCGGGAGAGGAACGTCCCTTCTTCCCTGTCGTAAAGAACGTGAACCCGTCCAGCGAGAAGCCCGCCGGAGAGTGGAACGAGGCGAACATCTTCGTGAAAGACGGCGTCATCACCGTTTACATCAACGGCGTATACCAGAACACCGGAACCAACAAGGTGAAGGAAGGCCATATCGGGCTACAGAGCGAGGGTAAGGAGGTTGAGTTCAGAAACGTAACCCTCACCAAGTGGTAAGCGGAGCCATTTCCGGCGCATCTGTAATAATTAAACGGAATCTTTTAAATAGTATTAAAATAATATAGTACATTCGCGAGGATTCCTTTTCAATGAGGAACATATCATTGCAATAACCAATTTAAGAGGTAATGAAAAGAGACAACATCATTTTTGACATTATCGAGAAGGAGCACCAACGCCAATTGAAAGGCATTGAGTTGATCGCTTCCGAGAACTTTGTCAGCGACCAGGTCATGCAGGCCATGGGAAGCTGTCTGACCAACAAATACGCCGAGGGATATCCCGGCAAGCGTTATTATGGGGGTTGCGAGGTAGTAGACCAAAGTGAAACGATCGCTATCGAACGGTTGAAAAAGCTATTCAACGCCGAATGGGCCAACGTGCAGCCTCACTCCGGGGCGCAGGCCAACGCAGCCGTATTCTTCGCCGTATTGAATCCGGGCGACACGTTCCTCGGGTTGAACCTGTCGCATGGCGGACACCTGTCCCACGGTTCACCAGTAAATAGCTCCGGCGTTCTCTATCACGCTACCGAATATAATGTAAAGGAAGATACCGGACGGGTGGACTACGACCAAATGGAGGAAGTAGCCCTTCGTGAGAAACCGAAATTGATCGTTGGCGGTGGTTCCGCTTATTCCCGTGACTGGGATTACAAACGTATGCGTGAGATAGCCGACAAGGTAGGCGCCTTATTGATGATCGATATGGCTCACCCGGCAGGCCTGATCGCCGCCGGTTTACTGAACAACCCGCTGGAGTACGCTCACATCGTAACGTCTACGACGCATAAGACCCTGCGGGGTCCTCGTGGCGGTATCATCCTGCTGGGTAAGGATTTCGAGAATCCTTGGGGCAAGAAGACACCGAAAGGCGAGATCAAGAAGATGTCTCAGTTGTTGGACTCCGCCGTATTCCCGGGTATCCAGGGTGGTCCGCTGGAGCATGTGATCGCGGCCAAGGCCGTAGCCTTCGGAGAGGCTTTGGAGCCGGAATACAAGACGTACCAAGCACAGGTGAAAGCGAACGCCGCCGCTATGGCCAAGGCCTTCACGGACAAAGGGTACAAGATCATCTCCGGCGGTACGGACAACCACAGCATGCTGATCGACCTGCGCACGAAGTTCCCCGACCTGACCGGTAAGGTGGCCGAGAAAGCCTTGGTAGCCGCCGACATCACGGTGAACAAGAACATGGTTCCGTTCGACAGCCGCTCGGCCTTCCAGACCTCCGGTATCCGTGTGGGTACGCCCGCTATCACGACCCGTGGCGCTAAAGAGCCGCTTATGGGCGAGATCGTGGAACTGATCGACACCGTATTGGCCGCTCCCGAATGCGATAAGACTATCGGCGCCGTTCGTGAGAAGGTGAACGGTATCATGAAGGAATATCCTATCTTCGCATGGTAAATAGGAAATTGAGAATTGAGAATTGAAAAGGATGCCAAACGGCATCTTATCTTCAACTCTCAATTCTCTTTTTAAACTCTCAAAAACATCTAAACAATATTCAATTTTCAACTTTCAATTTTTAATTCTATGAAAAAGCTCCTTGCTACAATCTGCGCCGGCGCTGTCTTGGGCCTGATGGCCTCATGTGATGATGCTCCCGGTAAAGCGAAAGCTTACAACCAAGGTATCAACATCATCCCGACACCGGTCAGCCTTACGCAGAACGAAGGAAACTTCAAGCTAAACAAAAACACGAAGATCTACGCTTCCACCCCGGAGGCGAAAACCGTAGCCGAGTTCTTCGCGGCTAAAATGAACACGGCGACAGGCTACCAGATAGCTACCGCCGACAAAGAGACTTCCGACGGTATCTCGTTGGTTATCGACGGCGCTCTGGACGTAAACGACGAGGGATACACGCTCGACGTAGCCGACAGCGGCGTCCGTATCAAGGCCAAGACCCCTCAAGGTCTTTTCTACGGTATGCAATCGTTCCTGCAATTGCTGCCCGCCGAGATCGAGAGTCCTTCCGCCGTGCAAGGTATCGCATGGACCGCCCCGGCCGTATCTATCAAGGACGAGCCTCGTTTCGGCTACCGCGGTATCATGCTCGACCCCTGCCGCCATTTCATCCCGGTAGAGAATATCAAGAAGCAGCTGGACGTATTGGCCCTGTTCAAGATCAACCGCATGCATTGGCACCTGACCGACGACCAAGGATGGCGTATCGAGATCAAGAAGTACCCGAAACTGACCGAGATCGGCTCTAAGCGCATCGATGGCGAGGGTACCGAGTACGGAGGCTTCTATACCCAAGAGGAGGTGAAGGAGATCGTTCGATACGCGGCGGATCGTTTCATCACGATCGTTCCCGAGATAGAGCTTCCGGGACACGAGATGGCCGCTATCGCCGCCTATCCGGAGCTGTCTTGCGAGGGTAAGCAGGGTACTCCCCGTATCATCTGGGGCGTGGAAGACATCGTATTATGCGCCGGCAAGGAAGAGCCCTTCCAGTTCTTCGAGGACGTGATCGCCGAGGTAGCTCCCCTATTCCCGGGCGAGTATTTCCATATCGGAGGCGACGAGTGCCCGAAGACGAGCTGGGAGAAATGCCCGCTTTGCCAGGCCCGTATCCGTAAGGAAGGCTTGAAAGGCGACAAGGAACATTCCGCCGAGGAGAAATTGCAGAGCTATTTCGTACAACGCATGGAGAAGGTCGTAAACAAGCACGGCAAGAAGATGATCGGATGGGACGAGATCCTTGAGGGAGGTCTGGCCCCGTCGGCCACGGTCATGTCTTGGCGAGGTGAGGAAGGCGGTATCGCCGCCGCTAGCATGAACCACGACGTGATCATGACCCCGGGAAGCGAGGGCATGTATATCGACCAGTTCCAAGGCGACTACAAGATCAACCCGGTATCTATCGGAGGATTCACCACGGCGGAGCGGGTCTACAAGTACAACCCCGTCCCCGACACGCTGGCAGCGGCCGGTAAAGGGCATTTCATCAAGGGCGTGCAATGCAACGTATGGAGTGAGTACCTGTATAACACGGACATCATGGAGTACCGTATCTATCCCCGTATCCTAGCCCTCTCCGAGATCGCTTGGAGCCCGCTGGACCGGAAGGATTACAAGGACTTCGAACGCCGTCTGGACAACGCTCAGGTTCGCCTAGACGGACACGGTATCAACTACTACATCCCGCAGCCCGAGCAACCGAACGGTTCTTGCAACTTCGTGGCTTTCACGGACAAGGCTACCATGACATTCACCACGAACCGTCCGATGAAGATGGTCTACACGCTGGATGGCACCGAGCCTACCCCGGAATCTACCGTATATACGGCTCCTTTCGACATCACCGAGACTACGACCGTGAAGATCGCTTCCGTATTGCCTTCCGGCAAGATGGGTAAGCCTCGCACGATCCTCGTGGAGAAACAAACGCTGGCTCCCGCCAAGGAGGTAGCCAAGACGGCTCCGGGCCTCGACATGGAGGTATTCGATGGCATGTACCTGAGCGTAAAGGATCTGGAGGCCGCCCAGAAGACCGGTAAGAAACAGGTCATCAAGACGACCCGTGAGCTGACCAACCAAGTGCCCGCCCCCGAGTCCATGCGAGGCGTGAAGCAATACGCCGCTATCGCTACCGGCTACGTGAATATCCCGGAGGATGGCGTTTATTACATCTCTTCCGATTTAGAGGAGGTATGGATCGACGGCAAGCTGATGGTTAACAACGGTGGCGAGGTAAAACGCTTCTCCCGCCATGACACCTCCGTGGCCTTGGCGAAGGGCTTGCACGAGATCAAGCTGGTATTCCTCGGACACATCATCGGAGGTTGGCCTTCCAACTGGAACGACGGTAGCGTACAACTCCGTAAATCGGATGCCGAGAAATTCACGCCGATCACGGCTGAGATGCTAAGTCATTAAGATCATTTCCGAAGGGGGGAAGCGAGCGATCCTCCCCCCGATATATAAACCGCAGGGGCGGGATTCGTCCGCCCTCCCACGCATACACGGGAGGGCGGACAGATCCCGCCCCTACCGCATTCTTCCGGCGAATATAATTGTGTTTAATAGCGAACACTACTGTGTTCAACCTTGAATACAATTGTGTTCAACCGCGAACACTACTGTTTTTTTACCCTCAACTCATACAAGTCGTGGCGACGGTCCCGAAGGTTACGCACGCTACCGTACGTATGCAACTCGTTGAGCAAATCAAGGTCCACGTCCGATACGAGGATCATCTCCGTATTCGGGGTTGCCTCCGCACGCTTGCCATCGGTAGGGAAAGCGAAATCGCAAGGCGTGAACACACCCGACTGGGCGTACTGTATATCCATATTATGCACACGAGGCAGGTTGCCCACGCTGCCCGCTATCACCACGAAGCACTCGTTCTCGATCGCCCGGGCCTGGGCACACACACGAACCCGAGAGTAACCGTTCTGCGTATCCGTAAGGAAAGGCACGAAGAGTATCTGCATCCCTTGGTCGGCCATGATACGGGAAAGCTCCGGGAATTCCACGTCATAGCAGATCAGCACGCCGATCCGGGCGCAATCCGTGTCAAACGTCTTCACCATCTTCCCGCCCGAGAGTCCCCAGCTCTTCTGCTCGTCCGGGGTGACATGTACCTTCTCGTACATCTCGTAGGAGCCGTCACGACGGATCAGGTATCCCACGTTATATAGCGCCCCGTCCTCCTTCAGCAAAGGCATGCTACCGGTGATGATATTGATATTGTAACTGATGGCGAGGTTCACGAATCGCTCACGGATCTCCTCGGTGTACTGGGCCAGCCCACGGATGCTCTGCGCCTCCCCCAGATGGTTGAACTTGGCCATCAGCGGAGCGTTGAAATACTCGGGGAAAAGGATGAAGTCGCTCTTGTAATCGGACACGGCGTCGACGAAGAACTCCACCTGCTCGAACACGTCGTCCAGTGTCTTATAAGGCCGCATCTGCCATTGTACGAGGCCGACACGCACGGTTGTCTTCTTATCCACGTAATCCGTCGTAGGCGGCTGGTAATAGATATTATCCCATTGCAGCAGGGTAGCGCAATGCTTCGACTCCTCGTCGTTCGGCAAGTAGTTCATCATCACCTTCCGCACGTGGAAATCGTTGGAGAGCTGGAAGGTGAGCACCGGGTCGTAGATCTGGCGTGAGCGCACCTTCTCGATGTATTCCTTCGGACGCATATGGTCGGCGTATTTATAATAGTTCGGGATACGTCCGCCGAACATGATCGCCTTCAGGTTCAACTTCTCGCACAGCTCCTTCCGGTACTCGTACATACGGCGGGCCAGCCGGAGGCCCCGGTAGTCCGGATGGATGAACACCTCTATACCATATAATATATTCCCGTTCGAGTTATGCGTGTTGAACGTCTCGTTACCCGTTACCTTGGCGTAGGTATGATCCCCTTTCACCATGTCATAATCCACGATGATGGAGAGGGCGCATCCTACGATCCGGTCATCCACCAGCGTCACGACCTGTCCCTCGGGAAATATCCGTATCAACGTCTCGATCTGCTTGCGGGTCCAGAAAACATCCTTGTCGGCGTACACCCTCTTGAAAGATTGCGACAACTGCGTATAGTCCTCAAGCTGCAAGCTCCGGAGCTCTACCTTGTTTATCTTATGCATTGGTTCCATAACACATTTTTTTGTTAAAGTCGCCGCGAAGTTAGGATAAATACAGATAAAGTGTACCGGCCCTCCTGCCCTATCTGGCCTACTCCATGTATAATTTCAAGATCGTCACCGAATTAGGCGGGAAATTATAGATAAACGGGCCGCTCATCGGGAATACGACAGGCTCGGTGACAGGCGTTACGGCCCCCGGGTTCTCAAACGTATTACGGGCCTCCGGCTCCCCTCTCAATTGGATCAGCTCCGCCTCGTTACGGATATTAACTCCCTCGATACGCAAAGAGGTCTTCTCCTCGTGGCGGGTCGTATTCACTACCTTCAGGTAAATCACCCGGTTCTCCTTGTCGAGGGTAGCGACGGATACCAACGACGGGATCGGGCGCATATCCACCTCATGCAGCAATACGCCGTCCACATAGCAACGGACGCGCTCGTACTCGCACGTCACGCGAACCGTATACCACCGGTTACTCTCAAAAGGGAAGCGCACGGGAGAGACCAAGCTATCCTTCACGCCACCTACCTGATGGTACAGCTCGCTCGTTCCCGCCCCGATCGTAAAGGCGATATAATCCGCCTGCTCGCCCGTCCGCCCGTTGTCGCGGAGGCGAAGCTGTATCTGCCCGCTACCTTTCGTACGCCGGACGGTAGCCGTATATTCATAGGCGTAGCTCGTAGAGTCGCCGAACAATACATGGTTCCACCGGTTGGCCTCCGGCACCAACGTACCAGCCTCCGGGACCTTCCATCCCCCGCTCATCACGGATATATCCGATACGGGCACGCCGTCGATCCGCACGTCCTTGAACTCATAGCTATTATCAAACATCTCTACGCCCGCCCGGCCCGTACGTACCTGTGGTTTCTCGTAGGTATCCACGATCGTCTTCAGCACCTCATCCCCCCGATGGCGGGTAAACATCTTTAATAAATGGTAGGAAGGAGAGACCACCGCCTGATGGGTGTTGAAAGAGATCAACGGATGGCGCTGGTTCTCGAACCCGGCGTTGCCCAATACCGGGGCATACGCCAAGCGGCGTACCATATCCGGGTTCTCCTCCGCCCCGACCAAGAAACAGGCCTCGGCCACCGCCGCCCGGAGCGTACCGGCCAAGGGCCGCTCCGTCGTCCCGAACTCCCCGATAAACACCGCCGGCGAACGCCGGGAATACCGGTCGCTATTGAACCGGCCGGAGTTAGACAGGAAGAAATGCTCCCCGGCGTAATAATGGGAATCCACCCACTCGCTACGGCCTCGCTTCGTGAGGGGCGAACTGCTGATAACGGTAATCTCCGGATAAGCCTCCTTGATCGCCTTGCGGAAAAGCTCAAAGCGCCTGAAATACTCCCCGCCATAGTTCTCGCTGCCGATCTCGACATACTTCAAGTTGAAAGGTTCCGGATGCCCGTTCCTCGCACGCAGGGCGCCCGGCAGGGAATCCGCCGGGGCGTTCGCGTAGGCGATAGCGTCCAAGGCATCTCCCGTGAGCTTATCCATCGCCGTGATATCCTCGTAGCGGGGCCGGCGGCTTTGGCTCGTGATCCCGCTATTAATAACGTAGATAGGCTCCGCCCCCATATCCTCGCACATTTGCAAGTACTCGTGGTAGCCCATGCCGTTCGTCGTACCATAGGCCCATACGTTCCAGAAATGCTTACGCTCCGAGATATCGCCCAGCGTCTCCCTCCAGATAGGGTACGTACCCGCCGTATACCCCTCCACGAAACTGCCTCCGGGGAAACGGATAAAACGAGGGGCCAAGGAATCGACCAGCGCCGCCAAGTCCGGTCTCAGCCCGTTCTTCCGTCCCTTCCACGTATCCTCCGGGAAGAGGGATACCACATCCAGCCAAAACACGGCGGAGGTATCGGCCGTGATCGTCAAGACCGCGTTCGGCGCATCCTCCGTAGCCGTAAACGTATGCCTGTATCGTTTCCACTCGTATAGCGGCGCTACCTGAAACACATCGCTCAAGACCGTATTAGCCATCGAGTCCTCCAAGGCCACCCGGATGGTACGGGGCACCATATTCGCCCCCTTGGCGAAAAACGATAGATCGTATCGTTCCCCTTTCCGGATCGGTATCCCCCGGTATCCCTCGGCTATCACGCCTCCGCGCCCCGACTCCCCGGAAGTCGATACGGCCACGAGCAACGACCGCCGGTTCTTATCATTCACCAGCTCCTTCATATCCGGGTATATCTGTGTATTAGGGACGATCCGCCTCCATCCCGGTACGGAATCTCCCCGCATGAAAGGGATCGTCCAGCCATTCGGGGTAATCAAGACGTTCCGGGCGGCGTCGTAAGGGCAGTTCAAGGGTGGCACGCCATCCTCGAAGCTCCGGTTCTGGATCAGCTCGGCGTACAGCCCCCCATCGATCCCGTGGTTGATCTCCTCAATGGTCAAACCATACAGATCCGGGTTCACGGGAACCGTCAGGCCATCCGCCTCCACGGTTATCGTAGAGATCACCGGCATCTCCGGCTGGCAAGAGGACAAGCCCATCCCGACAATAGCGCCAACCAATAAATGAATAACATCAAAATCTATATATTTCCTCCAACGCATCTTCGAATACTCATCTCATTTATGTGCGTACAAACTTAATCAAAAAATCGCAGTTTCCCCTATTTTCAAAGTCCGAACTGTTTTTTCAAAAAAACAATTGAAAAACATAGATTTTTTCAATTTAATATCCTAAATTTGCATAATAGATAAAACAAAAGACGACAATATTATACGACTCTATGGAGAAATCTGTTCTTTTAGTGGATGACAAGCAAGAAATCGCAAAGATAATCATGCTTTATTTATCAAGTACTTACAAGGTATCCTATAAAGAAAATCCTTTGAAAGCGATCGCTTGGCTTCAAGAAGGCAATTTACCGGATTTGATCATCTCTGACTTGAATATGCCAGAAATGTCCGGAGAGGAATTCTTGGTTTATTTAAAAGCGAACGATATGTTCAGCCATATACCGGTCTTGATCCTATCGAGCGTAGAGAGCAGCTCAAATAGAATACGTTTGTTTGAGGAAGGGGCGGAAGACTTTATCTTGAAGCCTTTCAATCCAGAGGAATTAAGGGTAAGGGTAAAACGAATATTAAGATAATGAATTATGTCTTTTTCGGTAATAACGTGCCGTTGGCCGAACGTTTACGTAAGGCATTAGGCACCGGGGTCATAGAATGTATAACGCTTCTGCAGATGAAAAACACGCTTCTTCCTGCCGAGGAAATGGATTATTGTGTATTCATCGAGAAAACAGATCCTACGTTAAACATTCCTGCGATCATGCATTTGCATAAGACGTTTCAAAATATCTATATCGTATTAATCGCCCCGGAAATGACCCGGGAGGAGAAAATATCCTATTTGCAAGCCGGAACGGACTGTGTCATCTCCGAGTCTACCTCTAAGGAAGATTTAGTGAAGCTACTGGGTATCGCCGAGAAATGCAAGAGAATGGAAAAAGCGCGTAAGCCTCAAATAAAAGAGCCTGATCTCGCCATTTTCAAGCTGCCTTTATGGAAAAGGGTCTTCGACATCATTTTCTCATCCATGGCGCTCCTCTGCCTCTCCCCTATCTTTATCATCACGGTGATTTGGATCAAGCTGGAGGACAAAGGCCCCGCTTTCTACAAGTCGAAACGAGTAGGCAGCAACTATAAGGTTTTCGATTTTTATAAGTTCCGCTCTATGTATATGGATGCGGACAAGCGCATAACAGAGTATAAAAAGCTTAATCAGTATACGGAATCTATTGCTGAAGAGGCTGTAGCCTCTTCAGCAACTTCTGTGAATTCACAGAATGCGACCTCTTTTTTTAAAGAGAATAAACAAAATATCATTTTATATTCTGATAATGACGCTACTCCTGAAAACGACTATTTAAAAGTAAAACGTCACGAACGTTCCAACGCTTTCATCAAATTAGAGAATGATCCCCGTATAACAAAGATCGGCCATATTATCCGGAAATACAGCATTGACGAACTCCCCCAGCTATTCAATATATTAAAAGGAGACATGTCAATAGTTGGTAACCGCCCTCTTCCCATATACGAGGCTGAGCTACTGACCAGTGACGAATACATACAACGCTTCATGGCTCCTGCCGGCCTTACAGGCCTCTGGCAAGTAGAGAAACGTGGCAATTCTGGTAGTATGTCCGCCGAGGAACGTAAACAATTAGACATCAAATATGCTCATACATTTTCTTTCTGGCTGGACGCAAAGATTATATTCAAGACATTCACGGCGTTCGTGCAGAAAGAGGACGTATAATTCAAGAGTTTTATGAGAAAGATACTTATCATGCTTTTTATTGTATTAGATATTTTCTATGTTTTCGCACAGAAAAAGAAAAGTACTTATTTCGATAAGGCTACAACTATTACTGCGACGGCTGGGTCAGATTCGATCCTTTCCATGCTGGATGACTATGAGCGTATTCAACTCCCTCCATTATCCGTATTCCTCGAATCCGTATACGATCATCCATCCATACGAATCTATGAAGCAAAGCGAGAGGAAGCTAACGCAGAAATGAAGATAACAAAACGGGAATGGCTAAGCTACTTTCGAGTTTTTGGCCAATACCAATATGGCAGAGTCATACAATTAACATCAAGGGAAACCATAGACGATCCATTATCCATGGCCAGTATGGGAACTAATCAGCACCTTTATAACGCGGGAGTTTCCTTATCGATCCCTCTAGGAGATTTATTTAGTCGTAAACAAAAGGTCAGGGCAAAAAAAGCACATTATCGCCAATTAGATTATGAGTATGAGATATCAATCGAAGAACGGAAATTAAAAATATTACAAGCATATAATGAGGTATTACTCGCTTTGTCAACGTTAAAAGCCAAATCCGATGCGGCGGCGTTATACAACGCCCAGATGAAAATATCGGAACAAGATTTTATCAACGGAAAGATAGATATCATCGCCCTTTCACTGGAAAGAGGAAGGCGGTCTAGCGCTGTAGTAAACTACCAAGAGGGCCAAGCTACGCTTCACAATGCCATTACACTCCTAGAGATGTTGACAAACGTGAGAATCATACAAGACAAATAAGAGATTATGGATATTACCGTGTATATATCAAGATTCCTTTACCGCATACGCTATCAACTATTATTTGGTAGTATGCTGGTAACTCTTTTAGTGGCCTATTTTACCCAGTTCTTACCCAAGACCTATACGGTAAGCACAAGTATATATACGGGTATCGTTTCATCCTCCGGATTAAGCGAGGATAATAAGACTAGCTATTTCGAGCAAAACAGCACGTTCGACAATATCATTAACCTAACCAAGTCCAAAGGAACTTTGGAAAAGGTATCCTTGAAATTATTCGCTTTAAACATGATGTACGGAAACCCCAATGCTGATAACAAGTACATCATGGCAAAAAATTACCGTGCGCTCTTAAAAATAGTACCCGAAAGCGTCCATAAGCTCATCGACAAGAAATCATTTGAGAATACAGTCCGGAATTTAGAAAAATATAGGACAGAGGAACCAGACAATTTCCTATACGGACTATTCAGCTACGACGCTGCTTTTTATAGTTACAACGCTTTAAAAACCGTCATTGTCCGACGGATAAACAATAGCGACCTAATCGAAATTTCCTATAAATCCAGTGATCCCGGAATCTCCTTAAGCACAGTTAAATTACTTAGCGAAGAATTGAGCAATGCTTATAATAACCTACGTTTCAAGACAGTAAACGACATTGTCAAGTATTACGAAGAGCAACTCCGGATACTCCAAGCACGATTGACAAAGCAAGAGGACGAGCTGACCAACTACAACGTAAAGAACAACGTCATTAACTATTTAGAGCAAACTAAGGCAATCGCTATCTCTCGAACCAATTACGAAGACCGGTGCGAGGCCATACGCCGTGAATACGAGAGCTCATCGAACCTAGTCAAACAACTAGAGCAACGCATGGAGACACGGGCTAAATTGTTCCGAGCCAACACGGAGTTTATAGATGCATTAAGTGATATCACCACGATCAACGGCAAGATCACGGAAATACAGAACTTTAGCACAGAAGAAGCACAAGCTAACGACCCCGACTTAAAAGAATACCAACAAAAACTGAAAGAGACCGAGAAGAAAATCGGAGCTATCAGCAACGATATCAATGAATATAAATACTCCACCGAGGGGGTGGCTATAGATGATATGGTCAGCCAATGGCTAGACGCAGTCATACGTAGTACAAAAGCGGAGGCAGAACTAAAGGTATTGGAGAAAAGGGAAAAAGATTACGAGGAACAATACAAAGTATTCTCCCCGGTAGGTACCCAAATCCACCGAAAAGAAAGAGAGATCAAATTCACAGAAGAATCTTATCTCGAGGTATTGCATGGCTTAAACCTAGCCAAGCTAAAGCAAAAGGATTTAGAGTTGACTTCCAGTAATTTAAACACGATCACCGCTCCTACATTCCCATTGATGAACGACAACAGAAAACGTGCGTTGCTGGTAATAGCGGCATTTATCGGTAGCCTCATCTTTATCCTCGGATATTATATGGTACAAGAATTATTGGATCGTACCCTGCGAGACGCCGAGCGTACCCACCGCCTCACCCGGACAAACATACTGGGAGCGTTTACGGGAAACGTACAATTAAGATACCGTGGCTATATCAAGGCTTGCAACCGTATATCCGCCTCCTATGCCTGCAACAGGCTTACTCCTTACCTGCGGAAAGGAGAAACCACCTGCGTCAATTTATTAAGTATTGAGAAAGGGGAAGGAAAAACCTTTATAGCAAATTACTTCAAGGAATACTGGGAAGAACGAGGGTTACGGGTATCTTACTTTGAAGTAGAGAAAGAAATCTTGGAAAATCCGTCTTTCCTCTTGAGCACAGATTTCAAAGAACTCATAGAGTGCCACCAGCATCCGGACATCCTGTTAATAGAGCAGGCCTATGCCCAAAGCCATATGATCCCCAGTGCCCTCATAGGGAAAGCAGATGTCAACTTGTTAGTCGCCAACGCTCAGAGAGTATGGAAGAACAGTGACGACGAGCTTTTGGGATTCTTGAAAGAACTATCTGGTGAAACACCGTTTTATATCTATCTCAATAACGCAAGTCGCTTTGCGGTAGAGGACTTTACCGGACAATTGCCACCCAAATCGTCGGTAAGCACAATCGCTTACCGGATGCGATACCTAGGTTTCACCGCACGAAAAGACAATGTCAAATAGCAATGAGGCTAGGATATAACGACATAATAAACCAAAGGTTATTCCCTCCCATATTCATATTAGGCTTGGCAGGAATAGCTTTATCCCTATCCATGGGGCAGCTACCTATAGCAATGGGCCTCATAGGCTTACCTGTTTTGTTCATAATGGCGATACAAAGCGTAAGGTATCCGGTAGCCCTATTTTTCATCATCTTCACCGTGAACTATTATTTATTAGCGGCAACCCGATATATACAAATAGATGGTATCAGTTTCTTGATGGATTCCTTGATGGCCCTCCTTTTCGTGCTTATCATCATCCATTCCGCCCTGTCAAGAGATATCGAATGGAAACATGCGATCAACACGTTTACCATAGGTATGTTCATCTGGTTGCTCTATTGCCTCGCCGAGATAGCGAACCCTACCGGGTTACTTGAAGCTTGGCTCTTATCGAGATCGCTTATCTTGAATGGCTTTCTCATCTCGCTGATCATCTCGTTGGTAATCACCAAAAACGGCCAAGTGAGATGGATCATCACGCTCCTTTCCATATTCTCGCTTAGCGCCGCCCTAAAAGCATTCGCACAAAAATATATCGGTTTTGATTACGGTGAGCTCCAGTGGCTCAACAACGGAGGTGCCCTCACGCATATCATCGGTTATGGCACACGGTATTTCTCGTTTTTCACCGACGCGGGAAACTTCGGTTCCAATATGGGATGCGCTAGCCTGCTATTCGCACTGATGGCGATATACGTATCCAAGATCGGACAAAGAATCTATTACTTCTCGGTAGCAATCATTTGCCTTATTGCCATGTTCATGTCCGGTACGCGGGGAGCCATGATCGTACCCATAGGCGGGCTTATGCTTTACACGCTTATGAGCAAGAACCTCAAGGCTTGCATCCTAGGAGGGTTATCGCTAATCTTTCTCTATGTATTTTTCGCTTTCACGACGATCGGTCAAAGCAACGTGATGATACGAAGGATGCGGACCGCATTCACTCCCTCTGAGGATGCGTCTTTTAACGTACGGAAGGAAAATCGACAAAAGCTTGCCACTTATATAAACACGAGGCCCTTCGGCGAAGGCATAGGGTTATCCGGCGTAGAGAACCAAAAAATATCCTACAGGTTCACCACCTCTATACCCCACGACTCCTTCTATGTCAAGATCTGGGTGGAGACGGGGATCGTGGGCGCCATCCTTTTCTTCGGAGTCTACTTCATCAGTGTGTTCCGGGCGGCGTGGATTGTCATGTTCAAGGTAAAGGACAAGGAGCTGAAAGGCCGGCTCACGGCTCTCCTTTGCGGCATATTCGGCATGTTATTAAGCGCCTACGGAAATGCCTTTCTCGGTCAATTCCCCACGTATATAATTGTCATAACCGGTATAACGCTAGCCTTAAAAGGCGAGTATTTTGATAAAGAAATAAGCGAGACAAATAAATTAAATGCAAATAACGACAAAATACCTGATATAATACCATGAATAAATTCATCTATTTAGGATCCGAATGGGCAGAAAGCCATGAGAAGCTCTATTTATTGGGAGATTCCATATTATTCCTCCTCTTTTTATTGGGGGTACTCTACCTTTTTATTTTCGCCTTTTTCTCCTTGAAAAAACGAAAAGACACATACCCGAAAGCCCGGAAAAGATATCGTTTCGCCGTGTTGTTTCCGGCTTACGACGAAGACGAGGTAATCCTTCATTCCGTCGAGGATTTCCTCCGGCAAGAATACCCAAGGGATAAATATGACATTATCGTCATATCAGATCACATGAGCGACGAGACGAATGAGCGGCTCCGAGATTTATCGGCAAAGGTAGTCAAGATTACGGAGGAAAAAAGCACCAAGACAAATGCCTTGCAGAAAGCGATAAAGTACATCGAGGACAAGCAAGAGGTATATGACATCGTTGTCATTCTCGATGCAGATAATCAAGTACCCACAAACTATCTAGACAAAATCAACGACGCTTTCTACTCTGGTTGCTCGGTCGTACAGACGCACCGGGTAGCGAAAAACCTAAATACCGATACGGCCGTGCTCGACGCAGTAAGCGAGGAGATCAACAACTCCATCTTCAGGAAAGGGCATGTACGGCTCGGCTTCTCATCCGCCTTGATCGGCTCGGGGATGGCGTTCGAATACCCCTTGTTCCAAGAGAACATATGGAAGGTAGGTCCTATTGGCGTAGATAAACAATTAGAGAAAGTACTGCTATCGCAATACATATACATAGAATATTTAGAAGACGTATTGGTATATGACGAGAAAATACAGGGCAGCAGAGGATTCTACAACCAACGCCGACGCTGGTTGGCAAACCAATTTTCCAGTTTGATGTCCGGGATCACCCAATTACCGATAGCCCTGCTAAAAGGAAACTGGGATTATTGCGACAAGCTCTTCCAATGGGCCATGCCTCCCCGCGTCATCCTGTTAGGGTTCATAGTATTATTCTCGGTATTCTTCACCTTTTTCGACTGGGTACTATCAATCAAATGGTGGTTCTTACTCGTGTTGCTCGGCATAACTTTCAGTATCGCCGTGCCCGACAACCTAGTGGATCACCGCTTCAGGAAAGCCTTGAAACACTTGCCACTCCTATTCATCTTGATGTTTCTCAATTTTTTTCGTCTAAGGGGAGCAAACAAGAAATTCATACACACAAAACATAGTCACATTGATAAACTCCCCGTCAAGAAATGAGAATAGCGATAGAAGCACAACGAATATTCCGGCCCAACAAGCACGGGATGGATTTTGTAGCCCTTGAAAGCATCAAGGAACTGCAGAAGAAGGATCACGAGAACGAGTACTTCATATTTGTCAGTCCCGGGGAGGATCATTGCCTGCGGGAATCCGACAATCTGCGTATCATAGAGCTTCATTGCCCCACCTATCCACTGTGGGAGCAAGTGGCCCTGCCCCGTGCCGTAGCGAAGATCAAGCCCGACCTATTGCACTGCACCAGCAACACGGCCCCGATCCATTGCCCGGTACCCTTGGTGTTGACTCTTCACGACATCATATTCATGGAGCCCCGGAAAAGCGGCAATAAGTCCCTCTATCAGAATATGGGATGGCACTACCGCCGTCTCGTGGTGCCCCGGATACTGCCCCAATGCCGGAAGATCATAACGGTATCCCATTTCGAGCGAAACCGTATACGGGAGGCGCTACGATTACCAGACGGGCAGATCACGACCGTATACAACGGATACAGCCGTCATTTCTACCCTCAGGAAGATCCCTCTCCCATTACCCGGAAATATATAGAGGAGTCCCGGTATTTATTTTTCTTGGGAAATACGGATCCCAAGAAAAACGTTCCACGCACGTTAAAGGCATATAGCCTTTACCGGGAAAAATCTCCCAAACCCCTTCCTTTGCTGATAGCGGATATAAAGGAAGAGATCCTCGGCAGCATCTTGCGAGAGCAGGGAATCGAGCACGTCCGTCCCCACATCGTCTGCCCGGGCTATATCCCGAATACAGACTTGCCCTATCTCTATAGCGGCGCCTTTGCTTTCCTGTATACATCGTTACGGGAAAGTTTTGGTATCCCCTTGCTGGAAGCGATGGCCTGCGGCACGCCGGTCGTCACCTCCAACACCTCCTCCATGCCAGAGGTAGGCGGCCCGGGTGCCTTGCTATGCGATCCCACTGACGCCAAGGATATCGCCCACAAGATACTCTCCTTAGAAAAAGACCCCGCATTATACCGCCAGCAGATACAATACGGGCTGCGAAGAGCAAAGCGGTTCTCTTGGGAAACAACCGCCACGGAGCTACTGTCAATATATAAATCCATATAATCATAATGCCATGATAACAGGAAAGGATTTCGTATTCACCGGATTACAGCCTTGGGATATCCCGATAGGATCGAACGCAAGAGATATCGCCTTGGAGGTATCCAAGCATAACAGGGTACTTTATGTCAACACGCCGCTTGACAAGAAAACATACAAGAGCAAAAGCGAGGCACCGGATATTGTCCATCGGCAAGACACTGTCGATGGCAAAGCACTTCATTTAAGGCAAATAAACCCTAATCTATGGATACTGGATTATCCTTTCACTGTTTGGCCCATCAATTTCTTGCCAGACGGGAAGTTGTTTGACTTAGCGAATAAGGCAAATAATATCAAAATGTATTCCTTCGTAAAGAAGATTTTAAGACAATTAAATTTCAATGAATATATTCTATTTATAGACAACGACATTTATCGCAGTTTCTACGCTATTGATTTATTACAACCCGTCTTCTCCATATATTATAGGAGAGACAATTTGACTTCCGCATACTGGCGCAAACATGCTCCTCGCCTAGAACCCCTATTGTGTGAAAAATGCGATCTGGTAGCGACAAACTCATCCCAACTGGCAGAAGCCGTATCTACCTATAATCCCAACACGGATACGATCGGACAAGGACTCGACCTTAGTAAATACGACCATAAAGCCAACTATGCCTTACCCCCCGATATGATCAACATCCCACGTCCTATCATTGGTTATGTAGGTTGGATCACAGATCGTAGATTAGACGCAAATCTCATTTATGAAGTAGCCAAACAATGTCCTTCTTACTCATTTGTCATGGTAGGAGGAGAAGATGAGTATTTTAAAGTGCATAAATTACATACTTTAAAGAATGTCATATTTCTCGGCGAGAAACCTCAAGCAAGTATACCCTCATATGTAGCGCATTTTGATGTCTGCATGAATCCCCAGAAAATAAATCATATAACGATCGGGAATTATCCACGCAAAATCGACGAATATTTGGCACTAGGAAAACCAGTCATCGCAACCCGGACAAAAACCATGAGCCTATTTGAAGATCATGTATGGAACTGCGATGATACCACCGAATATGTCGAGGCCATACATACGGCTTTACAGACGAATAATCAAACTTTAATAAAAAAAAGGATACAATTCGCTCATATGCACACATGGGAAAACTCAGTAAATAAATTATATTCATTCATCAATCTATAATACAATTATAAATATGTTAAACAATCATCCTCAATTAAAAAAAAACCTTCATTATCTGTTGATACATCCGTATACCTCCCGTCCTCGCTTGTGGGCTAGGATTTTTCTTATTCCATTCGTAATTAAAAAAGGGAAAGGGGCTATTATCAGAAGAAAAGCGAGATTAGATATAATCCCTTCAAAAAAAATTACATTAGGAATAAAAAGCGTAATAGAAGATTATGCCATTATCAACAATGGTATGGGAGATATTACAATTGGAGATTACACTCATGTAACCTCAAGAGTGAAATTAGTAGGCCCCGTCACCCTAGGAAATTATGTTACGATCGGAAGTGGAGCCCAAATAACCGGACTGACTCATAATTATCTGGATGTAGATAGACCAATCGCTAAACAAGGAGTAAGCCCCAACCGCACGATAATAGAAGATGATGTTTGGATTGGCGGTAATTCTTGTATAAATCAAGGGATTACAATTGGGACACATTGTGTCATAGCTTCTGGAAGTGTCGTTACAAAATCTGTCCCTTCTTACTCTGTCGTGGGAGGCAACCCCGCCCGTATATTGAAACAATATGACTTCGAGAAGAAGGAATGGGTCAAGGTAAATAAAAAATAACATCATGGTATCAATCATAACCGTCAATTACAACGGATACAAAGATACGCTCGAGCTAGTGGAAAGTTTCCGCCAGTTCGAGGATTATCCTCATGAGTTCATCGTGGTGGACAATGCCTCGCCCAACGGTGACGGCGAGAGGTTGGAGAGAGCGCTAGGCGACACTACTCGGGTGATCCGAAGCGACAAGAACCTCGGGTTCGCCGGGGCGAACAATCTGGGGTACCGGGCGGCAAAGGGAGATTACATCTTATACATCAATAACGATATAATCATCACATGTCCCGTACTGAAGGTATTAGTGGAGCGCCTGCGGTCGGACTCGCGAATTGGCGCTGTCTCACCCAAGATCAAGTATGAGTACCAACGGGACACGATACAATACGCCGGTTACAAATCCGCCAATCCCATCCGGGCAAGCTATCAACTAGTGGCGGGCTACCAGTTAGACTGTGCCGACTTTGACCAGCCCAAACGCACGGATGCCATCCATGGAGCTTGCGTGATGACCACCCGAAAGGTGATCAAGGAAGCGGGACCTATGACAGAGGCTTATTTTCTTTTCTACGAAGAGCTTGACTGGAGCCTGCAACTTCACCGCCATGGCTATGAGACATGGTACGAACCCGCCGCCACGGTATTCCACAAGGAAAGCATGACTATCAAGCGAGGCAGTCCGCAACGGCTTTATTACCTTACCCGCAGCCGGATACTGTTCGTACGCCGTAACCGAAAAGGCCTCTTTTTTCTCCTCTCCATCATGTACCAATTAACTATAGTAATCCCCAAAAACATCTTTTATCATCTGCTACGCAGGGAATGGGTTTCCCTGTCAGCGTTTATAAAAGGAAGTTTCCATGGGCTGACGGACAATATTCAATATTAAATACAACCATATTTAAATTATTATGATAATGACAACCACTCTTTCAAAAACAATTTCCGCATTAAGAACCATACTTTGTTTCCAAATCGTGTTCTTACATGCGGCCATGACAGGTTTGACCAATCAAGAACTTAGCGCATCGTATGATGGATCTTATGCCATTTATAAATATTTGTCCACAGCCTTGACTTTGACAACAAGGACAGCTGTTCCATTGTTTTTCATTATATCCGGATATCTTTTCTTCATAAACTACAAAAACACATTTATTGATTATAAAAAACACCTAAAGACTCGGGCTAAGCATTTATTACAACCTATCATAATATGGACTACTCTATATTTACTGCTTTATTACATTGCCCAGAAAATACCTTATACTGCCAGCCTTTTCTCTGGTAATAATTTACTTATCGAAGATTACAAATGGAAAGACTTTATCAGCGCATATTCAGGTCTTTTCAACACGAGCATGTTCGTAGGACAATTTTGGTTCTTAAGGAATCTTTTTATTATGTGCGTATTTTCTCCCCTTCTTTGGTATTCATACAAATATACAAAACACTATAGTTTATACGTTATCGGTGGAATTTGGTTTTTCCATAAATCACTAAACATTAATATATATATAATCGACACTATATTCTTTTTCACTCTTGGCGCATGGTGCGCATTAGGAAGTTACGATATAGAAAATTTTATAAAGACAAAGGCTAAATGGTTTTACCCTTTATTTCTAATAAGCTTGATTATAGCCACTCTATATCAAGGATACCCATATCATCATTATTATTATTTGATAAATATCCTTCTAGGCATTCTATGCGTATCTCACATATGCCTAACAATCATCGAAAAAGGGAAAGGAGAATTACTCATTGGATTATCGGCTGGTAGTTATTTTTGCTTCTTATTACATATGCAAATACAAATGTTCCTAAAAAGAGGGTTATACAAACTACTAAAGCCAGATAGCAGCTTTTCCATGATACTATTATATTTCCTCATCCCCAGCTTCATAATCGTGATTTGCTATCTATTATTCTATTACCTAAATAAATTCCACCCAACCTTATTGGCGATTCTCACCGGGGGTAATACAAAGAATATTCATAAAAAATAATATATATAAACATTCATTATACAGTATATTATCCCTTCCGGAATTTAGTAATTTATTCACACTATAAAGAACAAATAAGCATATTTATAAACATATATTTAAAGCATAAAATACTTTGTATTTATTAAATATTATACCGATCTTTGTGGAATGAATTTATTATTTATTTAACCATCACGATCTACATAAAAAGAGTGGAACATTCATTCCGTTACGATTTACGTCCATTGTGAAAAAGCTATCTGAACATCATGGAATTTTGTTTAAAAAAAGAATGGCGGCGTAACGTCGCCTCTTCTCTTTTCTTATCTTTACTAATATACTTATATATAGTCGTGCGAAACGCAGTGCGAAAAAAGATAACCATTTTTATCCAATACGCTACAAATCAAACGGTTGGTCATGCGAAACGTAGTGCGAAATGCGGTGCGAAAATAGAAAAGGAACCAGACAACGCCCCTTGGGTATAATCCTATCGACCTATGTCTAAACTATTTAGCCCTGACGATTTGCGTCGGAATGGCTACACCCGATACCCCAGACAGTTCCTGAGTATCCTTATCAAGGATTATTGCAAGGACAAGAAATCCTCGGTGAAGACCGGTATCATGCTCTACCTGTACAGCAAGGCCAGCTATAGCGGGTACTCGTATATGTGGAATGGAGAGCAGTATGCCATCAAGGAGGGACAATGCATCATAAAGATACCCGAGATGGCAGCCTTTTTGAACTGCTCGGTCTACGCCTTGCGCAAGAACCTGAACGACTTGGCGGAAAAGAAAGTGATCACCAAGAAGAAATTCACCTGCGGACTTGCCGTGGAGATCATCAATTATACAAACTTATTTATCGATCGACATGAATAACACTTCATTCAAACAAATCCCCGCCAGCCTCACGCTACCCGAAGAGCGGAAAGCGGAGAAAGCCCTGCTCTTCGGGCTGCTGGCCTCACGCAAGAGCCTTCCCGAGATCGCCTTCAGGATAAGGCCCGAGATGTTCACCCACCCGGATATCGCCTTGGCGATAGAGGCCTACCTCAGCCTTCACGGGAAGGGGGAAGGAACGGATATACTCTCGGTGGAGAAAGAGATACGGAGGCTCTCGCCGGAGAGGGCCGGGCAACTGCCCGACCTCTTCGAGCTGGCCCGGCAAGACGGCTACATGGAGGTAGGCGGAGAGTTCGTACGGCAGCATTGCCAGTACATAAGGGAGGCCTTCGTGGCAAGGCGGCTTATCCTGAGGTGCCACGAGCTGGCGCATAAGGCGGCGGCCGACGACCGGGATACGCAAAAGCTGATATCGGAACTGGGAACGGTGGCCGACGAACTGGGCGAGCAGCTCTCCCTCACCCACGAGATACCGGACATGCCTACCGCCACCGCCGAGGCCATGGCACGGGTACGGGAGATACGCGAGCGGGTAGCCCGGGGCGGTACGGCGGGCATACATACCGGGCTGGGGGGACTGGACAGGCTTATGGGAGGGTTGCGGACAGGCTCGCTCCACGTGTTCGCCGCCCGCCCGGGCATGGGAAAGACGGCCTTCGCCCTTTTCATGGCGGTGAACGCCGCCAAGCAAGGGGTACCGGTTTGCGTCTACAGCCTGGAGATGTCGAGGGAACAGCTGATCTTCAGGATGCTGGGACAGATAGCCGACGTGGAGCCTTCGAAGATCACCAAGGGAACCGCCACCGAGGAGGAGATGAGAGCCTTGGAGGAGGCGAGCCGGCAGCTGAAAGAATTGCCGATATGTATCAACCAACGCTCGGACATCCAAATAGACGAGATACGCTGCGACATCTCCCTCAGGAGGCGGCAAGGGAAGTGTTCCCTCGCCATCATCGATTACTTGCAGCTGGTAAACCGGGACGACAAGGGGCAGACCCCGAACGAGGCCATCTCGAACATCACCCGCAAGGCCAAGATTACGGCGATGGACGAGGAGATACCGATCGTGCTGCTCTGCCAGCTGAACCGCAATTGCGAGACGAGGGGGACCTACTCCTTCAGGCACCAGCTATCCGACCTCCGGGACTCCGGCTCTATCGAGCAGGACGCCGATACGGTGGCCTTCATCAGCCGCCTCTCCGTGGTGAACATACACGAGGACCCGGATACGCACCTGCCTACCCGGGGGAGGGGCACGATCCTGCTGGCCAAGAACCGCCAAGGCGAGCTGGGACACGTGCGCTTCATGCACAACGAGGGCGTGACCTCCTTCTGGGACGACACCCAGCCGGCATGCGTCCGCAAGGCCCGGGCAGCGGAGCCTAAACCGAAGGGAAAGGGCCTCTTCGAATGCTGACGGACGATACGCTGCGCAAGGTGCGGGAGACAGCCCGCATCGACGAGGTAGCCTCCGGTTACCTCACGCTACATCGCTCGGGGAAGGACTTCGTGGCGCTGTGCCCGTTCCACGACGAGCGGCATCCCTCCTTCCGCGTCTCCCCGGCGAGGAACATCGGGAAGTGCTTCAGTTGCGGCGAGGCGGCGGACCCGATACGGCTCGTGTGCCACATGGAGGGATGCGGCTTCGAGGAGGCAGTACGCCTACTGGCACGCAAATACAATATCGAGGTGGAAGAGACCGCTGCCGCTGGTCGTGAGCGGCGGCGGGACGAGCGGGAAGCGTTGTTGCTGGCGAACGCCTCGTTCGCTAGCGGCCTGCTACCGGGCCACCCCGTAGGTACGGCACGTACGGTAGAGGATCGCCATGGGCTGGAAGAGACCTACCGCGGCTTCGGCGTGGGACTTTGCCCGCCCGACGTCCCCCAAGTGTTCCGCCCCTTCCTAGGCCGGCTCATCTTCCCGATACACACCACCGGGGGACAGGTGGCCGGGTTCGCCGGACGGAGCCTTACCCCGTCGGAGAAGGGGCGGAAATACGTCAACTCCCCCGACAGTCCCGCCTACCACAAGGGGCATATCCTCTACGGCCTGCACAAGGCGGTGAAGGCCGTTCGCTCCGAGGGGCGCATCCTGCTTTGCGAGGGATACAAGGACGTGCTCGCCTTCCACGCCTCCGGCATACGGTACGCCGTGGGGCTATGCGGCACGGCGCTCACCGAGGAGCATATCCGGGCGATACGGAGGCTGGCCGGGCAGGTGACGCTCTCTCTCGATCCCGATCCGGCGGGACGGCAGAACACGGTCCGGTGCGCCCATATGCTCCTGTCCGAGGGATGCGCCGTCAGCCTGCTTCCCCTGCCCGACGGCATGGACCCGGACGAGGTGTACCGCCGGAAAGGGAGCGACGAGCTGGCACGCCTAGCACGGGAGGGTACCCTCGATTACCTCTCCTACCGCATCCGCCAAGCGGCTTCCCGCCCTCACACGGACACCGCCGCCATCAACGGGGCGTTGGGCGAGATCGGCCTCCTCTCCTCCCCGCTGGCCGTGTACCGAAGGATCGGGGAGCTATCCGGAGCGACGGGAATACCGATAGAGGTACTACGGCAGGAAATCTCCGTCGCCACAGGCCCGAAAAACGTACCGGTACCGGTGCCGAAGAAGGAAGCCGCAGGCCTCACGCCCGCCCTGCCACGAGAAAGGACATTACTGCGTTTTTGCCTCACGCACCATGACCGGATGTTCTACGACCCCGACGGAAACGGGATTTCCCTGCCCGCATGGGTCTCCGGCGAACTGGCGGACAACGAGCTTCCCCTAGAAGACCCGGAGCACGCCCGCTTGCTCCACCTCCTCGCCGAGGGCAAGCATCCGGACGGGATAGCGGACGAACGGCTCTCCGCCCTTGTCCTCTCCCTCCGGGCCTCCGCACCGCAGGATACCGGACCGGTACCGGACGAGCGGCTTCCCGACGAGACCCGCTTCCAAGTGCTCCTCTACGGCGAGTCCTTCGCACGCCGGAAGCTAGCCCGGGCTTTGGAGTCCGTCCGCATGGCGGCGACACCCGGCGAGCGCCTGCGCCTACAAGCCACGCTCGAGAATCACTTCGCCCTGAGCGACCGTATCGCCCGGGAATTGCAAAGCCAAAGTATCCTGCCGGAGGGGATATAGGGGGGGAGACAAAAAAAACACTACTGTGCTTGGCGCCGAACACTATTGCGTTGGGAAGCCAACACAGTAGTATCCGAAGCCAAACACAGTAGTGTTCGGACCGGAAACACGATAGTCCTTTTATTTCATGCTATCCAACCAACGCTTGCCGGATGGCGTGTACATCCAAACGATAAACACCACAAGTATCAATAGCATTACCCCGAAAAGAAATGTCAATGGATTCATAGCTCTTTATTATTTCAAGATTTTATTACCACAGAAAGCTAACCCGACAGAGAACAAGATCCCTACCATGAACATTCCAATCATACTTATCTCTATCTTTTCCGATTGGAATAACATAGCTATTCCACCCAGCACCAACGCCGTGAACGTCAGTTTTGACAAATCATAAAAATATTTGCCCAACGTCTCACGCTGGCACTTCACCCGTTCACGGGACTCACCTCTCACGTCTCGCCGCTTGTCTTTCTCTTTCATACCGTAAATTTTTCATGTCAATCGAATTTTGATAAGGCAAACATACGGTTATTTTTCTTGACAAACAAGCATTATCCCCCCTAAATCCAACTCTTTACCCCCATTCACCCGACCTCGCCCCCCTTCGTCCCCGTTAACCGGAATCCCACCGGCGGCATGTCGTACCTTTACAACGTAATCAAAAAAACACCAGACATTATGCCGATCAAGTACCGATTAGTCTTACGAAAAGACATGACCAAGGGAGCCGCCGCCGACTCCAAGTTGTATTACGCCGTGAACAAGTCCACCGGCACCTGCGATTTCGAGGAGCTGTGCGACCAGATCGCCGACCGCAGCACCGCCTCCCGGGGCGACGTGCACGTCGTGGTAGACGGCCTCCTCTACATCCTCAAGCAACGCCTCCAGAAAGGGGAGACCGTCCAGCTAGGCGATCTCGGCCACTTCCAAGCCGTGATCGGCAGCAAGGGTACCAAGCTGGAGTCCGACTTCAACGCCTCCCTTATCAAACGTCCTCGGATCGTCTTCCGTCCGAGCGTGACGCTAAAGAGCGTCACCGGCCTCGCCAAGTTCGAGAAGATCGTGCCCGACGCACCCGCCCCGGGAGGAAGCGACAGCGAATCCCCCGACGAAATCTAAATCAGGGCTCCCCTAGGTGCGACACGATGCACTCCCGCTGACGGGGCGATAAGATCCGTTGGCGGGGATGCCATCCGCACTCCTCCAGCCGCTCCATCAACTTTCCGCTGACACGTATCCACCGGGACAGCTTATCCGAGGCTTTCTTCTTCGACAATAAGGGAAAATAACTCATCGCTATATCACAAAAATAATAGGCGCCGACACCGGTCTCCCGCTTTTCCATACTGATGCTGTTTATTTATTAACTTATTCAAAGATAGTAATTTAAGATTAATTTTCCAAGAAAAATCAAATCATAATTCATCGTATATATCATGAAACAAGCCTATATCTCCACCCACCTTGCCGACGCCCAGTCCGCCGGCGACCGCTTCCACCTAAACCCCATCATCCTCCTTGCCCAAGCCGCCCTAGAAAGCGGCTGGGGCACCTCCCGCCTAGCCCGGGAGGCCAACAACCATTTCGGCATCACTGGCTACGGGGCGAGCAACGCCTTCTGGCACGGGGGCCGCGTCACCGCCCGATACAAGCGGGGCGAGTTGCTGTTCCGCCGCTACGACTCGGCACGCAACTCCTACCTCGACTTCGCCCGCCTCCTCGTCTGCTCCTACCCGCAGGCCGCCGCCATGAGCCGTTTCCCCGCCGACTACGCCAAGGCCATCGCCTACAGCCCCTACATCAGCGAGCTGAACGGCGACAACCGGGAGCGCTACCGGGAGACGCTGGTACAGCTCTGCCACGAGATCGAACCGATTTACTCATCCCTAAAAAACAACAATTGATATGAATAAGATACGACAAATACTTGCCTTCGTCCGCAGCCTGCTGGATTTCTTGCTAAACCTAGGATCTCACACGCCCCAAAAACAACCGCCCCATGACACGACCGACACTCCCACGGAGCCCACGCCCCCCTTTCCCCCACTTCCGCCTGCTCGCCTTGGCCAGCCTCTTCCTGCTGGCGGCACTCTCCCTCCTGCTGGACATGCGGGAGGCGGCGCTGGCGGCTATCGGGGCGATACTCTCGCTCTCGTCCACCCCTCGCCCGGCCCCTTGAACCTGCTGGGCTGGGGGCTGATACTCTCGGCGGCGCTGAGCTCGCTGGGAAAAACATATGGCATACTCTTTTAGCGACCCTAAAACCAAGAGAAAATCCATGAAAATGAACAACTCTTGGTTTTTATTTATTATTTTTGTCCATTCAAAGAAAATATCAGAGTATCAATCATCGCAGATATAAAAGGAATGACACAAACTAATAAGAACTCGCATATCGAGACCCTCCGGGGAATCGCCATCCTTCTCGTGGTGATAGGTCACGTGATAGGTTCTACCCCCGAGGGTGGGATGAGAATAGATTTTCCCTCGCCTTGGCGTTACCTGTATCTGTGGATCAACTACATCCAGATGCCCCTATTCACGGCGATAGCCGGATGGGTATATGCGCTCAAGCCTGTCAAAGCGGGTTCCTCCGGTACGTTTATGAAGAGAAAGGCATATCGCTTGCTCGTACCGATGGCAGTGGCCGCCACGCTCTATTTCTTGATCCAATACATAACGCCGGGCACCAACCAGAAAGGAAACCTAGCGGATATATGGAGAATATACGTATTCCCATACACGATCTACTGGTATCTGCCATCCCTGTTCTTGATGTTCGCGGCCATCCGTATGATAGATGCCAACAAATGGATGGATAAGTTTGGCGGTTGGGCCATCTGCCTCGTATGTGCCTTTGCCGGCTTAGTAGTACAAAAGATATTCTTGAGCAATGGGCAAATCCCCAACCTATTCAGTTTCATGGGAGCGATGGCCCAGTTTCCCTATTTCGTAGCCGGAGTCGGGATCCGCAGGTTCTCCAAGCAAATAATCACCCATAAGACAAGTGTCGCCTTATCTTCGCTCGCCATAGTGGGTGTCCTCTCATTGCAGCTCGAGTGGTTTTACCCAGCGGTATCGAAAGATCTCCTCTACGGCCTCACACGGCCTCTATGGGTCATGGCCACTCTAGCCTTGCTACTCAGCCAAAGCTACTCCAGTCGCCTATTCACGTGGGTAGGAAGCTACGCTTATATTATTTACCTATATCACGGTTTCGGTACTTCCGGAGGCCGGATTATATTGAACCGGCTTGGGGTAAGCTCGGAGATCCTTATATTCATGTTCGCTACCGCAATGGCTATATTCATTCCCGTCATTCTCCAGCGAATCGCGAACAGGAACAAGATACTGAGGTTCCTCACGTCAGGAACGTAGGTGCCATTCACTCCATCAAACAAGTAAAAATAATACAAACAATTACAACAAATCATGAAAGAACGAAATCCAATAGACCGGCATGATTTACGGATCAACAAATCCGATAAGGTACTGGAAGTCGGGAGTGGGCATAATCCTACATACCGAGCCAACGTCATCGTGGAAAAATATATATCCTCCAATTACCATAGAGGAGGCGATATAAAAATATACCCACACCAGAAATTCATAAACGCTGACGGTTCCAGCATGCCTTTCAAGGATAAAGATTTCGACTATGTCATTTGCGCACAAGTATTAGAACATGTAGACGACCCCATCGCTCTCGTTAATGAATTACAACGAACCGCCACTCGTGGCTATCTGGAAGTCCCCAGTTTCATCGGAGAATCCTTGTTCCCTAAAAAATCACATAAATGGGTTTGCCTAGAAATCAATGGGAAACTCGTGTTATTCGATAAGGCGAAACTCCCCTCCCTGTTTCCCGATTATGGTAAGACATTCCTGAATTTCCTGCCATACGAAAGTATATCCCTTCGCATATTTTATCTGGCCTATCACCAAATAACGACAGTTCGATATGAATGGAAAGATTCCATCGATATCTTAGTCAATCCGGACGATCCTTATTACAGGGCGTTTTTCGAGCAGGATTGGTCTGACGAGATGATCAGAACGATCTTTCCGTACAGGGATAAGAAAAACGATCTGCAAATCACCATATCCGCATTCTTTCATCTGGTGAAAACGTTGGTAAAAAGAAAGATGCAACGGCAAAGCCCAATCACGCTTGAAGAATATCTAAAACGAACCAATCAAACCCTATAGATTAATTTTTTCCTTGACAAGATGTTTTATCAAATCAAACTCTTGAAAATTAAACAAATATGAGAGATATAAATAATAAGCGATCCCGACGCTCCCCCCAATGACTAATTGCGCGAACGGAGGTATGCTTAGTAACGTTATTACATAAACGATCCCTCCCATAGTAAACGTGAGGAATAAAATCGGCGATAGTTCACATATCTGCACGAACATACCCAGTCTCGTGAGTTTGCGGGTATAATAGGTTATTATTATCATATCCACGAAAGAATATAGAATAAGACCGGCGCACATTCCTTTCACGCCCAATGGAATAGTAGCGAAAAGAATCAAGAAAGCCATGGTCTTCTTCAATATCTCCGCATACAGGAAATAATCCGAGCGCCCCTTGACATTCAACAAGCTATTATTTATCTTCATTACCGGGTCCCACATGTATGCGATACAAAGTATTTGCAATAACGGCACCGCCTCAATCCATTTATCTGTCAACAGCAAACGAACCAAAGGATCAGCCAACGCACACAAAATAAGCATGACTGGAAAAACCAGGAAACACGCCATTCGCATATATCTCAAGAACATGCGGCTCAGAGCTTCCTCGTCATCCTGCAACCTACATTGTATCGGGTACACGGCTCGCACGATCACGTCCGTCAAATTCGTCGAGGGGAATTGGGCCAGCGTAAAGGCACGGTTATAGTATCCCAGCTCGGCCGCCGAGAATTTCTTTCCTATTATCAATGTATATAGATTCTTGTATAAAGTATGTAACAATGAGGACAGCAACAACTTCGAGCCAAACGAGAATAACGTGCGGAACGACTCCAAGGAGAAACTCCTGCCGGGCATCCAGCCGGAGAAAAACCAGACAAGGACGACACGAAAGAAATTATTCAGCAAGGACTGGTAGACCAATGCCCAAGCTCCATAACCGGAATAAGCCAGCCAGACACCTACACCGCCACTCAGCACCACGGCCGACAAAGAGGCCTGGGCTTGGCGCTTAAAATCCAAGGATATCGTCATCTTGGCCTGCTGGACGATCCCAAAGGAGTTGATAATGAGCGTAAGCCCGATGCCCCGGGCGATCGGAGCCAACTGGTCTTCTTCATAGAACTTGGCGATCCAAGGAGAAGACATGTATAATAACAAGTAGATCAAGACGGAAATGACAATATTAAAATAGAACACGGTACTATAATCCGCGTCCGTCCTATCCTTCTTCTGGATTAAGGCATTCGCAAAGCCGCTATCGATAAAGGTCTGGGCTATCGACATGAATATACTCAACATGGCGATCAAGCCATAATCGGCAGGCAGAAGCAGGCGGGCGATTATCAGGCTCAATATAAATTGGACTCCCTGCACGGAGAATCGTTCTACCGCGCTCCAGAAAACACTTTTAGTGACTTGCTGCTTGATCGACATATTATTCGAGTATCAAAAGCTTAAACAATCCTTATTCCCTATAAATCGCTCCCACCAGATCGCCAATGTCAGCAAATTGAAATATTGTATCGCCCTATTTTGTCTATACCAAAACCAGTTATCCTCATTATGAACCTCCAAGTCATATCTTCTCACGAAGCGCTCCACGGTCTTTCTATTCAAGTAGTCGCCAACCACTGAAGAGCTAAGAATAAAGTCCGCTATACGAGTCCTTTGCCTGTCATCCTTGAAAAACAGGGGCATCGGGGCGAAGCCTCCTTGCTTTTTCTTCGAGGTGATCGCCTCAGGAAGCAATGGCTTATAATGATACTTCAACAGATATTTTGCCGTGGCATGGCCTCTGGCGATCTTGGCGACACTATCACCCTTGCACTTATAGCAAACCGGCAATTCCGACAAGAAACGATACAAGTCAAGATCCATATACGGGAAAGCCAAGTTATTGCCAAACATATCGGCCATCTTGGAAGCCTTAAATAAAATGACCTGGTTAATGATCCTCTCCACGTCGCTTTTATAAAGATGCTGCGTGTAAAGAGCCTCGAAGCTTCGCGTATCGGGACGGTGCCGATCCGGTGCCGGCAAAAAGTCTTGATCAAGCATCAAATCCTTTAGCCAAAAAGAGGGAAAACCGAATAAATCACCTTGCAATATATGCAATATCTTATCCAAATGGAAACGAAGTCGATAAAGCGAGTTATTCGTATCAAAACCGGATTGATTCAAGAACCCATACAATAAGCGCATCAATGGTTTCATCCCGATACGGGACGTCAAGTAATGCAACGCTACCTCCCTGCCGGAAGTCCCGAAATATTGATCACTGCCATCGCCTCCTAACAGGATATCCGGCTTGGCTTGGCCGATCAGACGCATGACCGAGTAATTTACCATTAAGCCTCCTTCGACGAACGGATCACCCAGAAACTCTACGATATCCGGCAAAGAAGAGATTTCGCTTCCATCTATCTCATATTCCGCATGAATCGTATGAAACGTATCGGACATACAACGTGCCAAAGGCAACTCGGTCCAGTTATCACCTTTGAACCCTATGGAATAGGAACGGATATCTCCATTATAGATCTTTCGCAAGGCCGCTAAATTACAGCCGGAATCATATCCTCCGCTCAATAGGATACCGACGTTGGCACTAGAGCCGATACGTCTTTGGATAGCCACGGCATGCAATCCGGCATATTCTTCCGCGTATTCTTCCAGACTTTTTCGAGGAGTAGCAGGAGCCATGGTGTAGGAAGGAAATAAAGACATACTTCTCAAATCCCCATCCCGCCATAACAGGAGTTCTCCGGCACCCAGCTTACAGACCCCTTCCAACGCACACATAGGGGTCTCTATATAGCCTATGGAAAGAAATGAGCTTAAGGCCTTATAATTAGGGACTGCCGTAAATCCGTCCATATCTTTTAAACGCATAAGCGAGGAGGAAAAATATTGACTCGTATAATAAACCTGATAAGATGTACCATGATGGTCCCTGAATATCACCGCCGAATCCGGAGTTCTCAACAAGCAAGTAAATGAGCCGTCTAACCGGGCGAAGCCTGTGTAACCTTTTTCTCGATAAATCTCAATGATTATTTTAGCCTCATTAGCGGCAGGATCATAACCTAATGTCTTTTTATTATAAAGTACCCCAAAGAACCAAACAGATATCCCATCGACCTTATGAATCCGACAAGAACCCTCATAAAGGAAATCTTCCTTTCTCTCAACATCCCATTTACCGATAAACATAATCACACCTAATTTATTGTTTTACCCCATGTTCCGTATGTATGAATTTTTTGTTCGCCCCCCTTAACCGGAAGAGATTCAAGAACATCTCCCAAAATGACCCGGGCAATGAGATCAACGCCTCGCAAAGCCTTCTCGTATACAATTCCTTGGGTATAGCCAACGCCAAGGATAACAACAGAAGGCCAAGCAGTATCCACCATTTCACCGAGGCAGGCCAGCATATAAATGACAACACGACCGACATAATGAATATAACCCCCATTATAATGATCCTCGGAAGGCTCATTTGCTGGAATATCTTATCACAAAAATCCCATTTACCCGCTTTTATGGCAGAAGGAAGATCACCGAGGGACTCGCCTAAATAATGAAATTGAGCAGATAGCCAACGCCTGCGTTGATTGGCGAAATCTTTCTGATTCTGGATCTTCTCATCCCATACATAAGCGTCCGGCAAATAACCGATCCGCTTGTTATTTTTAAACAGGGAAAGCTCTAAAGCACGATCAAAACCGCCTACCGCATGAATGCCGGCCAACTCGTTCTTTATAAAATCATACTGAAAGGCCATGCCTGACCCGATCAAGGCCGAGGAAAATCCGAGATTCACATGCCCTTGCCGGAAAATACTATTATTAATCTCCTCACTTACAGCATCCAGATAAGCTAAATTCGTATTCAAATTCTTTGCCGTACGGTGCGCTTGGTAAGCTACGGTCGTATCCGTAAAAGCCGCTTGGTTTATCTTTCGCAAGAAATCTGGCCCTATCGTATTATCCGCATCCAAAATCAAAGCAATATCATAACCTTCCAAATGACTCATGGCCAGATTCAACGCCTTGGCCTTGGTGCTATTCTCAAAATGAACGATCTCTAATTGAATAGGCAACGATGATAAAGTCCGGTTCGTATCATCACTCATCTTATCGGAAATCACCACCGCATCATAATGGGTGGAGGGATAATCTTGGCATAAACAAGACTCGACACACTCCATGATTACTTTATCTTCCTTATAGGCCGGTATCAAAATCACGATCCTGCGCATACCGTGTTCACGACGCTCTTCCTGTTTCGCTACACGGAGACGGGAAGCGACACTAAAAACAAATAGATATAGTACCTTGATAGAAAACAAGGTAAACAAAGCAATTTCTAACCCCTGCAGAATAACCATATCGTGAATTTACAATTTTCGACAAAATTAGTAAATTCAAACTAGAAGACAGGTAACTTCCTAAGATTATCATAAAGAATTTTGTTTTTCATATTAAAAAGATGTTTCTTTGCCTATGCGTGATTAACATATAGTTATAGTTACATTATTATATTATGATAAAAAATTATTCAGCCATCATTGAGATCCTCTTCTGGATCGGCATCGGGATCGTTTTCTATACCTATCTGGGGTATGGGATCGTATTATACCTTATGGTCAAGATCAAGGAGCTGTTCGTAAAACCCCGGTCCCCCCGCCTTCCAGAGCCGCTGCCGGAGGCCACGTTGCTGATAGCCGCCTACAACGAGGAGGCGATCGTGGCGAGCAAGATGGTGAATTGCAGACAACTGGATTATCCGGCGGATAAGCTGAGACTGGTCTGGATCACCGATGGAAGCAATGACAACACGAATGAGAGACTGAAAGAGTACCCGGAGGTCACCGTACTGTACCAACCGCGGCGACAAGGAAAGACCGCCGCCTTGAACCGGGCCCTCCCCTACGTCAATACTCCCTACGTCATCTTCACCGACGCCAACACGATGCTGAACAAGGGCGCCATCAAGGAGATCATACGCCAGTTCAGCGACCCACGGGTAGGCTGCGTGGCCGGAGAGAAACGGGTAGAGATACAAGCCGAGCAAGGAGCCACCGCCGGAGAAGGCATATACTGGAAATACGAGTCCGCCCTCAAGCGACTGGACTACCGCCTATACTCCGCCGTCGGGGCGGCAGGCGAACTCTTCGCCATCCGTACCTCCCTCTTCGAGCAGATGCCCCCGGATACCCTACTGGACGATTTCATCCTCTCCCTGCGCATAGCGATGAAAGGCTATAAGATCGCTTACAGCAAAGAGGCGTACGCCCTCGAGAGCGCCTCCCTGAACATGCGGGAGGAGGAGAAACGTAAAGTACGCATATCGGCCGGAGGATTGCAATCGGTATGGCGGCTACGGGGATTATTGAATATCTTCCGGTACGGGATACTGAGCTTCCAATACATCAGCCACCGGGTACTGCGCTGGACGCTGACGCCGGTCGTGCTCTTCGCCCTCCTGCCCCTCAACCTTCTCCTAGCCTGTACCGGGCATACCCTTTACACGGTCATCCTTGCCCTGCAATTAGCGTTTTACCTGCTGGGATACTTGGGGTATAAAATGGAAAAACGGAACATCCGGAACAAGCTATTATTCATTCCTTATTACTTTTTATTCATGAATATCAATGTCATACGAGGGTATAGCTATCTCGCTAAGCATAAAGGCACAGGCGCTTGGGAAAAAGCCAAACGAGGCGCGGGATAAAAAAATAAAAAAATAGATGGATAAATAGTCGTTATATGTCGACTTTAATTAATACTTTTGCGCTATTGATACTATTTGAATATCAAGAAAACTAGAACACAATTTAGATACAATGGATAAATTGGCCTCAGAGTATAAAGTTCTTATCGTAGATGATGTCCCTACAAACGTCATGCTAGTACAAGCCATACTGAAGAAAGAGGGATATACGCTTTTGACTTGCGACAGCGGGACAAAAGCACTACGCATAGCTAACGAGAAACACCCAAATCTGATATTACTCGATATCATGATGCCTGAGATGGACGGATATGAGGTCCTCCAGCATCTGAAAAGCAATCCCGAGACTACGGATATACCCGTGATTATCATGTCCGCCCTAAGCGATATGCAAAGCATCGTGAAAGGTTACCAATTGGGCGCCACCGAATACGTCACAAAGCCTTTCCAACGTGAGGAGCTGGTGAAGAGGGTGGCCCACCGCTACGAGCTTTACAGCATCAAGCGCATCAAGGCCGAGCTGGAGAACACGATCGAGTCTAGGGATACGCTATACTCCGTTATCGCCCATGACCTGCGTTCCCCGCTAGGCTCGTTGAAAATGATGAATAACGCCATCTTGATGATGGTGGACAAGGAGCGGGTAGGCGACGAGGTGTACGAGATGATCCAGATGATGAACAAGACCTCCGAGGAGATCTTCCTCTTGCTGGACAACCTGCTGAAATGGGCCAAGAACCGCTTGAACAAGCAGCACGTATATAAGCAACAGACCGACATAAACAGTATCATCGACAGTACCGCCGAGATGTATGTCCCGATGGCGGCGCAAAAAGGCGTGAAGATTATCCTAGAAAATCTGGATAAAGAGCTGGTAGGCTTGGTCGATATCGATATGCTCAAGACGATTATCCGTAACCTGATCTCTAACGCCATGAAGTTTAGTTTCGAGGGGGGCACGATCACCTTATCCTCACGCTCCGAGGGGGATTTCGTAACCGTTAGCGTGAAAGATACCGGCAAGGGCATCAAGAAAGAGGATCAAGACAAGCTCTTGAAACAAGACTCGCATTTCACGACCTACGGGACGAAGAACGAGAAAGGCTCCGGTCTGGGATTGATGCTTTGCAAGGACTTCGTGGAGCTTCATGGAGGAAAGCTTTGGTTCGAGTCCGAGGGCGAGGGCAAAGGAACGACCTTCCTGTTCTCGATGAAGGCGCTGAACCAAGAGGCATAGCCGATCGACGTACCGCCTGTCTCTACCGATCGTAGACAAGTGTCGTACAAACAAACTAAATATTTCGTATATTTGCATCCCGGATTAATATCCGGGATTTTTTTGTGTGCCGAGGTGACATTAGGTACATTATTATTTATCGTATAAACATTATTATCGTATGTATACCGTAATTAAACGTATGGAGATCTCCGCTTCCCATAGCTTGAGATTGTCCTACCCCAGCAAATGTGAGAATCTACATGGTCACAATTGGATGATCACGGTTTATTGCCGCTCCAAGGAATTAAACGCCGATGGCATGGTGGTCGATTTCAGTCATATCAAGAGATCGGTGAAATCCCTGTTGGACCACCAGAACTTAAACGATATCTTGCCTTTCAACCCGACGGCGGAGAACATAGCCTTTTGGGTATACGAGCAGATCCCATCTTGTTTCAAGGTAGAGGTAAAAGAGTCTGAGGGTAACACGGCGATCTATGAGGAAGATTAACGAAATATTCTACAGCTTGCAAGGCGAGGGGTTCCATACGGGGACTCCCGCCGTATTCGTCCGCTTCTCCGGTTGCAACCTGAGATGTAGCTTCTGCGACACCCGCCACGAGGAGGGCGTAATGATGACGGACGAGGAGATCGTGGAGAAGGTATCTTCCTTTCCCGCACGGATAGTGATCCTGACGGGAGGAGAACCTAGTCTGTGGATCGACAAGGCGCTTATATCCCGCTTACGTGAGGCGGGGAAACAGATCTGTATCGAGACGAACGGCACACGCCCCTTGCCCGACGGCATCGACTGGGTGACTTGCTCGCCCAAGGAGAACGCCCCGGTGGTATTGGAAAGGATCGACGAGATAAAGGTGGTTTATACCGGGCAAGACCTGTCCGCATACGCCGAAATCCCCGCACGGTACCATTTCCTGCAACCCTGCTCCTGCCAAAATACGAAAGAGGTAGTGGATTACATCCTCCGGCATCCCCGGTGGAGGCTAAGCCTGCAAACCCATAAACTGATCGATATCCAATAGATAGGGTGAGACGGGGTATCTCCCCCGTCTCTACTACTATAGATAACGGACTTCTTTACCTCTCACGGCGTCATTCACCACTCCATCGCCATAGGCCAACTCGCCATTCACGAAAGTCTTCCATACGCCATGGTGGAACGTATAGCCCTCGAAAGGAGACCAACCGCATTTGTACAAGATATTCTCCTTCGATACCGTCCAAGTCCTCTCCGGATCGATCAATACGATATCGGCGTAGTATCCGGGACGGATGTATCCCCTCCTATCGATACGGAACAGCTCCGCCGGCATATGCGCCATCTTCTCGACCACCTTCTCGTACGTGAAACGGCCTTCCATCGCCAGCTCCAACATCGTGATCAAGGAGTGCTGGATAAGCGGTCCTCCGGAAGCCGCCTTCAAGCAAGAGCCTTGCTTCTCCTCCGGTAGATGCGGGGCATGGTCGGTAGCCACGATATCGATCGTATTGTTATTGACCGCCTCACGCAGCGCCGTGCGATCCTCGATCGTCTTGATAGAAGGATTCCACTTGATACGATTACCGAATTGGGCGTAGTCGCCGTCATGAAACCACAGATGGTGCACGCAGACCTCGCCGGTTATCTTTTTCTCGCTCAAGGGAAGATGGTTACTGAGCAACGATAATTCCTTCTCCGTGGAGAGATGCAGGATATGCAAACGGGAATCCAAGCGGGTAGCCAGTTCAACCGCCTCGGCCGAGCATTGGTAGCAGGCCTCCTCGCTACGGATCTTACTATGGAAAGAGATATCCAGATCCTCGCCATGCAGGTTCGTGTAATACTGGATATTACGCCGGATCACCTCCTCTTTCTCCGCGTGGATGGCGATCAGCATACCGGCCTCGCCGAAGATACGCTCCAACGAGTCTTTCTTGTCCACCAGCATATTTCCCGTAGACGAGCCGAGGAAGAGTTTCAGTCCCGGCACACGGCTACGATCCAGCCTGCGGATCTCGTCCATATTATCGTTTGTCCCACCGAAGAAGAAGGAGTAATTCGCACGGGAGACCTCGGCGGCACGGTTGAATTTCCATTCCAGATCGGCGATCGTCGTGGTCTGTGGCTTCGTGTTCGGCATGTCCATGAAGGTCGTCACGCCACCGGCCACGGCCGCACGGCTCTCGGTCCCGATATCCCCCTTATGGGTAAGCCCGGGGTCCCGGAAATGCACCTGATCATCGATGACGCCCGGTATCAACCATTTCCCCGTAGCGTCGATCACTTGGTTCGCCTCGGCACGCACGTTCCCGGGAACCTCCCCCTCGAACACCGCCGCGATCTTATCCCCCTCCACCAACACCGAGCCGATAAAAGAACGGCCCTCGTTGATGATTCTCGGATTTTGGATTAATATTTTATTCATCTTTCTTATTCTATTATAAATTGTCAAACTCTGTTTTCATTAGGCATGGCTCGCATGTTTCCTCGGATACTTCCTGAAGAAACTCCACCATTTCAATTGAAGGACGCCGAATAAAGCCTCCCCGAATATCGAAGAGTTCATCTTGGAGACACCCAAGGCACGGTTGATAAAGATGATCGGCACCTCCACGAGCTTGAAGCCGCACTTATAAGCCGTAAACTTCATCTCCACCTGAAAGGCGTATCCCTTGAAATGGACACGGTCCAGATCGATCGTCTCCAGCACCTCACGGCGGTAACATTTAAAGCCCGCCGTCGTATCCTGTATCTTCATACCCGTGACGATACGGACATACACCGAGGCGAAATAAGACATCAACACACGGCCCAACGGCCAGTTCACCACATTCACCCCGTTGCAATACCTCGATCCGATGGCTACGTCGGCACCCTGCCCGGTACAAGCGGCGTATAGCTTCGGCAGGTCATTGGGATTATGACTGAAATCGGCGTCCATCTCGAAAATAAAATCATATTTATGCTCGATAGCCCATTTAAAACCCCGGATATAAGCGGTACCCAATCCCAGCTTCCCCTTACGCTCCACGATAAAAAGACGCTCCGGGAACTCCTTCTGCAAGCCCTTCACGATAGCCGCCGTCCCATCCGGAGAGCCATCATCGATCACCAAGATATGAAACACTTTCTCCAGCCCGAACACGGCACGAATGATATTCTCAATATTCTCCTTCTCGTTGTATGTAGGAATAATGACGATACTGTCTGACATATACTTTAATCAATTAATTTTTAGCTCATTATATATACGACTGTAAACCATTTGTAAATAACTCTCCAAAGTTACATATTTTTTCTGTGTAAATCTATCATCCAGTTAGCCCATTCGTCTGTTCCATGATAAGCAAATGTATTTTGGCTTTTCACCCAACTTCTCCGATTTCCCCCTAAATGCCTAATACTCAAATTAAGCTGCTTTATTCTTCCACTTTTATTCGATTATTCCAGCGTTTTTCCGTAAGTTTGTCTTCATTAATTTCTAACGCTTGTAAAATTAAGTACTATGAATATACAGCAACTCGAATATATCCTAGCGGTGGATACTTATCGTCATTTCGCAAAGGCAGCAGAGCATTGTAGGGTGACACAACCGACATTGAGTATGATGATCCAAAAGCTGGAAGACGAACTAGGTATTAAATTGTTCGATCGAAACCTACAACCCGTTCGCCCCACACCTGCCGGACGTAAGGTTATTGAGCAAGCGAGAAATGTCCTCTATCAGGCTTCTCTTATCAAAGATATCGTGAACGAGGAGGAACAGTCATTGAAAGGTACGTTCCGCTTAGCGGTGCTACCGACTATCGCCCCTTATTTACTACCTCGCTTTTTCCAGCAATTATCGGAAAAGCATACGGATCTTGACATCCGTATGCTGGAAATGAAAACCGCTCCCACTATGGCCGCCCTGCAAAACGGGGAAATCGACGCCGCTATCATAGCGAACCAACCCACTGAATCCAATTTACAAGGAGATATATTATATTATGAGCAATTCTTCGGATACGTGGCTCACAACGAATCTATATTCAAAAAGGATTTGATCCGTACCGCCGATATCAACGACGAGCGGTTGTGGCTGTTGGACGAGGGACATTGCTTCCGTGACCAGCTGATGCGTTTCTGCCAGATGGAGAAGGTAAAGGTTCGCCAAGCCGCTTACCGTTTAGGTAGCCTAGAGACATTTATGCGTATGGTGGAAAGCGGTAACGGTATTACGTTCATCCCGGAATTGGCTACCCTGCAGTTAAGTAAAGAGCAGAAAGAATTGGTACGTCCGTTCGCCATTCCCAAGCCGACACGGGAGATCGTCTTTGTCACCCGTAAAGATTTTATCCGGCATACCGTAGCGGGTATTTTAATAGAGAGCATCAAGAAAGCGGTACCTAAAGAAATGTTGACTTTGCAGCCCGGACAAAAGGTTGTGTGATTTTTTTGATAAATCCCATAGGGTATTTCTTTCCTGGGCGATCATATAAGTACAAAGTGATTATTTACCATTAAAACAATACAAATATGAAAGCGCTCTGTAAACAAACTATGGGATTTATCCTGATGATACTGTTGGCTTGCGGTGTAACCTCTATAAAGGCACAGGATAGCGCAGACGATGAGTTTATCACTGTCAGCGGTGTAGTAAAAGACAAGCAAACACGAAAAAAACTGGAATACGTAAATATCTCTATTCCGGGAACCAACGTGGGAACGATCACCAATAATGACGGTGAGTTCTCTATCAAAGTGAAAAACGGCCTCCATGCCAGACAAGTAGAAGTATCGCATATCGGATATTTGAATGGCTTGATCCCCGTAAACGATAAGGACATATTAGAATGTACGGTATTACTCGAACCGAACATGAATACGCTCAGCGAAGTCATTATCCGGGCCGGAGATCCTCGATATATCGTAGAGGAAGCGATTGAGAAAGTAAATAAGAATTACATTACCACGGGTAGCATGCTTACTGGGTTCTACCGGGAGACCGCACAAAAAGGCCGTCGCTATATCAATATATCGGAAGCGGTTATCGATGTTTACAAAACTCCCTATAAGGACAGGAACGTGGAACGGGATCGGGTACAGATCTATAAAGGACGTAAATTATTGAGCGAGAAGGCTAGCGACACATTAGCCGTGAAATTATTGGGAGGCCCTAACCTATCCGTTTACGTGGATGTGGTGAAGAATCCGGATTTATTGCTCGACCCGAATATCTTACCTTATTACGCCTTCCGTATGGAAGAAAGCGTGATGTTAAACGACCGACCGCATTACGTAATCAGTTTCCAACCTCAAGCGATCTTGCCTTACGCTTTATATTACGGCAAATTATATATCGATAAGGAACGGCTTTCCTTCAGCCGTGCGGAATTCGCCCTCAGCATGGATGACCGGAATAAGGCTACCGAGGCCATCCTCCGCAAAAAGCCTTTTGGCTTGCGATTTAAACCCGTGGAGGTAGCTTTCCTCGTAACTTACAAAGAACGTGACGGCATGAGCTATCTGAGTTATATCCGCAATGAGGTTCGCTTTAAATGCGACTGGAAACGAAAACTCTTCTCTACCAACTACACGATCGTATCCGAGATGGTCGTTACCGATGGTAAAGAACAAAATAACTCCATCCCCTACCGGATGTCTTTTAAAGCGGATCAGTCTCTATCCGACAAGGTATCGGACTTCGCCGACGAGAACTTCTGGGGAGCTTACAACATTATCGAGCCTACCGAGTCTTTGGAGAATGCGGTATATAAATTAAAGAAGCAACATAAAAATTGACCGTGTAAATATACTATCGACAATGATATGGACAAATCATTATCTTTGTCCATTATCAATTATCTGTTGAAACCAAATTATTATGGATTTGTTCGTACTCAAAAAGATCAAGGAAGGGGATATTAAAGCATTCGAAAGTATTTTCAGGCTTTATTATACCCCTCTTTGCCTGTACGCAACCAGTATAACAGGAGAGCTGGAAGTTGCGGAGGAGATCGTCCAGGACTTGTTTTACGTGTTCTGGAAAGAAAGAGAATCTCTTCCGATCTTACGTTCCATCAAGAACTACCTTTATGGAGCTACCCGGAACCGGTCCTTACAATATCTGGAGCATCAGGAAGTACGATACCGATACCGGAATACGGTTTTAGCCGGAGAGAATCCGGAATCCGAATCGTATACCCCGCAAGATCAACTTGAGTACAAAGAATTGCAATCCTTGGTCAACCGGGCATTAGGTAAATTGCCCGAACGACGCCTCCGGATCTTTCGGATGCACCGTTTCGAAGGAATGAAATACGCGGAGATAGCCTCCAGCCTCTCATTGTCCATAAAGACAGTAGAAGCGGAAATGACCAAGGCACTACAAACACTAAGAAAAGAAATCGAGAATTATACCTAACAGTTATGAATCAAATAGAAAAAAATAAATTGAAGACAGACCAAGCATGGGAACAATTATATACTCGCTTGGAGCAAGACGGGCTGCTGGATAAGCCAATTTCCGGTACACAAATCCCATACCGGATCGGACTTATGAAATGGGCCGCCGCTATCATCATACTTTGTGTATCGGTAGCTACAGCTATTTTCCTTGGACAAGAACGGACACCGGAGACCACTCTGCTCACCCTGCATAATAACGAGGCTTCCACCACCTTGGTCACGACTTTGGAAGACGGGTCTATAGTTTATCTGGCCGATAACAGCCAGTTAAGCTATCCGGAACATTTCCAAAGAGAAAAAAGAGAGGTGTCTCTACTAGGAAACGCTCTTTTTGATGTAAGCGGGAATAAGGAACGTCCTTTCCTAATCGAGACAGAGCAGGCCCGGATCGAGGTATTGGGAACCTCATTCAATATCAAAAGCTCGGATAAAAGCGCCTTTGAATTGGCCGTTCGCCGGGGATTAGTGAAAGTGACACTCAAGAAGAACGGAGAACAAACGCTGGTAAAGGCCGGCCAAACCGTATCCTTATTCTCCAACCGTTTACAAGTAGTTCCGACTCAAGATAACGAACAATTTTCCGATTACACCCGCCGTATCCAATTTAAGGATGAGCGTCTGGGAGATATCTTGCATGTAATTAATCTGGAATATCCGAAGATGCCATTGAAGACAACGGCTGATTTAGAGAATAGACGGCTGACCGTTAGTTTCTATAATAACTCACCCGCGACGATGGCTGAACTGATCTGCGCAGCGTTAAAACTAAAATGTACGCAACAAAATAATATATGGATGATTTCCGAACCTTGAGACAGCTGGTCGTAGGATGGTTACTGTTACTCGTAGCTCTCATCCCTATGAATGCCCAGAATGGTAACGTACTGGGACAGGTCATACGATTGCCTAAATCAAAAGGAAATATCTACCAATTGCTGGGACTCGTCACGGAACGTTCCGGCTATCTTTTTATATACGACAGTAAGATTATCGATAATGAACAAACAACATCAATAAAAGGTGGAGATTATACGATACAAGAAGCCATATACGCTATTTCCGGTAATAAAAATCTGGCGATCCGTGCGATAGAGAACCATCTCCTACTTTATATGCCAGAGAGTCTCTCCGCTCCCAAAAGTGTATCCGTAACTCCCGATTCCATACAAACCTATTTCTCGATAGAAGGTTCTTTACAGGATCAATATACCCATGAGCCAATCGCATTCGGATCGGTAGGAATCGGTGAGGCCGCTATTGGCACCATCACCAACCAGAATGGAGAGTTCCGATTGAAATTACCGGACTCACTCCGGTTATCCAAGGTACGTTTCTCTCATATCGGCTATCTTCCCCAAGAGATAGATAGTCGGGAGTTAATAGATAAACATACCGTCTTATCTCTAGAGCCTAAAGTAATCTCTATCCAAGAAGTTATCGTGCGTCTAACCAATCCGAAACGCTTATTACAGGAGATGCTGGACAAGAGAAGAAGCAATTATTCCCAGCACCCGATTTACCTTACCACATTTTACAGAGAAGGCGTTGAACGTAAAAAAGGACTCGTAGGACTGACCGAGGCTGTTTTTAAGGTATATAAGGCATCTTACCACAGCAATGCCTTGGCCGATCAAGTGAAACTACTAAAGATGCGCCGCATCAGTAACGAGCAGGAAAAGGACACATTGATCACAAAAATGAAGTCGGGTATCTACTCCTGCCTTGTCTTGGACTTGATGAAACAGTTACCGGAGTTTCTGGATCCTAGCCCGGATTCACCCTATACATACGCCCATACCGACATCACGGTAGTGGATGATCGACTTGCTAACGTCATCTCTTTCGAGCAACGAAAGAGTATCAATGAACCGCTTTATCGGGGACAGATATATATCGACATGGAAAATAATGCCTTATTAAGGGTGGACTTTGAGGTCAATCCCCAATATATCGAGCAAGCGGCCGGCATGTTCGTCGAGAGAAAAAGCCGGAATTTACGGATCACGCCCCAGAAAGTAGCCTATACGGTATCTTACAAGCAATGGAATGGCACCTACTACATTAACCATATCCGGGGAGATCTGCGTTTTAAAATTAAAAAAAGAAGACAACTTTTTAACACAAATATTTTACATACTTGGTTCGAAATGGTTACCTGTAAGATAGATACAGCCAATGTGAACCGCTTCTCACGCATTGAATCCCTTCCAACCCGCACGGTTTTCTCGGATACTCACTTCAACTACGACGAGGGTTTCTGGGGAGATTTTAACGTAATATTACCCGAAGACAAACTGAATGAGGCTATTAGCAGAATCACCTCAAAGATAGAGGAAACGAACTACTAATCCCCTGAAAATCATAAAGAGAGCCTTTTCGCAAAGGCTCTCTTTATAGGTTTTTAATAGGTATTAGTCTTTAAGGCAAAAAGATTGTTTAGGTTATCTGCATGCAAAGATGGGCTAATTAATATAATTGAGCAAATAAAAAAAGATATTGTACAACACATTTTTTTAAGTTTATCGAAACTTCTTTGCAGCTTGTGTTACTTTTTAACAATTACAGACTCCAATAGATCATCTGATGGATGCTACCTCGATAGACTCCTTTCACGTCCGCCAACACGGCATGTTCATTCGTGATCGACATGAAGTAGGACTCATCCAGCTTCAAATAAGTCGTATGAGCGACAGCTACCACTACCGCATCATATTTCTTCCCGGGCCTCTCTACTAACCGGATACCGTACTCTTGCAATACTTCCAAAGGGGAAGCGAACGGATCCATCACATCGACCTCGGCTCCGAAGTCCTTAAACTCATTGATAATATCGGCTACTTTCGAGTTACGTATATCCGATACGTTTTCCTTAAAAGTCATACCCATCACCAACACATGCGCTCCTAGGATATTTTTCCCCTGCGAGATAATCTTTTTCACGACCTTCTTTCCGATATACCGTCCCATGGAATCGTTCACGTAGCGACCGGAGTTGATCATCTTCGTGTGATATTGCAATTCTTTGGCTTTATGCACCAGATAGTAAGGATCTACCCCTATACAATGCCCACCTACCAATCCGGGAGAGAAAGGCAGGAAATTCCATTTCGTTCCGGCGGCTTTCAATACATCAAACGTATTTACCCCCATTCGATCGAAAATAATGGAAAGCTCGTTCATAAGGGCTATATTCACGTCACGCTGGGTATTCTCGATAATCTTGGCGGCTTCGGCTACCTTGATACTAGGCGCACGGTGCAACCCCGCTTGAACGACCAGCTTATAGACTTCCGATATCGTTTCCAAAGCTTCGGCATCGCAGCCGGAAACGATCTTCACGGTATTTACCAAGGTATGTACCTTATCACCCGGATTGATTCGTTCCGGTGAATATCCAACCTTAAAGTCCTCTCCTACTCTCAACCCTGAAACCTCCTCCAAGATCGGGATGCAATCCTCTTCCGTACATCCCGGATATACGGTAGATTCGTATACTACATAATCGCCTCGTTTAAGGACTTTGCCTACCGTGCGGGTCGCACCCAACAAAGGGGATAGATCCGGCTCGTTATGGCTGTCTATCGGGGTAGGAACAGCTATAACGTAAAAAGAAGCCTCCCACAACTTTTCTATAGAAGAAGTAAATGTGATATCTTTATGTTCAAATACCTCAGTAGGAAGCTCACCACACGGATCAATACAGTTCCGAAGCTTGTCCAAGCGATCCTCGTTGATATCAAATCCGATAACGGAAACATGTTTAGCGAATTCCATCGCGATAGGAAGCCCGACATATCCTAGTCCGATTAGGGCAAGTTTCGTTTGTTTATCTAGTAACTTTGTATACATCTTATTATTTCATCATTCTACTTAAAAGTCCGGGTTCCAAGGAGTGTCCCAAACAGACGAGATTGTATGCAAATGTAGCAATCTTCAGTTTACCTAACGGAATAAAGGATGTTTTATTTCATAAAGAAGGTCCCTTATCTCGTTTCCAAAATAAGGGACCTTGTCTTCTAAGTATAAATATGTTTCTTTTACTGCAAACGCCGGATACCTATAGCCTTGTTATATTGGGCTAAAGAAGCCTTTTGCTGATACCAAGTCTGGATCAAGCTACTGTAAGACTGAATCCATGACAATTGGGCGGAGAGCACATCCAAGATCGGTAGTTTACCCTCGTTGTAGCTGAAGGTATTCAAATCAAGGTTCTCCTCGGCAATCTTACAAGCCTCTTCCGCGACGGTAATTTGTTTCGTATACTCGGTTAGGCTTGTCCATGCGTTCGCTACCTCTTGAGCGATCTTATCACGCGTATTGTCCAAGGCGTATTCCTTACTACGAAGGATGGCCTTCTGGGAATTTACCTCCTTGAAACGGGCTCCCCAACGGAACAAAGGTATCTTCAAGGAAGCGAAGACGGCCGGAGTCCACAACTGGTCCGAACCTTTCACGTTCAACATCGGCGTACCCCAAGTACCTTGAAAACCGATCGCCAAAGACGGGTTATATTTCGCCTTCGACAAATTGATCTGTCTCTTTTGATACTCTATGTTCAACTCGGAAATAGCGTAGTCCGGACGATTCCGAAGAGCTACATCCTCTCCTACTTGCAACGGCAAGGCCAAATAGGTCGTAATGGAATCTTCCACCTCGATCGGGTCTAACGGAGACACACCCATCAATGAGTTCAGGTTCTGTAACGCAATCTGATACTCCTTATAAGCCGAGCTTTTATTCAATTCCGCTTCTTTCAAGCGGGACTCCACTTGCAATAAATCGGTCTTGCTGATCTGGCCGTCATTGAAACGGATCGTCAACACGTTCGCCAACTCCCCGACAATGTCTACATACTGGCACATCACATCGTACATACCTTTACGTGCGGCGGCCGTCCAATAGTTCAAATCGGCGGAATAAACGATATTATCCGTTGTCAATTCTTCCGCTTGCTCGGTGATCTTGCCTTGTACCTGAGCTGCCTTATAGTTATTATAGATCTGTCCACCGGCATAGATGGGCTGGCTCACCGTAGCGCCTAGGCTATACGTATTATGGTCCATCTCTACGGACATGCCCGGTCCGAAATCCAAATCATATTTATTGATACGGTACTGATAACTGCCGGAGAAGTCCACCGAAGGGAAGAAACCGGTCTTAGCGGCCTTGATCGCATGCTGCATAGCGATACGCTCCTCAGAGCTTTGCTTGATCTGACGGCTGTATTCAAGGACCCGTTCCTTATATTCCACAGCCGATAGCCGGGTGTCTTGCGCTTTAGCGGACAAGGCACCCAACAATAAACAACCTATGATTATTTTATTTCTCATACCTTTTACTCTGATTTAATCTTAAAGAAAACACAATAAGTAACCGGAAGCACGAAGATCGTCAAGATCGTAGATACGAACAGACCACCCATGATGGTAGCCGCCATACCGGCGAACATAGCGTCACCCAACAACGGCAACATACCTAAGATCGTCGTACCGGAAGCCATCGTCACCGGAACGATACGGGTTTTCGTTGCCTCTATCACGGCATTCACCGGAGACAAGCCTGCGTTCAATTGTAAACCGATCTCGTCCACCAGCACGATCGCATTCTTGATATTCATACCGATCAAGCCCAACAGACCCAGCATAGCAAAGAAGTCGAGGGACTTACCGAACACCAACAATCCCAATACCACACCAATGAAGATCAACGGCAGCATCGCCATGATCAATACCGGTTTCCGGTAATATTTCGGGAATAAGAATAACAAGGTGACATAAATCAAACCGAACATCAACGGGATATTAGCGGCGATCGCCTTATTACCTTTATCTTGCTCGGATTGCTCACCGAAATACGTCATCTTATATCCTTCCGGCACCTGAATCTTCTCCTGTACCTCTTTCCACAAATGACTGAAAGCAGCCATCGTATTGGCGCCACGCTTCGGCTCACACTGCATAAGCATACACGGCTCACGGTTGAATCGTCTCACTACGTTAAACTCATAATCCAGCGAGAAATCATCGATCACCTGCTCCACTTTTACTGAACGGCCTTTAGCGCTATAAACCGGCAAAGTCTTTATATCATTCAGACTGATAGAATCCTTATCCGCATCTTTCAGTAAGATCGGCATAAACACGTCGCCCTCACGATACTCACCCAAAGGTACGCCATTCGTAGCCGAACGCAAGGAATAAGCCACCTGTTGACGGGTAATACCCAGACGCAAACCTTTCTCTTGGGAATATAGCGGCTTCCATACCGGAACCTTGTTACCCCAACTATTGCGAACCTCCATCACCTGATCATAATTCCGGGCGATCTCCTGCGCCCTTTGCGTCAAGGCAACCAACGTGTCTACGTTATCGCCGATAAAACCGATCTCGATCGCCGCATCCGGAACCGGAGACAAGGCGAACAAAGCCGAACGGGTCAATATATTCGGATAGTTAGCAACCATATAATCGTAGAACTTACCCTCTTCCGCTTGCGCATCCTCCGGATCTTGTGTCTCGATCAACACATTGGCGAAGTTTGGCTTCGGGCCGATAGAAGAACTGGCCAAGTAATAACGTACCGGCGAACCTCCCAAGGTAAACGAGTATGATTTGATATTCTCATTCTTGCTGAGATATTCCTCTTCTATCTTCTTCACGTTCGTCTCCACGTCGTAGATGCTATATCCTTCCGGGAAGATCAAGTCCGCACGGAAATAAGGCTTGCTCATGATCGGGAAGAAACTCTGCGGCATGATGCTCATCACGAACAAGGAAAGGAATAACGTAGCTACCACGGTAGAGATCGTTACATATCTACGCTTGATCAAACGGCCCAATACCGACTCAAATTTATGGTACAGCTTCGTATCGTACGGGTCTTTGTTCTCACCCGGTTTCGCCTCTTTCAAGATAAAATTACCGAAGGTAGTCGTTTGCGTCAAGGCCAAGACCCAGCTTAATCCCAAGGATACCGCCAATACGATAAACAACGGTTTCACAATCTCGGCCACGGATGCCGGTGCCAAGTACATCGGCAAGAAAGAACATACGGCGATAAAGGTAGCGCCCAACAACGCCCACTGCGGTTTCGTCGCGCCATCGATCAACGCCTGATAACGGGAAAGTCCCCGCTTGATACCGACTTGGGCATTATCCGTCACCACGATAGCGTTATCCACCAACATACCCATAGCGATAATAAAGGCCGCCAACGAGGTTCGGTTCAAGCCGACACCCCAGATCAACATGATCAATAAGGTACCACCTACCGAGAACAACAACGAACTACCGACCAACATACCGGCACGGGACCCCATCACGATAAAGATAATCACGATAACGATCAACAACGACTCGATCAAGTTCAAGATAAAACCGTTGTTCGCCTCATCCGCGATCTTGTTCTCCGGATAAATCGTTTTCAGGTCCATACCCACCGGGAACAGCTGCTCCATCTCCGCTAAATGATCCGCCACGGCGTTACCCACGGCAACCACATCGTCTTTCGAACCGGTAGCGACACCGATACCGATGGCACGCTTACCGTCCACACGCATCAGGTTCGAGGGAGGGTCCATATAACCACGCTCTACCGTAGCGATATCTCCCAAACGAACCTCACCGCCACTTTTCGTCACGATCAATTGGTCCCGGATATCTTGTATATCCTTATACGTACCTTCCGCACGCAAACGCAATTGATAATTACCGGTATTGATGTCTCCCGTATTCACCAACAAGTTCTGCGTTTGCATCACCTGCTGGATAGCGTTCGGGTCGATACCTAGGTTAGCCAGTTTCGGGATAGAGATCTTTACGTTGACAACTTGTGTCTGTTCACCGAATAGGTAGACCTTCTGTACACCCGGTACAGGAGATAGCTCCGTCTTGATCTTTTGTGCCCAATTACGCAGGTCGTCGTAAGTATATCCCTCATCGGCCGTCAAGGCATAATAAATTCCGAATACGTCACCAAAGTCATCACTAACGGATATCGAGGAGGCGCCAGACGGAAGGCGAGGCTGTATATTCGCCACCTTACGACGCAACTCGTCCCACTTGACCGGCATATAATCCGGAGACAAGGTAGGCTGCAACTCAATAGAAATCTTGGACATACCGAAATAAGACTCAGATTTGATCTGGAACACATCCGACATAGCCTGAATCTCCCGTTCGATCGGCTCAGTCACCAGCTTCTCCACCTCCTGAGGTGTCGCTCCCGGATATTGGGTAACCAAAACCGCTTGCTTGATTACGAAGGGAGAATCTTCCTTCTTCGGCAATTTAAAGAAAGAATATATACCTCCTATCAGCATGACCGCTAGGAAAAAGTATATAATCTTCTGATTCTCTAAGGAATATTTTGGAATATTCATTGTTTATCTCTTAATCTGTTAATACTTTTACCTGTTGTCCATCCACCAAACGAGTGGCTCCGGCTGAGACAACCTGTTCGCCGGGTCGCAAGCCATCCGTTACGATCACGCCATCCTTGCCGATCAGCATAGACTCGGTAATCTTGCGACGCTCAACCTTTTGAGACTGCCCATTATAAACAAACACATACTTATCGCTATTGGCATCGTCAGCCACGACAGCGGCTAGCGGAACCAATACGGCGCCTTGCGTGAAACTCTCGCTATCCACGTTCAAGATCACACGGCAAGAGAAACCTACGGCTACCTTATATTTCTCTAAATTAAAGTTCGGATCGTCGATATACAGATATACGGGAACGCCGGAACCATCCGGAGAGGCTTCCACGTATTCTTTCACCTTCGCCTTAAAACGAACGCCCTTGTAATTATCGAATTCCACATAAACAGAATAAGGAGAAGAGAAGTAATTGATATTACTCTCCGGCATCGTAAACACGACCTGTAACTTATTCGGGTTGATCAAGCAAACGATTCCTTGTCCGGCCTGTACCTTCTGGTAATTCTCCACATATTTCTTCTGGATAAATCCATCGAACGGCGCACGAAGCTTTGTCTGGTTCAATGTGTTTTGCGCATACTCGAAAGCCGCCTTGGCATTTGAGTAAGAGGCTTCCGTAGACTCATACTCTTGCTTGGAGATAGCTTGCTTGGACAATAACTTCTTCGCACGTTGCAATTGCGCCTCAGCGGTCTGGAAAGACGCTTTCTTCGCCTCATATTCCCATTTAAAGTCCAGCGGATCGATCTCGGCCACGATCTGTCCCGTACGGACCTTCTGGCCTTCATCCACGTTTAATGAGATCAGCGGGCCGGACATCTTAAACGCCAAATCACTGAATTGATCGGGCGATACCACTCCACTGAATGATTTCTCAACCATGTTCAGCGAAGTAACGTCCGCCAATTTAACTGGACGAGGACCTTGCTCCTTAACGGGTGGTTGACTACAGGAAACCAATGCTGCCAAAACAAACACAGGGATTAATTTTCCTTTCATGATAACTTGCATTTTGTTATTTAATTATGATTTCTTTTTCTTCACAGTAAATATAAAACATTCTCGCCTAGAGATTGTTGAGCATAACGTGCCTTAAAAAGACCAACTACCATCATTCACGTATGCTTCCATCGGATTTTCTATCGAATCAGGCAAAGAAGGGAAAAAGTCAATTCCGGTAACCTTCTCAACGCTATCGATAGGGATCATCATCGATTTCAACGGAGTCTTTCCATAGTCTTTATTATCAAACAGAAAACCTACCCCTTCCGGTTTACCGTTCGTTATCGTACAGATTACCTTATAAAAGGTCTTCGGGATTCCCACCCGATTCTTACCTAATCGTTTCAGGTCGTCCGTGATCACCGGGCCGGTCACGATCAACAAAGAGCCATTCTCTTTCGCCCACAAACGAGCCTGTTCTTCCAGATCTTTCCAGATACCCCGGTTCAAGCCGGGCTTTTGCGGACAGATATTACTTAGGTAGAATGATTCTCGCATGGCCTTGGCGGACCATTTCATATCGCCAGCAGGCGCCATATGTCCTCGGTCATAGCCGGAACGGGTATAGTCCTCGTTCGTGGCGGTAGCCCCTTTCACCATGGGGTCCGAGACGAACTTATTAGACCGCTCGTTCTTCTTACTTGTCGCCTCTTTCGAGGTCAGTTCATAGGCTACCCAATTGGCGATCTTATAATCGGAATTATAAGAAACCGTATAGCCCTCATGCTTTATAACCTGCTCTTTTTGTTTATTCTTTAGTCTCGGTATCTCAGCTCCCTCTTGAAAAGTATAAGCGGAGGTCTCTTTCTTTGGGTTCGTCGTTTGCTTGTTTTTCGTCGCTTGCGCGGCTTTCTTACCCGATGTTCCGGAACCGCCCTTGTCCGAGATCTTCGGACGGACTATTGTCTCCGCCCGATCCTGTTTCTTCTCTACAGGCCGTGTCTTGGATACCGGATAAAACCAGTTATATATGAATAATACACCGATAAAACAAACAACTACCGCAAAAGCGCCAAGAAGCATCTTCTTTACAGAGGACATGAATGATGATGCCCGCTTCTTCTTGCTTTTCCGGGGTTGAGGCTTACCTTTCTTTTTTGCCATACCTAAAACTTCCTATTCTTAACCTTTCGTATTGGGCGCAAAAATAGATAAATCCGGCATGTTATACAACACAATTCTAGGATAGTATTGGTCTCGATTACTATAAAAGACGGCTTAATTTAATACGCCGCTTAATTTGACCTTGCTTTCAAATCTAACTTCGAATCAAACTTTCACTATCGTCCGAATAGTGTACCGCATTCTTTTGTACGCATTCCCTACTTGTATTGGCATAACAATAGACACAGAAATGGCGGCAAGTGTTATACCTACCGATATCTTTGCTTATCATGCAACCACAGGCTTTCCGTTGGCCTTTGTCTTTTAGGTCTTTGCGTTTGTCGGGTAAAGCGGGAAACGTACCAAAAAGATCCGGTTCAGGTAATTGGCCTGTTCGAAGATAATAAACCAATTCATAATCCTCCTCAAACACACGCTCCATTAAATCACCGTCGATACACCGGTTATGTTCAATGCCATAAACCGTAAGGTCAATATCCTCGGCACAAGTAGCGAGTGTCACATTCCAACCAGTAGAAGCCCAAATTTCCCTCAACTTCACCAATCCCTCTACAGTTTCTTGACGTTGCGTCGCATTCATCTCAGCGGTTTCCACATCCTCTTTCGTAAAGCAATTCGTCTCTTTTATAAGGTTATTCTGTACCTTACGATACGCCTTTACATCTACGAAACTGAACACGAGCTTATCAGTATATCCTTTCAACAGATTGCCGATCTTCCAAATACGGCTAAGCAGGACACGAGGCGTGATAGATGGAGTCATAATCAACGGATCAAATCGCCAGATCACCCGTTCCTTCCCTATCATTTCCGACAACTCCCGAAATGTCTCCACCCGTTGCGTAACGCTCGGCACATTCGGCTCAAAGCCTTCGCTCACATAGTCATTCAACGTGAACTGGAAATAATAACGGATACCCCTCCTATCCAACTCATGCAAATAAGGCAATATCGGCTTCGGGTTCTTTGTCCAAAACACGATTGCCTTACACCGCTCAAACGACACATACATCTTCCGCCGATTAAACGGATTACACCAAACACAATACCCCTTGGCCAAACGATTAAAGAACCACTTGGCATAAAAGGCCGGGATATCCGTTGACCGGCTGGCCGAAATGATGATGGGAGCAAGTGCCTCGACTTGCTCACCGGAGTCCGTTGTGATCATTCTTCCGTATTATTATGTAATTAGGGTCATAACATCCGTAATTTGTCTACCGCAAGATAGGGATTATCTCGCTATTTTTGTATCCTAAAAATGAATGTAGAACCTAATAAATAACAGTAAACATGAAAAATGTATTGATTTTATCTTCCAGCCCCCGTCGTGGAGGCAATTCCGATACGCTATGCGATGAGTTTATGCAAGGGGCGATCGAAAGCGGTCATCGTGTGGAAAAGGTTTTTCTGCGAGACAAGACCATTCACCCCTGCACGGGATGCGGCGTGTGCAGCCAATACAAGAAGCCTTGTCCACAAAAAGATGACGCGGCAGAGATTATCGGAAAGATGCTTGCCGCCGATGTGATCGTGATGGCTACGCCGGTCTATTTCTATGCCATGAGCGCACAGATGAAGACGCTGATAGACCGTTGCTGCGGTCCTTATACCGAAATGAAAAACAAGGAGTTTTACTTCATCGCCACGGCCGCTGAAGACGATAACGGCATCATGGATCGCATTGTGGCCAACTTTATGGGATTCCTCGACTGTCTGGAGAACCCGACCGTGAAAGGAACGCTATTCTGCGGTGGTGTGTGGCACGTGGGCGAGATCGAAGGGAACCCGACCTTGAGGCAAGCATACGAGCAGGGAAAACGAGTATAATACTCTTGATTGCGACCAATACGTTCGGGTATAATCCATACAAGCGACCTACTTCTATGGGGAGCGAATACGGTAGTCCTTTTCTACGAGACCTTTTCCTCGTCTTACAGCTATACCCGTTTAGGGAAGATAGAGAATCCCGCAGGGTTGGTCGACGTACTTGGCAGAGGAAACGTGAGGGTTGCCCGCTTCTCCCTAAGTAAATAATGCTCCGATACCGCATAAATACCTTATCGGTAGCAGATGAATTCTTGTTCGCATACTGTATAATTCTACAAACCACGACGTGGTCTGTACAGATCAAGACGTGGAATATACAAATCACGACGTGGTCTATATATTCCACGGTGATAATTTGGAAATAGATCAAGTAGTAAGTATATTTGTATATAGTAAGAAGAATGTTTTTAACTTGAAGATACAAACAATTATACCTAGTAGCAGTTATGGCAGAATATATCAAGCAAGAGATGTGCGACCTGAACGGGACGGGGGAAAAGCCGGTGTATTATCGGATGAAGATACAACGGAACATGGATATGGAGGATTTCGTGGAACGGATCACCTACCCCGGATCGGGCTTGAGCAGGGGTAGCGTAATACAGGTGATGACGACAGTAGCGGAACATCTGGCCTATTGCATGGCGGAAGGGCAGTCGGTCACGTTGGATGGCATCGGTACGTTCACGCCCCGCCTAGGCGTAGCGAAGGACAAGGAGATCGACTCGCTGGATGGTGACGAACCGAAGCGTAACGCACGGAGCATCGAGGTGAATGGCATCAACTACCGGGCCGACAAGGAACTGGTACGGGAAACTAACCTGCGTTGCGACTTAAGACGGGGAGGTATCAGCCGTGTATGGAAATCGCCCTTCACCGAAGAGGAGCGCCGGACGCGGGCATTGGATTACCTTCACGAACACCCATTCTTGCGCATACAAGACTACATGGCTATCACCGGACTAAAACGCAGTAGCGCAAACCGGGAGCTACTACGACTCAGCAGCGATCCGGCGAGTGGGCTCACCATATCGGGTTATGGAAGCCACCGGGTGTATGTCCGCAGGAAAACAGAGGGCGATCGCTAATCCACCCAATGGTGCCCCGGGCCGGAGAAAACACATACATTTTACTCCGGCTTTTGACTAAGCATTTGTATTGTTTCAGTAAACTCCGCGACTATAGACTTCAAATTGGGATTATCGAGTCGAATAATAATCGCCGCATAATTCTGTATCCCATCTGCATCTCGGATGTCCGCAGACATGAAAGCGAAATCAGATTTACGCGGCGAGGAATGAAACCAAAACTCAAAAAGGCGATTGCGCATACTCTGCTTGCATAATAAATCACACCAAAGTCCGTAACAAACCGGAAACACATAGAATCCCTAAGAGCTGTTACCGCATAAGGAGAATTAGAATTTATACGTTCAAGGTTAAGGCTTACCATACTTCAAAATAAGTAGCTTCTTGCCCTGTACGTTTCTTAAACTCTTCTTTCATCTCTTTTTCCAGTTTAGCTACATACTCTCGCTTCAGCTTCCGTGCGGTCTCCAACCGACGCAAAGCCTCTTCTCTGGTAATCTTGCTATTTTTCTCTTTTTCCATATCCTTCGATATAATACTTATATATTACAAATGTAGGATAAATTCCGTTCTTTACCAAAATATTTATTCTTTGCTTCTGTTTTTGAGAAATATAACAAACACACAGATCACTAATCCACTTGATGGTGTCCCGGGTCGAGATGCTTGCGAGTGCCGTTCGGTCTTATCAGTTCGGCGGAGGTGCCTTCCGGGATTTGGAGATCGAACTTCATTCGCTTGCCTTTCTTCTTGATACTTACTTGGATGGTTCCATAATGAGTCTCTAGACTGGCAGAGGCTTCCGATAAGGAACCCAGTTGAGGCGAGATCTTAAAGGTACGGAAGCCGGGAGAGGTTGGCTCGATACCGCAGACCTTCTGGCTCAATAAGGTAAGCGGACCACCGCTCCAAGCGTGATTGATCGTGCCGCCACCGAAGCCCTCGGCTCCGATGCCCCATCCCTCGAACAAGGTCGTATATTCGGCATAATCCAGCATACGGGTGTAACGTTGCTTCATCCGTTCCAAGGCAAACGTCGGCTCGCCCATCTGGAAAAGGGCCTCTAGGACATACTTCTCCATATAAGGGCTGGCGTGATACTCCTTTTTAAGCACCTTCGTCAGCGCCGGATACTTATCTTTCGAGGCCAGCCCGGAAACAACCGCCATGGCTTGGGAGCGATCGTCCGTCTCCCCTTTATAGCCGGGGGAGCGATAGGCGGAACCTGTCCAGAACTTCGTGTCGAAACAACGTTCTATGCTACGCATCATCTGGGAGATCTCATCGGCATCCTTATCCTTGCCGAGTTGCAGGGCGAAGGCTCGCTCCGCTTTCAAGGCCAGATAATACCAGCAATTGGTCAATACACCCATATCGACGTGCTCGCCCCAGTCGCCCCAACTCCAAGCGCCTTGACGCTCGATCACCAAGCCACTCTTATCGACTTGCCAGACCTCGTGCAGGTAACGGCGCATCCGGTCGTATATCACCGGAACGAAACTACTGTCGGCACTATAATAATATTGTGTATAAAAACCGTACCAACCGATAGACGCCAACATCTGTAAAGGAAGCTCCTTATCCCAATTACCCGCCGGAACCGGAGCGTAGAGCGTTCCGTCCTCCCGCTGCCAATTCATTAATTCATGGATGCCTTTTACGGCTAGTTTCTGCCCGGACGGAGAAAGGGCGTAGAAAGCCTCGCCTAGCTCATTCACCTCGTCGCCCCACCATTGGGCACGTTCACGATCCGGACAGTCCATATAATTATCACGCATCGTTATGTATAAGGTACGGGCAGAACGTTGCCAAAGCTCGTCGTAGAACGGGTCGTCACAATGGAAAGAGCCGGCGAGGTCCGTGTTGTAACCGGTCTCACGGTATTTCACATCCAGCACCTTCACGCCCTCAGGGATGATGTAATAGACCTCATGGCCGTTCATCCAGCCATAGCTTTCGTATTCCTGCTCACCCTCATGGGTAATATATTCGGCACGTACGTTGCGCTCGCTTCCTCCCTCGTAATTATCCATCCGGATGTGGATAGTCTTCCCGGCCTCCGCCTCTACTTTCAGATACGGAGTGATCTGGGCATTATAGGGCAAACGACAGAACAGGGTATCGCCTCTCAAGGATTCCCGGACGGATACATAGGATAACAGGCCGCTGTTTTTCCACTGGGGTATCGGACGTTCCACCAGCTCCCCGAAAGGAGCTTTCCCCGCCTTACCGACGCAGACCGCCCCCGGAAGGGAACCTTCGAAACTCGTACGGTTCCAGTTTGTTATCGCTTGACGGGCATCGAAGCGGATATTACTCTCCGGCATACGGTAATTCGGGAAAGGGGCCTCGGTATTTTGATAAGCCTCATACAAGGCGCACTGCCAGCTCGCGTCGGAGACGATCTCCAGTCCCGGAGCGATCGCCTCGAATAACAAAGCTGCTTTCCCACTGTTGATATGACTGAAACCGTCTTTTCCGAAATGCCAGAGCAAGATAGCGATGGTGTTCGAGCCCTTTGTCAGGTAAGGGGCGATATCTACCGGATCGTAATAAGTCCCGGAAGGAGAAGGTCCTCTTTTCAAGCCACCCTCGAAGATAACCAGTTGGTCGTTGATCCAAAGCCAATACTTGGAATCGGCGGCGATACGGGCGATGAGTTGGTCCGGGACATCCGTCACGCCGAATGATTTACGGTAGATCAACCAAGTGTTCGTGGCGCTTTGGCAACGCTCGGTATTGATCCATTGGGCTTTCCAAGGGAAGGATTCGGGATGAGATGAAGCTGTCGCCTTTATCCAGCCGAAAGGCAAGAGGAACAAAAAGAAGGCAATGAGTAGCTTATTCATAAATTTAATCTTTAAAGTTCAACAGTTTATAATTATCTGGTTGTAGAGACGGGGCGTGCCCCGTCTCATCTCCCCAAAAGGTAACTTAAAGATACTATTAGCCGGTGGGAGACGGGGCACGCCCCGTCTCTACAACTAAGTATATTAAGCGGGATATGTAAATGTATGCGTACCGGCGGATACGGTCTCGGTCTGATCGCCTACCACGATATCGGCGGAGCAATCAGCCGGAATCGTCACGGTAAGCATAACCTTATCCCCTTCCCGTTTCCATTCGCTTGCGATACGGCCGCGTACGGAATGGTACTCACCTTTCGCCCAATCCAGTTCTTTCACGAAATGAGGAGTGATACGGATATGACGGAAGCCCGGATCCGAGTCGTCATGATTGATACCGGCCAGCTGGTTCATCATCCAAGCGGAGACATCTCCCATAAAGACATGGTTCAAGGAAGCGTCGGCAAACTTCGGACTAAGTGTCCACGTCTCCGGCAATGTGGAGTAACCCATCGTCTCTACCCAATATCCCCAAGAAGGTGCCTCAGTCTTCGTGATCATCTTCATGACATCCTCGATATAGCCATATTTCGTAAGCATGGCCGGAACGGTCTTACTGCCTAAAAGACCGAAGTCCAAGAAATAGTTATTTCCCGCTACCACCTCACGCAGCTTATCCGCCACGAGTTGTTCCTTTCCTTCCGGTACAAGTCCCAGATACAAGGCCAAGGCTTGCGCCGTTTGGGTCCCTTCGGCATACACACCGGTCTCGGCGTTGAAGAACTTCTGGTTGATCAAGGATTTGAGCGTATTCGCTTTCTCTTGATAAGGAGTGGCATCCTTGCCCAGCAAAGAGGCGAAGCGAGCCATCAACTTATAATCCAGATAATAGTAGGCGGTAGAGGTATATTCATTATTCGTCGTAGCTTTCCAATACACCCAGTCACCCAAGCCAAAAGGCAAGTAACCGTCTTTCTCTTTCGTCTTCAAATAATCCAGATACCGCAACATCGTAGGATATAAGCGCTCTATACTACGAGACTCGCCATAATAATCATACAAGGCGTTCGGGATGATAAACATGACAGCGTCCCAAACCGGACCCGGCCACTCGCCATATCCCCAACCGCTGGAAGGAATGATACCGGAAATCTCACCCGCCTCACGCTGGTTATCGATAATATCATTCATCCATTTCTCATAAAGCGTGATACCATCGAAGCCCAGCAAACCGAGGTCGATCGCAATATGCGCGTCGGCTGTCCAGCCATTCTTCTCCCGTTGCGGGCAATCGGTCGGGATACTGTGCAGGTTACTGCGGTAAGCCTGCATCGTAGCCTCCCAAATCTTATTCAATAGAGGATTCGAACAAGCGAAGGAACCGGACGGACGGACATCGGTATGCATAAACAAGCCGGTCAAGTTCTCTTCCGTTAAAGTAACGGGGCGGCTGCTCTCCACCTCCACATATTGGAAACCGTGATAAGAGAAGGAAGGCATGAAGATCTCCTCCTCTCCCGTACCTTTCAAGGTAAAGACATCCATCTGGAATACCTCGTCCGGCTTGACCGGATGATAATATACATTGATATTGCCTTGCTCCAAGCGACCATCTTTCTTCAACAACTCACCATGTTTTAACGTGATACGGGTTCCCGCCTCGCCTTTCACCTTCAAGCGGCAAAGGCCGGACATGTTCTTCGGGAAAGAATATACGTATAATTGATCGGAGAAACGTTTCATAGACACGGGTCTCACCTCTTCCGTGATACGGATTCCCGGCATTTGCTGGGCTACCAACAGAGGTGCCGGAGCCTGCGCCGGAAGTGCCGCTTCCCATTTACTATCGTCGAAATGAGCGGTTTTCCATCCGGCCTCTTCCAGCCGGGCATCGAATTTATCGCCGCTGTATATATTATTATAGGTATAGGCCCCGGTGGAAGTCTTCCAAGTCTCGTCCGAGCCAATCACCTCCGTCGTACCATCCGTATAGGTAATACGTAACTCACATAGCAGGCGGGGACGATCCCGCCAGCGTGCCTCATGAAAATTCCAGACCGCCACGGACTGCTCATTGTACCAGCCGTTTCCCAGAACAGCGGCCACGGCGTTGTCGCCTTGCTTCAGCAAAGAGGTAACATCATGCGTCACGTACAAAATACGTTTATCGAAATGCGTATACCCCGGGTCCAGATAATTCGTTCCGACCCGCTCGCCATTGATGAATAGCTCATGATACCCGGCGGATGCTACGTACACACGGGCATCCTTCACTTCCTTGCCTACCGGGAAAGACTTGCGGAACAGAGGGGCAGGCTCGAACTCCTTATCCTTATGATCGGTAATCCAAGAGGCGGACCAATCCGAGGGATCGAACTTAGCGGTCTCGAAAGAAGCCGTCTCCGAGGTAGCGCACGGACGCCCTTCACCATCCCATACCGTAACATTCCAGTAATAACGGGTATGAGGTTTCAGGGCCATTCCCTCCGCATAGGGCCGCAAGTCGTCCGGACTCGTACCGATCCGTACCTCATAGCGGGAAGCCTTAAAGCCCTCCTCATTTCCGGAGTATTCCCATGTAAAGCGAGGAGACGAAGTATCCAAGCCGATAGGCTCCGTAAGGTATTCCGTACGGAGATTCGTAGGTATCGTTAATTCATTATTGCTTTTGCAACCGCCTAATAAGAGGGCGGCGAAAGCATAGATGCAAATAGTTTGTTTCATATATTCTATAATTATATACATTCTACAACTAAGTATAAGAGCTACGGGGTAACTCGTATCTCTTCAGGAGCGTTGATATGGCTTATCACCTTACCGTCCGCACCTTTCTCATGCCGGATCTCAATCACCCCATAAGGCGTGGGAAACGTACCTTCCACCCATTCGAGATCTCCCAGATGTGGGATGATACGTACCGTACGGCAACCCGGTTCCACCACTTGTACGCCCAATACGTACTCGCTTAACCACGATGTGGGGCCCGAAGCCCATCCATGGCACAAGCTATGGCGGAAACCTTGATAGCAATACGCCCCATAATCTCCATGAATATCTTTCTTTCCCGCGGGGACCAGCTCATCAATACGCCCTGCGTCAGGAAGCCATTCCATATTGAAATCCTCCCAAAACGTCGTAGCGCCTACATCCAGCATAGCTCCCCAATACGTACGGATCACATCTAACGCACCTTGGTAATTACCAGCCAACGCCATCGCCCGTAGCATATAATACCCGTAAAACGTAGAGAAGCCTTTCGCCCCGTCCACTGCCAAGCAACGCTCGTTCGCCTCCTTAGCATCCATGATACCCGCCAGAGCCATCAAGGCGGCGGCTTGTTTATCCCCGGGCGTAATCCGATCTTTCTCCGAAGGGAACCGGGATTTCTTCCGAAGGGAAAACTCAATAGCTTTGGAAGCTACCGCACGGCATTCCGAGGCCAACGCATCCTCGCCTAAAACGGTACATAACTCCTCTCCCGCACGCATGGCTTGTATCATCAGCGATTGAAGGCCGGCATCGATAGCGGGTGTATTCTCACTGGAAGGCCAATCCAAGAAACGGTTCCCATCCAGTCTCTCTTGTCCGCTTGGGTCAACCTTCGAGATCAAGTGACGCAACAAAGCAGTCATATAAGAGCGTTGCTCTTGTAGATACGCAAGATTCCCTTGGTAATAATACCAATCCCTCTGGATCAACAACCACCAGATCGAGTACGAACTGATACCGTTCATCCAACTAGGCAGCGGCGTAATATCCCGAATCAAATCCAAGCTCTTAGGAACCACCTCATTATAACCGAAGACGGTACTGACCGTCATTACCTCCGGATGTAAATCCCCCACCCAGACCAGACGATCCCGTTTTACGCCGTCCCATAGATATTCCTGCATATTCAAGTGGACCGTGTACGCACCTGTCTTCCATATCCGGTTCAACCGCTCGTCATTACAACGGAAAGAGCCCAGATAAGGAATATCCCGAAACGTGGAGATCGCACGGACCTCTTTTAATTGCAACTCCGTAGAATCACCCAATACATCAATACGCACGAAACGGAAACCGGAATTACCGATCTCCTGCACGCCCAGCCAAGGGAGCGATACCACGAAATCCCGCATCGCATGATCGTTGCTCGCCCCGTTCGCGCCATCTATCTCGCACATAGCCTCACTAACGGACTCGCCGAAACGAACCCGTACGGAAACCGGATCGTGAGACGGCGGCATACCGGTCACCAGCTGAAGGCCGCCTTGCAACTCCTTCCCGAAATCAAGCAGCAAAGCGGGATGTTCGGTTGGCGTACTTTTCAACACACACAACCGATTATTCGCCAAATCCGACTGTCCGTTGCCCGGAACAAGCAAATGGTTCGCTCCCGTAATTCGCGAACTATCTTGCTGCCAGACAATACGGACCGGAGCGATATACTCCCGTGTCCGATGGTCTCGCTGCTGGGCGAACAACGTGAACGAACCGATCCCTATGAATAGAATGATTAATTTCTTTCGCATACGCTAGAGTCCAAAAGCCGGAACCAAGTCATCCAATTGCTGCTCCGTCATACCTTCCGGCTCGTAACCGGTCATGCGGGCACTGAAATAGATCTGGGCGGATTTACTCAACGTATCGATCGCATCGAAGCACTCGATCAGGTCCTCACCGACGGCAAGGATACCGTGCTTCTCCCAGAACACCACGTCGTGCTCCTCCAACTGACGGATCGTAGCGTGCGCCAACGCCAAAGTGCCCGGTATCTCGTAAGGAACGATACCGACCCCTTTCGGCACGATAATCCGACATTCCGGGATCATACTCCATAACGTGCGGGTAATCTTCTCCGAATCCAAGAACGGCTTACAATGCGTCATGCCGATAATATCCGTCGGATGCGTATGCAATACCACCCGGTTATCCCGTCCCTTCGCACGCAAGAAATTGTGCATCAACAAATGGGAAGGCAATTCGGAAGTCGGTGGGATCGGTTGCTCCGCTAGGATATCATACGATTTCCCATCGGCGGCGATACGGATCAAAGAGCCGTTGGCGAAAGGATCTTTCGCCACGTAACGCATCCGTTTTCCGGTACCCGTCACATAAAAGACGTGCCCACATAAGGCCGTCATCGCCTCTTGCAAGGGGATCGAGGAAACCAAAGCCGGCAACGCCTTCTCCTCCTCGCTCAATAAAGTAGTCAGGTTCACCGATATATTCCCGCCGTTTCGCTCAGCCCAACCCTTGGTCCACAAATAGCCGGCGACCTCGGCGATACGATCTATTTCCGCCATCAGGCGTTCATTGTTTCTTAGTATTATCATGTCTATTTTAATTAAACTATATTCGGATATAATAAGGAAAGGATCAAGATACACATGCCGGTAATCAATACCACGATTGTCCGGCGATCCACGCCCTTCCATTCTTTTAATAAGATGCCCCAGACATTACTGAAAATAACATTCAACGACATCAGGATACTCCACGAGAAAGCCAGCATAACCGGGGAATCCGAGAAATAGCTCTTTCCCATCCCCAGTCCGAAGAACTGCGAGTACCAAAGCACGCCTGCCAAAGCGCAAAATAAGACATTATTCAGCAATGTACCTCCCGATACCGAGAAATAATCCTTGCCCGTCCCGTTTTTCACGTTCTGGAAAATACAATACACAGCGTTCGTACAAAAGCCGCCCAAAGTAACCAACAGTATCACGGGATTCAAGGCGAACAGATCGCTAGCTCCCGCCTCTTTCGCTTTCGCCAGCACCTCGTTTCCCGATTCCAAACCCAAATTGAAGCAGGCGCTCATCACACCGGCAAGCAAGGCTACCGCCAAGCCCTTAGTCAAGGCAAAATCCTTCACCGCCGCTTTCTTCTCCTCCTCACTCATATTCCGGGCCCGCAGGCTTCCGGCGTAACCGATCACGGCGATACCCGCTAAGGTAATGCAAACACCGGTCAACAGGATCAATCCGGTTCCCTCAAACAGATTCGTTCCACCGAACAAAGCCGGGAAGAGCGTACCAAAGCCGGCGCATGTACCCAAGGCGATGCTCTGTCCCAAAGCTACGCCCAGATAACGCATACTCAACCCGAAAGTCAACCCGCCGACACCCCAGAGCATGCCATAAATAACCGCTCCCAAGCTACCCGGCGAACACCATAGCTCCAGCAAGGTACTCCCTTCCGGTACCGCCAACATCGCCCCGAGATAAGGGAAAACCAACCAAGCGAAGATACCTTGCACCAACCAAAAGCTTTCCCAACTCCAATCCCGGATCTTATTGATCGGCACGTACGAGCTACTCTGCCCGAAACTGCCGATCGCGATGATCAACAACCCGATCCCGATCTCTATCATTGCCGTCTTGAGGTAACGTCGGACTCATATTTCTCGATCTCAGCGATATAAGACTCTCCTACGGGGACCCCACTTTGCAGACAATACATATCCCAAACCGCACCCCAAGGCAGACTCTTCGCTTCCTCCTGCAAGGCAAGACGCTGGAAATACTTACCCTCATCCTCGTACTGGCGAAGCAAGGCGATCGGCTCCAGCAAAGCGAGCATAAAGGCTTTTTGCGTGGCACGGCTACCAATGACATAAGCACCGATACGATTGATGGTAGCGTCGAAATAATCCAAAACGATATGTACCCGGTCCAAGGCGTCGCAACGCACGATCTCACGGGCTAAATCCTGCACATCGTCATTCAAGATCACGACATGATCGCTATCCCAACGGATCGGACGACTTACGTGCAACATGATCTCGGGCGTAAACAGCAATAACGAGGAAACCTTGTCGGCGATACTTTCCGTCAAATGGAAATGGCCGGTGTCCAAGGTAACGATCTTATTCTTTTTCGCTCCGTAGCCCAAATAAAAATCATAGGAACCTACCGTATAACTCTCCAAGCCGATACCGAAGAGTTTCGCCTCGATACAATCTTTCATCCATTTATATTCGGTAGCGAATATCTCATCCAGCGATTCCTCCAAGATACGGCGATAACGTAAGCGGCTGGCCGGTACTTCCTTGCTCCCGTCATGTATCCAAAGGTTCATCATGCAAGGATCGTTCTGGGCTTTACCCATCTCATCGCTGATCCAGCGACAACGCTTCGTATGCTCGATCCAGAAGTTACGGATATCATCGCTGGGGTTAGCCAAGGTCAAATCTCCGCTTTTAGGGTGCGAGAAAGAGGTACTGTTGAAGTCTAGCTTGAAATCATTCTCTTTCGCCCATTGTATCCAGCTCTCGAAATGATGGGGTTCTACCTCGTCACGGTCTACTTTCTCCCCTTGGAAATCCCCGTAGATCTCATGCAGACTAAGCCGATGATTACCGGGGATATAGGATTTCGCCTTCAATACATCCCGACGCAACTCGTCGATAGTACGGGCACGTCCCGGATAATTGCCGGTCACTTGTATACCACCAGTCAAGGAGCCGCCTTGGTTCTCGAAACCGCTTACGTCATCGGCCTGCCAGCAATGCAGGGATAGGGATATTTTCTTCATATCCTCTAAAGCTTTACGAACGTCTACACCTACGGCCGCATAGCGTTCTGCCGCTACTTCAAATGCCTGTTGAATTAAACTGTCTTTTGTCATGGTATGATGTTTTTAAATTTATATGATTTGAATGTGTATCACCTTTCCGGATAAAATTCCTTGGGAGGGAATGCGGTGGCTATCAGTCTTCGCATCTCCCAACAATCCGTCAGTAATCCTGCCGACTTAGCCTGTATCAAGCAATTTCCAATGGCAGTCGCCTCAGACGGGCCTGCCAATACGGGAATACCGATAGCGTTGGCTGTCAACTGATTCAGCAGATCGTTCCGAGAGCCACCACCTATCACATGCAATCGTTCAATCGGATGTGGCGACATCGATTTGAGTATTTCCAACACCTCTTTATAACGATTCGCCAAGCTATAAAATATACAATGTATATAATCGGCGTCCGAAGCGGGAACAGCCTGTCCGGTTTCCTCACAATAGGCCGTGATCTCACGTAGCATATTCTCTGGATTGGCGAAACGGGGATCATCCGGATTGATCAAAGAAGTAAATTCGCTCAACTCCGCCATCCGAACCATATCATCGTACGAATAATCCAATCCGGACCGCTTCCATTGCTCCCGGCAACGTTCCAAGATCCACATACCTGTAATATTCTTCAAAAAGCGAGTCGTACCCTCGATGCCCCCCTCATTCGTGAAATTATTCTTGAAAGAGACCTCGTTGATAATCGGCTTCTCCACCTCGATACCCATCAAGCTCCAAGTACCGCTACTCAAGTAAGCGAAATTAGGAGAAGAAGCAGGAACAGCGGCTACCGCCGACGCCGTATCGTGACCGGCCACGGCGATTACCGGGATTTCCCCGATTCCTGTCTTACGGGCGATCGACTCGCTCAACCGTCCGATCAACGTTCCCGGCATCACCACTGGACACATCAAAGTAGGAGATACACCCACGGCCTCCAAGAGCTTGTAATCGAATTTATGGGTTTCCGGGTTCAATAATTGAGACGTGGAAGCGATCGTATATTCACATACCATACGCTCCGTCAACATATAAGCCAAAAGGTCCGGTATGAATAATATCTTTTCCGCCACTTCCTGCGGTATAAACGAGTCTTGCCCCGCCCTGAAAAGCTGGAACAAGCTATTAAACGGCATCACTTGAATACCTGTTCGCTTATAGACCTCTTCCTTGGGAATCCGTTTGAAAAAGTCCTCGGGAGCGCCGTCCGTATAAGGATCTCGGTAAGCACGAGGTAAGCCCAATAAAGAGCCATCCAAAGCCACATACCCAAAATCCACTCCCCATGTATCTATTCCGATCGAGTGCAACCGGATTCTTTGCCGGGCGCATATCGTCAAGCTTTCTATAAGAGAAGTATAAAGATGATAGATATCCCAATAAAACCGTCCGTGTAATTCCACCATCGGATTCGGGAACCGATGGATCTCTTTCATTTCAAATTTGGCATCCTTTAAGGTTCCGAGCACGGCCCGTCCACTGGTAGCCCCTATATCAAAGGCTAGAAAATTATATTCCTTCATGGCTTAACAAAGTTATTTGTTTGACGAAAGCAAAAGTAGAAGCATTATTGCTATATTTGCTTACGAAAATGATTTTAAACCTTTCAAATCTGACATGAACGAACTGCGGAATGATTTACTACGTTACTTGACGATCAGCGCTACGGATGAGGAATGGGGAATCGTCGTCACGACGGTCGGATATCAATTCATCCCGCCGGGTTGCGCCTATCCACTTTCCCGGCATCCGGAGAAGTATAATTTCAAGCCTCAGACCGGGCGCATCCTGAATGAGTATCAATTGGTATATATAACGAAAGGTAGCGGGTACTTTTCCTCCCAGTCTTGTAAATCGCAAAAGATAAACGCAGGGACGATGATCCTCCTTTTCCCCGGGGAATGGCATAGTTATTATCCGGACCGGGAAACGGGATGGGATGAGTATTGGGTAGGTTTTCGGGGTATTCATATCGATAAACGTGTGGAGAAGAAATTCTTTACCAAGGAAGAGCCGCTACACCGGATCGGGCTGAGCGCTACGATCGTCGGACTTTATGAGGATATACTGAAGTTCGCCTCGGAGGAGAAATCCGGTTACCAACAGATGATCTCCAGTATCGTGCTTCATATATTAGGCTCCGTATATTATAAGGAAAAGAACAACTCCTTCACGAACACCTATGTCGTAGATAAAATCAACGAGGCACGTATATTAATGAAGGAGAACATCGAGGACCCATTAAGTCCGGAAGAGATCGCTGCCCGTCTTGGTTTAGGTTATTCATGGTTTCGCCGGATGTTTAAGGAATACACCGGCGTCTCCCCCGCCCAATATCAATTACAACAGAAGCTCCTTCGTGCGAAAGAGCTTCTGACTAGCACCCCTTTGACGATCTCCGAGATCGCCTATAGCCTGCATTTCGAGAATGCCGGCCAGTTCTCCACATTCTTTAAGAAGAAAGAAGGGGTTACACCCTCGGAATTCAGGGATCGGACGCATTGAGCTGGAGTGAACCGCTCAATAAGGTTTATAAGGCGTACGCATGACATTCCATGTTTTTGGTAGCCACACTCTATAACGTTCTGCCTGATTCCACGTATTACCAGCTGATGCGAAATCGCACAGATGAATCGGGCGAGCCTTGCCGTTTCCTTCCAAATCCGTTCCTAAAACCATAGGAACGGTAAAAGCCATCCAAGCGAAATCGGGGGCTTGTACCGGAGTTAATTCCACATAACCATCCTTGCTGACGATCACGGAAGCCTCATCCACATCTCCATCCTTAAAGCGGCTATCTCTAGCCAGCACCAAAGGGCCTCTTACGATCGCTTGAGCCTCGTTCAGCTCCACCAAGCGAGCCCGCATATCCAACTCCACCGTAATTTCATCCCCTTTCTCCCAAGTCCTATGAATCGGTAGGTATGCTCCAGCCAACAGATCCGTTAAAGGCTCACCATTGACAGACACCACAGTTCGCTCACTCCACGCCGGGATACGCAAGGCGATCGTAAAATCACTCGTCTTCTCCGGTTCCACCACAATCCGGACTTGCCCGTCTATCGGGTAGTTCGTCTCCTGTGTCATCGACACCCTCGTCTTTTTATCCAACTCTACCTCCACGCTCGAAGCCGCATATAGGTTGACATCGATACGTCTGCCGTTTATCTGATAAGCGAATTGCGGAATCATCGCGAAAGCACGAGGTCCATTCGCATTGCAACAATTGATATGCATACCGCATTGCTCCTCTCCTTCATGCCGCCAGCCCTCCAACGGACTGTATTTCGCTATTTGAGAGGCATCCGCTTTCAGCGAGGCTAGTAAAGCGTTATACATAGCCTTCTCGATCTGGTCCGCATATAAGGAATTTCCGGTTAGTCCGAGCATCCTGTCACAAATCTGCATCCACGTGAACGTCACACAAGTCTCCATCGTATGATAAGTAGGATAAGTTTGTAACGCCTTGCCCCCATACCAGCACTCGAACGCACTACCGGAACCAGCCACATTGATTTCCTCATTGATAATATGATTCATCGTTTTCTCCACCACAGATAAATATAATGGATTCTTAGTGACCTTGTAAAGTTCCAACAAGCCCTCATAACAAGACATCATCTCATATGCTTTTTGTCCATTCTCCGGAGAGAACCAAACCTTTGGATGTGGAAAACGTCCGGCGACAGGAATATCCGCAATCGCCTTACTAATCAATCGAGGGCCTTCCGGAGTCTCCCATTGCTTTACGATGTACTTGGCAAAATCCAGATATTTATCTTGCCGGGTACGATTATACAGATACATCACCGGCTCAAGTACCGAAGAGCTTGGCATTCCTATATAATTACCGGTCGTCACGATATTCACTTTTCCGGGTCCCACCTGCGTCATCAAATGGTCGATCACCCGGCAGGCGGCATCCAAAGCTTTTCGATCCCCGGATAAGTCATAATAAGCGATCAAACCTAAAGCCGTGTATTTCCGCCCCCATATATCCCACTGGTTCAACTGCGCTTCCTCGGAATAATTACCGATATACCCATTCGGTAATTGGGTTTCCATCAACGACTCCGCTCCATTCTTAATAATCTTGTACAACTCAGGATCTTTATCATAACGGTATGAGGCGATCGCCCCTTGTATCCATTTTCCCCAAAATTCCGATTGCCAGCGCAAGGTCTCTTCCTTATGCCGGAAAGGTTCCACCAAATGATCCACATCTTGAGCTTTCACTCGATACTCGATACAAGCGTCGATCCGTTGCCCCAAATAACCGGATATCCTCAAGTGACGTACAGGATCAGTGTTTCTTACTTGCGCATTCATACAACAAACACAAAAACAAAAGAATAGACACGACATGCCTTTTGTTAATACGGATATACTCATAAACACAATTCTTAAAGTTAATAAATGTGATAAAGATAGCACATTCCACTTGTTCAGAACTTTCAGAATTGACAAAATAAATATGAATATTGACACACAAATCGTATCTTAAAATAAAATATCTATTATTTTTCCCCTGATATATTTTGTATGAATCCCAGTAAATACATATTTTTACTTCAAAAAAAATTTAAGTTATGAGGGTCATTTATCTTTTACTATCTTTTATGCTTTGTTTCTGTCCGGTCATGCAGGCGCAAAATACGACGAATCAATTTATGAAACAGGCACAAAGCAGCCTGGAAAAAAAAGACTACACCAAAGCTCGTTATCTTTTTTTACAAGCTTACAAGAGCTTATCCCAACAAGGTGATTACAAACAGGCAATCGATGCCGGTACGCAGGCGGCTTATCTATATTATTGCGAGAATTATTACCAAGAGGCATTCGATCTTTGCCGCCAGATGAACCAATTCATCTTAACCGAGGAACTGAAGTTGCAAAAATCGCTCTATGAGCAACGCTTCCAAGTAACGAAAGAGCGGTTGGAAATGTATATTAAGCTAAAGAACGCCGCCCAAGCGCAAGTTCAACTCAATACATTAGATAATCTGGCCAGCCAAGCGGGTGATGAGAAGTTATCGAACAATTTATTATATACCCAAGCGGGTTATTATTATACGTTCGGGCAAAACGAGCAGGGGGACGCTGCTTTCCAGAAACTGATCAACCAGTATAAGGAGAAAAAAGAATACGACAAGGTGAACGATTGCTACCGGAACCTGATCTCTATCGCTCGTAAGGCAAACAACGCCCCACTGATGGAACGTACCTACGACAAATACATCGTATGGACGGATTCCGTAAAGGCTCTTACGGCAGAGGATAAGCTAGGGGCATTACAACAAAAATACGATCAGAGCCTACAGACAATACAGGAGAAAGACGATAAATTGTCTGTTAAGCAATATATGATTGTTGGACTTATTACATTCGTGGTAATCCTTATAGCCGCCTTACTTTTCTTAGGATTCCTTTTGCTGCGCTTCATCGTGCTGAACAAGAAATTAAAGAAAATCATCCAGACGACAAACGAGCATAGCGAACAACAAGCCCAATTCATCCAAAACATATCGGTTCAGATGGAGCCTACCTTGAACAAGCTTAGCGCATCCGCCAAGGAATTACAGGCGGTAGCTCCGAAGCAGGCCGAGGATGTATGGACACGGGTAGAGGCTTTGAAACAGTTTACGGTTCATATCCAAGAGCTTTCCTCCTTGGAGAATACGTTGATGGAACCGTATGAGGTTAGTTCTTTTAATGTAGGAAACTTCAGTAAGAAAATCGTGGAGAAGGTTAAAGGGGATATTCAGCCGGAGGTCAACCTCGTAACAGACGTGCCCCAATTGGAGATTAAGACGAACGCCGAGCATCTGGAACAAGTCTTATTGCATTTGTTAAAGAATGCCGCATTATATACTTCCAGCGGTAACATTCGTCTGGAATTTAAACGGAAAGGCGCTCATGTTTGCCAATTTATCATTACCGATAATGGTACAGGCATACCAGATGATCTAAAAGAGAACTTATTCAAGCCATTCAATGAGGCGAAGGATCTAGCACAAGGCGATGGTTTGGGATTACCCATCTGCGCACTGATGGCTAGTAAATTAAACGGAACCCTATCTATCGATAAGGAATATAAGAAGGGATGCCGGTTCGTCTTGGTATTGCAGATATAAAATAGACTCACTTTGTTTGTCTTTTTACCGCGATGCGGATGCAGTGACGCTACAATCCGGGTTGCAGTAACACTGCATCCACATCGCGGTATCACTGCAACCCGGGTTGCGGTAGCTTATTCCGGCAAATGCTTCCGTAAGAACTCAATCCAGTTACCAGAGGCGATACGGTTGATAGCATCGTCCGTAAAGCCACGGTATTGAAGGATCGGGAATATCTTTTGGAGATCGGCGATCGTTACTAGGTCATACGGGCATTGCTCCGTACCGAAAGCACCATCCAGATCACTGCCGATAGCCACATGGTTCGCGTTTCCGGCCAATTGGCAGACATGATCGATATTGTTCGCCATAATCTCCATACCACAGTTCATGCCTCTTGGAGTAGACTCGCCTCGCACCCAGTTCGGTACCATCATCCAAGCGTCTAGGGCGATACCGATCACGGCGCCACGCTCTATCAACGCCTTGATCATCTCGTCGCTAAACTGGCGGTTGTGATCTACGAAGGCCCGACAGTTGTTATGGCTCGCCCAAATCGGTCCCTTATACAAATCCAATGCATCCCAGAAAGCCTCATCACATAAATGGGTCACGTCAAGAATCATACCCAAGCGATCCATGGTACGCAACAACTCTTTCCCCATGGCATTCAGATGACCGGTAGAATCCGTACCGTTGGCATATCTTCCGGGGCCGTAATGTGCCGGGCCAACCGCCCTCAAGCCATAAGCATACGCCCTTTCCACATGATTCACCGTGATGAACGAGTCGGCTCCCTCGATACTTAATACATAACCGATCGGCTTCTTGTCGGCGGGTTCACCGTCTTTCCAAAGAGCCAGATGCGTATCCAAGGCCTTCTTATCCCGGATCATGACCATCTGGCCCTCCTCTTCCATCGCCTTATACCAAGCAAGTTGGCCTTGGGTCTGCGCCCAAGCTTGTTCCGGGGAATGCCAACCGGGAAGTGGATTATCCGGCCCTACATAGCGACCGATCTGGGTGGCGACTACCAACCCGACGTTTCCTTTACGCAGTTCCTCAAACGATATAGTGGCGTTTCCACGGTCGGGCTTATCGGTCATACCGATTTCTCTCCGGTTTATTTCCTTTAGGGGTTGACGCAAATCCCGGTTCCACTCCAAAGCGTTCATGCTAAGGTCGAGATGAGCGTCGATAATAAATGGCTTATTCATTTTATTAATTGAGAGTTGATAATTGATAATTGAAAATTTGATTACCGTTAATAGGTGATGCGACGTGAACGGGCAATGATAGGCCATTCGCCGATCGCCTCACGATCCCGGATCACATAAGCCTTGTCGTATAAAGCGACCGTAGGACAAATATGAACGGGAATGCCATAGAATACGGAACCTAATGGATAGAGCCGACTGTCCGGGACTTCCAAGACCAGATGCTCCTCGCTCTGGGAGATAGGTTTCGCCTCCGGATGGTTCAAGAAAAACACACGGGGCAAAGGACTTTCCGAGGCTACCGCCTTGTAACCAAGATCTACGCAAACATGATGCTCATCCAGCACGGAAATGACCCGAGTTATCAATAAGGCAGCTACCTTGAACGGCATATCCGGATAAGCGTTTCCATACCCCCAATCCCAGAACACAAACGTGCCGGGACTGCATTCGCAATCCTTCCGCTTCGCGTACATCGGGAATGTAGGAGTACCTCCCATCACCTTTACCAATGGATAGGCAAACTTGCGGGATATCTCCCGGAACACACGTTCGGTCAAGGCGTACGCTGCATCCGCGCCTTGGCAACGTACCGATAGCTCCGCGTCATGTATATGTCCGTCGTAGCCATGCAACCCGATAATCTGCAGAGACTTCAGCGGCAGAATGGCATCCACCAGCGCCTCCGCTCTCTCCGGGAGGACTCCGGTACGATTCATTCCCACGTTCAGATCGATAAAGACATCCAAGGTGATATTCCCGGCCTCGCAAAGAGCCGAGATCGCACGGGCATTCTCCGCTTGATCTACCAAGCAGGAGTAATGGGTGGCGGGATATGCCTTTATCAAATCTAATAAGCGGGAAATCTTCGGACCTACCGGCTGATAGGCTAATAATACATCTGGGGCATTCATATGCCCCAGCATCTCGGCCTCGGCAATCGTAGCGCACTTGAACTTCCGGATTCCGGCATCCAGCAGCATGCGGGATACCTCAGCCGCCTTATTCGTCTTCACGTGCGGACGAAGCCGGTTCGTATCGCCTATGATCCTCTTGGCCAACTCGATATTGCCGGAAATACGATCCGGATAGAACGCCAAGGCTGGCGAGTCTATCCGGTCTACATTACTTATGACGTACCAATCGTCCATGGCTTATTCGTATAATTCGAACAAAGCCTCTATCTCTACAGGAATATTATCGGGAAGAGAACCGAATCCTACGGCGCTACGGGTACCTACACCGTTATCCGGCCCCCATACGGCGGCGAACAACTCGCTACAGCCATTGATCACATAAGGATGCTTTCCGAAATCGGGCGTACAATTTACCATACCCAATACCTTGATCACTCTCTTTATCTTGTTGAAGCTACCAAGGTTCGCCTGGATGGTCGCCAACATGGTAAGTCCTACTTGCTGGGCGGCGAGTTTGCCTTCATCCATCGTCAAGTCCTTGCCGATACGTCCGATGATCAAGGACTTATCATTCCGCACAGGCCCGTGACCGGAAAGATACAGGTATTTGCCATCTATCACACAAGGCTTGTAAACTCCGGCCGGAGCCGGTGCGGGAGGTAAGGTCAACCCTAATTTCTCAAAATTCTCATCTGCGTTAATCATGCTCATAATTTCTTTCATTTATATGTTAGTAAAAAAATATATTGATCTATTTCCTGACTCTTTCCGTTACCGGTTGATTCGTGGCGACAGAGATTCCTTGTAGCTCTACATACTCGACGCTTAAAGGATTCTTGGAGCTGGCTTTAACGTAGAGGGATTGGAGAATCGCCTGTTGGTTGTTGATCGTTATGTAGCATACATAGCGGGAATCACGTTTGGTAATCGTCAACTGGCGGGAGGGATAAGCGGTCAATGAGCATACACAAGCATTATCACTCGCCGAGATCAGTTTATACCCATAAGCCATTTTCCGTTGGATATAGCTCAAGCCATTGGTTTCCCCCGGATGCTTTTCCCGATTGACCCAATAAACGTTCAAGGGATCATGTGTATCCAGCTTACCATCCCTCAGATTCACATCGTAACAAACCAAGTTCTTATTCACGCTTCGTGCTATATGAAAAAGCCTCCCGACCGTTGGATAAGTACCTTCCTCCGGGTCCGCCGCAAACGAGGCGACGAAAGGGAAAAGCATAATAACGATACTAAGCAGCCATCTCTTTCTCATTGCTCAATCATTCTTTTATTATACAATCATATTTAAGATCATTACCCCGATCAATCCTACGACCGACACGATCGTCTCCATGATAGACCATGAGCAGATCGTATCCTTTATGCTTAGGTTAAAATATTCCTTGAACATCCAGAAACCGGAATCGTTGACATGCGAGAACATCAAGCTACCCGCTCCTAAAGATAAAACCATCAAGTTCGGGTTCGCACCCGTTTGCGTAACTAAAGGCATCACCACGCCCGCCGCCGTCAACGCCGCCACCGTAGCCGATCCCACGCACAAACGGATCACGGCAGAGATCAACCAACCCAAGATCAACGGATGAATGGGCAATTGCTCTAGGCTTGTCGCCAGCTCATTGCTTACCCCGCTATCCTCCATGATCTGCTTGAAGATACCGGAACCCGCGATGATCAAAAGGATCATAGAGATATCTTTCACGGCCTCCCCATAGACTGCCATAACCGACTTGATACTACGTCCCTGCCGGATGCCCAGCGTATATGTAGCGAACAACAAGGCGATCAGCATTACAATGGAAGGAGCACCAATAAAAGAGACTATCCCGCTCGCCATCTCGCCCATATCCTTAAAGCAATAAGGAATAACCGTCACGATAATCAGTAAAAAGACAGGCAACGTAGCGCTGATAAAACTATTCGCCTTGCCCGGCATGCTATATCTCCCGCTATCCTCTTTCTGCTCGAACAACGTGACCGGACCGGATTTTATATGTTTCAACCGACTGCCGAACACCGGCCCGGCGATAATGATAGCTGGAATCGCCAAGAACAAGCCATAGATCAGCGTAAGGCCGATATTTGCGTTGAACTGTACCACCAAGGCTACCGGAGACGGATGCGGGGGCAGGAATCCATGCGTCACGGACAACGCCGCCAACATCGGCAACCCGATATAGACCGCCGGAAGCTTGTATTTATACACGATCGAGAAGATCAATGGCACCAACAACACAAATCCGATCCCATAAAATAACGGAATACCCACGACAAAGCCTGTCACCATCAGCCCCCATTGTATATGCTTAGTACCAAAAAGCGACACCATCACGGAAGCGATCTTCTGTGCCGCTCCGCTCTCGGCCACCAACTTGCCTAGCATAGCGCCTAATACGATAATCAACGTCAACCCACCCAAGATACTCCCGATACCGTTATTCACCGAGTCCGGCAGCTTCTCCAACGGAATACCCAAAGCGATGCCCGCCAAGATAGAGGAGATCAGAAACGCGATGAAAGCATCCACCTTAAAGTAGGATATCAAGACAATCAATAAGGCCAAACAAAGTACGACAATGATAAATGACATGTTTTTTCGCTGTATTAGTTTATAATCCGTAAACGGGATACAAAGAAAACATTTATTTCCGAACTACCCCTTTTTACGATAACTAATTACCGCTAACAGATTAAAAAAAACAGCAAATAGACAGACAATCACAAAATGTCCCCGTAAATCGGCAAAGCCGCTCCCCTTTAAATAGACCATACGCATCACATCCACGAAATAACGCACCGGGTTCGCCAGCGTGATCTTCTGCGCCCATTCCGGCATACTGCTGATCGGCGTGAACAATCCGCTTAGCAAGGCGAAAATGATCAAGAAGAAAAACGCCGTAAGCATCGCTTGTTGCTGCGTGGACGAGAAGGAGGAGATCGCCAAGCCAAATCCCGTAAAAGCGATCAAATATACGGCGGCGAACAAATAGATCACCCCGAAACTCCCCTCCGGCACCAAGCCGTAGATCAGCCAAGCGATAAGGATCGCCACCGTCAGCAGGACAAAGCCTATCACCCAGAAAGGGATCAGCTTCGACAGCAGGAACAGGGACTTGGGCACGGGCGAGACGTTTATCTGCTCGATCGTCCCTTTCTCCTTCTCGCTCACGATATTCAAGGCGGAGATCGATCCCCCAATAATCGTCAGCAAGAATACCATGATGCCGGGAACCATATAGATCTTGTAACTCAGGTGGGGATTGAACAGGTGAATCGAAGCCACTCCCCTTCCCGATCCCATAGAGGCGAAACCTTTCTCCCTATTGAAATCCTGTATAATCGAGGAGAGGTAGGAGCTACCCAAGCCGCCCTTGGTCCCGTTCACGGCGTTAGCGGCGATCATCACGTCCGCCCTGCCCTCCTTACCCAAGTCCCGCTCGAAATCAGAGGGAATTTCCAGAATGATATCGGACTCATTGCTCTCCACCGAGGTCAGCGCCTCGTCGTAACGATCCGACCGGTCTGTCAGGCGGAAATATCCGGAGGATAGTACCTTATCTACCAATTGCATGGAGGTGACGGAATGATCATTGTCCACGATGCTAAGGTTAATATTTCGCATCTCGAAATTAGCGGCGAAAGGCAAGATGATCAACTGCATGATCGGGATGATGAAGATAATCTTCGGCATGAACCGGTCCCGACGGATCTGCTTGAACTCTTTCTCTAACAAATATCGTAACATAGCTTATAATCGTATTTTAAAACGTTTCACACTCAAGAATACCAGCACGACCGCCATGAACGACAGTATCCCGATCTCCTTCAAGATCGACACGGCGGGAAGCCCCTTGATCATCACGTCCTTCACGGCGATGATATACCATTTGGCCGGAACGATATGGGAGAACCATCGCAGGATATCCGGCATATTCTCTATCGGGAACATCATGCCGCTCAACAACATGATCGGAAGCATCAAGGCGATACCGCTGATCAACATAGCCGCCTGCTGGGTATCGGCTACCGTGGAGATCAGCAGGCCCAGACAGAGGGATACGATTGCGTACAGGATGGACACGGAAACCAGCAACAGCAGGCTGCCTTTTATCGGAACGTCCAGCAGGAAATAGGATAGCAGCAAGATCGTAGCGATATTCACCATACTCAGCAATAGGTATGGGATCGCCTTGGCCAGAATGATGTAGATGGGTTTCAACGGGGAGACCAGCAGGACTTCCATCGTTCCCATCTCCTTCTCTTTCACGATGCCGATCGAGGTCATCATGGCGCATATAAGGATCAAGATCAAACCCATTACGCCGGGCACGAAGTTGTAGGCGCCTTTCATTTGAGGGTTGTAGAGCAAAGTGGTAACCGGGGTCACGGCTTTACTCTCAACCGCAGACTCTCCTTTCAACTGTTCCGCAATGATCGCCGAGCAATAGGCGATTAGCTGCGTGGCCTCGTTCGGATCGGTAGCGTCCGCCAAGACTTGTACTTGGGCATCGGCCGTGGAAGCGTATTGAGGGGGAAAGACAACTATGACGTGTACCTTTCCTTGCCGAAACAAGGCCCCGGCATCCTCATAGCTATCGACGGTCGTATACAGCTCGAAATACTCGCTGGCATTCAAGCGGTCTGCCATCTTCAGTGTCAGCTCATCCCGGCTTTGGTCGAAAATAGCGATCGGCACACGCTTGATCTCGGTCGTGATGGCATATCCGAACAAGATGATCAGGATGACGGGCATGAGCAAGAGGATCATTGTCGTGCGTGCGTCCCTGAAAATGTGATAGAACTCCTTTCTAACAAAGGATATGAATTGTTTCATCGTTTATTCTCCTCTCGTTGCTTTTCGAGCCAAGGCGTGGAAGACTTGGTTCATATTCGTTGTCTTAAAATCCCGCTTCAAGGCGGAGGGACTGTCTAACGCTTCGATCTTTCCGTCTACCATGATGGAGACACGGTTACAATACTCCGCCTCATCCATATAATGGGTGGTGACGAAGATCGTGATCCCCCGGGCAGCCGCTTCATAGATCAACTCCCAGAACTGGCGGCGGGTGACGGGATCGACGCCTCCGGTAGGCTCATCCAAGAAAACGATCTTGGGATCATGGATGATCGCCACGGAGAAGGATAGCTTCTGTTTCCACCCCAAGGGCAGGGAATCGACCAAGGTATTCCGCTCCTTTTCCAGCCCGAGGATATCCAGCAACTCATCCGTTTTCTGGGACAGCTGCCGTTTAGACAAGCCGTAGATACCGCCGAAGAGACGGATATTCTCCCATACCTTTAGATCGCCGTATAGGGAGAATTTCTGGCTCATGTATCCGATATTCCGTTTGATGGACTCGCTCTCCCGGTAGACATCGAAACCGGCTACCCGGGCCTCGCCGGATGTCGGGACGGATAGACCGCAGAGCATACGCATGGCGGTGGTCTTCCCTGCCCCGTTTGCCCCGAGGAAGCCGAATATCTCGCCCGGCTCCACCTCGAAACTGATATGATCGACGGCGGTGAAGGTGCCGAAACGTTTGGTCAGTTGTTTTACTTCTATCGCTTTCATTATTTATCCTTATTTCATAATTACAATGCCGTATTTCTCCAAGATTCGACCTCGCGCCCAACACGAGGCCCCGCATTTCCCCGAGATTCGACCTCGCACCCGACGCGAGCCCCGCATTTTCCCGAGATTCGACCTCGCACCCGACGCGAGCCCTCGCATTTTTCCGCGATTCGACCTCGCGCCTGACGCAAGCCCCGTATTTTTCCAAGATTCGACTTCGCACCCGACGCAAGGTCGAATCTTGGGGAAATGCGACACATCCCCTCTCCTACAAGGCCATGAAACAATCCTCAACGCTTGGCTCAAGGCGTTCGATGCTTACATCTGCGTAACCTTTGCCTTTCAGATATTCCTGTAATCGCCTCATGACATCCTCCCCATCCCTCCTCAACGTAAGATGATGAGCATCTCCAAAAGCGAAACATGAGTTTGTATCCGGGAACTCACGCAAGTCTCCCAACAACTTATACATCGACGCACATCGCACCGCATATAGCCGCCTATCGAATGAGGTACGGATGCCTACCGGCGTATCGATAGATAGGCATTCCCCAGAACGCACCAAAGCGATACGGTCGCAACGGGAGGCCTCATCCATATAAGGCGTAGAGACAAGTATCGTAATGCCTTGCCGTTTCAGACGATCCAGCATATCCCAGAACTCAGAGCGGGAGACAGGATCGACCCCCGTCGTAGGCTCATCCAAGAACAAGACATCCGGACGATGGATCAAGGCGCAACTCAAAGCCAGCTTCTGCTTCATACCACCGGACAGCTTCCCCGCCCGCCGATGCTTGAACGGCTCTATCTGACTATAGATATCCCGTACCAGATCGTAGTTCTCCTCGATCGTCGTATTGAAGACCGTAGCGAAGAAGTTCAAGTTCTCCTCTACTGTCAGGTCTTGGTAGAGCGAGAAGCGGCCGGGCATATATCCTACCCGCCGACGGATCTCCTTCAAGTCTTTCACCACGTCCAAGCCGCAGACAGAGGCGGTACCGCTATCGGCCAGCAACAACGTGGTCAGGATACGGAACAGGGTGGTCTTTCCCGCCCCATCCGGACCGATTAACCCGAACAACTCACCAGAGCCGATCTCCAGCGACAGATCCCGCAGGGCCTCGACATCGCCATAACGCTTGGTGATATGATTTATATGAATCTCATTATTCATATTTAATCTCCCCATATTGCCCGATCTTCAGATAACCATCGTTGCGGACGGCGATCTTGATGGCATATACCAAATTAGCCCGTTCGTCCTTCGTCTGGATACCTTTCGGGGTAAACTCGGATTTATCGGAGATCCACGTGATCGTACCGGGGTATTCCCGGCGATCATTCCCATAGTCGGCGAAGACCTTGAGAGATTGCCCTAGTTTCAGGTGGGATAACTGATCCGCCGTCACATAGGCGCGGAGATAAAGCAAGTCCGTATCGGCGATCTTGTAAAGCGGTTTGCCTGCCGCCGTCACCTCTCCCGGCTCGGCGTATTTCACCAATACCGTACCGGTCTGGGGATTGAGGATACGGCTTTTCATCAGTTGATCATCCAATTGCATGATCTGGTATTGCAGGCCTTCCGCCTCGGCGTCGGCACCTCCCGTCGTCTTGCTTAAAGAGGAGTATTGGGCATCCAGTTGTTTCTGGAGATATTTGATGTTATTCACGATATCGTCCAGTTGCTTTTGGTTACCCGCTTTGGCGCGCACCAAGTTCTCTTGTCGCTGCTGCTCGGTCTTGGCCGTGGCGATTTGTTGTTCCAGAACGGCGATCTGCTTGCGGATATCCGGCTTGCGAATATCTACTGAGCGAAGGCTGGCAGAGAGTTGCATCTTCCGCAGAAAAAGCTGGGTACTATCCACGTAACCCACGATGGCGCCGGCATCCAAGCGATCGCCCTCCTCGATATTCAGTTCCATGATCTTTCCGTTGGCTTCCGAAGATACCAAGATCTCGGTTGCCTCAAAGGTACCGGAAGCGTCAAAATCATTGTCTGTATTACCGCAAGCCGTCCATAGAAGGCTGCATAAGCTGATAAAAATCAAATGTCTCATAAATCAATTGTATTTGTCATACTCTATTTAATTCGTTGTATACATATAATTATAAATGGTCATCAAGCGCTGTACACGGTGCGCCGCGGCGGTTTGCCGGGCCATGTCCTCGGCGTTGATCTCCCGGATCAGGTCCGTGACGGAAATCACGCCATTCTCCAGCTTCACCTCCGCTGCCTGCTTGATGCTTGTTCTCAGACGGATGATATCGTCATCGGCACGCATCAGGTCCGTCATTTTCTTTATCTCCGTGTTTTGCCGCAAAAGTTGCAGGCGGGTATTGAATAAGAAGGTCTCCCGTTGCACATCAATCTGGCGACGGCTTACCTCGATCTTCCTCCGGTCGTTCTTCAGCGTGTACAACTTCCCCAGATTCCAAGAAAGACGGACACCGGCCACATAATAAGGCTCGAAACTATCCTCCAGCATGTTCAAGCCCGGCCGTCCGTAACCACCTTGTACGAAAGCTCCGATACGAGGCATCAAGCCCGCCGTTACCTGCTTGTTTTGCGTCTCGATCCATTCGCTCTTAGCATCCAAGGCCCGTAATTCCGGACGGTTGATTTGCGTGGACAATGAACGCTCGGGTGACTCCGGAGTCCTCAAGACGACTTGATCCGTCAGCGGTTTATTGATAAAGGTCGCCAACATCTGCCGATATGCCGTACGAGACGCTTTTAGCTCAATCTCATTTTGGCGGGCATTCAGCAGTTCCACTTCCATACTTTCCAGATCCGATTGATTCGCCACGCCATTGTCCATCATCGCCTTGATACGCTCGATATTGACCTGCAACTCTTTTTGAAGCAAAGCGTTCTGACGTATCAACTCGTCTTGCAGCAGGCAACCGAAGTAGATTTGATTCACCCGGTCGTTCAGCGCATACAACTCACTTTCCAATTGCTCCCGGTTGGCGATCGCCTCAGCACGAGTCAAGGCACGGGCCGAACGGGTGCTACCGCCGTCCCAAATCGTCTGGTCCACCTGCGCCACGACTTGATACTGGTCCTTGCTCAAGCTCGGGATCTCAAAGCCGGGAAGAAGCGAGGAGATCTTATCGCCATCCAAAGGCAACTTCGTCACGTCGCTCTGATAGCTTGCCTTACCGCTTACCGAGAGCTGGGGAAGCCAAGCCTTGCCCACATTGCTCAAGCTATAACGCTCCGTCTGATCGATCAAACCCATTTGATGAATCTGTGGATAATTCGCCCTCGCCCATTCGTAACATTGCGTGATCGTGACCGATTCCTGTCCGCCAACCCTCCCGGCATACCCAAACAGGCTAATTAACAATAATACATATACACCTCTCATATACTCTATGATATGTTTATTAAATTGAACAAATCCATCATCTGGCATCCGGGACCATCAGCTGGGTTATTACCTCGACGATCAAATCCCTGCGCCTATCCATATATTCCTCAAACCGCCCCATATCGTTATCCAAAAAAGCCGCCGCTAGTGGCTTGCGGATCAACAACGGGAAGACCACTAGGCTCACCAAGGTCGAAACTAAATCTATGACCGGCATCTTCCGTAGAAGCCCCTTGTCCATCTCCTCCTCTATCTGACGACGAAGACGCAAGATGGGCTGTATTTTTTTCGGGTCTCTCAGCACGGTCTGGAATAAACGTTCCGGATCTCTGTTTAACTCGCCCACCACAAAACTCGGAAACATCGGGTTCGCACGAACAATTCCCATATACAGATCAACGATCACCGGCATTTTCTCCAGCATCGTACTCTTCTCATCCAAAACCCGATCGATGTTCGGCAACAATGAAGAAAGCAATTGCCCGAAAATAGCGTCGAACAGAATCTCTTTCGTCCTATAATAATAATGTAAGGCCGTCCTGCCAATACCCACTTCTGCCGCCACGTCACTCATGGTAGCCGCCTCGTACCCCTTTCGGACAAACACTCGCTTCGCCGCTTCTATGATGCGAGGCTCCATCTCATTCATGTCTTTCGCTTCCATAATAAAATGTTATTTTTTGTTTTGTCACCATTGTTTGTCATTATTGTTTGACACATGCGTCAAAAATAGTATAAAAAAATTACATAGCAAGTAAAACCTAAGTTTTCTTGCTATGTAATCCTTCTTTTTTTCATTCGAGAGGAAATACGATTCCTTTCGAGAGGAAGGCGGATTCCCTTCGAACCCGCCTTTCATTTCTATCGGAAGTAATTATTGGATCGTGCGAGCCTCAACTCCTTCGGTCGTAATCTCCACGGGATTGATCAATCCCTCCTCGTTGAACGTCATCTTCTCGATACAAGTCTCCCGGTGGTCACGTGTCTTGACCCCGGCCGGCCGGCGATGGTACACGATGTAGTAATCTTCCGAATTCGGCACATGCATGATCGAGTGGTGACCCGCTCCGTTTGCCATATCGAAATTTTGCCGCAAGACCTCCCCAATACGATTGAACGGGCCAAAAGGAGAATCGGAGATGGCGTAAGCGACCTTGTAATCCGGTCCGGTCCAGCCCCCCTCACTCCACATGAAGTAATATTTACCATTCTTCTTAAACATAAACGGGCCTTCCACGTAATCCTTGGGAGTTACCTCTTTATAAATCGTTCCGTCCTCAAACGGTATAAGTCCGGTAAAGTCTTTGTTCAAGCGTACCATGTTGCAGTGCTTCCAACCACCGTAATACATATAATACTCATCATTGTCAGCGTCGTGGAAAACAAACTGGTCGATCGGCTGCGCCCCATTCACGATCTCGTTGATCAGCGGCTTACCCAGCAAATCCTTATAAGGCCCTTCCGGACGATCGCTCACGGCAACACCGATACCTCCGATCTCTCCCTCGTGCACGTCATTCGCCCCAAAGAAAAGATAATACTTACCGTCCTTGTTGATTACTGAAGGAGCCCACATAGCGATCTTCGCCCATTTCACCTCTGCCGTATCAAGAATGGCGGTATGCTTGGTCCAATTCACCAAATCCTTGGAAGAGAAGCAATCGAAGAAGGTTTGCTTCTCATATAAATCACTCGTAGTCGGGTAAATCCAATAGGTATCCCCGTAAATAATTCCCTCCGGATCGGCGTACCAACCCTCGAACACAGGATTACCACTCTTCGCTACCTCTTCATTTGGAGCCTGTTTAGGGCCACCACAGGACATCAAGGCACCGGCCATCAATACAGTGTAAAACAGGCTTTTCTTTCCGTTTATCATCAATAGTAGATTATTTATTAGTAAATCAAATAGTATCTTTTAATTATTCGAGTTCTCCATGTTCTTCGCCAAACCACCTTCCGAGGTCTCCTTATAAAGACTGGGCAAATCATTACCTGTCTGGCGCATCACCTCAACCACCTGATCAAAACTTACCCGGTGTTTTCCGTCGGAGAAGTTCGAGAACGTATTCGCGTCAAGTGCACGGGCAGCAGCAAAAGCGTTTCGCTCGATACAAGGGATTTGTACCAAGCCACAAACAGGATCGCAAGTCAATCCCAAGTGATGCTCCAATCCCATCTCGGCGGCATACTCGATCTGCGCGGGCGTACCACCAAACAACTGACTGGCGGCAGCGGCAGCCATAGCGCAAGCCACGCCAACCTCACCTTGGCAACCTACCTCTGCCCCCGATACGGAGGCATTCGTACGCACCACATTTCCAAACAAGCCTGCCGTAGCCAACGCACGCAATATACGGGAATCACGGAACTCACGCGTCTCCTTCAAGTGATAAAGGACCGCAGGCATTACACCGCAAGAACCACAAGTCGGAGCGGTCACGATCTTCCCACCGCACGCATTCTCCTCAGACACCGCCAAGGCATAGGCATACACCATTCCCCGGCTCTTGATACTGCTGCCATAACCTTTCGCACGGATCATATAATCGGAAGCCTTACGACGAATGCCCAAACCTCCCGGCAAGATGCCTTCCGCTTCCAGACCACGACGAACCGCATCCTGCATCACTTCCCATACCTCAGCCAGATAATCCCAGATAGAAGGGCCTTCGTGCTGCTCGACATATTCCCAATAGGAATGGCCAGTCTTCTCACACCAAGCCTGTATCTCCTTGATCGTATGCATATCGTATACTTGCTCCGTCCTCAACTCATTGAAAGACTCGTTCGCCAAGGTTCCCCCGCCGATACTATATACGGTCCACGTATCCAGCTCCTCGCCACTCTCATTATACGACTCGAACAACATCCCGTTCGGGTGGAACGGCAAGAAAGTCTTGGGTTCCCAAGTAATATTTGTCTTCGCGACCGGCTGTAATACCTCAAGAATAGCCGCGTCCGTCATATGGCCTTTTCCCGTAGCCGCCAGACTACCATATAAGGTTACGTTAAAACGAACAGCGCCCCGGTTACGTTCCAAGAACATTTGTGCCGCACGCATCGGCCCCATAGTATGACTACTTGAAGGGCCATGACCCATCCGGTATATTTGTTTGATTGATTCCATCTTTCTTCGATCTAAGTTTTCTTGTTTCTATACTTTAAGGAAAATATTATGTTTATAAAACGCATACAAAAGTACATAAATTACCGATACATTGCACATGGCAATGAGCACCGGATAATAATTTCCTAAATATTGCTGGGTTCCGAAAAACAAGGATTCGCCGATACACCTAAAACTTACCACGTTAGTAAGCATATAAGCCAGTATTGAATTCATGCCGTACACTTTCAGCCAAGTCGTATACTTTCGATGCCCTTTATAGTCGATCCAATAATAGAACAACCCCATAAGCAAGAAACAGTACCCACTGCTCACCAATACCATCGAACTGGTCCACAGTTTCTTAATAACGGGAAGCTCGATACCCCAAAGCCATCCGGCGATAACCATACCCAGACCAATACCGAATAACATCCGTAATTTGAGCCGCTCGGAATATAATTTGTTCTTTAGGATATATCCGGCGAACAACCCGGTCAACACGGTTACCCCGAAATTCAAGCTGCTCAGTATCCATGTATAACGATACCAAGTAGCGAATATCACCTCCCCGTTCTCCACCGTCGCCCCATCCCGGAAACGTCCCAGTACGGTGCGATCGATCCATTCGGCCAAATTACTATCCGGTGTGTACGAACCTCCCCCATAGTTACCGACTGTAATAAACTCCATCGTTCCCCAAAAGATTAATAAAAGAGATGCCGCTATACCGATCTGTACCCGTATCCTTACATGCAAGAATAACAAGGAAGCAATCAAATACCCCATAGCGATCGACTGCAAAGTATTTGAATACAAATAAACCCGGTCCGGGTCCAAAGCCAATAAATTACCTTGGCACATCATACCGAAGACCCAAAGCAGTAGCACCCGTTTCCCGATCCGCCGATATACCGCCATCTTATCGGGCATATCCTTATAACGAGACAAAGAGAAAGGCATAGAAACTCCCGCCATGAATAAGAATAAGGGCATCACGAGATCCCACGTAGAGAATCCCTCCCATTCCACATGCGAGAATCCCCACATAAAAGAATTAAACCAAGGCATATCAATCGCATGGGCCAGCGGATGCAACACCATCTCCAACACCACTAAGCAAAAAAGGTCGAAGCCACGGAGTACGTCCAATGACTCCAACCGATTTAATTTCTTCTTCTCCATCCGTCTATTATACTTTCAAGAAAATACGTTGGCGATATAAGAAATACAAGAATCCCCAACAAACAGCGATATATGCGATAGCGCTAACCAAAGGCTGGGCGGTCTCGGGCATCAATTTCGCCAACCCTCCGAATATAGCCTCGGAAGTATAGGAGAAACGGATGAAACGCTGTGCCAAATAGATCGTAATAGAGTTCATGCCGATCACGGTAAAAAACAAGGTCCATTTACGCCACCCCAATACATCTATGATATAGAAGAACAAAGCAAACATCCAAACGGAATAAGCACCTACCACACAGACAAAAGAGCTTGTCCATAGCTTCTTATTGATAGGGAAGACCAAGCTCCATAACAAGCCGACGATCAACAATACAGCTCCCGCTCCTACTAAACAAAGCACTTTATTTCGGTCGGTCAGCCCCTCTTTCCGTAACTTAATCCATTCACCAGTGAACATACCCAACATTGCCGTGGCAATCGCAGGGACGGTGGAGAATAAACCCTCCGGATCAAAAACAGTCTCGTGCAAACGTCCGGGAAGAAACAGGCGGTCAATATACCCTACCAAGTTTCCCTCGAGCGTGAATGGCCCCGCTCCACCGGCGTCCGGCACAGGCACAAAAGCCATCGCCAGCCAATAGCCAACCAAAATAAGAACCGTTATCCCCGCACGCACTTTCCAACCGAAACGGACAAACAACAAGGCTGCGAACATCCATCCCAACCCGATACGCGCCAGCACGCTCGCACAACGCAGGTGGTCAAATTCGAACGACAATAGCCCGTTATATACCAATCCCAAGAAAACCAAGGTAATCCCCCGACGGACGATCTTCTTATAAATCGCCCCTTCCGTCATACCTTTTCCTCGTTGCTTCTCTAGTGAGAACGGAAACGAGATACCCGCAATAAAGAGGAACAATGGGAAGATCGTGTCGTGATGCGCCAATCCGTTCCATTCCACATGTTCCATCTGCCCGGCTATCGCCTGAAAAAAAGGATTCGGAAACAATGTCGCCAAAGCGACAAATAAAGAAGCACCGCCCATAATAAAGAGCATGTCAAAACCCCTAAGGGCATCCAATGATTGCAACCGCTGGGGTTGTTGTTTTTGTTTTTCCATATAATCTATTTACATTTAAAGTCAACACAAATATACTAAAACTCGCCCACATACGGATGGGATTTAACATAAAGACACCCCTAATCTTTCCCCTCGCATTCCTAATTCCGGTGTTAGATTATCGACCAACTCCGCATGGGTAATCCCGCAAAGGGTCGCATAGTCATAGTCTAAACTTATATCATTGAGTTGGTTCAAATCACTGAAATACAATACCGGATAAACATTCCAATCCTGCTCTAGCTGATCGATAGCCAATCCTTTAAACAGTTCTTTTTTCCCTTGGAAATAGGCTTCTAACGTAGATATCAATAAACTTTTCCCAAAACGGCGAGGACGACTCAGAAAGTAAGGCTTACCTTTCGTCACCAATTGGTAAATCAAGGCAGTCTTATCCACATATAAATAGTTCTCATTCCGAATATTTTCGAAACTCTGTATTCCTATCGGTAATTTACGCATAGTCGTCATAACCTTTTTTCTTACCACACCTGTTGTTGAACAAAGATAGAACTTTTTTCCGGAACAAGTCTCCGATTATAGTTTTCATTCTATGAAATACTCAATTTTTTCTACACTAATAGAGGGCGATATTTTACTTTCCATAAGCTGGAAGTAGAATATCGCCCTCTATTTTACAAGACAGTTTGTCTATGAGTAAGCACTAGATCTAAGGCATACAAATATTTCACTGAGTAAGATCACCTCATAGCCTTAGCAAAAGCTCTAATCGCATAATGAATAAAATAATAAACAGCCTTATACACCGGCAAATCCATCTCATTTCTCAAAATGTTCCACTGCCAACGCATGGCTTTTAATTTATTCGAAGAGACCGAATGGTCACTAACTCGGTAAAGAGCCGTCACCGTATTTGTGTTCTGCGCTTTATACCCTTGCTTTAAGATAGAAAGCCAACATACATAATCCTCATGCCCAATTTCCTTGAAAAATATCTTTCCCGTCAAGGCTGAATCATACATGGCTGTCAAGCATCCTATACAATTCCCTTTCAACAACAAACGATAATCAACCTCACAAGGAGCTATTACCTCACGCCCGCATCGCTCTCCGCCTAGACTTACTTTCTCATAGTTAGAGAAAACAATAGCGACCTCGGATTTCTCGAAGACTTTTAACTGATCGCTTAGCTTATTCGGTAACCATATATCATCGCTATCCAAGAAAGCAATATACCGTCCTTTCGCTTCCTTTATTCCCATATTACGGGGTAACGTAGGCGAACCGGATGGTTTATCCGTCCGTAAATATCGAATACGGGAATCTATTCTCGCATACTTTTGAATGATTGAGAGTGAATCATCACTAGAACAATCATCCACAATAATCATCTCCCAATCCCCAAACGATTGAGCCAATACGGACTCAATCGCTTGGGATATAAAAGGAGCCGCATTATAACACGGGGTTATAATGGATACAAGAGGCAACACGTTAAATACAAATGATTATTTAAATAAATAACGTTTCAACTTAGCGAATGCCTTAAGCGAACGTTTCAAGTCTGAAGGATTACGCAAACCGACTCTCAGCCTGTGTAAAATGTAACTGGCACGTAAATAATATTTCTTCCGTGCCCTATTACAGAAATCAACCATTTCCCCTGCGGAAAGATCCGGTAAAGACAATACGGTGTTATGTGTACCATCCGGCAAACAATACTTCTCATAATCCGTCTCTATATAGTTATTTTCCCTCGCCCACTGATAAGCCTCCGTACCGGGATAAGGTATCAACGGGAAAAACTGGGCGGTATCCGTATTCAACCTTAACGCTAACCGAAGAGTCTCTTCCATGGTTTCCCGGGTTTCGCCTTGGTTACCGACCATATAACAAGCATGTATTAACAAACCCGCCTTTTTAGCGTTGGCAACATACTGATAGAAATATTCCACCTTCGTTCCTTTCTTGATGTTATCCAATATCTGTTGGCTACCACTCTCTATACCCGGAATAATCAAACGACATCCGGCCTTTTTCATAGCCAACATCGTTTCCAAATCAAGGTCTACACGAGCATTACATAACCATTTCAGCCGTTTATTCAATTTCTTTTCCACTAACAAACGACAAATGTCCAATACTCGCTTCTTATTGGCTGTAAATGTATCATCTTCGATTACTACCTCTTTCACATCTGGGAAATTAGCGGCAATGTATTCGAACTCGGCCACCACATTCTCTGCGGATCGTGCCCGAAAAGCATGCCCATGCATCGTTTGCGGATAGACACAGAAATTACAACGAAAGGGACATCCACGCCCGGTAAATATCTGGATAGAGGGATATGTGGCAGCAGCGAAAAAGTAATCCCTCTCATTTAAATGTTCCTTGATAAATTGTGAGGCAAAAGGAAGATCATCCAAATTCTTCATCGGTGGCATAGGCGCGGTTCGTACAAACTCCTTCCCGTCCCAAAAACAAAGCCCTCGAACCTCCCGCAGATCCTTTCCTGCGTCCAGAACATTCGCTAGCTCATTCACGATACAATCATATTCTCCAATAGCGACCGCATCCACCGCATCCGAATAACCCAACGTCTCTTCTGCGCAAGCCGAAGGATGAGTCCCCACAAGCACGACAAACGAGTGAGGATACAATGCCTTCAGCTTCCCGGCAAAAGCAACGTCACTTTTAATGGAAGGCGTACTTGTATCTAAAACAAACAATGAATGCTCATTATCCGTCTTCCGAATAATGTTTAAAGACTGTTCCTCATTTAACTGTTTAGCTGGAGCATCCAAAAAAGAGACATTATGTCCCTGTTTGCTTGAATACAAAGCCGCATAAATCAGCCATAGAGGATAATATAAAGCCCCACTTTTCGTAATTGCTGGACTACGGGACTCACGAGAGAATTTTCCATACTCAGCCTTGAATGGAGGATTGATGAAATAGATGTTCATATAGATTTTCTTTTATAAGATTTTCCGTATAAAAACAATTCAAGAATAGGAGATATAGAGACTATGTTCTTAATCCATATAGAAGCATAGCTAATAAATAAAGAGAATATAAACAAAAACAAAAAACAAGGTATATTGTCCACCGATGACAACGTAATATAGTCCGTAATCACCAATAAAAACGCAAAAGGTCCGTTATGGGTCACATAAATAGATAAAGACTCACGCCCGAAATATTGGAACATATTATCTACCTGTCTATTCCAAGAAATATGGTGAACAATAAAGAACAAAGAAAAGATAGCGAATAACGACAACACAATCTTCATCAATTGGTTAAACATCGAGGACATATCATATACAAAAGAAGGGATCAGCAGGAAAAACATAACGAACGAAAACGTAAAAAACTTCTTATTATTCAGAATAAGACTCCTCAAATTCGTTTGTTTACACACGATAGACCCTAAAAAATAAAACATAAAATAATTAAATACAGATCGTATTCCTTCCGAGTAAATCGCATCCTTATACAGTAACATATACAACAAAATAACAAGTATAAATAAGAACAATAAAATTACTAAATCTACAAAAATAGACTTAGCATTTATTTGTTTATCGACCCATCTATAGACAAAAAAAAAGAATAGAGAGAATGAACAGAGTAGCAAAGAACCACAATCCCCCTCCCCATGTTTTCACAAAGTTCAATACACAATCTATAAAGCTTTGATCTATCATTGTCCTTAAGAAAAAGAAAGGGATAACAACTCCCCAAGTAACCATGGGAAGTAACAATGTCCTCAACTTCTTTATTAGAAAAGAAATGGTTTCATTCCATCCAAAGCGTTCTATTCGAAATGTCATCTGAGCGACATACCCACTAATGAACATAAAAAGAGGCATGTGGAATGAATAAATAAAACGCCAAAGAAAACTATCCTCGCAATTGTTATACCCTATGACATGACCTAGTACAACAAGTAAGATTGCAATTCCTTTAAGTTGATCGATGTAAGATATTCTAAGATCGTTCATTTCTAGTAAAAAATTAGTTTATTATAAATGGTATATATTTACTAAACATGAAACGATCAACATATTCACTATACTTATCAATCCACATTTCTCTTGCATTTTTACTACATAAATCTATTCGCTCCTGAAGATCAAAACAAATAAAAAAAGACTCCAAATCCCTTAAACTTTCTCCTATGACAAACCCAGTTCTTCCCTTCTCTGTCTTATTTCCAACCAATGTCCCTTCTGTTGTTAATATTGGTTTTCCAAGAAATAGCCCTTCGTAATATTTATTAGGAGCTGCATACACGTTATTTAAAACAGTTTTTTCATATAAAGCGACAATTATATCTGAATTCGCCATTATTTCTAATCCTTTTTCATATGAAACCGTACCAAAATAATGAATATTAGAGACACAATCACTATACTCCTTCACCAATTTATCCATAATTCCAAATCCTGCAATATTAAGTTCTAATGAAGAATTATTTTTCACACATTCCAACAGTTTATCAATACCTCGATCCGCAGGCATAGTACCAACATAAGACAATATGACTTTATCCGACATATTTTGTTTATTAGGTAAGTTTTGATTTAGACTCGTAAAAAGAGTTGGTATATTAGGAAGAACCCATAAATTATGAGGTATATAGTTTAATTGTTCCGTTCTTTCTTCTTCACAAATTATAGTAATATCTGAATGCTTAAGAAAAAATCTCTCAAACGTCAATATTATTGTTTTTATTAGCCGATTATTAAAATGCCTTGAATCAACAAACCAATCAAAGATATCATATATAACTTTTTTTCCAAAAAACAACTTCAATATAATTGCAGGTAGGATTGTATCAAAATCACAAGCATGAATGACCTTGTACGATTTTTTATTTCTTAACAGATAACAAAATATATACCAGTTAAATCCTAATATTCCAAACGCATTTTTTAAACCTGTACCATACTTTGACTTTCTTTGATAATATGAGTGAATATGGTCATTTTTCAACTTACAACTTCTATCCCAACAAACTATTCTATAATTTATATTGTTAGCATATAAATAATCGCAATACTTTTGCACTCTAGGGTCAGGATTACAATCTAAACTTCTCAAAAAAACAATCATTTCAAATATTCTAACAAGATTTTCACAATTCTATGACTAGCCACTCCATCTCCATATGGATTTACCGTACGACTCATCGACTCATATTTTTCATTATCACACAGAAGATCAGAAACTGCAGAAATAATTTTATCACAATCGGTACCAACAAGTCGCACAGTTCCTGCTGAAACAGCTTCCGGTCGTTCCGTTGTATCTCGCATCACCAATACAGGTTTTCCAAGTCCAGGAGCCTCTTCTTGAACGCCGCCACTATCCGTCAATACAAGTGTTGATTTCTCCATTAAGTAAACAAATGACAAATATTCCAATGGTTCTATAAAAAACATATTATTCAAGTTGGATAAATCATCTCCAAATACCTCATGAATAGGTTTGCGAACATTAGGATTTAAGTGCATCGGATAAATAAAATCAATATCAGAATACTTTTGTGTCAATTCTTTAATTGCCTTAGATATACGAATAAAACCATCACCAAAATTCTCTCGTCGATGCCCTGTTATAAGTACCATTTTTTTCCCATCCAATAAGCGATTAACATCATACCCTCTTTCTCTTAAGACCTCTTTCTGCATTGCTTCCATAATCTTATCGGTCTTCATCTTTCGAACTACTTGAAGCAAAGCATCTATCACTGTATTACCGGTAACCCATATCAGATCAGGATTTACATTTTCCCTCATTAAGTTTTGTTTACCCAATAAAGTTGGTGCAAAATGATAAGTAGCAATACGACCGGTTATTTGTCGATTCATCTCTTCCGGCCAAGGATTATAAGTATTATGAGTACGCAAACCTGCCTCTATATGCCCAACAGGTATTCGTTGATAATAAGCAGCTAACGCTGCGACGGTAGAAGTAGTTGTATCACCATGTACTAAAACAAGGTCCGGTTGTACCTCTTTTAAAATATCACGCATACCTAACAACACACAAGATGTTACATCATACAGGTCTTGTCCCTGTCTCATAATATTCAAATCATAATCAGGTATTATTTCAAAAACATGTAATACTTGATCCAACATTTCACGATGTTGTCCCGTCACACAAACAACGCTTTTTAAATCATTAGGATATTTTTGAAATTCTTTGATTAAAGGAGCCATTTTAATAGCTTCAGGACGTGTTCCAAAAACAAATAATACTTTTTTCATATTTTATTTCCTTTGCAATTTAATGTGTCATTTATAAGGTTTATCCATTTTCCACCTATATATTCTGGATCAAAAGAATGAATTTTTTCCATACATCTATTTTTCATTTGTTGTAATTGTACAGGATCATTCATTAATTGGTGTAGCTTTTTAGCGTATTCTTTTTTCTTATAAGGAGATATTAAATACCCATTTATTCCATCATCTATAATATCAACAGCTGCAGAAAACGAATTATATAAAAGCGGGACAACACCAAAGGATTGACACTCTAATAATGTCATAGGGAATCCTTCATAGATGGATGTCATACAAAAAATTTTAGCACGCTTATAGTATTCATTAGGATCAACCATCCCAACAAACCTAACATTTCTCAAACGCATATTTTTAGATAGATTTTCTAAATATCTACGACAACTTCCGTCTCCTAGAATATAAAGTTTCCAACCTAGATCCTTATACTTACTTTCAATAATATACCAAATATCAAGCAATTTATCTACAGATTTCTGCGGCTCCAATCTACCCACAAAAACAACGACATTTTCTTTATCACTAGGCAATACAGGAATTTGTAAAATTGCAGGATTATTTATAACTTCAATTTTATCAAAGTTACTGTTTGTATTTATATAACAATAATCATTAAAATATTTTTTTGATAACAAAACAACGCAACTACTATTGTCAAATATAAATTTTCCGCCCTTAAAGCCTCTAAATACAGACTGAAAATAATACCACATTCGATAGATTAGCAATCTCGTAAAAGATGTATAAAAAAATATTTTAAAGAATTTATTTTCTCTTAGGAACAAATCTGGAGTATTATGAAGAACTGAGACTAAAGGAATTTTTAGTTCATTACACGCAATAGTACAACCGGCAGAAGTACGACTATTAACAGCCGTCTGATTAATTACAACATCTATTTCATTTTTAATTAAATACGATTTTATAAAATCGATATTACATAAGCTATTCATATTGCACTTATCTGGCAAACCAACTTGACACAACTCTGACTTTAACCCTTTATGGTTTTGCCAATACATTAAATACACAGAATATCCATTTGAATTTAAATATTCATATAAAAATCTAGTAACAGACTCTACTCCTCCAGATTGTTTTACAATTTCATAAGTAGAAAAAAATAAGACTCTCATACAAAATTCATTTTACATTTATATGACTAACACCTATTATATAAATATTGGTAGAAAACCAAAATGCAAAGAGTAGAAACAAAACAAAACAATTTGTCATTGATATACAGGAATATGTAAATCTATTAAACACATATTTACTCAGCAAATATATCATGGGAATTTTAACAACATTCAACCATCTCAAAAAGATATCATTATTCTCTATATTTAGAAAATAAAATATCGTTGACACATATATTATCCAAAATACAAAACGATACATAACTTTATCGATACAGGTTAGTATATTCTTCCGCAGCGTATAAAGTACAATAAAACTTAGCACATATAACACTACGACTTGTATATACATTATAACAACCCACCAAAATGATCCCTCCTGTGCTTCTTTCATCAAATACCCTCCTCCTTCTAGTTCCAACAAATCCGACAAATATTCTTCAATCAAAATATTTCCAAAATACACAAAAACAGGAATAACACATACAAGCAATAAGATTTTTTTTGTATTTATATTCATTATCAATAGTAATAAAAACAACAACATATATATTCCTGTTTTATGAAAAAAAGAACTCGATATCAAAAGCAATAATCCAAATAGAATTTTTTTAAGTTGTATTTTTTCATATAGTATTAAAAACAATCCTAAAAACATCATACATATAGATAACATTTGACGCCCCCCCGCCATATCATACAGTAATATAACACTATACAATATCAAGAAATACAATTTGTAGCACCTAACATATTGAAATATTCCCCATAGAAATATAAATGACACAATATACAATGTCAGCCTAAAAACAAAATAATTTCCACTTATTAATTGAATATACCATACATATATTGGTTCTAAAGCGACCAGAGGATCATTCACTTTAGACATTTTCATTAATTCCAAATAAGAATTATAATCAGCTGTAATATAACCATATACTGAAAATATGATAAAAAATACAAAGATTATAAAGTAAGATGATTTTTTTATTTTCTTATTCACACAGACTAAAAACAGCAAGAATAAAATAACAAAATTATAAATAAACCAAGAATAAGAATATAGCAAAATTGGCATTATTAGTTCAGATCAATTCATTAAACAATTTTTCCCATTCAAACACTACTTTATTTATATCATATAACTCAGATTTTTTAATAGCATTATTTCTCATATAACAAAGAGAAGTATCATCTAAAGACATCAAATATCGAAGTTTACAAATATACTCATTTTGTTTATTAAATGGAATTACATAGCCATTCACTCCATCATCAATAATATCATCAACAGCAGAAAAACTATCATAACATATTGGAATACAACCATATTTCATTCCTTCTATCAGTACCATTGGAAAACCCTCCGATTCTGATGTCAAACAAACGACAGTAGATTGATTAAAATAATATTCAGGAGAGTTAGTTGAACCTTCAAAATATACGTTTTTTATATTTTCCGATTTCACCAAGCTCTTATAGATTCCCACATCAGGACCATCACCTACAATAAGCAGATCCCAGTCTAAAAACTCTTCACACAAATATTTCCAGATATTAATCAACTCGGAAATTTTTTTTTGGGTTTCTACTAATCGTCCCACATAAAGTAGTTTTTTTCTATTTAAGAATAAACCATCTACTTTATCATCCACATTAAAACCATTTGGAATAGCTATAATTTTCTCATATTCACATCTTGACAATTCAGCACAAGATGAGACATAAGATTTTGACAACACAACCATCTTATCACTAACAAGAGATGCCATGATATATGATCTCCTAACTACATTATGTATATATACCTGATATATTGGCTTTAACATCCGTTTTAACACATTTTTTACTCCTCGGCCTTTTATCATTGTATCAAGACATTTAAAATCAACAAATGGATCATTATGGACAACGGTGATAAAAGCTGGAAAATATTTACCATTACCTTGTACATTTCCTTTTAATTTAAGCATCAACTTATTTACCTCATAGTCCATATTTTGATTAATAATAACATCGATTTCATTCTCCTGCAAAACCAACAAAAAATGGCGCCTATTTTCTCTGGAAAACAATTTTTCATTAGGCATATTTAAGCAAACAACTTTAGAATCAAGCCTACTCATATATTCACATTTATTTCCTTTAAAAAGAGATAATATACAGACATTATATCCTATTTTAACAAGACTATTAGACAAAGTTATAGTCATTTTTTCCACACCACCATATCTAGGAAATTGTTTTAGAATAAATAAAATATTCATAACTTTTACTGCTTAAAATTTCAAGTAAGAACTCTAATTGTATTTTTATCTCTTCCACACACGAACAAAATCATCCTTCCGATCTCTCAATATCATCATCGGCTTACAATTATGCGATGGGTCTATCAAATTTTGAATACCAGTTATTCATCATATTCAGCACTATGAGATTCACTTTCATAAGCCCAATATAATCGTCCTAACTCAACCCTTGCAGATCTGAAAAATTCCAAACCTTAACAGGTAGTCTTATATTTATTCCAATTCTTCAAGAATAAAAAATCAGCTTTCAACCGCGGAACAATATTCCTTTGCGCTTCCAGTAATTGAAAAAACGTATTCTTAAATTGATCTTCTTTTACAGATTTCTTTTGTTTCTCGTTAAATTCAAATTGCTCTCTCAATGTCAAATAAAGTAGCACCGCATTAAGCAAGCCGATCACAGGAGCTGTAAGTCCACCTATCGTATCCCCAATCTCGCCTATATGATCAAATATAACCTCATCCCCAAAAATAGGACGAGTGTACAAAAAGGAGCACAAACAGCAAAGACTGTCAAACAAAGTAAAATTACAAGAGCAACTAATTTTCTATTCATATTGCTATTATTCTCTTTTTATTCATACATGACACATCCGGATAAATCGCCTCATCAGATTTCTCATTCCCGGAGCAACACAAAGCAAAGTTAAAGTCGACAAAATAGAAAATACAAGAATACCCAATAATCCATCAAAAAACGTCGTATCTCCTTGCACCATTGAATACCTCATCCCAAGACAAACTATCACTCCGCAAAGCAACGCTGCCATCAAATGTCTCGCATACATAAATATGTATATACTCAATCGCTCATCCAAGCCCTTGCGAAACAAATAGTAAGGTTTCCAACAAAAAACGACCAACAACAAGCTGATCAGCACCCCAGATAACACACCATGTAATCCAAAGTAATATCCTAAAATAATAGATAGGCCAACATTCAGAGAGGCTTCCACTATTGGTGCCCAAATATCGCCAAACAAGCCGTAAGCATTGATATAGGCATCCACCGTCGTTCGGCTTAAATTAACAAACAGAATAGCTGTCATCAACAACAAACTCAAGGAATCCATGACATATTTCTTGCCTATCCAAAAGGAGACAAATGCTGGAGTAATCATAAGAACCCCGAAGCACATGATACAAGAGAACAAGAACCTTATAGAAAACAGTTCCGCAAATACACTCATAATCTTTCGTTTGTCCCCTTCAGCCACCAAATTTCCAATTCCAGCATTCATGCTATTAAACATAGCTGTCATCAGAGTTTGAACACCCATTACAATCAACATATAATTACCGTACAAAGCGACTACCGTTAATGTCGTATAGACATATATAATGATTGGGCTTGTTTGTGACAAGGCAAAACCTCCAATTTTATGAAAAAACAGTTGCTTGACCTTCGTAAGCACATCCGGATATTTCCTTGTCAACTCTCTACCTATAAGCAAATTTGTCTTTAAATAAGGATAAGTCCGGGCGATCACCCGATTCAAAGCCATTGAAGCCACCACAGCGAACACCATTTCCAATACCAGCCACCAAACATATCCATCATCCAAGAATCGAATCGCCAATATTTGGCAAAGTAATTTTGCTAACATCGAGGCTTTGTAACTATACTGTATCTTATACTCCTGTTGATCCGCAGACAAAACGATCTGCTTATAATTAACAAAATAGCTTAATAGCCCACTAACCAATAATACCCCAAAAGAGGCATACGCATACCATAAGGGCAACGGCATCTTGGCAAAGATCCAAGGGAAAAAGGCCATCAAGACCACACTTCCAGCTATCACGATCCATGCGATACGCCGATAGAGCCACCCTTGCAAGGATACGATTTCATTGATTGTATCCGTATCTTTCTCGGCAAGCGGTTTATAAAGGGTACAAGCAATAGCAGCTCCCACCCCCAATTCCGCAAGGTTCAAGAACTGCAGCAAATTGGTAGCCGTAGTATTCAACCCCAGCACCTCCGCCCCCAAATAATCCAAGAAAATCTTCCTTGAAAAGAATTGGAGGATCAGGTTGATGAAATAAAACACCAACGCCACCGAACTGTTTTTTATACTTTTGGATGTTCGTGAATCTGTTTTTGCCATATTCTTCACAAATCTATTTGCCCCAAGATACACTCATAAGTAAGAAACAAGCTATTCCACAAAGGAACTCCTTATAACTCGTTCCTACAAGCTAAAATTGTCGTATTTCTTTATGTGATTATTAAGGATGAGCGATCAGACTTTCGAGTTTAGCTAACAATTTACGTGTGAGTTCCAACAAAGGCAATACATCCTCACGCTCAAAGTCAAAGAAATCGTTATAATCCCCGGTAATACGATGTTGTAGCAAACGGGAATATAATCAGCTTTCATCTTTTGTCAACAAACCTTTAGAGACATAATTCAATTCTAATTGACCAACTACCCCATTATGGGTTTGCACCTTGAATCCGCTGTTATATCTTCCGCACTCAAGAATTGTATCCCCTTGTCTTTTACGCTGTGTACAAAGGGAGAGAAATGGTATCTCATCCAATCTTTCAAGGTGTAAAGCACCGGGCTGACGCACTCGTTTAACAACCAACCCAGCCCTACTAAAGGATAGGATATATTGTCATAATCCTCCACCTCGATTTTCGGTTTGTCCAACAAGATCAATATACCCCAATCCGAATCCGGACGTGCCTCGTTTCTGGCCTGCGAACCATACAAAAAAGCATGCCCTCCTGCCGGTATGACCTTACGCAAGGTCTCCTTGATTCGATTCAGCACGTCCGTTCTCATAAAATCTATGACTTTTATTGTTTCACTTCCGGGCAAGGATAAATAATGTACACCAAACTTACGCATAAATGCCCACATAATTTCATTCTGCCTGGTAGTGCAGGATTGGATAATCGCTCTCCTTAGTTTTCCTCATCTAAAATTTCTTCCCAAACGCAATGTTCAAGAACGTCTTCACCAATATCTTGAAATCGAACCACCACGAGCGATGCTCCAGATAGAACAAGTCATAGCGCAGACGGCGGAGCATCTTCTCCAGCGTATCCGTATAACCGTTATAGAGCGTGGCGTAAGAGGTCACACCCGGACGGATCTGGTACAGGAAGCGATAGCGGGGATCGCGTTCCATGATCTGGTCGATGTAGAACTTGCGTTCCGGACGGGGGCCGATAAAAGACATATCACCGATGAAGACATTCCATAATTGGGGAAGCTCGTCCAAATGATGCTCACGCAGGAACTTGCCCACATGCGTCATACGGGGATCAGCGCCTCCCTTGTAAAGGGCAGGGCCGAACTTCTCAGCGTCCAAACGCATGCTGCGGAACTTATAGATGTTAAACGGGCGACCGAAACGGCCGATACGCTCCTGCCTGAAGATAGCCGGGCCGCCATCCTCGCGCCTTACGGCGATGTAGCAGATCAAGAACAAGGGGGAGAATACGACCAAGGCGATAAAGGCCAAAAGACAATCCCCTATACGCTTCACGTTACGCTCGAAGGCGTTCATCCCATCTGAGATAAAATCAGTAGATTTTCCAAAACTCTCTTCTAAAATCATGGCTAGTTAATTAGTCGATGAAGGCAGGCACGAGGTTAAAACTTAATCTCATTTGCATAGCCCATCCTTAAATTATTTCTTTCCTCCGTTCATTTCCTCCTCTTTCTTATAATCGATATACCGCTCCAAGGCCTCACGTGCCAGACGGCGGAAAAGTTCCTCGTCCGACAGATGGTCCCAAAGGAGATCTACCAATCGATAGTAAACGCTAAAGTGCATGTCCTTGCCTTTTTAAAAGAATTGTAAGTGTCACTGCCAATGCCTCCGCTTATGCGGATAATGGACTTGGTCAGTCTGGTGACTTGTAAAACCGTGGCGATGTAATCGCCCAAACGGGGAAATGATTGTCTGTGATACATGTCTGGTTTGTTATTATTTTTATACAGTCCTTATGGAGACCCCAAGTAATGCAAATAATGCAAGTAATGCAGCACCTTTTTCCCACACACGTGCGTACATTATATAAAACAAGAATTTTACACTAAACGATCACAAACAAGGCATGGAACGATCCGGAAGAGAAACGCTGGATAGCCGTATGAAAGTTTGATTCGACACATATAATGTACACGTGCGTGTGTGGGAAAAAGGTGCTGCATTACTTGCATTACTTGCACCTGTTTTCCCCGGCATCGGTTCCATCCCGCACGTATATCGGCATCGACTCACGCCTACGTTCGTATAGGCCTACACCGATATACGTGTGGGGCGACGTCGATATACGTGTAAAACGATGCCCTTATACGTATGCCACACTCATACGGTCTCGCTTAGCAATGGCAATCCCTCCACCTCTCTCTTATGCCAGCCTTGGTAATCAGACAGGGAAAAACCGGGGACGGTCAATTGCTTGTAATCCTTATCGTCTCTTCGCAAGATGTGCTTGCGGGCATACGAGCGGAGCGAACGATCCGTCACGGATACCATCACCACAGGAAACGGGTAGCCGAGCAAGCGCATCGGCGTGACCTCGCTGTCCGGGAACACACGGCGCAACTGATAGGCCGAGCACTCGAACGCCACCCAATAAGGCCCCGTGCAATACAGGTGGATCGAGTTTTGGTTCGTACGCTCACGCCCCATGATCTCACCCAAATGCTCGTTCAGCAACCGCACCAAACGAACGCCGGAAGGAAGGGAAGACATTTTGATTTTTGATTTATTATTTAAACTGTCTACTGTTAACTTATTTCATGGTTGAGCCACCGATCGTAATCGTCCAGCCGGCGGATCAACGACAACTTGCTTTTCTTGGGCGAGGACTCACTTCGCCACGGATCCACAACCTCGTGCGCCATCTGACGGTAAAGACTGCTGTCCGTGCAACCGTAGAGCGTCACAAGCAACAAGGCACGGGATTGCGGAGCTTTCACCGCCAGGAGCATACCGCGCATCGTGGCGAGCAAACGAGCGAACTCTTCTTTTTCGCCCAGTAGCTTGTAGGCGGAAAGGAGCGACGAATAGACCTTGCAGCGCATCACGTCCGTCTCCGCACGGAGAGAACCATAGGCTCTCAATACCTCACGCGCCAAGCGGGTATCCTCCTCCCCTACGCTACCGGAGGCGTGATAACGGCCCAACGCGTCGTGCAGGCCATCCCGCAGGCGATCGTTGTCCAGATGGGTATAGACATGCTTACCATTGGTGTTCAGCTCGATCAGCTCGTACTCGCCCGGCTTCACCTCCAACAAGGGAACCCACATGCAATCGAGGATACGGGCCATCACATCCTTGTGACCGCCGCCCGGCTGGATCACCACCTCAGCCTCCATCCCGGCGAAATAGCCGGACGTGATACGTACACGGTCACCCTTCAGCAGGCGGCCACTGTCCGGAACGTACACCGGAAGCTCGTTGGAGTAAGACTCCGCTACCCAACGTAAGTTTCCCATCTCGCTATCCGACAGGTAAGGGAAATGGGGCGTGCCCCCGGAAGAGACACGGGGAAGGAAATTATATAAGGGGAGCGTCTGCTTCATCCGGAAGATCTCCTCCACCGAGGACCGGATAAACACGTAGTTGAACAGCAGGGGACGCCTCGTGTTGACCAGCTTGCCGTCCACCTTCCTCACCTCCACGTACGAGGGGGCGAAATACTCGAACAACGTCTCCCCGCGACGCTCGCGACGGGAAAGCTCGGCATCCAACCCTCTTGAGGGACTGATCCTATCGCGCCTGCCACCCGCGGCGGTAGGGAGCGTCAGCACGTACCAGCGAACGGTCTTCAGGTCTTGGCGCTTACAGACCCGCTCCATACCCCTATCCGGGCAATCGTTCCTCAAAACATTCATCGACATGATTCTTTTTTCCTTGGAGTATTTCAAGATATCCACCAAGCCTAACGACAATTCAAAGCCCTGCCAAGACCCTATCGTTTCTTCTTGACAAACAACGCTTTAAGTATTCAATTATGGTATTTCTGAAAATTACCATCACTTGCGATTTTTAAGCTACTTGGGAAGTAGCTTAAAAGATGGGAAAATGGTCACCACACAGTTGTAGAGACGGGGCACGCCTCATCTCTACGTGAATGTAGATGCAATTTTTGTGAGGTAACGGGATGATATAGGAAATATGAGATCATTCCGTCTCTATCGTTGTGTCCATAACCCAAGAATAGGAACGAAGATATAAGGAGAATCAAAGTCGGAACATAAAGAACAGAGCACAAATAAAGTCTAATGTTTGCTTGTGTCTTGTTATTTTTTATTACATTTGCGCCGTGAAAGAATACGCTACTTCCCAAGTAGCAAGCCTCCTACCCCACTTTGGGTATCGGTTTACACACGCTCTCAAAACAATTCCGGTTCACCTTCGACAAACGCTCCAACGAGAAGCTCTTCAAATAGATCTGTGTTGTCTTAATAGACTTATGCCCCAACAACTCACTGATAACCTCGATCGATACATCTTGTTCCTTCAAGAACGAGGCGAATGAATGACGGATCGTATACGAGGTGACCGGAAGCGTAACGCCTGTCGATCTCGCCAACAACTTCAAGTCACGGTTAAAGCGGGACAGGGTCCTGTTATATTCTTTGTAGGCCGCCTCACCGGTTCTCGTTCCACTCAAAAAAGGAAATAAATAAAGGGATTCCTTTGCCGTACAAGCGGACAACTCATCCAACAGCCGCAACGCTCCGGAGGGAATCTCCAACTGTATGAGGGATCCGCTCTTTTGTCGGTGATACTGCAATATCCCATCCCGGATATTCTCCCATTTCAAATGCGCTAGATCCACAAACGCTATCCCGCTGAACGCGAACATCAACCGAACGGTCAACTGTACACGCCGCAAGGACGGATCCTCCAATGGGGCGTTAAATATACGATCCAGCATCTCTCGCGGCAACGCCTTCTTCCGCTTGCTTTCAACGCCCGTGAAGACATCTTTGAACAGGTTGGGTACAAAGGGAGCCTCGTTCGCCTCCACGGCCAAGTTATAAATGTGACGAATCCGACGCATATAGGTGGACACCGTATTCAACGAACGGCCCTTGTCCAACAACCATGACTGATAGCACAAAAGCCTGTTCCTATTAATATAGGCATAAGGAATCGCCTCCATACCGCAAAAGCACTTGAACGAGTTCAAGGCATCTTGATAACTCTTCGCCGTGGAATACCGTTTTTTCTCACGCAGACAAGCCATGTAGATGGACAGGCCCATAACAAAATCTTCTTCTTTTTTCATATCTTCTCCTTAATAAAAAGGCCAAAAATACTACCTTTGTACACTGTGTAAATAAAATCTATACAGATGAAGCAACACCTACGACCGATTATGTTTGTCGGAACCTGCTCTGATGCGGGTAAAAGCGTTATCAATGCGGCGTTTTGCCGTATTTTCAAGCAAGATGGTTATCAACCGGCACCGTTCAAGGCACAAAATATGTCCCTCAATTCCTACTCTACCCCGGAAGGCGGCGAGATGGGCCGGGCGCAAGTCGTACAAGCGGAGGCCTGCGGTATTTCCCCGCATACGGATATGAACCCGATATTACTAAAGCCGACAAATGATAAAAGCTCGCAAGTCGTATTAAACGGAAAGCCAGTCGGCAATATGTCCGCCAAGGATTATTTCGGGATACAAAACCAGAAGGAGGAGCTATTTAAGGAAGCCATCGAAGCCTTCAAGCGTCTGGAAGCTCGCTATAACCCGATCGTATTGGAAGGAGCCGGAAGCATCTCCGAACTAAACCTGCGAGACCGGGATATCACCAATATGCGTATGGCGATCGCTGCCGGAGCCTCTACCTATTTAGTTGCGGATATAGACCGTGGGGGCGTATTCGGCTCTGTATATGGAACGATCGCTTTATTACGACCGGAGGAACGAGTGTTAATGAAAGGGGTTATCATCAATAAGTTCCGTGGAGACGCCTCTTTATTCGAAGAAGGACGGAGCCTATTAAAGGAATTGACTGGGATTCCCGTGGTCGGCGTAATTCCATGGTTTCGGGATATCAAGATAGAGGAAGAGGATTCCGTAGCGTTGGATATGAAAAATAACACTTATAAAGACGGGAAAATCAATGTAGCTATCATCCTGCTGAAACGAATGTCTAATTTCACGGATTTTGATGTATTGGAGATGGACCCCCGTTTCAATCCGTATTATACCAACAATATCGATGAGATAGAGAAAGCCGACATCATCCTGCTCCCCGGCTCAAAGAATACGTTATCGGACTTACAAAGCCTGCGGGCCAATGGGATAGCGATGGCGATTATCCGGGCGCATAAAGCGGGTAAAAAGGTGATCGGTATTTGCGGTGGCTATCAAATGATGGGAGTCCGCTTGGAAGATCCGGAAAGTATCGAGGGAAATATCCCGGCGATTCCCGGTCTCGGTCTTCTGCCTCAATGCACAGTCATCGAGCAGGAGAAGATCACGAGACAAAGCGACTTTGCTTTCCTCCCCTCCTCGGAGAATAAGGATTGTAAAGGATACGAAATACATATGGGACGAACCACCTTATTGGGCGACGCCCCCGAACAGCCCGTAGCCCGACTGGAAGACGGACGAACGGACGGATATTACCTCAACAACCGATGCTGGGGAAGTTATATGCATGGTATCCTTGATAATCCGGCCGTATTGGACAACTTAGCTGAGGGCTTTGACACGGAAACGACTACAGGCCCTTTCGATTATGCCGCTTTTAAGGAAGAGCAGTATGATAAACTCGCCGCCCTCGTAAGGGAGCACGTGGATATGGAATATATTTATAACAGTATTAAAAACTAATATCATGAACAGACGTACTTTTATGCAAAAAACCGGACTTATCATGTCCGGACTTACTTTATCGCCGCTTATCGGTAAATCGTATTCCTCCATATACGGACAAACCGCCCCTAGCAACAAAGTAAAGATAGCCCTCATAGGATGCCGTAGCATGGGATACGGGGATTTGAATACTTTTCTTGATTATCCGGAGACGGAATGCGTGGCTCTTTGCGATGTCGATGACGAATGGTTAAACAAACGGGCTGCCGACGTTGAGAAGAAAACAGGGAAAAAAGTACCTCACTTATATAAGGACTGGCGACGAGTAATCGATAATAAAGACGTAGATGTAGTCATTATCGGTACGCCGGACCATTGGCATTGCCTTCCGACGGTCTGGGCTTGCCAAGCGGGAAAAGACGTATATGTAGAGAAGCCGCTCTCCAATACGATCGAGGAATGTAACCTGATGGAAAAAGCCGCCCGTAAATATAACCGGATCGTACAGGTAGGCCAATGGCAACGTAGCGACCCGCATTGGGACGAGGCGGCTAATTTCTTGAAAGCCGGAAATATCGGACGGATCCGTACGGTCAAGGTCTGGGCTTACCAAGACGGCAAGCCGACACTTCCGGTTAAACCGGATTGCGACGCTCCCGCCGGTGTGGATTACGATATGTGGCTAGGCCCGGCTCCTAAACGTCCGTTCAATCCTTATCGCTTTCATTATAATTTCCGTTTTTTCTGGGATTATGCCGGAGGCTTGATGTCGGACTGGGGTGTACATTTACTGGATTATGCCCTAGAAGGTATGAACGCGGGCCTTCCCAGCCGTGTATTCTCAGGCGGTGGCAAGTTCGCCTATCCGAACGACGCTATGGAGACACCCGATACTTTAATGGCGACTTATGCCTACGATGATTTTAATATCATCTGGGATCACGCCTGTGGAATCAATCACGGACTCTATAACCGTAAGGAAGGATTAGCGTTCTATGGGGAGAATGGTACGATGGTACTCGACAGGGCCGGTTGGGAAGTCATACCAGTCGTATCCAATAACGTAGCCCGCATGGAAGCCGTTCCTTTCAAGAAAGGAGAAGGCAAAGGACTTTATAATCATGTGGGAAACATGTTGAGCTGCATTAAAAGCCGTGAGCTTCCGAACGCCGATGTCGCTATCGGTGCCCGTGTAGCGAAGATGGCTCATCTGGCGAATATCTCCTGCCGGGTTCAACGGGAAGTTCATTGGGATGATAAAAACAATTTGTTTGTCGGCGATAACGAGGCTACCGCCTTGTCGAAAGCCTATTACCGGGCACCTTGGGAATTACCTAAATTGTAACAATCGCAGCATAACGTTAAAATTTTGACAAACAATAAACAATGCCCTAGTAAGCTTGTTAGAACTATAAAAAACGAACAATACGTTTAATTCTAAATTAATACAGCTATGGCAAAAGAAAGCGTCAAAATTTTAAGAGGGAAATTGGATGTCGACAATTTATTATCTCAACTAAACGCCGCGTTAGCGGAAGAATGGCTAGCATACTATCAATATTGGGTAGGAGCCTTGGTCGTTGAAGGAGCCATGCGTTCCGACGTACAAGGTGAATTCGAGGAACATGCCGAGGAAGAAAGGCATCACGCCCAATTATTGGCAGACCGGATCATCGAATTGGAAGGAGTTCCGGTACTTGATCCGAAACAATGGTTTGAATTAGCCCGATGCAAATATGATTCACCGACAGACTTTGACGTAGTAAGCCTTCTGAACCAGAATGTCGCCTCCGAGCGTTGCGCCATCTTGCGTTATCAAGAAATCGCTAAATTCACGGACGGCATCGACTTCACGACTTGTGATATCGCTAAGCATATCTTAGCTGAGGAAGAAGAACACGAGCAAGATCTGCAAGACTATTTGACAGATATCGCACGTATGAAAAAATCTTTCCAGAAATAATTTAGGAAAGGGAAAACTCTTTACAACAAAAATCCCTTGAGAGAATGTCTTAGAGACATTCTCTCAAGGGATTTTAATTTCAAGCACATTAATGCTTTGTCCCATGCAACAAAGCGTCATATAATAAGGCATCCGCCACTTCCAAAGCGATTTCCTCGTCTTTCAGATTCCTCAAGATCGTCAAACCAAACTCAAACATAAAACCCGGCCCCTTGCTTGTGATGATATTTCCATCCTGCTCTACTCCATTATCCGTAGGGATAGCGCCTACCATTGTTGGCTCGAAGAAAGGAAAACAGGTAGCCCTTTTCCCTTTTAGCAATCCAAGACCACCTAAAACCATCGGTCCGGCACAGATAGCACCGATTAATACGCCTTCCTCCGTTTTCTCCTTGACTAATTCTTTCAAATGGGCATGCGCATTTAAGTGGTTGCTTCCGGGTATTCCACCCGGCAAGATCAAGGCATCGACGCAACTGAAATCCGCCTCCTCGAACAGATAATCAGCCATTACCGGAATATCATGAGCTCCTATCACCAATCGGTCACCCGTAATAGATACCATCATAACCCGTACACCACCACGCCTCAAGACATCAATCGTACCCAAGGCCTCTATTTCCTCAAAGCCTGTCGCTAAAAAGACAACCGCATTTTTCATTTCTTTTTTATTTAATATAGTTGACATTCACTTAAAACAGAAGGATCATCCTTCTCCACAACAGCCTTATCCGTAACAACCAATGGTAAGGTGAACCAGAAAGTGGAACCTTTGCCAAGCTCAGATCGCACACCGATCTCACCACCCAACTGCTCTACAATCATCTTGCAGATCGGTAGTCCCAAACCAGCCCCTTGATAAAAATCATCCAATTTCACGAAACGCTCGAAAACAGACTCCAGCTTTTCCTCTGATATCCCGATTCCGGTATCCATGACAGAGACACGTACGAACATATCTTCCACCTCATAAAAAAGCGAGATAAAACCTTTGGAAGTAAACTTAATGGCATTAGACAAGAGATTTAACAAGACCTGTTCTACCCGGTGCGGATCGATCCACAGACGAACAGAAGGCATGGCGACCGAGTTATATAATAATGCCACATCGGAAGTCATCTTCAAGGATTGTACCACATAGGCCTCTTGGCAAATATCCCTCAACTCAACTTCCGACACGTTATAGTTTAACCGACCGGACTCGATCTTCGACAAATCCAAGATATCGTTAATCAGTTTCAACAATAAATCGCAATTCTTATTTATAATCGAAAAGTATTCCCTTTGCTCACTGGCATTAGTCGTTTCCGTCACGAGATGGGCAAAGCCAACGATAGCATTCAGCGGAGTCCGGATCTCATGGCTCATATTAGCGATAAAAGCGTTTTTCATCTTATCCGCCTCTTGCACTTTCATCAGCGCCAACTGGTCCTGACGCTGCTCCGTGATATCATTCAGCATGACCAATAACAGAGGCGAGGCTCCCGGGTCCGGATTCGTGATCAGTAAACGTACGATATTTACGATTCTCACCTCTCCATTCGGTTTCTCATACTCGACCATTTCCTTTACCATACGTCCCGTCTTGATCGTATGGTAATCTTCCGTTCGGATCTCATGCGCCCGCCGGGAATCAGGGAAAAGCTCGAAATCCGTCTTCCCTAAGATATCTTCCGCCTTGACCCCCGTAAATTCCTCCGCCGCCTTATTAAAATAGATATACCGGAAACCGTTGAAAATATCTTTCACCGTGATCTCCACAAATACGTTCGACAAGATCGTATCCATCAAGATATTTAAGAAGTTGATCGTATGCTGGCTTTGGCGCATCTCAAGTTCGTTATCGCTCGCGGATGGTGTCAAAGTGGCTTTTTCCAGATCGGCTTCCAGTCTCTCAATCCTTTGAATCAACTCTTCTTTGGAAAGGTGGTCATATTTTCCCATGGCCCATACATAAAGTTAAATTGCGTAATGGACAAAAATAACTATTATTTTTTTATTTACAACGGCTTACCGCCTAATAATTCTTATTTTCAAAAGGTCATTACTAATATTTTGACACAAAAGCATGGCGTTATCCAAAATAAAAGATACATTTGCAATCTAATTTCATGAATTAAACACACTCTAATTGAAAAAACGATGATGTATTGGCAGAAAGAAATAGAAACCATGGATCGTAAAGATCTGGTAAAATTCCAACTGGAACGACTGAAACAAACCATAGAACTAGCGGGCAACTCCCCTTTTTACCATAAGATATTCAAAGAGAAAGGAATTACCCCGGACAGTTTTCAGTCCTTGGAAGATTTACAAAAACTTCCGTTTACAACGAAAGATGATCTTAGAAATAACTATCCGTTCGGATTGGCAGCCATCCCGTTACAGAAATGCGTACGTATCCACTCTTCCAGTGGAACGACAGGTAATCCTACCGTTGTCTTACATTCCGCCAAGGATTTGGACCAATGGGCTAACCAAGTAGCTCGTTGCATGTATATGGTAGGGCTAAGGGATACGGACGTATTCCAGAATACATCCGGCTACGGCATGTTTACCGGTGGCCTCGGTTTCCAGTATGGAGCAGAAAAATTAGGTGCGTTGACAGTGCCTGCGGCGGCCGGTAATACCAAACGACAGATTAAGTTCATCACCGATTTCGGCACCACCTGTTTACATATCATACCGAGCTATGCCACTCGTTTGGCCGAGGTTATGTATGAGGAGGGAATAGACCCGAGAAAGGATACCAAACTACACACCGTATGTATTGGTGCCGAGCCTCACTCGGAAGAACAACGTAAACGCATCGAACAGCTTCTGGGTGTCAAGGCTTACAACTGTTTCGGTATGTCGGAGATGAACGGGCCGGGTGTAGCCTTCGAATGTACGGAGCAGAACGGCTTGCATATCTGGGAAGACAACGTGATCGTAGAGATCGTAGACCCGGTTACCTTGCAACCGGTGCCCGAGGGAGAGGTCGGAGAATTGGTATTAACGACCATCAACCGGGAGGCGATGCCTTTACTCCGTTATCGTACCCGTGACCTTACTTGTATCTTACCGGGCGATTGCCCTTGCGGACGTACCCATAAACGCCTAGCCCGTTTCAAAGGACGTAGCGACGATATGATAATTTTGAAGGGTGTGAACCTGTTCCCCATCCAAATCGAAAAGATATTGATGCAATTCAAGGAATTGGGCAGCAATTACTTGATCACCCTCGAAACGATCGGCAACAGCGACGAGATGTTGATCGAGGTAGAGTTGAGCGACCTATTCACCGATGATTATTCAGCCTTACAGCGTTTGACGAAAGGTATCACCCGTCAGTTGAAGGACGAATTATTACTTACACCACGTATCAAGCTGGTAGCCAAGGGATCTTTGCCAACCACAGATGGCAAGGCGGTACGAGTGAAAGATCATCGCAAGCTTTGTTAAATAAACAATTAAAATAACACCTTATGACAGTCAATCAAATTTCTATTTTCCTAGAAAACAAGTACGGGAAATTAAGCGAGATATTAGCGTTATTGGCGGAAGAGCGCATCCGCATCATCGCAGCCACCGTAGCCGACACCTCCGAGTATGGAATCCTTCGTATCATCGTAAGCGATCCCCAGAAGGCATACAAGATATTAAAAGAAAACAACGTCAGCGCAAACCTGACCGACGTATTAGCGATCGTAACCAGCTCATGCGCCGGAAGTTTTGCCAATACATTATCTTATTTCACGAAAGCGGGCATCAGCATAGAATATATGTATTGTTTCTCCATCCGGGAAAAAGCGATCTTGATCTTGCGTACGAACAACCGGGAAAGCGCCCGTGAGGTAATCCGCCGTCAGAATCTCGAGTATATCTGTGAAAGTGATCTAATAAAACTTTAATAGGCACGGATATATGTTCGGAATCAGCGACCCCGGTATTTGGCTGGCTTATCTTCTAGCGTTCGCCTGCCTCCTATTTTCTATTTGGTTCGGGATAACCACTTGGAATAAAGAAGACGACGAAAAAACAAACCCTACTAAAGAATCACGAAAATGAGTACGCTAACATTAGGCATTATTGTCATTATTTACATGTTTGTAATCGCTTGGTTAGGGTATCTCGGATACAGGCAGACGAAAAACGCCAGTGATTATTTATTAGGCGGACGAAAAGTAAACCCCATTATCATGGCCCTGTCTTACGGGGCGACCTTTATCTCGGCATCGGCGATCGTTGGTTTCGGTGGCGTAGCCGCTACGTTCGGCATGGGTATTCAATGGCTTTGCTTATTGAACATGTTCATGGGCGTAGTGGTAGCCTTTATCTTTTTCGGACGAAGGACCCGGAAGTTAGGCGAGGCACATAACGCACGGACTTTCCCGCAATTATTGGGATTACACTATAAGTCCCGGTCTATACAGATCTTTATCGCCTCGATCATTTTCATCGGCATGCCCCTCTACGCCGCCGTGGTGATGAAGGGAGGAGCCGTCTTCATCGAACAGATGTTTCACATCGACCTTCATCTGGCCTTGTTGATCTTCACCTTGATCGTAGCGGCCTACGTGATTACGGGCGGTATCAAGGGAGTACTTTATACGGATGCGTTGCAAGCGGTTATCATGTTCGCTTGTATGCTATTCCTGCTATTTTGGTTTTACCATATCATGGACATGGGCTTTATCGAGGCGAACCAGAAGTTGACGGATATCGCCCCCATGGTGCCCGAACGCTTCAAGGCCTTGGGACATCAAGGATGGACAGCTATGCCCATCTCAGGCTCTCCACAATGGTATACATTGGTTACCTCATTGATCCTTGGCGTAGGAATCGGTTGCTTAGCGCAGCCACAACTAGTCGTACGCTTCATGATGGTGGAAAGTACCAAGCAACTCAACAGGGGCGTATTGATCGGCTGCGTGTTCTTGATTGTCACGGTAGGGGCGATTTATCACGTGGGAGCCTTGTCTAATTTGTTTTTCCTCAAGACGGAAGGTGTAGTCGCCTCCGAGGCGGTAAAAGATATGGACAAGATCATCCCCCTATTTATCAATAAAGCGATGCCGGAGTGGTTCGGGGCGGTTTTCATGCTTTGTATTCTCTCTGCCAGTATGTCTACCCTTAGCGCGCAATTTCATACCATGGGAGCGGCTTTCGGGGCAGACGCATTCCCCAAACTAGGACGTAGCAAAAATCCGAACTCTACATTAGGTGTACGTATCGGCGTGCTATGCTCTATCTTGGTCAGCTACGTTATCTGCTATACGCTAAGCGCAAGTATTATCGCACGAGGCACCGCCTTGTTCATGGGTATTTGCGCGGCTACATTCCTACCTACCTATTTCTGCTCGCTATATTGGAAAGGGGCTACCCGGCAAGGGGCCTTGGCCAGCTTATGGGTAGGAGGCTTGGCCAGTTTATTCGCCATGTTGTTCCTTCATAAGGCGGAAGCGGCTCCGGTAGGACTTTGCAAGGCTTTATTCGGACAAGACGTCTTGATCGATGTATATCCGTGGCATGCGATAGATCCGATCTTATTTGCTTTGCCATTATCGGCGATAACGATTGTTTTGGTTAGCCTAGCGACTCAAAAGAAGGCTTTTTAGCTTTTCTTATGAACCTCAAAACACTAATTAGCATTTATTCTATTGACAGATATATAGAAAACAGTACATTTGCACTGTGGTTTTTTCATAATAGTATTAGATTTAAGGTTAACAAAGTTGGTTAGGGGTTGCCGGGAGGCAATCCTTAATTGTTTTATAGAGGTCTAGATATGATTAAATACATTTTTCTACTATTCATACTTTGTTGCTCCGGTTGCCGGCACGCACAAACGGAAGATACCGTAATCAAGGTTTCGGTACTTCGTGGTCCATCCGTTATCGCATTCGCCGATTGGCTTGAGAATCCTCCAATTATAGATAACAAAAAAGTACAAGTAAAAGTGGTAGACTCGCCTGATCTGGCGCAAGCCTTACTGATCAAGCAGGAGACCGACATAGCCGTACTCCCCATGATCAATGCGGCGAACTTGTACAATAAAGGGATCAAGATTAAACTAGCGGGATGCCCGATCTGGGGAACCCTTTACCTCGTCGAGAAAACACCCTTAAAAGAACCGGCATTGTATGTATTCGGCAACGGTACGACTCCCGATATCCTTACCCGGTACTATCTCGGCCGCCAGCGATCAGACTATCCGTTGAATTACGCCTTCAATACCGCCGGGGAAATCACCCAAGGCATCTTAGCCGGAAAAGTAAATCGTGCCGTGCTCGGGGAACCGTTTCTAAGCATCGCTTTACGGAAAGACAGCAGCTTACGAATAACTGCGGACTTGAATCACTTAACAGACAGCGATACCCTCGGATTCGCCCAAACAGCGGTCGTATACACCCCGACGATGGAGAAATATCGTATCGCTTTTGAGGATGCCTTACGAGCCTCCTGCCAAAAAGCCGTACGATATCCGAAAGAGACCATCCATTCTTTGGAAGAACATGGAATCTTCGCCCAAGGGGCCTTAACTCCTGAGAGTATCGAGCGGTGTAAAATCCATTATTTATCGGCTATCGAGGCGAAAAACGCCGTCATGGATTTCCTGCGTCTCATCGAACAGTATGAACCTAAGGCCGTCGGCGGGAGGCTTCCCGATGCCGGATTTATCCCCGAAAAACAATGAGATTGCGAAAAACAATCACTACAATAGTCGCTACCGCTATCCTCTTGGCGGGATGGCAACTATTCGCCGTTATAGCCAACCAACCGGAGCTGATACCTTCACTTCCCCGACTCGTACGGACACTTTGCGAATGGCTCGTCTCCGGTAGTTTCTATCAGTCGGTCGGAGCGACTATACTCCGGGGAATCTTAGGCATGTCGATCTCATTCGTTTGTGCGATAGGGATGGCCGGGTTATTCGCCCGTTTTGAGTGGGTGTATGAATTATTCAGACCTCTGCTTGCCATCATGCGCTCGATCCCGGTCATATCCTTCATACTTTTGGCGCTTATATTCCTAAATCCGGAAAGTATCCCTTTGATGATCGCCTTCCTCACCATGTTCCCGCTACTAACAGAGAATCTGACACGGGGAATCCTCGATCTACGTCCGGGTTTATCCATTATGGCACGTCAGTTCCATATCAAACGTTCCAATGTCTTATTCCAGATCATCTATCCGCAGCTAAAGCCATTCTTATATAGCGGACTTGCCTCCGCCGCCGGATTCGGCTGGCGTGCGATCATTATGGGAGAAGTCCTGTCGCAATGCGCATTCGGAATCGGAAGCGAGATGAAAAGGGCGCAAAACTTTATCGCTGTCCCTGAGCTACTCGCTTGGACAATCGTGGCGGTATTCATCAGTTTCTTTTTTGACAAAGGAATTAGCAAAGTCGCTGATATCACCCCTAAAATATCTTTCGCGAATGAGGATCAGACCATCCCGACCCCTACATTATCAGTTTTAGACACGAAAGATATAAGTTACCAATACGGCATACAGCACTTTTCCCATTCCTTTCAAAAAGGGATTATTTATGGAATTAACGCACCTTCAGGCAAAGGAAAAACAACGTTATTAAACCTAATCGGAGATATCTTATTGCCTACGGAAGGAGAGATACATCCCACAAGACACTTTGGAATCGCCACCATATTCCAACAACCGCAACTCCTGCCCCATCTAACCGCAGAAGAAAATATCATCCTCCCCCTCTCCTCTTTTCTCACGGAGGAGAAAGCCCGGCGAATTGCCCAAAAACACTTACAGGAAATGGAAATGGAGCCCTTCGGGAACCGATATCCTAAAGAGCTTAGTTACGGACAGCAACAACGTATCGCTATAGCTAGGGCATTGGCATACCCTTCTCCTCTCCTTTTGATGGACGAGCCGTTCAAAGGCTTGGATGAAGCCCTAAGCCATCGCATCATAGAACGAATACGAGAAATGCAAATGAAAGAAGAACGGATCATTCTTTTCACGTCACATAATCCGGATGAGATTCGGTTGTTGGCGGATGAGGTGATTTACCTATAAATCCCAACCAAACTTGAATGTCTTATTTCACTTTCATCGGTTGGCAAGGTATCGTAAACCAGAATGTAGAGCCCTTTCCCTCCTCCGACTCAACCCCGATTTTACCTTTCAACTTCTCAATTATCGTCTTGCAGATAGAAAGCCCTAATCCTGTTCCTTGCTTAAAGCTGTTCAATTTCACGAAACGATTGAATATGCTCGCTTGAGACTCCTTACTGATTCCCATACCCGTATCCGTTACGTAGACATAGATACCATCATCGGTCAAACGATAACCAAACCGTATAGAACCCGAGCTGGTGAACTTCACGGCGTTGGAAAGGAAATTGGTCAAAACCTGAGTCAAACGGGTCTTCTCCGACACAATACAATAGTCATTACCGTCCGACTCAAAGATAACCTTTACATCCGGGGCCACTCTCAAGGCGAAAGCTTGCTGCTGGGGAGCGAATATCTCACTCAAACGCAGGGTCGTATAAATAAACTCCATCTTTCCGGACTCGATCTTAGAGATATCCAAGATATCACCGATCAACTGCAACAAAAACTCATTGCTACTCTCTATGATCCTCAGATATTCCTTTTTTTCCTCCTCATCGTCACTCTCCGCCAATAAGGTGGAAAAGCCGACGATGGCATTTAAAGGGGTACGTATCTCATGGCTCATGTTAGCGATAAAAGCGGACTTCATCCGGTCGCTCTCTTCCGCCAAACGCTTGGCCTGCACATCCGCCTCGTGCCGTTTATCGACGGTCATATCCCGAAGGATTCCGATCGAGCGGATCGGCTTGCCATCCGGATCGGCCTCATAGACCTCACCGATCTTCTCCAGCCATACATACTCATCCGAGAAATAACGACAAGGGAAACTGAATCGCATGGAATCGATCTCGCCCCGCATGAAAGCGGTTGTAATATTCTCATAGACCTTCCGGTAATCCGGATGGATCTTCTCCGTAAAACTAGCGTGGGTGATCTGCACATGCTTGATCTGGCCGTTTTCTTCCAAGGAAAGCTCCGCCGTACCGTTTACCAGATCCCAAAGCCACGGGTAGATCTTACCCGCTTGACAAGCGAGCGCCAAGCGCTTATTATAACTATGCAACTCCTCCTCGACCTGCCTTTGCTTTGTAATATCCCATGAAATCCCTACTAAATAAGGAGGCTTATCCTCACGGGGCGCTAGCAGTTTCATCGTATCCATAGTACGCAAGATACCTTTCGGATCGATCATTTGCTCCACGAAACGCTGCATCTTACCCGTTTTCACCACCTCCTCGTCCATATCCCTGAAAGATTGGGCGACGACCGGATCTAGAAATAGGTCAAAATCTGTTTTCCCGACCACATCATTATGATATCGTCCGTAAAGTTGGTTCATCAAAGGGCTGGAGTACACGTACCTGAAATTATCACCCGTATCCTTCACGAAAAAGTAGATGGGCAACGAGTCCACGATATTAGATAACAATCCTGCTAAATCCCTATAATCCTGTTCCAAAGTTTTGTTCTCCGTAGTATTAACTTCCATGTTGATTTTTTTAATCAAAGGCTTGAATATTCAGGCCGTAAAATTCTTGAAAATTAATGAAAGATACAAATAATAAGCCCAAGAAGTGAGTATCCCGACCGAAAATATAAGCAAAACCGTATATTTGTACTCCAATTCTAAGAAAACTAGATATGATAAACGTATTTCACACGCTTATAGCCCGTTTTCTACAAATTCCGGAAGGACAAGTGGAACGGACAATCGGGCTCTTGAACGAAGGCGCTACCATACCTTTTATAAGTCGTTACCGGAAAGAGGTGACCGGAGGATTAGACGAGGTGCAAATCGGTGCCATCAAAGATCAACTGGATAAACTGACGGAACTGAGCAAACGAAAGGAAACGATCCTCGCCACGATAGAAGAGCAAGGAAAACTTACTCCCGAGCTCCGGAAACGCATCGAGGAGTCTTGGGATAGCACCGAGATCGAGGATTTATATCTCCCTTACAAACCGAAACGGGTCACCAAGGCGGAGATCGCACGCCGGAAAGGACTGGAGCCCTTGGCTAAGATCGTTATGATGCAAAACGAGAATAACCTATCCGCACGCATCAAGAGTTTTATCAAGGGGGAAGTGAAAAACGCCGAAGAAGCCTTGCAAGGGGCACGGGACATTATCGCCGAATGGATCAACGAGAACGAATCGGCACGTAATACCGTACGTAACTCTTTCGCTCATACCGCCATGATCACATCCAAAGTGATCAAGGGGAAAGAAGAGGAAGGCGCCAAATACCGGGATTACTTTGATTTCAGCGAGCCTTTGAACCGGGCCAGTTCCCATCGCTTATTGGCTCTCCGACGGGGAGAGGCGGAAGGTATCCTTCGTGTAAGTATCTCTCCCGACGCGGAATCTTGTCTGGATCGCTTGAACCGGCGCTTCGTAAAAGGTCGTGGAGAGGTTTCCGAGCAAGTGGCTACAGCTGTCGACGATTCTTTCAAACGCCTGCTGAAACCCTCTATCGAGACGGAGTTCTCCAACCAGAGCAAGGCGAAAGCCGATGAGGAGGCGATCCGGGTATTTGCCGAGAACCTCCGGCAATTGCTGCTCGCTCCTCCCTTGGGACAAAAACGGGTATTAGGCGTAGACCCCGGATACCGTACCGGATGTAAGTTGGTCTGTCTGGATGCGCAGGGGAATTTACTGCATAACGAGGCGATCTTCCCGCATCCGCCCCAGAACGAGAAGGGCAAAGCCGCCGCTAAGGTCGCCCAGTTAGTAGCCACTTACGCCATAGATGCCATTGCCATCGGTAATGGTACCGCCAGTCGTGAGACTGAGCAGTTCATCACGAATATACGATACGACCGCAAGGTACAAGTGTTCGTAGTCAGCGAAAACGGAGCCTCTATCTACTCCGCGTCCAAGATCGCTAGGGAGGAGTTTCCCGAATACGACGTCACGGTACGCGGAGCTGTCAGCATCGGTCGCCGGCTGATGGACCCTTTGGCCGAGTTGGTCAAGATCGACCCGAAGAGTATCGGTGTCGGCCAATACCAGCATGACGTAGAGCAAAACGCCTTGAAAAAGAGTCTGGATCAAACCGTGGAGAGTTGCGTGAATTTAGTAGGTGTAAACGTGAATACGGCGAGCAAGCATTTGCTGACTTACATCTCGGGATTAGGCCCTACGTTAGCGCAAAACATCGTGAATTACCGGGCGGAGCACGGACCCTTCACTTCCCGGAAAGAACTGATGAAAGTCCCCCGTATGGGAGAGAAGGCTTTCGAGCAAAGCGCCGGATTCCTACGGATACCCGACGGAAAGAATCCGTTGGATAACTCGGCCGTACACCCCGAGAGCTACCCGATCGTCGAACGGATGGCCAAGGACCTAAAATGCTCGGTAGCCGACCTGATCACCGACAAAGCGCTTAAAAAGAAACTAAAACTAACGGACTACCTTACGGATAAGGTCGGGATGCCTACCTTGCTTGATATCATGGAGGAACTGGATAAACCGGGCCGTGATCCCCGCCAAACGATCCAAGTATTCGCGTTCGATCCCACGGTGAAAACGATCGAGGATTTGAAAGAAGGACAAGTATTGCCCGGTATCGTGACCAACATCACCAACTTCGGTTGTTTCGTCGATGTAGGAATCAAGGAAAACGGGCTTGTCCATATCTCCGAGCTGGCGGATCGTTTCGTAAGCGATCCTACCCAAGTGGTCTCCATCCATCAGCATGTCAAGGTGAAGGTTCTAAGCGTAGACCTATCCAGAAAACGTGTTCAATTATCCATGAAAGGGATCTAAATGATGAAAGAGAAGATTAATAAGACAAACGTGGCGCGCCTGCTGGACAAGGCTAAGATCGCCTACCAGCTCGTGCCTTATGAAGTAGACGAGAATGATCTGAGCGCTACGCATGTAGCGGAGCAGCTAGGGGAAGATATCGCCCAAGTATTCAAGACCTTGATCTTACATGGCGATAAGAGCGGTTATTTCGTATGCGTGATCCCCGGAGCGGACGAGGTGGACTTGAAAAAGGCGGCCAAGGTATCCGGGAACAAGAAATGTGAGATGATCCCCGTGAAAGAGTTGTTACCGCTTACCGGTTATATCCGGGGAGGATGCTCGCCTATCGGCATGAAAAAGCATTTCCCTACGTATATCCATCCTACGGCATCCGGCTTCGATAAGATCTATGTAAGCGCCGGACAACGAGGCTTGCAGATACAGATAGCCCCCGCCGATTTAATCAAGGTGGCGCAAGCTATAGAAGCGGATTTGATCGCATGATCTAACATCGCTGAGAGTACTTCGTAAGAAGTACTCCAGTACTCCGCAAAGAGTATCGCAGTACTTCCTCGGGAGTACTGGAGTACTCCTTATGAGGGACTGAGATCAAACAGCACATGATATCTTAGAATTTCTTAAACGTATACGTTCTTCCTTCGCAGCTCATTACCAGATTCGTCACAGATGACTGCTCGATCGTGAAAGTTTGTTTAGGTGAGGTCCAATCCGTATAACGCATGAATTGTTCCAAAGGCGTACCTCCATAGTTGACCAACTCCAGATCCAGTCTCGTATCTCCCTCCAACGTCTTATAACCGAAATTCGTACGATATACGTCCTTTGCCGGGTCATATAATTGGTACTCGAACAAAGAGGTCTGGAAGTTATACCAAACCGTATCCACCGTCTGGACCACCCCATTCGCCTCTACGGTTTTCAATTGCCATTTCCCTTCCAGCTTATGTTCCACCTTATTACAAGACACCAACGCCACGACAAAACAAGTTATCGCTATCAAATTTTTCATCATAATCCTCGTACTTATATACCTATATTGATTTGAAACGTCAAAGAAAAGAATTAATTTCCAAAGGACAAAGTTTTTAAGGATATCCTAGCCACAAATACCCAGAACTTTTTCTTCCTTCCCTTTGTTAATTGGGTAATTACAATACAAATATTATCCAATATGAAAACATTTATTGATAAAATGGATTATGCGGTCAAGAATTGGTGGTTATCACTATTGGTCGGACTGCTTTACATCATCGTCGCTATTTATTTAATGTTCGCGCCATTGGCGAGCTACGTAGCGCTTAGTATCTTATTCAGCGTCTCTATGTTCGTAAGCGGCTTGTTCGAGATCGCTTTCGCCTTGGCGAACAAAAAGGGTATCAGCAGTTGGGGATGGTATTTGGCCGGAGGTATTATCGACTTGATCTTAGGTATATTCTTGATGGCAAGCCCGGGACTTAGCATGGAGGTGCTTCCGTTTGTCTTGGCATTCTGGCTTATGTTCAGAGGCTTCTCGGCTACCGGTTATTCGATGGACCTGAAACGATACGGCACACGGAACTGGGGTTGGTACATGGTCTTCGGTATCTTGGCTATCCTTTGCTCCATCGGTGTTATCTGGCAACCCGCCCTAGGTGCTTTCACGTTGGTTTACATGATCGCTTATGCCTTATTAATAATAGGTATATTCCGTGTCATGCTATCCTTCGAACTGAAAAGCTTGCATAAACGGAATAAGGAAGCACAAGCGGAATAAGTCTGATTCAAGGATTAATTGGTCTATTTTTAAATTATCCAGTAAGTCAACACCACTTTTATTATTTTTGTGTTCAATCATTAATAAATTAACGGATGAACGCAAACTTACCACAATTAGATTTGCCCCGGGATTATGTCGTAGGAAACGACATTACCGAGGCAATCTTAAACTTTTACAAGCAGACTTGCCGGTTAAAAGCAGGTATTTTCGTGTTATGCGTTGAAGGAAATTTACGGGCTTCCATCAACTTGACGGAGTACACGTTGAAACCGAATGATTTCATCACCTTGATGCCGGGAAGCATTATTCAGTTCTGTGAGCAGAAAGAGAGTTTCCGCCTTTCCTTTATAGGATTCTCATCCGAGTTCATGGACTGCGTGAACATGATAAAGTCTACGATGAGCGCCTTACCTACTATCTACGAGAATCCGATCATATCACTGAGTGAGGACCGGGCGGACTTCATTAACGATTATTTCCATTTGCTAGAGCGGGTACAAGCGAAAGAGAAATCCATAAACAGGGAGATGGTGAAACATATCCTGCTTACCATGATCCATGGGATCAGCGATTTGTATCAAGGGAAATCATGGCCTAACAAGATAACGACCCGTAGCGACGAGATCCACAAGAAATTCATCCAACTGGTGATGAAGAATTATACCTCAAAGCGGCAAACGGCTTTTTATGCCAGCCAACTAAGTATTTCTCCCCAGCACCTCTGCATGATCATCAAGCAAAAGACAGGACGTTCCGTATCCGATATCATAGCCGATATGATAATCATGGACGCAAAATCGCAATTGATGGCTACGGACTTGACTATCCAAGAGATATCTTACTCCTTGAACTTCCCGAATGTATCCTTTTTCGGTAAGTACTTTAAACGGTACGTAGGCGTATCTCCACAGAAGTTCAGAAACAGTTAAGATAAAATTTAAATGTAACAGAAAAAAAATATCACTTTTTGCTTGTAGTTTCCAAAAAAGCGTTACTTTTGCTGCGTATTTAAAAACAAACAGACAATGAATCGATTTAGCTTTACATATTACTTTTATTACTTTTACTTTAGCAGAGTAAAGGCAGGAGTTTGTATGTAAAGCGTTGATGATTGAATATAAATATCAATAAAATATAAAGTCCTGCCGGTTTCGGTGGGACTTTTTTTGTTTGTAACAGTTTAGAGTAAAAATAGAGAAACAAGATGAAAAAGAAAGTAGCAATACAGGGAATAGCCGGTTCGTATCACGACATCGCCGCCCGTAATTATCATGAAGGTGAAGAAATAGAAATCATCCCTTGCAATACGTTTCGGGATGTTATCACGACGATCAAGAAAGACCCGTCCGTACTAGGCATGATGGCCATCGAGAATACGATAGCGGGAAGCCTCCTTCAAAACCATGAGCTGATCCGTGAAAGCGGGCTGAGCGTCACCGGCGAGTATAAGCTACGTATCTCCCATTCCTTGGTAGCGCTTCCGGGAACCTCGATACACGAGGTAACAGAGGTCAACTCCCATCCGATAGCGTTGATGCAATGTACCGATTTCCTCGATACTCTGCCCAACGCCAAGGTGGTAGAGAAAGAAGATACCGCCATGAGTGCCCGGTGGATCTCGGAAAACCAACTGAAAGGACATGCGGCGATATGCGGGAAACTGGCTGCCCAGATCTACAAGATGGAAGTCCTTGCCGAGGGGATCGAGACTAACAAACGGAATTTCACCCGCTTCCTCGCTATAGCGGACCGCTGGACGGCGGATGAGATGCTTCGAGGAACCGATAAAAACAAATCCTCTCTCGTATTCGCTCTTCCCCACACCTCCGGCAGCCTTTCCAAAGTCCTCTCCGTTCTCTCTTTTTACGACATGAATCTTTCTAAAATACAGTCCTTGCCTATTATCGGGCGTGAATGGGAATACTTGTTCTACATCGACCTTACTTTCACGGATTTTACCCGTTACAAACAAGCATTGGACGCTATCAGACCGTTAACAAAAGACTTAAAAATATTAGGCGAATATGCAGAAGGAAGACAAAGTGTGTAACATTACACCCGCTAACCGTGTAGGTAGCGTACAGGAATACTACTTCTCCAAGAAACTGAAGGAAGTAGCCGAGATGAACGCCGCAGGCAAGAACGTCATTAACCTTGGCGTGGGCAGCCCCGACCTTCCACCTTCGGAACAGACCATCGAGACGTTGTGTGAACATGCCCGCAAAGCGAACGAGCACGGTTATCAGCCGTACGTGGGCATACCGGAACTGCGTAAGGGATTCGCCGACTGGTACAAGACGTGGTATAACGTAGACTTGGACCCGAAAACAGAGATCCAACCGCTCATCGGCTCCAAAGAAGGTATCTTGCATATCTCGCTGGCATTCTTGAATCCGGGGGATGGCGTACTGGTTCCGAACCCGGGATATCCGACATATAGTTCCGTCAGCAAACTGGTAGAGGCCCGTTTGATCCCTTACGAGCTGAAAGAGGAACTGGGATGGCAACCGGATTTCGAGGAACTGGAGAAAATGGATCTCTCCAACGTAAAGCTGATGTGGACCAATTACCCGAATATGCCCACAGGGGCGAACGCTAGCGTAGAGCTATACGAGAAGCTAGTGGCCTTCGGCCGGAAGCACGGTATTATTATATGTAATGATAACCCCTATAGCTTCATCTTGAATGAGCATCCGCTAAGTATCTTAAGCATACCGGGAGCCAAAGAGATCTGCATCGAGATGAACTCCATGAGTAAGGCTCATAATATGCCGGGTTGGCGTATGGCGATGCTGGCTTCCAACGCCCAATTCGTCCAATGGATACTGAAGGTAAAAAGCAATATCGACTCCGGGCAGTTCAAGCCGATGCAATATGCGGCGGTGGAGGCCCTAAGCGCGAAGAAAGAGTGGTACGACAACATGAACCGTGTCTATCGTAGCCGCCGGGACCTTGCCGGACAAATCATGCGTACCTTGGGATGCGAGTACGACGAGAACCAAGTAGGTATGTTCCTTTGGGGACGTATCCCCGACTCCGCCGAGAGCGGCGAGGCAATCGCCAACAAGGTGCTATACGAGGCAAACGTATTCCTTACGCCGGGATTTATCTTCGGTAGCCGTGGCGAGCGTTATATCCGTATCTCCCTTTGCTGCAAGAACGAGACTTTAGAAGAAGCCTTGAAGAGAATTGAGAATTTATAACTGAAAATTGAAAATTAAAATATAGATCACAAAGATGGAAATGAAGATTGAACCGTTAGCATTACCGGGAGTTGACACACAACGTCCTATCGTAATCGCAGGCCCTTGTAGCGCCGAGACAGAAGAGCAAGTGTTAGAAACAGCCCAAGGATTAGCCTCCAGAGGCGTTAAGATATTCCGTGCGGGTATTTGGAAGCCTCGTACGAAACCGGGTGGATTCGAGGGCATCGGAGCCGAGGGATTGGCTTGGTTGAAGAAAGTGAAAAAAGAGACCGGTATGCTGGTATCTACCGAGGTAGCGACTAAAGATCATGTATTCGAGGCATTGAAAGCCGGTATCGATATCCTTTGGATCGGAGCACGTACGACGGTAAATCCATTCGCTGTCCAAGAGATCGCCGATGCGTTAAAAGGGGTTGATGTACCTGTATTGATCAAGAACCCGGTTAACCCGGACTTGGAGTTATGGATCGGAGCGTTCGAGCGTTTGTACGGAGCGGGCATTCATCGTTTGGGTGCTATCCATAGAGGTTTCAGCTCATACGACAAGAAAATCTACCGTAACCTTCCGTTGTGGCATATTCCTATCGAGCTTCGCCGCCGTATGCCGGACCTGCCTATTTTCTGTGATCCTAGTCACATTGGTGGTAAGCGTGAGTTGGTAGCCCCACTTTGCCAGCAAGCGATGGACTTGAGTTTCGACGGCTTGATCGTAGAGTCTCATTGTAACCCGGATTGCGCATGGAGCGACGCTTCCCAGCAAATCACCCCGGATGTATTGGATTACGTATTGAACCTATTGGTGATCCGTGACGTAAACCAGACTACCGAGAACCTGACCGCTCTTCGCCGCCAGATCGATGGTATCGACGAGCAATTATTGGAGCTTTTGGCTAAACGTATGCGTATCTCCAAGGAGATCGGCGTTTATAAGAAAGAGCACAATATGCCGATCTTACAGTCTCCCCGCTACAGCGAGATCTTAGAGAAACGCTCCTGCATGGGTGAGCAAATGGACCTGAGCCCGGACTTTGTAAAGGAGATCTTGAAGGAGATCCATGAGGAATCCGTGCGCCAGCAAATGATTATCATGAACGAACAATAATTTATAAGATGAAAATATTGATTTTAGGCGCAGGAAAGATGGGTTCTTTCTTCACCGACCTGCTTAGTTTTGATCATGAGGTAGCCGTATTGGAGAAAGATCCGAAACGTATGCGTTTTATCTATAACGCCCTTCGCCTACAAAGCCCGGAAGAGGTTAAGGATTTCAATCCCGAGTTGGTCATCAACTGCGTGACGTTAAGTTACACGATAGAGGCTTTCAAGGCCGTAATGCCTTACTTGCAGCCATATTGCATTATTTCCGATATCGCTTCCGTGAAGACTTATTTGAAGGAGTTTTATGAGACATGCGGTTTCCCGTATGTCTCCACTCACCCGATGTTCGGACCTACATTCGCTAATCTGGGACAACTGGAGAAAGAGAATACGATTATTATCTCCGAGGGCGATCATCTGGGCAAGATATTCTTCAAGGATATTTATTCCAGCCTCCGCTTGCATATCTGCGAATACACGTTCGAGGAGCACGATAAAGTGGTAGCCTACTCACTAGGTATCCCATTCGCCTCCACTATGGTATTTGCCGCTACGATGAAGCATCAGGATGCCCCGGGTACCACTTTCAAACGCCATATGAAAATCGCCCGCGGCCTTTTGTCCGAGGACGATTTTCTATTGACCGAGATCCTTTTCAACCCCCGTACCCCTCGCCAAATCGAGCGGATACAAGAGGAATTGCATATCCTGCAAGAAATCATCAAGGATAAGGATTCCGAGAAGATGAAAGAGTATCTGACCAAGATACGGAAGAATATCGAATAAGAAATTAAGAAGGTTGTGCTGATTAATTTTTCAGCACGGCCTCTTTTAAAAGTTCTCTCCTTACCAACATAAAGGAGATAAATAACGTACACAATTCCGCCACCGGTACATTATACCAAATACTTTGGATGCCGAATAAAGAAGGATAAACGATAATACCAAAGGTTACGAATACCAAGCTACGCAGCATAGAGATAACAACCGACAGCTTAGCGTTGCCGATAGCCGTGAAATAACTGGAGGCCAATATATTCAGCCCACTCATCAAGAAGGTGAAGCAATAAATCGTTATGCCGTAATTAGCGATCGCCAAAGCGTCCAAAGCCTCTCCTCCCTTAAAGAAAAAGGACGTGATCTGTTGCCCGAAAAAGAATAAGATGGCGAATAACGTTATACCTATCATAAAATTAACACGCCCTGCTAATCTCAGCACTTTCTCGATCCGGTCCAATCTTCCCGCCCCGAAATTATAACTGATAATCGGTATAATTCCATCGGATATCCCTAAGAATACCGTGGTGGCGATAAACAAGATATAGTTAATCGCCGTAAAGGCGGCGACTCCATCCTCTCCTAAATATCGCATCATCGTTATATTGAACAAAAAAATCGTGATTCCGGCAGATAGCTCGGATATTCCTTCCGAAGAGCCATTGTATAACGCATTCCAGACCAAAGGCCAACGGAAACGTCCTCTTTGTACCGCTACGACTTGCCCTCGCTGGAACATCCGGGGAATATTGAACAGCGCTCCCAAGGTAAAGGCCAAACCTGTAGCCAATCCCGCCCCCTTAATCCCTAAACCCATTACCGGGATAAACAAAAGATCCAGACCGATATTAATCAACACCGTACTTCCCATTACGATCATGGCATAAAGCGGATGCCCCATCGCCTTAATCATATAATCTCCTAAGAACATCAATGATAATAAAGGGAAAAACGGGACAAGGGAACGAATATAGTCCACGGCTCCCGTAACCAATACGTCATTCGCACCTAACATACGGGCGATATCTCCGGCGAATATATAAATCAACCCGCTAATCAAAACGGATATTCCTCCAAGAAACAAGAACGAAGTAGTTATAGCGTTATTCGCCTCTTGCCGATCCGAACGTCCGAGGTTTATACCGATCAAGGTCTGACACCCTACTCCTATCACGATAGACAAAGCCGTCATCAAACTATAGCAAGGTAAGATCAGATTCACGCTGGCCAAAGCGTTCGCCCCGACAAACCGCCCTAATATCACACCATCGATCACCGACTGAATCCCGAGGAATAATAGGCCGGCTACTCCCGGTATCGTATATTTCAGAAATAGTCTTGAAATCTTTTGAGTTAGTAAACCACGCTCCAACTCTTGGCGATGGATCGCCTTTTCTCCACTCATTTTCATATTATCCACTTCACGTTTTTAACGACGCGAAGATATGGCTATTGAAAACAAGAAAAATTACCCTATGATAAATAATGACTTTTCCCTATTTTTTTACGGAAGCACGGATACGGCTCAATGACTGTGGGGTTATCTGTAAATAGGAGGCGATATGTTTCAAGGGTAGTTTCAAGATCAAGTCCGGACGGGTTTTCAGCAATGACTCATATTGTTCACGAGCTTCCATCCAACTATCGTTTATAAAATAGTTCTCATATTCCCGAAGATAGTAATCTTGTATTTTCAACCCCCAATTGGCCAACTCAAGGGAGCTCCGGCATAGGTAATCCAATTTCGTTTTCGGTATTCTCAATAATGTCGTATTCTCCACCATTTGAACATTATAGGCGGAGATATTCCGATAAACAAAATTGATCACCTCGCTATCTGAGGCGAACCATAACGAGATATCTTTCCCCTCACGCTCCACGAAAGCCCGGACCAATCCGGTTTTCACGAACCAAACGAACGGATCTCTTTCTCCCTCCCGAATCGATAATTCTCCCTTAGCAAAAGAAACCTCTTTCATTTCTTCCAACAGCTGCCCCACGATCTCATCTGATAAAGGAGACACCTGCCTTAATTGTTCTACGAACTGATCCATAATCATTCATTTATCTTATATCCGTAAAGATATAAAAAAAGTGCGATCCCAAAAACAAAGGTAATTTTGAAGGTTTGCGGATTCCAGTGATTTTACGTAATTTTGCGCCGCTAAATCAAAGAAGAGGTATGAGCTGTAAATTCGAATATTATTTTTTTACGACTAAAAGCATCTTGTTCGTCCATTGGACTACGAGAGGCTCTACCGTATCCGCACCCTATTCCTTCTAATTTATCTTTACATTTTCATTTAAAACAACTCTATCGTATATCCGGCATATACGATCAAGGATTTTTACACCATCATTAATAACAGAACAATACATATGTACAATAGAATAGCGGGTTACAAACAATATTATAAATCCTTAGTAATGCTAGGGGTACCTATCATCATTGGACAATTGGGGGCTATCATCACCGGATTGGCAGACACCATCATGGTGGGACAACACAGTACGGAGGAACTAGCGGCGGCATCGTTCGTCAATAATGTAATAAACGCATTTATCATAATGGGAACCGGATTCTCCTATAATCTTACCCCGCTGATCGGACAGAATTTAGCGATGAATAAAAAGATCGTGATCGGAGGCTGGCTCAAAAACAGTCTGGTTGCCAATATGACTACCACCTTATTATTGATAGCCGTCTTACTGGGGATTTACCTAAACCTAGACTCTTTAGGCCAACCCGAAGAACTCTTGCCATTGATAAGACCTTATTTCGCAGTCTCATTAGTCTCGATCATATTCGTAATGCTTTATAATTCATTCCGTCAATTCGTGGAAGGCATAGCCAACCCATCCATATCCATGTGGGTCCTATTGACAGGGAATCTGCTGAATATCATCGGCAACTATATCCTCATTTACGGAAAATGCGGAATGCCGGAACTCGGACTGCTCGGGGCAGGTATAAGCACCTTTATCTCGCGTATCATCATGCTATTGCTTTTCATCGCCGTATTCATGCTGCGAACCGACTATAAGCCTTACCGGAAAGGTTTCACCCATATTCGTATCAATAAGCAAAGTTGGAGAAGGCTGAATTCCATAGGCTGGCCGATCAGTCTGCAACAAGGCTTGGAAGCGGGAACATTCTGCGTCACCGCCATCATGGTGGGTTGGCTGGGTAGCCTTGAGCTTGCCGCCCATCAAATAGCCATTACCATATCAACGATCAGTTTTACCATCTATTTAGGTCTTGGAGCCGCCGTAGCGATTCGTACCAGTTATTATAAAGGGGCGAACGACTGGTATATGGTGCGTAAGATCACCATTGCCGGGCTTCATCTAGGGCTTATTGTCGTTTGTATTGTCTGCACCACCTTATTCATGACCCAATCCTGGCTTGGATTAATATTTACGGATAATCTTCATGTCAACGCAATCGTGAAGACACTACTCCCCATATTGATGCTCTATCAAATAGGAGACAGCGCACAAATCATTTTAGCGAACTCCTTACGAGGGCTAGCCGACGTGAAAGCGATTATGTGGATCTCGTTTCTCGCTTATTTCATCATAGCCATACCTGCCGGATATCTATTGGGATTCACATTCCATTGGGGTATCGCCGGGATTTGGATGGCTTACCCATTAGGCTTCTTATGCTCTGTATGCCTGCTGGGATACCGGGCGAAAATGCAGGTAAAATCGCATCTCGCCTAATCCGATCAAGCCTTACGATTGATCCGGGAGAAACTAATAACCGCCCCGATCAAGGCCAACACACTTCCCAGCCATAACGCCGCGGGCATGCTATGGCCGGGAAATAACTTAAACATCAAGGCTACCAGCGAAGCCCCGCAAGTTTGTCCCAGCAAACGGGCCGTACCCAACATGCCACTAGCCCCTCCACTCCTACTTTCCGGAGCGGCCCCGATCATGAGGCTATTGTTAGGAGTCTGGAACAACCCGAAGCCACAACCGCAAAGCGCCATGCGCCAGATAATATCCAGATCGGAAGGATGCGCCGGTAATTCCGCCAACGAGAACAACCCTCCCGAGAAGATAATCAACCCGATACCACTCAAGACCCCGGCATTCATTTTCTCCGACAAGATCCCGGCCAAAGGGGCGCACACCATTGTCGCCAAAGGCCAAGGAGTCAATAATAAGCCGGTCGCCACCTCATCGCGTCCCAGTACCCGCTGCAAGAAAAACGGGAAAGAGACCATAGCCAGCATCTGAGCGATGAAAGAAAACACAGACGTAATGATAGAAAGGGTAAAAAGAGGAATACGCAGCAAGTCTATCGGCAATAATGGATATGCCTGCCGTTCCTCTCTCCGGATATAGAAATACCCACAGAACAATACGATAACAATCGCCGCTATTATCAATGAGATATGTACATCATGCGTGAACGCCTCGATAATCGCTATCACCAAACCGAATGTCAATGCGTTCATGAGTGCCGCCGTAACATCAAACTTACGTCCGACAGCCTTCACCGGATTTTGCGGCAAGAACTTAAAGCTCAATATCAAAGCGGTAATACCTATCGGGATATTTATAGCGAACAACCAAGGCCAGTTCCCCACGGACAATATACCAGCGGCTATCGTAGGACCAGCGGCGGCCGATACGGATACCACCAAGGCATTAATCCCCATACCTCGCCCCAGAAAACGTTTGGGATAAATAATACGGATCAAGGCCGTATTCACGCTCGCTATGGCAGCGGCGCCAAAACCTTGTAGCGTACGGGCGATAATCAGCGTAAACAAGGAATCGGATAAAGCGCAGGCCAAAGAGGTACAGCTAAATAACAGCAACCCGATCGTATACACCTTCCGATACCCCCAGATCTCTCCCATCGACGATAACGACAGCAAAGAAATCGTGATCGCCAACTGATAAGCGTTCACCACCCATATAGAAGCAGACGGACTCGTATGGAGATCGCCGGCAATCGTAGGTAAAGCCACGTTTGCGATCGCCCCATCCAACACCGACACGGTAACACCAAGCCCAATCGCTAGGATCGCCCAATAACGGCTAGGGATTGGCAAGCCATCCGGGATATTCCCTCCCGTCTGACCATTTATATTCGTTATTTCTTTATCCATACGGTATATGAAACAGAAATAGGATGTATCTGGTTTAGGAAGTATCGACCAGATCGAGTATCTTTGCCCGTATAAATGGACATGACATGGCAAAACAAGGCACTATACTAGTTGTGGATGATAATAAAGGTATCCTGACCGCCGTACAAATGCTGTTAGGAACTTGCTTCGAGAAGGTTATCACCATCTCTACCCCGAACAAGATAAAAAACACGCTGCACGACGAGAACGTGGATGTCGTATTGCTCGACATGAATTTCAGCGCCGGTATAAACAGCGGCAACGAGGGGTTGTTCTGGCTCTCCGAGATCAAGAAGGCTTATCCCTCGATACAAGTCGTTCTCTTTACCGCCTACGCCGACATCGATCTGGCGGTACGAGGAATCAAGGAAGGGGCTACCGATTTCGTGGTAAAGCCTTGGGACAACGCTAAATTATTGGAAACCTTGCAAGCCGCTTACCAAATCCGCTCGGCCAATCATAAAGGCGGTGTCGGCAACAAGCAGTTGGTATCCAAGGAAAGCGGTATGTTCTGGGGAGACAGCAACGCCATGCAGCAACTACGGATGCTGATAGAGAAAGTAGCCAAGACAGACGCCAATATATTAATCACGGGAGAGAACGGAACCGGTAAGGAAATGCTGGCCCGGGAAATACACCTGCTATCCCCCCGCAAGGATGAGGCCATGGTACCGGTGGATATGGGCGCTATCACGGAGACGCTGTTCGAGAGCGAGCTGTTCGGACACGTAAAAGGGGCCTTCACCGACGCCCGGACGGATCGCCCCGGTAAGTTCGAGGTAGCGAACAACGGAAGCTTGTTCCTCGACGAGATCGGGAACCTGTCTTATCATTTGCAAGCCAAATTATTGACCGCCTTGCAACGCCGAAGCATCGTACGGGTAGGTAGCAATACCCCGATCCCCATCAATATCCGCCTGATCTGCGCCACGAACCGGGACTTGCAGGAGATGGTACAGAAAGAGCAATTCCGCGAGGACTTGCTGTATCGTATCAATACGATACACGTAGAGATCCCGCCCTTGAGGGAGCGGCCGGAGGATATCGTACCGCTTACCGAAATATTCATCACGAAATATACCAACATCTATGGTAAAAAGCCCATGGCTCTCACCGACGACGCCAAGGAAAAACTGAAAGCCCAACCTTGGCTGGGTAATATCCGCGAACTGGAACATACCGTGGAGAAAGCGATTATCATCGCCGACGGTGATACTTTAGATGGCAGCAATTTCGATTTTCCCCGTAAGCGGGAGGTGCCCGTCAAGAATGACATCACTACGCTCGAGGAAATGGAGTATACAATGATCAAGGCCGCCATGGATAAATTCGGCGGCAATCTCTCGCTCGTGGCGAACCAGTTGGGAATCTCACGGCAAACGCTTTACAATAAGATCAAGCGGTATGAACTTTAAAGGCATTTATTACAGCCTCACCTTCCGCCTCGCCCTCGCTATCGGGCTGACGGCGGCACTCACCTACCAGGCCTTGGTGGAAGAATGGGGATGGTTCCTGTTCTTAGGCATCGGATGGATGGCTGCCTTGCGGGGCATCAGCCTTTTGTTCAAGCGGAACGCACAAAAGGTAGCCTTCATGTTCGACGCGATCGACAATAGCGATTACGCCTTCAAATACGCTACCCGGGGGCGTTCCTCCAACGACAAGCTGGTTAGCGAGTCCTTAAACCGCATCACCCAGATACTTTTTCAAGCGAAAGCCGAGGCGATCCAGAAAGAGAAATATTACGAGTTGATCATGAACCAAGTGAATACGGGTATCATCGTAGAAGATGATAAGGGCAATATTTTCCAGACCAACAACGAGGCCTTGCGACTGCTGGGATTGACGGTCTTTACCCATGCCCGCCAGCTCGGACGTATCGACGAGAATCTAGAGCGCCTCATCAGCGACGTTCGTCCCGGCGAGAAACATCAGATCTCCTTTATCAACGAGCGGGGCACGGTACATCTCTCGGTCCGTGTCTCCGAGATGACGCTCCAAGAGAAACACGTCCGCATCATCGCGATCAATGATATCAACAGCGAGCTGGACGATAAGGAGATCGAGTCATGGATACGGCTGACACGGGTCTTGACCCATGAGATCATGAACTCCGTCACCCCTATCACCTCCTTGAGCGACACCTTGCTTTCCCTCCACCAGAATGTCGACGAGGAGATACGGGGCGGCTTGGAGGTAATCAGCTCTACCGGGAAGAGCTTGATCGCGTTCGTCGAGTCGTACCGTAAGTTTACGCATATACCGACTCCTCAGCCCTCTTTATTCTACGTCAATAAGTTCGCCGAACGGCTCACGCGGTTGGCCCGTCATCACAATAACTACCCGAACATAACCATTCGTATCGACGTGGAACCGGAGGACTTGATCGTCTACGCCGACGAGAACCTGATCACGCAAGTAGTCTTGAACCTCTTGAAGAACGCCATGCAAGCGATCGGGCACGAGCAAGAAAACGGGCTTATCTTGTTCAAGGCGTATTGCGACCCCAACGAGGCCGTTATCCTAGAAGTGACGAACAACGGCCCTATCATCCCCCCCGAGGAAGCCGAGCATATATTCGTGCCGTTCTTCACCACGAAAGAAGGCGGAAGCGGTATCGGGCTGTCCATCTCACGACAGATCATGCGCTTGTCCGGCGGCAGCATCGCATTGAGAAGCAACCCGGCCCAGCGGCAGACCACCTTCGTGTTGACATTCCCGTAGCTCGTTTACCGTATCCGCATAAACGCGGACACGCGGCCGGGCGGATACGCAGACACACAAGCCCGGATACACGGGCGCGACCGTACGGGTACGACCGCATATCCGTACAGCTGCCCATCCGTATCCGAGTAGCTACATCTTTGTATCCGGGCAGCTACATCTTTGTATCCGAGTAGCTACATCTTTGCAGCCGTACGGATACGGACGGACAGCCGGGCAGCTACAAGAGGACAGCCGTACGGATACCCGCCATCGGCCGTACGAACGTATTTCCGGCCACCGTTGGGTAACAACGAAACTATTCGTATCTTTACGCTGTTTTTTTAATTTAAAAGTATCTATACAAACATGAACTTACTAGACAAACTGAAGATCAACCACCGCCCCCGCTCCGGGGCATTGGATTTGCTAAAATATATCGGCCCCGGATTACTTGTCACCGTAGGCTTTATCGATCCCGGGAATTGGGCGACGAATCTCGCCGCGGGCTCCGAGTTCGGCTACGCCCTCCTGTGGGTCGTCACCTTCTCGTCCGTCATGCTGATCATTATCCAGCACAACGTGGCCCACCTCGGTATCGTGACCGGCCTCTGCCTCTCGGAGGCGACCAACAAATACATGCCGCGCGTGCTAAGCCGCCCGATCCTAGGATCGGCCATGCTCGCCAGCGTATCCACCTCCCTCGCCGAGATACTCGGTGGAGCCATCGCCCTCCGGATGCTGTTCGGTATGCCGATCAAGGCGGGAGCGGTGATCGTCACCATCGTATGCCTCGCCATGCTATTCAGTAATACATATAGTAAGACCGAACGCTGGATCATCACGTTCGTGTCCATTATCGGGCTCTCGTTCCTATACGAGCTGGCGTTGGTCGACGTAGACTGGGGGCAGGCCGTGGTAGGCTGGGTGAAACCCACCTTCCCCGAGAACTCCATGCTGATCATCATGAGCGTACTGGGAGCCGTCGTGATGCCTCACAACCTGTTCCTGCACTCGGAGGTGATACAGAGCCGGGAATGGAACCTAGAAGACGAGTCGGTCATCAAGAAACAACTGAAGTACGAGTTCTACGACACGCTCCTGTCCATGGTGATCGGCTGGGCGATCAACTCGGCGATGATCATCTTGGCCGCCTCTACCTTCTTCAAGCAAAACATCGCCGTAGACGAGCTGGACCAAGCGCAACAGTTATTGGTACCCCTCGTAGGAAATAACGCCGGGGTGATTTTCGCCGCCGCCCTATTACTGGCAGGTATCTCCTCGACCATCACATCCGGTATCGCCGGGGCTTCCATCTTCGCCGGATTCTATGGCGAGGCGTACAATCATACCGACCTCCACTCAAAGCTGGGAGTCCTGCTATCGTTCGTCCCCGCCTTGGCCATCATATTCCTGATCGGCGATCCGTTCAAGGGATTGATCCTGTCGCAGATGTTGTTGAGCGTGCAATTGCCGATCACGGTCTTCACGCAAGTGTACCTCACTTCCAGCAAGAAGGTCATGGGTGTCTACGCGAACAGCCGCTCTACGACCATCATCCTCTTGCTGTTGGGAACGATGGTAACCGTCCTAAATATAGCCCTGCTCATCAGCCTATTTTAAAAAGAAATCGCTACCTTTGCCCCATTCGAAGAAAAACTATCAATTTTTAAGTATGAGCGATATCAATACAAACGAAGAAGAAGGCAAGAAGAACCTGAATTTCATTGAGGCAGCCGTAGAGAAAGATTTAGCGGAAGGCAAGAACGGAGGACGTGTACAAACCCGTTTCCCGCCCGAGCCCAACGGATACCTTCACATCGGCCACGCGAAGGCCATTTGCCTAGATTTCGGCATCGCTGAACGCCATGGCGGTATCTGCAACCTCCGTTTCGACGACACGAACCCGACGAAGGAGGATGAGGAATACGTGGAGGCGATCAAGGAGGATATCCAATGGCTGGGATATCAGTGGGGAAATATTTATTACGCGTCCGACTACTTCCAGCAATTGTGGGATTTCGCGATCCGCCTCATCGAGGAAGGTAAAGCATATATTGACGAGCAGACATCCGAACAAATAGCCCAGCAAAAGGGCACGCCTACCCAACCGGGCATCGAGAGCCCGTATCGCAACCGTCCGATCGAGGAAAGCTTAGCTCTCTTCAAGAAGATGAACACGGGTGAGATAGCGGAAGGTGCCATGGTACTTCGCGCGAAGATCGACATGGCAAACCCGAACATGCACTTCCGCGATCCGATCATCTATCGGGTGGTTAACCATCCGCACCATCGTACGGGCACGACGTGGAAAGCGTATCCGATGTACGACTTCGCCCACGGACAGAGCGATTTCTTCGAGGGCGTAACGCATTCCTTGTGTACCTTGGAGTTTGTCGTACACCGTCCTCTGTATGATTTGTTTATCGACTGGCTGAAGGAAGGCGAGGACTTGAACGACAACCGCCCCCGACAGACTGAGTTCAACAAATTGAACCTAAGCTACACGCTGATGAGCAAGCGTAACCTGCTTACATTGGTAAAAGAGAACTTGGTAAACGGCTGGGATGACCCCCGTATGCCGACCATCTGCGGTTTCCGCCGCCGGGGTTACTCTCCGGAGTCTATCCGTAAGTTCATCGACAAGATCGGTTATACGACTTACGACGCCCTGAACGAGTTCGCCTTGCTGGAAAGCGCCGTACGCGAGGATCTGAATGCCCGCGCCATCCGTGTATCCGCCGTGATCAATCCGGTGAAACTGATTATCACCAACTATCCGGAAGGACAGGTCGAGGAGCTGGAAGCGATCAATAACCCGGAAGATCCGGAAGCCGGCAGCCATACGATCGAGTTCAGCCGTGAGTTGTGGATGGAACGTGAGGACTTCATGGAAGACGCCCCCAAGAAATATTTCCGGATGACACCGGGACAGGAAGTTCGTCTGAAGAACGCTTATATCGTAAAATGTACGGGCTGCAAGAAAGACGAGAACGGTGAGATTACCGAGGTATATTGCGAATACGATCCGAATACCCGCAGCGGTATGCCGGACGCTAACCGTAAAGTAAAAGGTACCTTGCACTGGGTAAGCTGCGCCCATTGCCAAAAAGCGGAAGTACGCTTATACGACCGCCTTTGGAAGGTGGAGAACCCTAGAGACGAATTGGCCGCTATCCGGGAGGAGAAGAATTGCTCCCCGCTAGAGGCCATGAAGGAAATCATCAACCCGAACTCCTTGGAGATCCGGAAAAACTGTTACGTAGAGAAGTTCGTGGCTACCTTGCCCAAGCTTTCCTACCTTCAATTCCAGCGTATCGGCTATTTCAACATAGATAGCGAATCCACCCCCGACAACTTGGTATTCAACCGTACCGTAGGACTAAAGGACACGTGGAGCAAGATTAATAAATAAAGAATAGTAAATGAAAAAAGACGATATCTCACGCTTGTTACAACATTATCTTTCAGCGAAGGAAGAGGGTAAGGAGCCTTATTTCGACGCTGATCAAATCGATGAAATGTTGGACAGCTTTGAAGATTCGAACGATTATACTTACTTTGATGAAGTCTTAGCCCTCGGGCTAAAGCTTCATCCCGGTAATTCCGCCTTGCAAATCAAGAAAGGCAGGCAATTCGCGTATAACGAGGATTATGAGAGCGCTCTCGCTCTGCTCGAGAATATAGCGGAGACTGATAACCAAGATCTGGATATGTTAAAAATGGAATGCTATTGCTCGCTCAACCAATATCCCAAGGTTCTGGAGATCACGGAAGAGTTGATCACTAGGGATTGTGACTATTTGGAGGAAGTCTTCGAGTACATCTCCCCCATCCTGAATGATTTAGACATGAACAAAGAGGCCCGCGATTTCGTGGACCGTGGCTTGGCTTTATTTCCGGATAACTTGATCCTTAAGAATGAGCTTTGCTACATCCTCGAGACGGAAGGAGACATTCCCCGGGCGATCGAGTTATGTAATGAGCTAATCGATAAGAATCCTTTCTCATACGAGTATTGGTTTACGCTGGGAAGGCTACATTCCATGGTTGGCGATTACGAGAAAGCGATCGAGGCTTTCGACTTCGCCTTGACGTGTGATGATTCCGATACGGAACTGAAAATATTGAAAGCGTACTGCCTGTATATGAACGAGAGCTATGAGAAGGCGATCGAGGAATATCAAGAAATCGAGGGTGATGAGGAGGTGATGCGCCGTATCTCTCCACTCATGGCGGAATGTTATATGAAGCTGGAGCAATATGAGAAGGCTTACCAACTGCTTTCCACGATCATAAACGATCCGGATATGGAGGATGGGCCGACCAATTATATCAATTATATCCGTTGTTGTACCGAGACTGAGCGCGACAACGAGGCTTCCATCATGTTATTCAAGGCGGCGCAATTGTATCCGAACAATGTCCGTCTCCTTTCTCTTTTAGCGCTTTGCTTGCTTGATAGCGGGAAAAAGGAGGAGGCTATCGCTATTACGAATAAGATATTCAAGATCATCGATAAGAAAAGTATCAATCCGGAAACTCAAGAAGAATGCAACAGCCTGCTTCATGCCGGACAATATTTGCTTTCTAAGGGAGATGTAGATAAGGCGATCTCTTATTACAAGAAAGTCCTTCAAATCAACCCGAAGACTCCAATGATTCATATCCATTTGGCTATGGCTTATCTGGATAACCGTGATATGGAAAATTTCATGGAGCATATCGGCCAAATATCCGGAGATGATCTTCTTTATTTGCTTCGTAAAGTGGGACCAGAAGTATTCGCGGACTTTACCATCGATTCCGATAAAGAGAAGAAACATATCCAACCCGAGGATCTGGTAAAAGAGTTTTTAAAGAATAAAGATAACAGTAATTAGACAATTAATAATGTAATATGCCTAACAAACGAAATCTCAAGGACTACGGTTTTTTAGTATTAAAAGGTATGGGTATGGGAGCGGCGGATGTCGTTCCCGGCGTGTCGGGAGGAACGATCGCCTTTATCGTAGGTATCTACGAGGAACTGATCGACTCTATCAAAAGTATTAACGGGACGACATTGAAACAATTATTCACGGGGAAAATAGCGGCCTTCTGGAAAGGGATCAACGCTAATTTCTTGCTTTCTATCGTGGGTGGTATCGGTATCAGCATATTCTCGCTGGCGAAGATCATTACGTATCTCTTGGTGTATCACCCGATCTTGGTATGGTCTTTTTTCTTTGGCTTGGTGCTGGCCTCTACTTGGTTCGTCTCTAAGGATATCAAGCAATGGAACTGGAAGACGATCTTGAGTTTCGTTGTCGGGGCGATGATCGCTTTTTATATCACCGTGGCGACTCCCGCCGAGACTCCGAGTAATTTACTCTTTATCTTCCTCTGTGGGGCGATCGCTATTTGCGCCATGATCTTGCCGGGTATCTCGGGTAGCTTTATCTTAGTGTTGCTCGGAAAATACTTCTATATCATGGAGGCGGTCAAGACATTTAACGTTCCCGTTATGTTGGTGTTTATAGCGGGTGCGGCTATTGGTATCACGACGTTCTCCCGCGTGTTGTCATTCGCCCTTCGTAAATTCCATGATATAACGATCGCCGTATTGGCCGGATTCATGTTGGGTTCGCTTAACAAGGTATGGCCTTGGAAAGAAACGATCGAGACCTATGTGGATAGCCATGGCATGACCAAGCCGTTGGTTGAGGCGAATATCGCTCCGAATCAGTTTGTTTGGGAGGCCGTCGGATTGATGATCTTAGGTTTCGGGATCGTATATTTCCTAGAAAAGCTCTCACAAAAAAGCGCTAAGGCGTAACCCAATATTACAATGGGCATTATAAGGTGATTAGAATGCCCATTCTTATTTGCCTACATTTTATCATCGCACATCGTACTTTTCCAATAAGCGAAATCCTCTCTATACTAATAAAGTGATAAAGAAGTATCAAAAGTAACTATAACCGTACCCTAGTCGCCGAGGTGTTAAATATCAGTAGAAAGACGCTATTCAACAAAATGAAACGTTATAATCTTGGCAACGAGTAATTTTTTACTAACTTTGATGCCTCAATAGAAATGTGTTACATTTAGATTTTAAATAAACAAGTATTATGGCGAAAATAAAAGGAGCTGTTGTTGTAAACACAGAGCGCTGCAAGGGATGCAACCTTTGCGTAGTAGCCTGCCCGTCGGATGTACTGGAGTTGCACCCACGAGAAGTAAACAACAAGGGGTATCACTATGTGTACATGAAGAACCCGGACGCATGCATCGGTTGCGCTAGTTGCGGGTTAGTTTGTCCGGACGGTTGTCTAACGATCTACAAAGTAAAAATATAAAGTTATATCAAGATATGGCAGAAGATATAAAATTAATGAAGGGTAACGAGGCCATCGCCCATGCGGCTATCCGCTATGGCGTGGACGGTTACTTCGGCTATCCGATCACTCCGCAGTCGGAGATATTGGAAACCCTTATGGCAGAGATGCCGTGGGAAAAGACCGGCATGGTAGTCTTACAAGCGGAGAGCGAGGTAGCCGCTATTAATATGGTATACGGCGGAGCCGGCACTGGAAAGAAAGTGATGACCTCTTCTTCCAGTCCGGGCGTGAGCTTGAAACAAGAAGGTATCTCTTATATCGCAGGAGCGGAGCTTCCTTGTCTGATCGTGAACGTTATGCGTGGCGGTCCCGGATTAGGAACGATCCAGCCGAGTCAGGCTGATTATTTCCAGACCGTGAAAGGCGGTGGTCATGGCGATTACCGTTTGATAACCTTAGCTCCCTCTTCCGTACAGGAGATGGCCGATTTCGTAGGCCTTGGTTTTGATCTGGCTTTCAAATACAATAACCCCGCTATTATCTTGGCGGACGGTATCATCGGACAGATGATGGAGAAGGTGGTATTGCCTCCCTATCAACCCCGCCGTACCGAGGAAGAGATTATCGCTCAATGTCCTTGGGCCGTACAAGGAAAGAAGGGCGGACGCAAAGGTAACGTCATCACTTCCTTGGAGCTAGACCCGGCGAAGATGGAAGAGAACAATATCCGTTTCCAAGCGAAATATCGCAAGATCGAGGAAAACGAGGTTCGTTACGAGGAGTTCCAATGTGAGGACGCTGATTATCTATTGATCGCGTTCGGTTCTTCCGCCCGTATTTGCCAGAAGGTAGTCGAGATCGCCCGTGCGGAAGGTATCAAGCTTGGCTTGTTACGCCCGATCACGTTATGGCCGTTCCCGACAAAAGTGATCGCCGCTTATGCGGATAAGGTAAAAGGTATGTTATCGGTTGAGTTGAACGCCGGACAGATGGTAGAGGACGTTCGCCTAGCCGTAAATGGTAAGGTGAAGGTAGAGCACTTTGGCCGATTGGGTGGAATCGTATTCACCCCGGATGAGGTATTGAACGCGCTGAAGGAAAAATTATTCTGATCCGTATGACACGAGGAAGTAAAGCTGACGAGATATTGACGCTGTTTTTTATGCTACTGGCCATAGCTGCCGTGGTATGTTACTTCGCTGTTAGCGATAAGGCCGTATTCTTGTATTGTGGCGGGGCGGCGATCGTATTGCGGCTGGTGCAATATGTCTTAAGATATATACATTAATAATTAAAGATTATGGAACTCAACGATATAATTAAACCGGAAAATCTGGTGTATGAAAAGCCCAGATTGATGAATGAAAATCCCATGCACTACTGCCCCGGTTGCAGCCACGGTGTGATACATAAGTTAATCGCCGAGGTTATAGCCGATATGGGTCTGGAAGATAAGACAATCGGTATCTCCCCCGTGGGATGTGCCGTATTCGCATATAACTACTTGGATATCGATTGGATCGAGGCAGCCCACGGACGTGCGCCAGCCATAGCTTCTGCTGTTAAACGCTTGAATCCGGAGAAGATGGTATTCACGTATCAAGGAGATGGTGACTTGGCGGCTATCGGTACGGCCGAGACGATTCATGCAGCCAACCGTGGCGAGAATATCGTGATCGTATTCGTAAATAACGCGATCTATGGTATGACCGGCGGACAGATGGCTCCGACTACACTGGAAGGTATGCCCACGGCTACCTGTCCTTACGGACGCAACATCGCCTTGAACGGTTACCCGCTGAAGATCGGTGATTTATTAGCCCAATTGGAAGGAACTTGCTTGGTAACACGCCAAAGCGTACAGACGGCCGCAGCCGTACGGAAAGCGAAGAAGATGCTTCGTAAGGCTTTCGAGAACGCTATGGCCGGTAAGGGTACTTCTGTGGTAGAGTTCGTCTCCACTTGCTCATCCGGCTGGAAGATGACTCCGGAAAAAGCCAATAAATGGATGGAAGCGAACATGTTCCCCTTCTACCCGCTGGGCGACTTAAAGAATGTTGAATAAGTAATACGGTAAACGACAATGAAACAAGAAATAATTATAGCAGGCTTCGGTGGACAAGGTGTATTGTCTATGGGTAAGATCTTGGCCTATTCCGGTTTGATGGAAGGCAAGGAGGTTAGCTGGATGCCTTCATACGGACCTGAGCAACGTGGCGGTACGGCCAACGTAACCGTTATCTTGAGCGACGAGCGTATCAGCTCACCCGTATTGAATGAATATGATATCGCTATTATCTTGAACCAACCTTCCATGGATAAGTTCGAGAGCAAGGTGAAACCGGGCGGTATCTTGATTTACGATGGTTATGGCATCCATACGCCAGCGAAACGTACGGATATTAACGTATATCGGGTAGATGCCATGGACGCCGCTACCGAGATGAAGAACGAGAAGGCATTCAATATGTTGATCTTAGGCGGGTTGCTTAATATCGTCCCGATGGTTCAATTGGAGAACGTCATGCTAGGATTGAAGAAATCCTTGCCCGAGCGTCACCATCATTTGTTGCCGATGAACGAGGCTGCCATTAAGAAAGGAATGGAGATTATACAGAAAATATAAGAAGCTCATTCATTGATGTGCCGATATGCCAATTAAGTTTTCTGATTGGCATATTGGCATATTTTATAATTGGCACATTATTTTTTGTTATATCTTTGCAACCCATGAAGTATTATCTATACATATTACTTTTTCTGATAGGAACGGCGGCTTCCGCGCATGCGCAAGGACGTTCCGGGAGCCGGGGAGGACGAGGTGGATTCTCGTTATCTAATTTATCATCCTCAAACAAGGAAATACCGGATAGCTTGCTGCAAACAGATAGCGCGGCGCTGAAATCAAAACGAATCATCGGTTATCGGCTCACGCCTCTTTTGGGAGAACGTTATATCGCTCCTATGGATACCAATCGATTAAATTTCGGGAATAGTACGTTGGTGGAAGCGAACTCATTGGCCGTAGGTTATCTGGCGAATGTGGGATCGCCGGCGCAAACCCGTATTTTTAACGAACGTAAGGAGGAACGTGATTTCATCTTCGCCGATGCCTATGATTATTATATCACGACCCCAACAAACGCTTATTTCTACGATACCAAAGTACCCTATACCCAAGTGACTTATACGACAGGAGGAGCCAGCCAGAATAAGATGGACCGACTGAAAGGGGTATTGACCATGAACTTTGGCAAAAAGATCAATGTCGGTGGCGAGATGGATTATATCTATAGCCGCGGATATTATAACTCCAACGGTAATAAATTATTAAGTTATCGTTTTTTCGGAAGTTATATCACCGACCGTTACGAGTTAAACGCTTATTTAAGTAATTTCAATTTCGTAAACTACGAGAACGGTGGACTTACAAATGACCAGTATATCACGAATCCCGATGACTTGGCCGAGAATCAAAGAAATATCGATAGTAAATCATACCCTGTCCGTTACACGGACACATGGAACCGTGTCCGTGGAAAACAATATTTCCTGACACAGAGATACAATCTCGGTTTTACTAAGGAATTGGAAGAAACCGATGAGGAAGGGAACGTAAAAGAGGTATTCATTCCGGTTTCCAGTATCATCCATACCATCGATTACGAAGATAACCGCAGACGCTTTATCTCTAATGATGCCGGGATCGATACCTGCTACACTCATCTTTATGGTATGGACGCATCTTTGAATGACCAGACTTCCTCTTGGAATTTAAAGAATACCTTTGCGTTGGCCTTGCGGGAAGGTTTCCAAGATTGGGCTAAGTTCGGGCTGACCGCCTTCGTTACTTTCGAGAAACGCCGGTTTAGATTGGCATCCCAAGTTCCCGGACTGGACTACGGTCCGGATGGTCGTGGAAGCTCTGAGCCAAGCACATTAAATTTCCCTACTTCCGAAGTATATGATGAGTTTACTACCTACATCGGCGGCGAATTATCCAAACGCCGTGGTAGCCTTCTTACCTACAATGTCCGTGGAGAATTAGGACTTGCGGGAAGTGACGCCGGAGAGGTCCGAGTGAGCGGAGACCTGCAAACAAAATTCAAACTTTTTAAGAAAGACGCTACGATCAAGGCGGAAGGATACATCAAGAACATCACCCCGGCGTTCTACCAACGTCACCATCATGGGCGTTACTATTGGTGGGATCTATCATTGAAAAATGTGCAAAGGATTTACGCCGGAGCGAAAATCAACTTGGAATCCACCCGTACCCAGTTATCCGGAGGAGTGGAAAGTATCCAGAATTATGTATTCTTCAACGGCAAAGGTTTGCCGGAGCAAAGCAGTAAGAACATCCAAGTTGTCTCAGCCCGTATCAAGCAAGATATCATGTATCGTGCGTTCGGATGGGAGAATGAGGTGGCCTATCAGCTTTCTAGCGAGAAGTCTCAACTTCCGTTGCCGGATATCAGCGCATACTCGAATATATATCTAGCGTTTAAGTTGGCGAAAGTATTAACCGTACAGATTGGCGCGAACGTATACTACAACACCGCTTATTACGCTCCTTATTACGAGCCGGCTACCCAGCAGTTCCAAGTACAGGAAGAAGACAAGAAAGTGAAGGTCGGTAATTATCCGTTGATCAACGCTTATGCGAATTTCCATTTGAAGCAAGCTCGCTTCTTCATCATGGCATACAATCTAGGCTCTAAGTTCGTTGACCCGAATTACTTCTCTCTTGCGCATTATCCGTTGGACCCGATGGTCTTGAAAATGGGTATCTCCGTGACTTTCAATAATTAATCGATTGCCATGAGATCTAAGAAGTTGCTTATCCTATACGCTTTTCTACTGATTGTCGCTGTAGTGACAATGGTACAGCTTTGGAGACTTAACCAACGTCCCCAAGAGATCGGACCTCGTGATTATCCGGAAATCAAGGAAGAAGGAATTCTTCGGATGATAACCGAGTACAATCAATCCGGATATTTCGTATCCGGCGATACGGTGCAAGGTTTTCAATACGAGCTTAGCCAAGCGATCGCTAAATTATCCGGATTGGAGGTTCAGACGCATTTGGAAATGAGTTTAGCGAAAAGCTTCGAGGAATTATCGGACAACAAATGCGACGTAATCGCAAGAAACATACCCATCACCTCCGAGATGCGGGAAAACTACCTGTTCACCGAACCGATCGTTCTCAACAAGCAAGTCTTGGTACAACGTACGGCAGAGGCGAACAACGGACAAGCCCCTATCCGTAACCAATTGGATTTAGCCCAAAAGACTTTATACATACCGAAAGATTCCCCGGCCTTATTGCGTCTGCAAAATCTGGGACACGAGATAGGCGATACGATCTACGTGGTGGAAGATGAGTTATATTCTACCGAGCAGCTTATGATCATGGTAGCCAAAGGCGATATCGATTATGCCGTATGCGACCAACAAATCGCCCGCATGACCCAGAAAAAACTGCCGGAAGTCGATATCCTAACGGATGTCAGTTTTACCCAATTGCAATCGTGGGCGGTCCGTAAAGACTCTCCTGTCCTACTGGATAGCCTAAATAGTTGGCTCCAGCAAATCAAAGACAGTGGATTATACGACCAGATTTATAAGCGCTATTACAAATAGGGCTATTCATGAGACGGCAAAATAAAGGAGAACTCCGAACCCACCCCTAATTCAGACGTAACATGTATCGAACCTCCCATCTTCACAACCAATCCTTTGCAGATAGCCAGTCCTAATCCGATTCCTTCCATATAGTCGTTTATTTTCACGAAACGGTCGAAGACATCTTTCAATTTTTCCTTATCGATGCCGATTCCCGTATCCCTTACGTAAAAACGTAATTGATCATCCGGTTGAATGGTATATCCCATCGTGATGCTACCTTCTTTCGTGTTCTTGATAGCGTTGTTCACCAAATTATTAATCAACTGCAACAGACGCATGCTATCCGTACCGAACATATGGTGGTCAGCCTCTTTCTCCAAAACCAACTTGACTCCTCCCGGAACCCGTAACTTGGCGGAAGCATAAATCGTATCCATCAATTCACTGACATCTAATTGCTCATATGTGATCTTTATCGCATCCGCCTCGATCTTCGAGATATCCAAGATGTCATTGATCAATTGCATCAACAATTGGTTATTCATCTTGATCACATCGTAGTACGACATACGTTCCTCATCCGTATCAGCAAAAGCCATCAATTCAGAGAAACCGGTAATCGCATTCAAAGGAGTCCGGATCTCATGGCTCATATCCGCCAGATATTTCGATTTCATCTTATCAGCGGCCTCAGCCTTCACCTTCGCCTCCTCAAGGCTTAATTCTTGATTCTTCCGTTCCTGAATATTCGTTGAACATCCAAGGATAACCGAAGGTCTTCCTTTATCGTCCCGTTCATACACGGTAGCGAATACCTCTCTCCAAACATATTCCTTCTTGCCGGGAAATAGCATACGTGCCTCGATCCTTGCCTCAGAGATTTCCCCTCGGCAAAGACGGGTAAACATATTATGATAATGTTCTTGATCATCCGGATGCGCCCGGCTGATAAACTGCCCCCATGACACCTCTATCATATCTTCCGACATGGTATTCCAATCGTTCAAGGTCACAACGGAATCCTTGAAATTATGGGTACTGTCCGGATCGATGAAGATCGAGCATGTACGTATATCACTTATCCGCAATGCCATTTTCGTCAAGATCCGGGTTCTTCTCAAAGTATTCTCCGTAGCCAACTCGGAAGTTATATCTCTCCATAAAGCCAAGACAAGCGGCTTGCCATTATTTAGGGAAATAGGATATTTAGCGACCTCTATATCCCGGTAATCGCCGGAGGCCGATTTTACCTTGCCCTTAAATCTAGCGGTCAGTCCTGTCTTGATCACATTCATATCGGTTTCCAGACGCTCCTCGGCGGTCATCAAGGCATTATAATTCACCTCGAAATCATCATGTCCCTCGATCTCCCGGGTTTCAATACCCGTTATTTCCTCCATAAAATGATTCCAATACAGGTAATTAAAATGGTTATCCCCATCTTTCACGAAAACACCCAACGGTAACCGATCTAATATCGTATTGATCAGTTCTTGTAGATTTTTTTCTGTTTTCAGAGAAGATACATTGCGTGTATAAACGATCACAAGCTCCTCATTAAAAAGGCTTGCTTGCGATAGATAATAATAGTTCTTTCCCTCAAAAGAGACCTCAAAAGAGAAATCCACTTTCACTTGCTCCTCGAAAACACGTTTAACCGCAGCTCTATAGATCTCATATTGATCGTAGTTCTTCCCGTCCGGGAACAACGCTTGAGGTTGCTTTCCGATACAGTTATTCGCTAAATAATGATAATAATCGTCTTTTGCAGAAATAACCTTGACAAGAGTAAGATTTCGATCTACTAATACGATCGTATCGGGACTCTTCTCCATGATCATCTCTAATCCAGACTGAACGTTACTTCCGCTTTCTAGACTATTCATATTAATTCTTTCGTTTTTGGGGTATAACTCGGGGATAAAGGTATTTATTTTTCTATTTATCACCAAAGAGAAACCTACCTATTGCATAATATTTCTAAATAATCTTTATCTTTACCGGGAATTTGAATGTAAAAAGATGAGATTTGATGAATTAGATTTGGAAGATGCCGTATTAGACGGGCTTTATGACATGAATTTTGACGAAACGACTCCAGTCCAAGAGTTAACGATTCCTGTCATTTTAGAAGGTAAAGACATCATCGCTTGCGCACAGACCGGAACCGGTAAAACGGCGGCGTATGTTTTGCCAGTTATTAATGAACTAAGCAAAGGTTGTCATCCGACAGACGCGGTGAATGCGGTCATTATGGCACCGACCCGGGAATTGGCTCAACAAATAGACCAACAAATTCAAGGATTCACTTATTTTATACCTTCCGTATCCGCAGTAGCCGTGTATGGAGGTACCGACGGAATCGCTTGGGAACAACAAAAGAGAGGTTTAGAGATGGGTGCGGATATCGTGATCGCTACCCCGGGACGTTTATTGTCCCATATTAAGTTAGGTATTGTAGATTTGTCTAAAGTGTCGTTCTTCGTCTTAGACGAGGCGGACCGCATGCTGGATATGGGTTTTTATGACGACATCATGCAGGTTCATAAACAGCTGCCCCCCTACTGCCAGACGATCATGTTCTCGGCTACCATGCCGCCTAAGATCCGGACGTTGGCTAAAACCATCCTAAAAGATCCGGAAGAAGTCAAGATCGCTATCTCACGCCCACCCGAATCTATCATGCAAACCGCATATATCTGCTACGATCCACAAAAGCTCAAGATTCTACAAGATCTCTTCACTCAAAGCCGCCCTCAACGAGTAATTATCTTCTCCTCTTCTAAAATGAAGGTGAAAGAATTAGCGTCTACCTTAAAAAGATTAAAGTTCAATGTAGCCGCCATGCACTCGGATCTAGAGCAATCCCAAAGGGAGGAGGTCATGAAAGAATTCAAGAGCGGACATATCGATATCCTTGTGGCTACGGATGTCGTAGCACGTGGAATTGATATCAATGACATCAAGTTGGTCGTGAACTTCGATATCCCGCATGATCCGGAGGATTACGTACACCGAATCGGACGTACGGCACGGGGTACGAACGGCGAAGGATTGGCGATTACTTTCGTATCGATCGACGAACAAGCACAATTCAAGCGCATAGAGGATTTCTTGGAAAAAGAGGTTTATAAGATACCGGTCAGCCCGGAATTCGGTGAAGTGCCCTTGTATGAGCCGGAAAAATACGGTATGAATAAAAGAGGCAGAGGACGGCCTCGTAAAAGTGAGGATAAAGGATCATCCTCGAGCCCACAAAAACGAAATATGGGACACCGTGGAAGGCCTAAAAAGGCGCAATAAAAGCATTATTCTTTTAAATCAAAAACACTATACTTTTGGAGCTAAAACAATATGTTTCGAACTCAAAAGTATAGTGTTTTTTATGGGATATTATCAACCGTTCATGGATGCCAAGAATTCCATATTATCAACGGTTTGTTCCATCCGTTGCTTAACAAATTCCATAGCCTCCATAGAGTTCATGTCTGATAGATATTTGCGTAAGACCCACATACGGTTCAACGTGCTCTCATCCTGCAATAAATCATCACGGCGAGTGCTGGAAGCCGTGATATCCACAGCCGGATAGATACGTTTATTGGCTAATTTACGATCCAATTGTAACTCCATATTACCCGTACCCTTGAATTCCTCGAAGATCACGTCGTCCATCTTAGAGCCAGTCTCCGTAAGGGCGGTGGCTAGAATCGTAAGGCTACCGCCATTCTCAATATTACGGGCGGCACCGAAGAAACGCTTCGGCTTCTGCAACGCATTTGCGTCCACACCACCGGAAAGCACCTTACCGGAAGCCGGTTGTACCGTATTATAAGCACGAGCCAAACGAGTGATCGAGTCAAGAAGAATCACGACATCATGACCACATTCTACCATTCGTTTCGCCTTGTTCAATACGATCTCAGCGATTTTCACGTGACGTTCAGCCGGTTCGTCGAATGTAGAGGCGATCACTTCCGCATCCACGCTACGAGCCATATCCGTAACCTCCTCCGGACGTTCGTCGATCAATAATATAATCATATAAACCTCGGGATGGTTGTAAGCGATAGCGTTCGCGATATCTTTCAGCAACATCGTCTTACCGGTTTTCGGTTGAGCGACGATCAAACCACGTTGCCCTTTTCCGATCGGGGAGAATAAATCAACCACACGTACGGCGATATTATCGTATACTTTCGGTGATTTACGTGCCGTAAGCATGAATTTCTCATCCGGGAATAACGGGGTCAAATGATCGAAAGGAACCCGGTCGCGAACCTCTTCTGGCGTACGGCCATTGATCTTGTCCACTTTCACCAACGGGAAATACTTCTCACCTTCCTTCGGCGGACGAATCGAGCCTTCTACCACGTCACCCGTTTTCAAGCCAAATAACTTGATCTGGGATTGAGAGACATAAATATCGTCCGGTGAAGTCAAATAGTTATAATCTGAAGAACGAAGGAAACCGTAACCATCTTGCATCATCTCCAACACGCCGGTTCCTGTAAGGATGCCGTCAAACTCATACATTTTCTCTTGAGCCTGCTGGTTGTTATTAGCGTTATTGTTATTACGGTTGTTATTATGATTATTCTGTCGATTGTTCTGTCGAGGATTATTCTGCTGGGGAGCGGCCTCGGGTTGAGGTTTGTTAGCCTCGGGTTTCGGAGCGGAGAACGGGAAAATCTGATCCAATACGGATTTAGCGTCCGGATGGCGAAATACGATGCGCTTAGGCTCTTCTTCCGTCGCTTGTGGTGAAGTGGTTTCTTCCGCTACCTCTACCGGAGTCGTATTTTCCGGCAAAGCGGCTTCTTCTTCCGTTTCAAGTTCCGCCACAACAGGAGGCAACAACGGTTTCTCCACCGGGCTCTCTACTACCGCCGGAGTTTCCACGGCCGAGATTTCCGTTACCATAGAGATCGTTTGCGGCTCTTTCGAAACCACCACTTCCTTGTTATCCTCGGAAGGAGCGATAGCGCCCGCTACCTTTTCCTTTTTCTCGATACGGACTCTTTTCTTACGTTCAGGCTGCTCTTTTTGCTCTTTCTTGTCAGCCGGAGCAGCCACTGGCTTTTCCGAAGCCTGTTGGGCACTCTCTGCAGCTTCGGCAGTCTCAGCCTTCGCCACTTTAGGAGAAGCGGCTTTAGCCGGACGGCCTCTCTTACGGCCCTCTACAGGCTTCTTAGCCTCTTTCTCTTTCATCTTTTCAGCCTGAATGCCGGCATAGGAGATCGCTTGCTCATCAAGAATCCGATAAACCAACTCTTCTTTCTTTAAGCTGCTAACTTTTTTTATTCCCAACTCTTCCGCGATACTTTGAAGTTCGGGAAGAAGTTTTTCATTTAGTTCTAGAATGTTATATTTCTGCATATTGCGAAGTAATAATATAAATGGCACATACACACGGATCACATATGCAAACACGACGTACGCCCAATGGTATCATTGTATCTTTATTAAATTATAATTTTCATGTAATAACCGGATTGTTCAGCTAATTTGAACCATTAGTAACATATCTGCGGAGTAAATCTTCGCAAATGTAAGAATATTTTTACAATAAACGAGGATTTAGCCCAAAAAATTCACAATTAGCACACGCTTTGTTGATTCGTCCATACGAAAACGATTATCAGTCCTTTCTCCTACCACCCAAACGATAGCGTCGCCACTACAAAGAAGCCATGTGCGCTCCTTCTCAATCCGGCTAAATTTATGATCGGAGAAATAGTCACTCAACTTCTTACGTCCTTTCATTCCGAAGGGAATAAACCAATCGCCTTCTTTCCAAGTCCGCAATGTTAAAGGGAAATCGAGTTTATCATAATCCAAATAAGCGATCCGCTTATTCTTCTCGATAGGGAAATCTATAGTTATAACAAGTTTTTGGAAAGATAGTTCAATAGGTTCATGATTAATGCCCTTTTCTGGATCTAAAACGAAGGTTCGCTTTTCCTTCTTCTCTAAAGAAGTGATCCATAAATAATCCCGATCCTTCAGCAAACGATGGGTGGAAGAGTAAAACAGCTTACCAGGCTCCTTGGTCAAGGCAGCGAAAATATCGTCCGAGACCAGACGGGTAAAACCATATTCTTTTAATAACTCATACAAAATCGTCTTCGGAGCCGGAAACCGCATCAACGCCCCGATAGAAAGACGATCATCCGATACGACAACCTCTTTCCGGGCTTGTTCCAATACATATATATATATAGTCTCTGCGGCAGAAAGATGCTCGGCGGAACGTGCGATGGTATTCCGGGCCGATGGATTTATCTCCTCCAAAAGCGGCAACACATTCAAACGGATGAAATTACGGGTATAAGCATCCGATAAATTCGTGCTATCCACCATATAGGCGTAGCCTTGATCCGCCAGCCAAGCCAAGATATCCTCACGGCTTACGCACAGCAAAGGACGGACGATGAAACCATTCCTCGGACGGATCCCGCTCATCCCCCGGATTCCCGTGCCCCGTATCAAATTCATCAAGACCGTCTCCACATTATCGTCCCGGTGATGGGCGACGGCGGTCGCCTGCCCTCCCAGCCACTCCCGCATCTCCTCAAACCAAGCATAGCGCAATTCACGGGCAGCCATCTCTATCGAGAGATGCCTCTCTCCGGCATAAGAGATCGTATCGAAATCTATCTTATGAAAGGGTACTTCCAAAGATTCCGCGAACTCACAGGCAAATGCCTCATCCCGATCCGACTCCTCCCCACGCAAATGAAAGTTACAATGAAGCGCTATACACGGATATCCCAAACGCACCAATACGCCCAACAAAGCCACAGAATCGGCACCACCGCTCAATCCGACCAAAACCGGACGATCCTCGGATAACAGCCGGTACTTCTCTATATATAAACGTATCGTATGTATCATAACATCTTTGTATTAAAAACAATAATGGCCCTAGCCGGTTTTAGCTAGAGCCATTACTTATAGATCTTTTGAATTAATCTTCTACACCTGCTAATTCCGGGTCGATCATAATACGACCACAGTATTCGCAAACAATAATTTTCTTACGCAACTTGATATCCAATTGCTTCTGAGGCGGGATCTTGTTAAAGCAACCACCGCAAGCGCCACGTTGCACATAAACAACAGCCAAACCGTTACGAGCACCTTTACGGATACGCTTGAAAGCGGTCAACAAACGAGGTTCGATAGTGGCTTCCAGCTTCTTCGCTTTCTCACGAAGTTTCTCCTCATCCTGCTTTGTCTCGGAAATGATCTGCTCCAACTCGCTCTTTTTCTGAACCAAGTCAGCCTTACGGCCTTCCAGCTTCTCAGTCAGTTCAGCGATATCTTTTTTCTTAGCGTCTACCGCCTCTCCGAACTCACGGATTTTCTTCTCTGAGAACTCAATTTCCAAACCTTGGAACTCGATCTCCTTGGACAGGTTATCAAACTCCCGGTTATTACGCACATTATCTAATTGTGCCTTATAGCGATCTATCAATGTGGTAGATTCCGTGATCTTATGCTTTTGCTCAACAACAGAAGCCTCAAACTCCTTGATCTCCGCCTGATAGTTCTGGAGACGTGTTTCCAGTCCTGCGATCTCGTCCTCCAAGTCTTGAACCTCCAGAGGAAGCTCACCACGAAGGGTCTTGATCTTATCAATTTCAGTCATCATCGTCTGAAGTTGATACAGCGTAGAAAGCTTTTCTTCAACCGTATATTCCTTTTCAGCTGATTGTTTATCTGTAGCCATTCTATAAATATTTTACTGGGTTTGAATTAACATTCGAAAAATGTACCGCAAAGGTAGGGAATTTTTTCGATATTATGTTATAAAATATGTCTTTTGTACAGATTTCCGATTCATAATGACCGATAACCGCCAGTAGAATCCGGTCCTCCACATCGTAAAAATCGTTGTACTTCGCCTCCCCCGTTATAAAGACATCGGCACCATACGCGATAGCGTCCTTGATCAAGAAAGCGCCGCTGCCTCCGCAGATAGCGACCTCTCGGATAGGCTTACCAGTAAATGGGGAATGCTTCACGCAACCGACGTTAAACAGGGCCTTGATCCGCAACAAGAAACTCAACTCATCTTCCTCGGCAGGCAACTCTCCCACTACACCGGAACCTGCCTGTTCCCATGTGTTTGATAACGAATAAAAATCAAAAGCCGGCTCCTCATACGGATGAACGGATAACAGGGCACGGGTCACCGCCGTCTTCTTGAATGCCGGAAGGATCATCTCGATACGCACCTCTTTCTCTACATGCAACTCGCCGATCTCACCACAAAACGGATTGCATCCCGCATTGGCACGGAATGTTCCCTCGCCATGTAAATTATAACTGCAAGCATCATAGTTCCCGATACTTCCCGCACCGGCATTGAACAAGGTATTCCGCATGATCTCGGCATAAGCCTCGGGGACAAACGTCACCAACTTCAGCAAAGCGCCTTTTTGGGGGCTCAAGATCCGTACATTTTGCAAGCCGATCAACTCTGCCAAACGGTAATTCACGCCTCCTACGGCATTATCAAGATTGGTATGGGCGGCATAAACCACCAAATCATACTTACACGCCTTCATCATGCAACGCTCGATATAATTGGAGCCAGTCAACGACTTAAACGACTTAAAGGCCAAAGGATGATGAGAGATGATCAGGTTGTATCCCATCTCGATCGCTTCATCAAGCACCTCCTCGGTAACATCTAGGCATAGCAACACACCCGTCGCATGCTGGTTCACGTCGCCAACTTGCACACCCGCATTGTCAAAACCTTCTTGAAGCGGCAGCGGGGCGTAATGCTCGATTTCTCTCAATATATCTTTAACCTTTACCATGCTAAATATCTTTTGATTTATGTTCGGGAGAAAAAGTAATTCCTTTCGGAAGAAAAGAAAATTCCATTCAGATGGAATAAGATTCCCATTCGAATGGAATTTCAGATTGGATTATTTCTTGATATCAACGATCAAATTCAGTTCGTCCAACTGGGCCGGATCCAAGACACCCGGAGCATCGAGCATAACATCTCGTCCAGAATTGTTCTTCGGGAAAGCGATACAGTCGCGGATAGAATCCAAACCGGCGAACAAAGACACGAAACGATCCAAGCCATAAGCCAAACCTCCATGAGGAGGCGCTCCGTACTTGAACGCATTCATCAAGAAACCGAATTGCTCTTGCGCTCTTTCTTCGGTGAATCCTAACAGCTTGAACATCTTATCCTGTAATTGGCTGTCGTGGATACGGATAGAACCACCACCCACTTCAACGCCATTGATAACCATATCATACGCATTCGCACGAACAGCGCCCGGATCCGTGTCCAACAACGGTATATCATCCGGATTCGGAGAGGTAAACGGATGGTGCATAGCGTAGAAACGTTGATCGTCCTCGTTCCATTCGAACAGCGGGAAGTCGATTACCCACAAGCAAACGAACTTATCCTTGTCACGAAGGCCTAATTGATTACCCATCTCTAAACGCAACTCGCAAAGTTGCTTACGAGTCTTCATCGCATCGTCGCCGGAAAGGATCAAAATCAAATCACCCGGCTTAGCGCCGAACGCATTCTTCATTTCTTGAAGAACCTCTTGGCTATAGAATTTATCTACGCTTGATTTCACGTTACCATCCGCTTCCACACGGGCGTAAACCAAACCTTTAGCACCTACCTGCGGACGTTTCACGAATTCAGTCAGCGCATCCAGTTGTTTACGGGTATAGCTTGCAGCACCTTCCGCACAGATACCCCCTATGTAAGCAGCGTTATCGAATACGGAGAAACCATGGCCTTTCATGATGTCCATCAACTCGACGAACTTCATGCCGAAACGCAAATCCGGTTTATCGCTACCATATTGTTTCATAGCATCTTGCCAAGTCATACGCATAAACGACTCCTTGAACTCGACACCACGGATTACCTTAAACAAATGTTTCGCCATGCCCTCGAACATATTCAAGACATCCTCTTGCTCCACGAAGCTCATCTCACAGTCGATCTGCGTGAACTCCGGCTGGCGATCCGCACGCAAATCCTCGTCACGGAAACATTTTACGATCTGGAAATAACGGTCGAAACCGGAAACCATCAACAATTGCTTCAAGGTCTGTGGAGACTGAGGCAAAGCGTAGAACTGTCCCGGGTTCATACGGGAAGGAACCACGAAGTCACGGGCACCCTCCGGGGTAGAATTTACAAGAACCGGAGTCTCTACCTCCAAGAAACCTTGCTCATCCAAATAGCGGCGAACCTCGAACGCCATTCTATGACGAAGTTCCAGATTCTTACGAACGCAAGCACGACGCAAGTCCAGATAACGATATTTCATACGCAAGTCATCACCGCCATCTGTCTCCTCCTCGATCGTGAACGGAGGGGTAAGCGCAGTGTTCAGGACATTTAATTCAGAAACGATCAACTCAATATCACCTGTCGGGATATGCGCATTCTTGCTGGAACGCTCACGAACCGTACCCGTAACCTGAATCACGAATTCACGGCCCAGTTTATTCGCCTTTTCGCAAAGAGCTGCATCAACCTCCTGATTAAATACCAACTGAGTAATACCATAACGGTCGCGGATATCGACAAATGTCATTCCTCCCATTTTGCGGGTTTTCTGCACCCAACCGGCCAGTGTAACCACCAGACCTTCATCCGCAAGGCGCAAGTCGCCACAAGTTCTTGTTCTATACATCTTTATTATTTAATTTGCTAGATTTACCAATCTTTATACCTCGGTTTATTACAAACCGCAACCACAAAGATAATACTATAAATCTTAATAATTATTCTTTTAAGCAAATTAAAATACGTTTTACCCTCTGCTACCCAAGCTGTCCGTATCGGGATTAATCTCTTTCACAGCCTCCTTTACATCCTTGGCCGTTATTTTCTTCTCATTTTTAACAGCGATTTGCTCTACAGGATACTTTTCCTCCATCTCCTCCAATTTAGAGTCTACGGATGTTTTTGAATCATTTGTTCTCATATTCTCTATTTTATTAACGTAATAATGGCTATTAAACAAGCAAGTACTGCCAATGGTTTATAGCGATAGCGACATTGTCCGTGAACATGGAAGGAGTTATGGGAATGCGAGACATTATAGCACATCATTATTTCGATATAGACGCTGTTATAGTGTTTGATGTGATGAAAAATAATCTGCCAGCCATAAAAATGACTATTGATAAAATGTTATTTGATATTTGAGACACCTTCCGTGAGCGATACTGTGGATGAGGACAAAAAGCTATTTACCCCCGGATGAGCCTCTTATAGAGCAACGAACGCAAGCCATTAGGGAGAAGACGGGTCACTAAGCGAATACAGACATTCTTTAGCAAGGAGAAAAAGCCGATAAAACCCATCTTGTAAAACAGCGTCTGCAACCTCACTTCCGTTACGGCATACCGCCATCCTCCCCGCCGCCGAAACATATCCGGCGAGAAGCGGAAAAAGAGCAGGCTCTCTTGTATATTATAGAACCGGGCACCATTCATCAGCATCCGTACCCACAGATAATAATCCTCGAACAAAGGAAAATGCTTATATCCTCCAGCCTTTAGCACGGCCGACTTCCGAAACATCACCACCGGATGGTTCACCGGACACCTTCCCTTGGCAAACCTCAAGATATTTTCATGCTGCTCCGGCACTTTCCGCATGGAAAGTACATTTGATACCTCCCCTTCAAACTCATCGATCCAAGCCCCCACTACATCAATTTCCGGATGTTCCAAAAATATCGCCAATTGCTTCTCAAAACGATCCGGCTTAGCGATATCATCCGTGTCCATACGAGCCACAAGGTCATACGAACAATGCTTCAGCCCCTCGTTAAGAGCCTTGCCGAGACCTCGGTTGGTGGGCAAAGAAATCACTTTTAACTCAGGATGCTGGCTTGTGAATTCTTTTATGACCGCATACAGCTCATCCGTCAAAGGACCATCTTCCACCAAGACAACTTCTATAGGCAATAGCGTTTGCGTGAAGATACTGGTCAGACTTTGACGTAAAAATAGTGGGCTCTCTTTATGATATAAAGAAAGTAATACGGAAAATAACATAGACTTTCAGGAAAAGTATTATATAAGAAAAATTTCTATATGTACATATAAGATGTATCCGGAACACTTGAAGATTGACTCTTTACAGAGTCTGTACGTAAAGAACCGTCTCAAATCTATCTTTCTCATTCTCATGATCCTAATCTGCCTCATAAAAAAAACAACTCTCTGATTTACAGAATTAAAAAACATAAACATTCTTCATAACCACATTACACCAGCTCATCTCTTCGTTGCAAATTTCATACCCACTCTACTTAAGACATTTTTTAGCGCTCTCCGTTGCTTAGGTGATATTTTCCACTGAAGCCAATTAGTCATATCAATCTTTATCTGTTGAGAGAGAGGAACAATGCCTCTACCAGAATCTATATACAAGCTCAATCTACTCAAATTTTCAACAGCATGCCTAATCCATTTACCTTTATATACTCCATGTATATATGGCAAGATATATTCTGAAACTGCCACCACATCTTTATAATCCTCTGATGGAGCAACAGCGGCTTGTTCATTTATTGAGTTTTCAATATCCCATGCACTAAGAGAGCCATCGCCTAACAGCTCAACAAAAAGATCCTTTCGAAATATTCCAAATTGAAGATTGATAGCATAGGGGATTTGCTTATTGACACTACGCAATAAAGGAAAAGATTTAATTTTAGATCCTTTAGGAGTAGGGCCTAAATTACAATACCTTATCTCGTGGCTATCCATATAGTCAAGTAACCGCTCTATTAATGAATTGTCAACATTGTCACTCAAGATAATGTCATCACACATCAACATTACATACTTCGATTTTATAACTGGCAAAGCCGCTATAGTACGCTCAACCCAAGTATCATTTTGCTTATTATTGCATATACAAGTAATACCTTCATACGATTTGGTATTGGTGGTTAGAATAAACTCATAGGGACAATCACTCCAATATCTCCGATACCCTTTTAAAAATACGGCAAGCACATCAGAATACGAATCAGGAGAACTAACATAAATAGAAAGTCGCTTATCCATCAGCTATTGTACTTTTTCTATATATTCCTTCAAACTCATCAAGTTTTTATCCTTGTCAGAAATGATCAATTTCTCAATACCGCCAATCTTATCGAAAGGCCACTCTATAGCCATATCCGGATCATTATACATTATGCCGGCATCACCTTCACCATAAAACACCTCACCACATTTATAGCTAACGACAGAATCCTCCAGCACCAAATAGCCATGGCCAAAATACTGAGGTATGTATAGAGCCTTCTGATTCTCTCCGGTCAGATCAAAACCTTGCCATTTACCAAATGTTGGCGAATCAGGGCGAAGATCTATGATTACGTCATACACATGGCCACTTATACAACGAACAAGCTTGGCTTGCTGTTTAACAAGCTGGAAGTGCATCGCACGAATTACACCCTTTTTACTAATGGTATAGAACACCTCTTTAAGTTCATGATCTATACCATTTTGCTTAAATGTATCAATATTGTAATCCTTTATAAAGCCACCACGTTCGTCTGTGGCATAGAAGGGAGTTATCTCATATGCCCCCTTCATATCAAGTTCCTTGAATTCAAATTTCTGTATCATGACTAATTCCGCTATAACATCAAAGAGTTTTTAAGCCAATTAATAGTTTTATCAATGCCTTTATCAAAGTCTATAGACGCATATTCTCCAATAGTACTAACCAAGTTACTATTGTCAAACATATCCATTGTATACTTTACACCATCATCTTCACGGACTCCTATCCCTACCTTATCTGCGCAACCAACTAGTTCTCCTATACGAATAAGATAATCTTTCAAGACTCTAGGATTGCCAGAGCCTATATAATAGAACGGCTTATTCGTTTCCTTAAAGCCTAGACGATATACAGCTTCTATAAGATCATCCACATAAATAAAATCATATGGTTGTAAAGCTGGACCAAATGCTGCTTCTTTACCAGCCATCAACTCACCTAACGTATAACTAACCAAATTGCCCGTTTTATTACCTACACCGTATATATTTGAGAACTGCATCCACACAAACTGTTGAGCGATATTCTTGCAATAATCTTCCAAAATTATTCTGCAAGCATGCTTAGCCACACCATACATCATTCCACCAGTCGTTTTTTTCAGATGCGACAAACTAAATGCTACATTCTCCGCTACAGTACCCGCACAAAGAAATTTTTTCACATTTAGCCTCTTGCAAATATTAGCGCAATCTACTGCCATCTGAATATTTGATAATTGAACCGTAGGATCTGCTTTATCAGCCCCATTTACACCTTTCCACGCAAAATGATAGAAAGAGTCATATTCAATTACTGGCAGTCTTTCGACTAGAGATGTATTCACCCCTGATTCTATCCTCGTAATAAGATTTGAATCAGGCAAACGATTGCCATGAAAGGTAATATCAACAGCAACAACCCTAGTACCTTTTTCTATCAATTTCTTTATAAGTGAACTACCTATAAAACCATTGCCCCCTGTGACGATTACGTTCTTCATATTATCGTTATACGTTAAAAAATTCATCTATCTGTTTATCCATACAAACACGAACATCCCCACCTGCTAGCCAAACCTTACTCCATTCAACAATCTTTTCCATTGCCTCATCCAGATTCCATCGAGGGCTCCATCCAAAAGTCTTTTTCAATTTAGAGCAATCAAGCTTCAAGAAATTAGCCTCGTGAGGACCACCGTCATACTTGTTCACCCACCTCATACCTTCGCCCCACTTGTTCACAAATAGCTCAACAAGAGCGCCTGTTTGAAAACAATCCACATCATCGGGACCTACATTATAATAATCCGCAAAACCGATATCCTCATATTGCTTCATCGCTATCAGCAGGTAAGCATACAAAGGTTCTAGAACATGTTGATAAGGACGGGTAGAGTATGGATTACGCACAACAATATCCTCATGTTTTACAGCCGCACGGATACAATCAGGTATTATTCTATCACTGGCGAAATCTCCACCACCTATCACATTACCCGCTCTAGCAGTAGAAATAGGAATAATAGGCAGACCATCAATATCTGTAAAGAAAGAACGCTTGTAGCTATGAGTCACCAGCTCCGAACAGGATTTGGAATTTGAATAAGGATCATACCCATCCAATTCCTCATTCTCCCTATAGCCCCAACTCCACTCCCTATTCAAATACACTTTATCCGTAGTGACATTCAAGAAAGACTTCACGCAACAATTATTGCGAACACACTCAAGAATATTCACGGTACCCATCACGTTTGTCTCGTAGGTATAGGCAGGATCTTTATAAGAATCTCTAACAATGGGCTGAGCGGCAAGATGCAGCACAATTTCTGGTTGAGACTCATCAAAAGCCTTCTTTAGAGAGGCATAATCTCGTATATCGCCAATCACGGAATGTATGTCATCTTCAATATTAGCAATTTGAAACAACGAAGGCTCTGTTGGGGCTTCAAGTGAATATCCGGTAACGACCGCTCCGGCATTAGCGAGTATCCTACACATCCAAGAGCCCTTAAAGCCGGTATGGCCCGTAAGGAAAATCCTCTTGCCTTTATAAAAATCCAATATATTTCCCATTTGTATGATAGCTTATTATTTTGCGTAATCTGGTATTTCCGGAACAGAGCGCTCCCAACGCTTCCAAGGAGCTTTATCCTCGGCAAGCAGTTTTTCAAGCATAGATTTCTCACGTATATTATCCATGCACTGCCAAAAACCAGTATGGATGTAAGACATCAACTGACCCTCTTGCGCCAACTTGACTAGTGCGGTCTTTTCGAAGACACAAGAGTCACCCCCTTCCAGCATATCAAAAACCTCGGGTTCCAACACCATGTAGCCGGCATTAATAGGAGCGCCATCAGAGGCGTTCTTTTCCCGAAAAGCCCTTACGGCTTGATCTTTAGTAATATCTAAGACTCCTTTATCTTGTGCTATCTTGACGGCCGTAAGGGTCGCAAGCTTGCCATGGCTCTTATGAAACTCCACCAATTTATCAATTTCTACATCACAAACACCATCGCCGTATGTCATCAAGAAAGTCTCATTCTCTATATATCTCTGGATACGCTTAATACGACCTCCAGTCATAGTGTTGTAGCCCGTATCAACGACTGTGACTTTCCAAGGCTCCATATTAGTTTGATGAACGGTCATTTCGTTGTTGCCACCACGATAGTCGAAAGTCACATCAGAGTTATGAAGGAAATAGTTGGCGAACCACTCCTTAATATATTCCTGTTTATAACCGGCGCAAATGATAAACTCGGTATAACCATAATAGGCATACTCTTTCATAATGTGCCACAAGATTGGCATACCACCAATCTCAATCATTGGCTTCGGCTTGAACTGAGATTCCTCAGATATACGAGAACCGAAACCTCCTGCAAGAAGTACTACTTTCATGATAAAGAAAAGATTTTTCAGTTAAGTAATCAGCTAAAGCTAAGATAATTAAGAATTAAACTTGTCTTTATAAATTGTATAATCATTATGTATATCAACAAAAACTGCATGAATAGGATATTCTGTAAAAATATCAGAATTAGGGATTTTCATAAAATCGCTACCATACCTAAGAGAAAGATATTTTTCCGCTTCAAAAGGAATAGGTAAAAGGAGATTCTCAAAATTCACATAGCGCTGAATTCCTAACCATTTACGAGGAAAACTCGTTTTGGGAAACGGAGCCTTTCCAAAAAAATGGCCAACAAGTAACGTATTTTTAGTTGAAAAGTGATTCAATATTTTGAATAAAAAGTTTTTTGCTGTAGTACCTACAACAAAATGACAAGAATTAATAAATACTTTCTTGAAAAAGCTATCAGAATCGTAATCTACCAAATAAAGAGATGTAGCTTTTAAAATTTGAGCGGATAAATATTGAATATAACGAACAAACTTATTAGGTGATACATTATACAAACACATTATATCAATATAAATACCTTGATGCATTTTATTATATCCTTTTTCAATACAAGTTGTTCCATTCATTCTTAACTTAGAAAAAAACAAAGGCCACTCAGTAGAATTTTCTCTTTGAAGATGAAATTTTTCTGTATCAAGATGTATAGAAGCATAATGAAGGAACTTATGATAATTATTAAAAGTCATAAAAACGTCAAAATCATCATCCCATGGAATAAAGCCATGATGCCTAACAGCACCTAAAGCACTTCCACCCATTAAATAATATTCTATATCATATTTCTTACAAAACTCATCAAAATAAAACGCTATTTCTAATATTTTATATTGAAAATCTTTAATATCAACATTCATAGTAGTAATTTAAACTAGTTTATCACGCAATATAGTAGAAGAAATACCTTTAGTATAAGGAAAATAAACAACTTTAGCTCCATTCTTATTCAACTCAGCTTCTACTTCCTGAAACAAAGAATTACCTTTCCAGTCATCACCAACAAACATCACATCGAAATGCAAACGATGATAAGCAGACATTTTATCTCGATTAACTTGAGGAACTACTTTATCTACATATTTGCAAGCCTCAACAATTGCCTTACGATTATCATAAGAGATTATAGGACTTTTATGCTTATACTCTCTTACCAATTCATCGGTACTAACACCAACAATTAAAAAATCACACAATTCCTTAGCTCGTTTTAGTATGTTTAAATGACCAATATGAAACATATCAAACACTCCAGAAGTGTATCCAATAATAAAATTTTCGTGACACATAATTATATATTATTTCAACAAACTATTATACAAATCCACCCACCTTAGCATAACATTTTTTACAGTAAAATAATGGAGACAATTAAAAGCATTCTCTGAAAGTTTACAACGCAATTTTTCATTAGTAATTAAGTCATAAATCGAGCGAGAATATTCAGATATGTCCAAAGACTTAATAACTTTTGAATTAACATCATTAATTAAGAAACCTCGAATAGCCATACAATCATCAAAAGCAATAGGGACTACTTTCATCTGCATAGCTTCAAGCAGACTTAGTGGAGCACCTTCTAATAAAGAGGTAAACATTAGTATTGACGAACGTTCAAAATATTTCTTTGAATCATCACGCCCAACCAATTTCACATTTACAATATCATTTTTATTTATAAAGTCTTTATAAACAGATTCCCACTCTCCATAACCAACTATAGTTAAACACCAATCTCTCACGTCATAAGTAGATAAAAAATGTTTCCAAATTTTTAATGCTAGTAATATACGCTTAGATATTTCATCAAATCGAGCCACAATTAGCAATTCATTTGTTTTAGAATAGTTACGCTCAACATAATCAAATGAGAGAAAATTGGGAATTGAGACCATCTTAGAAGAATCCTTCAAATTAGCAATAGATCTATAAATGGGTATATAAGCATCAGATAGGAGAACTAAAGCATCTGAGTATTTATAGATAGATTTATACTTCCTTTTGGTAGTATATTTAACTAGAAAACGAGTAATAGGGTAGAAGAATAACAATAAAAGATAAATAAGCCACTTAAAAGAAATCCGCCTATTAAGAACTTGAAACAAAAGAGATTGCTTATTATATCTAATATTCTCTGTTCCTGGAAGATTATGCAAAACTGATATAATTTTCACTTTTAATCCCGCAACAGCTTGACCAAGGAATTTCATATTAACAGCTCTTGATGCCTGATTATGAATAATAGAAATCTCATTATCAATAAGAAAAGAACGGAAACCATCTAAATCATTATAATCAATTTTAAATTTCGCATCAAAGACTAATTGAGAGGAACTATATTCAGAATCTTTAAAATAAGCTATAAAACAATGAATTCCAACACTAGACAAATATTTGGCAGACAACAAAGTGACTTTTTGATTGCCACTACCTGATTCAGAAGGATCTAATAAACTAATAAACAAGATATTCATGATCTATACTTATCAAATAATTTACGATATATTTTCTGAAAAGGAATATAGTGATTCTTATAACCATCTATAACACATATGCTTTTATAAAAATTTATCGTGTGCAAACCATCCGAGTAATATGACGATGAATCAGGATAAAGGGATATTACTTTTGTTTCATTATAGGACTTATCTGAAATATCCTCAACTTTATACAGAATAATACCTTTACCATACCCTTGTAAACAATCCTGAGCTGGTCTGTATACAGTATTATTTACGTACATGAAATCACCAGCCATTCTGCTCCCAAACAAATTAGATTTTATTAATATTGGAGACAAATCGTATCCATATAATCTATTATTTGAAGTCCACATATACAAATCCTTATTATATGCATTTCTTGAAGTTGCAAAAAGATAAAAGGCTCCATTATAAGGCAAGATTGTAGCATCCGCAACTGCAACAGGAAGCATAGTACTGAAATGTTCACAAGAATGTAACAAAGTATTATACTTATAAACATTAAGTTCTGTAGAATACGAATTTTCAGGAACAATATAAACCTCATCAAGAGTATCACCTCTAATAATCAAGGGATAAGAGTTATGTATATTATCATCTATCAACGTATATTTTTCAATTATTTCACCTGTACATTTATCGACAGACAAATGACATATTGTTGCTACATTTTTACTACCTAACAAGATATCTTCTACAAGCAAATCAATAGTGCAGTCAGATACATTTAAAATGAATGGATCTGCATAACAATGAAATTTAGAGTCTCTCCTTAACCAAGTGATATTAGACAAATCAATATTATCACTGACTAAATCTTCTGGAATAGCATTAAAAAATCCCACATTCCATTCTTTATAAGATATTTTTTTCTTTAAATCAAAAAACATATAAATAATTAATTGGTTTTACCACAAGAATACTTACCCGACATTACTATCCAAAAAAACAGACCTCCCCAAAGATATGTATTAATAATAGCACTTTCGGACAAACTCAAAAATAAATATTGAAGCATTACAGGAATGAGAATCAAATTATAATCAAACTTAGAAACAGCCTTACAATATAGATTATACAAATATGCTAAAGAAAAAATTCCAGAAGACAGCAGCAATGATATATACGCAACATCTATTATAATAGACTCATCAATATTAGTTGCACCAATCAACAAATTATTCGGAGTTAATTCGCCAAATACGAGCAAAGAATACCTTAATCTACCAGAACTAATTTCATGAATAAAAGAATACTCTGATTCATTAAACAAAACAACAATAAAAAAGAATAGTATCACAAATGGATAAGACAACAATATATATTTATTAAAGAAACATTTTTTTAAATTTGTTTTTTGAACAAAAGATAAAACAAGCAGAATACAGCCAGAGAACAGAACCGTACGAGAATAAAATGATTCATATATAACAAAGACTATAAAAGCGACAAGAAATGTATTAATTTCTTTCTTTAAAACCACAAGAAAAATAACCAAGAAAAACAAATACAATGAAAACAGGTTAGGATTTCCATATCCCATATCACTAACAACGCCTCCAGACTTATAGAAAAAATCAGAATATTCTTCATGCAACACTCCTAAAATCAATAAACCGTAATTTATAATTAAGAATAATACAGTTAGACAAAAAGAATATTTAGCCATTTTATCAATATAAAGATTCCTAGATATTGATACCAGCAATGACACAAACAACATTTTAGATGCTTCCACACGAAACAATGAAAGTATAAAAAATAGAACTATCCAATAAATATTATCATCTATCTTTGTAAAAAGCAACGAAATAAAAGAAATACCAATAATAAGTATAGATAAATTAGCTGTAGCAAAGTCTGATATATTTAGTGTCATTTTAAGATTAACAAGAAATATTATAATAAAGAACAATATCTCTAAAATTCTATTCTTCTTAATAACAAATGAGCCAGTCATAAAATACTATATATTTCATTCATTGTTTTTTCAACATCAAACATCAAAGAACGTTTTGCTGCTTTATCTTGATAGACAAAGACCTTATTATAATCATTGACAAATAATTTAATTGCATTATACAGAGATTCATCATCATTGTCTGCCAAAACCCCATACTCGGAATTTGACCCTAAAAGCTCTACTGGACCAACTGTTTTTGTAGACACAATTGCTTTTCCCAGACATAATGCTTCCGCCACAACTAAAGAAAATCCCTCTGCCAAAGAACAACTCACAAATAAATCCGCACACTTTATATAGACATAAGGATTAGGCTTATAACCTAAAAGGTGTACATTATCATCCAAATGTAAATCATGGATCATTTTACTAAGATCTGACTCCAAACAACCTGCACCAACAATCCAAAAATCTATATCATATCCATTATCTACAAAAATTCTAGCAACTCTTATAATACTATCAAATTGTTTTTGTCTAACCAATCTTCCTACTAGACAAACCGTAAATTTCCTTTTCTCAACTTTAAACTCATTTGCCCGCAAGACAATTGTCTTACAATCTATCAAATTATATATTACTTTTGTGGATGTAGTCACATTAAAAAGTTGTTGAAATTTATTTTTCGCATCATTAGACACAAAGATCACATCATCCATTAATTCATAACATTTCTTCTCATGCTTATTACTTTTGAAATACCTTTTTGTCCAATGGAAATTAAACAGATCTACGTGCACCCAAGATAAATGCCTAATTCCTTGCTTCAATATAAAGCTATGATACACCAAACTCCGTCCTTCTAAAAAAGATATTATCGTATCATACTTTTCACCTTTCATCTTATCAATTATTATCTGTCTTCTAAAAAATAATATATAAAAATAATATAAACCAAAATAGGACATTATTTTTCCTATCATTCTTTCTAATAAGGGTCTATTAATATTATAGAATAATATTATTTTTCTCACTTCTAAAGGCACTAGATTTGCATAATTTCCAAAATCATGTTCTAACAAAAGATCTATATCATATTTACTATAATCAAAATTATTAAGCATATCCACCAATAATTTTTCCGCTCCACCATCATAAAGGCTTTGCATCACGAACAGAATTCTTTTTTTATTGCCACAAGTCATATATAAATAATTTAAATTCAAATTACATCAAATATATTCTAGTTACTTAACATGATTCAATAACCCTACATTGCTTATATACTATTTTTACTCTATTAATAACAAAAACAACTATTTAACAACAAATCGTTTTAGAGCCGCATGCAATATCATACGCTCACTTGATTGCAACAAACTATAAATAACACTAAAGCCAATAAATACGGAAAGCGAAAAAACTATCAAGAAACGAAAAACTGAATCATTAGGTTCGATTAACATCAATATAGAACCGACTAACACCAATGAGAATGTAAAAATTAATATAGGCCTAACAACATCTCGAAAGTATTTTCTCATATTCAACTGTATTTGCCTATGAATATCACACAAACTATAAAACCAATATCCTACATTTGCTAAAACCGCAACAATAAATGGGACAAGCGGATTAGCATTCAATCTTAACAAAAGATAGCTTATAGGTAATATCGCCAACGTGAACATTCTACCATATACTTGACTGTTTTTTATATGTCCAGTTGCATTTGCCGCCATCCATAGAGGTGGTATAAATACTCCTATCAAGGATTCACACAGAACAAGACGAGTGAATGATATAGTATGGCTTGGAACCTCACCTAACCAAACCTCCAGTATAAACTCTATCTCAACCATTACAGGTATAGCTATCAAGGCCGCTAAGAAATAAGCATATTTAGAGCTTTTCTCAATTAGTGTCACCATGTATTCACAATCACCGGAAGCATATGATTTAATTATTTGAGGTTTAACCGCTGTCATCATATTCTCAGTAAAACGTGTAACAACTGCGCTTACTTGCACAGAAACCGCTCGTGCCGCATTTACAGCGGGACCAAAGAATATATTTAAAAGGATATTTGTTCCTTGTACACCTGCAGACCAAGCGAAACAGCCAAATAAATTTTGACCTATAAACTTTGACATCTCTGCGACCAAACTATAATTCCAATAAAACCTAAATTTACATTCGGTAAATGACCTTACACTATATATCGCATAAATTAGCCAGACGAAGACAGAAACTATAGCCATAAGCAAACCATACAATATCAACGAATCGATTGTTCCAAAAGCTTCAAGCAAATAGACTATGAATAATCGAGCACAAGCCTCAAAAAGACCAAGATAGGCATATATATTCATTCGCTCATGCGCAACTATAGCCCCCATTAATGGGACTTGATTAATAGCGGAAAGTATGGAGATCAATGAAAAATGATATACCCAAACGGCAGCACCTAACCTCTCTGGAGGTATCACTAACTTATTGTATACAAACCAAAGTCCCAATGTTTCACCAAACAGCAATAATAATACGGATAACAGCCACATGAGGGTTAGGCTCTGTCTAAAAGCACATCCTGTCTCCATTAAGTCTTGTTTTCCCAAACCTATATTCATATATCGTTGGGTAACATTAGATAAACTAGAAATAAAAAAGCTCATGATGGAAACTACCCCTCCCACCACATTATAAATGCCGAAATCCTCTACACCCAAAACCCTCAACACGACCCGACTGGTGTACAGCGTCACCCCCATAATCAGAAGCATGCGCATGTAGAGGAACAACGTGTTCTTAGCTATTCGCTTATTGTTTTCGGAATTTGCAGACATAAAATCGTAATCGAACAATCCAAAGCACACACTTTATTAAGACACACCAGACAATGCAGAGAATAATATTTCATGACTTAAGAGCAATTAAAGCACATATTTTTTTATGTATTTTACAACAAAATGCAATATACAACCCAATAATACACTAGAAATCACATACACTACAAAAGCAAAAAAAGGATTATCTATAATACGCATTAAGGAATAACGTCCTTCACTAACAACCTCAAACATCAAATATATCTCAAAACTAATAAAAAAACAAAAATGAAACATATTTATTAGGAACAGATTTTTTACATTGAAATGATAATCATCCACAAAATAAAGGAATGCAAACATTAAAATCAGAAATGGATAATATGTAACTGAAAGTTTAAAAAATCTTTGTTTCAGAAAAGACATATCATATTCCATCCGGCTATTATTATTCCATACAATACCAAATAGCATACCAGACATTGCGATAAACAATGTTACAAAGACACCTCCGAAATAATGTCCTAAAAATGAAATTGAATTATAATTATGACAAAAATGGCATAGCAATATACCGGTAATAGCAAGAGCCCTTAAATAGTCGAAGGCAACAATACGTTCTCTCATCTCTCTATTAATAAATCATTTAAATATTATGCAAACTCAATACAAGGCGTACACTCTAGGGGAGGCTCTTTGCAGTACCCTAAACCTAGTCATATTAACAATCAATTTTGATTTTAACATTATCTGTGTCCAATGTAATGTTATTAGGAACTTTATTCACATAATTCCTACACCCATTATCAGATCACACCGTGGTCTCACCAATGTACAAGCTATTTCCAAAGCATACTCAACCGAGAAATCCCTGTTACCTTATCATGTAAAGGTGGTTTACCAGTACAGGTAATAGTGATTTATCTGTACTGGTAATAGCGATTTACCAAATATGTCAGATCTCATCCGGGCTCTCGCTATCGCCACCGCCATCAGCAGGCTTTCCGCCCACCCAAATTTGCGTACTTACGCTACGAGGCGTTTTCAGTATGTGACCCGCACTACCATACTGCGTCGTCACAGTCAGCGTGTACTCACCTTCCGCCAAATCAGCCGGCAGGAGCAACGTGAGCGAAGAAGGGTTGTTGATGGTGATCTGGTCGTCCGTCAGTTTCGTGGTGGCACCTTTGGAGTCGGTCAGCGTAACACCTACCGACTCGTGGTCGCCAACCACTTTCAACATCGCCCCTCGGACGAAGAAGTTGTGACCCGCAGTGGCGCTGCCGTCTTTCAAGCCCGTCTTACGATCCTCGGTCTCCAGGATGTACATGATGTTAGACTTCTCGCCGAGGATCTCCACCACGGTCTTGGCGATCGCCTCGCGCAGAGCCTTGTCTTGCGTGAAAGAGACGTAGATGGAATTATTCTCCTTGTTCCAAACGCCGCCCTCAACCACGCCTTTCAACTGGGGGACGGCACGGAACAGACCCGTGTTCACGCTATAGCCGTTTAAGATCAAGTCCATTACTATCCGATGGTAGAGGGTCACAGAGTGACGCATCGTCTCCGGGCGTAGACCGGTGTCTTGCTTGTACATCTCCTCCAACACATCATCCAAAGTTAAACTTCCGGCCGAGGCCAGTAACAAGATCTTGTCCGTCTTGTTGTCGGTGGTCACCGCATTATCGATGAGCCAGCCTTTCAATACTTTCTTCATGGTATTTTGATTTATAGGAAGGACGGAATTGCCCTTCCCGGCTTTCCTTGTCTAGAACCTCTTGTCGAATGCCGATTCCCTCTTCTGCCGATTCCGGGCGATCAGCCAATCGATCACCAAGTGAAGAACCGTCCATAGAGACAGGTTTAAAAATAATATACAATTGACATTCAAATGATTATCCAATACAATATTCAATGCGATAAAGAAAACGGACACGCAAATGATCGTCACCATCACCATCCGCACCCGCATACCCGTGCGCAACAACTTATGATGGAAATGGTTCTTGTCCGGCAAGAACGGGTTCTTGTGCTCACGAAGGCGGCGCAGCACCACACGTACCACGTCCAGCAACGGTACCAAGACCGTGGAAAAGGCAATCACCAAATAAGGATTCGAACGCTCCGTAGAGGTACTATTCGATACACATAAATGAATGATCAGGAAACTGATCACGTAGCCCAACGTCAAACTCCCAGCATCGCCCATGAAGAGCTTATGCCCGCAGTTGGCATTGCCAAAGACATTGTAGCACCAGAAAGGCATGAGGATTCCCAGCGTACAGATAGCGAGCAAGGCATAAACACATTGATCTTGAATGAAAAAGAACACGCTCAAGACCGATAAAGCGATACAGCACAAACCGGAGGCCAGACCATCGATCCCGTCAATCAGGTTGATAGCGTTTGTCACATAAACCACGGCGAAAACCGTGACTGGCACACCCAGCAAGGCCGGGACCGAATAGATCCCGAATAGGCCTCCCAGCGTATCGAGCCAATTGCCGGACAACACCAGCAGGAGGGCCGACACGACTTGTACGATGAACTTGTAGCGGTAACCCACCCCGACCAAGTCATCGCAGACACCCACCAGATAAAGAAGTGTCATGCCCACGAACAAGAAAAGATACTCATGGAGCATCTCGATCGAGAAGCTAGACAGATCCGAGGGCCACAGATAAAGGCGAAAGCCTATCACCAAGGCAAACGACATCAAGACCACGGGAAAAAACGACAGGCCACCCAAGCGGGGAACTGGGGTCGTGTGTACCTTTCGAGAATCCGGGACATCATACAGTCTTTTCTTGTGGGAGATCACCAAGATCCTCGGGATGATCACCATGCCCAAAGACACGGAGATCAGATATCCGGACAGTAATAACAATAATAGAATTTGCACCTCACTCATACGATCTCACTTAATGAAGGCAACCCCTTCACCTCGCCGGCATGCCACGCTTGGTAGTCCTCATGGGAGAGTTGGGATGCTGTTAATAATTTGTAATCTATGTCGTCTCTTCGCAAGATGTGCTTGCGGGCATACGAGCGGAGCGAACGATCCGTAACGGACACCATCACCACAGGAAAAGGGTAGCCGAGCAAACGCATTGGCGTAATCTCGCTGTCCGGGAACACATGGCGCAACTGATAGGCCGAGCGCTCAAATGCCACCCAGTAAGGACCCGTGCAATACAGGTGAATCGAGTTTTGGTTCGCACGCTCGCGGTTCATGATATCATTTAAATGCTCGTTCAGCAACCGCACCAAACGAACGCCGGAAGGAAGGGAAGACATTTCTTTTTGATTTATGATTTATGATTTAAACTGTCAACTGTCACTTGTCTACTGTTAACTTATTTCATGGTTGAGCCACCCGTCGTAATCGTCCAACCGGCGGATCAAGGATAACTTGCTTTTCTTGGGCGAGGACTCACCTCGCCAAGGATCCACCACCTCATGCGCCATCTGCCGGTAAAGGGCGCTGTCCGTGCAACCGTAGAGCGTCACAAGCAACAAAGCACGGGATTGCGGAGCTTTCAACACCGGAAGCATACCACGCATCGTGTCATGCAAACGTGTGAACTCCTCCTCATCGCCCAACAACTTGTAGGCAGAAAGAAGCAATGAGTAGATCTTGCAACGCATCACGTCCGTCTCCGCACGGAGCGAACCGTAGGATCTCAACACCTCACGGGCCAAGCGGGTATCCTCCTCTGATACGCTGCCGGAGGCATGGTAACGTCCCAAGGCATCGTGCAAACCCTCCCGCAGACGGTCGTTATCCAGATGGGTATAGACGTGCTTACCCTTTGTGTTCAGCTCGATCAGCTCATACTCGCCCGGCTTCACCTCCAACAAGGGGACCCACATGCAATCGAGGATACGAGCCATCACATCTTTATGACCGCCACCCGGCTGGATCACCACCTCCGCCTCCATACCGGTAAAATAACCGGACGTGATACGCACACGGTCTCCCTTCAGCAAGCGGTCGCTGTCCGGTACGTACACCGGAAGCTCGTTGGAATAAGATTCCGCCACCCAACGTAAATTCCCCATCTCGTCATCCGACAGATAAGGGAAATGAGTCATGCCTCCGGAAGAGACCCGGGGAAGGAAATTGTATAGGGGAAGCGTGCGCTTCATCTGGAAGATCTCCTCAACCGAGGACCGGACAAACACGTAGTTGAACAGCAGGGGCCGTTTCGTGTTGACCATCTTTCCGTCCACCTTCCTCACCTCCACATAGGAGGGGGCGAAATACTCGAACAACGTCTCCCCACGACGCTTGCGCCGGGAAAGCTCGGCATCCAAGCTTTTAGCGGGGCTGATCCTGTCGCGTCGTGCCACACCCGTAGTAGGAAGCGTGAGCACGTACCAGCGTACAGTCTTCAGGTCATGACGCTTGCCAACCCGCGCCGTACCCCTCTCCGAGCAACCGTCTCTCAAAACATTCATCATTATGATTATCTTTTCCTAAGATTATAGCAGGATCTCCACTCAAGCCTCACGACAATTCAAAGCCCTACCAAGAGCACCATATTTACTCCTGATAAACAACACTTTATGTCTTTAAAAATGGCTTTTCTGAAAATCACCATCGCTTGAAATATTAAGCTACTTGGGAAGTAGATTAAAAGGTTGGAAAATGGTTATTACCCAGTTGTAGAGACGGAGCGTGCTCCGTCTCCCACCGTCTGACAGTAATTTAGAATACCATTTTGAGGGGATGAGACGGGGCACGCCCCGTCTCTACAAGAATGTATGTTCGATTTTTAGGAGGGACGTGATGATGTAGGAAATACGAGATCATTTCGTCTCTATTGCCATGTCTATGCACTAGGAATAAGAACGAAGATTTAAGGAGAATCAAGGTCGGAGCACAAACTAATGAACAAACTAAGCCTTATGATTGCTTGTTATTTGTTATTTTTTATTACTTTTGCGCCGTGAAAGAATACGCTACTTCCCAAGTAGCAAGCCTCTTACCCCACTTTGGGTATCGGTTTACACACGCTCTCAAAACAATTCCGGTTCACTGTCGACAAACGTTCCAACGAGAAGCTCTTCAAATAGATCTGTGTTGTCTTAATAGACTTATGCCCCAACAACTCACTGATAACCTCGATCGATACATCTTGTTCCTTCAAGAACGAGGCGAATGAATGACGGATCGTATATGAGGTGACCGGAAGCGTAACGCCTGTCGATCTCGCCAACAACTTCAAGTCACGGTTAAAGCGGGACAGGGTCCTGTTATATTCTTTGTAGGCCGCCTCACCGGTTCTCCTTCCACTCAAAAAAGGAAATAAATAAAAGGATTCCTTTGCCGTACAAGCGGACAACTCATCCAACAGCCGCAACGCCCCGGAGGGAATCTCCAGCTGTATGAGAGACCCGCTCTTTTGTCGGTGATACTGCAATATCCCATCCCGGATATTCTCCCATTTCAAATGCGTGAGATCCACAAACGCTATCCCGCTGAACGCGAACATCAACCGAACGGTCAACTGTACACGCCGCAAGGACGGATCCCCCAACGGGGCGTTAAACATACGCTCCAGCATCTCTCGCGGCAACGCCTTCTTCCGCTTGCTTTCAACGCCCGTGAAGACATCTTTGAACAGGTTGGGTACAAAGGGAGCCTCGTTCGCCTCCACGGCTAAGTTATAAATGTGACGAATCCGACGCATATAGGTAGACACCGTATTCAACGAACGGCCCTTGTCCAACAACCATGACTGATAGCACAAAAGCCTGTTCCTATTAATATAGGTATAAGGAATCGCCTCCATACCGCAAAAGCACTTGAACGAGTTCAAGGCATCTTGATAACTCTTCGCCGTGGAATACCGTTTTTTCTCACGCAGACAAGCCATGTAGATGGACAGGCCCATAACAAAATCTTCTTCTTTTTTCATATCTTCTCCTTAATAAAAAGGCCAAAAATACTACCTTTGTACACTATTAATTAAGTAAACCATATTTAGAGTAAAAACATTACCATGAAGAGATTTTGGAGTATTCCACTTATGCTCATGCTATTCGCATGCCAAACTCCCAAAGAGAGTAGAGAGGAATTATCGCTTGTCGGTTGCTGGGAATTACGATTGGATTCAACAGATGTCACCGAGCAAGTTCAATTACCGGGTACCACGGACACCAACCAAAAAGGATACCCTAACAATGATAAGGAGGAGACAACTCATTTGTCTAGGCCCTTCCGCTATCAAGGTAAGGCTTGGTATCAGAAAGAGATCACGATTCCAGAGAATTGGGAAGGCAAGAGCATTTGGTTAATCTTGGAGCGAACAAAACCGACCCAAATATGGGTAGATAGCATATATGTCGGTTCATCCGACCATATTTCCACCCCTCAAGAATACGATCTGTCCGCATATCTCCGGGCTGGGAAGCATCACTTGACTATTCTAGTCGATAACGGTTTGAGCGTTCCGCCCCAATTATTGGACAATTCACACGCTTATACGGAATCCACGCAGACAAACTGGAACGGTATTATCGGAGACCTGAAATTGGAAGCCCGTCCACAATTCCATATCCGCCGGATACAAGTATATCCACATGCGGATCAAAAAACGGTGGACGTAAAAATAAAGCTTTCAAATCCATTCGAGCAAATGATCGTAGCCGCCGTTCAAATAGAGATGGAGGCTTTCAACACAGGCTTAGAGCACCATATCAAATTCAATAAGAATATCGTAGTTCAACAAGACGAGATCATATTCCAAATACCGATGGGTGATGACGCCTTGGAATGGAGCGAGTTCTCCCCTACCCTGTATCGCTTGACCGCGAACATCCAAGGAGAGAATATCCAAGATAGCCAAAGTACTACTTTCGGATTAAGAGATTTCAAAGCAGAAGGAACACAATTCAACATCAACGGATTGACCACCTTCCTTCGTGGAAAACACGATGCTTGCGTATTTCCGCTTACAGGCCATGTACCGATGGATACCGCAGCATGGAGACGCTATTTCCGCATCGCCAAGGAATACGGTATCAATCATTGCCGTTTCCATTCATGGTGTCCTCCTAAAGCTTGTTTCGAGGCGGCCGATATCGAAGGTTTTTACCTCCAACCGGAACTACCTTTCTGGGGAAAGATGGAAAAGGGCGATACCACTTTGATCCATTTCCTCACCAAAGAAGGATTACAAATACAGGAGGCTTACGGGAATCACGCCTCTTTCGTCATGATGGCGATCGGCAACGAGCTTTCCGGGGATCAAGAAGCGATGGTAGACATGATCGCCCGTTTCCGTAGTGAGGACGGACGGCATTTATACGCATCTGGATCGAATGACTATCTAGGCTTCAACGGCCCTGCGGCGGGTGACGATTACTTCACGACCTGTCGAGTCCCCGGCGCTAACGTATTCAGCAACCATACCCGGGGTTCCTTCTCTTTCGCAGATGCGGAGGATGGCGGTTATATCAACCATACCTATCCAAACTCGGTCATGAATTTCGAATCCGCTATCGAACAATGTTCATTGCCTATCATCGGACATGAGACCGGGCAATTCCAATGTTATCCGAATTATGAGGAAATCAAGAAATATACCGGGGCACTAAAACCTTGGAATCTGGAGATATTCCGCAAACGACTGGGCGAGTCCTGTATGGCCGGACAAGCGGATGATTTCTTCAAGGCTTCCGGTAAATGGATGGCGCAACTTTACCGGGCCGAGATGGAAATGGCGTTCCGTACTCCGGGAATGGCCGGCTTCCAATTATTGGATTTACAGGATTATCCGGGACAGGGCACGGCGTTAGTCGGTATCTTGGACGCTTTTATGGATAATAAGGGCTTGATAACCGCCAAGGAATGGAAAGAGTCTTGCGATGATGTCATATTACTGGCTCTCCTACCTAAATTCTGTTACTCTGGGAATGAGGCGCTCAAAGGCTCCATCAAGGTAGCGAACTATACACCTACCACTTTAAAAGGGAAACATCTAACTTGGACCTTGACGAATAGTCAAGATCAAGTAATCGCCCAAAACAACATACCGCTGCAAATCAATCAAGGTACGTTGGCCGAGGTAGGCCCATTAAATATCGCTTTACCTGCCATTCAAGAGGCTGAGACCTATACTTTACGGCTGGCGATCGAGGGCACGGATTATCACAATCATTATCCGTTATGGATTTATCCGGAACATAATAACGTGCAAATCCCTACGGATATCAATGTTATTAAGAAATGGGATAAACAGGCCGAGAACTTATTGGCGAACGGGGCGAAAGTATTGTGGTTCCCGGATGCCAAGACTTACAAGAACGTGACGGTAGAAGGATTATTCCAGACAGATTACTGGAATTACCGGATGTTTAAGTCCATCTGCGAATGGGTAAAGAAACCGGTCTCTCCGGGTACCCTCGGATTATTAATGAATCCCTCTCATCCGGTTTTCGCTCATTTCCCGACGGATTTCCATACAAACTGGCAATGGTTCACGATGATAAAGAATAGCCATCCGTTGATACTGGACCAGCTTCCGGATAATTACAGGCCAATCGTACAGGTGATCGATAACGTGGAGCGTAATCATAAATTAGGGATGATCCAAGAATTCAATGTCGGCCCGGGCAAGTTATTAATCTGTATGACAGACTTGGAAACCCAACAAGAATACCCGGAAGCCCGCCAATTATACCGTAGCTTATTAAGTTATATGGATTCCTCCGAGTTCTCGCCTCAGATGACATTAACGCCCGCTCAATTGATTGAGTTATTCACGCATCAAGTCGGAGATTCGAAGATTAAGGAATTAGGGAATATCTCGTATGATGAGTAAGCGACCTCACTTTTGACGTATATTCACATAGAGACGCAGCGTGCTGCGTCTCTTTCCCTATAATATTCATAATCATCAAACAAGATAGTCTTTCGTAACGGAACGCTCGCAGGATAGTAACTCCTTGGGAGTACCACTAAACAAGATCTCACCCCCCATTAGTCCGCCTCCGGGGCCTATCTCGATCACATAGTCCGCCGCTTTCAAGACATCCAGATTATGTTCGATCAAAAAGACACTATTGCCTTGATCTACCATAGAATCGAATAAGGAGATAATATGCCTGATATCTTTCACGTGCAAGCCATCCGTCGGCTCATCCAAGACAAAGACCTTGCTTTGGGTTCCTAGATAAGACGCCAGTTTCACCCGTTGCAACTCACCTCCCGATAATGTGGATAAGGCTTGGTTCAAATGCAAATACCCCAGACCAACCAGCATAAGCGGACGGAGTTTCTCCGCTATCACCGTTCCCGCAAAACGAAGGGAAGCCTTGCGGACTGTCAAGTCCATCACCTCGGCGATCGTAAGACCATCCACTGTATACCGCAAGGCTTCCGGGGAATAACGCAATCCTCCACAAGCCTCACAAACGGTCTCGATCGAATCCATAAAAGCCATATCAGACACGATCACGCCTTTTCCCCCACAAACCGGGCAACCGCCTTTTCCGTTAAACGTGAACATACTAAGCCCAGCCTTACTTTCCTTAGCGAAAAGTTTACGAATATCATCCGCAACTCCCAGATAAGTGGCCGGAGTGGAACGCAAGCTGATCCCGATATTCTTTTGGCTGATATAAATCACCTCCTCGGGGAAATCCCGGCGGAAGCATTCCATCAACGAGCTTTTCCCTGAACCGGCTACACCGGCGATCACCGCCAGTACTCCCATAGGAAGATCTACCGTCACGTCCTTCAAGTTATGAAGACGGGCATGCTTTACCGTAAACCAACCGGACGGGATCCGGAGGCTTTCCTTCAGAGGGGTATTTTCTCCTAGCATACGGCCGGTCAAGGTATCGCTACGGAGTAAGCCCGCATAATCTCCCTCGTACAAGATACGGCCGCCCTCCATACCCGAACCCGGCCCCATATCCACGATATGATCGGCGATCTGTATCATTTCCTTATGATGTTCCACCAGCAAGACCGTATTCCCATGATCCCGCAACTTTCGGACCGAGGCTTTCAATAAATGGATATCGTGGCTATGCAAGCCCACGCTCGGCTCATCCAACACATAAAGCATATCGGAAAGAGATGAGTTGATATATTTAGCGATCTTACAGCGTTGCGCCTCCCCGCCGGAAAGGGTTTCCATGGAGCGATCCAGCGTCAAATACCCCAAACCGATCTCCAATAAGGCGGATAACCGGCCTCCGATCGCCTGCTTCATGTCTTTCGCCAACGGGTCATCAATCTCCCGAAGCCAAGCGATTATCTCGGGGATCGCCATATGAGTTACTTCGGCTATATTTCTCCCGTTGATCCGGCAAGAAAGTACCTTATCGTTCAAGCGGGTCCCACCGCAATCCGGGCAGATTCCCATCGTAACCATCGGTTCCAAGACCTTTTGATGGATCTTCCCTTCCTCGGAATTGATGATGCTGCGATACATACGGGTTACCAAGCCCTCATATCTCGCCGTCTTCGGCCAGTCGGCAGGAGGATTCTTCAAACGGATTTGCGGGGAATAAAGGAATAAGCGCAACTCCTCCGGCGTATAATCCCGGATCTTCTTATCCAGATCGAAAAGGCCGCTGCAAGCATAACGTATCCATCGCCATTGGCCGGGCTGGAAGGTGACGTAATGGATCACGTCCTCATCGTTCAGGCATTTATCAAAATCAACCAGCTTATGCACGTCCAGCTCACGAATCTCCCCCAATCCGTCACAACGGGTACAACGGCCTTGCGGATGATTAAAGGAGAATGTATCCGAATATCCGACAAAGGGTTTACCCACCCGTGAGAACAACAGACGGAGCAACGAATAGATATCCGTATAAGTCCCCACCGTAGAACGGGCGTTGGGAGCGGGCTTCCGCTGGTCTATCACGATAGCGACCGGCAGATTCCCGATCCGGTCTACATGCGGACGGCCATATTTGGGCAGGTATTGCTGCACGAAACTGGGGAACGTCTCATTCAACTCCCGGCGTGAACTGGCGGCGATGGTATCCAATACCAACGAAGACTTTCCGGAACCCGAGACCCCGGTGAATATAGTGATTTGCTTCTTCGGAATATCCAGAGAGATATGTTTCAAGTTATTCTCATAAGCTCCCTCGATCTTGATATATTCTTGATTTGACATAACCAATGACTTTAATGAACGAATGACAAAGATACGATCTAATCCTGTCTTTTTAATAGATATAAAGCGTATCTTGTAACACTACCTTTTGAGAGAGGTTACCAAGTAGAGGAAAGAGGATAGCTATATATGGCGCTTTTTACTCAAAAAGGCCGCTTTTTATACACGATAGGTCATGAAAGCCTACGCAACTAGTCGTGTTAGGCAACGCCAATAGTCACGTTGGGCATCGAAAGCAGTCATGAATAGGGTTATGAACTGTCATGAATAGGCATCATAACCCTATCATTTCCCCATCGTACCCCTATGAGATAGCCCAAACAACCCATAAGATATGAATTACGATGAACTAATTTCGCTAGAATGAAAGGCTGTTTTTTGACATCTATCTATTTAACAGACGATTACTGATTTTTTCTTGCGTATTTAGGAGCGAGCCGTACTTTGTCCCGGAAAAATCGATTCTCCGGGACTTAACTTTACAATTTGTCAATTTGATTATTCTGTCGAAAGACACCATCTTATTAAGGCATTTAATTCGTCGCATGGAAAGGAGCCTTGAATTCCGGACGGAGCGTACAGGTATCTTCCAATGGGAAATCCCGAGGGGCCTCTTGCGTCACTTCCCCGGTGGCTGCCCATTCAGCCCCTCTTAGTAAGGTTACCTGAAAACCCGTACACTCCATCGAGTAAATCATATTCGGGTCATTGCCGCAATGCCCCAACAGATCGACAAAGACACGCCCCTTCCCCCACTTCACCGTCCACATCAACGGTTCATGGCGTCCACGCTCATAAGCGGTAACCAATATCTCCACATTCCGTACCGGACCACGCAAGCGGGTATAAATCTCGTCCTTGAAATGTTTCCATCTTATAGGCAGACCTTTCAAAATAGGGTGCTCCGGCGCACGATGCTCTAGGATCGTCTCATGCTGCAAGCCATGATAACCCGCATGACCGGGTGTATAATCGTATACATATTTGCCCTCTTTCCAATACAGGTAAGGGCCGTCTTTCTCGTTCCGACCCTCCCAAGCTCCCATGCCGATTATCTCGTTGTACGCTTTCCAACCGGCCATAGGTACCACGGAGGAATGGATAATCACGACCCCACCACCATCCGCTACATAGTTCTCGAAAGCTTTTTGGACAGGCTCGGGCCAGACTTCACCTCCGTAATTAACAACAACCAAGTTATATTTAGCGAAATCGGGCTTAAAGGTATTTATATCTCCTCCGAAATCCGGGGTAAAGACGAAATCCACCTTAAACATTCCACTGTTCTCTAAGATCTGCTTCATGGCCTCGCAAGCACCTCGCCAATAATGACTGCCATCTTGCCCGGCGATCATCATCGTTTTTATCACCTTTTTCTGGGCGTAAGAGGTTGAGGCTGATAAGGCGCAACAGATAAGCGCTATAAAATAGATATACTTTCTCATGGTTGTTGGGGTTTAATGTTTTTACTCTCGGGGCTCCATTCGATACGGTCGTAGCAACGGGTGGTCCGCAAATTATATCCTCGCTCATCAACCGTAAACTTCCCATCCTTGAAATAATCGATATATAACTCGGAGATCCCGTCATTATTGCGATCCTCCACCGTAAGCGCATATTTATCCGTCACATAGATCTCATCCGATATATATTGGATCTCTTTCGTATAATTATCCACGATCACGTAATAAAACTTAAACAGGTCGAAAGTAGGGTAATGCCCATTATCCCGCCCGAAAAGCATGACCTCTTCCATAGCGGCATCATCATCCATATTCGCTAAAACGGATTGTTGAAACCAAAAGCCGTCTTTTTGCGCTTGCGGAGGAATCCGGTCCCAACCCTCTTGATGGGCTGTCACCCGGAATTGGGCATGGGCGCCCATACAAACGAAAAGTAGGAGAACCCAATAAATCAATCGTCTTATCATGTCTATCATTTTTAATTATTATTCATATTTATAAGGCACAAATGTAATGATATGTCTCTTATTGATTATATTTGTCTTGTATTAAATTCACCTTTAGTCTAAATATATTATGAGCGATCAACCAATAGATTTTACGCAACGTAACATAGCCATCGACATCCTCCGGGCCGTCACGATGTGCGTGATGATCTTCGAAAGCGTACATCAAATTAAAAATTTAAACATTAAAACATATCGCTATATGAAAAAGATTATCGGACTATTCTTGCTTATATGGGCTATAGGTTCAGCCCAAGTTTCCGCCCAATCAGAGACAAACCGTTTAGATAGTATCATGCCCGTACGAGGCTTGGCCATCGCCGCTCCATCCGCACAGAAGTTGGATCTATTCTTGAAGTTCGTCCAAGAGGAACTGGCTCCCAGTCATTTCAACTTGTTGATTCTACGGGTAGACTGGAATTATGCCTATGAGTCCCATCCAGAACTGAGGGATCCGACCCCACTCACACGAGAGGATGTGAAAAAGATCGTAAAGGTTTGCCGGGATAACGGAATACGTATCGCTCCCCAGATCAATCTCTTGGGGCATCAATCATGGGCTGAGACTACCTACGCTTTATTACGTGAGTATCCGGAGTTCGACGAGACGCCACACGTGGATACCAAGAACTATACGGGTTGGCCCAACTCAGACGGACTTTATTGTAAAAGTTACTGCCCGCTTCATCCGGAAGTACATAAAATCGTATTCGCTTTAGTAGACGAGTTGACGGATGTTTTCGAAACTCAATTATTCCATGCCGGAATGGACGAGGTCTTTTATATCGGACATGATAGTTGCGTCCGTTGCGGCGGACATGACAAGGCTGAGTTATATGCCGGTGAGGTCACTAAAATACAAAACCACTTAGCCTCACAAGGCAAACGATTGATGATATGGGGAGACCGCCTGATCGATGGCAAAACTACCGGGATCGGCGCTTGGGAAGCCAGCATGAACAATACCTACCGTGCGATCGACTTGATCCCGAAAGATGTTTTTATCTGCGACTGGCATTATGAGCGTGCCGAGCAAACCGCTGTTTACTTTGCCATGAAAGGCTTCGACGTTGCTACATGCCCTTGGCGTAAACCTCAGATAGCGCTTCAACAGGTAGATGATATGATCCATTTTCGCCAGCATTCAAATCCGGAAATGTCTCGCCATTTCCAAGGAATTATCGAGACAGTCTGGTCCGGTGCAGACAGTTTCCTCGAGGCCTATTATAACCCGACTACCTATAAGCAAGAGGTCTCGGACGCTGTCACGGTCAAGAAACTAATCGAGAAATATAAGACCTTGGAGAATCGGTGAATGTAATTTAGGTCATAATTCCTGTAATCCATCTACAAAAGTTTCTCCGGATTTCATCGATCTTTGCCGTTGCAATCGAAAAGGTATAAACAAACCAAGAAGTAGAACTTATTAAAATAGCAATTATGACACTAAACGAATTCTTGAAGTATGTAGAGACAAGAAAGCCTCTTAAAGGAGACGAGATCCATCAGTTTATGAACAAGATGAGCGATGAGGCCAGACGCATGACATTCGAGTTAAACGGTTCATATCACGCTCCCGAGGAAATCCGTGAGCTGTTATCCCGCTTGTTTAATAAGCCGGTCGATCCGTCTTTTCGTGTATTCCCCCCGTTCTATACGGATTTCGGAAAGAATATCACGGTAGGCAAGAACGTTTTCATCAACGCTTGCTGTCATTTTCAAGATCATGGCGGGGTGACACTGGGTGACGGTTGCCAGATCGGGCATAACGTGGTCTTTGCCACCCTCAACCACGGCTTCGCCCCCGAGGACCGGAGCACTACCTACCCTGCCCCGATCGTTCTGAAGAAGAATGTCTGGGTAGGCTCGAACGCAACGATCCTATCCGGCGTAACCATTGGCGAGAACGCTATAGTCGGAGCCGGCTCGGTAGTTACTAAAGATGTACCGGACAATGCCATCGTGGGAGGTGTTCCCGCCAAGGTCATAAAATACATCCAATAGCCCGTAACACAGATTACGACATCTGGGATTTCCGATATTCATTCGGGGTACACCCCACGGTCTTCTTGAATATGCGGCTGAAATGCTGGGAGTATTGGAATCCTAGGTCGTAAGCGATTTGGCTGACGGTCTTGTTTGTCCCTAATATCCATTCTTTCGCTAAGGAAATAATCCGGTCTTGTATATTTTCTTGGGCAGTTTTCCCTGTCTCTTTCTTGATCAGATCACCGAAATAGTTTGGGGACAAACAAATCTTCTCGGCGAAATACCGTACAGTAGGTAGCCCTTCCTGTCTTAACAGATCGCTTTGCAGGTATTCATCCAGCAATCGTTCGAACCTCACCAACACATCCTTATTCGTCTCCGCACGGGTCGTAAACTGACGGTCATAAAAACGCAGGCAATAATCGAGCAGCAACTCGATATTCATCGCGATCAGCCGTTTGCTATGCTTGTCGATGGAGTGCTCCAACTCGATCTGGATTTTCCTCAGGCAATCCACGAAGATCCCCTTCTCTTCCTCAGAGAGATGTAACGCCTCGTTTGATTCATAGGAGAAGAAAGAATAACGCTTGATGTCCCGTCCCAAAGCCGTACCACGGATCAAGTCCGGATGGAAAAGCAACCCATGCGCCAAAGGCCGGGTCCCATCCTTAAGCTCAATACCCGTCACCTGCCCGGGAGCGAATCCTACTACGGTTCCTTCTTGATAATCATAATATTGCCTCCCATACCGAATATCCCCGCATTTCGTATCTTTCAGGAAAAGTCCGTATATACCATAATTAACCCGGAAATTAGTAGGCCATGTCTCGGACTTGGATAAATCTACCACGCTCACCAATGGGTGCAACGTCTCCAAGCCAAACATCTTGTTGTATTGATCGACGGTATCGATCTTTATTAGATTCTCCATAAGGCTATCTGTTTTATTGGTCTCAAAGATAAACATTCCAAATATAACAACCTCATGCCATCAGGCAAAATCCATAGAACCGGATGATATCGTATTAAAATATGTATTAAAGGAAAATTTAAAAAGAGGAAGGAGAAATAAAAAGCGGTCTGGACGGGACTCGAACCCGCGACCCCATGCGTGACAGGCATGTATTCTAACCAGCTGAACTACCAGACCAAAATGTTATTCTTTATCGCTATTCCGTTGAATTGCGGTGCAAAGATAGGTGGATTTTTTGAATTAGCAATAGTTTAGGATGAAAAAATTAGAACAAATCGATAAATTTCATACTTTTGTCCCCATATATAATTAACACTAGCATGAAAAATACTCCTGTAGACTATCAGACAGCCAGACGGATTATCGATGGCTTTGGACTTCCCGATTTTGGGAAAGCGACTATCCGGGAGGTAGTTGCCATATCCACGCAATTGGAACAAGAAACGGGAACCGAGTTCATCCATATGGAAATGGGCGTACCGGGCTTGAAAGCCGCTCAAGTAGGCGTAGACGCTGAGATCGAAGCCCTGCGTAACGGTATAGCGTCTATCTACCCGAACATCAACGGAACTCCCGAAGTGAAAAAGCAAGCTTCCCGCTTTATCAAGGCGTTTATAAATATAGATATAGACCCAGAGTGTTGCGTACCCGTAACCGGTTCCATGCAGGGCACATACGCCTCTTTCCTTACGGCCGGACAATGTACGCCGGGAAAAGACACCATCTTGTTTATCGACCCCGGATTCCCCGTGCAGAAACAGCAAATAGCCGTTATGGGCTATAAATATGAGTCGTTCGACGTATACGAATACCGTGGCGAGCGATTGCGTGAGGCCTTGGAAACGCATCTTTCCAAAGGCAATATTGCCGCGATGATCTATTCCAACCCGAACAATCCGGCTTGGTTCTGCCTCACCGATGAGGAGTTGAAGATCATCGGCGAGATGGCCAACAAATACGACGTGATCGTCATAGAGGACCTCGCCTATTTTGCCATGGATTTCCGCAAGGACCTCGGATGTCCTTTCGAGCCTCCTTACCAAGCGAGCGTAGCCCGTTATACCGATAATTATATCATGCAGATATCCGGTTCCAAAGCGTTCAGCTATGCCGGACAGCGTATCGGCGTGACAGCGATCTCCAATAAACTTTACCATCGCTCCTATCCGGGATTGACTCAGCGTTATGGAGGCGGTACGTTCGGTACGGTATATATCCACCGTGTCTTATACGCCCTATCTTCCGGAACCAGCCACTCGGCCCAATTCGCCTTAGCCGCCATGTTCAAGGCCGCCGCAGACGGTACGTTCGACTTTGTCTCGCAAGTGAAAGAATACGGACGTCGAGCGGAGAAACTAAAGAAGATTTTTACGGATCATGGTTTCACAATCGTTTATGATCACGATCTGGACCAACCGATAGCCGACGGTTTCTATTTCACGATCGGTTACCCGGGAATGACCGGCGGACAATTGATGGAAGAGCTGGTTTATTACGGAGTAAGCGCCATATCATTAAGCACCACAGGCAGTAACCAACAAGGACTACGGGCTTGTACCTCTTTCATAAAAGATCACCAATATGATTTGCTGGACGAAAGACTGAGATTATTCGAGGAAAATCATCAAGCATAAATTAACAATAAGCCCGGTCGATTCACGTTTATTAACTTGAATCCCGGGCTTTTCATTTGCTTCTTATTAAAAAACGCCTTATATTGTCGGTGAATTAGTAACAACCTAACATTCACGATCATGGCATCTTATAAAAATATATTTAAAATAACACATAACGATGTCCTTCCTATTCAAGGAAGTATTCTGATTGCCGAGCCTTTTTTACAAGATGCCTATTTCCAACGTTCCGTCGTATTATTAATAGAGCATACGGAACACGGATCGATGGGATTTGTCTTGAATAAAAAAACGGATCTTATCGTAAACTCTTTTTTCAAGGAGTTTGCCGAATTTCCGGAGATACCGATTTATCTGGGGGGGCCGGTCAGCCCCAACCGTTTGTTCTTTATTCATTCCTTAGGGGATAATATCATTCCGGACGCATTAAAGATCAATGATTATTTATATTTCGACGGGGATTTCAACGCATTGAAACGATACATCCTCAACGGGCACCCAATCGATGGGAAAGTGAAGTTTTTCTTGGGATACTCCGGATGGACCGAAGGGCAATTAAACCATGAAATCAAACGGAACTCGTGGGCCGTAAGCCATATCACCACCGATAATATCCTGTCTGCCGACGGGGAGGGCTATTGGAAAGATTCCGTAGAATTATTAGGCAATGATTATAAAACTTGGACAAAATATCCGAAGGACCCGTATTTAAATTAACTGCATTATGCAGACATCGGAATAACCATCCGGTGTCCTGATCCAGTCCTTAAGCGTCCCCGCCTCGACAAATCCCAGACGGGTAAATAATTTCTTGCTAGGCTCGTTCGCCACGGGAATATGCACATAAAGTTGATGAAGCTTCAAAAACGTATAAGCGTATTCCATCAATAGTCTTAACGCTTCCGTAGCAAAGCCACGTCCTTGATACCTACGATCCAGCATAATACCGCAAGCCGCCCGGTTCGGATGCGGCTCAAAATCGAATAAGTCCACGATCCCCACGGAAGTCCCCGTATCGCATTCCTCGATCATGAAGCGAAGTTGGCGAGACTCATAGATACTCCGGTCGCTACCCGCTATATATTCCTTCAATATATAACGGGAATAGGGAGCCAAGGTATTCCCTACTTCCCATAACTCCGGATCATTCTCCCAACGATACAACAACTCCAGATCCTCTGGTTCCAATGCCCTCAAGCGGACTCTATCATTCGACAACAACATATTTACCCAAGGATTACTTAAACAAGCCGACCACTCTTCTTCGTATATATATGGTAAACCGCTTTCTTGTTCACGAGCTTGTCCATAAACAAGAGCATCTGCTCGTAACGGGCATCGGGGAAGCAGAAAGCGTAGTCCGTAAAGCCTTTCATCTGGTTCTTGCGACAGATAGCATCCATCACACGCTCCACGTCCAAATCCCAGAGATTCACGAATTCCAGATCCGGCATAGCTTTCAGGCAAACGGCCTTTACCTCCTCAAAATGATCCTCCCTACACAAGATCAAAAGGCGGCGATGCTTAACCGCTTTAGCCTTCTTGCGTAGAGGGGCTGAAATCATCGCCCAGCAAGCTTTCAGCAGGACAGCCAACCGGATCAGTATCCGCATCAACCAACCGGACCCCGGATAATATTTCTTATAGAAAATCAACATGGCGCCGTAAAAAGCCCTTATGTACCTCAAGTCACCATGCTTCGTACTCTCCCCCTTATAATGCAGGATCCGTTCCGGCACGTACAAGTTCTTATAGCCTCCCAACACGATCCGATAAGACAAATCGATATCCTCCCCATACATGAAGAACGACTCATCCAACAAACCAACCTTATCCAACGCCTCATGGCGAAGCAACATGAACGCACCCGCCAGCACCTCCACCTTATGCGTCTGCTCTTTATCCAGATACGGCAGGCTATAACGTGCGAATGCAGGAGAGTTAGGAAACAGCTTTGAAAGACCGAATATCTTGCAGAACGACACCCAAGGCGAAGGGAAAGCCCGTTTGCTCTCCGGCAAGAATACCCCGTGCCCATTCAGCATCTTCACGCCGATAGCTCCGATCTCCGGATCCTCATCCATCTGGAAGCACAGGCTGCGGAGGCTCTCCTCTCCCACCACGGTATCGGGATTCAGCAATAACACGTATTCCCCGGCGCACTGGCGAATCGCCTGATTATTAGCCTTGGCGAAACCGGGATTATCTTTATTCTCAATGAAAACCACCTCCGGGAATTTAGGCCGGAGATATTCGACAGATCCATCCGTCGAGTTATTATCCACCACGAACACCTCGGCGTCCATCCCCGTTACGGCGGCACGGACAGAATAGAGGCATTGCTCCAGAAAATACTTCACGTTATAGTTAACGATGATAACGGACAACTTGGTTTCTTCGTAGGTCATTCCGGATATTAATTATGAGTTATGATTTATGAATTAGAAGAGGTGAGATTGAACTCGGTACGATTGATAATGGATCGTCCTAAGGTGATCTCGTCGGCATACTCGATCTCGTCACCGATAGATACGCCACGTGCGATGACACTGATCCTCACATCGTAACCGGATAGCTTCCGGTAAATAAAAAAGTTAGTCGTATCGCCTTCCATGGTAGTGCTCAACGCCAAGATGATCTCTTTCACCTCACCTTCGGCCACACGTCGCACCAGACTGTCGATACGCAAGTCGCCCGGTCCGATACCATCCATCGGCGAGATGATCCCGCCCAACACATGGTATACGCCACGGAATTGCCCGGTATTCTCTATCGCCATCACCTCCTTGATATTCTCTACCACGCAAACCAAGGAATGGTCACGGCTGGGGTTGGCGCAAATAGAGCAAACCTCATCATCACATATATTATGGCAGACCTTGCAGTACTTCACGTCTCGACGGAGGGCGACCAAGGCCGCAGCGAAGTTTTCCGTATAGCCGACGTCCCGGCGCAACATATAAAGCGCTAGCCGGAGCGCTGTCTTCCTCCCCACCCCCGGCAAGGAAGCCAATTCATTCACGGCATTTTCCAACAAGGCTGAAGGATATCTTTGATTCATCTACTTTCTGTATTTGACTACAAAAATAGAAAGAATTTACGAATTAACGATAAACCTCAAATTATTTACTCGGCTTCTCCCCCATCCCATTCAAGTCGCACATCTCTTGCTTGATATGTACAACTATAACTGCTCTAGGTATAATTGTTCATGTCCTCAAGTAATAAACATTCTTTTTGCCATATACAAACATACTTACTACTTGATCTATTTCCAAATGATCGCCGTGGGATGTACAGACCACGACGTGATTTGTATATTCCACGACTTGGTCTGTACAGATCACGCCGTGGTTTGTAGAATTATACAGCATGCGAACAAGAATTCATACGCTACTGGGCAAGAATTCATATAGATAATTTGGGTACGGTTGCCCTAACTATTCTAAAGAATCCTTGCATGTCTCAGCCAGAAAACATAAATTTGTCACCCAACACCCGTTTGGTGGAGCTATTACGAACTAATAATCTAACATTTTAATATCGTGAAACCAGAAAATGAAGAAAAGGTAACCGGGCTGCCAGAAAACGCCTACCGAGAATTAAAAGAAGGGGAAAGCTACAAGCCTCTTATGTCTCCCAACAAACACTATCCGGAGGTTACGCCTTGGTCCGTCCTTTGGGGATTGGTCATGGCGGTGATATTCAGCGCGGCGGCCGCTTATCTGGGCCTGAAGGTCGGTCAAGTATTCGAGGCCGCCATCCCGATCGCTATCATCGCCGTAGGGTTGTCCAGCGGATTCAAGCGGAAGAACGCCTTGGGAGAGAACGTCATCATCCAGTCTATCGGGGCCAGTAGCGGCGTGATCGTGGCGGGGGCCATTTTCACCTTGCCCGCCCTTTATATCCTGCAAGACAAATATCCGAAGATCACGGTCAATTTCTTCGAGGTTTTCATGAGTTCCTTGTTAGGAGGTATCATCGGAATCTTGCTATTAATCCCGTTCCGTAAATATTTCGTATCCGACATGCACGGCAAGTATCCCTTCCCGGAAGCTACGGCTACCACGCAAGTACTCGTCTCCGGCGAGAAAGGCGGAAGCCAAGCGAAGCCCTTGATATTCGCCGGATTAATCGGTGGTTTGTACGACTTCATCATCGCCACCTTCGGTTGGTGGGGCGAGACGATCAGTACCCGTATCGTCGGAGCCGGTGAGATGCTGGCGGAGAAGGCCAAGATCGTATTGAAAGTCAATACGGGTGCAGCCGTGCTAGGTCTGGGTTACATCATCGGATTAAAATACTCCTTGATCATCTGCGCCGGTTCATTCTTGGTATGGCTGGTGATCATCCCCGCCATGTCCGCCATTTTCAGCGCCGACGTACTTACGTTCGGCAATGACGCTATCACGGCGACCGTCGGGAGCATGAGCGCCGAGCAAATCTTCACCACCTACGCCCGCCACATCGGTATCGGAGGTATCGCTACCGCCGGGGTGATCGGCATCATCAACTCTTGGGGGATCATCAAGGGAGCCGTAGGCTTGGCGGCGAACGAGTTGAAAGGAAAAGGAGACGCTGTGGAGAGTAATACCATACGTACGCAAAAGGATTTGTCGATGAAAGTGATAACGATCGGTATCATCGTATCGCTGATCGTCACCTTCCTGTTCTTCCAGTTCGGCGTACTTCATAATTGGTTCCATGCCGCCATCGGCTTATTGCTGGTCGGGGTGATCGCTTTCCTGTTTACGACCGTAGCGGCAAACGCTATCGCTATCGTAGGGACGAACCCGGTTTCGGGCATGACACTCATGACGTTGATCCTCGCCTCCATCATCTTGGTCGCCGTAGGGTTGAAGGGGCCGGCCGGCATGGTATCCGCCCTGATTATCGGAGGCGTGGTTTGTACGGCGCTTTCCATGGCGGGAGGTTTCATTACCGACTTAAAGATCGGCTATTGGCTGGGGAGCACACCCGCCAAGCAAGAGACTTGGAAATTCTTAGGCACACTAGTTTCTGCCGCTACGGTAGGAGGCGTGATCTTGATATTGAACCAGACGTACGGTTTCACGACCGGACAATTGGCCGCTCCGCAAGCGAACGCTATGGCCGCCGTTATCGAGCCGTTGATGAGTGGTTCGGGGGCACCTTGGGCTTTATACGCGATCGGAGCCGTCCTCGCCGTCGTATTGAACTTCTGCAAGATACCGGCGTTGGCATTCGCCTTGGGTATGTTTATCCCTTTGGACCTAAATACGCCGCTTTTGATCGGTGGAGCGATCAGTTGGTACGTAGGAAGCCGTAGCAAAGACCAAAGCTTGAACTCGGCCCGCTTGGAGAAAGGTACGTTACTGGCTTCCGGCTTTATCGCCGGCGGTGCCTTGATGGGGGTGGTCAGTGCGGCCTTACGCTTCGGCGGAATCAACTTGATGAACGAGGAATGGGCATCTAGCAATGCCGCCGAGATACTGGCGGTTGTCATGTACCTTGTCATGATCGCTTACCTCACATTTAATTCCCTGAACGCGAAAAAAGAATAGAATAAAGGAATAAGGATATGGAAGCACCTGTAATCAATGTGGGAATCATGACCCACAAAGCGATCTCATTTGTTTTTAACGAAGAGTATGTACATACGGAAACCGGCACGTTCACCATAGGCGAGCAACGTGCCCTCTGGGTAAACGGCAAGATCGTGTACAATGGGAAGCTTTATCAGGAGCTATTCTTCGAGCCGACCAGCCCGCAATCCTCTTTCGACTTGAAGGCGGTCACGATCGGCGTGGATTTTCACTGGCAACGACAGGAGGATCAACGCTTCAAGGGAGCGTTGAACCTCGTGGCGACCGATAAAGGAATCGTCACGATCAACCAAGTGGACGTGGAGGAATACCTTACCAGCGTAATCTCCTCGGAGATGAGCGCCAACGCTTCCAAAGAGTTGCTGAAAGCCCATGCCGTGATCTCACGAAGCTGGCTCTTGGCGCAGGTCGAGAAGAATTTCAGCTTGAACGGATCGGTTACGCCCTATAAAAGTTGTTACCGCGACAACGAGACCTTGATCCGCTGGTACGACCGGGAGGACCATGAGTTGTTCGATGTCTGTGCCGACGACCATTGCCAGCGTTACCAAGGTATTACCCGGGCATCGAACCCGATAGTCAGGGAGGTGATCAAAGAGACCCGTGGAGAGGTATTGATGGATAACGATACGATCTGCGACGCCCGCTTCTCGAAATGCTGCGGAGGCGTGACCGAGAAATTCGAGAATTGCTGGGAACCGGTTCCCCACTCCTATCTTACCGCATTGAGGGACGGCGAGACTCCCACCTATCCCGACTTGACGGACGAGCGGGAAGCGGAACAATGGATACGTACCTCACCCGAAGCCTTCTGTAATACGACGGACAAGGAGATCCTTAGCCAAGTGCTAAACAACTACGATCAAGAGACCACGGATTTCTACCGTTGGAAAGTAGAATACACGCAAGAGGAACTATCGGGGTTGATCCACCGGAAAACGGGTATGGATTTCGGACTGATCATCGATCTCGTACCGTTGGAAAGAGGTTCGTCCGGACGTATCACGAAACTTAAGATCGTAGGGGTACGCCGTTCGTTCACCATCGGCAAAGAGCTTGAGATACGCCGGACATTATCCGAGACGCATCTATACAGCTCGGCCTTTGTTGTCGACAAAAAGGATATCCGCCTCGATATCCCCTCCCGCTTCATCTTGACAGGAGCCGGATGGGGACATGGCGTAGGGCTTTGCCAGATCGGAGCCGCCGTGATGGGAGCCAAAGGGTATTCGTACCGGAAAATCCTCACGCATTATTTCCCCGGAGCCTCTATTGAGAAAAGGTATTAAACAAAGGTGTCCAAAATCTGGACACCCTTGTCCAATTATTGGACACTCATAAATAATCATACGCTACTCACCCCTCTGTTTTTCAACCATATAAACACAATGGCACGGTATTTGATTTTATCTTACCGGAAAATAATACAATAACAATATGAAAAACATCGGGATCGCAATTCGCTCCCTTTTTAAGAGAGGGCAACACAATGTAATGAAGATTATCTCCTTGGGTATAGGACTGACCATCGGCTTGGTGCTGATCGCTAAAGTCCACTTCGAGAACACCTACGATAACTTCTATCCGGACGGAGACCGGATCTATCGAGTATATGAGAAATTTTTCATGAACGGGGAAGTGGGCGACCACGGGCAAACGCCCGCCGGAGTAATCCCCCTCTTGAAACAAGAGACACCGGAGATCGAGGCCGCCACACGCTATACGTACTTCCGGGGAAACTCCCCTTTTACGATGTCCGACAACAAGCATCGGCTCAAAGCGACCTTCATCCTAGCGGACAGTTGTCTTTTCGACGTATTGCCCCGCCCCATGCTCATCGGAGACCCTAAGCAAGTTCTCTCCCAACCCATGTACGTGCTTGTATCCGACGAGATCGCCGAACGTATCGGCGGTAACGTGATGGGAAAACGCTTCGAGATTGACGACGCGCCGGGACAAGCCCTCACGATAGGCGGCGTATTCAAGAAACTACCGGACAACACCGAACAGAGTTATGACATTATCGTATCCCTTTCTTCCATCAGCAAGTTCATGTGGGACGGAACCCATATGTTAACCGGAAACGACCGCTACCAAAGTTATGTCAAGGTATCGCCGGGTACGACAGAGGCCCAGTTGGAAGCGGGAATGAGACAGATGATCGACAAGCATTTCCCCGTAAACGACCTTAAGAAAGCCGGCGTGGAACTGACCTTCACCTTCCACAAACTACTCAACGTACATATGGAGGACGATATGGCCAAACGTATGGCCTTGATCCTCTCGTTCATCGCCTTCGTATTGATCTTCACCGCCGTAATGAACTATATATTGATCGTGATCTCCTCCATCGTGAACCGCACGAAAGAGATGGCCGTACGCAAATGTTACGGGGCGAGCGGTAAGGATATCCAAGGTATGGCGTTGTCCGAGGTAGGGACCCACGTCACCGTCGCACTAGCGCTGGTCGTACTTCTGATCCTAGGATTTCAAGGAATTATAAAGGAGCTGATCGGCACGGGAGTCCGATCGTTATTCCTATCCACAGGTATGTGGGCGATATGCCTCACGGTCATAGTCGTACTTATCTCTACGGGCATAGCTACCGGCTGGTTCTTAGGACGCATTCCTGTAGCGGCTGTTTTCCGGAGTATTCGTGAAGCACGCCGCCTTTGGAAACTGGGACTCTTGTTCTTCCAGTTCACGGCAATCAGCTTCCTCGCCTCCTTATTGCTAGTGGTAGGCAAGCAATACGACCATATGGTGAATGATCATCCGGGATACAATCCCGAGAACCTCGCCTATGTGTATATCGGCGCCGTAGACTCCACGGGGCGTGCCAAACTGATCGAGGAAACCCAGAGATTGCCCGAGGTAGACGCCATCACGACTTGCTATAACCTTCCTTTCTGGGGAGCCTCGGGCAATAACGTCTATCTTCCGGGAGACGACCGGGAACTATTCAACATCGCCGACCTCTACGACGTAGGAAACGATTACCTGAACGTATTGGAAATCCCGATCGTAGAAGGACAATACTTCACAGAGAATACCACCTCCTCGCAAGAGATACTGGTGAGCCGCAATTTCATTGAATACATGAAACCTTTCGCCGACTGGAGCGACGGAGCCGTGGGCAAGACGGTACAAATAACCGGACACGATACCAAGTCCGAGTCGATGCCTCTCTTCACGATCCGGGGCGTGTTCGAGGATTTCCGCCTAGGCTCCATAGCGGGAGAAGATCCGCGAGCCAAGATCATGTTCTATACGAAAGGGGCGGCCCAACATATGGTCATTCGGTACCATAGCCTTTCTTCCGAGGCTCTACGCAAGACGCAGGATCTAATGGGGCAACTCATCCCGGATAAAGAACTCAACGTGATCTCCTTCAAGAGCGAGATGCTGGAAGGATACACCTCCTCCCGGAAATTCCGTGACTCCGTCATGATCGGTGGCATCGTCACCTTGCTGATCGTCTTCATCGGATTGATCGGATACACGAACGACGAGGTGAACCGTCGCCGGAAAGAAATGGCGATCCGCAAGATTAACGGAGCCACGGTAAAAGACATACTCCATATTTTCTTGAAAGATATCATCACCATGGCATTGCCAGCCATCTTACTTGGTTGCGGTATCGCTTTCTATATCTCCCAGAAATGGCAAGAGCAATTCTCGGAAAAGATCCAGCTATCCTGGTATCTATTCGTGGGAGGAGGCGTATTGGTACTCACCGTCATACTGGCGGTTTCCGGATATAACGTATTCCGTACCACCCACGACAATCCCGTAAACAACCTCAAGTCCGAATAAATCAAAAGGGCCGCATCTTATCCGGACGGCGGCCCTTTGACTTAATGTTTACCTATTTCCCGGTTATGATGAACAACCGGTTCGCTTTCACTCTCACGAGCTATTACTATGACACAAAGGTAGGCCGAAGGTTTAAAACGATCAAAAAGAATTCGACGAATCGGGCGTTTTCCTCGGTGAATCCCGTTATTTTTCCTACTTTTGTCCCTATTAATACATACAACCATGGGACTGAAAAAACAATTCGTATCAGCGATTTTGCTAGGCAGCGCGCTAACCGCTCCCCTATTCGCACAAGATATCGCCACCCCGTCCAGCTCGATAGACACTTTAGCCATTTTCTCATTCAACGATTTCCATGGGGCTTTCGCCTCTGACGGGATCACGCCGGGAGCCGCCCGGTTGGTACAAATGACACAAAACGAGAAGCAACGCTATCCGCATTCCATCGTTGTCTCAGGCGGAGATAATTTCAGCGGAAGCTATTTCTCCAAGATCACGAAAGGCGAGCCTATCAAAGAGATGTACGAGGCGATGGACGTGGAAATGTCCGCCATCGGTAACCACGAGTTCGACTGGGGGCTTCCTTATCTAGTGGACACCGCCGCCTTGAATATCCCCCATGTGGCCGCCAATATCACCGAAGAGAAGAGATATACTCACCCCGACTGGTTGAGTCCCTACCGTATCGTAGAGCGTAAGTTGAAAGATGGCTCCTCCCTACGTATAGCCTTCATCGGACTGACCACGACGGACACCTACGTCAAGACCAAGCCGGAGAACCTGAAAGGGCTTCAGTTCACGCATCCGCTGGGAGCAGCCTGCATACAAACCGTCTACCAGTTAAAGAAAGAGGACCAGATCGATATGATTATCCTCTTGATACACATCGGCACGGATATGAAAATGCCTTACCGCATCACCGAGGAGAACGCCCAAGGACTGCCGTTCATCGATAAGGTAGACGCCATCATATCCGCCCACTCGCATGAGCTGGTGCTCGATAAGATCAATAACATTCCCATCATCCAAGCCGGCGTAAACGGTACCCATATCGGGAAACTGCTGTTCCAGATACAGGATTTCAACGGACACCGGGATATCTCTTTCATCCAAGGGGATACCGTGCGTGTAGCCTGCGAGGAGAACCCGGAGATGCGAGAGGCCGTGGAGAAGATCATGGATAAATATCGGCTGAACGAGAAACTTGCCACGGCAAAAGAGGCCTTGATCCACGACCGTACCATCAATAAGTTCGACTATACGCCTATCGGGGCGTTGGTCACGGCCGCTTACGCCCAGCGTTTCCAAAAAGAGATGCCCGCTTACAAGGATCAGCCGGTGATCGGCGTAAACCATTACGGAGGTATACGTGCGGCCCTCCCGAAAGGAGATATCACCCGACTGCGTGCCGGCAACATCTTGCCTTTCGGCTCCGCTATCGTTGCCTATCGTTTCGACGGCAAGCGGTTGAAGAAGCTATTGGAGGATGGACGGAAGAATCCGAACGGTTTCCTTCAATCCTCCGACCTCACGCTTACCCTAAGCGGAAATAAGATCGAGAAAATAGTCTATACGAGAGACGGGCAAAAGACCGAGATCGAGGACAATACCCCTTGCGTGGTGACCCTAGACGCTTTCATCACCGATGGCGGAGACGGGTACGACGCCTCTTTATTCAAGGGCTACGAGATCCCGGAATTCGATAATTTAGGTATCATATCGACCGACGCTTTCATGGACTACCTAAAGGGCATCAAGAAACCCATCACGGTAGAATCCACGCATATGCCCGTTATTTCAAAGTAAAGCCGTATCTTTGTGGAGAAAAAGAAAGAAGTTAGCAATACATGAACAGCTATATCATCCTTTTTATTATCGCTGCCTATTTCACCGTCTTGCTGCTGATAGCATGGATCACGGGGCGTAATAACAGCAACGAGGCATTCTTCCTCGGGGACAGGAAATCACCTTGGTATATCGTCTCTATCGGCATGGTAGGGACATCCTTATCGGGGGTGACGTTCGTATCGGTACCCGGCATGGTGCGGGCGATCGATATGACGTATATGCAGACTGTATTAGGCTTCTTCGTGGGATATATCATTATAGCCAAGGTATTGCTACCGCTATACTATAAGTTGCAGCTTACCTCCATCTACTCGTATCTGGATGACCGGATCGGGAGAAGGGGGTACAAGACAGGGGCCTCATTCTTCCTGCTCTCGAAGATCGTAGGGGCGGCCGCACGCTTATATCTAGTGGTCTTGATCTTGCAAACCTACGTGTTCAACGCTTGGAACATCCCATTCGCCGTGACCGCTATCCTCAGTATCCTGCTGGTATGGCTATATACGTTCCGGAGCGGTATCAAGACGATCATCTGGACAGATACGTTGCAGGCCCTTTGTCTCGTGGCAATGTTGATCGTGATCATCTGGCAGGTGAAGGACAAGATGGGACTGGATTTCGGGGATATGGCGCAGACCTTGGTGGAAAGCCCTCATTTCCGGATCTTTGAGTTCGGCGATTGGCATAGTACGCAGAACTTCTTCAAGCAGTTCTTCAGCGGTATCTTTATCACGATCGTCATGACCGGGCTGGATCAGGACATGATGCAAAAGAACCTCTCCTGCAAGAGCTTGAAGGATGCCCAGAAAAACATGTACACATATGGCTTCGCCTTCACGCCGGTCAACTTCTTGTTTCTCGCACTGGGGGTACTGCTACTGACATTGGCGGCACAGCAGAACATCCAGTTGCCAACCCTCAACGACGATATCCTCCCGATGTTTTGTACCTCGGGGATCTTGGGCGGGAGTATCTTGATCTTCTTTACGATCGGTATCATAGCGGCGGCTTTCAGTAGCGCCGACTCGGCGTTGACAGCGCTCACCACCTCTTTTTGCGTGGATATCCTCGGCGTGCAGAGAGAGGAAGCGAAAAGGGCGAAACGTACCCGCCTAAAGGTACACGTGATGATATCCGTCTTGTTCGTCTTGATCATCTTGGCGTTCAAGGCCGTAAATAACCGAAGCGTTATCGACGCGATCTACATGATAGCGTCGTACACGTATGGTCCTCTATTGGGGCTGTTTGTTTTCGGGCTTTTCACGAAGCGGAAACCCCGTGACAAATACGTGCCCTATATCTGTATAGCCTCCCCGTTGATTTGCCTCGCCACGGATTTCTTGGTGAAACAATACGCAGGCTATACGTTCGGCTACGAGATGCTTATGGTAAACGGAGGCATCACGTTCGCCGGGCTGTGGCTTTCGGCAATTGAAAATGGAAATTTGAAAATTGAGAATTAAGCCTAGCCATTATTCAATACTCATTATTCATTAATTTATATTTTATGGAAATTAAAAGCGCAGAATTTGTTATCAGCAACACAGACGTAAGGAAATGCCCCGAGGGTAATAAGCCGGAGTATGCCTTCATCGGACGAAGCAATGTAGGCAAATCCTCTTTGATCAATATGCTTACCAACAAGAAGGGCTTGGCGATGACTTCGCAAACACCGGGTAAGACTTTACTTATCAATCATTTTCTTATCAATAACGAGTGGTATCTGGTAGATCTTCCGGGGTATGGCTTCGCCCAACGAGGCAAGGAGAACCGGGAGCAATTGAAACGTATCATCGAGAACTATATCCTCGATCGAGAGCAACTGACCAACCTATTTGTCCTTTTGGACTGCCGTCACGAGGCGCAAAAGATCGATCTGGAGTTTATGGAATGGCTGGGTGAGAGCGGGGTTCCTTTCTCTATCATCTTCACGAAGATCGACAAGATCAGCAAGGGACGCTTGAAAGAGAACCTAAAAGTCTATACGGATAAATTACTGGAGACTTGGGAAGAGCTTCCTCCGATCTTCCTCTCTTCCTCGGAGAAGAAAGAGGGACGGGATGAGATTCTGGACTATATCGAGTCTATCAACAATAGCTTGAATAATTGAAAATTAGTTGAGTTGATATGGGATTAGCTTCGGTTCTTCTGGTTTTATCTCCGTTTACGCAGATCAATACGCCTTATCCTTCCACGGCTTACCTAAAAGGTTATTTGGAGGCAAAGGGTGTACATGCCGGGCAGACCGATCTGGGTATCGAGACAATCTTGGCTTTGTTTTCCACGCAGGGTCTCGGGGAGTTATTCGCCGAGATCGAGCGACGGAAAGGTAAATATCCGGCTAAAGTCCGGGGGATGCTAGCTAATAAGCAACGGTATATCGACACGATAGCCGCCGTCGTCGCTTTCCTTCAGGGAAAGAACGATCCTCTCGCTTATCGCATCTGTAACCAAGATTACCTTCCCGAAAGCGACTGCGGGAGCCAAAACGAGGAGGAGCTGGAATGGGCGTTCGGCACTTCGGGATTACGGGATAAGGCCCGTTATCTGGCGACCTTGTATCTGGAGGATCTCTGCGACTTGATCAGGGAAACGATCGACCCGGATTTCGGCTTCAGTCGATATGCCGAGCATCTGGGCCGCTGCGCCTCCTCTTTCGACGAGATCGAGGAAGCCCTCCAAAAACCTTTCGGCTTTATCGACCGCCTGACGCAACCGCTATTGGAAAAGCACATCGCCAAGAGCAAGCCCAAGGCGATCGCTTTCAGCGTACCTTTCCCGGGGAATTTATTCAGTACCCTCCGGCTCGCCCAATGGCTACGGCAGGCACATCCCGATATCCCGATCCTTATGGGAGGTGGTTTCGTGAATACGGAACTTCGCTCCATCACGGATACACGCTTCTTCAAATACATCGATTACCTCTTGCTAGATGATGGAGAGGACCCACTCTTCCAAGTGTTACGCTATCTGGACGGGGCGATCCAAAAAGAGGAACTGGTACGCACCTTCTCCTTGGACGAGAACGGTAGCCGGGTCGTTTATCAAGATAATCCCGCTTACCCCGCTTGCCGGCAAAGCGAGACCGGATTCCCGGATTACGAGGGCTTGCCGCTGGACAAATACATCTCCGTCATGGAAATGGCCAACCCGATGCACAAGCTTTGGAGCGATGGTCGCTGGAATAAACTGACCTTGGCGCACGGTTGCTACTGGGGGAAATGCGCCTTCTGTGACGGCTCATTGGATTACATCAAACGATATGAGCCGAATACAGCCAAGACTTTGGTAGACCGTATGGAGCGCTTGATCGAGCAAACCGGCGAGATCGGCTTCCATTTCGTGGACGAGGCCGCTCCACCCGCCTTGCTACGGGAAATGGCGCAGGAGATTATCCGCCGTGGGATAACCGTCGTGTGGTGGGGAAATATTCGTTTTGAGAAAAGCTATACTGAGGAACTATGCGACCTTCTTCAACGAAGTGGCTGCATCGCCGTGTCGGGAGGTCTGGAAGTAGCCTCTCCCCGACTCCTCAAGCTGATAAATAAAGGGGTGACAGTGGCTCAAGTGGCACGGGTCGCCAACAACTTTACCGGGGCAGGCATCATGGTCCATGCCTATTTGATGTATGGTTTCCCGACCCAAACCGCTCAAGAAACCATAGATTCCTTAGAAACGGTCCGGCAAATGTTTGAGCTTGGGCTGATTCAATCCGGATTTTGGCATCGTTTCGCCATGACAGCGCATAGCCCTGTGGGGTTGCACCCCGCCGAGTACAGTTGCCGTGTCACGGAGCCTCCCTTTGGCGGATTCGCCCGTAATGACGTACAGTTCGAGGCGCTATCCGGCTGCGATCCGGAGCTTTTCAGCGAGGGGCTTCGCGTTTCCCTCTACAATTACATGAATGGAACAGGCTTCGACTTGCCCTTGCATAAATGGTTCGGCGGCATGAAAGTACCACGCACCACCCTGCCGCCGAATTATATAGAGAGGATAGTGGAGGAATAGCCCCGTAGAGGCTCGCCGGAGGATTGGAAACGGGTTGGAACTCTGCGGCGATCTCCGCCGGGCATCTTGAGTTCCCTTCCGATCCTCCGGCGACCCCCGCCGGGCATCCCAAGAGTCTTCCACATCCCCCGGCGATAGCCGCCGGATGCTTCAAAGTCCTTCCAACTCCCTCGGCAAGGCTCGCCGAGTATTTAATAACTGATCTTGCACCCCACGAAATAACTTCTAGGAATTCCCGGGCCATAGATATACCCGGCATCCCGATGCGCTCCCTTGTCGAAATCATCTTGATAGGAGTCGAAGATATTCTGTATTCCGGCGTTCACCTGCAAGGTTGCGGACTTGAAGATCGGGAAGTCGTAAGACAGCTTCAGGTTCAAGTCGAAGAAATCACGAGTCTTCTCCTCACGATCCTCGGGAATGTAACCCGCCAAGTGCTGCACCAACATGCTGCCCGTATAGGTTCCCGTCAATGAGGCGGAGAAACGTTTCACGGGCGTGAAGGTAGAGGTGAAATAGCCATATACGTCCGGAGAGCGGAACATCTTCTTCTGCGGGGTGATATTCGGGTTCTCGCTCCATTGCTCTGCCTCCTTGTAGCGGCTCCGTTGCAAAGTAGCGCCCGCCTGTATCTGCATCCAAGAATAGGCCATCTTACCCTCCAGATTGATACCCATCACACGGGCACCCTTTCCATTACGGCGTTCCATCAGCAGGTTATTGTCCTCGTCACGGCCGATCTCCTCCAAGATAAACACGTTCCGTAAATCCGTATAGAAACCTTCCACTAAGAAATTCACTTGAACCGGGCCGAAGCGATGATAAAAATCCACGGAAGCGCTCACGCTCTGCGAATTCTCCTCCTTCAAGTCCGGAGAGATCTGGATGATCGCCACGTCGCCCCCCACGGCGGTGATATGCAAATCCTCGTCGAACGCTTGAGGGGCCCGGAAACCGCTGGAGTACGACATACGCAGGTTGATATCCTTCGTCGGATTGAAGCGCACGTTCGCACGAGGGCTAAAGATCACATGATCCATCATGTTATGCTTATCCAAACGGCCACCGATCAAGAAACTCCAACGGTCATTCTTCCACTCGTTCTGGGCGAAGGCGCTACCGATATGCACGGTCTGGGCGATCGTACGGTGATAGCCAAGCATCTCGTCTTGCAGATCATCGTAGCTATATTCGGCGCCTCCCGTAAAGGTAGCGGGCATAAAAAGGCATTTATCCCATTCGTAGGAATATTGGACGCCACCGATAAAGGTCATGTCCGTCGTGTTACCATAGGCGTTCGGATCTTTTCCGGCACCGTAATAACTCTGGCGTTTCGTATGCTGGGCGGAGGTGTACACATTCAGCCGATGATGGTAGTCGCGAGAGAAAAGATCAAATTTCAGGCCTCCCCCGTTGATCTGGTGGTCGGTCTGCTCGGTGATATCCGTCTCGTGAGGCGGAAGATCCAATAAATTACCACCTCGCCGGAACTCGCTGATGTTATGGTACTCGAAAGTGAGCTTGGAGTAGTTGCTGGTCTTTAGGTAGGAACGGAATCCGAGGGTCTTCGCCTCCAACTTACCCAGCTCCGAGTAGCCATCGCCATCATGGTCGTAAGAGGCACGGTGGCGGCCCTGCCCAAAGAGGTAGATACCCGCCTTATGATCGTCCGTCACCAACGAGGCGTTCACGGTCGTATTATTATCCGGACGGCTTCCCCCGATCATCGTCAACGAATGGGCAATCTGGGCAGAGTTGCGCATCGGTTCCTTCGTGATGATATTGATCGTACCGGCGATAGCGGACGAGCCGAACAAGGCCGAGCCTCCTCCGCGCATCACCTCTACCCGCTCGATCATATTTGCCGGGATCTGCTCCAAGCCATATACGCCGGTCAGGGCGCTGAAGATCGGCCGGCTATCCACCAAGATCTGGGTATAAGGGCCTTCCAGACCATTGATACGTACTTGTTGGAAACCGCAATTCTGGCAGTTATTCTCCACACGCACGCCGGGCTGGAAGTTCAGACCGTCGGCCAAGGAAGTGGCGTGCGTAGTCTCGAACACCTTGGAGTCGAGTACATTTACCAAAGAAGGAGCCAGACGGCGGGTCGTCTCGTTACGGTTTGCCGATACGACGACACCGTCCAAGGAGACAGCGTCTTCCTCGGCATTGAAATTGATCTCCAATGTCTTCCCTTTCTTAAGGGTCACCGTCTTCTCCTCGGTTTTATATCCGATAGACTTCATGACCAAGGTGTATTTTCCCTCGGGAAGATTCTTCATATAGTAATGACCGGTAGCGTCGGTGGTCGTACCGATCGTCGTACCGTGGAGGTAGACATTGATAAAAGAGAGATGCTCTCCTGTTTTCTTATCGAGGATATGGCCTACGATATTAGCGTCGGAAGGATTCAAGGAGGTATGATCGTCTCCCTCTGCCCACGCTGATGTAAAGACACAGCACAGGCATAGTATAAGTGTAATGAACTTATTCATTGCTTGATTAATAGTTGTTTGAATATTAATGATTACGAATTGCCGAGGAGACGGGCATGCCCCGTCTCTACAAACGGATATTGATTTCTGGATATGTAATCAAACAACTGGGGGAGCCCGCAGGTATCGCAGTCCCTCAACGGAAGTGACATGATCCGGATAGACCGGAGACTCAGAGAGATTAGATATTTTTAAAGAATAGAATTGTAAACGTAACAGGTGAATCGCCCCGTCCATCACGTAAATAGATGAGAGCATATGAAACAACTGTATCTCCGCCAAAGAGGTATGATGATGGCAAGTACCGTCCGCCGTCTTCTTGAAAGGGTGCGCATGCACGATGGTCGTACCATGCTCCACATGGACGTGCGTAAAAAGCGAGACACTGCTATAATACGCAATAAAAAGTACCGGCAGCAACCACTTTATATATTTAACCATCGTTTCCCTCACCCTGTATCATCGTTATTTCGTGGGCAAAGATACTACAATTTTTTTAATTGCTTTGTTTTATATATTTTTGCGCTTCTAAAGCAAAAAAGAAACTCTTATGAATTGGTTACTTGAGACGCTTACAGAACCCTCGATGATACAGGCCGTGGCCGTCATTTCTATCGTGGCGGCGGTTGGTGTGTATTTAGGGCGGCTAAAGATATTCGGCATTTCATTAGGCATCACTTTTGTATTCTTCGCCGGTATTATGGCAGGGCATCTGGGCATTACCGTAAATAAGGACATGCTGAACTTCGCTCAGAACTTCGGGCTTATCGTTTTCGTATATACCTTGGGATTGCAGGTAGGTCCCGGTTTCTTCTCTTCCCTAAAAAAAGGCGGGGTGGAAATGAATACGATGGGATTAGGGGTGATCGCTTTAGGACTGATTTTGACGTTGGTGTTTCATTGGATAACAGGAATTTCCGTCCCCGTTATGGTAGGGTTGCTATCCGGTGCCGTAACGAATACCCCGGCCCTAGGTGCCGCCCAGCAAGCGCTCTTACAAATGGATCCGGAAAATACGAGGAACGTAACGGATATGGCTCTGGCCTGTGCCGTAGCTTATCCATTAGGTGTCGTAGGCGTAATTCTCGCTATTATCATCTTGAGGTCCTTATTCGCAAAAAAGACACAGAGCACGCATAAGGAGCAAGACACGACAACAAACGTAGCGGAATTTCAGGTATTAAACCCCTCTATTTACAATAAGAGCATCCAGCAAGTCATGAAATTGACAGAGAAACATTTCGTGATCTCCCGCCTCTGGAGGAACGGAAAGGTGACGATCCCTACCTCTGAAACCATCTTAAAGGAAAAAGACCATTTGCTTATCATATCCGTAAAGGCGGATGTCGAATCCATCAAGGTACTTTTCGGAGAACAAGAGACTACGGACTGGAATAAGGAAGATATTGACTGGAACGCTATCGACAGCCAATTGATCTCCCGCCGTATCGTCGTAACCCGCAACCGGGTAAACGGGGTAAAGCTAGGCTCGCTCCGGCTCCGCAACCTATACGGGATCAACATCACCCGGGTAAACCGTGCGGGTATCGATCTGGTGGCCTCCCGTGACCTCCGTCTACAGATTGGGGATAAACTAACGATCGTAGGCGAGGCCAATTCCGTGAATAACGTGGGTAAGATATTGGGAGACGAGCTGAAACGGCTGGATAACCCCAACCTGCTTGCCATATTCGTAGGACTTACGCTGGGCGTATTAATCGGGGCGATCCCAATCGCCATACCGGGAATGAGTACCCCCATCAAGCTGGGTATCGCCGGAGGACCGATCATCGTTGGAATCTTGATGGGTGCGTTCGGCCCCCGTTTCCACCTAACGACTTATACCACCCAGAGCGCAAACCTGATGATGCGGCAGTTCGGTATAGTGATCTATCTGGCGGGACTGGGAATCGACTCCGGAGCTCATTTCTTCGAGACCGTCTTCCGTGCCGAGGGATTGTTATGGATCGGTCTCGGTTTCCTATTGACGATCGTACCGGTCTTGATCGTCGGGTTCATCGCCTCGCAATTCTTCAAGTTAGATTACGCCCACAACATAGGTATGCTATGCGGAAGCATGGCCAATCCGATGGCCTTGAGTTATGCCAATACGACCGTCGAGGGTGACGAGCCTTCCGTATCTTACGCTACGGTTTACCCGTTATCCATGTTCATCCGGGTGATTTCTGCCCAATTATTGATCATGTTATTCACTTGACCGCTTAAAAAGTCTAACATTCGACCTGTTTTTTGTTTCACTTACCTTATCTTTGCAAGACATTTGAAACAATACTTTGATGAATGAATGAAACTATACTCAATGGGCTACTAAACTTGTTCGCTATATTTGCGTCCTTGGCAAAAATAGAAAGTGATCAAGCACGTCAAGCTGTCAATTCTTACTTAACCAGTCACTTTGGTATCCGCTCCCATAAAGAATATATGGAGCTATTTGAAGAGATACAAAGTGTTTACGATGACCCGGAGTTCGACATCGATAGAGAAAGCGTTATTATTAACGTATGCAACCAGCTCAAGCCCAAATTGATCGCGGAAGACCAACTATTGCTTCTTCTCCGTTTCATGGAGTTCGCCCATGGCAACAATGAAGGATTGAACGAGAACTTAGCCATTTTCCATAAGATCGCTACGATATTCAATATCGATACGGATACCTTCGACAACCTATACGCCTTTGTAGTCGGTAAAAAATCCCCCTCCATACTTACGATCAACGCTGATGATAGCGATAAAGACGTCAACCATATCTACAGAAGGGGGTTGGAGGGCGAGATACGGGTGTTGAGACTGACCCGGTTCGACCGAATGGTCTTTATCTACCAAGGCAGCGGACGGGTATTCATGAACGATATCCCGCTTACTTCCGGTATCTTCTATGGCTGGCAACGCAGCAGCGTAATCAAAAGCCCACTATTCTTGCCGGTTTATTATAGTGATGTCCTCGATGTATTCAATCAGAATGAGCATAAGGAACGTATTTTATTAACCGGGAGGGATATCGAGTTCAGCTTCAAGAATAGCGAGAACGGTATGCACAATTTCTCTTTCAACCTTGAATCTGGCCAGTTGGTAGCCATCATGGGAGGAAGCGGCGTTGGTAAGTCGACCTTGTTAAGCATCTTAAATGGGAATATTATCCCCGGAGAGGGAAATGTATGCCTGAACGGACATCCGCTGAGTGATCCGGAATGCAAGCAATTGATCGGTTTCGTGCCTCAGGATGACTTGCTGATCGAGGAGCTGACCGTATTCCAAAATCTATGGTATACCGCCCGCCTTTGTTTCGCCAACCTGACCAAAAAGGAGATCGAGGATCGTGTCAATACGATACTGGAGGATTTGGATCTGAGCAAGATCCGGGATTTGGCCGTCGGGTCTCCAATCCGGAAAACGATCAGCGGAGGGCAACGTAAACGTTTAAATATAGCACTGGAACTTATCCGTGAGCCGGCGATCCTTTATTTGGATGAGCCTACCTCCGGCCTCTCGTCCACCGATTCCGAAAAGGTCATCATGCTGTTAAAGGAACAAACACACCGGGGACGGCTCGTGGTTGTCAATATCCACCAACCTTCGTCCGAGATCTATAAACTGTTCGACCGCCTATGGTTATTAGATACCGGCGGTTACCCGATTTACGACGGTAACCCGATCGAGGCGATCACCTATTTCAAACGGATCGCCAATTATACAGATCAAGACATCAGTGTTTGCGGCACCTGCGGAAATATCAATCCGGAACTAATCCTAACCATTATCGACGCAAAAAAGATAGACGATAGCGGAAACCAGACAAACATCCGGAAGATAACTTCAAAAGAATGGCATGAGTTATATGTAGCTTCCCGCCCGAAGTTCCAAGAGGTTAAGCCTACCCCCCTGCCCCCGAATCATCAGCAGAAGCCCTCGATCTGGAAGCAATTCTGTATCTTCTTGGAAAGAAACATAAAGACCAAGCTGACCAATAAGCAGTACTTGTGCATCGCCTTACTGGAGACTCCTTTATTGGCGGTGATCGTGGCCCTGCTCACCCGCTTCGTACCCGATGACGGGTATTCTTTGCTGGCGAACAAAAATCTGGTATCCTACATTTTCATGGCGGTGATTGTCGCTACTTTCACGGGATTAAGTATCAGCGCCGAAGAGATCATCAAGGACCGGACGCTCCTAAAGCGAGAACGATTCTTGCGATTGAGCCGAGGCAGTTATCTCTCGTCAAAGATGTTCTACCTGCTTTGTATCTCAGCGATCCAAAGTTTGCTATTCATAGTGGTAGGAAATTTATTGATAGGCATTGGAAGCGAGATGTTCCTTACTTGGTGGATCACGCTATGGGCAACCTCATTCCTCGCCAACCTGACAGGTTTGGTACTATCGCAATCCCTAAACTCGATCGTAGCGATCTATATAACGATACCGCTGCTTTTAATCCCGCAGATCTTACTTTGCGGCTTAGTTGTCAAGTTCGACGATTTGAGCAGAAGCGCATCCAGCCGGAACATAGTGCCCCTTATCGGTGAGGTTATTCCCTCACGTTGGGCATTCGAGGCGTTGGTTACGGAACAATTCCGGAACAACAGCTACAACCGCCTATTTTTCACGGTCGAGAAAGAAAAGTTCCTAGCGCAATATTACCGGAATGTCCATGCTGACGAGGTGCGCAGCCTCATAAACAGCCTCAACCTGATCCCGGAGAAACGGGAAAAGAACACCCGGACGATCCACAACGAACTGGCCGTACTATCCCGTGCCGCCCGTATCGCCCCCTATACGTCCAAAGAGAGTTACGAGAGCTATATGGATAAAGTAGAAAAAGCCCTGCATACCCGTAGCGATAATTTCACGGCGTTATTAGAGAAAAAACGGAAAGAGGTCATTCAAGAACACGGCTCCGAATGGTTGAACACCTTGAAAAAGGAACATCATAACTCAGCCATCGAGGAGCTGGTACTCAACTCAACCAGTACCCAATTCTATAAGGAGGCCCACAACCGGATCTACCCTAAAATCGGGCAGATTTATCTGGAACCGGACAATAATTGGGGACGTGCGCCTTTCTATAGTCATGAGAAAAAATTCGCCGGTTATACATTTTCTACTTTTACATTTAATTTATTAATGTTAGGAATCTTTGCTTTATTGGTAATTATATCTATCTTCGCAGAGTTTCCCGGCAAGTATTTAAACAAAGGGAGCGATTAATGACAAAATATATAATCTAAAAATAAAGAATAACATGAAAAAGAGTTTTGTTAGCCTGCTAACCATAGCAGCGATTACATTTGGAATGGTATCTTGCAACAGCAGTAAAAAACAAGACGCCGCTGAGCAAAAAGTAGAGGAAGAAGCAGCTATCGCAGGAGAAGTATCTAAAGGTCTGCTTACTGCCGAGTTGAAAGACGAGGTTACTCGTTTCTTGAAAGATATGCCGGATTCGGAGTTGCCTTACAAAGTATCTACCGGCGAGGTTACGATCTCTGTCGCTAATACTGATTTTATGTTGCCGGTCAGCAAGGTTTCCGAATTGAACACACAAGCCCAGAAAGCACGTGCTTGCGGTATCTACTTCGCAGACTTGAACGTATTGAAGGCTATGAAAAAGCCGACTACAGATATCGAGAACGTATTGGTTAAATTGACTACGGATCTGGACATTCCATTCGCTATCGACATCATGAAAGAGTCCGCTCCCGCTAACGCCAGCAAAGAGGAGTTAAGCAAATTCATGAAAAACCAAGAAAACAAATTGATCGACGCTATGATGGAAAATGATAAGGCTGACGTTGAGCTTGAGTTGTTAGGGGGCATGGCTGTAGAATATGCCATTGTATACGCAAATCCGGGCTTGGTTGTTAAAGGCGACGCTATTTCCGCCGGTTTGAGCGAGAATATGGAAAAACGTATCGGTATCATCCAGCAGATCACAGCCGACTTAGCTAAATATTATCCTGACTTGGAGCAATTAGGAACTACAATCGCTCCGTTAAGCGGAATGGTAGCAACCATAAATACGGCTCGTGAGTCAAAAGCTAAGATTGAGGAAATGCGTGCGAATCTATTGAAGTAATATAAACCTCATATCATAAAAAGTGTATGGTGATAACATCATACACTTTTTTATATCCCTTCGGATATCACTGCAACAGGCTTTGCAATAGTACTGCAACAAGCCTTACAGTAGTACTGCAACAGGCCTAGCAGTAGTACTGCAACCCTTATGCAGTAATGCTGCAGCACCTATGCAGTATCCTATATCTTATGAGTTTTGATAAGTACCTTATCCCCATTTTCCAGAGTAGTAGCGAAAAGATAGATAGTTCCTCCATCCGCAATTTTAGTTCGCTTACGTAACTCATCCACCGAGAGGGGGAAATTACGGACTGTGATATTCGCTTGGGGAATCTGCCTCGACAAGGTCTTACATTGTTTATTCGTAAAGGGGATCACTTCGTCTACCACAAAAGAACGTCCCGGAAAACTAGGGACAACCTCATCCGACGTATATAAATGACTGTTGACATGCAATTTATTCAATCCAAAGCGAGTGGCGACCGCTTTAAACGCACCCGCCTTCAAGATGGAAGCGTTCGGTTCGTATAAATAACGCTTGACTTCTCCACGGATGGAAGCGACAGCTTCCCGTTCTTCCACCAATGAGAACACAAACAATTCCGGCTCTTCCTCCGAAGTGAAATTCACGCAACAGATTTGAGGACTCCCGCCTTTCGAGCCTCGCTCCAACACAAACAAAAGCTCCTTACATTCATTTTTCACCGAAAGCACCTGTATGGCTGTCACATCCGGAAGCAAATCCAACGTCATATGAATATCCGCCATCGGAGATAATTTAGCGATCACCTTAGGGGCATGACCAAACAAGACAGGAACCAACTTTGTCAAATCCGGCTCGCAATCCTGCAGCGCAAAAACCCGCTTATTCCCCTCTCCCCTACGAGCCGGATCGATATAAAACACATCTATTCCATCGATCTTATCTATCAACTCCGTAGAATCGCCATTCAATACCGTTACGTTACCAACGTCTAGCACCTTGAAATTATGGATAGCCGCCTCGCAATAAGCGGGAAAGCGTTCGATATAAGTAACCTGCCGTACTTTCCGGGAGAAGAAATAGCTATCGATCCCCAATCCACCAGTCAAATCACATACATGTGCCTGTGGATCTACCAACCTCTGTTTGTACAAGGCAGTCTGTTCCGAGGAACATTGCTCCGCCGCTATCTTCGCCGGAAAAACCAGTCGATCGTTTTGATACCATGAAGGTAGTTTATCCTTGATCTGCCGCCGAGATTTTAATTGATCCACCACGAAAGGGATATCGATCCCCGGATAACGAGAGGCGGAAAGCAACAGACGATTCAAATCATCCGACGCATGTTCCTTGATAAATCGTGAAAGTTCCTCTATTTGTTCCATGCTTTGTCAACCTATACGTTCTTTAGGCAAAGTTAGCATAAAACGGCTACCTTTACCATATTCCGACTTCAATTGTATCTCACCGCCGAAACGCTGCGCTATCACTTGGCAAATCGCCAGTCCGAGTCCGGTGCCTTGCGCAAACTCATCCAATTTGCAAAAACGATCAAAAACTTGCTTCTGTTTCTCCTCAGGGATACCGATACCAGTGTCTTCTACATAGATATGAAGGCAGTCGCCTTTCGTACAGAAATAGTATCCCACTTCTATATAGCCCGAAGTCGTGAACTTGATGGCATTATTGATAAAATTAGACAATACTTGTTTCAGCCGATAAGGATCTACCGCCACAACCACCGGGATCTCGGGGACACGCATGCGTAGCTCTACCCCCTCGGGCATCATCAACTGGAAAGTACAATAGATTTCATTGATCAAGACATTCAAATCATGGCGATCGAAAACAAAACTCATCTTTCCAGATTCCATACGGGAAAGATCTAAAATATCATTGATCAGTTTCAATAGTAAGTCGGAGTTCGTATTAATCAACTTCACGAACTGCTCACGCTCTTCCGGCTCCAAGACCTCTTCCGAGTTCATTAAATTCGAGAAACCGACAATCGCATTCAGCGGCGTACGGATCTCATGGCTCATATTCGCCAAGAAAGCCGACTTCATCCGATCCGACTCCTCGGCTTTTTCCCTCGCAGAGATCAAGACCTCCTCCGTATCCTTGATATTTTGGATATTCAAACATAAGCCATTGATTACATACCCATCATTCGCATCCTCTAAGCTTCCGTAACGAAATTCCCACCATTGGTAACCTTTCCCGTTAAAATCGCAACGATATTGAAGGATATGATGAGAGATCGTACCCGTACAAATGAAATCAATCAAGGAGCGCAAACTCTGCCTATCGTCCGGATGAGTCATCTCGTACAGCTCATCCAAAGGAATTTCCCGGGGAGAAATATTCACATAGCTAAAGAACTCGTTGTCAAACCGGAAGGTACCAGACTGTAATTTCCAAGCGAATATATTCCCCCCTTCCAACGCTAAAGAAAGATGCTCCTTCTCTTGCTTTAAATTAGCGAGCACCGCTTTCCTTCGTCTTGCTTCCCGCCAATAGAGATAAAACAAATAACCGATCAATGCCAGCAATAAGATCACGCCCAAGGAAGAGGCGATAAAAACCCCAATCTTATACCGTTCAGAAATAGGCATATTGATGATGTGAACATTAGTAGGGACCTCCTCCTTTGAGATACCTAAACGTTGCATCTCCCCCCAATCATACAGATACTCTTTAGGACTCTCTACGATCGGAACGGAAGAGACAGGCGTACCGGAAAGAATTTTAGCCGCCAACCGAGCCTGTTCCGCCGCTTGTATGCGATTCGAGCAAAAATAGCCTCCCAGAACTTCCACGTTTATATTAAAGATTTCCCGCACCGCCGTAAATGAAGGAGTCACGAACATCTTAGACAAACCTGCGGATGTATAGTCATAACGGATATTGAAAAATACGCAATAAGGATAGGTACCATTAATATTACTCAATAAAAACTCCCCATTGGCTTTACGAAAAGGCATGAAATGAATTACATTTTTCGAAGGACGTATCGCCTTCATTCTCATCTCGGTTCTAAACGTCATGGAATCTACCTTAAAGTCCGGGTCATTTAATTGGAAAGCCAATTGATTATAATTCAATACATATCGGCTCGTATCGACCGCTTTTATCAACTCCCGGAAAGCCAACTGCCCTAAGGAGGTCTTATCATAATTGATATAAATGCGAGACTTTCCCATTTGCTGATCGATCAAACGAAGGTTTTCCTTATAATCAATCTTGTCCCAACTACCTGTTACGTTCGGATATTTTTCCAGCAAATCCCAATTAGGGAAATTGACGCCAGAGAAAACAACCGGAACTTTCTTTACAAAAGGATGGCCGCATTTCATCAACGTATAGGTAGCCTGATCATCATTCACCAATATGATGTCGGGCTTCCAAAGACGTATCGTATCGATAAAGTTATACATCCGTTCCTCTTCCTCCTCAGCCATATAGCACTCACAATCGAGATAAAACGTGCGGATGTCCGCATTCACCCGGTTTTTTCTCAGTTCTTTCCGGATATCCGAGTTTAATTCCAGATAGTTCTTGTCATCCCACCGAAAAGATTGGATCACAAGCACACGGCTCCGCTTCGCCTCGGGTTTGCACCCCAACGCCAATAAGAGCAGAATAAAAACACCCCCGGCATAATTTAAAAATCTCATGTCCAAACTTTAAACAGTAAATGTGACAAAAGTACGACTATTTTCAGTATTCACATTCATTAGCTGTATCTTTCTTTCCTTTCATCCCTTCTAAAATGAATAAATAAATCTTTTATAGGGATTGTCAAGGAAAAGCCGTATATTTGTCCATTGGTTGAAAACCTTGTAAACTGTATATTAACAAGATTAATTCTATTAGTAAATGGGAAGAGTATTAGTTATTGGTGCAGGGGGCGTAAGTACCGTTGCTGTTAAGAAAATAGCGATGAATGCGGATGTCTTCACGGATATCATGGTAGCTAGCCGTACGAAAAGTAAATGCGACAAGATCGCCGCCGATATCAAGAACGTAAAAGTGCAAACCGCACAGGTAGACGCAGATAACGTGCAAGAGCTTGTTGCCTTGTTTAACGCCTTCAAACCGGATTTGGTGGTAAATCTGGCCTTACCTTATCAAGACTTGCATATCATGGATGCTTGTCTGGAATACGGCGTTAGCTATTTAGATACGGCCAACTACGAACCGCTTGATGAAGCCAAATATCAATACAGCTGGCAATGGGCCTATAAAGATCGTTTCGAGAAAGCCGGTCTTACCGCTATCTTGGGATGTGGTTTCGATCCGGGGGTTACCGGCGTATATACAGCCTATGCGGCAAAGCATCATTTCGACGAGATACACTATCTGGATATCGTAGACTGCAACGCAGGAGATCACCATAAGGCATTCGCTACCAATTTCAATCCGGAAATCAATATCCGTGAGATTACTCAACGTGGCAAATATTTCGAGGATGGGGAATGGAAGGAGACCGATCCGTTAAGCGTACATAAAGCCTTGAATTATCCGAATGTAGGACCGAAAGAATCGTATTTGATGTATCACGAGGAATTGGAAAGTTTGACCAAAAACTTCCCGACCCTCAAACGGGCTCGTTTCTGGATGACTTTCGGACAGGAATACTTGACTCATCTACGTGTCATCCAAAATATCGGTATGGCTCGTATCGACCCGATCCTTTACAACGGGCAGGAAATCGTTCCGATCCAATTCTTAAAAGCCGTATTGCCGAACCCGGGTGATCTGGGAGAGAATTATACTGGCGAGACTTCCATCGGTTGCCGCATCCGTGGTATCAAGGACGGTAAGGAATTAACTTATTACGTATACAACAACTGTAGCCACCATGCCGCTTATCTAGAGACAGGAGCGCAAGGTGTTAGTTATACCACCGGTGTTCCCGCCATGATCGGCGCCAAATTATTTATGCAAGGCATTTGGAAGAAACCGGGAGTATGGAATGTAGAGGAATTCAATCCGGACCCATTCATGAAAGAGCTAAATGAGCAAGGTTTGCCTTGGCATGAATTGTTTAACATTGACTTAGAATTGTAATATGGCAGTACAAATAGGCGATAAGGTTCCCGAGTTTTTGGGAACCGATCAAGACGGTAAAGAGGTAAAGATGAGTGACTATAAAGGGAAAAAAGTAGCGCTCTATTTCTATCCGAAAGATAACACGAGCGGTTGCACGGCGGAAGCATGCAGCTTACGTGACGGCTATCAAGCCTTACAAGCGAAAGGCTTCGAGATCATCGGAGTAAGCAAAGATAGCGCCAAATCGCATCAAGGCTTTATACAAAAGCAAAACTTACCTTTCCGTTTAATAGCGGACACAGACACGACCTTACAAGAACAGTTTGGTGTGTGGGCTGAGAAAAAAATGTACGGACGTTCATACATGGGGACTCTCCGGACCACCTTTATCATTAACGAGGAAGGTATTGTTACTAATATCATCGGGCCGAAAGAGGTGAAGACAAAAGACCATGCAAATCAAATCCTTAATTTATAAGGGACACATATGGCAAAAGAAGAAAATTTGTTCGAAGAAAAAGCGAAAGAAGAAGGTGGTAAACCAGCCGCTAACACGGATAAGCTAAAGGCTTTACGTGCGGCAATGGATAAAATCGAGAAGAACTACGGAAAAGGTTCGATCATGAAACTAGGCGATGAAAACATCGAGGATATCGAGGTGATACCGACAGGCTCTATCGCTTTAAACGCAGCGCTGGGCGTAGGCGGATATCCGAAAGGACGTATCGTCGAGATCTATGGTCCGGAATCTTCCGGTAAGACAACCATAGCGATCCATGCGATCGCCGAGGCTCAGAAAAAAGGAGGTATCGCCGCATTTATCGATGCGGAGCATGCTTTTGACCGTTTCTATGCTGAAAAGTTAGGCGTTGATGTAGAGAACCTATGGATCTCCCAGCCGGATAACGGTGAGCAGGCCTTGGAAATAGCCGAGCAATTGATCCGTTCATCCGCCGTAGATATCATTGTTATCGACTCCGTAGCCGCATTGACTCCTAAAGCCGAGATTGAGGGCGATATGGGAGACAGCAAGATGGGTCTGCAAGCTCGTCTAATGTCGCAAGCCCTTCGTAAGTTGACGGCCGCAATCAATAAGACGAATACGACCTGTATCTTCATCAACCAATTGCGTGATAAGATCGGTGTAATGTTCGGAAACCCTGAAACGACGACAGGTGGTAACGCATTGAAATTCTATGCTTCTGTCCGTTTGGATATCCGTAGTATTGGAAAGCTGAAAGATGGTGACGAGATCAAGGGAAACCAAGTGCGTGTGAAAGTTATAAAAAACAAGGTGGCTCCTCCATTCCGCAAGGCAGAGTTCGATATCATGTTCGGTCAAGGTATCTCCCGTTCCGGAGAGATCATCGATCTTGGTTCTGAACTGAATATCATCAAGAAGAGCGGTTCATGGTACAGCTACAATGATACCAAATTGGGACAGGGTCGTGATGCGGCAAAACAATGTGTCGAGGACAATCCCGAATTGGCAGACGAATTATCCGAATTAATATTTGAGGCATTAAAAGCCAACAAGTAATTTGCGGGGGCGGGCAAACCCCGCCCCTATACGAAATTGTAATGAGTAATAAAGACAAATATCGTTTACTTTGCAATACTGAAAAAAATATACCGATCTTCTCACATGACTGGTGGTTGGATACGGTTTGCGGAGAAAAAAAATGGGATGTCTTGCTTATAGAACAAAAGGGAAGGATACAGGCAACCCTCCCCCTTTACGTCCCCCATTCCGATATTGTCTCAATGCCTTCTTACACCCAAACGATGGGCCCTTGGTTCGCCGCAAGTTCCTCCGACACGAAATATACGACCGAGTTAGGACGACGTCAAGAACTATGCAAACAATTCACGGAAGAACTAAAACGCTATCCGCACTTCCTGCAAAATTTCAATTATGACATTACGGATTGGCTTCCGTTTTATTGGGCGGGATATAACCAAACGACACGTTATACCTATTTATTAAAAAATATCCGGGATCATCAAGCGGTATGGGAGAATATGAGCCCCAATATCCGGCGAAATATTGCGAAAGCGCAGAATAAATACCATATATCCGTAAAAAAAGGGATTCCTTTGAATGAGTTCCTAGCTGTACAAGCCCAAACATTTGATCGCCAGCATGTACGAATCAAGGAAGACACGAATGTACTGAAAGACTTGATCGCCACTTGCCGGCAAAGAGGACAAGGTGATTTATGGGGAGGTTATGATGAGCAAGGCCATTTACATGCGGCCGCTTTCATCGTATGGCAAGATCGATCGGCTTACTATCTCGCAGGAGGAGGAAATCCGGCCTATAGAGGTTCCGGAGCGCAAAGCTACGTCCTGTGGGAATGTCTTCATTTCGTTTCTCAATTTACGACGGTATTTGATTTCGAAGGGTCTATGCTACCCGGAGTAGAACGTTTCTTCCGCGAGTTCGGAGCTATCCAAACCCCATTTTTCACAATATCTAGGGGGAAATTGAGTTTATTAGACAGAGCACGCATTAAACTAAGCAAATGGGTATGAAAAATCGCACTTTACATTATATAATACGTTTTCTTGTAGGAGATGATGTCCCTAGCGAACTGGTGGAAACGATCGGGTACACGGCTGATCCCAATAAATTCGACCGATATAACGTCGTTATCATTCCATCCGGCTTCTTTGATGGACAAACATACGGGACTCCCGCTTCCTTACCGGAACTCCCCTTGCAAGAGGTTCAAGGTATCCCCTTGTTATTCGGCTCGCCGAAAGAGGAATGGATAAGAGATACATGGGTGGTTCATGCCGATATCATTGCAAGTACTTATTTTCTCATTTCCAGATACGAGGAGATGGTACGGCGTGGACTTCGGGATGAGCATGGAAGATTTCCCGGTAAAGAGTCCTTGCCCTACCGGGCCGGTTTCCTGCATCGTCCGATCGTGGATGAATATCGCATGCTGCTTCATCGTTGGCTGCGCCAATCCCGGTTACGTGTACCCGAGGTAAAAAAGCAAATCCGGAAGATCTACCTCACGCACGACGTAGATTCTCCGACTCTATATCGTTCGTGGAAAGGTTTGATACGGTCTATTAGAGATAGAAGAGGTTTATATAAATCCTTTCAAGGTAAATTCGGTTCCCTTGAGAAAGACCCGTTTTATACCTTCCCTTGGTTTTTCCGCCAGAATAGTATCCTTCAGGACTTGATCGGGAAGGAACAATGTCACCCTATCCTATTTATCCGGAACGGGGGGAAAGCCAAGCACGACAAACCTCATTACGATTTGAGGAATAAAGATATTCGTAAATTGATAAAAAGTGCTCTAGAGCATAATGTAACTATTGGTTTGCATAGTAGCTACCAAGCGGGTACGACTCCCAGCCTTATCCGGAAAGAGAAAACCGGTCTGGAAGATCATATCGGTAAAAATGTTCGGTTCAACCGTCATCATTTCTTGGCAATCCGGGAACCGGAAGATATGGACCAAATAGAGGCTGCTGGGGTTACGGACGATTTCACCATGGGGTACGCCGATGTCTCTGGATTCCGGTTAGGGACTTGCTACCCGGTTCGTTGGATCAATCCGATCACCCGCCGGCTATCTCCTCTCCGACTACATCCGCTTATTATAATGGATTGTACCCTAGAGGAGGAGAAATATATGGGACTGGATTTTAACAGGGCTTTAACCTATTGCCGGAATTTAGTGGAACAAGTAAATAATGTAGGAGGTGAATTGGTTTTACTATGGCATAATGACTCCGTACAAGAAGGGTCCGGAAGTTATTTACGTAAATTATACGCCCAGCTATTAAAAGAATTAGCGAAGCAGTGAAAACAATAAAATCCCTGTATTCAAATAAATCAGAAAGAATGATTACTAATTGTAAAAATATTTTAGTCCTCGCCCCTCATACGGATGATGGGGAACTTGGGTTGGGGGGAACTATCTCACGCCTGATAGAAGATGGTAAAAAAGTGACCTATGTGGCTTTCTCCACCGCACAGCAATCGGTTCCCGAGGGTTTTCCGAAAGATATCTTGAAGACAGAGGTCAAGCAAGCGACCCAGACCTTAGGTATAGAACCGGAAAACCTAATCATATACAATTACGAAGTAAGAAAACTGGGATACGCAAGACAAGAGATATTAGAGGAGTTAATACGCCTGAAAAAAGTATCCGATTTTGACCTAGTCTTCATCCCTAGCTTGCACGACATCCACCAAGATCATACGACGATCGCCCAAGAGGGTCTACGGGCGTTCAAAAACACGAATATATTAGGTTATGAGTTAATCTGGAACAACCTGACATTCAATACACAATGTTTTGTAAGGCTGGAAGAACGCCATATCGACGCAAAGGTAGAATCATTGAAAGCCTATAAATCGCAAGGAGCGAGAGATTATCTATCCAAGGACTTTATCTATTCATTAGCGAGAGCACGGGGTGTCCAAGCGGGATGTACCTATGCGGAAGCGTTTGAAGTCGTTCGTCTATTCTTATAACACTGATTGAATCCATGAATAAACTCCTTATCATATGTGATATGTTCCCACCCGCTTTCGCCCCCAGAATGGGATATCTATGCAAATATTTGACACGCATGGGATGGGAAGTTACCGTAGTGACAGAATACATAGAAGACAATACATTCGAATTCCTTACGGGGTATGCGGACGTGTATTGCGTCCGCTACTACAAAGCATCAGGAAAGATCTCAAAGCATATCGAATGGATGTGGGTCATGTTTCTAGACATCTTGTTTGGTTATAAAGACATGAGAATAATCAACGCATGCATCCCCTTAATAAAGACCAACCAGTACAAGGGGATATTGTGTAGCACATACCGCACCTTTCCTTTAACCGCGGCCAAGACGTTAGCGATCCATACCAACCTCCCTTTCGTCGTGGATTTACGAGATATTATCGAGCAATATGCCTCCAACGAATATATATCGCATAAATTCCATACATTTTCATGGTTAGACGCATTCATCACAAAGCGATTTCGCAAACGGTTACTTAGAAAGCGAAATAACGCTTTGGAGGTAGCGGATTGTGTCACGACCGTATCGCCTTGGCATGTGGAGGTACTCAAACAATATAATCCCAACGTAAGACTGATTTATAATGGATTCGATCCTGAGTTGTTCTATCCGCAACAAATCAAGACCTCCCGGTTTATCATTACCTATACCGGACGGTTGTTAAGTTTAGCGATCCGAAATCCGGAGTTATTATTTGCGGCCATCGCCCGTCTTACGGAGGACAAGATCATTATCCCCGAAACTTTTCGAGTTGTATGGTATACCGATCAAGAGTCCCGCTCCATCATCCGCCAAGAGGCCGAACGACATGGGGTGCAATCTTTCATGGATTACCATGAGTATGTACCGGCATCCGATATTCCCCTCATCTTGAACAAAAGCTCGGTGCTGCTTTCCTTGACGAATAAGTTTGACACGTCTGGTCCAAAAGGCTTCATGACAACTAAGTTCTTTGAATCGCTTGCGGTAGAAAAACCCATCTTATGCGTACAAAGTGACGAGGCTTACCTCGCCGAAGCCATCAAGGAGACCCATTCCGGACTGGCCGCAACCCGGGTAGACGAGGTGTACGATTTCTTGAAACATTACTATGAGGAATGGCAGGAAAAAGGATATACGACCTCGCCCGTCAATCGGGATAAGCTATCGAATTATTCCCGGAAAGAACAAGCTAGCCAATTTGCGCATATATTTGAGGAGATTTAAGCAGATGGATAAATACCTCAACATAGTATCGTTCAATATACCTTATCCCGCCAATTACGGAGGGGTTATTGATGTGTATTATAAACTGGAAGCCTTGCGTGCTTGCGGCGTGAAACTCATATTACATTGTTTCGAATATGAACGTCCGCACGCGCCGGAATTAGAAAGCATTTGCGACAAGGTTTTCTATTATAAACGCCGTACCGGGGTAATCGCTAATTTAACATGGCTCCCTTACAATGTATATAGCCGTAAAGATCATCGCTTGATCGAGAATCTTTTACAAAATGATTACCCGATCTTATTTGAGGGCCTCCACTCCTGTTATTATATGAACGATCCCCGTTTAAGAAACCGGATGAAGATATTCCGGGAGTGCAATATCGAGCACGATTATTATCGCCACTTGGCAAAGTCTGGCAAAGGATTGGTTCGCAATGCCTTTTTCAAGATCGAGGCCATGCGCTTCCAAGCCTATCAGAAAGTAGCACGGTACGCAAATCTGATAATCGCCGTATCCACGACAGACGCAGACTATTTACGAAAACAATTTCCCAATCAAAGGATCGAGTTCGTTCCTTGTTTCCACGAGAATAACCGGATTACGGCCGAACCGGGAAAATCCGATTATATTTTATATCATGGCAAGTTATCCGTTATCGAGAATGAACGAGCCGTGTTATTTCTCACCAAGCATGTTTTCAGCCAATTAAAACATACCTGCATAATAGCGGGCATGAACCCGACCCGTTTGATACGAGAGGCAGCCGCTCCTTACCCACATATAAAAGTAGAAGCAAATCCCAGTAAGGAACGTATGGACGCATTGATCCACAACGCACAAATTCATATGCTAATCACATTTCAAGATACCGGCCTAAAACTAAAGCTTTTGAACAGCTTATTCGCCGGAAGGCATACGATTGTCAATCATCTCATGCTAGCGGGTAGCGGATTAGATCCTTTATGCCATATCGCCGATACGCCGGATGAGATGATACGGGCTTGCGAACAATTAATGGCCCTACCTATAGATAAAGAGGCGATAGATAAACGAAAACAATTATTGTTCCCTGCTTTTTCTAATGAAGATCAGGGGATACGTTTATACAAGATGATATATGATGAAAGAGAATAGAAGTGATTTATTACATACATTAACCGAACGTTTGAAAGCGATCGACTATAATAAATTACCTATCAGCGATTATAATAAGCGATACATCGGCAACTTAAAGCCGGCGTTAAGCTATTTCATGCATATATACGCAGATTGCCTACAAAGAGGACTTCAAGCGATACAAACCCCTATCTCCGATGTCACGCTAATCGATTATGGAGGAGGAACCGGCTTCCTTAGTATTCTGGCGAAATCCATAGGAATAGGACAAGTTATTTATATTGATCTTAACCCATCTTCCGTGGAGACGATCCAGCTATTGAAACAAATAATAGGAATAGGCCCCGATACCATACTCCATGGAGATTCAGATGTTCTTGCGGACTGGTGCGCAAGGAACAAAGTCTCCCCCCAACTTTTAATCGCTACGGACCTGATAGAACATGTCTATGATTTATCTTTGTTCTTCAAGGATTTAATCCATATAAACGATTCCATGTATCTACTATTCACGACAGCCTCTACACCATTCAACCCGTATGTCCAACAACGGTTACATAAGATGATGATCGGATGCGAAAGTGGATCTTTGGAATCCCCCAACTATTATACATTACGAGAGCAATTCATAACGAAACTTTGCCCGGCTTTCTCCCCAAAAGAAGTAGAGACATGGGCCCGGCAGACTAGAGGCTTGACCTATCCCGATATCCAAAAAGCGATCGAGAAAAAGAGTTTACCAAGCCCGGAAGACCCATACAATACTTGCGATCCGGCTACAGGTAATTGGGCCGAACGAATCCTTCCCATACAGACTTATGAGGACTTATTGGCACCCTACCAGTTCAAGCTTAAAGTAGAGAAAGGATTTTATAACGCAGACCGAAACAACCCAGTTCTTTCTTTGATATGCAAAGGTATCAACGCATTGATCCGCAACAGCGGCTCCTTTGGTTTTCTATTGGCACCATTCATCATTCTCTCCTGCGGCAAGGAGCGAGCAGATGCCATCTAGAACATATTCACGGGTCAAGTCCTCTGCTTTCAAGATTTGGTCGTTCCACTGCAATAAATCAATATCTATCGGCACACGCCCACAAGATTTATCTTCCGGCTTACGGCCGATGCAGCATTCTATATCTTTCAAGACATCCTTTATTCGCGCCGGACTCTCCTCGCTATACAAAACAGCCACTCGATTCAAAAATGTAGTTGATAATGGACAATCGATCGGTTCCGTATAAACTGGCTGAGAAAACTGTATAAAAACAAAATGAGCACGCAGCATCTCCGCCGCGCGCTCCATATTTTTCTCTTTATCCCAATTAGAGCCTAAGCACAATAGAACCCGGTTTCGTTTATTCTCCATCTCCGGCTAAAAGCGTTTAGTCATTCTTATGATTATTCAAGAATGTATTGATAAAACCGATCAACTTCACGAAAGAAGCGGAAAATTGTCCGGTATCGCTATTACGGATAGAGATAAATTTCTCCTTACCTTCCGTGGTAAATGAAACCTGATACATGATATCCCCTAAATCCCGGTTCGTCTCCTCCTCAAAGCCATAAGAGTCTTTCATCTTAAAGAAATTACATTTTTGCAGAATCGGTTTTAAAGAAGCAAACTCCTCGTCAGTCAATGTCCCCTCCATAATTTTAGGATCTCGTTTCTTGGCGAAATTATCCATATAATAATTATACTCCTCGATACGGAATGTCTTGTCACTATCAAACAGAACCATTAGTTTGTAGTTATCTACACTTTCCATACTATAACTAAAAGAGAAATCCTTCAATTCTTTTTTACAGCCTGTAAAACAAGCAGACAGAAGAACCAATAAGGTGGTGAACAAAGTAATTCGTAGTTTCATTTGTCTAAAGTTGAAATTTGTGGCACAAACATACATAAAATACTCGAAAAACAACCCATGGAAATAAAAAAATACCTATTAGTTGGTATTGGTGGTACGAAGTTTTCAAGCTACCTTCGCGTAACATTTAATAGGACATGAGATTATCAGAACTTCGCACAGGCGATAAAGGTGTTATAGTAAAGGTAATGGGTCGCGGAGCTTTCCGCAAACGCATTATCGAGATGGGATTTATCAGAGGGAAAGAAGTGATCGTTATACAAAACGCTCCGCTCAAAGACCCTATTCACTATCGTGTAATGGGATATGATGTCTCATTGCGACGCTCGGACGCCGCATTGATCGAAGTCGTTAGCGCGGCGGATTTCGAGAAGGAACAAGCTACCTCGGTACAAGATACGAACAGGAGTGCAGACTCTTTTATCCTGCCTTCCGGCAATGAATTGCAAGCCATCGCATTACATAAAGGAAAAACAATTAACGTAGCCTTGGTTGGTAATCCGAACTGCGGAAAGACCTCTCTTTTCAATTTCGCATCCGGAGCACATGAGCATGTGGGTAACTATAGCGGCGTGACCGTAGATGCCAAGGAAGGAACCTTCCAACAGAATGGCTATACATTCCGCATCGTAGATTTACCGGGTACTTACTCCCTATCCGCTTACACGCCGGAAGAATTATACGTGCGTAAGCATTTGAATGAAGAGCAACCAGACGTGGTGATCAATGTTATCGACGCATCCAATCTGGAGCGAAACCTATATTTGACCGCCCAACTGATCGATATGGACGTTCGCATGGTAATCGCCTTAAACATGTATGATGAGCTGGAACGCCATGGTAATAAATTCGATCATGAGTCCTTAGCGAAAATGATCGGGGCACCGATTATCCCGACCGTAAGTAAAACAGGCTTTGGCATAGAGGATTTGTTTAACCGTGTAATCAAGGTATACGAAGAAGAAGATCCTGTCATCCGTCATATCCATATTAATTACGGAGAGTCTTTAGAGAAAGGGATCAGCAACGTTAGGAAGACCTTGAAAAATAGCGTGGATATACCCAAAAGCTTGTCAAAGCGCTATCTATCTATCAAGCTATTAGAGGGAGACCGGGAGATAGAGACATTTATAAAAACGCTGCCCGGTGCCGAAACGATCTTCCAAGAAAGAGACCGTAATACAGCCCTAATAGAAAAGTTATTGCAAGAGGATTGTGAGACCGCATTCACGAACGCACGCTATGGCTTTATTTCCGGAGCGTTGCGTGAGACTTACGAACAAAATATGATCAAAGAGGCAACGAGTACGCAGATCATCGATCTATTCGTCACGCATAAAGTCTTAGGCTTCCCTATCTTTATCCTATTCATGTGGATCATGTTCGAGGCCACTTTCCGTTTGGGAGGCTATCCGATGGAATGGATAGAGGCATTGGTCGAGGTGATCGGTAATTTCGTGCGCAACCATATGTCGGAAGGACCTTTGAAGGATCTTCTCGTGGATGGTATCATCGGTGGCGTGGGAGGTGTTATCGTGTTCCTGCCGAATATCTTGATTCTGTATATGTTCATATCGTTCATGGAAGACTCCGGATATATGGCACGTGCGGCTTTTATCATGGATAAGATCATGCATAAGATGGGACTGCATGGAAAGTCGTTCATCCCTTTAGTGATGGGATTCGGTTGTAATGTTCCTGCTATCATGGCCTCCCGTACGATAGAGAGCCGTAATAGCCGGATGATAACGATGTTGGTAAATCCGTTGATGAGCTGTAGCGCCCGCCTGCCGGTTTATGTATTGCTGACCGGGGCGTTTTTCCCGAAGAACGCCAGCTTTGTGTTATTAGCTTTATATGTATCCGGAATCTTGCTGGCAGTTATCATGGCCCGTCTTTTCAAACGCTTCCTGTTTAACGAGGAGGATGTTCCTTTCGTAATGGAACTCCCCCCCTACCGGATGCCTACCGGCAAATCCATCATGATCCATATGTGGGAGAAAGCGAAACAATACTTGCACAAGATGGGAGGTATCATCTTGGTCGCTTCTATCATCATCTGGTTCCTTGGGTATTTCCCCAGACATTCGGAGAGCGGAGATCAGTTTGATCGCCAGATAGCGGAGATCGAAAATACGGAGTTGGATTCTCAAGAAAAAACAGATACGATAGAGGAGTTAGAACGCTTGAAGGCAATCGACCACCAACAAAATTCGTATATCGGGCGTATCGGCCAGACGATTCAACCGATCTTGGCTCCTTTAGGATTCGATTGGAAAATGAGTGTAAGCCTACTTACCGGTATGGCGGCGAAAGAAGTTGTTGTCAGCACGTTAAGCGTATTATACACGGGGAATGCCGATGATGACAGCCAAGCCCTGTCGGAGCGTTTGAAGCAAGACCGTAACGCGGAAGGTAATTTGGTATTCACACCGCTCATAGCGATTAGCTTAATGCTTTTCGTCTTGATTTATTTTCCGTGCATAGCGACTATATCGGCTATTGTCAACGAGTCTGGCTCATGGAAATGGGGTATATTCGTTATCATTTATACTTGTGTCCTAGCATGGATCGTTTCTTTCATTGTTTATCAAACGGGGAATTTCTTTGTGGGTTTATTCAGCTAAGAACTTTCCTATGTTTTATTTAGTTATATATAGGAGGTAAATTTATAGGTATGTGGCAAGATATAGCAGTTTGCGTTATTGGTATCTCGGTTATCGGATATATCGCATATAAGGTTTATCGAATGCTTACGAAACCGAAATCCAGTGATCCTTGCTGTGGGTGTAGTGGGTGTTCGTTGAAAAAAGAGTTTAGAATGAAGGAATAACAAAATATTTTTTATATTTGCGTTATTCTAATACACCATAGGTTATGAATAACACGGCCTTACAAATATATGCCCTTTTTATCCTGCTGATCTTATCAGTAGGCTGTAAAGATGATTGGAAAAACCTTAACTTGCGTAGCGGAGAGAATGAACCTTTTTATTGGGAAAACAATAAGCTCGCAGCTCAGAGACTAGCGAAAATCATGTACAATAAAACAGATAGTGGAAGTTATGAACGTTTTAAGATCGTCCATATTTCGGATTCTCATTTATCCTCTTGGTCTCCGAGCAATAATTACGAGTTACCTATAAATCTACGACAATCCATCCAATTCGCCAATCAACAAGAACTGCGGATCAATGCGATAACCGCTACGGGTGATTTTATCTCTATTGATAAGAAAAAGAAGGCGAAAGAATATATGCACTCATTTATTCATTACCTTTATGATGAAAATCATGTCCCCACCTTTATTTGTACAGGAAATCATGATAGTAATTCCGAAGAAGAGATAGGCAGTACCTTCTTTTATAAAAACGAGATCAACGAAATATTATTCGCCAACAGTAATTATTCGAAGAATCGAAATAGTGCCGAGAATTATTACTATTCGGATGTAGCAAACCCTCAAGGAGGTACGATCCGTTTCATCGCCCTCGATATGTTAGACCAACCAGCATCCCAATATAATACTTTATCTTACGCATATTTCTCCCAGAAACAAATAGACTGGCTTATAAACACCGCATTAAAAAATGGCATGACAGACCATCATAGCGTCATTATCTTAACTCATTACCCATTTCAACGCCGTAGTGTAAATAACGATACCTATTTATGTGATGGGGATTATGTCCATTCGTGGAATATGATTCCCGAAATCATTGAAGCCTTTCGTACTCGTTCCTTATTAGAAAAAGTATATCCAAATCAATTCAACCTAGACCCCATCAATGTCAAAGCAGATTTCAGTGACCGCAAAGGAGAATTTGTCTGCTATCTAGGTGGACATATCCACTGCAACGCCTATTTTGACGTGACTGGATTAGAAAACGAAAGCACGGAACTCGTTCCACAAAAAATGATCCTTTGTACCAATCAAGCTCCAAGTGAAAAAGGCGTGGTATACAACAGGGTCATACGTGAAGAGGATAGCCTATCAAGTAACAGTTTTTGTATCTATGCTGTAGATACAAAAGAAAAGAAGATTTACATCACCTATTTCGGTGCCTATAAACCTTCTAATGATTGTAACTATCCGGAGATTCATACAATCTCGTATAATTAAAATTTACCGACCTATACAATGATAGATAAAGCCGGTTTCCTCTAACTCTGTCTTGTCATAAATATTACGTCCGTCTAAAATTAAAGGCGTGGACATCAATTTCTTGATAACAGACCAGGAGGGCATACGAAATTCTTTCCATTCCGTAACAAGCAACAGAGCGTCTGCATCTATCACGGTCTCATAAATATCTTTACCATATGAAATCACCCCCACAGGTAAACGTCTTTGAGCCTCGGGCATTGCAACCGGATCATAGGCGGAAATTACACATCCGGCTTCTTTCAACTTTTTGATTAAGACTAGCGAAGGAGCCTCTCGCATATCATCCGTTTCCGGCTTAAATGCCAATCCCCATAAAGCAATTCGCTTACCTTGTATATCTCCTCTAAAATGTTTCATTAATTTACGGAACAATATCGATTTCTGCTCCTCGTTTACGGCTTCCACCGCTTCTAGGATACGCATTTGGTAACCACTGTTGGCTGCGGTCTTCACAAGCGCCTTAACGTCTTTAGGAAAACAAGACCCACCGTATCCACAACCCGCATATAAGAAACGACTACCTATACGGGCATCCGTACCGATTCCTTTACGTACCATATTAACATCCGCCCCAACTATCTCACACAAATTGGCAATATCATTCATAAAACTGATGCGAGTAGCCAACATAGCGTTCGCCGCATATTTTGTCATCTCCGCAGATGGCACATCCATGAAGATTACACGGAAATTATTTAACAAAAAAGGACGATACAATTTCGCCATCAACTTCTGAGCACGATCAGACTCAACCCCAACAACAACCCGGTCTGGACTCATAAAATCCTTGATAGCCGCACCTTCTTTCAAGAATTCAGGATTAGAAGCGATATCAAATTCAATACTCACATCTCGCAAGGCTTGTTCCTCCTTGATCGCTTTCTTGATTTTCTGGGCAGTGCCTACCGGAACCGTACTTTTCGTAACAACCAAGATATATTTATTCATATAGCGTCCTACCGTACGGGCAACCTCAAGCACATACTTCAAGTCTGCGCTACCATCCTCATCGGGAGGTGTACCAACCGCACAAAACAGTACCTCGACCTCATTCAAACATTCTTTTAAATCAGTCATAAAATGAAGACGACCAGCTTGGGAATTGCGTGCCACCATCTCGTCTAGCCCCGGTTCATAGATAGGAACTATGCCTTTCTTTAGATTCTCAATCTTTACCTTATCCACGTCCACACAAAAGACCTCAGTCCCCATTTCCGCAAAACAAGTACCCGTTACCAACCCGACATAGCCTGTACCTACAATCGCTATTTTCATATATATCTATTACTTATGTTTATAGTGCATTTAAAAGAGATACAAAAGTAAGACTATTTCAAGAATTATACATAACTTTGGAAGCTTTTTTGGCATAAGCATGAACTAAAAAAGGAAGTCAATATGAAAATTATCTCTGAAAATCAGATTAAGGATTTAGGAATTACGCCTGCGACCTGTGTAGATTGGGCGAAAGAAAGTTTCTCTATAAAAAACAAGGCTCAATTACCCGCAAAAATAAGTGTACACCCCCAAGGTAATGACTTTTTCACTTCCATGCCCTGCCTCTTACCCCAAGAATTCTCTAGGTTTGGAATCAAGGTGGTTCATCGTATTGTAGGTGGCATACCTGCTTTAGGAAGCGATATCCTACTCTATGATTCCAATACGGGAGAACTATTAGCCCTATTGGGTGGAGATTGGATAACCGCTATGCGTACAGGAGCTGTCGCCACTCTCGCTATCCAAACATTAAAAGCGACCGATGCCACTACTTACAGTTTCATCGGCTTAGGAAATACAGCTAGAGCAACTATGTTATGTTTACTTGATAGCCAAAAAAATACGCATCATACAGTTCAGCTATTAAAATATAAGGATCAAGCGGATTCCTTTATAGAGAGATTCGGGGCTTATCCCAATGTTACATTCTCGATCATAGACAATATAGAGAATCTCATATCCAACTCAGATGTTATTATCAGTTGTATAACAGACGCAAGCAACTTGATCTGTCCGAAAAATGACCTATTTAAAGAAGGATGCCTAGTCGTGCCGATACATACGAGAGGATTTCAAAATTGCGATCTCTTTTTCGACAAGGTATATGGCGATGATACCGATCATGTGAAGGGATTCCGTTATTTTTCCCAATTCAAACAATATGCCGAGCTAGAAGACGTTTTATCAGGTAGAACGGCTGGCAGAGAAAATGACCATGAACGGATATTAAGTTACAATATAGGTCTTGGTCTACATGATATTCTATTCGCAAGTAAAATTTATGATAGTTTATCTGCGCAATCTCCAGAGATTAAGATAGAAAGAGAGGTATCAAAATTCTGGATATGATATCGGTTTACATTATATGCAGCGTTTTAGATAATAGAATCATCTTATAAAGACAACCCCTTCTCGGTTATGTACAGTCAAATTGATATTTTGACAGTAAAATCGACAGGGGTATTTGTTTATACAATTAAAAAAGAATAAGATATGCAAGCGATCATATTAGCGGCAGGCATGGGCAAACGCCTTAAAGAGTTGACAAAAAACAACACAAAATGCATGATTAAGGTACATAATCAAACCTTAATCGAACGTATGCTTAAACAACTGGAAGCTCTATCTCTGAAACGTATAATTATCGTGATAGGTTATAAAGGAGAAAAGGTACGTGAGCTTATCGGAGATAAGATAAACAACACTCCTGTTCTTTATGTAGAGAACAATGTATATGATAAAACAAATAATATATACTCGCTATATCTCGCTAAAAACTATCTGGTGGAGGACGAGACAATTCTACTTGAATCCGATCTAATTTTTGAGAACTCCATTCTCAGCAAATTGATAAACCATCCCTATCCAAATTTGGCAGTAGTTGCCAAATACCAAAGTTGGATGGATGGTACCGTCGTACGGCTGGATGAGGATAACAATATATTGAACTTCATCTCAAAGAAAGCGTTTCAATTTTGCCAAAAGGAGTCTTATTACAAGACCGTAAATATATATAAATTCAGTAAGGAATTTTCCACTAATAAGTATATTCCGTTCTTGGAAGCTTATTGTAAAGCCCTCGGTAATAATGAATACTACGAACAAGTTCTAAAGGTAATATCCTTATTAGACAGACCGGATTTAAAGGCCTTGACGATTACAACCGAAAAATGGTATGAGATAGATGACCAACAGGACTTAAATAATGCGGAAGCCTTATTTTCGGAAGGCAAGCAAGCATTATCTTTATACGGCAAACGTTACGGTGGATACTGGCGTTTCCCTATGTTATTGGATTTCTGCTATCTCGTCAACCCTTATTTCCCAAATACCCGATTGAAGGAAGAAATGAAAGCCAATTTCGATACTCTCCTTACCGAATATCCTTCCGGTATGCAAGAAAACGCTCAACTAGCCGCCCGTTATGCGGGAATATCCTCCGAACAAATCATCGTAGGAAACGGAGCGGCCGAGTTAATCAGTGGTTATATGCGTATGACCTCTAAGTATACCACAGGAGTTATATTACCAACATTCGAGGAATACCCGAACCGTTTGGCCCCTAAGCAGCTGGTGTATTATACTCCCAGCAACCGAGACTTCTCTTATACTGCTTTAGACATTATATCTTTCTTTGATAACAAACCGATTGAGCAACTTTTGATAATTAACCCTGATAACCCATCAGGAAATTTATTATCTAAAAATGAGATATTTGCGCTAGTCGAATGGTCCGAACGAAAAGGGATTCGTTTAATCATAGATGAATCTTTCCTTGATTTCGCAAATCCTGAAAATAAACTTTCCCTGTTAGATAAAGAGCTTTTAAACAAATATCCACATTTGATTGTCATTAAGAGCATATCAAAGTCATACGGCGTTCCCGGATTACGATTAGGTTTTTTAGCGTCGGGAAACAAAGATCTCATACGAGCGTTAAAAAAAGATATATCAATTTGGAATATCAACTCCTTCGCAGAATTCTATATGCAGATTTTCATAAAATACAGTGATGACTACGACAAAGCCTGCCATAAATTCTTAAACGAAAGAGAGCGTTTCTTCCAAAATCTACAGGCCGTCTCATATCTTAGGGTTATTCCCTCAGCCGCAAATTATTTCTTATGTGAAGTAACCGATACTTACACATCGGAGGAACTTTGTAGCTCTTTATTGTCGGGAAATAGTATCTTGATAAAAAACTGTGGAACTAAAGCAGGGTTCGAAGGGAAACAATATATCCGAATCGCTATCCGGAATAAGGAAGACAATGATAAGCTAACAGAAGCGTTGACTTCATTGAATAAATAAGGAAATTCAATCCGGTCTTTATTATCATGGAAATAAAAAAGAAGCTCAAGAATCCTATGGTTATAAATTTTATCTCCTTGGCATTGCTCCAAGGAGTTAATTATTTATTACCTTTATTATCATTCCCTTTTCTTTTCAGAGTACTCGGTGTAGAACGCTGGGGGCTCGTGACGTTCGGCTATGCCTTGATGCAATATTTCATTATGTTCACGGATTTTGGCTTTAACCTATCAGCCACGAAATATATCTCTGAGCATAAAACGGATTTAGGTAAAATCAACTCTTACCTAAATAGCACAATGCTTGGACGTTTCTTTTTATGCGGGGTCAGTTTCGCCATACTACTCATCCTGATCACTTGTTTTAATAAGTTTAAATCAGAGTCTTCTTTTTATCTCCTATATTTTGGTATGATCATAGGCAATGTTATGTTCCCTATGTGGTTTTTTCAAGGCATGGAGAATATGAAATACATTACGGTATTCAATATCGTAGCGAAATCATTGAGTTTCCTTCCCTTTTTCATCTTCATTCGAAAACCGGAAAATTATATATACGTACCGATATGCTATAGTTTTGGCTTTATTCTTGCCGGGATCGTTAGTATCTTTATTGTTTACTTCAGAATGGGGATGAAATGGTACTTCACATCGATCGAAGAAGTTAGTAACTCCTTAAAAGATAGTTCCACTTATTTTCTCTCCCGGGCCTCGACCTCTTTGTTCACCACAAGCAACTCGTTTCTATTGGGTTTGATTTGCGGAAACACAGCGGTGGGTTACTATTCGGCAGCAGAGAAGCTATATCAAGCGTACAATCAGTTATTGACACCATTCACTGGGGTTTTATTTCCGCATATAGCGAAAAGTAGAGATGTCTTGTTCTTTAAAAAAGTATTCTATAGAATAACATTCTCCAATTTCTTTTGCGTAACGACCGTACTTTTATTCTCAAGTTATGTATTAAGATTTGTCTATGGGACAGCCGATCCGGATATCTTAGAAGTATTCCGGATACTTGTAATCGCTTGTTTCGTAACCATCCCCTCTATGTTACTAGGATATCCATTTCTGGCGGCCATGGGGCACCCTCTATATACGAACTATACAGTTATGACCACCTCCATGGTACACATCACTGGATTAGCGATCCTATATGTTTGCGGAATGATCGCCCCTATCACGGTAGCAATGATGGTAGTCGTGTCTGAGACACTTCTTTTCCTTTTCCGTATTTGGGGGATACGTAGGTTCGGGCTATTCCGAGCGTAAGAAGCTGAGGCAAATTTGACAAGTGATTTAAGAAAAGACATATCTTAGCTTCATCAACCAAGTATCTTAGGTTCGTTGGCAAAGTATGTTAAGTTACTTTGCCGATGAAGTTAACTTACTTTTTTGCCCAACTTTCCCACAAAACGCAAATTCCCGATAAAAGGTCGTAATAGCCATAAAGATTTAAAAGTTTATGGCTATTACAACATATAGTTCATTGTATTAAAATGCGTGTATTTGGATGCACATTAAAAGTAGTAGAAGAAAATTGCTTTGCGGTCACGTACACGGTTTCTACACTATCAAGCCCAGTAAACCTAAACAAAGAAAGGCAAGGTCTCACGTCTACTGTTCGTAAAACATAGTTCGATGAGCAATCAATATATTGCAACGCAGGATTACCAGATAAATCTAACGACTGCAAAGCACAGGACCTACAATCCAAGTTTTGCAGGCTAGGATTACCTTTTATATTCAACATCTTAAGTTGAGAATTTGATGGACACCTCAAGGTTTCCAATAACGGGGAATTGCTCGTATCCAAACATTCTATATCCATGTTAGAACATAGAAGATAAATTAAATTAGTTTTCTCGCTCAAGTCTAATTCTTTAATGCCCACCCATTCCATTGTTACCTCTTCCAACGCTCCGCAATCAGCGAACGACAACTCATCTTGATATAAATGATAAATTTTCAAGTATTTAAGAGATTGACATCCATTCAAACGTAAAAAAGCACTAGGATTATAATTATAAAATTCCAGATGCTCAAGGGAAGCACATCCACTAAGATCCAAGCCCGGAAAACTTTCAGTTGTATATAGTTTTAGGCCTCGGATACTTTTATTGAAATCCAAGCAAGTTAATCCATAGCAATCTAAAAACAAATTAGGACAATCACTAACATCTACTTCCCCCGCATTTCCCTCCAACCGGGTATTATCAAGGCTCGTACAACCTTTAAACTGTAATGAGGTCAGGAGGCTAGAAGTTATATACAATGATTCCAACGCTGAACAATTCTGGATATCAACAGAAGAAGGTTGGGCATCCGACCGATAAGTCAAATTCCGCAAATTAGGATAAAGACTTCCTTTTAGTTCTTTTATCGTCATATTATATACCGTGATACTTTCTAAAGCATGATTCTTACTTAAATCCAAAACACCATCTCCACTATCAATAAATATTTCCTTCAAACGAATACAATCTGATAGGTCTATATTGCCAATGCGTCTACTTTCAAACGTTTCCAAGCCAACACACCCTTCCAAGTTAATCGAATACGCATAATCAGCGGCCAAACTTTTTAAAGACTTACAACCTTTCAAGTTCAATGCATAATTCTTACCTGTAGGAGTAAATTCCTCTAATGCTTCGCAACCACTCAAATCAATATCCATTAAACCAATAGCTCCCGTAAAAACAATGCGCTTCAAACGTTTATTATTCTTTAAATCTAAGTTTTGGAAACTAGCCCCATCTGAGTAATATGCGATAGATGATAGCTGCTCCAAGGACGGCAAATCATTAAGAATAACTCCTGTTGTCTTTATTTTGAGGCATAAATTCTTTAATTGCTTACAAGCATTTATATCTATCGATTCAAGAACCACCGTAGAACAAGTCAAACTATCTAACTTACAATCTTCGGGAAGCTTCAGATAATTGGTATGGGAATTACATACCAAGATCTTTAATGCTTTATTCTGACTAAGATCTACAGAATCAACCAGTGCGTAAGTCAATGACTCTAACGAAGTGAAAAACTCAATCCCTTCATTGATCCGTAAGATTTGAACTCTTCTCCCGGATCCATAATGTAATCTTCCCATTCAGCCCTCCTTTACCAGGAGGAGTTGGGGTCGGATCAGGAATCGGGTCTTCTTTTCAACATCCCACAATAAACACAATCGCAAATACATAGGCAAACCATTTCAATGTTTTCATAATTATCTCCATCTAATATTATTAGATATAAATGGAAAATAGAAACATATATTATCGTATATTCCTTATTTAATATGTAATGTATTTGAAGAAAATATCATTTTACCATTTCTTCTACCTATAGTATAACCAATATCTGATAATCCAGCTGTCGGCATATAACCACATTCTGGAGAATAATTTGAAGTAACAATAAAATCCTCAGACTCATAAACGTCAATTTCACCCTGCCTCGTATCAACAATATATATTGTATGCGGCAGAACGCCTACCAACTAAGCCGTTGAAGTATCAAACGCCATTTTAATATTAGAAGAAAGAATTCGTATCGCACTACACCCTCTAGCCACACAATATTCATTAGTTCTTGATATTGCTCTCAGATTCTCAGGTACAACATCTGTTGTATCCTGCATATTTATAGACAAACATGCTCCATCTCTCACTCCCAAATTAGAATTTAACAAATCTTCATTTGAGCAAGAAACAAATAAAGTCAAACAAAATAAAAATATGCATATAGATAATTTTCCTAAAAGAAAAAAAATTCAATAATATCTCAGTTCTTCATTTTCACCAGACACAAACAAAAATCTATCAATCAACAATTTACACATTTTCATACAAACCACAAAAAGCAAATAAATGCAAAAAGGATGATGAAACATAGTTTATTCCAAGAATAACCCATAACTTTGTTTCATAATATAAATATGTACAAGTTACTCAACGTACTCTTATAAAAGTATGATACAGTCTTTGATTAATAAACATTTTTTCAATCTGCTTCTTTTCACCTTGACTTTTGGTATATTGTTATACGATGCCATCGGGTTTGATTATACAGATGAAATTTGCGCCTTATTCCTATTCGTTTTATTCGGTATATATCTGTTTTCCACATCCGACTGGAACTTCAACAAGGGCTTTTTAACAACCATTGGTATTTTCCTGTTCTATTTTTGCTACTCCCTATACATTGGAAGTAATACGAAAACAGCGATAATATCAGATATGTTAATCCAGATCAAGCCTTATCTCGCTTTTTTCTGCGTATACTCAATGATGCCAAGATTTAGCGAATCCCAGAAAAATATCATGAAATCAATATGCCTTGTATTTTGGTTTCTCTTGCTTCTGATGGGACTAGGAAAAGCTGTAGAGCCTAGGATTTTATTCCATCTCATGGGACATCCGGCTTATTATGCGGCAGCCGTTGTATGCGTTTCCCTTTGTTATTTGTATTGCAGTAAGTTCACTAATCTGGATAAGATTACATTTGTTGCTTTATTGTCTATTGGACTAATATCTGGTAGATCTAAATTCTATGGATTTTTCGCTCTAGCCACATTTATCACGTTCTACTTCTCAAATATAAAGCAGTTCAAGTTAGACGCAAAGAATATTACGATCATATTACTAACTATTGTCGCAGTATTATTTGTCGCTAGAGAGAAGATCTATTTCTATTTCTATCAGACATTAACCAGCGAGGTAGACAAAGACATGATCGCCCGGTATGTATTATATGCGACCGCCCCACAGATATTAATAGATTACTTTCCTTTCGGTAGCGGGTTCGCCAGCTTTGGGACTTTCTCCTCAGGAGTGTATTATTCGAGTATCTATTCAAAATATGGAATAGATGGAGTATGGGGTATGAGTAAGGACCATTACAACTTTATAGCGGATACCTACTACCCTTCTTTAGCTCAATTTGGCATTGTAGGGATTATCTTATACATCACTTTTTGGATCTATATCCTTATGAAGGCAATTAAATTCCATAAAAGGACATATAATATGAAATGCTTATCGATGGTATTGATGATCATTGGTTTCTTTATCATTGAGGGCACTACCGACTCAACATTTACAACGCATAGAGGCTTTTTTGTCCTTATGCTATTAGGTTTAATATTATCAGATTTGAAGAACGGGGTGACAGATGAAGTTCATCCAAATGCAAAAGAGTTACAAGATGAAAATACTTCAGATAAATAAATACTTTTTCAAAAAAGGAGGTGCGGAAACTGTCTTTTTCAACACGATTCAGCTCCTCGAGAGACATGGGCACACAGTTATCCCATTCAGTCTTAAGAATAAGAAGAACGAACCTTCTCCTTATGAGTCGTATTTTGTAGACTATCCAGAACTATCGGAATCTTCTTTACCCAAGAAAATAAAAAATTTACCGGCTTTTATCTATAATAAAGAAGCCGCACGTAAATTAGAGAAGTTGATCCAAAAGGAGAAACCGGATGTAGCACATATACATCTGATGTTTAATAGTATGTCTGTATCGATCTTACCAGTCCTCAAGAAATACAATATTCCTATTATCATGAGTGTCCACGACTATCGTTTAGTCTGTCCTGCATACACATTCACGGATGGAAAAAGGAATTTTTGTGAGCGTTGTAAGACCGGGAATTACTACAATTGCATAACACACAAATGCTCAAAAGGTAGCCTCATCAACAGTTTCATGTTGAGCATGGATAGTTATTTCCGATCAAAATTCTATTCTCCGATCGATTACATCAATCGATTCATATTTGTCAGCAAATTCTCTATGAATAAGCATATTCAAGTAGAGAACCGATTCAAGGATAGATGTACTTATTTGTATAATTTTACCCCGAAGGTAAAAGATTACAGTTCAACAAAAGGAGATTATATCTTTTTCTTTGGAAGAATATCCGAGGAAAAAGGTATCCTCACCTTATTGAATGCGATCAAGCAAGTTCCTGATATAAAATTAAAATTAGCTGGAACCGGACCTTTATTGGAGCAACTAAAGTCTCAATGCCCTCCAAACGCAGAGTTTCTGGGATTCAAACAAGGAGAAGAACTGCGGGAACTTATTCACAATGCCTCTTTTGTTGTAGTCTCATCCGAATGCTATGAGAATAACCCGATGACAATCATTGAATCCTATATGATAGGAACTCCTGTTATTGGTAGTGATTTGGGAGGAATACCAGAGTTGATTATTGAAAACAAAACCGGATATACATTCAAGCCAAAATCACCCGATGACCTAAAAGAAACGATTACAAAGGCTTGTTCTATATCAGAGGAAGAATATGCGAGAATGTCGGATGAGGCGAAGAAATTCGCAATGGATAACTTCTCAGAAGAAAGCCATTATCAAAAACTCATCAAAAACTATCAACTCATTATCGATCAGAATAAGCGATGAAAAATGTCTATGTATTTGGGACAAGAGGCTTTCCGAATGTACAAGGAGGCGTAGAGAAGCATTGTGAGCAACTTTATCCGGAACTGACTTCTAAATATAACATTTCTATATTCAGAAGGATTCCATTCTTAAAGAAAAATGCGGAAAAGGTATATAAAGGCATACGATTCATAGATCTACCTTCTACACGAATAAAAGGGTTTGAGCCTTTTTTCCATTCATTCTTGTGCACTATATATTGTATTATTAAGAGACCAGATATCGTACATATCCATAACATTGGTCCCGGAATGTTTATACCACTCCTTAAACTCGCTGGGTTGAAAGTTGTCCTTACGTATCATAGCGCAAACTATGAACATAAGAAATGGAATTACATATCCCGAAAAATATTAAAATTCAGCGAATGGATAGCTGTTAATGGTTCTACAGCCGTAATCTTTGTCAATAAAAAGCAAATGTGTCTTTTCAATGATAAAATTCAGCGTAAATCCACTTATATACCGAATGGAGTATATCGCAAGCAACTAGCGACAAGGACTGATTATATAGAGAAACTTGGGTTACAACCTCAAAAATATATTTTAGCTGTTGGACGTATTACACAGGAGAAAGGATTTGATTATCTGATTGATAGCTACGTACAATCTTTACCTCATGACTTCAAGCTCGTTTTAGCCGGAGGAGTAGACCATAACTCCTCCTATTCGTCCGAAATCAGCGAAAGAGCCCAAAAACAGAATGTAATCATGCCCGGATATGTGGATGGAGAATTTCTAAGGCAATTATACTCCCATGCCAGACTTTTTGTATTACCTTCTTATAATGAAGGCTTCCCATTAGTACTTTTAGAAGCGATGAGTTATCATCTACCTATATTGGCAAGTGATATACCCGCTAATAAATTACTTGAGCTAAATCCAGGGGACTATTTCAAAACAGGGGATGCTTTGGATCTATCTAAGCACATAAAACAAAAACTGGCTCAAGAATTTACCAGAGTTGACTATCCACTCGACGAGTATACGTGGCAGAATGTCAGCGACAAAGTAACTACAATCTTTGACAAGATATAAAAAATATCCCTCAAAATACTGTTTAGCTATTTTGAGGGATATTTTTATATAATTGGCTTTATTTCATGAGCATGTTGCGCAGCCAAACGCTGCTTCTCAGGAGGTGGAGTCATATAATTAGGACCATATAATGTCGTTAAATATACATCTGGTCTATGAGGCGCAAAAAACTTTGAATCCTCAAAGTCTATCTCTACTACAGGAAAGATATCGTCAAATCGAAGATATCTTTTCCACAAGGTATCGAAACCATGACCAAGGCGGCAGTCTGTACCTAATCCCCTATTCTTATCAATAAGCTTCTTCGCAAATTTCATATATTGAAGAACCAGTTTATGGAATACGGGATGAAAAAAAGCCAATATCTTTTTATCTATAGACTCATCCTTGAAATATATCGCATCTAAACTCTTGCATATAAACGTATTATAGACCTTCACCATTTTTTCAAACATAAAAGGCAATTTCTGCTTATGATAACGATCCATAGGAAATATATCTATAAACAATCCTTTCTCGCATTCTTCATCCTCATATCCCGGAGATAATATGAAGCTTTTCTTGTCTCTTACCTTACAGGGTAAAGGTAAATAATGGTAATGAGGGTCGGTCTCTCTGGTCTGCAACATCATATCTTCAGGGAACTCATTCACGGCAATCTTTACAAAACGCTCATAATCCTCACGAATCATGCAGATATCCAAATCATCATCCCAAGGAATGAAACCTTTATGGCGAACCGCTCCTAATAAGGTACCCGAGCACATCCAATAAGAAATATCATGCTTTCGACATATATAATCAATAATCTTAAGCATTCTCAACATCACTAATTGCGCTTGACGCAATACCGTTTCTCCTTCTTGACGATTGTCAGGATATAATTTCGAGAAATCAACAACACTCATAAAATATTACTTAGAATCTTTACTTTGCTTTTTATATTCTTGGATAAGAAGAGACGATTGTCTTCTTACAAATAAGTAAGATATAGGTATCACCAATGTTAAGACCAACATTCCAATAAGCGCAAACAACTTACGAGGACCGACAGGCTTGCTCTTTACATAGGCAGGATCAATCACCCGAGCCTTATCTCTTGTCTGACCTAAAATAAGAGCGGTCTCCTCTCGCTTCTGAAGTAATATCAAATAAACGCCTTGAATAATTTCCTGTCTACGTTTCAACTCTACAAACTGTCTTTCCGCAACCGGATAATTATTCATTTTACTATAAATTTCCTGCTCCTTCGCTTTTACATCCTTTATTGACCGCTGCATTCCTTTTTGAGCATTACCGATGGTTTCTATTACGCTTCCACGTAACTTATCCGCTTGCTCAGTCAAAGTTCCGACCAGCGGGTTATTGATACTCGAATTTTGAATTACGCGTGCACGTTCTAGCAAAACTTCATTATAACTAGTTAACGCACTTCCTTTCTCCCCTTCCTGAGCGGTCAATAAAACAGGTACCAAATTATATTTATTCGCAGGATCTTTCACGAATTCATCCATCATATTGATGACATTGGATTGAGCCTCCAATTCTATCAACTTTGTTTGTAGTTCTTTCATTTGTTCCACATAGAATTGAACGTCATGCTCTATATCCATCAATTGGTTCTTGCTCTTATATTCTTCAATTTGGTTTTCGACAGCGGCAAGTTCCGCTATAATATTCTCAATCCTCCCATCTAAGAAAACCAAAGATTTACGAGCCTCTCCTTTTTTATACGCCTCAGCTTCTTTGTTATAGATCGCAATTAATGTATCTAGCATATCCGTACCCCGATTCTTTTCATAATCAGTGCAACTCAACTCTATTACGTTTGAAGTCTTGGAGCTTCCTTCTATTAAAAATTCTTTCTCCAAATCCTCTGCGACCCACCCCGCAGGATTATATGTAATATCAAGTTTCGCTGAGGTGATATCTTTTTTTCCCGGCGCAAAGTCCAAGGTGAAGTTTCCCATCGGTAACTCAATGGTAGCAGGCAATGATGGAAAACTAAAATGTTTCTTTTTCATATTAACAGACTCCGCTGAAACCTCCGCCTTACCATTTTTTACGAAAACCGAGAACTCCACAGCTTCTGCCAAGCGTGCGTTTGTAGCAGAATCGGCAATCAACTTTAAAGGAGATTCATCATATAAACGATAGCCCAAAGAAAATGGTTCACAATAATCGACATTCACGCCTAATTTCAGAACCATATTCCGAAGCATTTTATTAGAAGTCAATGTCATTAGTTCATCATCAATATTAACGACACCTCCAGAAACAGATCCCAACCCAAAAGATTTCATCAACCCAGCGGCCTCTCCCAATCCAAAGCTACCTCCTCCGAGGTCTTTATCTTCCTGAATCTGGATACGGGCCATCATCTCATATGTACGAGGGTAATAAATCAGATATAAAACCGCAGGGATTATAGAAAACAGGAATACCCCTAAAAATAATTTCCAATGCAATAGATATCTTACGATAATACTTTTAAGTCCGATTGTTTCGTTGTCTTTCACTTCCATCATCTAATTATTATTTAGTAATAGCCAATATAACAGTCGTTATCACAGATACAGCGCTCAAAATTGAGGAGAACACGGTTATACTATATTGTTGGGCTTGACTATAACGGGCGTTTCTCTTCTTCGCATTATTCGGTTCCACATAAACAACATCATTTTGTTGAAGATAATAATAGGGGGAAGTAAATATATCCGGCTCGGTAATATCCAAACGAGCAAACTCCTTTTCTCCATTATTATCTCGTATAACCAAGATGTTCTTACGGTTTGCGTTAATTGTCAAATCACCGACCTGACCGATAGCATCTAAAATTGAAAGACGATCATTTTTCACGGAAATCGCACCCGGCCGAGAGACCTCACCCATCATCGTGACCTTATAATTAACAATCTGTACATTAACCAAAGCATCTTTCACATAAGGGGAGATCATTTCTTGCATTTTATCACTTAACTGTTGCTTGGTCAATCCCGCCACATGGATCTTTCCCAAAACAGGGAAATTTATGTCACCTTCCTGATCAACCAAATACGTTCTTAATTGACCAGAAGAAACCGTCGTAGTCTCACCTTGAGTTGCATAGGCATATACAGGGGGATTAAAGGGAGTAACGACTGTCGGATCCCATGCCGTAACGGTTATCGTAAGTAAGTCATCAGGGCAAATCTTCGAGGTATAAGCTTGATTCATCTTACTCACCTGTTCGGGGGTCAAGGCATCCACTCCTTGGAAATAAACCACATCTTTAGGAACAGAACAAGCCCCTAACAATAAGACAAACAATGCCACTACTGATACTAATTTCACTTTCATAATCTTTGTTTTCTTCAAATAAGGTGCAAATATACGTTTTTTAGTTTGAACATGAGGTCTCAAAAGGACCACAAGTATAAAGATACTTCTATAACGATGCAATTGTCTAGATATTGCTGCATGCTAAATCAAAATTATAGTTGTTTTTACCGCTTTTTCATGATTATTGCGTAAGTTTGTGACAAAACAAAAATATATGGTTGAGATAGGAAAATATAACACGCTGAAAATAGTGAAAGACCTTGACTTCGGGGTTTATCTGGATGGAGGTAACGGGGTGGAGATCTTGTTGCCGACTCGTTACGTACCTAAAAACGTGAAGCCCGGGGATGAGGTCGAGGTGTTTATTTATCATGATAATGAAGGGAGGTTGATCGCTACTACCGCACGTCCTCTGGCAACGGTCGGGGAGTTCCAGTTCATGGAGGTAAAAGACGTGAATAATGCCGGCGCATTTCTGGAATGGGGTATCATGAAAGATTTGCTCGTTCCTTTCAAGGAGCAGAAAATGCCGATGAGAGAGGGGAAATGGTACTTGGTCTATGTCCGGCTGGATCATGTGACAGGACGTATCATGGCATCCGCACGTATCGAGAAGTTCTTGAACAATACCCCTATCGATTACGAGCAGAATCAAGAGGTTCAGTTATTGGTAGCCGACGAGACGGATCTTGGCTATAAGGTGATCATCAATAACCAGCATTGGGGATTGATCTATTATAATGAGGTATTCCAGCGTCTTGAGAAAGGCGAGCATCTGAAAGGCTATATAAAAGAGGTACGTGAGGATGATAAGATAGATGTGAGCCTAACGCCGCAAGGCTACCAAAAGGTAGAGGGGATCGCCGGCGTCATTCTGGAAGCGATGAAAACACAAGGGGGATACATCCCGGTACACGACAAGAGCGATCCGGACGTGATCTATTCCTTATTCCGCTGTAGCAAGAAAGCTTTCAAACAAGCGATCGGGGCACTCTATAAGCAACATCTTATCACGCTGGAAGATGGCGGGATACGGCTCGTGAACGAGAAGTGACCCATTTATATAAAAAAAGTCAATGGAATCCGTTACAGAATCCATTGACTTTTCTTTATAAATCCATTGAGTTAGCGAACGGATTCCATTGACTTTCTAATCCAGCTTCAATACGGCCAAGAACGCTTTTTGCGGAACTTCTACCGTACCGATCTGCTTCATTCGTTTCTTTCCCTCTTTCTGTTTTTCCAGCAATTTACGCTTACGGGAGATATCGCCTCCATAACATTTCGCCGTCACGTCTTTACGGACAGCCTTAATTGTCTCACGAGCGATAATCTTAGCGCCTATCGCCGCTTGGATAGCGATATCGAATTGCTGGCGGGGGATCAACTCTTTCAGTTTCTCGCACATACGACGTCCGAAAGTAACGCTATTATCCACGTGCGTCAATGTAGACAAAGCGTCTACCGGCTCACCGTTCAACAGGATATCTAATTTAGCCAACTTACTGGGACGGAAATCATGTAAATGGTAATCGAAAGAAGCGTACCCTTTTGAAATACTCTTCAACTTATCATAAAAGTCGATTACGATCTCGCCCAACGGCAAGTCATAATGAATCTCGACACGATCACCTGAAATATATTCTTGCTTAAGCAGGACGCCACGCTTACCCAGACAGAGTGTCATGATCGGGCCGATATAGGTAGTGTTCGTGATCACGGAAGCACGGATAAACGGCTCGTCGATATGATCAATCAAGGTCGGGTCCGGCAAGCCTCCCGGATTATGTACCTCGATCTCCTCCCCTTTCTTTGTATGCACGATATAAGAAACGTTCGGTACAGTGGTTATCACATCCATATTGAACTCACGATCCAAACGCTCCTGAACAATCTCCATATGCAACAAGCCCAAGAAACCGCAACGGAACCCAAAACCCAGCGCGGCGGAACTCTCCGGCTGGAAAGTCAAGGAAGCGTCGTTCAACTGTAATTTCTCCAATGACGCACGAAGGTTCTCGAAATCCTCGCTATCGATTGGATAGACACCGGCGAAGACCATCGGCTTCACCTCCTCAAAACCGGCGATCGCGTCTTTAGCCGGGCGAGACACATGAGTGATCGTATCACCGACACGCACCTCCCGGGACGTCTTGATACCGGAAATGATATATCCTACGTCTCCCGTCCGGATCTCCTCACGGGGGCACATATCTAATTTCAATATACCTACCTCGTCGGCGTCATACTCTTTTCCTGTAGCGATAAACTTCACATGGTCACCTTTACGGATCACGCCGTTTACCACCTTGAAGTAAGCGATAATACCACGGAACGGATTAAAGACGGAGTCAAAAATCAAACACTGCAACGGGGCCTCCGGATCACCTTTCGGGGCCGGGACCTTCTCCACGATCGTATTCAAGATCTCGGTCACTCCCTCGCCTGTCTTTCCGCTCGCCCGTAAGATATCCTCACGAGGGCAGCCCAACAGTTCCACGATCTGGTCCTCTACCTCCTCCGGCATGGCGCTAGGCAAGTCAATCTTGTTCATCACCGGAATAATCTCTAAGTCATTCTCTATCGCCATATACAGGTTAGAGATGGTTTGCGCCTGAATACCTTGGGCCGCGTCCACGATCAGCAACGCACCCTCGCAGGCGGCGATAGAGCGGGAAACCTCATACGAGAAGTCCACGTGCCCCGGAGTATCGATCAGGTTCAGTATATATTCTTCACCCTTATAATTATACTTCATCTGGATCGCATGGCTCTTGATCGTAATACCACGCTCACGCTCTAAATCCATGTCGTCAAGGACTTGAGCTTGCATGTCTTTACCTTCTACTGTCTTGGTATACTCAAGCAAACGGTCTGCCAAGGTACTTTTCCCATGGTCAATATGAGCAATAATACAGAAATTGCGGATATTCTTCATCTGCCAAATTTATTTTTAGGTACGCGAAGATAGGAAATTTAGCCTAAATACTATACTTTTGGCATACCATTTGTTGTTAATAGTATATGACAATACAAGAAATAAATAAAGCATACAACCGAATTATCGGTTCATTAGACGAAAAGGAGCTAAAGAATGCGTTCGATTTTCTCCAAGGTTTAATAGCGGGAATACGTGAGTACTCATTCCAAGACAGGTTGAACGAGCTACAAGATACTTATAAATATATGTTGCGATACCGGATCGAGGGGGCTAAAGATCCGATGCAAGACCAGATATACAACAACTTGATCGCATCCAGCTATGAGTTCGCGGATATAGTGAAGCACAAGGCCTTATCGGTAGATTCGCCTCTCTCCTATTATAGCCGTAGGCGAATGATGCAAAAGGAGCTTACCAACTATGACCAGCTCCACAAGGTCTTGAGAAACGCCTCTCTGGTGAAGATAGAGACTCCGACCGGAACCATCACGGAGCAGCAGCAAATCGAATCCGCCACGATCCTATTATTCAATAAGATCTGGACCTCGAATCCTCTCAATAAGGAAGAAATAGCCTCCATCAGGAACCTATTGAATGACCAAGAGTTGCCTTTTATCATCGGTAGCCAAATCGTATCGGCATTAATGTTGGGATTGCAAGCCGCTTTCGATAAGGAGAAACTGCTATTATTATTCGATGCGGCCAATATCCAAGAAGACGAGATTCGTTACCGCGCGTTGATCGGGATTCTCCTGACGCTCTATACCTATAGGAAACGTACGGCGCTATATCCGCAGATAGCGGATCGACTAGCGGCTTTATCCGAGGGATTTCCTAATTTCACGAAAGCGATCCGAACGATTACCCTTCGTTTTATCCTAGCCCGTGAGACAGAGAAGATCACCCGTAAGCTACAAGACGAGATCATTCCGGAGATGATCAAGCTAGGCCCTAAAATCAGTCAAAAGATAAACTTAAAGGATATCAATCCGGAACTTCTCGGAAACGAGATGAATCCGGAGTGGCAGAATATGTTATCGAACAGCTCCTTAGGGAAGAAAATGGAGGAGTTCAGCGAACTGCAACAAGAAGGCGCGGACGTAATGCACTCTACTTTCGTGCACCTAAAGCATTTCCCCTTTTTCCGGGAACTGGGTAACTGGTTCATGCCATTCACGACCGAGCATTCCGCTTTTGGCAATCAGTTGAGCAAGAATCAAACGGAAAAGGACATGCTAGATTCCATGACTCTTGCGGCATTCATGTGTAATTCCGATAAATACTCCTTATATTTCAGTATGATGCAATTGCCGGATCAAGCCCGTCAAATGATGATGGGACAATTTGGTAGCCAAGCCTCCGAGATGATTCAGCAAACGAAGGAGGAATTGATCAGTAAACGGGGAAAACTGGAAATCATATCCGGACAGTACATACAGGACTTGTATCGTTTCTTCAAACTTTATCCGGGACATCTGGATTTTGATGACATATTTACATCTGCGCTAGACTTTCATAACCTGCCAATTTTGCAGCCTTACGTCAGTGATGAGGAAAGTTTGACAACTATAGCGGAGTATTATCTCCGGAAGAATTACTTCCTCGACGCGCTCACGATCTACAATCGCTTATCCGATGCAAATCAAGAAAGTGATATCTTATTCCAGAAAATCGGTTACTGCAAACAAATGAATGGCGATATACAAGGCGCCTTGGAGGCTTATTTACATGCGGATCTTATCAATCCGGACAGTAAATGGGTTATTCGCCGGATCGCCGGTTGTTACCGTACCTTAAAGCAACCGGAAGAAGCGTTGAAATACTATCATCGTTACGAGGCTTTCAATCCGGATGATTTATCGATCCAAATATGTATCGGCCACTGCCATCTTGAACTCAAGAATTATAATGAGGCGCTGAAATATTATTTCAAGGTAGATTATCTGGACAATAAAAGCACGAAGGCTTGGCGTCCGATCGCTTGGTGTTCTTTCTTGACCGGTAAATACGATCAGGCCCGTAATTATTACAAAAAGATCATGGATAATCAACCCAACACCCAAGATTTCTTGAATGCGGGACATACGGAATGGGCATTACAGAATATAAAGGGAGCGCTTGCTTTTTATAAAAAAGCCGTGGAGAAAGAGTCCGGTGATTTCTCGAAGTTCCAAGAGCAGTTCAATCAAGATATCCCCGATCTTCTTGTAGCGGGAATCGAGGAGGCGGAAGTGCCGTTGATGATGGATCAACTCCGGTATTCCTTGAGCGATATATTCTAACTAGTCATCCAACAATTTGAGAAGACAAGAAAAAATATCGTATGAAAGAGATGATACTAAAGACAAAGCGACTCCTATTAAGGGAATTAAAACAAGATGATTTTGATGATATCTGTAAGCTTTTACAAGATCCGATTGTAATGTACGCTTACGAAGGAGCGTTCAGTAAAAAAGAGGTACAAGAATGGCTTGATAAGCAATTAAGGAGGTATCAAAACGATGGCTTTGGCTTATGGGGGATGATAGAGAAAGGCAGCGGAGAGCTTATCGGTCAGTGTGGTCTCACCTATCAAGAATTCAACGGTCAACAGGTTCCGGAGATCGGTTATTTGCTTAGGGCGGAATACTGGCATAAAGGTTATGCTACCGAGGCCGCCATAGCTTGTAAGGAATACGCCTTCAATATCCTTAACTTCGACAAAGTATACTCCATCATACGGGACACAAATATCCCCTCTCAAAAAGTAGCACTAAGAAACGATATGAGGGAAATCGCAAATTTCATAAAACATTATCGCAATATCGATATGCTTCATTTAGTATTCTGCGTGGATAAGTCATAGTTATCAAGCGGAAAGACTGGGATTCGAACCCAGGGAGCGGTTACCCGCTCACCGCATTTCGAGTGCGGCCCGTTCGACCACTCCGGCATCTTTCCTTGTGGTTGACGTGTACAAAAGTACATAAAATATAGTATCGTTATTCTCTTGAAAGGCTAAAATTACTTTATCAAATACAAAAAAGGGCATTCTTCACAGAACGCCCCTCTTTAAAACATATAACTAATACCTCTAAATTACTTGAAATAACGATTATATAAACCTTCAAATCCTTTGCCATGACGTGCCTCGTCTTTGCACATCTCATGTACGGTATCATGGATTGCGTCCAAATTCTGTTGTTTAGCCAATGTAGCGATACGTTTCTTGTCCTCGCATGCGCCAGCCTCAGCTTCCATACGCTTTTTCAAGTTAGTCTTCGTATCCCAAACTACGTCGCCAAGAAGCTCTGCGAACTTAGCAGCGTGCTCAGCCTCTTCCCAAGCGTAACGCTTGAATGCCTCAGCTACCTCAGGATAACCCTCACGGTCTGCTTGACGGCTCATGGCCAAATACATACCAACTTCGGTACATTCTCCCATAAAGTGAGCGTTCAGACCTTCCAAAATCACTGGGTCTACACCTTTAGCAACACCTAGTACATGTTCGTCAACGAACTGCAACGCACCTTCTGTCTCTACTAATTCCTTAAATTTGCTTTTCGGTTGTTTACATTGAGGGCAGAACTCAGGAGCCTCATCACCTTCGTGTACATAACCACATACTGTGCAAATCCATTTCTTTTTCATATATCGCAAAATTTTTATTGGTTGTATGGCACAAAATTAACTAAACTATCCGATACTACCATAATTCATCGATAGATTAATTCTATGTGTTAATCGATAAAAACTATGGAACTTATTTTTGACAGCGATTGTTTACTAAGTAAATATTTATTTATATGGATACATCAAAGATTATTAGTTTATTAGGAGACAAAAGTGATTATTATTTAAATCACGTATGTAAGACTATTGATAAATCGCTGCTTCATCTTCCATCACCCACTTGCGTGGACGATGTGTGGGGCAATTCAGATAGAAACATACAGACTCTCAATAGTCTGCAAACCTTGTTGGGGCACGGAAGATTAGCTAACACCGGATATGTTTCTATCCTCCCGGTAGATCAAGATATCGAGCATACCGCAGGGTCTTCCTTCGCTCCAAACCCCATTTATTTCGATCCGGAGAATATCGTAAAATTAGCGATCGAGGGTGGTTGCAACGCAGTCGCTTCTACGTTCGGCATACTAGGGTCAGTCGCACGAAAATATGCTCATAAGATTCCATTCTTGGTAAAACTAAATCATAATGAGCTTCTTACTTATCCGAATTCTTACAATCAAATCGTATTCGGTACGGTGAAGGAAGCATGGAATATGGGCGCCGTAGCTGTAGGGGCCACGATCTATTTCGGATCAGAGCAAAGCCGACGTCAGCTAGTCGAGATTGCCGACGCATTCGAGTATGCCCATGAACTAGGTATGGCGACCGTATTATGGTGCTATTTACGAAACAGCTCTTTTAAAAAGGATGGCATCGACTATTCCGCGGCAGCCGATTTGACCGGACAGGCTAATCACCTTGGTGTCACGATCAAGGCCGATATCATCAAGCAGAAGCTACCGGAGAACAACGGAGGTTTCACCGCTATCAATTTCGGGAAGATCGATCAAAAGATGTACACAGAGTTAACGACAGAACATCCGATCGACCTCTGCCGTTACCAAGTAGCCAATAATTATATGGGACGTGTCGGGCTTATCAACTCCGGCGGGGAATCTCATGGCGCCTCAGATCTTAAAGACGCTGTCGTCACTGCTGTCATAAACAAACGTGCGGGTGGCATGGGGCTGATTAGCGGAAGAAAGGCGTTCCAACGTCCGATGAAAGACGGCGTGGAGTTACTTCATTCAATTCAAGATATTTATTTGGATAAGGATATTACTATCGCTTAGTTTGTTATTGCGTTGAGAAAAGAAGGCCGTCCATCAAAGCTATATACTTTGGGGACGGCCTTCAAATTTTATTTCTTCAACCACATATCCAACCACTCAAAGAATGTGCGTTGCCATAGAACGCCATTCTGGGGCTTCAATACCCAATGGTTCTCATCCGGATAAATCAGCAACTCGGCCGGTACACCCCGAAGAACCGCGGCGTTAAACGCTGCCATTCCTTGATTAGCCAAGATCCGGTAATCCTTCTCTCCATGGATACAAAGGATAGGCGTATCCCATTTGTCCACGAACTTATGCGGGGAGTTCGCGAATGTACGCTGAGCCGTAGCGTTTTGCTTTTCCCAGTACGCTCCACCCATATCCCAATTGGCGAACCACATCTCTTCCGTTTCCAGATACTGCATTTCCATATTAAAGATACCATCGTGGGCGATAAACGCCTTGAAACGTTTATCATGATGACCTGCCAACCAATATACGGAGAATCCACCGAAGCTGGCGCCTACACACCCCAAGCGATCCTTATTTACATACGGTTCCTTGGCTACCTCGTCAATAGCGGTGAAATAGTCTTTCATGCATTGTCCGCCATAATCGCCACTGACAGCCTCATTCCATTCCAAGCCAAATCCGGGAAGCCCCCGACGGTTCGGTGCCACGATAATATAATCATTAGCCGCCATGATCTGGAAATTCCAGCGGTAAGACCAGAACTGGCTAACAGGGCTTTGCGGGCCACCCTCACAGAACAACAAGGTAGGATACTTCTTATTCGGATCGAACTGAGGCGGATAGATAACCCACGTTAGCATCTGCTTGCCATCTGTCGTCTTCATCCAACGCTCCTCCACCTTACCCATCGTAAGCTGGTCGTAAATATGCTTGTTCTCGAACGTAAGTTGAGTTACCGTATGATCCCCTGTCAAATCGATCGAATAGATCTCGTCTCCCATGCTCATGGAATGACGTTGAGCGATCAGCTTATCGCCCAGAAGAGCGACAGAGGCGTAATCGTACATACCTTCGGTCAGCGGGGTAATCTTATTGCCATTCGCCAAGTCTATCTGATAAACCTGCGACTCGCCATGCCAAACGCCCGTGAAATAGATACGCTCGCAATCAGCGCTCCAGCAATAAGAGTCCACGTTGGAGTCAAAATCCTTGCTTACGAATGTTTTCTCACCCGTCTCCAGATTCATTACCATCAAGCGATTTTGATCCGCCTCGTAACCATCCCGTTCCATACTTAACCAAGCGATGCTCTTTCCGTCCGGAGAATAGGTGGGATTCGTATCATATCCCTTGTTCTCTTCCGTTATATTGGTCGTTTGCTTCGTATTCAGATCATATACATAAATATCCGAATTCGTGGAGATCGCATATTCTTTACCCGTCTTTTTGCGGCTGGTATAGGCAATCTTGTCCGAGGTAGTGTTCCAAGCCAATTGCTCGATACCGCCAAACGGCTTCATCGGGCTCTCAAACAACTCGCCCTCCATCACATCCACAGGATTGCTGATCGATTCGCCATCGAAATCGGCGACAAAAGGATGCGGAACGGTAGTCACCCACTCATCCCAATGCTTGTACATTAAATCCGTAATGATAACACCTGTCGCCTTATCCAAATCCGGATATTTATCAGCGGTACTGTTCACGGTTTTCACTTGCGAGATAAACAAGACCTTTTTCTCATCGGGAGAGAAAGCGAAACCCTCGATATCCTTATCATAATCGGAAAGTCGCTTACGGTCCGTCCCATCCGGATTCATTTCCCAAAGCTGGCTGCTACCGCTCTCGTTACATAAGAAAGCGATCTTGGTTCCTCCTTTGATCCATACGGCCTCGTTCTCAGCGAATCCGGTTTTCGTGATTTGCTTATTATCCGATCCGTCCGCGTTCATCACGAAGACCTCACGGTTGCTCTTGTTTTCCGGTACACTATAGTACGCCACCGTATACACCACTCTTTTCCCGTCCGGAGATACGTTCATACCGCCGATACGTCCCATGGCCCACAAAGCCTCCGGGGTCATGCGGCCGTCTTTGATCCGGATGTCCGACTTCCCGATAAGGTTCTTATCGCCGGTCTCCTTCACGTTCACATCCGTAGCCGGATTGCAAGCACCTAACAGTAGGGATGTTGCCATAATCATTGTTCCGATAGATTTATTCATGCCGTTATAATATATTACAATTTGAGTGCGAAAGTACTAAATATAATTTATATCTTCGCGTTACTAATTATAAGAACTGAACAGTATGAATAAGATTTGGTTATTTGGAGCCGCTGTATGTATGGTATTAGCACTCGGCTCATGTAAACCTAAACAGAGCGCGTACAAGGCTGCTTACGAACAGGCCAAAGAAAAAGAGTCGACAGCTCCTGTTGAGGTTGTAGAACAAGAGGAAGAAGTTGTTGAGGTCGCTCCTGTCTCAAAACCCAGAACCTCTACGGCTACCACTCGTACGGAAAAAATCAACGCCGCTCAAGGTGAGGACGCCAGCCGTCTGAAACGTTATAGCGTCGTTGTCGGCAGTTTCAAGAACAAGACAAACGCTTACGCATTAAAAGAACGTATGCAGAATGATGGTTACAACGCAGTGTTGGGCGAGAACGAGCAAGGGATGTTGCGTGTGATCGTCGCTAGCTTCGACAATAAAGCGGACGCCGCCGATAGCCGTGACGCCATCAAGGCGAAATACGCTCCTAACTTCCAAGATGCTTGGTTATTGGAGAGAGCTTATTAATTGTAAGCTATCAGAAAAGATAAAAGCGGAAGGTCTCGTTAGCCTGTAAGAAGAATCTTGCAGGTTATCGAGACCATTCTATTTGAAGGAAACATAAGGACATAAAAATAGCCCGACTTCAACAGCCGAGCCACTTTTCACCAATCTAATCTAACTTAACCTAAAACAAAAACCATCTTTTTCTTTTTGCCTTTCTCTTCTTATATCCTAACAACCTTTTTACCTTAAAAACGTAATACCTATTCGAAATTGTATAAACTCAAAACATCTAAACACATATGATATAAACGAATTACTCTTCATAAACCGGCCACGCACCTTCTTTCGTACAAACGAAAGCCGCTGTCTTTACAGCGAAATGATGGGCCTCGCTTAAGGACTTCCCCTTTAAGAGCGAAATGATTAGAGCCCCCGAAAAAGCATCCCCCGCCCCGACCGTATCCGCCACCGTGACCTCCGGCGTGGGCAACGTAGAGATCTCCTCTCTCGTATAAATCGTACTATGGGAGCTCCCCGCAGTCAAGACAAACATCCGAAGGCCGTATTTCTCAATAAACCATAAAGCCACTTCCCTCTCAGTTCCATTCAAGCCGAATAAGTCCCGAAGAACGTTAAACTCCTCATCATTCACCTTCAACACATTCGCTAAGTACAAAGACTCCTCGATCAACTCCTTATCATAGTATCGCTGGCGAAGATTGATATCCAGCAAACGATAAGCGTCTTTCGGCGCAAACGATGAGATCGCTTGTATCGTCTCCCGAGACTGACGGGAACGCTGGGCCAATGTACCGAAACAAATAGCGTCCGCTTTCTCCGCCAAATCAATCGCATCGGATGTAGGCGATATATGATCCCAAGCCACTCGCTCATGAATCGTATAAGTAGGGATACCTTCTCGTAACTCTACCTGAACGGTTCCCGTCGGGTAAGGCACTTTCTCGATCAAATGCTGGATATGATTCTTATCCAACTCATCAACGATCTCTTTACCCAACTCATCATCTCCGACAGCGCTGATAGCATATCCCTCAGCACCTAGGCAAGACGCATGATAGACAAAATTAATCGGGGCCCCCCCAGCCTTTTTCCCGGAAGGAAGCATATCCCATAATAATTCTCCAATCCCAACGACAATTGGTTTACGTCTTGATTCAGTCACCTGTTCCATGGTCTTTCTATTAAAAACAACTTTCGTACTTATCGACACCGCAAAAGTATATCATCGTTATAAATACAACGATAACTATAGCTACAAGATAAATCACACAAGTTACATAAAAGATTTATTTTCAAGGGACAATAACAGACGTTACCCGTATGTAACATCTGTACAAGCAGCATCCTTACAAAGACTCTATAAACTCGGTTGGCGTTATATTATAAACCGCTTTAAAGCATTTGGAGAAATAGGCCGGCGAGCCGAATCCCGTGGCATAAGCAACCTCGCTAATCGTTCCGGATCGCTGCTTCAATAGGGCGGATGCCTTTTTCAAACGATAGTTACGCAAAAAGTCCGTAGGGGTAATCCCGGACAACTCCTTCACCTTTCGATATAAATGCACACGAGACAGGCCCAGTTTCTCACTGCCTTTCTCTATACTGAAATCGGGATCGCTATAATTCTCCTCTATCAAAGCGATAAACTTACGCATAAACAAATCATCCAGACTCTCTACCTTCCCTTTTGTCTCGATGGAAAGTCCCGCAGGCGATTGAGACTCTTTCAAGAAAACCTCTCGCAAACGATTACGTTCTTCCAACAATTTAATGATACGTAATTTCACGATCTCGATATTGAACGGTTTCTGGATATATTCATCCGCTCCCCCCTCAAATCCATACAAGCGTTGACTGTCATCCGAAAGAGCCGTAAGCAAGATTACCGGGATATGACTGAGGGCCATATCCGACTTAACCCGGCGGCAAAGCTCGAAGCCATTCATCTCCGGCATCATCACGTCACTGACGACCAGTGATACATTTTCCTTCAATAGAATATCCAAGGCCTTGGCACCATTCTCCGCTACAAGTACATTAAAATTCCCGGACAACTCATGCTGTAAATAAGCGCGAATATCCCAATCATCCTCAACGATCAAGATCATATAATCATATTTCTTATTCAACGTTTCTTGAACTTGGGATATATCCAAATGCGCTACACCAGAGGACGATTCTGTCGCATTCGACAGAAAGACACAAGATTCATCAAAATGAGATTTACCTTTCGGGATCTGAACGGTAAACACTGTCCGTTCGCCTTGCTCGCTTTCCACGTGGATCGAGCCTTTATGCATAAGGACAAATTCCCGTGTCAGATGCAGTCCGATACCCGTTCCCGGAGCATAGCTTTGCCCGCTTGTAAAAAAGCGCTCGAATACGGAGGCTAGGTTTTCCGGGGGAATACCCTCTCCATTATCTTCCACCGATAAGACAACCTCCGTCTCCTCCTCCCGCAAACGAATCGTAATCTTCCCCTGCTCCGGGGTAAACTTAAAAGCGTTCGAAAGCAAGTTCGTTAATATCTTCTCCATTTTGTCCGTATCCACCCAAACAAAAAGAGAATCCATTTCATGCAGGAAGGTATAATCAATTCGCTTACTCTGGGCCAGAGTATTAAAATAAGATTTCACCTCTTGGATTAAAAAGACCAAATCCATCTTAGTAACCCGCAATCCCATCTTATTATTCTCTATCTTCCGGAAATCCAGCAATTGGTCGATCACACGTTTCAAGCGTTCCGCATTCTTCTTAACGATGCGGATATCATCCGCGAAAGCGCCTGCCGGGGCATCTTGCGCCATCTTGTTCAGAGGCCCTAGAATCAAGGTCAAAGGAGTCTTTATCTCGTGAGATACATTCGTAAAGAACTGCAATTTCTGTGTCGTGACTTGCTCGATACGCTGGTTCGCTACCGAGAGTTCCTCTTTCTGTTGTTGTACCAAACGATTTCTCTCATTCAACAAATGATTCTTCTGGCGCACTTTACGATTAATATAAACCGTGTAAATAGCGGAACCACCCAACAAAAGCACCAATATCAAGATAATAATCAAGGAACTATAAAGAAAGTTATATTTCGAGAGCAATTGCGACAAATTCGCACGCTGTTTCTCGATCTGGCGTTGATATTCTACCAACCGGTCTGATTGTAAATAAAGGGTACCGGCGTTGGTCTTATCGATCATAGCGGTGCTTAACGCATACTTTTTCGTATAAGCTTGTCCGCTTAAGATCTGCCATGCTACCTTAATAGCCACCCCACCACCTGTCGGATAATAAAAAGAGGCATCCAACTTACCCTGCGCAACCGCCTCCACGCCTAAGCCTCCTCCCAAGAGTCCATCCACGCCTATAAATTCCACGTGCCTCACCAGCGACGAATCTCGCTCCTCAATCGCCTCACGGGCCCCTAAGGCCATCATATCATTATGAGCGAAAACGATATCGACATCCTCTATGGAATCCAGCTTCAAGACTTCCTCATAGGCATTCTTCCTGTACCAATACCCATCCAACTCCCGGATTTTCACATTCGGATCAATAGACATCGCATCGACAAAACCTTGATGTCTTTCTGTAGCGGAGGAAGAGCCTCTCCGTCCCCATATCTCTAAAATCGTTGTCTCCCCCTTGATCAAGGAGCTGATGTACATTCCGATCGAGCGACCGATCTCGTAATTATCCGCTCCAATATACGTCGTATATTCATCGCTATTAATTTTCCGGTCCAATATGATAGTGGGAATACCAGCCCTGTACGCCTCAACAGCGACAGGCGTAACAGGCTCGGTCTCATTCGACGATATAATCAGCAAATCCACCTTTTTCTTGATAAAACCTTTTATCTGGCTGATCTGAGTATCATTATCCTGACTAGCATCCATTACGACCAACTCGATCTCCGGATGATTTAAAGCCTCTACTTCCATATCACGTATCATGGATTGACGCCAAATATCCGTCATCGAGCATTGAGATACACCGATGACATATTTCTTTTCTTTTTTACCGGGCGAACAGGCAAAGCAAAGAATAAGGAATAGCCAAAGCAGGATATAAAGCGGGTTTCCTTTCATGTGGTATATTTAATTCGATCGTTTATTCTACAAATATACGAAAACTATTCCGAAATTACCCCCAAACAAGTCAAGGTATCTTTTAACAACGGGGTAAATCTATGGATACCGATTTCATTCAAATGATCAGCGTCCCTATAGCAAGAATCAGGTAACGGTACAGCCGTATAATTCAAATAAAAGACCGTTTTATCATCCACGTATTCCCGAGCCAAAGAATCCGTCAATTCTCGATAACTCGAAGGAACCCGTTCCATATATTCCGTGGAAACAGGGGCATTGTACAAAATAAGAGACAGATCCCGCTTCTTACATTCCTCTACGATTCGCCCCAACATCTCTTGTTGAAATGAGGATGGCAATAAATAAGCACCCTTATCATCATAGTAATGACGATCGATAATAACGTCTAGTGTTCCCCCGGTCGCCCCCGTGAAAATACGCTCGATCACATTCCTTTTAATCTCAGCTACGCAATTCTTGAACGGAACGCCAAACTCATACGAATACATGACCTCCTTACGGGTTACCGGCGAAACAGCCTCCTGTACCAAAAGTCGCAAATCCTCCCGCTCCTTTAGATGGGGATAAATAGACATATAGGCAGGAAACTCATCTTGATAGGAATCATCGGCCACGGTAAACGTGTGGTAACCAAACCCCAATATCACGGTTTTCAAATGGGGAAGGTAAGGCGCTTTCAAGCATAAATCGATATAGGTATTGAAATAATTCTCACTGGATTTAGCGTCATTCCTCGATTTCCCCAGCATATCGGCGGATATCGAATGTAAAGGATGGGAATCGCCCAAAATCAATACCTCCACTTCCGGATCACTTTTGAGGCTGGGTACGCTTATATGAAAATAAGAGCGGATCAGCAGGCAACTAAGCAACCCTAAACATCCTACCACCCCTAAATACCGGAATATAGCAATAAAGAACCTTCTCATACTTATCAGAATTGAAAATAAATGAAACCTTGTGGATTACTGGCGTCGAAACCATAGATGATAATCAGCAATACCGTATAGATAACATACCGAACCGGAAGGCTAAGGTCCTCTATCATCAACCCATGCGCTTGTTTTCGGCCGATCCATTCCACGATGAACATAAGAGCCGTGAAAAAGAAACATTTCTTCAGCAGGAGTTGCCCGAATCCCAAGCCCACAAGCTGAGGAGCCGAGAATAACGAGACATTGAACATCCGCTCGAGATACACAGCCGCTTGGGATATATCTTCCGACCGGAACAGAATCCATCCCAATAAGACCAGCAAAAACGTAGCTCCCATCTGTGTCAATTCCTTCACAGAGGGGAGGAAACTGTTTTCCGCCACGGAATCTCTATACCTCCTATTTTGACCCAACAATAACAATGGCAGAAACAACAATGCATGATACGCTCCCCATGCCACAAACGTCCAGTTAGCCCCGTGCCAGAACCCACTTACCAAGAAAATAACAAGGGTATTCCGGAAGCTCTTCCATTTCCCTGCCCGGCTTCCCCCTAGGGGTATATAGATATAATCCCGGAACCAAGTCGTCAAAGAGATATGCCAACGCCGCCAAAACTCCGCTATATCCCGGGAGAAATAAGGATACTTAAAGTTCTGCATAAGGTCTATGCCAAACAACCGGGCACAGCCGATCGCTATATCCGAATATCCGGAAAAATCCCCGTAAATCTGTATCGTAAAGAAGAAAGCCCCCAGAAACAAGGTACTCCCATCCAACGTCTGGTAATTCTCAAACACACCGTTCACGAACAAAGCGCAGTTATCGGCAACCACCACTTTCTTGAAAAATCCCCAAAGCATCTGGCGTATACCATCCAACGCCAGATCACAATCGAAATTACGAGGCCGGAGAAACTGAGGTAACAAATGGGTAGCCCGTTCTATCGGGCCCGCCACTAATTGGGGGAAGAAACTGATATAAGCGAAGAATGCCACGATATCATGAGTCGCCTTGATTTTACCTTGGTAAACATCAATCGTATAGCTCAAAGCCTGAAACGTATAAAAACTGATCCCGACAGGGAGCAAGATATTCAACGTCACGTAATCGGCATCCCAGCCCAATAGGTGAAGGACATTTACCAAATTCTCGGTAAAAAAATCAAAGTACTTAAATACGCCCAAGATCGAAAGGTTCAGTAAAATATTACCGGCACTTATCCACTTTTGGACCAACCGGTTGCCAGCGCATTTCTCCAAATAGACTCCACTCAAGTAACTGCATAACGACGTAAACAGGATCAGCAGCAAAAAGCGCCAGTCCCACCATCCGTAGAACAGGTAACTAACAGCTACCACAAATAGATTTTGCCACCGCAAAGACTTGAAAACAAACCAGTAACCAAAGAAAACCAATGGCAGGAATATAAGGAACTCTATGGAATTAAATAACATAAATATTTAATTTTCAGACTCAAGAATATGTATGATCAAGGCGCAAAGATAAGGAATATCAAGCATTGACCAATAAATATTTCGTATATTCGTGGCTCAGAAATACAATAAGATACAGAGATGAAGATAATCAACGAACAATTACTCGACGAGACCCAGGCCAAAGCCTTGCAGTCTCCCCGCCTGCGAATGAACTATAATTTCCATGAGAGATTGGATGATCCGATCAATCGGTTACTGAATGCCATGGAGCCCGGTACGTATTTGCGTCCGCACCGGCATTTAAATCCGGCGAAAGACGAGATCTTCTTGTTGCTACGTGGGAAGGTAGCGGTATTCTTGTTTGACGAGGAAGGGAATATCACGGAGAAAACGATACTGAATCCAAAGGAAGGCGCTTATGGAGCGGAGATCAAGGCAGGGACATGGCACGGGCTTCTGGTACTGGAATCCGGATCGGTTATTTATGAGATAAAGCAAGGGCCGTTCGCGCCGCTAGCACCGGAGAACCTAGCGCCTTGGAGCCCCGAGGCGGAAGATACGGAGGGAGTAAAGAAGTATCTGGAATGGCTCGAGAGCCAAATATGATTGATGATACTTTTAGTATAACAAGCTAGCGATCAGCCTCGTATAACAAGAGCTATCCGAGGGTTTTAACAATGCCCATTCTAAAGTGTTTACGATGCCCATTATAAGGAGCTTACAATGGGCATCGTTACCTCCTTATAATAGGCATTGTTATTATTTCTGGAAAACCTTCGTCGATTTAATCATCACGTCGTGTAAAGGACGATCGTTCTTATCCGTCTTTACCACGGAGATCTTCTCTACGATATCGAAGCCTTCCACTACCTCGCCAAAGATCGTTACCGAGCCATCCAGATGCGGAACGCCACCGATCGTCTTATAAATCTCACGCCGTTCGGCCGGGATCACTACCGGGCCTAATACCGCCAACGTATCTTCCACCAAGATGGACGCACGGGCATGTAACTCATTCTCCAAGGAATCGGCGGCCAAGGAAGGATCTTGCTTTTTCAGCTCATCCCGGAATTTATAGTACAACCAGTTGCGGCGGATCTCGTTGATACGAGCCTCTTTCTCCGCAAGCTCCTTGTCGTCCAAGACTTTCCCTTGCACAAAACAGAACTGCGTACCGGCGGAAGCACGTTCCGGATTCACGGCATCGATCTCTTTCGCGTCGATCAAAGCGCCTTTCTTATTAAAATGATTAGGTAATATCTCAGCGGGAACGGTATAACCACCATCGCCATCCCCATACAAGGCACCCGGCTCATGCGCTTTACTCTCCGGATCACCACCTTGCACGACAAACTCCTTGATAACACGGTGGAAAAGCATACCCTCATACTCGTTCGACTGGCAGAGCTTTATGAAGTTATCCCGGTGAAGAGGCGTATCGTCGTATAGCAGGACGGTGACGTCTCCCATCGTCGTCTTGATTTTCACATATACGGGTTTATTCGGGTCCAAAGGCTTATCCCCACAAGCTACCAACGTGAGCAAGAGCAGGAACAGCGAGAAAATTTGTCGTTTCATACCTGTTTTATTTATCGGATTAAGTAGTTACAAAGCCGGTTATTCCTCCGCATAGATCAACATCTGGCAATTCTTGCAGTCGAAGCGCAAACGCAAGAGCGTTTCCTTATAGCGCAGCAAGTAAGGCTCCTTATAGGGAGACTTCTGCTTCTGGTAAGTAGGGCACCATCCCATACTGTACCTCAGGCAATGTTTCGTGAACATCAAAGGGACATCCTTCTGGGGAGACAACTCGAAAGCGTCTTCCACGGCAGTCACGCCATGCGCCTTATAAAAGGCACCAGCCTTGCTATTGGAGACATTCCCTAAATAAGTCAGACGCTTCTCTGGGAAAGGGATTTCCAAAGTCTCGCCTACACACGGCTTTACCGGACGAGCCTCTTCCCTGCGGTAACGAATCCGCCGGGTAGAGATAAGCCTCTCCACCCCTTGCCTACGCATCTCGGCCAATAAAGAAGAAGGGACAAACCAGTTATCGGACATCGCCACGGTGACCTCCACCGCCTCAAAAGGCGTATTTCCCAACTTAGAGAGCTGGGTACGGATATTCTCCGCTTGATCCCGCCGGGCCGGTTCTTTCTCGAACGGCTGGGTAAGCATGATACGGGCTCCTGTCTCGTCTGTCATACTTAACGTGAAGCCAAAGGCGTTATCTTGAAATTCCATCCGGACAGAGAGCTTCCGCTCGGCGGATGGCTTGGATAGCAGTTTATCAAACTCTTGATCGAAATTCCGGTACAAAGGCATCTTCGGACGGATCGCCGGGCGATCCAGCGTAAAGATCCGGTTCGCCTCCACACGGTTTACCCGGAAGCCCTCCAACTCCCCTTTCTCATTGAAGAAGGTAAGCCCGTCGCCATTATTCAATTGTTTCAGTCCGGCGATCGTGAAAGAGTTTCCTTTCAGTTCCTTCACCGTACCCACCGGCTCCCCCAAGGACTTAGGCGTATCAAAGCTGGTGATATCCTTCGTGCGCTCCTTCCATAAGAAAGGCGTGAAACCCCGGTTGAAGCTTTTCTCCGCCACGGGCTCGAACGTGTAAGTGCTATGCCCGGCCGAGGCACGACGGTATTCTGACCGACGGGCCAAGATAGCGTCTAGTTTCTTCCGATACCAAGCCGTTACGTTCTTCACGTAAGATACATCCTTCAAACGACCCTCGATCTTCAAGGAAGAGACACCGGCATCCAACAACTCCTCCAAGTATTCCCCCCGGTTCATGTCCTTCAAGGATAAGAGATGCTTACCCGATACGATCTCCTTCCCGTCCGCATCGATCAAGCTATAAGGCAGGCGGCAATACTGGGCGCATTCCCCCCGGTTGGCGCTTCGTCCGCTCAAGGCGGCGCTCAGGTAACACTGGCCGCTATAGCTTACGCACAGCGCCCCGTGTACGAAGACCTCCAGAGGCACGGTCGTTCGCTCGGCGATCTCCCGTATCTGGTTCAGTGATAGCTCTCTCGCCAATACGACTTGCGTGAAACCTACTTCTTGCAGGAATCTCACCTTCTCCGGCGTACGGTTATCCGTTTGCGTACTGGCGTGCAAGGGGATAGGCGGAAGGTTCAACTGGGTGATACCCATGTCTTGAACGATCAAGGCATCCGCCCCGACCTCGTAAAGTTGCCAGATCATTTGCTCGGCCTCTGCCAGCTCCTCTTCTTTCAAGATAGTGTTCAAGGCCACGTAAATACGAGCCGAATAGAGATGGGCGTAATCGCAAAGCTGCCGTATATCGTCCAGCGTATTACCGGCGGCGGCACGGGCTCCGAACTTCGGGGCACCGATATACACGGCATCGGCGCCATGGTTAATCGCCTCCCTACCGCAAATCAGATCCTTAGCGGGAGATAACAGTTCTATCGAACGGGGTTCTTTTCTCATTTACAAGCTTCCTAGTTTTTTAATATCTTCCCGGCGGAACGGGGTCTCTTGGTATACGTAATAGTTCAGCCAATTGGTGAATAGCAGGTTCGCGTGCCCCCGCCAACGTACCACCGGGCCTTGCGCCGGATCGTTATTCCGGTAATAATTACGAGGCTTGTTGATGGGCAATCCCTTCCCCAAATCACGCATATACTCATCATTCAGCGTATAGGGCGAATACTCGGAATGGCCGGTGATGAAGAATTCCCGTCCGCCACGAGCCATCGCCATATAGACGCCGGATTCCTCGCTCTCGGACAATAAGGTGAGCTCGGGCACCTTCATGATATCCTCTCGGCGAATCTCGGTATGACGGCTATGAGGCACGAAGAACTCGTCATCGAACCCCCGGAAGATCGGAACAAACGGTTCCCGGAGCGAATGACGGAAGACACCGAACATCTTGGCCGGCAAATCATATTTAGGCACCCCATAGAAATGGTATAGCCCCGCTTGCGCCGCCCAGCAGATATAGAGCGTGGAGGTAACGTGCGTACGGGCCCAATCGAATATCTGCGTGATCTCCTCCCAATAACTAACTTCCTCGAAAGGCATCTGCTCCACGGGAGCACCCGTCACGATCATCCCGTCGTAGAAATCATCCGCCATCTCATCGAAATCCTTATAAAATTCCTGCATATGCTCGATGGGCGTATTCTTCGGCGTATGTCCCTTGATCTTCATGAAATCAAGTTCCACTTGCAGGGGTGTATTACTGAGGAGGCGAACCAAGTCCGTCTCGGTCGTTATCTTAAGGGGCATCAAATTCAATACGACTACCCGAAGGGGGCGGATATCCTGCTCCGACGCACGCAAGGAATCCATCACGAAGATATGTTCCTTCTTCAGCAGCTCGATAGCCGGTAAGTTCTTTTGTAAATTTAATGGCATTTTCTATCTCTGATTATTATATGAGCGCAAAGATAATGAGAATTTTCTCATTATCGCTTATACTTCGCCACCATGATCACGGGGTTATCCTCCTCGTGCATACCCGCGGCGATCTCCTTTAACTTGCCTTTGAGGTGTCCTTCTTGATAGGCCTCGACAAGTTCGGGGGTATTTATCCGCCACGTGAAGGCGATCTCGTCGTTATTGAAGACCGTGAGGTCGAAAATCTCGTCCACGAGGTTGGCGATCGGTACTTCTTTCGTAAAATCATCGTTATATAGGACATACTCGGATACTTCCTTTGTCTCCCTATCGTACACCAAATCGGTTCTCATCAACCGATAGTAGGTATCCATCATCGCCAAGTTCAACTCTTTCTTTACGGTCTGCATAAAACAATAGCGATCCGTAACCACACCCGGGAAAAGAAAGATCTCCGGGCTCATGGATTGAATAGAGGGAGTCCTTACGATAAAAGGCTTTAATCCCTCGGCGGACGAGTAGGTGTAGACCGTATCGCAAGATGGCTCCGTAAGTAGCCAACGATCCTCGTAAGGGACGATACAAGGGTTATTAACCATACCTATGCCCTTTTCGTCGAACAATACTTGCGACACCTTTTTCTCAAAAGGGACTTTTATTTCTTCTACCACACTCCCATCTTGCTTGGATACTATCAGGAATATATTCCTAGGCTCAAGATCCTGATAAGCCCCATTGAAATTACGCCCACTACTAGCATCTTGGCAGATGAAGTGATCCCTGTCAAAATTGAAGATCGCTTTATAATAAACCCATGATTTCGTATCCTCGTCTTCTCCTTCCTTGAACGTGAAGCTTCGCTTGAAATTCCCAAACAAGTCATAAGTCATTATCTTTCTTTGCCGCAGATTACCAACAAACAGTTCTCCTTTCTCATCGTCCAGATAGATGCCATTCGTTGCGGCATACTCCTCGTTCCCCTGCCCTTTCCGATTGATATGCCAAATAGCCTTACCTTTCCGGTCGTAAATAAAAATGTCACCATCGGCAGCAAACATATTCCGTATGATCATCACATCCTTCCCGATCGCTTGCAACCAGCCTAGCGTCACGAACTCGTCCGTAGTCTCCAACGGAATATATTCCACGTCAAAAAGATCTTGCAAGATCAGTTCCTTTTTGGGATAATCCTTCGATACGTCCACCACGATAAGATCCTCTTTCTCTTGGGTAGAAGAGGTACCGCAACCAACCATACCTCCCGTTAATAAAAACATTCCCGCCGCTATCAAGCTCTGTCTCATAATAGTCTTTTCTTTTAGTTTAAATTTAAGGATAAAGGCAAATAACATTCACCTTGCGCAATATAGGGAATTTTTAATGGCTACGCAAAGATTTGTTCGAAAAACTCGTAAATATCTCATTATTTAATGGTTATTATAAATAAGAAAACCAATGGACTCCATCCTATAACTCAATGGGATCTTGTTCGTATTCCATTGAGTTATAGGATGGAGTCCATTGGTTTATAGATTGATATCCATATATCTGCTTTAGGTATAAGGATTAGAACCCTCCCCCTAAAGCCTTATACAGGTATACCACCGACAGCAACTCATCCAGCACGGCATTGTTCAAACCGATCTGGGCGTCCAGCAAACCACGCTGGGCATCCAATACGTCCATGTAGCTGATGACACCGTTGATGTATTGCAGTTGGGCGAGTTCCAGATATTTACTGGCGGAGGCTTCCAGATTCATGCGGGAAGCACGGATCTCCTTCACCTTGCGGACGGTCACGATAGCGTTGTTCACCTCCTTGAAAGCGCCTAATACGCTCTTTTCATAACTATAGACCTCTTGCTCGTAACGAGCCTTCGCCGCTTTCACTTTCGCCTTGTTCTTCCCCATGGCGAAGATCGGCTGCAACAGGCTTCCGGCGATAAAACCAGCCGGACTCTTCAAGATGCTGCTTAACTCATCGCTCTCGAAACCGTAATTACTTGTCAAACGGATCTTCGGGAATAAGTCCGTTTGCGCCACACCTACCTGAGCGTTCGCCGCCCGAAGCTTAAACTCCGCTTGACGCATGTCCGGTCGGCGCTCCAACAAAGAAGACGGTAAGCCGATCGGTAAGGCATCCGGCAAGTGCTGGTCGCTCAAGGAAAGACCACGGGGGATATCATCCGTATACTCGCCCAACAACATGCTGAGGTCGCTTTCCTTGATCTTGATCTGACGCTCCAGCGAGGGGATCAAGGTCTCGGTACGGGCCAACTCCACTTGGGCTTGGTTGTAAGCCGTCTCGGAAGTAAGTCCGCCCTCATAGCGAAGCTTCGCCAAGCGAACACCCTCACGGCGTGCGTCCAAAGTTTGCTGTACGATCGACAACTCTTGGTCCAAGGCGCAAAGTTGATAATAATTGGCGGCAACCTCGGCGATGATGGTCAATCGCAAGGCACGTTGTCCTTCCACGGTCTCCATATAGGAAGCGATGGCTGCCTCATTCGCCCAGCGAAGGTTGCCCCATAAATCTAATTCCCAAGACAAAGTCAGCTTCGCCCCAAATTCTGGATCGGGCTTTGGGTTATCCCCTCCATAATTCAAGCGTTCCTTTTGCGCATAGACATTCGCTCCCACCTCCGGCAGCATACTCGCGAAAGAGATCCGCTTGGCGGCGATCATCTCCTTCACCTTGGCGGCGGCGATCTTCATATCCTTATTATTATCCAGCGCCTTTCTGATCAGATCCTTCAAGGCCTCATCGGCGTAAAGGCTCTCCCATGGGATATTCTCCACGGATGCCGTATCGGTCGTATCCGTATAAGCCTCGATCCGGTCCGGCAGGTTCAACTCCGGACGTACGTACCGCTTTCCGATCTTGCAGGAAGAGAACGCCAGCATAGAAACGACGAAAGCGGCTATATAGAAATTCTTTGTCATCATAATTTTCCGTTTTTGTGTCTCTTTAAAATAGAGGTTACCACTTCTTTCTTTTGAGCGATACGTTCCATACGCATCTTTCCCTTTATCTTATAGATCAAAACAAAGAAGAAGGGAACCAACACGATACCTACCGTAATCGCCACCAGCATACCGAAGAACACGCCCGTACCGATACTATGGCGGGAAGCTGAGCCCGGTCCGCTGGCTAACACCATCGGAAGCATACCCAACACGAAGGCCAACGAGGTCATCAAGATCGGGCGGAAACGCATCTGGGCGGCATGGATAGCGGCTCTCACCACATCTACCCCGTTATCCACCTGTACCTTGGCGAACTCAACGATCAAGATAGCGTTCTTCGCCGCCAAACCGATCAAGGTTACCAGACCGATCTGATAATAAATATCGTTCTCCAACCCTGTCGCCCAGATGCCCAAGTAGGCGCCCAGCGTAGCTACCGGCAAGGAAAGCAATACGGCGATCGGCACGATCCAGCTCTCATACTGAGCCGCCAAGAACAAGAAGACAAACAAGAAGACCAACGCCAAGACAAAACCAGTCTGCCCACCGGCCTGTTTCTCTTGATAGGAAAGACCGCTCCACTCCAGACCGATATTCTCGGGCAGATGCTCCCTAGCGATCCGTTCCATCGCAGCCATCGCCTCACCCGTACTATATCCCGGAGCGGCTACGGCGTTGATCGAGGCCGTGGTGAACATATTGAAACGCTTGATCGTTCCCGGACCGGTCGTATATTGGGTCGTGCCCAAGGCAGTCAATGGAACCATCGCCCCATCCTTACTGCGGACGAAGAACAAATCCAGATTATCCCGGGTGGCCCGATAAGGCGCCTCCGCTTGGATATATACACGGTAAATACGGTTGAACATATTGAAGTCGTTCACGTACACGGAGCCTAGATAAGCCTTCATGGTCGAGAAGATATCAGACAACGGGATGCCGAGGAACTTCGCCTGATCACGGTCCACGTCGAAATACAACTGCGGGATCTCGCTCTGCATGGCGGAAGACACACCTTGAAGCTCAGGCGCTTGCGAAGCGTAATACAGGAAAGTATCCGTGGCACTTACCAGATTATCCCAGCTAGCGTCTCCCTTAGCCTCCAACTGCATCTCCAAGCCACCGCTCTCACCCAAACCCGGGATTACCGGTGGACGGTTCACATACGACTTAGCCTCGGGGTAATAGTAGAATTCCCGGCGGGCATCGGCCATCACGTCCTCTACCTTCATGCCGGAGGATTTACGCTCTTCCCACGGTTTCAAGATCACCGTCAGCGTGGCACGCCCTTGGTTCGTACCGACACGGGGACTGCTACCCGTTACATTCTGTACGTAGGCCACGGCCGGATGATGGTCGAGGAACTCGATCGCACGGTCGGTTACGGCACGTGTACGTTCCAAGGTAGTACCCTCGGGCATCTCCAGCTCTACAGTGAAGAACCCTTGATCCTCCTCCGGGATAAAGCTGGTAGGCAACATCCGGTTCAAGACAAAGATGGCCACCAGTACCATCCCGAACCCTGCCAAGATACGGCGGGGATTAGCGATAGAGATACGCAACAACTTCGTATATTTCTTATTTCCTTTCGCCAACCACAGATTGATCTTACGGAAAATAAACGCTTTCTTCTTATGAGACGGACGCAAGATGATGGCGCACATCGCCGGGCTCAACGTCAAGGCCACTACCGTGGACAACAGCACGGAAACCACGATCGTAACAGAGAACTGACGGTACAGCTGCCCCGTGATACCCCCCAAGAAACTCACCGGCACGAACACGGCAGCCAATACCATGGAGGTAGCGATCAAAGCACCAGACAATTCCCGCATCGCCTTATGCGTAGCCTCACGGGCAGTCACACGCTCCTCGGCCATGATACGCTCCACGTTCTCCACCACCACGATAGCGTCGTCCACCACGATACCGATCGCCAAGATCAATCCCAGCAAGGTTAGCATATTCAACGAGAAACCGAAGATCAACATGAAACCGAACGTACCGATCAAGGAGATCGGGACGGCGATCGTCGGGATCAAAGCCGCACGCCAGTTCTGTAACGAGAGGAACACCACGAGAACGACCAAGAAAAGGGCCTCGAACAAGGTCTTATACACCTCGTGCACGGATTGTGAGATATACTCCGTCATATCGAACGGGAAATTATACTCCAAGCCTTCCGGGAAGTTCTTGCTGATATCCTTCATCGCCTCTTTCACCTTCGTGGCGACCTCCAGAGCGTTCGCCCCCGGCAACATATAGATACCCAAGATAGCGGCGTTCTTCCCATTGATCCCACTCTCCGTAGAATAAGAGGAAGCCTCCAGCGATACCCGGGCCACGTCGCTCATCCGGACGATCGAGCCATCCGGGTTTGCTCGCACCACGATATCCTCGAACTCCTTCACGGTAGACAAACGTCCCGGGGCCGTGATAGGCAAGGTGACATCCACATCCAGCACGGGCTGCTTACCCAGCTCGCCCGCCGCCGACTCCCGGTTCTGGTCTTTCAAGGCATCTTGCAAATCACTTACCGTCAATCCCATGTTGGCCAACCGATCCGGATATACCCAGATCTGCATACCGTAATAACGGCTACCGATATTCGATACACGACCTACGCCCGGGATACGGCGCAATACGTCCAACACGTTGATCGTGGCAAAATTACTCAGATAGATCTCATCGAACTTCGGATCGTCGGACATCAAGCTCAAGGTCATCAGCTGGCTAGGAGCCTGCTTCTCGATCGTGATACCATTTTGGATCACCTCGGCGGGCAAACGGCTCTCGGCCAGTTTCACACGGTTCTGGATCTCGACAGCCGCCAAGTCCGCATCGGCGGATACATCGAAAGTCACCGTAATATTCAAGCTACCCGAGTTCGAGCTACTACTTTGCATATAGATCATACCCGGCGTACCGTTCAGCTCCTGCTCGATCGGGGTAGCGACCGCTTGAGACACCGTCAAGGCGCTCGCTCCCGGATACGTGGCGCTGATCTTCACTACAGGGGGCGTAATCTGCGGATACTGGTCCACAGGCAACAATGCCAGTCCGATGATTCCGACAATCACGATCAGTATCGATAAGACGGTCGAAAAGACAGGACGGTCTATAAAGAATCCCGGTTTCATTGTTCTTCCTCCTCTCTAAGCGCTTGGATAGCCTTCTCGTCGCCGGCCTCTACCGCATGTACCTTCACGCCCGGCACCAATTTATGATAACCTTCTACCACTACTCGCTCGTTCTCGCCCAAGCCCCGTTCGATCACGACCTTGTTGCCGATCTCCGGGCCGGTCTGCACGAAACGCTTCTCGGCGATATCGTCCCTACGGATGATATAGATGAATGCACCTCCTTTCTCGATCGAGAGGGCTTTCCGGGGAACGACGATCGAACGCTCGCGGACATCCAGCAGGAGCTTCACCTTCGTGAACTGTCCGGGCAATAATTTCTGGTTCGGGTTGGATAGTTCCGCACGAACGCCAAACGTACCGGTCTTCGGGTCCACCAGCGGGTCGGCGAAGTCCACGATACCTTTTACCGGGTATTCCGAGTCGTCCGCCAAGGTAACCGTCACGGTAGGCTGCCAAGAACGGGTCGTATCCTGCTCGCCAAACTTCACGTTACGACGCTCGGCACGCAGGTAATCCAAGGCGGTCATCTTAAAATCGACCAATACCGTGTCACTTTTCACAACAGCCGCCAATTTCGAATTGACACCCGGGCCCACCAAAGCACCCACATCCACGAAACGCTCACTGATATACCCAGACAGCGGCGAGGTCACCACCGTATAGCTCAACTCCATCTCCGCTTGGTCTAGATCCGCCTTGCTCATGGCGATATTCGCCTCGGCATCTTCCAGGGCGGCTGTGGCGTTATCCAAATCCAGTTGGCTGGCGGCGTGTTGCTCGTACAACGGTTTCAGGCGTTCCACATCACGCCGGGCCTTGGCCGCTTGGGCTTGGCTTTTCTTCAGTTGGGCTTTCGCTTTCTCTACTCTAGCACGATATTTATCGGGATTAATCATAAACAGGGGCTCATTCTGCTTCACCCGTTTACCTTCCTCAAACAACATTTTCTCTAGGAATCCCTCCACACGGGCATGTACCTCGACAAAGCTGGCGGCACGGATACGTCCCACGTACTCGCCATAAATCTGCACGTCTTCTTTTGAGGGTTTGTCTACGATCACGATGGGCAATTGCTGCTCTTCCTTATGGCGGCAACCCGTCATCGCTACTACAAGGGCTATCAAGATAACCTGTACTTTTGCCAATCTTTTCCTGCTCATTCTACCTATATAAATTACTTATGTCACATTTGTTATGTAAAGAAAGAAAGAATCATTCCATTTTTCTCGAGGAGACCGATAATTAACATTACTTCACTTAATAACAAATCGTATAGCGTTTATGTTAACATTTATACTAAAATTAGGGTGTATCCAACCGGGGAATAAATCCACACCTACTGGGTAAGTCTACACTTTAAAAACAAAATCCTTTCGAATGAAACGTTTTCTCCATCCGAAAGGATTCCACATATATCAGATCTTTATCAATATCAATTATTATCGGTCAACCGACAACGCTTTCCACAAATTATCATCCGGCACGGGAGCGACAATTCGCACGTTCTCTTTTGAAACCGGATGGATAAACTCCGCGCTACGAGCGTGTAAGCTAATGCCCCCATCCTTATTGGAACGATCGAAACCATATTTCAGATCCCCCTTGATCGGACATCCCATCTTCGCCAACTGACAGCGGATCTGATGGTGCCGCCCCGTCTTCAAATCGATCTCCAACAGATAATAATTATCCGAATGGGCGATCAATTTATAACGCAGGATGGCTTTCTTGGCATTCGGCCGCTCGGTATCGTAAGCGTAACTCTTATTTTGCTTCTCGTTCCGCACCAGCCAATCCACCAACTCACCCTCATCCTGCGGGGGACGGTTCTTGACGATCGCCCAATACGTCTTGCGCACCTCACCGACACGAAACATCTCGTTCAAGCGAGAAAGGGCCTTGCTCGTCTTGGCGAAAATCACGACCCCGCTCACCGGACGATCCAGACGGTGCGTGACACCGACAAAGACGTTACCGGGCTTGCAATACTTCTCCTTCAGCCATGCCTTCAGCATCTCCGAGAGAGGCTTATCGCCCGTTTTGTCGCCTTGCACGATCTCACGGCAGGTCTTATCTACCGCTATAATATGATTATCCTCGTAAATAACCTCCATATTACATGTTCATACCGCCGTCAACCTGAATAACCTGTCCGGATACATAAGAAGACATATCCGAAGCCAAGAAGGTAGCGATATTAGCCACATCCTCCACCGTACCGCCACGGCGCAAAGGAATCTTCTTGCACCACTCGGCACGTACCTCGTCAGACAACTGAGCGGTCATATCCGTGATGATAAATCCCGGGGCGATAGCGTTCGCACGAATGCCACGAGAACCCAACTCCTGAGCGACAGACTTAGCCAAGCCGATCATACCGGCCTTGGAAGCGGAGTAGTTAGCTTGTCCGGCGTTGCCATGAACACCTACGACAGAAGACATATTGATAATGCTACCCGCACGTTGCTTCATCATGACCGGGGTACAAGCGTGGATAAAGTTGAAAGCGGACTTCAAGTTCACGTTCAACACAGCGTCCCATTGTCCCTCGCTCATACGCATCATCAAGCCGTCTTTCGTGATACCGGCGTTGTTCACCAAGATATCGATACGTCCGAAATCCTTCACGATCTCGGCAACGACGTTATGAGTCTCCTCAAAGTTAGCAGCGTTGGAAGCGTATCCTTTCGCCTTTACACCCAAGGCCTCGATCTCAGCCTGTGTAGCCAAGCCATTCTCATCGATCACTAGATCCGTGAAAGCGATGTTAGCGCCCTCTTGGGCAAACTTCAAGGCGATAGCCTTACCAATACCACGAGCGGCACCCGTTACGACAGCCACTTTACCTTCTAATAGTTTCATATTACTCAAATTTTTTAATATCAATGTTTAATCAAGCAAGCTCCCGTTGAATAGCCACCGCCGAATACCGTGATAGCGATCAAGTCGTCTTTCTTGAAATTCTTATCGTTCTGGGCATATACCAAGGCCGAGCTTACGGAACCCGTATTTCCCAGCTCCTCGATATTGTGTAAAAATTTCTCGTCCGGCAAGTTCAATTGCTTGGCGATATTCGCCATGATACGCATATTCGCCTGATGGCCGATGAAATAAGTAAGGTTATCCAGCGTATAACCGTTCTTCTCCAACAAATGAAGGACATTCTTAGGCATATAGGTACAAGCTTGGATAAATACGTCACGCCCCTCCGGCATCAAGATACCGCCGTCACGAGGACGCAAGTGAACCGCCTCCATCGCTTTCGACAAATGGCCGAGACCTTGCGTGTAAACCTCTACGATCTCGGCGTCGCCCTCACCGATCCGCTCCTTGGAGATAAAGAAAGCGGCGGCGGCATCACCCCATAAATGGCCCGCCTTCGGGTCTGTCTCATTATAATAAGCGGAGTTCTTATCAGCGGAAAGCACCAAAGCCTTGGAAACCTTCCCCATGGCGAAATATCCCTCCACAACCTCCAAGGCGTTCAAGAAAGAAGAACAAGCCGAGGATAGATATAAAGCTTTCGCGTCAGCGATAGTATACTCATGTTGAACCGTATGCGCGGCCGTCGCAACCGTATCATAGGGAGAATACGAAGCGGAGACGATCAAGTCTACCTCCGTGATATCGTAAGGCAATTTGGGAAGAGCGTCCTTCACGGCCTCAAGGCTCATGGTATTGATATTCTCTTCCTCTTTCGCTTTCGAGCGGGTATGAATGCCCGTCCGTTGCTCAATCCACTCACTCGTCAACCCGTTTAATTCAAGAAAATGTTGGTTATCTACCCGTTCTTCAGGCACATAAAACCCTGTCGCATTAATAAACATCCTTAGTGTCTTTGATTTACTTAATCTTTATTCCGTTGAATATTAAATTCATCACATTGTCTCTACGTTTAATCCGCTGGCTGATATTATCACCCATGATCCCCCGGATATAGGGCACCTCCAGCCCTTTCAAGGCATGATGGAGCACGAGGGCGGTAATGTCCGTGTCCGGCATGCTGAATACACCTTCCTTCACGCCATCGTCCAATATTCCCTTTATGATCTCCACTTCCCGAAGGTCGAAGCTCTTGCGTACCTTCTCCACCCGCCATATATCACGGAAGAAGGTAGCCCGCAACGTACCGTTCCGAAACACCAACGCCTTTACAGCGTCCAAGCGGCTATAGATAAACGTCAGCAGCTTCTCGTCCGCCGGCAGATCCTTGCTGGCCACGTCCACCAGCATCTTATGAAGCTGGTCCAGCTCCGACTCCACTACCGCCAAATAGATCTCGTTCTTGCTTTTAAAGTACGTATAAAGCGTACGTCTCCCCTTACGAGATGCCTGTGCAATATCGTTCATCGTCGTGTTATCAACCCCCATGCGGGCAAACAATTGTCTGGCCACATCCACCAACATGTCACGTGTTTTAGAAACTGTCATCGGCATTGTATTGCACATTTTGATTAAAACTGTGCGCAAAGTACTTAAAAAAGATCGTATCTACCAAGTATATTAAAAAAAACTTGCAATAAATTTGTTTTGTAAGAAAATATCCCTACCTTTGCACTCGCAATCAAGAAATGATAGCAACTATATCGCGGAGTGGAGCAGTGGTAGCTCGTTGGGCTCATAACCCAAAGGTCGTAAGTTCGAGTCTTGCCTCCGCAACTAAGAAAAGCCTTCCGGTCTGTGACCAGAAGGCTTTTCTTTTTTCGTAACCCAATGGTTTACGGGGTGGGAATCATTGAGTTTTTCCCGTAATCCATTGACTTACGTACCGTAAACCATTCGCTTAAGCCCAACAAGTCATAGGCTTACGTCCGGGGGCTCTTATTGGTTTCCCGGACGTAGGTCCTACAGTTCCTATCTCAAGGCAGGCAAGATATATTTCCATATCAAGTTGATCTCGGCCTGCATATCGCCGATATTCGCGGTCATGGCGATTACCGCATCTTGCTCGGGCAATATAATAATGTATTGTCCATTGGCTCCATCGGCACGAACGGCGTTATGGCGGCAACGCCACATCTGGTAACCGTAGCCTTGCAACCAGTCGCTATCTTTCGGCTTCATCTTCAAGTTCTCCGGTCTCATACCAGCGGGCAAAGAGGCTATCTTGGAGGTGGTGGCTTCCTCTATCCAGCTTTCGAGAAGCAATTGCTTATCGTTCCATTTTCCCTTTTGCAGGAAAAACTGACCCATTTTCGCTAGATCCTCGGTCTTGAGATACAAACCCCAACCGCCGCAATTGATGCCTTGGGGACTCTCTTCCCAAGTAGCGCCGACAATACCCAGCGGACGGAACAGGCGTGGATAGAGATAATTGATCACCTTCTCCCCCGTCACCTTCTGGATGATAGCGGAAAGCATATACGTGCCGAGGCTGTTGTATACGAAATAGGTTCCCGGTTTATGTACCAACGGCGCCGAGAGGAAGAGCTTTGCCCAATCGGCCTTCTCGTTCCCCTTCTGCCGTACTAAAGCGGTGGGATCGACATCATGGCCGGAGGACATGGTCAATAGGTGACGTATCTCCAGCTCTTTCAAGTAAGGGCTTACCTCGGCCGGTAATTGGTCGGGGAAGAAGGAGATCACCTTGTCCGTGACCTTCAATTTACCCTCCGCAACGGCAAAACCGATAGCCGTAGCCGTAAAGGTCTTGCTAACGGAGTTCAAGACATGCGGCGTATGGCGGTCGCCCTCACCCAGCCATTGCTCCTTTACGACCTTTCCATGCTGGAGGATCATGATACTATGCAAGTCTTGATCCGCCTTTTTCACCGCCCGCAGATAATTGCCGAACGCCTTATCCAAGGCTTTCGAGGCTTCCGCACGAGGGAGTTCCTTGGTCAGGTCGTTATAGCTGATCAAGTCTATGTTCTTATCCTTCAAGGCTTGCTTCACCTTCGGACTGGTAAAAAGATCGGTCACGCCTTGACGGTCCATCGCCACGTTCTCGTAGCCGATATGCCCGACGGTTTTCATCTCCTCGTTATCCAAGGCCGGGTGATCCAAGAACATATAGCGTTTACCGGGTTCCAGCTTATCCAGCATCCGGATGAAACTGGCCTCCTTCTCGGCCGGGGTCTTGGAGGCTCCATCATATCCGGAATAGGTGAAATCGTATTCCTGCATCGCCTCTACCCGATCCACGACCGGCAGATGATATTCCTCGGACAAGCGGCGCATCAGCTTCACCACCTCCGGATCGAAACCGGTCGATCCCATATGGCCGGAGATATGGCTGATCTGGGGAATGTTCTTCAAGGCCATCTCTATCTGGGCCCGGGCCTCCTGCTCGATCTCGGCCAAGCTCCATGTATTCTCCAGAATGGCCAGACCCGGGTAGGCGGGATTCGGAGACATCATCGGCAAGAAATAGCCATCGCTATCGGTCAAGCTGGGACAATGCGTCAGCGGACGCCATTTCACGTTATCCCATTCGCTGGTCAGCGTCAGGTGAAGCCCGACATCTATCCCCGGGTTCTCCCTCAACAGCCGGGCGGCCTCGGGGAACCACGAGGTGACAACCATAACCTCTATACAGGTCTCCACCCCATTCTTATACCCTTCCATACACGCTATATTGGCGGAACGGAACGACCCCATGTCATCCGCACGGATGATCAGGCGGGGATTCGTGGCAGGCTGGCTGAATGCCGGCCACGTAGCGGCGAACAACAGGCAGCCGCAAAGGATTCTTTTTACATTTGAAGTCTTCATGATATTGATAAATAAGTAACATCTTTTCTATACTTGGGGATGGACCACACAGAAGGTGCCGGAAGATTTGCTCACCAACTTATCGTCACAATAAATCTCGCACTCACAAAAATGTATATTCCGTCCCGCCTTGATCACGGTACCCTTGGCGATCAGCTCATTGCCCCAAGCGGCCCGTAAGAAAGACATTTTCAACTCTGCCGTCAGCACGTCTTTCTCCAGCGGGGTCATCGTATAGGCGGCGAAACCGGCGATCGTATCCGCCAAAGCAGCCAAGACCCCCCCATGCGTCACGCCGCTATATTGTCTCTGCTCGTCATGCAAGGGCATATGCGCCTCTACACGACCTTCCTCGATAACCGTGAAGTCGATCCCCAGAAAATTCACATAAGGATTCGTCTTCGCACGGTTAATCAACTTTTCTTTTATTCTCTCATCCATATCTTTTCCTTTAACGAACCGTTATCTTACAATCATCCAGATTATCGATAATGGCGAGGCTCTCCACACGTATGCCCTTTTCACGCAGCAGGTTCCCGCCATCTTGAAACGCCTTCTCTATAATAAAACCCATACCCTCGATCACGGCTCCCGATTGCTCCGCCAACTCGACCATTCCCATGGCGGCGTTTCCGTAAGCCAAGAAATCATCGATAAACAGGATATGATCCTCCGGAGTCAAGAAGTTATTGCTGATACATACCGTATAGTCACGATCCTTCGTGAAGGAATGGACCACGGTAGAGAGCATGTTCTCCATCGTCTTCGGTTTCTTCTTCTTTACGAAGACCACCGGCAGTTGCATGATATAACCCACCATAATGGCCGGGGCGATACCACTCGCCTCGATGGTCACGATCTTGTTTATCTTACGATCTTGAAAACGACGGATAAATTCCTCGGCGATCTTATACATCAACATCGGGTCCATTTGATGGTTGATAAAACTATCCACTTTAAGGATACCACCGGGATAACAGCGGCCGTCTTGCAAGATGCGTTGCTTCAATAATTCCATAATTTGTTATTCTGTTTGATCTTCTTTTACACGTATAAATAAATTCGCCAGAATGGCCGTCAAGCCACCCGTCGTTATGCCGGAGGAGAAAATACCACGGATCACCTGAGGGGCGACCCCTAAAATATCCGGCATCAGCTCCACCCCCAGCCCCAAGGACAAACTAACCGCCAACACCAACGTGGCCTTCCGGTTGATATCTTGGGCGGCGATAATACGGATACCTGCCGCCGCCACCGTACCGAACATCAGCAGGGTAGCTCCTCCCAGTACCGGATCGGGCATCAAGGAGAAGATAACGCCGACAACCGGGAATAAACCCAACAGGATCAGCATACCCGCTATATAATACCCCACGTACCGGCTGGCGACTCCCGTCAACTGGATAATCCCGTTATTCTGGGCGAAGATAGAGTTCGGGAAAGAGTTGAAAATTCCGGAGATAAACGAGTTCACCCCATCCGCCAGCACCCCGCCGGAGATTCGCTTCAGGTACCCTTCTCCCTCGATCGATTTTCCCGATATCATCGAGTTGGCCGTAATATCCCCCGTAGCCTCGATCGCCGTGATCAGATAGATCAATGCGATCGCCACGAATGAAGAGATATTAAAATCCAATCCATATTTGAAAGGAACCGGGATATTAAACCCTCTCAGGTTTTGCGAGGAGACAGCCTCCATATCCACCATCCCCATGGCGAAAGCGATCGCGTAACCGATACACAACCCTAGCACGATGGAACTCATCCGCAAGTACTTGTTCTTACAACGATTGAAGAACAAGACACTCAACAAGACGCACACAGCTACCCCGATATTACGCAAACTACCGAACGTACCGTTATCCATAGCCGTATACCCCCCGCCGCAAGCGACCACTCCAACCTTGATCAAGCTCAAACCGATGAGCAACACCACGATACCCGATACCAAGGGAGTAATCACCGAGCGCAGATACTTAAAAGTACGGCTCACGATCATCTCTACCGGAGAGGCGGCGATACAAACGCCGAAAATAAGGGGAAGCCCTCCCGCCAAACCAGCCGTGATAATCGGGCCGATAAACGAGAAGCTGGTTCCTTGGATACATAGCAGCCCCGCCCCGACCGGTCCTAATTTACGACATTGAACGAATGTGGATACCCCGGAGGCGAATAGGGCCATGGAAACCAAGAAACCGGTCGTCTCCAGATCCAGTTTCAGCGCCCCGGCGATAATCAAGGGAGGTGTTATGATCGCCACGAAAATAGCCAGTAGATGCTGGATGGCGGCAAAAAGCGTCTCTTTCAAAGGCGGACGGTCATCGATCCCGTAAATCAAATCCGTATCCATACTGTCTCTTATAATTTCAAGTCTAATAAGGTCTCTCCTCTTGCGTTCAACACCCGTACACTCATCTCGTTTCCTTTCTTCCGCAATACCATCACCGTAGCCGAATCGAGCTTATACCCCCCGCCTACGATCACCGGGAAGTTGTTTCCCAACGAGCCTTTCGGGTGGAAGGCGTATTGATGCGTATGGGCGGATATATTCACGTTGAAAGGGGCTTTCGCCAACAGGCTTCCCCAAAGCTCCGGACAAGGCTCATAGGCATCCCCGTTTCCGTAGATAGGGATATGGTTCAATAAAACCCGCTTCGAGGCTTGCTTAAACTCCTTGCCGCTCAATTCTTTCGAGAGGAAACTCACTTGATCTTTCCGGAGACCGGTGAAATCGTTCAGGCCATAATACACCCATGTGCTATCCGGTTTATCCTCGCCGCAATCCAGCATGACGAAACGGGTATCTCCCCAGCTGAACGCCCCATATGTCTTATCGTCCACATAGTCAAACAAGGCACGCAGGCCGATCGAGTAAGCGTTGCGTATCTCGTGGTTGCCTCTTAGGAAGAAAGCGGGTACATGACTGGCGCCCACCTTCCCGCATAAATAAGCCAAATGATACAAAGCTTCTTTCTCATTGGCGGGATCGTCTATACAATCCCCGTTAAATACCACGAAATCATAAGAGATATCACGCACTTGCCCGTATAAGGCGTCTAGGGTCGGGATATGCTTATGTAGGTCATTAAAGATCAAGGCCGTGAAATCCTTTTGGGATGCGGAAGGGAGCGTGAAGGTGTAGAACGGGGATACCGCCGTCTCGCCAAACTCTTTCTTATAGGCTTGGTAAAGCATGATTTCCTGCGAGCATACCCGGTAGTAATAGGTTTGCCCCGGTCGTAGGTCCGTCAGCCGAATCTTATTATGCAAGCCGTTGCATATCACTTGACCGTCCACGATGGTGCGAGCCTTCTTCAAATTCAGCGTGTCCGTACCGTATTCTACCCAACTATACGTAGGGACACGGGTCTGCCACATCACCGTTATGCCGCCCTCCGTAGGATTTTGCAGATAGGGCGCCGCATAAAAGATCTCTTCCGGCTTGGCCTTCAGGCGAACCTCCGTTACGACCGGGCGATGATCCGATGCCACCGCCTCTTCGGGAACCCATGCGGACAAACGGGTAAAGGGCTGTCCATTCTTTACATAACCCGCTATATAGTCCAAACAGCTATCCGGCGTGGAAGCCGGGAAGGTAGCCTGTTTAGGATTGCTCAATAGCTGGAAATCCTTGCTGATTTCCGTGATAAAGGGGGAATGCGCCGTAGCGTTCCAATCCCCGGCGATAAACAGGGGCTTATGAGCGAAAGCTGCTTCCCGCCGAAGGATCGGCAAGGAGAGCATCCGGTCTTCCGGTGTCAAGGAAAGGTGCGTGCAGCAGAAGATATATCTCTCAAACTCGACCCATAGCAAGACCCGTTCCTCCTCCCGTCCGGGAAGGGCTATATAGCGGTAGCTCACCGGCTTCTCCTTGCTCAGCATACCTACTCCGTATTTACCGCCATCGAAGTCGATGGCCGGGGCGTAGGTAGGGAACATCAGGGTGCGTTCTCCCAACGTCCGGAGCACGTCGATCCCGCCGCTTCTTCCGGTCACGCTATCTACCTCCTGTACGGCGACGACATCGGGGGCTACCTTACATATAGCGTCCGCTATACGCCCGAGGTCCGTCACCTCATCCATGCCCCTTCCGTTGCGGATATTATAGCTCATGATACGCAACGTATTCCGCTCGGCATCGCCGCTTTGCTGTGCCAATGCCTTATTTATGGGCAAACATCCGATCATAACGATCGCCCAAATAAACCATTTCCTCATAGGATTCGATCTAATGTTTATATTCATTTTATATCTATACCTTAACCGAATATCTCTTTCAATGACTGCTCGAACTCAGCGATATCCTCGCCGGAAGTATCCCAAGAGGTAACGAGACGGGCCTCGTTGATCTCCTCGTTCCACATATAGAAGAAATATTTATCTTGCAACTTTCTCAACGCCTCGGCAGGGATCGTGAAGAAGAGCTGGTTGGACTCGATCTTCTGCGTAAAATGAATTTCCGGGTATTGTCGTAGCACGTCCGCTAGCTTGGCGGCGCTGATATTCGCTTTCATAGCGTTCTCCAACCAGAGGTTATTTTCCAGATAAGGGATGAACTGGGCGGAGAGATAACGTAGCTTCGAGGCTAGCTGGGCGGATTGCTTCCGGTAAAATCGCAGGTTCTCCGTGATCTCCGGGCGGAACGAGACCACGGCTTCTCCCATCATCATACCGTTTTTCGTGCCTCCGAAGCTCAAGATATCCACGCCTGCGTCTACAGTCACTTGGCGCATCGAGCAATTCAGGTAAGCGCAGGCGTTCGCCAAGCGTGCTCCGTCCATATGCAGATACATATCGTACGAATGTAAGAGATCGGCGATCGCTTTCACTTCCTCTATCGTATAGATCGTACCTAATTCCGATACTTGGGAGATATAAACGGCCTTGGGTTGCGAATGGTGGCAAACCCCGAAGTTCTTCAGATGGGGACGGATCAATTCCGGTGTCAGCTTACCATCCGTCGTAGGAATCGTGACGATGGCGCAACCGGTCATCCGTGCGGGGGCTCCACATTCGTCTACGTTGATATGGGCGGTCTCGGCGCACAGGATGCTATTAAACGGACGGGTCACGGCTTGCAGGGCCACGGAGTTCGCCCCCGTCCCGTTAAACACGAAAAAAGGAGAAGCATCCTTGCCGAACACTTCTTGTATCTTACTCGTAGCGGCCTCTGTCCAAGGATCATCACCATATCCAACCGCATGATTATCATTTGCCTTGATGATCGCATCCATTACCCGGGGATGCACGCCGGAATTGTTGTCACTAGCGAAACTTCTCATCTTTAAATCTGATTTTTCGCCAAAAGTACGGATTTAAGATGAGAATGAGGATATCCAAGTAACTATTTATCGCTATCCATTATGTTATTCTTATTTGTATGCGTATATGAATATATCAGATAAACGACACAAGGAATAACCACTATACTACAAAAGAATAAATAAGGTCCCATAACTATTTCCTCCTTTTTTTACTGTTTTCAGCCCTTTCTCCTTCCTTAAAATAGCGGGTACCCGCCCAAAAAGTAATTATAGCAACAATTGCCGCATTTATATAAATAATCCAACTCTGCTGTTGATAATTACTGATGAATGTGCTAATGATTCCGCCAGTCACTACATACTTAGCGATATCCATCAACCATTTTCCGATTTCTTTTTTCATAGTAAGATATTTTGTTTGTCAAGGCAAAGATAAATAGAATAATCCATACCGCACGTTATTTTACCTGAAATTGTTCCGTTGCGTAGAGGGCCTCGCCGGTTTGGGTCAGGCCTTCGATGGTGATGGTGAAATCACCGGTCATGTCGGAGGTGGTAAAGGGGATGGATATAGAGGACTCGCCGTTTGTCCGGATATCGGGTCGCCAAAGTAAGGTATGGCGGAAATCCGGAACGGGAGATCGCTTCTCGGCCTCTGTCCGGTAAGCGGGCATATAGAAGATGCGCTGGGCTTGCGTGCCCTCATAATCAAAGAACTGGGTGGAGTTATCGACTACCAGACCCGGGTAATTATGCTCGTAAGAGGAGAAGGAGGCGATACCGTCGAATATCTGCCCTCCGAATACGTACTTGCCTTTATACACATCGATCTTCCGGATTTTTAGGGGATCGTACTTAAAAATGACCTCATGATCGACGATGGGGATACCATCCAATAAAACCAATGAGTTACCGATCGTATACCCGATCCGCTCCTCGGTCAGGACCGCCAACCGGCGAACCCCATCCATCTTACGGAAGCGGAGGCCGGGGATAAACTCGATCACGACTTCCTCCATCGTCGTGAAACGGGTGTACTCATCCAAAAGATAACTCCAATCCGGTTGCCACTGGAACCAAGGCTTCTCCGCTTTTTCCCGAACCAAGGAATCAGACCGGTAAGCATGCAACACCTGTAGCCCCACGCTCCGCTTCACCAACTCATCTTGCCAAGCAGGATTCAATCTCAAGGCGGGAAGCTCCTTCTCCGGATGCGTAGCGTAAGGAGATTCGATGTCCACCCGGTAGCGAGAGGAGGAAGGGGATAAAGCCACCGTCACGATCTCGTGCGTCCCGGATATGTGTTTCGTAAAGAAAGTCACCTCCCCGGCAGCGCCCAGTTGCCCCCCGAAAAGGCGGATCTCCCCCCCGGAAAAGCCCAATAAAGGCCTCACCGCCTCCTTAGACGAAGGTTCGCCCGTAGACAGATCGATCACTTTCCCCGTCAGGATCGGCCCCTCGTATTCCGCCAAGAATTTACGATCGGCAGGCGATGATCCCGTAGTAGGCATGCTTTGTTTCCAATCAACGATACCGCTCCGGGCGAAAGGTTTATACAAGTCAATCCCGGCGATAGAGACCGATAGGGTCTGTAGATCCGGGGGCAGGCCGTTTATCCGGATCTCCCCCCCTGAACGGGTATCATAGGTCATACGGTCCGGTGATACGGAAACCGGGCCCTCTCGCCTCGTAAAAGAGTAAGCGGGCAATAAAGTATCTGTCAGCAGGGTCTCGTTCGTCACGAAAGTGTTCACCACCGCCAGCGGCTTCTCAAAGAAGACCTCCTCCCCCTCGTTCCGCATATAACGGGTATAGGCCACCAGCCGGTAGTTTCCGGTCGGCAAGGTAGAAGGCAACTGCAGACAACCATCGCCCACCCCCTTCTCCAGCACGAGTCGGGCTTGCACGACCGCCGAGGCGCTATCCAGAAGCTCCACATACCCGACCTTGCTCACGTCGGATAACCGTTGGTCCAAATCCGTGGCAATGAATTTCATCCATACAAGCTCGCCCGACAGATAAAATTGCTTATCCGTTTGCAGGTAAACCCGCTCTCGCAATTCCCCTGCGAGAAGCGTTTGCCCCGCCCATAAAAGGCAGAGGAGCGACAAGATACATTGTTTTATCATAGACTTCTTCATAGCAACTAAATTATAAATGACTGGTAGGCCACCAAGAGGGCTTCTGTTTCGAACCAAAACGGCCGCAATCCATACAACGTTTCAGCGCATACGTATTACTCTCCGCATTCATCGGATTATAGGAAACATATCCGTAATCCGGATTATTATCATATTCCGATCCCTGTACGATCGTGCTTGCGCAGCCCGTAACCTCGGCCTCATATACCTTCTCTATCTCCGGAAAGAAACGCTTGAGGCGAGTCACTGTCGCCACTTCCACGAAACCGATCACCGGAACCTCCGGGTCCGTCACGCAACGGATATTCCCTTTCATCTCCGAAGGAATAGGGGCAAACAAGCTACCAGACTCCTCTATGTTCTTCTGCAAATTAAAATAGTAGTCGTAAGCCTCCCGGTGCAACGCATATTGTTCCACCTCCGCATGATACAACATCGAGAAACGGCGATCGCTGGGATGATACGAGGCGATACTTTTGTTAGCGATCACGTTCTGCGTCAGCCTATCGGAACTGCCTAGGGAGATCACCTTCGAGCTGTCCTTTCCCCAGCAATAATACCAATTATTCGATGTAAGTAAATCATATATTACGACCGTATTACCCATTTTCTCGGCGGCCATAAAGATCTCCGCCTTCACCTCCCAATTCTCCTTATACATCCAGCGGAAATAAGAGGATCGATCCGGGGCATTATGCGTAGACACACAGAGACGGACCTCCTCTCCCGGCCCCTTCTTCAGCAAGGAGAGAGAGTCGATCGGAGGCGTTATCTCCGGTCCCAGATAGTCCGACTCATACTCCAGCCCATCCAGCGAGATATGTAGCCGGTACCGGCTACCCGGGTCCAGCTCTCCCATATCCACCTTATACTCTCCCTTCCCGGAAGAATTAGCGCAAGTGAAAACAGCTCCATCCTCACGCTCCACCACCACCTTGGCATTATTCACGAACTCATCCTCCGTGAAATCGTCGGTCAGGCCCACGCTTCTCCGGAGCTTTATCGTAGTCTCGCCATTCGTGATGATACCATCCACGACCAACAAATCCCGTACCTGCTCCAAGCCCTTCGGCTCGTAGTCCGTGACACAGGCGGACAATAACAACAGCAAAGCCCCCAGCCACCAATGAAAGCCTTTTATAGAATCTTTTATCTTCGCTTCTTTCCTCATCTCAACTCCCCCCTAAAATTTAATATTATAAGAGACAAACGGGATAGGCACCCCGAATATCGCCATCTTATATCCCTTTAATTTCCCGTTCTCCGATATATAATACACCGAGTAGGCGTTCTTTCGCCCCGTCAGGTTATAGACCCCGAAAGAGATCGTGCTATGCGTGAGCAACGTCAGGTGGTGGCTCGGCTCGATGTTGAACGAGGCGTCCATCCGGAAAAAGTCCGGGATGCGGTATTGATTACGGTCCGAATAGTAGACAAACTCACCGCCCCCGTAATGATATTTGGAGACCGGCAAGGTGATCGGCCGTCCCGTGCTATAGTCGCAATTCAGCGAGAAGCTGAAACGATGCGTGAACTTATAGTTGCCCACGAACTTCAGGTCGTGCGGCTTATCGAAGTCGGCGGCGTACCAATCCCCCTTGTTCACGGGATTCACGATCATCGGATCGTTCTGCCGCAGTTGCGTGCGAGAGTAGGTATAGCTTACCCAGCCGTTCAACTTCCCTTGCGTTTTCTTCACCATCAGCTCCACGCCATAGGCACGCCCCTCGGTCCTCAGCACGTCCGTCTCGATGTGGTGGTTCATCAGCAGCTCGGCGCCGTTCCGGTAATCTAGGTAATCCTTCATCGTCTTGTAATATCCCTCCAAGGAGACCTCGATCGTATTGTTCAAGAAATTCCGGTATAGCCCGGCGGCCACTTGCATACCCGTCTGCGGCTTGATGTTGGCGTCGCTCAGCTTCCACGTATCTGTGGGCGACATGATGGTCGTGTTGGATAGCTTATGGATATTCTGCCGCATCGTATTAAAGCCGGCCTTCACGGAGAAGTCCTCGGTAAAGGCATAACGGGCGGATACCCGGAACTCCGGCCCGTGGTAAGTCTTGAACGCCCCGGTCTTATCCACCGTACCCGTCACGGTAGCCAAGGAAGGCAGTTGGTCGTCGGCATAGAGATTATAGGTACGGGGCCCCAATACGTTAAACATGGAATAACGGACCCCCACGTTCAAGGAGAGTTGGGAGGTGATATCCCAACGATCGCCCACATAGATAGCGGACTCCACCGCTTTCTCCTTCTCCATCCGGTCCTCCTTCACCAACGACTCCCCGCCATAGGGAAGGTATTTCCCCGGCTCCAAGTCGTAAAACAGCGAGCTGGCGCCGAAATCCAGCGTATGCTTATCGCTCAGGTAATGCGTGAAGTCCATCTTCCCGTACATCTGGTCGATACGGAAAGCGAGGGAATAAGCGTTCACCGGGTTATCCGTATTACGGGTATTGTAGCCATAATGGTCGTAGCCAGCGGTGAGGACCCCCGTGAAACGATCCGAGAAGATATGCCTCCATTTCACCGAGGCGTTGGCGTTCTCGTAGGCATACCGCTCATCCACGTTAAAGCGGAAACGGTCGTGGCTATAGTAGCCATTCAGATAGAGGTTGTTCCGCTCGTCGAACTTATGGTTAATCGTGGCGTTCAGGTCGTAAAAACCGGCGTTGCCATCCTTATAGCCGCTCTTCTCGGGGAGTTTCTTCAAGATCCAGTCCGAGTAAGTGGTACGTCCGCCCACGATAAAGGAGGTCTTCTCGGAGAAGAGAGGCCCCTCCAAGGTAAGGCGGCTGGTCAGCAAGCCGATGCTCGCCGATCCCTTGAACTCCTTCTTGTTACCCTCCCGGCTGTTGATGTCGAGTACCGAGGAGATACGTCCGCCATACTTGGCGGGGATGCTGCTCTTGTACAGCTCCATGTCCTTCACCACGTCGGGGTTGAAGACGGAGAAGAAGCCGAACAGGTGGGTCGGGTTATAGACCGTCCCGTCGTTGAAGAGAATCAAGTTCTGGTCCGTCGCCCCGCCCCTCACGTTAAAGCCGCTAGAGGCCTCGCCCACCGCCTTCACGCCGGGGAGCGACATGACTACCTTCATGATATCCACCTCGCCGAACGCCATCGGGATATTCTTTATATCCTTCACCTTCAGGCGTTCCACGCCCATCGTCGTATTCCGCACGTTGGCGATCTTCTCGGAGGAGATCGTGACCTCCTTCAAGGTGTAGACCTGTTCCTCCAGCTCTATATCCAGCTTGCCGTCGGAATGGAGCATGATCTGCCGCCGGGTGTCCTTCATGCCCATGCCTTGTATGTACAGCTCGTGCCGTCCGGGAGGGAGGCGCAGCGTATAATAGCCGTAAGCGTCGGTAGTAGCCCCGATCATCGGGTCCTTCACGAATACGGCCACGCCCACCATCGGCTCGCCGGTCTTGAAATCGCTGATATTGCCGGTCACCGTGACCCGGTCCGCCGCCTTGCCCGAGGCGTCGCCGATCTCGTAAACCTTGTTCTCCGAGGTAGCCTTCTGCTGCTTCCGGCCCGCCATCAGGGAGATACCGGAGCCTTCCTCGTCGCCATCGCCCTCTCTCCGCTTCTCCCGCAGGAAGAAGTTCTCGGGCAGGGAGGTCATCAAGGTGTTATCTCTCAACACAAAGAAGGCGCCGCCATACGAGGATACTTGGAAGGGAGTTCCCTCCAACGCACGCCGCAACGCCACCAAGGGCTCTTCCTTCTCACTGTGTACGCTAACGACCATGGAGTCCGTCTCCAAGGGTTGCCGGTAGACGGGCTGTCCGGTCTGCCGCTCGATAGCGTTGAACACGACATTTAAGGTTACTTGCCGGAAATCCAGATCGACCGTCCGCTGCGCCCTCGCCGTCCAGCCGGACAGCAGGCACATTACCATACCGATATATAGGCTCTTTCTCATGGGATCTCGTTTAACTGTTCATACTGTCTCACCACGGCTACGATGGCTTCCTCGGGAGCGTGCTTGAAATCCAGCTTTCGCCGCTTGATATACCGGGCCAGCTCTTTTTTCTTGGACTTGAGGACCTTCAACACGGAGCCCTTGCTCCTCACGGTATAGTAAACGCCCTCCTTCCGGATGTAGTATTTTACGGACTGATCGAAGGAATCATCGAGCTTCATATCTTTTATCGTCTTAGATAATATACAAGACCATTTCCCCAGCACGGTACACTTCCCTTCATACAACCGTAGGTAATAGCCTTCCGGCAGGTTGCCCGACCGCTCGTCCGGATACCTGTAGAAGATAGGATAGCCATGAAACTCGGCGTAGTCTACCCGATCGCTCGGCAAGACGATATTATAGCGATTGTCCGGAGAAAGCAGCAACAGCTCATTCCTGTACAGATCTAAGCGCATTTTCACGCCCTTGTAGAGAATGCCTTCGAAGCTAAGATCCCCGGGTACGTATTTCTCGCTCTTCAAATAGGGGTGATTTTTTATGGAGGTGGAATATTTCAATTGCTCCTTCCCATGGTAGATCACGGATTGGCCGGCGGCGGAAGAGACATAGTCATCCACCGCATCTTGTGCCCTAGCCGTAACGATAGCCAACGCACATACGCATAAAAGCCCCAGAAGCTTTCTCATAAGATACAGATTTAAAGTTTCATGCCAAATATAGGCATTCAATCACAAGCCACCAAATCCCAGCCTTTAAATATCAGTGTTATCAGGCGAAGTTTCGTATTTCCCTTCGTCTCTCTCACTTTAGGATCTTCGGCATAACGTTTCAATTGCCCGGCAGCCTCAGTCCTCAGCGATTCTATCTCCGGGGCGGAGGCGTCACGACGGGCATATTTTACCTCTACGATATAACTATAGACGATTTCCGGTTGATGCAACAAATCGGGCATCATGTAGAAGTCCGCATATCCCTTATTCGCCTCATACTCCGGATGAATTATATAAGTACGGGTCAAGCCCAAGTAAGCCAACAAAAAGCCCTTTACGTGCGCCTCACCCTCGATAAACTCACGGATAGAGCTTTGTCGCTTCAATTCAGAGGCGAAGTACTCAAAGACAGGTTTCCAGTTTCCCTCGTAGGCCATGCTAGCCACGAGCATCCCCAGCCGATCCATCTCGAGGGAAAATAAATCGGCGCTCCGGTAAGCCTCCACCAAATAGGAGTACAACTGCTCACGAACCGTCAAGTTAGGGATCGCCAATAGGGTACTCCCCCATTTAGTACCCCGTATGGTAAGCAGCCCGAAATAGTAGAGCAGGCTCTTAAAATTATCCGGTTTTGCCAGATCCTCGGCGGGGAAAGCCGTCTTGATGGTACCTATGGTCTCGCCATTCGTCACGATGTCTTGGATGATAGAGGCGTTCATGCCCATTTTCTTGTCCAAGCGAATCAAATGACGGAGCTTATTATAATCCGTACGGATGTTGTTATCGATCATGTTCTCCGGAACTTTTTTCAACGGAAGATAATGATTCAGGAAATACAGCACCATATCCGAGTTATACATCGGCTCGTGGAGCGAATCTCTCGAGAAACAGTAATTATCGTACCATGGCTTCATCACGCCGATCACCTCATCTACCTCTCCGGCCAGCATATCCACGTCTTTATAATAAGACAACATATCACGTACCTCCCGCTCGCTAAACCCGATAATCCCGTTAAACCGGGGATCGGTGCTCATATTGGCACCGATATTGAATCCACTTGTCACGTCATCCATGGTGACCGGAGAGACTCCCGTGATGAACATACGCTTGATCGGTCCATTTCCCGTGGCACCCTCTTTCAGCTTATTAAAGAAATAGCGGAAGAACCCCGTGCCATGTGTCAATTTACGGTAATGCTCATTCCCCACATTGGCGAGTATGGCGTTCGTGAAATTATCATACTCATCGATGAACAGGTAGATCGGAAGATCCAGCAACGTAGCCTGCCCGATCAGGTAGTTCAATTTCTCGTCTGCGTTCTTGAGCCTTTTCAATTCACTGGCGAAACCGGGATTGAACATATGTCCGTAAAGCCCGGCGAAAAGATCGAAACGCATCGAGCAATTATCATTGAACGAGGCCAGCAACCGATCCGGGTCCGGATTCACGCCGGCGAAATTAAAATCGAGCACAAGGTATTTCCCTTGTTCCGCCGTAGGATGCGAACCGATATACAGCCCCTCGAAGATTTCCTTGAAACGATCCCGCCTATAGATATCATAATACCATCTAAGCATGTTGATAAACAAAGACTTTCCAAAACGCCTCGGACGGATCAAGAAGAAGAAATTGGCAGATTCCTCCAACCACTCGATATAATGAGTCTTATCCACATAATAATACGGCTCTTTCCTAATCCTCTCAAAATCCGTCAGTCCGTAAGGAATCTTCTTTATTATCATAGCGATCTTTGTTTTTATGAGTAATTACAAATATAAGCATATATATCCGGCAAAGCAACAACTTCCGAGGAATTATCACGCGGATAATGTACCTTTGCGACGTTTTTAACTTTAACAATTAATCATATATGAAAAAAAATCAGTTTCCGGGAAGCGGAAACAAGCGTGAGAAAGCTGCTGGATAGTTTGGAAAATGCCCAAAAGGCATGGGTGGACTTGAAAAAAGACGCGAAAGGGGCGCATAAGTTGTTTAAAGACTACCAGCCGGAGGAGGATCTGGTTAAACGGGAGAAGATCATCTACACGGGCTCCGTGAAAGACTTCGTGCGGCTGACGCTGCCCATCCTCAATGACCCGCGGTTCCGGGTGAACGGACAGACGAACCGGGAAGCCATGATACGGGCGCTGGACGAGGTGTTCGAGATACACCCCAACGGCTGCCCGAAGCCAAGGAGCTTCCGGAGCATCCTCTCGACGGCGCAGGAGGAATACGGGAAAGCGCATGAATAACAAGCTTCCCGTTTTTCACAACAAAAGTTAAAACTTGGGAGGCGTCCCAAAGCGCCTCCCTACCTTAGCGGCATCAAGCCAGAGACACTGGCTCTTTTTTTATCACTTAAAAACATAGTATGATAAACACGTCATTATTCGCCCTTTTCGGACGATACAAGGGAGACGCCTCGCTAGCGGGCGTACTGGAAAACATCCAAAGAGGAACGTACAAGCAGTTCATCGACGAGACGCGGGAGGCGCTAGCGTCGGACGATAAGGAACTGGCCGCCAAACTAAAGAAAAAACTGCCCGCTTTCACCCCACAGGCCACCTACTCCGGGAAACGCCTCGACCCTCACATCACCCGTTACAACCAATTGGTGGTACTCGACATCGACCACGTAGGGGAACGGGAGCTGGAGCGTATCACCCCGCTCGCCACGGAAGCGCCCTACACCGTGGCGTATTTCCGCAGTCCCAGCGGCGACGGGGCGAAACTCATCGCCTACGCCGCCACGGACGAGACCGCCACGCCGGGTAATCACCGGAGGGTCTACGAGGCCATGAGCCGTTGGTACGCCGCCCGGCTCGGCGTGGAGCTGGATACCTCGGGCAGCGACATCGGGCGGCTTTGCTTCGTATCGGACGATCCCGCCCTATACCTCTCGCCTGCCTACCGCCCTTGGCTGGAGGGTACCGGCGAGCTACCGGAGGGCCTCGCCCCGCTACCCCTTACTTGGAAGGAGGAGGTTAGCGAGACGGCTCCCGGGGCGAAGGAAAGGAAGGTGGCCTCGCCACTGGAGAAGGCACGCCGGACCGCCGAGCGGAAAGGCGCCTACGCCGAGGGCAACCGCAATAACTTCATCTTCGTCATGGCCGCACGGGCGAACCGGCTGGGCGTGAAGCGGGCCGAGATGGAGGCTTACGCCGCTACCGCCTTCGCCGACTTGCCGGCGGAGGAGCGCCTCGCCGCCATCGAGAGCGCCTACAGCCACGTGGAGGAGCACGCCGCCGAGACGAGCGCCGCCACCTCCCGGAAAAAGGGCGGGGGTCCGCTGGACGTGGTCGCCGTGGAGGCCTATATATCCGAGCGTTTCCTCACCCGCAAGAACGGCGTGAGGGGGTACGTGGAGGTGGCCTCGAAGAAAAAGCGGAACGGCCAAAAGCCGGTCTTCAAGCCGGTGACCGACTACTGGGTGAACTCGCTCTGGCGGAGTCTCCTGAAGGACGGCCACTACTGCTCGCATAACGACATCCGGGCCATACTGATGTCGGACTTCAGCGAGACGTTCCACCCTTTCCGCTCGTATTTCGAGGGGCTGGCCCCGTGGGACGGGGTGACGGACTGGATCGGGCAGCTGGCCGATACCGTGGACACCACCCGGCCCGCCTTCTGGCGGGGTTGCCTCAAGCGCTGGCTTATCGCGCAAGTGGCCGGATCCATGGAGCTAGGCGTGGAAAACCATACCATCCTGCTGCTGGCCGGCGGGCAGGGGCTGGGCAAGACCTCGTGGCTGCGGAACCTCGTGCCGCCCGAATTGCGGGACTATCTTTTCACGGGCAATGTCAATCCCTATAGCAAGGGTTTCCCGCAGATGATGGTGGACTGCCTCTTGATCGTCATCGACGAGATGTCCGGCCAGAGCTACGCCGATCTGAACCGTCTCAAGGCGCTCACCTCCACCGGGGTCATCTACCTGCGCCGCCCGTACGGACACTATGCCGAGACGCAGATACGCCACGCCTCCTTCGCCGCCACGGTGAACGACTTGCAATCGCTGCCGGACGATAACGAGTCTCGCCGCTTCCTCTGCTTCGAGGCCACACGGATCGATTACCAGTCGCCCGTGCGACACGCCGACATCTACGCCCAAGCTCTCGCCCTCTTCCGCCGGGGCGAGAAATACTGGTTCTCCGGCGAAGACATCCGGAAGATCAACGAGAACAACGAGACCTTCCGCCAGCGAAGCCCCGAGGAGGAGTTGTTCTTCACCTATTTCCGCAAACCGGAGCGTTTCGACACGCCACAGTATCTTACGGCGAGCGATATTATGACGAAACTAAGTGTATTTACACGTATCACGCCGACACGTTCCAATATAGTTACGTTGAGCAAGGTGCTGAAAAAACACGGTTTTAAGCTCACGAAAACTAGAGGAAAACTACTGTTTGAGGTCGCCGAGATCACCTCGGAACAGGTAAAAGCCAATTTTTTGCGCCCTAGGCAAGAGGAAGAGGATAGAGCCCAAAAGGAGAATGATATCTTTAAGGGTCAAGAAGATAAGCCGGAATAAAAACTGACTTTCTAAAATGAGCAGGGCGCAAAAGGCGCAAAAAACAGTGTCTGGAAAAACATTTTACAAAAAAATAAATATATATCACACTATAGCAGTGTGATGAAAAAATATATTTACAAGAAAAGTTTTATATAGGCACGTAAAGATGCGCCTTTTGCGCCCTAACCCCGGCACCGATATTCGTCGGGATTAAGAAACATGACCGGAAAACCAATGAGATACGGTCGCTAAGTCAATGGAATCCGTCTCGCTTTCCATTGACTTAGCGCCCCTATTCCACCCGGATACCATCCGGCTCTCACGGCTCGCCGAGCGACTCGATGATGGCCCGCACCATGGCGGGCGAATAGACCCGCTCGCCCTCGTGATAACCCAGCGAGAGGAGGCGACCGGGCAGGCCGGGATAGATCGTTATCCAATGTTGCAGCTTGCGGTGGGCCGAGCGGGGATGCAGGTCGGGCAGGTAGACCTCGGCCAGCTCCATCCGCCCGTATGCTCGTATCTTGAATGTCGTTTCCATATCCTAAAGATAGTGAATCTCCGGCATATATCCATCATTTTCCGGAGAAATAATTCACCCGAAATCACCCTAAGTCACCCAAAGCGACAAAGCCCCCATGCCCTGCCGTATCTTTGTATCAACATTAAAAAACAACACATTATGATCCGCTACAAGAAGTATCAAAACAAGAACGAGAAGAACGTGACAACCTTCAACAAGTGGTACGCCCGTGCCGTATGCGAGGAGACGGTAGACATCGCCGCCTTGGCCGAGCACATGTCCACCCACAACACCCCCTTCTCCACCGGCGCCATCCACGGCATGCTGAAGGACATGGTGAATTGTATCAAGGAGCTGCTGATGGACGGCAAGAACGTGAAGATAGACGACCTCGGCATCTTCAGCGTGGGCATCCGCTCGAAGGGGGCCGTCACGCCGGAGGATTTCTCCACGCAAGGCAATATCATCGGCGTACGCCTTCGTGCCCGTGCCACGGGCAACCTCTCCAGCGCCTCGCTCAAGCTGACGGCCAAGCTCCGTGAGTACACCGAGTACTCGAACGGAGAGGTGACCCCGGGAGGTGGCGGGGGCGATTCCGAGAGCCCGGACGAGATTTAGGGAATTGAAAATTGAAAATTGAAAATTGAAAATTAAGTGGTATGGAGATTTCTGTTTTTATACGTGAATACGCTCCGCTGGCTGGGGAGGCCGGGCGGGCGTTCCGGATCGATCCGGTGGTGATCTTGGCACAGGCGGCCATCGAGACGGGTTGGGGCGAGAGTACGCTCTGCCGGGAGTATCATAACTTTTTCGGCATCACGGCCTACGGGCTGCCCAACGTATGGTGGACCGGCCGGTGGACGGAGCTGTCGCCCCGCTCGCTACGTTTCCGGATCTACCCGGACGATAAGTGCTCGTTCATGGATTACTGCCGCCTGCTTCGCTCGGCCTATCCCCGGGCGGCCGACATGAGCGCCAACCCTACGGCCTTCGCCAAGGAGATCGCCTACAGCCCCTACATCAGCGAGGTGAACGGCGACAACCGGGAAGCCTATCGTAAGCTGATCGTCCAGCTTTGCCGAAAAATCAGCTCGCAACTATCAATCGTTAATCAAAAGGGCGGGCAGATGCCGTCCCTATCATCAACTGTCAACTAAAATGAAATACCTTGAACTCATCCTCCGTTGCCTCACGGCGCTCCTCCGGGTCATCTTCCCGCAGCATCCCCCTGTTCCCGAAACGACAGACGCTACCGGCGCTGCTCCTTCTCCTGCTAGCCCTCCTCTCCCTCCTCATGCGGGAGACGGAGGTGACGCTAGCGGCGATCGGCGCCTCGCTGACGCTCTTCCGCCACGACGGCACCCCTCCTCCCCACCGCCCCCCGGGGCGGACTGGCTGGGTATCTCCGGCTACACCCTCCTCATAGCGGGGTGCGCAGGGTGCCTCTTGAAGTACTGGGGTTATTAGAGGAAATGGGAATTTGAAGAATACTATTTTCTTCAAGCAAAAAGGGTATGCCGTGATGCATACCCTTTAACTTTTATTAAACCATCTATTCCTTTTGTGGTTATAAAAGAACATATAACCATCAATTATTCAAGACAAACTCTTCTATGGCATAACCGTTATATAAGTTGTCACTCCATCTACCCTAACTCCATTAACATATACATCACAAACTAGTCGATAAGAACCCGGAGAATATACGTTAATCGAACAATAATCACCATTCGGATAACAATAACAATTCCCAGAACCTACAATACTCCATCTAAATTCAGCACCACTAGGAGCATTGAACAGTTGGTAAGACGACCCTGCGTAACCACCACTAAACTTCAAAGAAGTTTCCCCCTTAATATACATAGCAGCAGCAACTGCCATTATATCTACATTATCGTTTTCCACTTCTACAGCTTGAATTGTAGAAAAAGAACACACAGAAAGGCACAAAATAATAAAACAGCATAATAACTTCTTCATAATTTTAAAATTTAATTGAGTTTCAATAAAAAAGAATTCTAAAATATAAGAAGACAAACTCTTTAAGAGCAAGAATCTGTAAGCACCATTCAAAATAAAAACGATAAGGAAGTCCCCTGCCTTCCTTATCGCCATAAACCTTTAGTTTCTCCAAGCTTCCGGCTGTACCAAGTACGGAGTACCTGTTTCCGGATCTGTACCCAAAGTCAAGATCTCATCGTCAGGAACGGGCAACATTGTCTTTTTCGATGACAGATAAGAAGCTCCCGCAAACTTAGAGATATACTGTTTCTCATAGTCCACATAGGCTTTCAACTCACTAGCCATCACATCACCACCCCAACGGGACAAATCGAACCAGCGCTCACCTTCCATAGCCAACTCTAACTTACGCTCCATGCGAATCGCCTTGATACAAACATCTTTGTTTGAGAATGCGGCATGTGAAGAAGGATATTCGGCAATCTTATAATTAGCGGCTGGAGTCCCATCATCTAACTTAACAATATTAACATCCAAAGCCGCACGACGACGAATCTTGTTAACCTGCTCCATCGCACCTTTCAGATTCCCTGCGTTAGCCAAGCATTCAGCATATAATAAAGTTAAGTCACGAACACTTAAATATTGCAAGTTCATAGCAGAACCCGGTGCCCAACCACCATATAACGCTTTCATACCAGCCGCATCCTCAGCCTTGCTATATACATGCTTTTTCGGCATGAAGATACCGCCATTCGTAGCATCTCGTACCCAACCATTCTCTGGGAATCCCCAATCCTTATAAGGAATACCAAAACGACCTACAGCAAAATCCAATCGAGGATCGACCGCAATGTTATTATCGTTAACGGCTAGCACAGCATCTTGGGAACTATCGGAGTTACGAACAGATACACTTTTCTTCGTACGATATTCACCGTTCAAGTAAGGAAGGCCATTCGCATCTACTTGGAACGAATTCACCAACTCAAAAGAAGGCTGGTAGAAACCACAACATCCACCGGGACCTGTATTATGCGGATAAGCTAAACAGAAGGGAGCCCCCCCCATATTCTCTGCCGCATTTGAGTATTGTACCGCAAAAACGGATTCCTTACCATTTTCTGTCAAAGCATTGAAGTTATTGTCCAGATCATCTTCCAGTCCATAAGCCATACCCTTAGACGTAACACCATTTGTCAACACATCCGCTAAGATAGGTTGCGCTTCCGCCAAATCACCATGCCACATCAAGATCTTAGCCTTCAAAGCCTTCGCTGCGGATTTATTCGCCCGACCAACCTCACCAACAACCTTAGGATCATCCGATAAATTCGCTATAGCATCATCCACGTCGGCAACGACCAAACTATAGATATCTTTGTCATTATGCACCTTTGGGTCATTCTCTTGATTAGTCTCATCAATATAGGGGAGATAAACACCAAACACACGCATTCCCTCGAAATAAGCCAAGGCTCGTAAGAATTTCAACTCGCCTTTACGCATTTGGCGAATTTCCTCCTTCATATCCTCCGCTTTTTCCAAGACCTGAAGAGCCAAGTTAACACGTTTGCTCATTTGATACACCCAAACCCATTTTTGCTTGATATAGCCATTGGTCGACAATGTATTATACAATTCTATCTCATTCACCGTAGATTGGTCGTTAGGGTCTGATCCCTTGTTGGCATCACCCCCATAAATACCACCCCATACCCAGTTAAACGGAGAAGCTTGATAGGGATCGTATCCTTCCACAGGAGAGGCTAAACCCGCATAAGCACTAGTAACCAGCAACTCCACACCTTGAGCATTCGCCAAAGCCTCCGGGGTCAAAACTCCTTGCGGCTCCTTTCCCAAGAAATCATCGCCACAAGACCCTAAAGTCAGCATACTGGCAAAAGCCAACGCTAATATATATTTGTTGTGTTTCATAATAAAATTCATTTTAAAAGTTAATCAAATCCCTAAACATTAGAAAGCGAAATTTACACCGAACAAGAAACGCATCGTTGAAGGCCATCCACCCATATCAACACCTCTCTGTAGGTCTCCCCCACTTTCTTTGCCCATATCCGCATTCGTATATTCCGGATCCAATCCAGAGTAACCGGTAATAGTCAGCAAATTCTCGGCTTGTACATACAAACGTAAGTTTTGGATACCCACCTTAGATAACACGCTCTTCGGAAGCGTATAACCCAAAACCACATTCTTCAAACGCAAGAACGAAGCATTCTCTACGTAATAAGAGTTCGAGAATTTACCAGAATAACCATCGTTCGAATCCAAGATCGGCAAAATGGCATTGCTATTATCAGCACCGGGAGTCCAAGATTGATCACGCATACGCTCAGACTTGTTACCGTTGAACATCCAGAAGTCCGTAAAATATTTCGTATTGTTAAACAGGTCATTGCCGATAGTTGAATACCAGAACATCGTGAAGTCCCAGTTTTTCCAAGTAACCGTAGCGTTTAAGCCAGCGATCAAATCAGGATGGGGAGAACCGATGAACGTACGGTCTCTTTCCGTCAACTTACCATCCTTATCCACATCATCAAACTTAAATTTACCGACCCAAGCCTTGGCGGACTCAGCGTTCAATCCGGATTGTCCTAGAGGCGGCAAGGCCAAAACCTCGTCAACGTTCTCATAGAAACCATTCACCTTGTAACCATAGAACTCAGAGATAGCATGTCCTTTCGTCGTACGGGTCACGTTTCCATCCAAGCGAGTTCCCGCTCCCCACAAAGAGGCATCATCCGACTCCGAGATACGCAGTACCTCATTCTTATAATGGGAAAGGTTCAAACTTACGTCCCAAGACCAATCACCTTTTGAATCTCTATAATTCAAGTTCAAATCGACACCCGTATTCTTGATATCACCGAAATTGATATATGGTTTCTTGATCTCCGGGTTAGCAAACGCTGAATATTGAGCCTCGATCAACATATCCGTTGTCTTCTTCCAATACCACTCAGCACCAATATTGAATTTACCATTTAAGAAAGTAGCGTCCACTCCGACGTTCCACATCTCTGTAGACTCCCACTTGGTATCCTCGTTTCCATATTTATCTAAGATGAAACCTGTTGTAGTAGAATTATTCTGTCCGTTCAAATCGTAGTCAGAACGTTTCGGGTAAGTTGCAAGTTCCATAGCATAGTTCGTAATACGAGGAACCTCAGAGTTTCCTGTCTGTCCATAACCGACACGCAACTTCAAATCGTCCAACCAATCTCTCGTACTTTCCATGAAATCCTCTTGGGAAATACGCCAACCTAAAGAAGCGGATGGGAACACACCATAACGATTAGATTTTGAGAAACGAGATACACCATCCCGACGGATGATACCTGTGAACAAATATTTATCATTGAAAGAATAATCTACACGGCCGAACAAGCCAAACAAAGCAAACTCACCCTTATATTCGGAATTCGCCAAACGCTGGTTGTTATTCTCACCCATATTCAGCACCCAACTATTCGTATTATCCTCAAACAAATAATTGTAACGACGACCGGTCAACTTGCGTCCCAGACCGTCACGGATAGCCTCCGTACCTAACAGAACGGTAAGTTTATGGATATCATTAAAAGTCTTGTTATAGGTCAACGTATTCGTCCATACCCAACGATAATTAAACTCACTTTGTTCCTCAAAGTTATTCTGTCCCATAGACTCTGAGAACTCCGGATTTTTCTTTTCCATGCGATAATAATACCGGTTCGTATAGTCGATACCGAAGTTCGTACGGAATGTCAAGTCCTTGAAAATATCCGCCTCAGCCCATAAGTTACCAAAGATACGGTTGCGAGTATAATAGTTGTCCTTATTACGGACTTGATTGGCTACCGGATTCTGGAAGTTACCCGTACCGGAGAACTTTGATCCAGCGAAATTACCTGCGATATCATATACCGGAACCCAAGGAGAAGCACGATATGTCCACGAATAAGGATTAGATTCCGCTCCATTCGCACTCAAGCCATTATCTTTCGTGAAAGCATACGTTAAGTTCTCACCCACACGTAACCAGTCACGTACATTGAAAGAGGTATTCGCACGCACTTGATAACGCTGATAGTAAGAATCAATTACCGTACCGTCTTGTTTGAAATAGTTTGCGCTTAAGTTATACTGTCCCTTTTCCGTACCACCGGACAAGCCGATCTGGTGATTTTGAATCATGGCGGCACGATCTAACTCATCCCACCAGTCCGTATCTGAGAATGGTGCGTAAGTTGTAGTAGGATAATCATAGTCGCTCGGATCTATTGTAGTAGAACCCTGAGCACCTGATTGTGTCAAGTAATTCGGGATAGAAGGTCTATCCCCCGTACCAAATTGAGGATTACTTGGATAACCTCCGATATCACGCATAGCAATATTATTCTTCTGCGCCTCCCAATCTAGGTTCAAGCGATCCATAGAATTCAACACGTCATATTTCTTACCCGTCTTCTGGACACCAATATAACCGTCGTACGTTAATCTCGGTTGCCCGCTCTTCGTACCTTTCTTCGTCGTGATCAAGATAACACCGTTCGCAGCCTGCGCACCATAGATAGCGGCAGAAGAGGCATCCTTCAATACCTGCATACTCTCAATATCGTTCGGATTCAAAGTACTTAGATCCTGATTACGTGTTGACACGCCGTCAATTACGTATAATGGGCCGTTATCATTAACCGTATTGATACCACGAATACGAACCATTGAAGGAGAACCCGGAGAACCGGTCTGACCGATATATACACCGGCCGCCTTACCTTGCAACTGCTGGGTAGCGGAAGATCCGGAAGATGCCAAAAGGTCCTTCGTATCGACTACTGCCACGGAGCCTGTGATATCTTTCTTCTGCTGCGTACCGTAACCTACTACTACTACCTCATCAAGGTTTTGCGTATCTTCTTTCAAAGTCACATTTACCACTTCTCCCGAAGCCGGAATTTGTTGGGATACATAACCAATGTAGGAAACGACTAAAATGGAGTTGGGCTCAACTTCCAAGGAATACTTACCGTCAAGGTCGGTAATCGTACCGTTTGTAGTACCTTTTACTACAACATTCACACCCAAAAGGGGTTCACCCTTTGCGTCAGTTACCGTACCGGTAACTTTCTTAGCTTGTTGGGAGATGGACACATTCGCGTTAGACGCATGGATTGGAGGGGTTACACCCGCACCGACCATAAGGAAACAAAGTGCCAAACCCAGCCCGCTTTTAACAAAAGCCAACTGTTTGTTCATCATAACACAAAAATAGGTTAACATTAATAATTATATCCACTCTTCGGATATGGGTACAAATATAAATTATTATTCTCAATAAACAACAATAGTATGCATATTTTTTTCACATTCCCTTGAACTTGCGGATATGTGTTCGTACAAATAGCTATTATAGACCCAATAAGGCTTATTCTTGTTAACAAAAAGACACCTTCACAAGAATCAACAATATGTTAAAAACCGCATAAAAAATACAATCTATTCCTAATTTTTCCAAAGACTTTTAAACCTTATTATCAATCTACAGCACGGTAAATGAGTCTCTTGGGCCATATAAAAGAAAAGAGGACGCCGTTTTACCGACATCCTCCTAAGCTCTTATCGCATTAGATCCATGAGCCTTACCGGCTACCAGCTATCGATTTACTCACGATATTCGTTACGGCCTCTTGCATCTTCTCGATGACGCCGCTGTTTTCCATCCCGTATTCGGAGGCGATCGTCTCCAGATTCGGGGAACCGACCCAAACCTTGCCGTCCGCATCTTCCCAAACGGAGATACGTAGCGGCAGCTCCAAAGAGATAGACGGATCTTGCTGCATCAATAAAGTCCCGACTTTCGGTGAGCCGAAGACGATCACCTTATTCGGAGGCAGCTTCATCCCTACCTCGCTAGCGTTTCGCCCATGATCGAACATGGCGAACACGGAACCTCCTTGAGACTTGATAATCTCCTCGATCCGCCGCATCGTCTCATCCACGCTAAACGGGCTTACTGTTTTTTCCATCAAACGATTCTTTTTCTCCATGGCTGCAATTTTCTTTAGTTTTGTCAAGACAGGAGTCTTGACCGTCCGTACGCTCGACTTCCGGTCATTATTCAGCTGCTCATAAATAACGATTTTATTCTCTCCTTTGTTCAGCCATACGCCCGGTATGTAAAGCGTTTGCTGAGGGCCGGCGTACCAATAGCGACCGATATTGATGCCATTGATGAAAATAATGCCCTTTCCCCAATCCTCCATATCGATAAACGTATCGCCGGTATCGGACAGGTGGAAGGTTCCCTCGTAGAGAACCGGCTTATTCCCCAACGCCGCTACCTCGGGCGAGCCATTCTTATAGACATAAGGTTCGCCGGAGACCAAAGCCGGCATCCGGTCCATCGGGAGCTTGTACATCTTCCAGTCCGATATCTCGCTGCCGTTAATCTTGACCGAGCTGATGATCCCCTTCGTATTGCGTACGATCTCCTCGCCATAATTGATACGCCCCATGTTCTCCACCAAGATGTCCAAGGTAGCGTTGAACGGGATATCGATTTCCATCGCATATTGGTTGAAGCAACGGTTTAACTCGCCGACACGCTCGCCATCCACGTAGATCGTAGCGTAATCACGCAAGCCCGGTATCTCCAAACGGCCTTTCAGGGGTTGGTTGAAATGGGTAGAGTACAAGACGTAGCCGTATCCTTGGTTCAATTGCTCGAACGTGAGAGGTGTCGGAGACGCTACCGGTTCCCCTTCTTTCGCCAAGGCCAACACATCGGCTACCTTCGTCAAGGAGATCGACGGGATCTCGATCAGCGGTATAGGGGCTGGGGCCTCGGGGACGTCATAAGTGACGTATTTCCGGATCACGTTGCGGATCGAGTCGAACTTCGGGGTCACCCAACCCGCCTCGCTGATCGGGGCGTCGTAGTCGTAGCTGGTCAAGTCCGGCTGGATATCATGCTTCTTGTCGTAATTGGCGCCACTGGTGAAACCGAAATTCGTACCGCCATGAACCATATAGAAATTGAAAGAGACATCGTTTTGGAGGTACGTCTCCGTCTGCCTCGCTATGCCGGAATCGCTTATATCGGGGAATGGTTCCGCCCAGTGCATCAGCCAACCGGGATAAAACTCGGCTACCATATACGGGCCTACTCCCCCGTGATACTCGTTCACCACCTTTTTCAAGTTCTCCACGTTGCTCTCCCCGTTCGCCGTAGGCAACGCTCCCGGGGTGGAACCGCCCTCGAACAACCAGCTTCCGTCCGAGGTGAACAGAGGCACGTTGAAACCGGCGTCCGCCAATTGCCGCTTGATCTTGGCGTTGTAGCGGCGATGCTCCTCCAAGGGGATATCCTTACGTTGCGCCACGTAAGAGCCGAACTCGTTCTCGGCCTGCACCATGATGATAGGGCCGCCTTTCGATACCTGCAAGTCGCCGACCTGCTCGTAAAGCTTATCGATATAAAGCTTCGTGCGTTTCAAGAACTCCGGGTTATCCCGGCGGATCTCCATGCCCGGTATATTCTGCAACCACCACGGATAACCACCGAACTCCCACTCGGCGCATACGTACGGGCCGGGACGGAGGATTACCATCAATCCCTCCTCTCCCGCTATCCGGATATACTCGGCCAGATTCTTGTCTCCCTCGAAATCCCATTTACCCGGCTCCGTCTCGTGCAGGTTCCAGAAGACATAGGTAGCGACCGTATTCAAGCCCATCGCTCGCATCATCCGAAGGCGATGCCGCCAATATTGATGAGGGATACGAGGGTAATGCATCTCACCCGAGAGGATCGGGGTTACCTTCCCGTTTACATAAAAATGACCGTCCTTGATCTCGAACGTACGTTTCTCCTTGGCGAACGAGCCGACAGGTATCAGCATCAAAAGGAGCAATAGATAGGCGATTTTCTTTTTCATGGAATCCATGTGTTATAAAGATTTATTTTTAGGTTTAAGATCTCGTGGCAAATGTATGTAAATAAAAAGAGGATGCCAAATAAATGACATCCTCTCTAGCTTATATATTTATAATGTATAAGTCTGTATTAAGCTTGCTCCAACTGCAAAGTCTTAGTCGGCTGGTCGCAAACCTCCGTCGGACCGAAGTACTGGATCGGACCCGGATATACATAGCTAGTAGTCAAAGCCCACTCGTCACGGTTAGCGGCGAACGCCTTGAAAGGAGCGCCGTCAAGCTTAACCAAAGCCTTCTGGATAACCGGCTTCATCTCGCCATGACGTTTCTCCATGTTCATCATCATAGTAACAGGGATACCACCGGCGATCCATTGATCAGCGGGAGCGGTCGTGTTACGTACGGAAGACATATAACCTGTCTTACCGGCGGCGATCAAGCAAGATGCCGTGTAACCCAAAGAGTAGCAGTAGTCCGCATCGTAGTTAGACGGAGCGGCGCAACGACCCTCGTAACCGAAGAAGTGGTGTTGTGCGGCGAACTTGCCTACGTACTTGCCCTCGGCCTTCCACTCAGCCAATTTCTTGCCAACCATCTCAGACAATAACTTCTCAGTCTCGATCAAAGAAACCTGTACGTTTCCGTGCGGGTCACGGTCCAAAGACAACTGACGAGCTACGCCCTCCGGAAGAGAAGCATACAGATCAGAGTTCTCCTTCGTCAACTTGCTGATGATATAAGCACGTTGCTCGCTCTTCTTGATCATCTTGAACTCAGCGTCGTGCTTAGCCAAGAAGTCGTTCAACTCGGCGATCAAGCGTTTCATAGCCGGAACGAACTCGATCAAGCCCTCAGGGATCAATACCGTACCGAAGTTATTACCCTCGGCGGCACGTTTAGCCACGATACCAGCCACGTAAGTAACGATATCGTCCAAAGACATATTCTTCTCCTCAACCTCCTCGGAGATGATACAAACGTTCGGTTGAGTCTGCAAAGCGCACTCCAAAGCGATATGAGAAGCGGAGCGACCCATCAATTTGATGAAGTGCCAGTATTTCTGGGCGGAGTTACAGTCACGTTGGATGTTACCGATTACCTCGGAGTAAACCTTACAAGCCGTGTCGAAACCGAAAGAGGTCTCGATCTGGGCGTTCTTCAAGTCGCCGTCGATCGTCTTCGGGCAACCGATTACCTGTACGCCGGCGCCAATAGCCTTGTAATACTCGGCCAATACGCAAGCGTTCGTGTTAGAATCGTCACCGCCGATAATAACCAAAGCCTTGATATCAAGCTCTTTCAAGATCTGAAGACCTTTATCGAATTGCTCTTTCGTCTCTAATTTCGTACGTCCGGAACCGATCATATCGAAACCGCCCGTGTTACGGTACTCGTCGATAATATCAGCCGTCAATTCCATATATTTATGATCGATCAAACCGCCCGGGCCCAAGATGAAACCATACAGACGAGAATCTGCGTTGTGAGCCTTGATACCGTCGAACAAACCAGCGATCACGTTGTGACCACCGGGAGCCTGACCACCGGAAAGGATCACACCAACGTTCATGACAGGCATAGCCTTCTCCTCGTTACTCTTCTCGAATGTAACGATCGGCATTCCGTAAGTGTTCGGGAACAATTTCTTGATTTCTTCCTGATCGGCTACTGATTGAGTATACTCGCCGTCAACGGCTTTCACTGCACCTTTCAACGCAGCGGGTACCTTCGGTTGGTAAGCTGCTCTTGCGATTTGTAATGCACTCTTTGTCATTTCTTAATTGATTTATTTAGAAATTATTTGATACGTGTTCAAAAGTGACGCGAATATAAGGAAAAAAATCCGTATTAATAAAAAGACAGGGGGATATGTTCATTGAAAAATCACCCTAAAATTGGTTCCGAAGGAATGATTAACACTTTACAAGCCGATTTCCTAAAACAGGTCTGACAATATAGATCAACTCCTTCATCGTCCGCCCCAAATACATAATACTTTATCGTATAAACACACCTTTTTAGCTCCTTTACATAAAGACTTTATATGCATGCAAGCTTTATCCCTAGGTGTATCTCTAGATTATAAAATAATAAATATCAATTCCTCACAAGAAGCCCCTTTTACTATTTTCTTATTCCAACTTTAAATCCGGTAACTTTTTGACGATCTCCATGGTTTGTACGCTCACGTTGATTACGGAGAGTAGCAAGTCCAAGATATAACGGGGGTTATCATGCTCACGGCTCCAGTCATTCGGATCGTTCTTGATCAAGCTACTTGGATCGGTTTTCACTTGATAGCGCTCCATGATCCATTCGATAGCGGATTTACCGTTCACGATGTACTCATACGCCTCATCGGGTATGTTCTCTATGCGAATCGAGCTGTTGTAGATAATCGTATCCTTTTGCCCCTTTTTGGGGAATCGCATTTTCTCTACCTCATAGTATTTATAATCCACCTTGACCGCATATAGATCCGTAGTTCCGGCAATCATACGACCATCCGGGGCTTCCTCCTTTTGCCTGTCGCCAATGACTGTCACGCCCTCATACGCAGGTATTTCCTCATAATTCAGATGCAGATTAGCCAGTTGCTTACCCGCATAGGAGAAATCGAGGAATGCGTCTATATCTTCCACGATCGGGATACGTGGTAAGGATTTCTTCAAATCGGCCGCAAAGGCTTCCCGGTATTTCGGGGAATGAAGCAAGCCATACACATAGTAGAAGATGGTTTCTTTCGTGATCTTCCGGGCATTACCGAAACGGGTACGGACTTCTTTCAGTATCCAGTCGGTAATTCCGTCTCGACGGATGTAATCATCGCTTGATTCGGTATCGAATAAGGACAAGGTTTGTTGCTTGTTCTTGTTTTCTTCGTACCAGTAGAGAGGGAAGCATTGACCATTAAAAATAACCTGAAGATCAGGAATGCAATCAACAATTAGACAAGAGAAATCTTTATCTCCGATTCCTTTCACGCAAATCACTAAATTCTGATGAATAGAAGTCGGAAACATATTAAAAACAGGTCCTACATCATTTAAAACAGTCTTATCAAAATATAAATTTTGCTTTGAAAATGGGCGATACAACCCTATAGAGGCATATTTAACATCATAAAAATGCTCTCTATTTTTTTCTACATCTTGTCTATAAGCTCTACTCCAACTTATTTTTAATGGGTCATTGTCAATAAAACTCACAACATCAATATTCGGATTATACCTTTTATACTCTTGATATTTTAATCTTTGCTCATTATAAAACTCATTTGATCGTTTCATTGACTCAAGCATTTTTTGTCTCGAATAGTTATAAGCCCATGAATCGCGGGAAGAACCTATGCCTCTTGCATAAACAGCATTAAATAGAGTCTGCTTATTAGCTTTATTATCCTTATCACCCAAAAGTATCAAAGAATCAAACACATCCCCTCTCTGATTAATCCAATCCCCTTTCTCATTCGGAGCAACAATCTCCCATTGTAATTTACTAGAATCAACGGAACCAAACTCACTTATCTTTTTAAGCTTCTGCTCACGAGATAAATAATCACCAATATCATGATACAGAATCGTCGCTTTTCCTTTCTTTTCCGGGTTCTTTATTAAAAAGGTAATTGATATAGGCGTACGAGAACCTGAACCAAATATTTTACCGCCTTCTTTACGAGATAACTCACCACTCGTACGTTGGTTTCCCCTTAAATTAAACACATATACACTCGAATATTCATCCTCAAGACATTTCCTAAATCCTTCTTGAGCATTTCCATCAATCCAAGCCCCATTACTAATGAAAGCTACCACACCCCCATCCTTGCAATCCGCAATACGATCACTCGCCCAACGAAACGCCTTAATATAACTATCATAAAGAGAGTTCTTATTAGTCGCTTGAGCGGCTTTGGCATACGTCTCGGCAATCCGTTTATCCAAATGAGCGTAACTCAAATTCTGCGCATTATCATTCGCCGATTTCTGTCCGACCGAGTACGGAGGATTACCCATTATAACCCGTACCGGAGCTTTCTTTTGCTTATCCACATTCGCCGCATTCTCGGGAAACCAAGTCTGATCCAAAACATTCTCCTCGTTCTCGGTTGTCTGGAAAGTGTCCGTTAAGCAAATGCCCTCGAACGGCAAATAAGTATCTCGCTTTACGAGACTATGAAAGACGCTCTCGATATTGACATCAGCGATATAATAAGCAAGCAAGACCAACTCATTGCAATGAATCTCATTCTTATATTTACGTTCCAGATCCTCCGGACGGATCAAACCGCTTTGTAGCAAACGGGTAATGAAAGTACCTGTCCCCGTGAAAGGATCTAAGATATGCACATTCTCATCCGAAAGGCTGCAATCAAATTCCTTGCGCAAGATATCGTCAACGGAATGGATAATAAAATCCACGCATTCCACGGGTGTATAAACAATACCCAGCTTATCCACGGTCTTCGGGAAAGCACCCTTGAAGAACTTCTCATACAGATTCTTGATAAGCGTCTGCTTTCCTTCCAGATTGTCAATATCGCCTACGTTCATGCGCACGTTCTCATAGAATTTATTCAATACCTCCGTATCCTTTTCCATGGCCTCGCTCTCCAGTAGCTCCAACATACGTTGCATACTACGGCTGACCGCATTATTCTTGACAAACTGATAGTCCTTAAACAAGGCATCGAATACCGGACGTGTAATCATATGCTGCGCCAGCATCTCCACCGCTTGTCCCTCGTCAATGGAAGGGTTCAAGTTCTTTTGCAAGCCATTCAAGAATTCAACGAAAGCCTCTTTGTGCAATCCCTCTTTCACGACACGGGCGATGCGCTCTATAAATTTCTGGGCGATCAAGCCGATCTCCCTCGCCCAGTTCTCCCAATACAGGCGATCTCCGACCTTCTCGACCATCTTCGCGTAGATCCCATCTTGCAAAGAACCGAAACGAAGTTCCAACTGGCGAGCGATTTCCTCATTACTTAGCTCGGTCGCCCCCGTCTGTTGATCCTGCGGATCGGGCATCCAATCCTTCCCGTGCATCCGACCCGAGCCTTGCGGTATCCCGGCGACAACCACCTTGGGAGGCTTCACCTTATTCAAATGTATCTTATTGACCGTAGCGTTAAACTCATCGTCGTGGGCACGCAAGGCATTCAAGATTTTCCAGACCACGGAAAAACGCTCGTTATCCTCCATCGCCTTCTCCGGCTCCACATCCGCCGGAACGACTACCGGGACAATGATATAACCATATTTCTTCTCATCCGAAGCCCCCTTGTGGAACGTACGCATCACACGCCCCACGCTCTGCACGACATCCACCTCGCTATTACGGGCAGCGACAAAAAGAACAGCGTCCAAAGCCGGCACATCCACCCCTTCGGACAAGCAACGCACGTTCGATAGAATACGGCACTCGTTCGGATTGCCGGTCTCCTCCTTCAGCCAAGCGATCTTCTCCTCCCGTGTAGCGGCATTCATCGCCCCGTCGATATGTTGAACCTCGATATCCACGACCTCTTCCCGTACTTCCTCCGACAAGGATTCCTTATATTTTCTCACCATCGTAGGCATCACGGCAGCAAACCCCTTGGAAGAGATACCGCTCCCCCGCTCACTCGGATTAATGGTCGAGCAAAACGCCACGGCCCTCCGCATCAATACCGGGTCCGCCTCCTTCGTAACCCCCTTATCTCCTTTTATACGTTTGGACAAGCCATTGATACAACCGATGAGCTTACTGGCGTCGTCCATCTTTATTTCCTTTTGTTGCTTATCCTTGACATCCTCTAGGATAGAATCCGGGATATCATCCTCGCTAATCGTCAGCACCAATACCTTATAGTCCGTCAGCAGTCCCTCACGCACGGCACGTCCGAATCCGATCCGGAAAAACTCCTCGCCATAATAGTCCGGGTTATTCATGCTCCACAACACTAAATCCTTGTCTTTAGCCGTCGCCTTGGCATTGTCATTATAATAACGTGGAGTAGCCGTCATGTAAAGACGCTTTTTCCCCCGGATCAAGTCATTGTCATGTATTTTAGTAAAATGACTCTCATCACGACCTTTTTGCTTAAAACCGGTTGTCCGATGCGCCTCGTCGCAAACGATATAATCGAATATACCATAAGACGGATCAGCCTCCAATAGCGCTCGCTGCGCCTCGGCCAAGACATCTATACTTTGATAGGTCGAGAATACGACAACCAGTCCGTCCGTATCCTTATAGCCTAATAATTGCCGTTTTATCGAGTTGATATTTGTCGTGGCGGGCAATGGGTTATCGATGATACTCGTCTCGTCATTATCGAAATCGTTCCTTTTGGAAGCCTTGGAATCCGAGCAAATACAAACAGCCTTCATCCTGTATTTCGTATCTGTCATCCAAGCATTCAGCGATTGTCCTAAAAGAGCGATACTGGGGACCATGAATAAAATCAGTCCCTTGCCCCCGGTCTCTTGCTCTATGATCTCCAAGGAGGTGTACGTTTTTCCCGTTCCACAAGCCATGATTAGTTTTCCCCGGTCATGTACCCTAAAATATTCATGAGCCGCTTTCATCGCTTCCAACTGATGCTTGCGAGGCTGTTTACCTTCCCGTAAAGCCGCTTTTCCCGTATCCCCTTTCAAGAGTTTATCCCAATCAACCGGAGAAGCCTCCAACTCATGCATATTGATACGAGTCACCGAAATGTCTTGACCTTTCAACGTCTCTTCCGCATTCGCTCCCCAGCGCAAGGTGGTAGAAACCCAGATCAGGTTACTGAAATACGTGGTCTTCAAGGTTAAATCATCTATAAACGCACGATGAGCGGTGGATATAAAGGAGTCTACGACCGCCTTGCTTATGACGGCCTTCTCGTCATAGCATTTACACTGGATGGCCCAATAATCACCCAAATCAGTTTTCGCCACCAAGTCTATACCAAGATCTTTCCCGCCGAAATCCTTTTTTCCCGGAAATTCCTCCCAAAGCCAAACCTCCTGCAATTTATCCGCATAGCGAGGGTCCGTTTGGAACCATCTCTTCATCAGTTTCTCAAACTTCGCTCCCTTTTCTCTTTCGGTAAAAGATCCGGTACGGAATCTTTGAAGTACTTCTTTAAATGTCATTGTCTCAATCGTCCGTTGTTTAGTCCTCAAAAGTACATAAAACTCCACTTATTTCAATAACTCGGACAGATTTTCATTGGAGACATAGCCGACCTTCTAAAAGAAACATCTGTTTCTTCCGATAGAAACAAGAGTTTTATACGGGAGAAACTTTTGTTTATTCATAGGAAAACTTTTGTTTTCCCTAGAAGAAACTAAAGTTTCCTAAGCATAAAAAACAACAAAACTGCAATAAATTGAAAAACAACACTATACTTAAAAATTCACTCTTCTACAGATAAGATAAGCGAGAATATTTCTTTTTTCGGAGCAAAGCCTTATGTAAATGTCATCGGGCAACGTTTTTTCCCAAAAGACTTCGTATATTCGCGAAGTCAATATTCCATATTTTAATACATTACTTACATAACACAAATACAAAATGAAAAAGTATCTTACTCTTGCCGCATCAGCTCTGCTCCTAGCCGCATGCAGCGAAAAACCGGGTTACGAGATCAACGGTACCGTAGCGAACACCGATCTAAACGGAAAATACGTTTACCTGTATGAATATGGCGTACAAGACGCCGCCCCAATGGATAGCGCATTGGTGCAGAACGGCACGTTCACGTTCAAGGGAACACAGAACGCCCCTGCCCTACGCAAACTCGCCTTCGCCGAGGATGTCGTGGAACCCAAACGTGCCGCTTCCGGCGAGAACGCTCCTTTTACAAGCGTATTCGTACTGGAGAACGGTAAATTACAGGCTGTTCTTGACGAGGCCGCTTCCGCCGTTTCTGGAACACCGGAGAATGACGGATTGAAAGCCCTGCAAGCACAAATGAAGACTTTGCGTGCGGATTTGGAGAAGCTTTCCGCCGACATGAAATCTGAGGACAAGGAAGTCGTAAGCGCCGCCGAGAAGAAATATGACGAGATCGACCAAAAGGTAACCGATGCCGTCAAGACTTACATATTGAATAATACGACCAAGCAATCCGCCGCCAAGTTATTATACGATTTCCGTTATAGCTTGGACGAGGCTGCCCAGAACGAGATTATCGCCAAGGCGGACTCCGCTTTCAAGGCCGTTCCGAACATCGATAAGCTCATGGCTCACCTAGATGTACTGAAAACCGTAGCCGTAGGCAAGAAGTTCGTGGACTTCGAGATGGCCGACCCGAACGGTAAGACGCACAAGCTATCCGAGTTCGTAGGCAATGGCAAGAACATCGTGTTGATCGATTTTTGGGCAAGCTGGTGTCCTCCTTGCCGCCGGGATATGCCGAATTTGGTAGCCGCTTACAAGAAATACAAGAACAAAGGTTTCGAGATCGTTGGTATCTCCTTGGATAGCAAGGCTGACGCATGGGCGAAAGGCGTAAAGGACCTGAATATCACATGGACCCAACTCTCCGACTTGCAAGGCTGGAAAAACTCCGGTGCTCAACTATACGGGGTAAACAGCATCCCTCACACCGTATTGGTGGATAAGGACGGAACGATCATCGCCAAGAACCTACATGGCGAGGAGATCGACGCTAAACTTCAAGAAATACTAAAATAAACAAGAATAACATGTCCGCTCAAATCACTCTAAACTGGGAAAAGGACTTGACATTCGAGACCTTGCTAGACGGGCATAAGGTGACAATAGACAGGGATATGGAGAACGGGGGCAACGACGAGGGCCCCCGTCCCAAAGCCCTAATGCTCGTAGCCTTAGCCGGATGCAGCGCCATGGACGTAATCCCTTTGTTCAACAAGATGAGGGTACGTTTCGAGAAAGTATCCATTGACGTGAAGGCCGAGAGCTCCGACACCATCCCCATGGTATACACCGCATTCCACATGACCTACCATATCCAAGGGAACAAGGAAGACGCAGCCAAGATAGACAAGGCGATCCGCTTGTCGCAAGAAAAATATTGCGGAGTAGGCCTTATGATGAAAAAGATCGCCCCTATCACGTACGAGATCCTGTTAAATGGGGAACCGTTAAAACCATACCCTAACGACAAATAACAAATCCCGCCTCTTGCATGGCTGGATTAAAAAATCTATCTTTGTGCGATCTTTAGAGAAAGCGATATTACTATAAAATTAGCATAAGGTTTTATTACACTTTAATATAATAAATTAGCGATTATGATTTATTCACATGAAGTTCAACACATGTGTGTTGTAAAGAAGGGAGCTAACCACCAGTGCGCTCCGATTCCTGAAGAAGGAAAGTGGGTTAGAGCAACTCAGATCACTGATATCTCTGGTTTGACTCACGGTATCGGTTGGTGCGCGCCGAAACAAGGTGGATGTAAGCTGACATTAAACGTTAAAGAAGGAATCATCCAAGAGGCTCTTGTAGAGACAATCGGTTGTTCCGGTATGACTCACTCAGCGGCTATGGCTTCTGAGATCCTTCCGGGTAAAACTCTTTTGGAAGCATTGAACACAGACCTTGTTTGTGACGCTATCAACACCGCTATGCGCGAGTTGTTCTTGCAGATCGTCTACGGTCGTACACAGTCCGCTTTCTCAGAGGGAGGTCTGCCTGTAGGCGCTGGCTTGGAAGACCTTGGTAAAGGTTTGCGTAGCCAAGTGGGTACGATGTTCGGTACATTGGCTAAAGGTCCCCGCTACTTGGAGATGGCCGAGGGATATTGCACGCGCATGGCATTAGACGCTGATGACGAAGTAATCGGTTATGAATTCATCCACTTGGGTAAATTCATGGATATGGTTAAGAAGGGTATGGACGCTAACGAGGCACTGGAAAAGGCGAAAGGCTCTTACGGTCGTTTCAAAGAAGCTGTAAAATATATCGATCCTCGTAATGAATAAGAAAACATTTACACGTGTCCTCATCGGGCTGAGTGTTATCACGGCTGTGGCTACGCTTATCACGTATTTCGTGATGAAGCCGGAGAAACCGTGGTTGGCGTTTTACGTGGCTTGTTGTGGCGGTGTATTGGTTTTCAACTTTCTGATATCTTTATTCCTAGTAAATAAGAATTTTAAAAAGTAAAAAAATAATATGGCTTTATTTGAAAGTTATGACCGTCGTATTGATCATATCAACGCGGTATTAAACGAATATGGTATCAACGGTATCGAAGACGCAAAGGCTATCTGCGATGCTAAGGGTATCGACCCTTATACAATGTGTAAGGAAACTCAACCGATCTGTTTCGAGAACGCTTGCTGGGCTTACGTAGTAGGTGCCGCTATCGCTATCAAGAAAGGTTGTACGAACGCTGCCGAGGCTGCCGAGGCTATCGGTATCGGTTTGCAGGCATTCTGTATCGCTGGTTCTGTTGCGGATGACCGTAAGGTGGGTATCGGCCACGGTAACTTGGCCGCTCGTTTGCTTCGTGAGGAGACGAAGTGTTTCGCTTTCTTGGCTGGACACGAGTCTTTCGCCGCAGCTGAGGGCGCTATCAAGATCGCCGAGATGGCAAACAAGGTTCGTAAAGAGCCGTTGCGTGTTATCTTGAACGGTTTAGGTAAGGATGCCGCTAAGATCATCTCTCGTATCAACGGTTTCACGTATGTACAGACTCAGTTCGACTACATGACAGGTGAGGTGAACGTTATCGAGGAGAAAGCTTACTCTAACGGTCTTCGTGCGAAAGTTAAGTGCTACGGCGCTGACGACGTTCGTGAGGGTGTAGCTATCATGCGTAAGGAAGGTGTTGACGTATCTATCACGGGTAACTCTACAAACCCGACTCGTTTCCAACACCCGGTAGCCGGTACTTATAAGAAAGAATGTATGGAGAACGGTCACCCGTATTTCTCTGTTGCTTCTGGTGGTGGTACGGGCCGTACTTTGCACCCGGACAACATGGCCGCTGGTCCTGCTTCTTATGGTATGACGGACACAATGGGCCGTATGCACGGTGACGCTCAGTTCGCTGGTTCTTCTTCCGTTCCTGCTCACGTAGAAATGATGGGATTCTTGGGTATGGGTAACAACCCGATGGTAGGTGCTACGGTTGCCGTAGCGGTTGCTATCGAGGAAGCTATGAAGAAGTAATCAACTAAACAATAAAATAATTGTTTATATATAGACTCCTGTAATCTTGATGGTTGCAGGAGTTTTTATTTTACTTATCAAAAGGAGGAAAAGGATGACACTAAACATAGACCAAGAGAGTTGCATCAAATGCGGGAAATGCGTACGGGTATGCCCTTCGGATATATTCACGCAAGAAAGGGCCGGAGAGACGATCGGGCTGGTACGTGTGGAAAGCTGCATCGTTTGCGGGCATTGCGTGGACGTATGTCCGACCGGTTCCGTGCTACACAGCGAATTCCCGCCGGAGAAAACGCATACGATCGATTACAGCCAGATGCCTACGCCGGAGCAGGTGATGTTGCTGATCAAGTCACGCCGTTCCAACCGGACATTGACCTCGAGGCCCGTACCCAAGGAGATGCTGGACAAGATCGTGGAGGCCGCTCATTCTGCGCCGACGGCTACAAACTCCCAAAGTCTCTCGTTCACCGTCGTCACCGATCCGCGAAAGCTACGGCAGGTGAGCGATTATACGATAGGCGTGTTCGACTCCTTGGCGAAGCTATTATTGAATCCCGTCGTGAAATGTGTGGTCAAGCCGTTTATGAAGGATGTCTATAAATACGTACCGGTATTCAATCGGTTGAAAGAGGAACACAAGGCGGGTAAAGATCCGATTCTCCGGAAAGCCACCGCCCTGCTACTGATCCATACACCGAAGTCCAACCGATTCGGAAGTGAGGACGCTAACCTCGCTTATCAAAACGCCTCCTTGATGGCGCAATCGCTTGGGGTAAGCCAGATCTATATGGGCTTTGTGCTCACCGCTATCCGGCAGGAAGGAAAAGATACGCTCGCCAAGACTCTAGGGATCGACGGCAAGATACAAGCGATCATGGCGCTCGGCATACCGGCTTTTAAGTATCCGAAGTACACGGACCGGAAAGAGATCGTCAAGAACTATATCGAGTGAGACTTGATGGAGACAACCTTGTCGACCGGGGTATGCGATCCATTGGATTACGCATCGTAAGTCAATGGATTACGATACGTAAGTCATTGACTTATGGTTCGAATCTCATAGGTTTACCGGGCTAGGATCACTCCCGATCACCAGAACTTATTATGCTCCGGGCTGTATTCAAAACCAGCGTCTTTAAGCTTTGTAAGAAGGGATTTCTTGTTCACTTGCAAATCCTCGCATAAATCGTCGAGGGAAGAATAATTGTCACGAAGTTTCATATTGATGAAGCTGAATAGCATCATCGGATCGTTTGGTAATGACATAATCTTACGAATAAAAATGTTATCTATGTTTTACAACACAAAGATAATGCTTTTTCGCCAGATGGAACCCAGACACGATCCTTATTATTTGAATATCGGTACGCAACAAAACAACCTACAAACTGGTTTTAAATAACGAGAACTTATAATTCAATTGAATGACATGAAAAAATATGTATTAGTAGTAGCGGTAGCCGCAGCCCTATTCAGCTGTAGCGGCAACCCAAAGGCAGACGCCACGCAAACAGACAAGAACAAGCAGGAAACCGCCCAAGTACCGGATATGCACAACGCAGAGACTTCCTTGGATTACTGGGGTGTTTACGAAGGGACATTACCGGCCGCCAGCTCGCCGGGTATTAAAACGACCTTGACATTGAACAAGGATAAAACCTTTACCCTCCGCTCCGAATATATTGACGAGAAAGACGGTATTTTTAATGATAAAGGAACTTACACGCTGGACGGTAACGTCTTGACAACGAAACAAGAAGGGGGAGATATCACGTATTATAAGGTAGAGGAAGGCCAACTGAAAATGCTGGACCAGCAGAAGCAACCCATCACGGGCGACTTAGCCAAGTTCTATATCCTTAAGCAAACAAAGAAATTCTAGGCTTTATCCCCATAAGTATATACTTTCAAGGGCAAAAGCATACCCTTTTGTACATGAAAGTATATACTCATTTGCCTAAACCCAAAACTATTCCTAACTTTGCGTCCCTATATAACTATATAATTACTCCAATGAGAATAGCCGCTTAATTTATCTCAAGATGTCGTTCTTTCCATCCGGAAAGCCCTCTATCCGTATAGGGCTGATTTCGTGACGACAGATTCGAGGCTATAGTGAAACCGATCATCATCGGTATTTCTTATCCATTTTAGTATCTCACATTTTAAATCAGTTCACACTATGAGTATCGTAGCGCAAAAAATCACGTATATACATCCGGACAATCAAGTCTTATTCAAGGGGATCGACTTGACGATCAACAAGGGGCAAAAGGTAGCCTTAGTCGGGAACAACGGATCGGGAAAATCCACCTTCCTCCGTATCTTGGCTGGAACCTTGCAAGCGCAGGAAGGGGAGATTATCTATCCGACCCCACCCTATTACGTACCCCAGCATTTCGGGCAATATGATAACCTGACGGTGGCCCAGGCCCTACGTATCGACGGGAAACTAGAAGCCTTGCGGGCGATTACCGAGGGCGACGCCTCCCTCTCTAATTTCAATACGCTGGCGGATGACTGGACGATCGAGGAACGGAGCCTCGCCGCCCTGCACGCTTGGGGTTTGGAGCATATCCTCCTCTCCCAACCGATGCGCACATTAAGTGGCGGCGAGAAAACCAAGGTTTTCCTCTCCGGAATCGAGATCCACCAACCCTCGATCCTACTATTGGATGAGCCGACTAACCATCTGGATAAGCGTAGCCGGGAGAAGTTATACGATTTCATCACGTCTTGCCGTATCACCTTGTTGGTCGTCAGCCACGATCGTACCTTATTGAACCTATTAGCTTCCATAGCGGAATTATCCGTCGGGGGGATCACCCTTTACGGGGGTAATTATGATTTCTACAAGGAACAAAAAGAACAGGAACAGGCTTCCATGCAAGAGAAACTGGAAGCGAAGGAGAAAGAGCTTCGCAGGGTCAGGAAAACCGCCCGTGAGGTAGCCGAGCGAAAACAAAAGCATGAATCCCGGGGAGAGAAGCAAAGCGTCCGGAAAGGAATCCCCCGGATCATGATGGGCGGATTGAAGGAGAACGCCGAGAAAAGCGCCTCCAAACTAAAAGAGGTTCACGAGGACAAGATGGAGAACCTTGCCAACGAGCTAAAGCAAATGCGCTCCTCCCTACCCGACCTTCAAGGCATGAAACTGGATTTCAGCGCATCCGGCTTACACGAAGGCAAGATATTGGTTACCGCCAAGGAGATCAATTTCGGTTACGCCGAGGCCGGCGATCTATGGCCCTCCCCGATGAGCTTCCAGATCAAGAGTGGGGAACGGTGGCTGATACAAGGTGATAACGGTTCCGGCAAGACGACTTTGCTGAAGTTGATTACCGGCCAGTTACCGCCTCGTAGCGGTTCCTTGATCCGTGCGGATTTCTCCTCTATCTATATCGACCAAGAGTACTCGATCGTCCGGAACGACCGGACGGTGTACGAGCAAGCGCAAGCCTTCAACGAGCGTCATTTCCAAGAGCACGAGATCAAGACCTTGCTAAACCGTTTCCTCTTCCCGCACGACACGTGGGAGAAGAGCTGCGGGAAGCTGAGCGGAGGCGAGAAAATGAGGTTGGCTTTCTGCTGCCTGATGATCAGCAACCAGACTCCGGACCTGTTTATCCTAGATGAGCCGACCAATAATCTCGACATCCAAAGCATCGAGATTATCACCTCCATGGTCCGTGCGTACAGGGGCACGATCTTGCTGATCTCGCACGACGCTTATTTTATTCGGGAATTGGGTATCCACCAAATAATAACTACCTTCGCGGGTAGGTTAAAGACGAATTTATGAAGACGTTACTTGACGTGCATACCCATACGGTAGCCAGTGGGCATGCCTTTAGCACCCTGCAAGAAATGGCAGTGGCCGCCTCCGAGAAAGGATTGAAGTTACTAGGTATAACAGAGCATGCCCCCGGCATACCGGGGACATGCTCCCCGATTTACTTCCGCAACCTACATGTGGTTCCCCGCCGGATATACGGTGTCGAGTTATTGCTCGGAGCGGAATTGAACATCATCGACTATAAGGGTACGATTGATCTGGGCGAGGAGTACTTCCCGATGCTGGATATCCGGATAGCGGGCATCCACTCGCTTTGCTACAAACCGGGAACGGTCGAGCAGAATACAGAGGCGATGATCGGGGCGATCCGCAACCCGCATGTCCACATCATCAGTCACCCGGGAGACGGTACGGCAGAGGTGGATTTCGAGCCTATCGTATTAGCGTCCAAAGAGCATCACACGTTGCTGGAGATCAACAACAGCTCTCTCAACCCGGTCCGCAAGAAACTCACCGCCAGAGATAATAACCTCACGATCTTGCGCCTATGCAAGAAATACGAGGTTCCTGTGATTTTAGGTAGCGACGCGCATATATCTTTCGATATAGCCCGGTACGATCATATCTACGAGTTATTGCAAGAGACACGATTTCCGGAGGAATTGATATTGAACGACAAGGTAGAGGCGTTCAAGAAGTTCATAGGGAGATAAGCGGTGCCTTACATCCGGGCAGATACACGTACGTACCCGCCCGGGTGCATCTTTACTTACAATGTTCCTTTATTAATTTGTCCACGACAGGATCACCCAACTCCTTCGCCTTGTTGAAAGCCTCGCACGCTTCCGCCTTCTTACCCTGACGGACGTAGCAGATGCCTCGCAGACGGTAGCAAGAGGCGAAATCCGGAGCGATCCGCAAGGCATTCTCTAAGCTCCTCAACGCCTGATCATAGTTTTCCATACGGATATATACGGACGCTTCCTCCGCCGGATAAGTCGGGTCGCCCGGATTCAAGCGGATCGCGGATTGGATATCAGCCAAGGCTCCGGGGAAATCGTTCATGCGGAACTTCGCTTGCTCGCGGTAATAGAAGAAGCGGTCGCCGACCTGTCCTTTCAAGAGATCGTAGTATAAATCATAATCGTCCACGGCCTCCTTGTATTGCATCAGTTTCAAGCGGAGATCCACCCGTTCCAAGATATAGGGAGCGGCCTCGTTCGTTGGCGGGTTGCCGCATTTGGCGATGGCGCTATCCAGCAAGGCGATGATATCCCCGAAGTTAGCGCCCCGGATATTCGCCTTCGCCTTCGCCGCCCAATACCAAGAGGTAGAGGAAGCCATATCGCTATCGTTCACCTTCATATAATCAGCGAACGCCTGCTCGAAATCTCCTTTATAAAAATGGATGTCCCCTTCCAATTGGCGATAGACCGGCAAGTCCTCCTCCCCGATCGCTTTTTGTATCGCCTCGGTAGCGGCATCGACGGTCCACTGCTCCTTATTCAAGGTCGTATCCGCGGCGGCCACACCGTAGATCAGCTTGGCTCGGTTGAACCAGACATCCCCTTTCCGCTCGCTGAAGCGGGAAGCCGTGTTTATATCTTCCAACGCCTTATCCAGACAAGCCCCCTGCTCGGCCTCCGTAGGAGCCAGATCCGCACGGTGGTAAGCGTAATGATTGGCACGGTTCAAATACCCGTCGGGAGAATCCGGGAAAGTGGCGATGAAATCATTCAAGGTAGCCAGATACGTCTTCGGGTCTTGCGAGCTTGCCATCAGGTATAAGGAGACCTGCGCTTGGCTCGCGTCCGCCGGCCACGCCTTCCGGATACCAATCCGGCTATAGGTGGAATTAAAGGCGTCCGCCGACTGAATCGTCAAGCTATTCGCATATCCCGCCGAGACCGCGTAGGAATCTTCCTTCTTCCCCGACGCGTCTTCCTGCGCCAAGCCGAACACCTCGCCGTCCGCCGTCAATACAGGAGCGTTTACCTGCCCGCTTTCCAGCGCCATCGACAATTTATAATAGCTGAACGGCTCCTTCAACTTACTGACCTCCGAGACCGGTCCTTCCCCGAACTTCGTGATCTTACCGGTCGAGTAAGGCATCAGATAAGCGGTAGCTCCTTGCGAGATCGGCTCACGGGCGATCGGCAAGAACACGGCTTTCTTCGGCACCTCTACCTTGAACTTGATCACGTCATATAATTCATCAGCCCCCAAGATGCGGCTTACCGGATATTCTTTTCCGTCAGCGTCGGTCACGGTCGCCCTCGCCGCATCCTTAAACAAGGAATAGCCGGACAACGCCTCACCGGTCTCGGTTATGAAAAATCCCGTACCGGACGCTTTCTTCTGGTTATCTTTTCCATAAGTGGTGACGGTAACCACCGCCTTTCGTTGCTTATCCATCCATTTGGGCGCTTTCTTTTGCGCCGCCACCCAAAATACTTGGCAACAAATCGTAATCAACAGAACAATTCTTCTCATTTCGTTTTCATGTTATCAGAATATACGTCGCAAATGTAAATATTTATACCGGATAGCCGAACAAATTAGGGAATTAATCTATTATGATTATATTTGCGGAAACACTAAAAAACCGCAAGATTATGAGACTAAAAACATGTATGCTTATGTGTAGTTTATTCATGGCGAGCTTAGCCTCCGCTAGTAACTTCGCCTCGGATTCTTTCAAGACCAAGAGCGGAAAAGAACTGACCATCACGTTCATCAAGCATGGCAGCCTGATGCTTACGTACGACAATCATTCGATACAGGTAGATCCTGTCTCCGAATACGCCGATTATACGACTTTCCCGAAAGCCGATATCATCTTGATCACCCACGAGCATGGCGATCATCTGGACCCGAAAGCGATACAAGCTGTCGAGAAAAACAGTACGGAAATCATCGCCAACGAGAACAGCCAAAAGAAGCTGGGAAAAGGGAAGGTCCTAAAAAACGGCGATACGGATACCTCCATCAGCTATATGAAGATAGAGGCCGTCCCTGCCTATAACACCACACCCGGACGGGATAAATATCACCCCCGCCACCGGGATAATGGCTATATCCTCACGTTCGATGGACTAAGAGTCTATATAGCCGGCGATACGGAAAACATCCCGGAGATGAAAGACCTGAAAGACATCGACATCGCTTTCCTTCCCATCAACCAGCCTTATACCATGACCGTCCCGCAAGCGGCGAAAGCGGCCCGGATGTTCTCGCCTAAAATCTTATACCCTTACCATTACGGGGATACGAAGATAGGCGAATTGAAAGACGCCTTGAAAGGTAGCGGCATCGACGTGAGGATACGGGAGCTACAATGACGACAAGGCACGGCTCGCCTTTAAGATATTCCGCCGGTACACCCAGCAAGCCAAGAGGAAATAAACGACGCATTGCACCCACAACGTCACGTACTCCACACCGACTTGCTCAATCGACGCTCCCATCGAGTTAAGCTGTACATAGGCCAGCGTAGCGGGAGCCGCCGGAATGATATAATGGGCCATCTGCCAATACCAAGGCATCAATTCCAAGGGATAAGAGACTCCGGAAAGGAAGATCAAGCCTACCGAGAAGAAGGCGATCATCAATAACGGAGCCTCCGAGTCCGTAAAGAAATAAGAGGCGGCCAGCCCAAAGAAGCTGGTAGCCAACAGAAAGGGTATCAGCAGGATCAAGGTGTTCAGATAATTACCGATATCCGGCAGGCCAAACAATAGCGGTATCAAGCCCAACAAGAACAAAGCGAAAATCGTATACAATACGCAATACACAAAGGTCTTGCTGATTATCACCCTAGCGATCCGGCCAAAGGATAATCCCTCGGAGGCGAAACGAACGATGGTACCCGAATCCCGCTCTTCCCCGCTTATCATACCGATCACCATCAACAAGGTCTGGAACATAATGACGATCAATACCGCCGGGATCAAATAGGTTCCATATCCTTCCGTAAAATTATACAACGCCGTCCCGACCACTGATATGGGTTGCGCCGAAACGATCTTGGAAGCGTCTTGCTGGGGCAAGAACACCAACATCTCCGGACGATACCGATCGTTCAACGCCAACATGGCACCGCTGGAAGCCTCCTGCATCGCCATATAATATAGGAAGGCGCTTGTCGTCTGGTACATGATAAACAGGGACTCATTCCCTCGTGCCACCCGGGTCTCGAAATCAGAGGGAAGATACAAGATACCTACGGCATCCCCCTCCTTCATCCACTCCTGCGCCTCAGCGTAATCCAAACCATCGGCGATTACCGAGACTTGCGGAGTGGCGTTCAGCAAACGGATGTACTCCCGGCTCAAGTCGGTCTTTGAGTCATCGACGACTACCACCGGGGCGTTACGCACCAGATCCGGGGCATACATATAATTATACAGCAGGCCATAGAGAAATATACCTCCTACCAAGACGAGCAAGATAGCGTAGCTCGTGGAGATCGTCTTAAACTCGTCCTTGACCAAGGAAGCGATATCCGCCAAGGTTCCTTTCATATTATCGGATGTTCTCATATTTATGACTTAAAATAGCGATTTTCAAATGTGGCAACAGCACCAATGCCAATAACATAAACGCAAACAACGAACTTACGTTTACCCATGTATAAGGGAATCCGTAATCGCCATACAATAAGTTCTGGTTGATCTCCACGAAATGCCGTACCGGAAACAGGTACGAGGCGTAATGTACGGGAGCGTACATGGAATCGACCGGGAAAGTAACGCCGCATAAAGTAGCCCCCAGCGAACCGACCATAGACACCACGCTAATCACGATCGCTATAGCGGGAAACAACGAGAACAGGAATACCGCCAACGCTTGCGTAGCGACCACGAATAAGATCGCCGTCAAGTTCAATGGCCAGAAACCGCAAGCGAAAGGAATATGCATGACCCCGAACATGATATAGTTAGCGAAGACGCTCATGATACAAAAGATAGTCGTATAAGGGAGCAGCTTGCCCACCACCGCCACGAACATATTCATCCGTGCCGCCTCCAGCCATTCATCGCCTGTCCGGAACTTGATCTCACTACCGATAGCGTACACCGTAACCAGCAAAATGATCACTTGGAAAAAGACAAAGAAAAAAGGATTGCTCAGATAAACGGAATAATCCAGATCCGGGTTGAACAGCGGGTGGCTACTGGATCGTACCGGTAATAGGAAGGTGGTTATCTGATTCTCCCCCAGCCCCATCGCCGTAGCTTGCACAACCACCGGGGCGAGGGAAAGCGTACGCAGCAGGGTCTCGAAGGCCCCACGTACCTCACCGCCCACGCTCAACAAGGCATAGTGGTAATAATACGATAAAGTAGCGTCACGCCCCGCCGTGGCATCCGCCTCAAACTGATTGGGGATCACTAAATAACCGTAGATTTCTTTTGCTTGGGTAGCATGGCGAGCGGTCTCTTGGTCCGTATAATGCCGGGTTACCCGGAAAGTCGGTACCGCCTCTACCTGCCGGATGATCTCCCGAGACATGGAGGTGTTGTCTTGGTCTACTACCGCTATCGGTATATTCTCCATCTGCCCGCTTCCAAAAATCGTAGACATGAAGAATATACAGAACAAAGGCAACACGATACACACCCCGAAATATAACCTCCGGGAAACCATGCGATCCAGTTCCCGACGTAAAACCATATAGAAAGGACTCTTCTTTAGCATAGCGACAATAAATTATTTAGTTGTAGAGACGGGGCGTGCCCCGTCTCCCACCGTCCGACAGTAACTTTAAATACTATTTCGAGGGGATGAGACGGGGCACGCCCCGTCTCTACAACTGGATAGTATCAAGGGAATTGATAGAGTACGGACATACCGGGACGCAATCCCTCCACCTTCTCCACCGGTAAGGCATGTATCTCAAAGGTCCGCAAGTCATAGCTACCTGTCTGCTTGGTAGATTTCCAAGTAGCGAAACTGCCCAACGGACTGATATAATTGATCTTGAACTCAATATCCTTCTTATCGATCGCCGGTACATCGGCGACAAACGTTCCTCCCATCTTAAATAAAGGCAAACGATCCTCACGTACGTTCAATACCACATGCACGTCATCTAATACGACTAAGTTCATGATTGGCATCCCGGCCCCAACCAACTCTCCCCGTTTCGGGAAGATAGCGGAGATTTGTCCCGATTCCGGAGCCGTCAACCGAGCGTCCTGTAAAAGAGCCGCCACCTCCTCCACGGTTCCTTGCGCCGCCGTCACCAACGAGCGGGCGCTCTCCTTATCTTGTATCTGCGCCCCGTCTACCGCCATTTGATATTGGCTATAAGCGGCACGTTCGGCGGCCTCAGCCGCTTTATACATGGCCTCCACCTCATCTTTACGCTGTGAGGTTACCACGCTATCTTTATACAAGGCATTGACCCGATCATAGGTAATCTTCGCCAATTGTAAATCCGATTTGGATTTATTCCACAATTGTTGCAAGGAAGCGATGATTTGCTTTCGTGTACCCTCATCCACTTTCTGGTGCTGATACTTCGCGATGTTCTCCATGGCGTTCACCTGTTGATATTTAGCCAACGCCTCCGGACTATTGATGACGACCAAGGTATCGCCTTGGCGTACATTCTGTCCCTCTTTTACCAGAAAGGTATCGATACGCCCCGGTAACTTGCCGGAGATACGTATTTCCGTTGCCTCGATCTGCCCTTGCAAGATCACCGGCTTCTTTTTCAACAAGATCATCCCGATCAACGAGACAACTATAACAATCGCCAAGACTGCGACGAAGGCCACACTCAAATATCTCTTAGTTTTATCCATAACTCCTAAATTTTCAATTTTCAATTCCCCAAAAGCTCCTCGGTCTTTCCCTCCATCTTGTATTGGTGGAACTGCTCCGGCGTACCGCAGACAGACAGCAGATTAATCAAGGCTACATCATACTGATAATAAGCCAAAAGAAAAGCGGTCTTCACCTTCGCCAGCATAACCTCGGCATCGACTACCTCCGTAGAAGTAGCCATTCCCTCTTGGAAGGATTTCTTCCGCACCCGGACCAGTTCCCGGCTCATCTCGATCGTCGTATCCAAAGCCTTTACGTTATCCAAGGCATTTTGTAGCTGGCTGTAGAATTTATCGATACCGACCTCCAGATCCGTAATCGCCTTCTCCTTACCCAAACGAAGCGACTGACTAGCGATCTTTGCCTGCCGGATGGTTTTCTCCCGGTTCAAGCCATCAAAAATATTCCACGTAAAACCAACTCCCACCATCGTACGAGGCAACAAATATTTATCCAGTCCATCAGCGTACAAAGTCTGTTTGCCGAATAAAGCGATATTCGGGACATAAGCGGACCGGCCGATCTTTAGTTGATTATCGGCTACAACCTGCTGCAATTTCAATTGATTGACTATATAATTATTCATCGGAACCAGATCCTTGAAGTATTGAGCCGGAGGAAGCGCCTCATTAATGAATAAAGGAGTCGTGGTACGTACGTCACTCCCCTCCTCCATATTAATCAAGCTTTTAAACGCCTGTTGAGCGACCGCTAAATCCTTACGGGCCGATTCCAGTTCTCGTTTCGCCTCGTCCATACTTACCTGAGCGAACAGACGCTCGGCCCGATTGATCATCCCGTTTTGCTCTAATTTAAGGGCTTGGTCATAATGGGTTTTCAAAGAATTGTACACTTCCGTTTTTACGTCCACCACACTTTGTCCCAGACGAAGCCCGAAATAAGCCTCGATCAATAAGGATTGTTGGTTGGCATCCACTTGATTCCTATTCACCTCCGCTATAGAGACCATCGTCTTTCCGATCTTGTTCGCGTAGATACGTTTTCCTCCCGTGAAAACAGGCCACGTCACCGTAGCGTCTATAGAAGTGATGTTTTGGGAGATCAGCGGAAGCGAGAAAGTACCTTGCCCGATCTTATCCAATACCGACATGATCAGCTCATTATCCGGGATATAATTATGGACAAACTCCTTCGCCGGTTCCGTATATTTACTCAGCGACTGCCGTACCTCTATCGGATTCGACATATGTACGAAAGCACCCGCGGCGTTCACCGACGGATACCAAAAAGCGTTTAGCTTTTGATGCTCATTCCGAGCCCATTCCACTTCTTTCCCTGCTATTTTCAAGCTTTTATTTTCCTTATGAAGCAGGTCGAGAGATTGTTCCAAGCTTAAATCCACATCGTTCCCTTGGCTCCATGAAGCACATGGAAGAAGATACAGCAAAAGAATACTGTAAGATACTATATTACTCACCATAAACTCATTTAGTAATTGACGTTCAGTTGGAGTAATAACAGCGAAAAAGGGAGGATTGTTTTTACTTCTTTTTCAAGTTGGGAAGGAACCAAGTGACCAGTCCTAAAAGAGGCATGAAGCCACATACGTTGTAGACAGCCTCTATTCCATAATGATCCGCCATATTTCCTAATACGGCCGAGGCTATACCCGCCACACCGAAAGCAAATCCAAAGAAAAGTCCCGAGATAAGACCTAATTTATAAGGAAGCAACTCTTGCGCATACAACAAAATAGCCGGGAACGCCGATGATAAGACCAACCCCACGCAAAAACTAAGCACGATCGTCCAAACGAATCCCACATGCGGCATCAACAAGCTAAATGGGGCTGCCCCTAGAATCGATCCCCAAATCACATATTTCCGTCCTATCTTATCACCGATAGGACCACCCGCCAAGGTTCCTATGGCCGTAGCGATCAGGAAGACGAACAAACAGATCTGCGAAGTCTGTACACTCACCCCGAATTTATGGATCAAGTAAAAGGTATAGTAGCTATTCAAACTAGCCATATAGATATATTTAGAGAAAATCAAGGTCAGCAATATCGAGATCGAAAAGACTGTTTTTCCCAAAGAAAGAGGCATCTCCACATGCGTCTCACCCGACTTCTTCTGCCATTTCACCCGACTCAAATACGCCTTATACCAACGGCAGATAGGAATCATCACCAAAATAGCGACGAATGCTAGTATAGAAAACAAAGCGATATGAGTCCGTCCATAAGGCGCCACCAATAGAGCAACCAGTAGCGGACCTAACGATCCGCCCAAATTACCACCCACTTGAAAAAGCGATTGCGCCAATCCCCTACGCCCTCCCGACGCTAGCGAGGTGATCCGGGACGCTTCCGGATGCAAAACCGAAGACCCGATACCTATCAAGAATACGGAGATCAAGACCCAATGGAGCGTAGAGGAAAAAGCGAGATTCAACAAGCCGACCAACGTAAAACTCATACCAATAGGTAACGACCAAGCCACGGGACGCTTATCAAAAATCAAACCGGTTATAGGCTGGAAAACAGAAGCGGATAATTGATAAACAAGCGTAATCAACCCGATTTGGGCGAAGCTCAACGCTAAATCATCCTTGAAAAGTGGATAAACCGCCGAGATAACGGATTGCAACGAATCATTCAAACAATGCGTAACGCTTAACGCCACCAATACCCGGAATGCTGTTTTATTTACCGGCTGTTGTTTAGAAACCTGCTCCATAACTATCTATATTTCTATTTCACCTCGTGCTCATTAACATTTCAAAAACCGCACAAAAAGTTAGCTAATTTCTAGAAAAACAAACCCTAAGAGCCTATTTTAACTATAGTTAATACAACTATTCTTTCGGTTCTTTTCATTTCTTTATGTTAATCGGCTTAATCTTAATACCTATGAGCCTTGTTTTCTCAGTGATACTTCAGAGCTGTATCCCGGAATGAGCATATATCTTATAACTCACTCCCAAAACAAACGCCAAAATCCCTTATCTGCCATCATTCCGACCCGAAGTTAAAGATCGAGATCATTAACGGGAACAGCCTCTGAAGTTTTTTATATTTATTCCTCTTCTTCTCCCTCGTTCGCCGAATGTAAGATAAAAGTAGTAGCGCCAATCGTTACGATCGTACCTTCCCCGATACGTACTTGTTCTTTTTTACCAACCAACACATTTTTCACAAAAGTCCCGGTCAAGCTAGGAAAGTCACGCACCATATAAACGAACTTGCCATTAGCGTCTTTCTTTACATTAATCACACAATGCTTACGCCCCATACTTGGATCGCTCGTGATAATAGGGACATCTACACCTTCCGTATCCTTATTACGGCGACCAATCACATTATCTCCCATCACTAATGGTAGATCTTGCTTAAAAGCAAAACCATTCTCGATAATGGTAATATAACCACAAGAGAAATCCGGTTCCTTCACCTCTTTTTCCTCACCGGTAGCCGTCTTCACCACCTTTCGGCCCAATTTAATCTTAAATTGCGCTCCACACTGCGGACAGACGAAGGCTAATACCTTCCCTTCCGGATATTTGGTCTCATCAAAAGACAACTGATTATCACATTTTGGACAGAATACTCTTTTCATACACTTAAATACAGGATCTAGTATTACAAACGGAGCGCAAATTTACGAAAAAACCTTCAGCTACACTCCTAAAATCTCATGGTTATGATTTTTTGAAACAAAAAAGGCCATCCGTCACGGACAGCCAATCTCAATTGTTAACCTTAAATCTAATACCATGAAAAACATGGTGCAAATATAGAGGTTTTATGTTATGTAGCATAATATTTTATTTGCAAATCTCATTTACTTAACCAGATTTAACAAAACTATGCTTTAAAACATATCCGTAAACAATATATATCCCCTTAGAACTTAGGTTCATTCTCTTTAATCTCCTTCAAAGGCAAGGTAAACCAAAAAGTGGAACCTACTCCCAATGTAGATTCTACCCCGATTCGTCCCCCTAGTTTCTCGATAATATTTTTGCAAATCGCCAATCCTAATCCGGTACCTTGTTTGCAAGCGTTCAACTTAACAAAGCGATCGAATATAGTTCTACAATCTTCCTCCGAGATTCCCATTCCCGTATCCGAGACCGAAACTCGTATTTCATCTTTCGATACCTTATAGGCTAATTTGATCTCACCTTCCGAAGTAAACTTAATCGCATTTGTCAAGAAATTAGAAATAACCTGCACGACTCGTTTCGGATCTGAGAAAACAGTCACGGGTTGTGAGCCCCGATCGAAAACAAATCGAACGTTTTTCGGAATCTTCAAGGCATGTACCGCATAGGTTTCCTCACAGATCTCCTTAAAATCGAAATTTCTCTTCGTAATGTCAAAGGTTCCCGCCTCAATCTTTGAGAAATCAAGGATATCCTCAATCAATTGCAGAAGCAATTCACTATTCTTGTCAATGATATCCACATAAAACTCTCGTTCCTCCTCCTCTATCTCCTTGGTCTCTGCCAGTATATTCGCGAAACCAACAATAGCATTTAAAGGCGTGCGGATCTCATGACTCATATTCGCCAAGAACATAGACTTAAGCCGATTCGCCTCTTTAGCCTTAACTAACTCATATTCTTTCCGTTGACGCTCTCGTTCCGCCCAGCGCAATTTATCTTGCATGGCGATCTCATCCGTTATGTCCATCAAGTAATAAAGGATTTTCGCAGGTCTTCCCGCCTCATCATATTTATAAGGGTACGCATACGCTCTCACCCAAACATATTGCCCCTCAAAAAGCTGTCGGTATTGAATACTATATTCACCGATCTCACCCATAACAATCTTTTCAAAGCCTTGTACAAGTACCCTTTCCCGATCTTCCGGATATACGATCTCACAAAAATCTTTTTTCGTTGTCAAGTTACTTGCTCTCAATCTGGATTTATTACCTAAAACACGTAAATCCAGATCGATATGCATCTTATCGGTTTTAACATCATATTCCCACAGCAAGGAATCACTGCAACGCATAACCGTTTTCAACTTCGTGAACAGTTCCTCTACTTTCTCCGACTTTTGATATTCTTCCGTCTCATCCGTAAACATTAGTACATATCCACAGATATCTTCAGCCTCTCCTTTCAACGGCACACATTTAATAGACAGACGTAAATTTATACCTTCCTTTTTTGGGTCTATGTTATAGTACTCATTCGTTTGTATATTATCAAATTCATAATTACAATCGAACACAACCATTTCTCCCTGTTTCAGACGAGCGATCTTGTCCTCTGGAAAATTAGGATTCTCGAAAAGATTTATTCCCATAATATCCTTCCGGCTTATAGCGAACAAATTCTCGTCCGTCCTATTGAGATCCACTAGCTGCCCCCTCTCGTCATAAACTTCAATTCCAACAGGTAATTTCTGGAATAGGGCATTAAAGCTCATTTCCTCTAGCATTTTATTACATTGTCCCATCGTCATATTAAATTATAACCACTAATTCCCTACTTTAAATCAATCAAGCAATCTCCTCTGTTATTTATACAACAAATGAACGATAATAACGATTGCAGCAGAAGTTTAAAGTTATAGAAATAATATGAAAATCAAACATAATCATGTTGAAAATATATATTTTCGATATTGAGAAAGAGTCATTCCCGTCCGTTGACGAAAAAAGCGATTCAATGTCGATTGAGACGGAAAATTAGTCAATATAGCGATCTCCTGTATATTTAATCGAGAGTCACGTAGCAACGACTTTACCTCTAACACTATATAGATAGATAAAAACTCCTTGGCTGAAATGCCACACCTTTCATTCATGATCGCACTTAAATAAGTTGTCGTTATATTCAATTTATCCGCATAAAATCCAACATTCTTGTGATTCTTGAAATTCTCTGCCACGAGACTACAGAAATCATAGATCAATTGCTCTTTTCTCAAACTAGTCCTGAAAGGGATTTTCTTACGCACTTTCACATAATAGTCGTAAACATCCATGTAAAAAATCCCCAAGTAACATATAATCCGCTCCCTCAGAAGCCCATTACCCCGATACCGCTCAAGCTCATTCTCTATCAATTTGCAAAATGATTGAAAACGCTCAATACCATTATTATCCTCTATATTATAGTAAAAATGATCCTTCACGAAAAAATGAAATCCCGGATCAAAATGACGTAAGGAACTTAATACATCCCCATGTAGTACATGTGGTATGATGATAAACTTCGCCGAGAAGTCCTCACTCACGTTCCGCATTGAGCATAACTGTCTCGGAAATAAGAAAATCAATTCATTCTTATTCCATACATGCTTATTATCAAGCAAATGAATGATCGCACTACCTCTATTACATACTGCTATTATCCCGTAATCCAAAAAAGAAGGTTCTGAAGTCAATGGACTATCTTCAATCTGTTCCGTAATAATAAAGTCTTTTTCTAATCCGCCTAAAAAACGATCACATGTATTATACCTATTCTCTTGCATATACTCTTATAAATTAAGGGAATACGAAATCTTACCTCCAACAACAATCAACAGAATAATATTATATTTTGTTCTGTCCGTTAAGGTCCCAAGTATATTCGTTTGATATTTTTCTTTCCTTACCCCCTCTTCTATTAGCCATCAAACCTTATATATCAATTGGTGCTAACAGCTAACCAAGGAAATCATAAAAAAACACAAGACAAAATTATATAATAAAAAATTAACTATTAAATGCATAACTAAACTAAAAGCGCACAAAAACACATCAATTGTATACAAAATCGAAACAGACAAAGAATAACCGAAAAAGATCATAAAAATACAGTTAGCTTCATTGACAAAGTAAGTTAACTGAAATACCAAAGCAAGTTAACTTACTTTGCCGATGAAATTAGCTTACTTTGAAAGTATGGATGTTACCCTCGGAAAGGGGAGCCTAAGCAGTGTTCTCAAAAATTCGTGTATTCATGCCTCTATACAAAAAAAGGCTATCCGTCACGGACAGCCAATCTCAATTGTTAACCTTAAATCTAATACCATGAAAAACACAGTGCAAATATAGGCGGTTTTATGTTATGTAGCATACTGAATTATTTGCAAAATTCATTCACTTAACTCGATTTAACGAAATCATGCCCTAAAACATAGTTATTAACAAGAAAACTATTCGTTCAGATCTAATAGCTTCCCAAGAAATCGTCGAGGGAACGAGGATCATCATCTGGCATCAATTCTTTTTTCAAACGAAATTTGCGTTTATAGATAGCGTCCTTCGTCACATTCAAGACTGACATCAGCTCCGCCGAGGTTAGCCGCAATTTGATCAAGCAACAAAAACGAATGGCATCCTCCGTCAAATCCGGATAAGCGACACGTAAACGACTTATAAAATCATCATAAAGAGTATTTACGATCTCGATCAAGTTTCTCCAATCCGAATCCGGCAATATCGTTTCCGATTTAGAAAGTATCTTCAACTTCTTGAACGTATCCAACTGTTCCAGCAAACACTTCGCCAAACGTTCCTTTTCCTTGATCAAGGATTCCACGTCACGATGCGCTTTCCACTGAGCCGCATGCTGGTATTCCATCAAGCATTTCTCCTTCGCTTCCAATTGCTCCTTGATGTGCGACATCTCACGACTATAACGTTGTATCAAGATTTCATTTTTATCCACAAGACTCGCTATTTCTCTCAGTTCTTTCTCCTTTTTTGTCTTATAAAGGTGATAACGTAAAAAAGATAATAAAAGTAGGGCAAAAGTAACGATGATTAAAATGATCAGATAATAAATATCTACATAGAAATGCTCCGGCTCCTTTAGAACCGAGCTTATGGCAGTAGATGTGTGCAGCGCAAACTTCATATAAATAGTATTTATTATCTTAATACTTCTTTCTTAGAATTCCCTCTCTCCAAATCGCTTCCAAAAAGCCTGTCCCATATCCGATCAATTGGACAAAAGCCGCTATGATAGATAACAACGCAACGATTCCGTTCTTATTTCTCACTAAAGCGTCAAAAAAGATCAGCGAAATATAAAATAACAATAGCCCCCATACCTTTGGAACGAAAAAAGCGGAAATACATACTCCCAGCAGACCTACCACAAATAAGGCCGGCAGGCAATGTACCCATTTCAATGATTCCGGGTACTTCTGGTACAAGATAATCCTAGCGTACCCCGAATGCCATACTTGCCGGAAAAACTGGACGAAATTTGTTCTTCGCTTATGATAGACCCAAGCGCCCGGAAAATAACGGCATTTATAGCCTGCCGCAAAAATCCGGATACTAAAATCTATATCCTCTCCATAACGCATATCAGAGAAACCACCCAAGGCTTCATACACCTCTTTCCGCATTCCCATATTAAAACTCCGAGGATAGAATGTATCCAAATGTCTCCGGCTTCCTCGGATCCCTCCTGTCGTAAAGAAAGAAGTCATCGAGTAATTGACCGCTTTTTGTATAGCGGAAAAAGAAGAATGCGCCCTGTCGGCACCACCAAAGGCATCCACCTTATAACGCATCAAGGACTCGTGTACTTGTTCCAGATAGCTGGCCGGAACGATACAATCCGAATCCAAGACAATCACGATCTCTCCTTCCGCATAACGTACCCCTTGATTGCGAGCCAAGCCCGGGCCTGAATTCTCTATATAGAAATAGCGAATCCTCAAGCGGTCATTATAGGCATTGACTACGGACTCACAAGGTATAGAAGAACCGTCGTCCACTACGATAACCTCAAAATGTACATATGTCTGCCGGGTAAGACTGTTTAATAAATCGTCTATCTCCTCCGGACGATTGTAGACAGGAATAATAATTGAAAATACTTCCATTAAGCTAGATTTAATCTGCCGACAAAAGTAAAGAGTTAAAAAGCGTGTATCAAAAAAGGGCACTGGACAAATAGAGGACATAGCTGGACATCGAATACCCCCTATTTTTTACCCCATAATAGAAAAACTGGACAAAAGACATAAGATACGTTCAGTTCATTCATGCAGAATAATCTATTTATCAATAGCTTACAAAATACAATACTATCCGCTACTATTTGGACAAAGACTGGACGCACACAATATTATTTCATTCGCACATCTGCCCCCCACATTAATTTTTCCCGAAGCGTCTGATAAAAAGTATGGTTATAGCGCTTGATGACTTTCGTCGTATAATCGGCCTTGCTCATCTTTAATTCGATACCTGCCGGGAATATTTCCGAACGTCCATCCAAAGAGATCAGAAAATATTTATTCCGGCTCTCTACCCGAAGCGTTATTATATCTGAATCCGGAATCACCAACGGACGCACGTTCAAGGAATGCGGAGCGACCGGACTCAAGACAATGCTATTACTTTGCGGGACGATAATCGGCCCATTTACGCTCATCGAATAGGCCGTGGAACCGGTAGGTGTAGCCACTACCAAACCATCCGCCTGATAAGAAGTCAGATATTCCCCATTCAAGAATGTATGAATCGTAATCATCGAGGAACTATCACGCTTCAGCACGGCGATCTCGTTCAAGGCATAATTATATCCGCGAAACGCACGGTCTTCCGTATATAAACGCAAGAGGGTTCGTTCCTCTACCTTATAGTAATTCTTAAAAATCTCATCCAGCGTATCCTCAACCTCATTACTGCTGACATCCGCAAGGAAACCCAGCCGTCCGGTATTAATGCCTAAAATAGGGATATCCTGTTTATTTACCCGGGCCGCCGTACGAAGGAACGTACCATCTCCTCCCACGCTAAGGGCTATATCCAGATCAAACTCATCACCCACTAATAGCCCGCTCACCACTGGCTCAAAACCAAAAGCATCGGTAAGGAATGTATAAAAAGGGCTGTCCACATAAATATCAGCCTCTTGTTCACGAAGCTTCTCAAACAGGCGTTTAATCAGATTCTGTCTCTCGATCTGATATTCACTTCCAAATATTCCAACTTTCATTCTACGCTCCTTACTTTACATATTCATATAATGTAATAACTCATTCATCCGCTGCCGCAACATATCATCCACCATCCCCTTCTCCATAAAATGATAAAGCACCGTATAATTGAAACGCTCGAAACTACGGATCACGGGAGAGGCATCTTCCAAATCGATCTTAAGGGTTATAAGCAGACGGCCCGTATCTTTATCTTGATGGGATAGCAAATTAAGGACATGGGCATTATTCGCCTCTACCAAACGGGCGATATCCGTTAATGAATAATCCTGTGGCATCATTTCCAATACGATCACGCTTCCAGCCGCCTCCGCATTACATAGCTCGGATAAAGCATCCACCAAACGATCCCGGGTAATCGCCCCCAAATAAGTTCCGTCCACGGAAACCACAGGCAACAGGCTCAATCCATATCGGGTTATCATTGCCAACGCTTCATGTAAATGTCTATTTTCCGAAATCGCCGGAGCGAATAAAACCGGCTCACCGATCGTAGCCGAAGGATCCGGCAGCGCCAATAAGTCTTTTTCCGACACTAAACACTGGTATGCGCTATCACTCAATAACGGAAGATGCTTGAGTTTAAAATCCTCCATTAATGCCAACGCATATTCCGCTGTGTCAAAACTTTTTAACACCGGAATTTCCTTTGTTATGAAATCTTTCACCAACATTATTCTGTTAATTCCCTAAATCCTGCTAAATTTGCCGATACTTTTGTGCAAATGTAATGAAAGAAAAAAGATATACGATATACAATGACAAATTTAAGTGTAAACATTAACAAGGTTGCTACTATTCGTAATGCGAGAGGTGGCAATATGCCAAACGTGCTGAAAGTGGCGCAAGACTGTGAATTATTCGGGGCACAAGGAATTACGGTTCATCCCCGTCCGGATGAACGACACATACGCTATAGCGATGTTTATGGACTAAAACCTCTTATCCGGACAGAATTTAACATAGAAGGCTATCCTTGTGATAAATTCATCGACTTGGTATTGAAGGTAAAACCGACCCAAGTCACACTGGTTCCGGACGCTCCGGATGCCATCACGTCGAACTCAGGTTGGAACGTAAAGGACAATTTCGATTACTTAAGCGAATTGGTAGACACCTTTACCTCACAAGGAATCCGTACATCCATCTTCGTCGGAACAGACTTGGCGAATATCGAGCTAGCGGCGAAAACAGGTACGGACCGTATTGAATTATATACGGAACCTTATGCGACCTATTATCCGGAAGATCGTGACAAAGCGATCGCTCCTTTTGTCGAGGCCGCGCAATTAGCTAAAAACTTAGGATTAGGCGTAAATGCCGGACACGATTTGAACTTAGAAAATCTGGCTTTCTTCAACAAGAATATCCCTTGGCTGGAGGAGGTTTCTATCGGCCATGCCTTGATTTGTGATGCGCTCTACCATGGTTTGCAAGAGACGATCGCTTTATACAAGGCATGCTTGAATAGTTGACAAGTGACAGTTTATAGTTATAAATCATAAATTATAATTCATAATTCGAAACGATGAGTATTTTACTTTCACTACAGGCCGTGGGCTCTCAGGCGGCAGATCAAATGCCGGATTTAACGGCTGTAACCCTTCCTACGGAAGCGGAAATCAATGTGATAGACCTTGCCTTTAAGGGAGGTTGGATTATGGTGGTATTGTTACTGCTCTCTCTGATGGCTATTTATATTTTTGTTCAACGTCTGATCATCATTCGCCGTGCGGGAAAAGAAGACGAGACGTTCATGAATCGTATCAAAGACTATATTCACGAGGGAAAAGTGGACTCGGCTCTCAATTTATGCAGGAGCACCAACACGCCTTCCGCCCGTATGATCGAGAAAGGTATTACCCGTTTGGGCCGTCCGATGAACGATGTACTCGTAGCGATCGAGAATGTCGGAAATTTGGAGATCGCTAAACTGGAAAAAGGTTTCCCCTTGATCGCGACGACCGCCGCCGGAGCTCCCATGCTTGGTTTCCTTGGGACGGTAACCGGTATGGTACGTGCTTTCTTCGATATGGCAAACGCAGGCACCAATGTTGATGTCTCCCTATTATCCGGCGGTATCTATGAGGCCTTGGTAACAACCGTTGGCGGTCTGGTAGTTGGTATCATTACATTGTTCGCGTACAACTATCTGGTATCTCAAGTAGATAACGTCGTGAACAAGATGGAGGCTCGTACGATGGAATTCATGGATTTATTAAATGAACCGGCTAATTAATTGATAATGGAGAATTGAAAATTGAAGATGAGCCAACTCTCCTCTATTTAATTTTCAATTCTCCATTTTCAATTTTCAATTATAAAAAATTATGGCTCTAAAAAGAAGAACAAAGGTAAACGAAGCGTTCAGCATGGCCTCTATGACCGACGTCATATTCCTCTTGCTGATCTTCTTCATGGTTACCTCTACCGTAGTAATCCCGAACGCCATCAAGGTTACCTTGCCGCAAGCGCAAAAGCAGACAGCGGCGAAACCTCTTACGAGGGTAACGATAGACGCGAACTTGAATTACTACGTGGCATTTGGAAAGCAAAAAGAGGTACAGGTCTCATTTGATGAGATCACTCCTTTCTTGCAAGATAGTTACGCGAAGGAACCGGAGATGTTCGTCGCCTTATATGCCGACGAGACCGTGCCTTACAAAGAGATTGTAAAGATACTGAATATAGCGAACGAGAATAAATTCAAGATGGTGCTTGCCACCCGTCCGCAGAAATAACAGATATGAGACTGAATAAGGATGACATATACAGTTTGATCGGTACCGTTGCTTTTCACGGTGTCATTCTACTGATACTTTGGTTTACCGTATTGAAAACCGAGGTACCGGATGAAGACGGGGGTGTACTCGTTAATTTCGGGAATGTAGATGCCGCCGCCGGAATGTTCGAGCCCAAGTATACCGGGCAAGAACCGCCTCAGGAAACGACCACTCCCCCTCCTCCCGTACCGGAGCCGCAAGTGGAAACGCCCAAGCAGGAACTCATCACTCAAGATATCGAGGAAAGCGTAGCCCTTGAGGACGCTAAAAAGAAGAAAGAGGAAGAGAAACGCAAGAAACAAGAGGCTGAGAAGAAACGGAAAGAAGAGGAGGAGAAAGAACGTATCCGCCGGGAAGAAGCCGAGAAGAATCGTCTGGCCGAGGAACGCCGCAAGAAGGAACAAGCCATTAGCAACAAGGTGGCCGGAGCTTTTGGTATGGGAAACGCCGAGGGTAACAGCCAAGGCGACGCTGAAAGCGGAACCGGTAACCAAGGAAGTCCGTTCGGTAACTCTGATCATGGGGCGAATGAAGGCGTAGGCGGTTACGGATCATTTAATTTGAACGGCCGTTCCATTGGTGCCGGAGGTCTCCCTCGTCCCGCTTACACGATCCAAGAGGAGGGGCGTATTGTTATCAATATAACCGTAGATCCGAAAGGCAACGTTATATTTGCCGAGGTAGGCCGGGGAACTAATATCGACAACGCCTCCATGCGTAAAAGCGCTTTGGACGCGGCTCGAAAGGCGAAGTTCAACAGTATCAGCGGCGCTAATAACCAGAGTGGTACTATTACTTACGTGTACAAATTTAAATAATTGAATCTTATGAAGAAAGCGATCGTATTCTTAGCGAATGGCTTCGAGGAAATGGAAGCCACGGGAACCGTAGACATTTTGCGTCGCGGAGGTATAGACACGAAAACAGTCTCCATCACAGACGACCGTAAAGTGATTGGCGCTCACAATATGGAATATACGGCTGACGCCACATTTACCGAAATCGATCTTTCGGATGCTGATGCCTTGATCTTACCCGGAGGCATGCCCGGAGCATCCAACTTGAACAATTCGGAACCGGTGAAAGAAGTCTTATTACAACAATACCGTGAAGGACGTATCGTAGCGGCTATCTGCGCAGCTCCGATGGTATTAGGCGGTCTAGGTTTGTTAAAAGGTCGCAAAGCCACTTGTTATCCCGGGTTCGAACCGAAATTGATTGGTGCCACCGTAACAGGCGAGGCTGTCGAGGTAGATGGAAATGTAGTAACCGGTAGAGGACCGGGCTTGGTATTCAATTTTGGCCTAGCTTTAGTATCTGTACTAAAAGGTGACGCGGTTGCGGAGGAAGTTGCGGCCGGATTACTATTATAAGATTTAGATCATCAGTCGAAACCCAATAGAATAGGGAACGTAATCCATTGAGTTATGTTTCCTATTCCATTGAGTTTTATCACCTATCCTATTGACTTACGAGATATCCCCCAAAGAGCTCACTGCCCTATTCTATTTTGATCGTTTCAACCGCTTGTCGCTTCGTCCCATCCATGGATACCGCACGATAACGAACCGTGGAGAAATCAATGGAACGTAAATCTATATTCCGAATAACGCTATTGTACATCGTACGGTAATAAATCACATGGTTTCGCATATCCGTAACCGAAGTCCATTGAGTAGCGCTCGGTATATCGCAAGGTACTTGCCCTAATGGGAATTCGATCCCTACGGGAATATCAAAATTATTCAATATCTGGAAACACTGGAAAACCGTTTCCAATGCGGTTTCTTGTTGTGGGGCCGAAGCTTGGTAAAAAGCCGCACGAACGAAACGTGACGGTGGAGTTACGTCACCCGGAATCCCAAGGAAACCGCTTCCCGCACCAAATGAAGACAACTCGATATTTCCTAATTGTTGATTGGGGGCCGTACCCGGGAAAAGATTAACATAATTATTCAGGTTCGTCAGATGCCACTCGAAACTGGGAGAATTAGTCAGAACTCCTAACGTATTCTCATAGAAGTGTAGCTCACCCTTAATAATCTCAAGAACCAGTTGACGTCCCGACGGCTCGGCAAACCGCCAATGAACGGTAGACGCACGGGGATCTATATTGATAACATGCACTTTCTTAACAGCCTCTTTCACCTCCTCTACATTTGAACATTCCCCCAACAACCAAGACACTAATTGCAGATCAGAGATACTTTTATCCCGAACTGCGGCATTATATTTCTCATATTCACCGTACTTTGGAAAATAAAACAATCCAGCCGATAACCCAACCTCATTGAGTCCTTCGGCGATAAATTCCTTTTGCTCCACTGCCAAGCCCACATATCCATAACGTGCCGTGAAAGTCATTCCATCAACCCCATTCGGAGTATACGATCGTTCGGTGTATCCTCTTGGAACCACGACATACTGGCTGTTCAAATTACTTCCACCCCATTCTATCGTACGTGCTACAATAGTCGTACCGTCCTTGCTTTTTAAGGTAATACCGGTGCAAGCCTCTGCAGCGGAAGGATTAATAAGCAAGCCGGCAATCGCAAATAAAATAAAGAAATATCTCATAAGTATCATTTTTGATAAAAACAAGCGACAGGAAAAGGATGTTTTCAAGAAAAGAAATTTTAGATAGACAAACAGCACTTATTACCGGCGGAGCAAGCGGCATTGGACATGCTAGCGACCCCTTCAATGACCGTAAAAGGAAAAGGAAGCATCGTAAACGTAGCCTCCATTGGAGGATTGACAGGAGATTTCCGGGGAACTCTTTATGGTATGAGCAAAGCTGGCGTCATCAATTTAACCCGTTACATTTCCGGACAGACTATCATCTCTGATGGAGGTATGACTTGCCATAATCCGACGATAGAGGATATTTCACATTGATGAAAGTTCTTATTTACATTATTAGTAAGAGAGCGATTCCTTCTCTTTATACATTTAGCATATAATGCCACAAAAGTAGCAGGGGCATTTTAACCCCATGTTATTTCAAGACTTTTTTGTATGTTTGCGGTCATTTTATCAAAAAGTATAATATGAATAATAATCTAAAAGGTTTCGCTTATGGAATAGCGACTTCTGTTACATTCGGTTTAATCCCTTTGTTTACATTGCCTCTTATGGAGAAGGGTATGCGGTTTGATTCGATATTGTTCTATCGTTTCTTATTCGCGGCCATCGCCTTATCGGGTATGCTTCTAGCAAAAAAGGAATCTTTCAGAACAGAGATGCGAAACCTACCGATATTGATTTTATTGGGTGCTTTTTATACAGGCTCGGCAATGTTCCTGTTTTGGGGCTATAATTTTATGGCGGCGGGAATCGCCACGACTCTACATTTCACCTATCCGATATTCGTAACCCTATTCATGCTGTTTGTATTCAAAGAAAAAACATCATGGATTACGCTCTTGGCGATCGGGCTCGCTATTTGTGGAGTAGCCCGTCTATCCATTGATGGAGGAGAGATGCGATTAAACGGGCTAGGCGTAATCATCGTATTACTTTCCGCCGTCGCTTATGCCCTCTATATCGTCACCGTCAATAAATCGAGGGTACATGATATGCCGGGACGAAAACTTACGTTCTATGTATTTATCGTCAGTACCTCTTTATTTTTCATAAAAGCACAGGCAGGAACAGGAATCCAACCCATTCCAGACCTGCCCTCTTTTATTAACCTCGTCTTATTAGCCTTCTTGCCAACCGTAGTATCTAACATTACATTGGTACAAGCCGTACACCATATCGGTTCCACCCTAACTTCCGTACTGGGAGCAACAGAACCCGTGACAGCCGTCTGCGTAGGTGTTTTAGTCTTTGGAGAGCCTTTCACCCCTCACCTCGCTTTAGGAATCTTACTGATTATCGTAGCGGTTACATTGATTATCCTGTCCAAATACATACAGAAAAATCTCCATGAGGCCAAGCGATTGTTCAAAGCACGGCACATCTTAAGAACCAAATAACAATACAACTGAAAGCAACACGGCATAGATAAATACATTCCGTGCCGTATGCCCTAAAGTTCTATTAAGCTCACGGCCTTGATACTGTTTCATCTCCAGCCATGTGGCGGCAAACAACACGCTAAAAGCCGCGAATAAACAAACAAGCCAAGGTGAGGCATCCATCAATAAAGGCAGCGTGATCAAAAAAGCCAATATACCGTTCAGCAAATAAGTTACCAACCCGAACGTACGCCCGAATAGCACAATCGTAGTCCGTTTACGAGCCGCCTTATCTTGCTCATAATCCCGGTAATTATTCACGATCAAAATATTAGCGGACAACAGCCCCAATGACAACGAAAGCAAGAATGACAATAAGGAAAACGATAATGCTTGTACATAATACGTAAAACAAACCGGAATAATCCCATAAAACAATACGACACACACATCCCCCAGCCCGTTATAAGCCAAAGGAAATGGCCCTGCTGAATAAGCCAAGACACAAATCGCAATAGCAATTCCTACACCGATGAGCTCCCAGCGGGCAAAGAAAAACAAGAAACAGCCACATAGACAAGAAAGCCCCAACGTGATAAAAGTCCCCCATAGCATTGCCTTAGGAGTTATCCAACCGGAAGCCACCGCTCGCTCCGGGCCTAACCGGTCCTCCTTATCCGCCCCCTTCTTAAAATCAAAATAATCATTGGCAAAATTACTGGCTATCTGGGCAAGTAAAGCCACCAAAACACAAAGGATCGCCGGAGCCAATTTAAATACTCCATCCCTGTAAGCCAGCGCACACCCAACTAATACCGGACTAAATGATGCCGGCAACGTTTTCGGACGTGCCGCCTCTAACCAAGCTTGAATTCTCGATCTGTTATTCTCCATTCTATTGTTTTATTCTTAAAATAACTACAAAAATAAAAAACAAATAACATATACTGTTGTTATTATCTAAAGAAATACTTGTATATTTGCGCCATGAAGAATTTTCTATTCATATTAGGTCTGTTGATTAGCTTCATGCTGTTTGCTCCCGAAGAAGGAACAAAGAGTATGGATGAGGTTATGTCTGCGACTAAAGAGGCCGTTATGAAAGAAAAAAACACGGCAGATGCCCAACGTCGTTTCGAAGTATTAAGTAACGAGCTGAAAAGCAGTAACTGCTTAACTCCCCGCAGGATTTCACAAACGGCAAACAACACTATCGAAATACGGATATGGAAAAATATGGAGAAATCCCTTCAAGACATGCGTTTGAGAGGAGTAAATCAACTTCATAGAGTATCTCAACATATATCCACTTATCAGATCATAAATTTATCCACACTTCTGTGTCGTATGGGAGAGCATGTCTTTGCCCTACGAAAACTCATTATTTAGTTTTTAATTGTTTCATATTTGTATCTTTCGGTAAGTCATTGATATGTCTTATCGGTAGGAATATTGCATTTATTAAATCAATATTTCCGGGGAGTTATTGCCCATTTACATTATTATAAACAATTAAAAATTACAATTATGACAACTAATAAATCAGGTAAAATACGTATATATCTTTATGTTCTTCTAACAATCGCAGGTTGTGTATTCGCATGCAGTTCTATCATCCCTAACGACTATATTAAATTAGTAGTAGTTATGGGTACTCTATGTGTTGGTCTATATGGCATAATGAAAGGACTGAGTAGTACCGGGACGTCATCGGAAGAGGAAGTCTTGGAAAAAGAATAATAAAATACAACAATTATCGAATCCTAAAAAAATAAGAAGATCATGAGAATAAATAAGGATTTGGCTGATGCAATCATGATGGTTTCATTTATCGTATTGGTATTAGTCGGAACTACAACATTTGACAATGAGGTTACTAAAAACGTAACCATGGGATCCCTCGGTGTGATTACGGTAGCGATGTTAGTTCTTCGCGTCATAGGATCACGCCAAAAGGAAGAGGAAGAAGCCTTTTAGTAGTTAGTCCATTGGTTTCCTGTTGTTGTCCCGGGGTGACCCGGGATTATCTGAGATACGTTTTTCTACCTACATTATAATAACTTGCTGTTTGACTTGGGTATAGCGTTTTTACGCTTGACAACAGGAAACCGGACTTATATACCTTACACTTTTCTACTGAACTTTTTCTCTTTGACAAGACTAACTGCGGCGGCGGCGAAAAACAAGAAAACACCTCCCGTTAACAAAGCGAACACAGCATGCCCATGATAAACATTACGTACAATCCATCCATGAATGATTCCATTCGTGATCTGAGGTATCGTTATAAAGAAATTAAATATACCCATATAAGTACCCATCTTATCAGCGGGAAGACTATCGGAAAGAATAGCATAAGGCATCGCCAATATACTTGCCCACGCTATACCGATGCCAATCATAGAAAAGACCATCATTCCTGTGTTATTCAACAAATAGAGAGAAACCAACCCTGCCCCTCCTAGGCATAAACAGAGGGCATGAGTCATTTTCCGACCTAAATGACGGGCAATCGGGATCAATAATAAAGCGAATAACATCGCCACAAAATTATAGATACTGAATAACTCACCTACCTTATCGCCAGCCATCGCATATTCGGCGGAAGCAGGATCTGTTGCCCCATATACATGTTCAGCGATAGCAGGCGTAGAATAAACCCACATGGAATACAAGGCAAACCAAGCGAAAAACTGGCATAAACCTAACTGTAACATTATTTTAGGCATATGAAAGATATCATGCATGATCTCCATAAAACCATTGCTATCCCGCCTTTTTTCAATGACCTCACCACCGGAAAGCCGAAACTCAGCCATCTCTTCTGGGGAATATTCCTTTGTCTTAAAAATTGTCCATAATACGCTCGCTAATAAAATCGCCGCACCGGCATAAAAGGCGAATTTAACATTATCGGCAACCTCACCAGCAACCGCCGTATTAGATAAACCAAACACCTTATTCATAATACTCGGCAACAAGGAACCAACGACAGCACCGATGCCGATCAAGAAAGTCTGGATCGAGAAGCCAGTCGTATGCTGCTCATCGGGTAGCATATCCCCTACCAAGGCACGGAAAGGCTCCATCGTTACATTGATGGAAGCATCCATGATCATCAACATACCCGCACCAATCAATACGGGAGATAAAATAGCCGTCTCTGTACCGGGTGACAAGAACAATCCCGCATTCGGCATCAATATCAAGGCAATCGTCGTAAAGATAGCTCCTACCAGAAAAAACGGACGCCGACGTCCTAAACGGCACCATGTTTGGTCGGAATAATGACCAATGATAGGTTGTATGATCATACCTGTCAGCGGAGCCGCTAACCAAAATAAGGATAGTTGCTCTACATCCGCTCCATAGGTTTGAAGTATTCTACTTGAATTTGCGTTCTGAAGGGCGAAACCGAATTGAATGCCCAAGAAACCGAAAGTTAGATTCCAAATTTGCCAAAAACTCAAAAATGGTTTTGTTTTCATGAGAATTATGTTTTTTAAGGTATTTATTTGTTTGGTGACAAACATACGGAATTATTCCGAAACAGGACGTCGTCCCTATTCAAATTCATGCAAAGAAGTAGAGCAAACGTTTTCGGAAGCTACTTTTTTAACGGGTAGACTGTCTCACCACCAGATTTGTCTTGATAATCTTGCTCACGATACGATCCCCGTCACGCACGCCATTCAAACGTTCTATCAGTAAACGCATAGCGATAGCTCCCAACTCATAACCATGTTGATCCACGGAGGTCAGCAGGGGATCACTAACTTCCGCTAAGCTATTATTCGTAAACCCACAAATCGAAACCTCATCGGGTATCCTCAATCCCTTGGCCTTGACAACATTCAGCACCCCTATAGCAGTCTCATCATTTACGGCGAAGAACGCATCCGGACGATTGGGCAACGACAATAATTCCGGGGTCAACCGAAGCGCCTCGGTATAATTATCACAAATCTTAATTAACTCTTTATCTACCGGTAATCCATTTTTACGCAAAGCATCCTCATATCCCATCCTACGATTATTAGAGATCGCTAAATGAGAAGGAGATCCGAAAAAGGCGATTCGCCGGCAACCGCTACGAATCAAGTATTCAACAGCGGAACAAACCCCGGCATAATCATCAACGACCACCCGGTCTGTCAAGATCCCCGTGCATATACGATCAAAAAACACCATAGGTATATCGCTATCGATTAGTTCTTGGAAATGATTGTAGATCGTCGTTGTTTTAGCGACAGAAGCCAAGACACCGCAAACACGTGCTTCCAATAAAGCTTGCGCACCTTTTACTTCTTTCTCATAATTCTCATTACTTTGACAAATAATAACACGATACCCTCCCTTTTCCGCCTCATCCTCTATACCGGATAAAACAGAAGAAAAGAAATAATGTACGATCTGCGGTAAAATAACACCGATTGTTTTCGTATTATTTGTCCGTAAACTCAAGGCTAAGGCATTGGGCTTATATTTATGTTCACGAGCGTAAGCATTCACTATATTCTTGGTTTCTTGGCTGATATCCGGATGATCAGCCAAGGAACGAGAGACTGTTGACGGGGAAATATGCAAGGCTTTCGCTATATCCTTTATCGTGATTTGACGCTTTTTCATGGTTCTCTTTTTTATAAAATCAAAGATATGTATTTAGGTCATACAATGCAAACGTTTGCGAGAACGTTTGCGTAAATTTATAGGGGTATCGACAAACATTTTAACAACATGAGAGGTTTGATAAACATACATTTGCATTCACATACTATGGCTAAAATTCAATAAATATAATAGAGTATTAATCTTAAACTGTCTAATGCATGAAACAAAAAATGTATTCTTGCGACGCAAGAGTAATCTTATCTATCTTGATAGGATTGTTTCTCTCCTGCAATGTTTTCGCACAAGACGTCACGATCAAAGGCAACGTGAAAGATGCGAAAGGTGAACCCATCATTGGGGCTAGTATCCTTGAAAAAGGAACTACGAATGGAACTGTTACCGATTTCGACGGTAACTTTATGCTTTCGGCGCCTAAAGGAAGTACGATCGGTATTTCTTACATAGGCTACAAATCACAAGACATTATCAACCAAGGACAAAGTAATTTAATTGTCGTATTACAAGAAGATACGGAAGTATTGGACGAGATTGTCGTAATCGGTTATGGTACGGTGAAGAAAGATGACGCTACCGGTTCCGTGACGGCCATTAAGCCAGATAAGATGAACCGGGGTTTGACCACCACCGCAACCGATATGATCAACGGTAAAATCGCCGGCGTAAATATCACGACTGACGGTGGAGCTCCGGGTTCGGGAGCCAGTATCCGCATCCGTGGTGGTTCTTCCTTATCGGCCAGCAACAACCCGCTGATCGTTATCGATGGACTTCCGATCGACAATGACGGTATCAAAGGGGTATCCAACCCGTTGAGTACGATCAACCCGAACGATATCGCAACATTCACCGTATTAAAAGACGCATCCGCCACAGCGATCTATGGTTCGCGTGCCTCTAACGGTGTGATTCTTATTACCACTAAGAAAGGTGAAAAAGGCTCCCGCCCACGGGTTACGTACGATGGAAACGTTTCTATCAGCACGAAGACCAAATCAATCGATGTTATGGGAGCTGACGAATATCGTAATTTCGTAACGGATCGTTTTGGGGCGGAATCAAGCGCCGTTAAGTTATTAGGAAAAGAAAATACGGATTGGCAGAAAGAGATCTTCCGTACAGCCGTGGGAACCGATCATAATATCACGGTATCCGGAGGCTTGAATAATATGCCTTATCGTGTATCCGCCGGATATACAAACCAAAATGGTATATTGAAAACCTCTAAGTTCGAACGTTATACTGGATCTGTAAACCTAGCTCCCAGTTTCTTCGAAGATCATTTAAATATTAACTTCAACGCCAAGGGAATGATCTCAAATAATCGTTTCGCCGATACGGGAGCTATCGGAGCGGCAATCGCATTCGACCCGACTCAACCAGTCATGAACGGCAACAGTAAATACGGAGGTTATTTCGCTTGGGAAAATGCCGGTGAATTTATCTCAATCGCTACAAAAAACCCGGTAGCGATGCTTCAACAGAAAAAAGAAGAGGCTAATTCTAAAAACTTGGTCGGTAATATCCAAGTTGATTATAAATTCCATTTCCTTCCCGAATTACGTGCGAACTTGAATTTAGGTATGGATATGGCTACCGGTACACAAGATATTTACTATCCGAAAGAATCTCCATTAGGTTACGTGGATAACGGCAAAACAGGTTATGAGACAATCGACAAATACAATCACCTATTGGATTTTTATTTGCAATACGCTAAGGATTTCAATGAAAAGCATCATTTTGATATCATGGCTGGTTACTCTTGGCAACATTTCCATCGTTCCACAGAGAACGCATACAATAACTTGAACGGAGATAACCCGACTTCTTATATTTTCAAGACAGAAAGTTATTTGATCTCTTTCTTCGGACGTGTCAATTATTCATTCATGAATCGCTATCTTATCACCGCTACCTTACGTAACGATGGCACTTCCCGCTTCTCTAAAGACAACCGTTGGGGATTGTTCCCTTCCGTGGCTTTAGGATGGAAGATCAAGGAAGAGGGCTTTATGAAAGACGTGGACGCTGTATCGGATTTAAAACTACGCTTGGGTTATGGTATTACTGGTCAACAGGATATCTCGCAAGGAGACTACCCGTATATGGCGACTTATTTCGCGGGACAAGACGGAGCCTACTATCAATTTGGCGACCAATTTGTTCCTATCGCCCGTCCCGACGGTTACAACCCGAACTTGAAATGGGAGGAGACTACTACTTGGAACGCCGGATTCGACTTCGGATTCTTAGATAACCGTATCACTTCATCCTTGGACTATTATTACAGGGAAACTAAGGACTTGATCAATGTGATCGACGTACCTGCCGGAACAAACTTCAAGAACCGTATCGTCAGCAATATCGGTTCTTTGAGAAATCAAGGTGTTGAGTTCTCCATCAACGCTAAAGCGATCTCAACCTCTGATTGGAAATGGGACCTAGGCTTTAATGTCGCTTGGAACAACAACGAGATTACGAAGCTAACCGCACAGGATGACGCCTCATCCATCGTATTGACAGGAACCGTAGAAGGTGGTACCGGGACCATGATACAGGCACAAGGCGTGAATCACCCGGCGAACTCATTCTATGTATACGAGCAGGTATATGATCAACAGGGAAATCCGATCGAAGGATTATACGTGGACCGCAACGGAGATGGCGTGATCAATGACGAGGACCGTTATTTCTGCCATAAACCGGCGGCCGATGTAACGATGGGCTTTACTTCTAAATTGGTATGGAAAGCATGGGATTTCAGTTTCTCACTTCGTTCCAACCTCGGGAACTATGTATATAATAATGTAGCCTCATCCAATGCGGCATTAAGTGAAGGTAGTATTAACAATAAAGGCTATCTATCCAACCGTCCGCTATCCGCTTTCGATACGAATTTCCAGAACATGAACGTATTGTCCGATTATTATGTACAAAACGCATCTTTCTTACGCTGCGATAATATCACGTTGGGTTACTCTTTCAACAAATTATTCGGCGTATTGGGCGGACGCATCTACGGAACCGTACAGAATCCTTTTGTTATCACGAAATATAAAGGATTGGATCCGGAGGTAGCGAACGCAGCTGATAAGACCTTCGGTATCGATAAGAACGTATATCCTCGCCCATTGGTAGGTATACTCGGTGTAAGTCTTAACTTCTAATTTTAAATCAGGATATCTATATGAATACGAAATTCTTTAAATATATAATACCGGCTTTATCGCTGGTTTTTAGCGTAAACTTCACCTCTTGCCTAGGTGATCTCGATGTTACGCCTATCGATCCGAACCTAAACGTAGAGTTCGATCAGAACGCCAATTTCGCCAAGATCTATGCGGGATTAGCCATCACAGGAAATAAAGGTCCCGACGGACAAGGAGATATCGCCGACACGGATGAGGGAGCGTCGGGTTTGATGCGTATGCTATTCAACCTAAATGAGCTTCCTACGGACGAGGCTATTTGCGCTTGGTCTGGCGACGTGGATGTATATCCCTTGAACTTCGCTAAGTTTACCGCCTCGAACGGTGTGGTATTGAATATGTTCAACCGTCTGTACATCCAAATCGCTCAGTGTAATAACTTCTTAATACAGACAGAGGGCAAGGATGACGAGGAAAGTCTTACACAGCGTGCTGAAGTTCGTTTTATCCGTGCCTTGGATTATTATTATTTGATTGATTTATATGGCAATGTCCCGTTCGTTGATGAGAACACGGGTATCGGTACCTATGTTCCCGAACGGATTACCCGGGCGAATCTCTATACCTATATAGAGAAAGAGTTGAAAGAAATCGAGCCACAAATGAAGGCTCCCCGTGCAAATGTATATGGACGTGCCGATCAAGCCGCCGTATGGATGCTACTTTCTCGCTTATATCTGAACGCAGAAGTATATACAGGTACCCCTCAATGGTCTGCCGCCGCTGAATACTCAAAGAAAGTCATGGACGCCGGTTTCTCTCTGGCTCCTAATTATGGAGATAATTTCCTTGCAGATAACAACACCTCTCCCGAGATGATCCTGCCGATTTGTTATGATGGCGTACAGACCCGCTCTTGGTCCGGATTGTTCTTTATCGCCAGCTTTATCAGTGGTGACATGAACGCACTGGTTGATTTCGGGACTAAAGAAGCATGGGGTGGTAACCGTGCCCGCATGGCATTGGTGAAAAAGTTCGCTTCTGACGGAGACTTATCGAAAACAACTGATACACGTGCCTCTTTCTGGACTACAGACCGTACATTCGAGATCAATAAGCCGACCGAGTTTACAGAAGGTTATTCTGTAACTAAATTCAAGAATATCACGAAATCCGGACAAATCGGTCACGATCCGAATCAGCAGTTCCCGGATATGGATTTCCCATTGTTCCGTTTAGCCGAGGCTAATCTGACCTTTGCCGAAGCCACAATACGGGCGGGAGGCGATAAACAAGCCGCTTTAAGCGCTATTAACCAGCTACGGAAAAGAGCGAAAGCCACGGAAATTACGGCAACCGATCTTACTTTGGATTTTGTGCTTGATGAGAAGGCCCGTGAGTTCTATTTTGAGGCGCAACGCCGTACGGATTTGATCCGCTACAATAAGTTCACCTCCAATTATACTTGGGATTGGAAAGGCGAGACAGCGGGAGGTACTTCAATCTCCAGTCACTTCTCATTGTTACCGATTCCTTCGACCCAACTCGTGGCAAACAGTAACTTGAAACAAAATCCGGGTTATTAATCGTAAAACCTATTAATAAGTAACAATTATGAATAAAGTCAATATATTATCCATCGTGTTTGCGGGCATCTGTGCTTTTTCTGCCTGCACGGACGATAAAGATCCGGTTATCAATGACCTAAAGGACTCAGAAGGTAATAATATATCTTTTACCCTCAATGCTCCGAATAACAGTTCATATACTTTAATGCCGGAAAATGCCAGTAGTATCATCGATATTTTTACCTGTGAACAACCGGATTACGGTTTTGCGGCAGGTGTAACGTATACCGTACAAGTCTGTGAAGGAGGAACTGAATTCGAGAAATTCGAGTCGCTGCCAACTACCGGTTCCGGCGAAAAAGTCTTGATCAAGACATTCGAGCTGAATGATGCCATGAACAATTTGGGAATGGTTAATCCTACCGTAGCTTATAATGTGGACTTCCGTCTTAAAGCATTTATTAACGACAGTGTTCCCGAACTTTATTCGAACACGGTAAACATGGCGATCACTCCATATAGTGGCGCCCGTACCCAAGTTTATTTTGTGGGTGACATATTCGACAACGGATGGAACAATAACGACCCATTGATGCGTATATTCGCTGATGACGATGTCAATAATATGTTATTCACTTACACAGGTTTCGTAAAAGCCGGTAGCGCATTCAAGATCATTCAAACCCCGGGTGATTGGGGCATTCAATGGGGTTACGACAGCGACGGAGCATTAAGCAATGACGGCGGTAGCGGTAATATCGAAGGCTTCACGCAGGATGGCTATTATACGATCACGTTAGACTTGGCTGGTAACAAATACAGCATCGAACCTTATACCGGAGCGACAACCGAATACAAACAAATCTCCCTGATTGGAGACTTCAATGATTGGGGTGGTGATCTAGATTTACAACAGGCTAGTTACGACAAGCACATCTGGATCGGCGAGAAAATAGAGATTCCGTCCGATGGCGGTTTGAAATTACGTGCGGATCATGACTGGGCCGTAAGTTTCGGTGGCAGCAATAGTTTATGGAACGATAAACAAGGACAATTCGCCAAATTTGACGGAGGTGATAATGTAAAGGTTTCCGCCGGTACCTATTTTATCAAGTTTAATGACTTAACGAAACATATCATTCTACTAGCCGAATAAGGCATTACTTAAATTACCATCCTTTACTTGATTTAAAAGTCAAGTAAAGGTGGTAATAGATAAAAGTAACGCTTGTGTTTATGAATTATGCCTCAAAAGATATGTTTTAGAACATGATTTTGTTAAATCAAGTTAAGCAAATGAGATTTCCAAACTATTCATTATGCTACATAACATAAAATCTCTATATTTGCACTGTGTTTTTCATGGTATTAGATTTAAGGTTAACAATTGAGATTGGCTGTCCGTGATGGATAGCCTTTTTTTGTTTCCTTCTAATAGTACATATTGGATTTGATGCCATTGCTGACATACAACAAACCATTCTTTCTCGTGATATAAATATTGTTTTCTCTAGCCAACCAGCCAATAGCCAAGGCTAGGTCCTCAATACTTAAAGACAATTTACGGCTTAACTCTTGCGTAGATATTTCATTTACCTCGTTTAGCGCATGCCACACTTTTCCTGCGTTTAGTCCAATTCTTCCTTTTTCCATAATCAAAATACTTTTCTAGTAAACGAACTATATTCTTTTTGTTTCCTCTTTCCTACGATTAGTAGTCATTTGTAAAGTTCGCCCTTAAATTTTAGGGAATCAATATCCATTCTTTCGTTTCTATGTTCTATTTTTATTATCTTGAATAATAAGTATTTATTAATTCCTATATTTGAGACGAATTACCGATTAGATATGGAAAAGGAAATGCTCACATTCGATATCACGAACGATTTTATCGTCGGAGATCGTATCACAAAAGAGACGCTAAACAAATACAGCAAGCTGCCTCATAAGATAAAGGCAGGTTTGTTTCTCCTTTGTGTAGAAGGTTCCGTGCAGGCTTCTATCAATCTAGCGAAGTATACGATTAACAAATATGATTTCGTGACCTTAGTGCCCAGCAATTTTATCCAGTTTCATGAAATATCGGACGACGCACGTTTCTATTTCGCCGGATTCTCTTCGGAGTTTATGACAAACATCAATTTTATTAAATCAACCATGAGCTTTCTTCCCGTTATCACGGAACATCCGATCATGCCGCTGGAAGAATCTGTAGCTCAATTATATATTGACGGATACCGTTTATTGATACGTGCGCAATCCTTATCCCCGTCTTATTCTATGGTAAATAAAAACCTAGTCATCGCTTATCTCACGATATTCATGCAAGGAACGGCTGAGTTATATAAAAATCATAGCCATTGGACAAATGGAATCCGTACGCGCACCAATGAGATTTACCGTAAGTTTATCCAACTTGTCGTAGAGCATTATACCACCGAGCACAGCGTTTCTTTTTACGCCGCTCAATTAAATTTGTCGTTACCTCATTTCTGCACGACTATTAAGAAAGCGATCGGACTTACTCCTTTGGAAATCATCTCCTCCATTATCACGATGGATGCCAAGGCACAATTAAGATCAACAGACTTAACCGTAAAAGAGATCGCTTTCTCTTTAGGCTTTAACAACCTGTCTTTTTTCAACAAATATTTCAGGCAGCATACGGGAATGACACCTCAAGAATATAGAAGAATGAAAATTCCCTCAAGCACGTAGCCAGCAATCACTTCTTTAGTAAAACCATACCATCGATATCGGGCATCCATGAGCTCCATCCCATCGTGGGAGGATCATACGCAAAAACAGAAGATGCCAAGAGAAGTAAGGCGATTGATATATAGTTTCGCATGGTATAAAATTTTCATGTATAACGTTCTTAATCAAACAAAAATAAGAAAAGTGCATCAGACCGCCAAATCGGGATAAACGAAAAAAGGGAAGTATGCCTTTTTGACGTGACATACTTCCCTCATTTATATAAACTCTGTATTTGGGTTACCAGATAACTACCCGATCAGCCGGAGCCATAAACATCGGATCACCCTCTTTAATGTCAAAAGCGGCATAGAACGGGGCAATATTACGCAAGGCGGCGTTCACACGCCATTTTCCCAATGAGTGCGGGTCGATCTTGGTACGACGACGGATCTCCTCGGGACGGATATTTTGTCCCCACAACGTCGCATATCCCAAGAAGAAACGTTGTTCATTCGTGAAGCCATCGATCGGGGCCGGAGTCTCTTTGCCCTTCAAGCTATTCAAATAAGCTTGGTGAGCGACCAACAAACCTCCGTGGTCGGCGATATTCTCACCCAACGTAAAACGTCCGTTGGCATGAAGCGTATCTATTACGATAATCTGGTCATATTGATCAACCAATTTATCAGCACGCTCCTTGAAACGAACAGCATCCTCGGCAGTCCACCAATCGATCAAATTACCATCCTTATCGTAGTTACGTCCCTGATCATCGAATCCATGCGTCATCTCATGGCCGATTACCACGCCAATAGCGCCATAGTTCACCGCATCATCGGCATCCGGATTAAAGAATGGAGGCTGAAGGATCGCAGCCGGGAAACAGATCTCATTCGTAGTCGGATTGTAATAAGCGTTCACGGTCTGCGGATTCATATGCCAACGAGATTTATCGACCGGCTTATCCACGTCCGCCAATTGATAGGCCATATCGAAGATGTTAGAACGGCGGACATTCGCCCAATAAGAATCGTCCTTGATCTCCAAGCCACTATAATCACGCCATTTGTCCGGATAACCTATTTTCACCGTAAAAGCGGCCAATTTCTCTTGCGCTTTCGCCTTAGTCGTATCGCTCATCCATTCCAAGCCATTGATCCGCTCGCTCAAAGCAGTCTGCAAATTCCCCACTAGCGTCAACATCTTTTCCTTAGAAGAAGCCGGGAAGTATTTCTCTACATACATCTCGCCGACAGCCTCGCCCAACGCACCGTTTACCGTATTCAACGAACGCTTCCAACGAGGTTGTTGTTCCTGCTTTCCGGACATTACCTTTCCATAGAACTCAAAATCAGCGTCTACAAAATCATCACTTAGGTACGGAGCCGCCGCGCTCAATAAATTAAACGCCAAATAATATTTTTGCTCATCGACCGTCGTATTCTGCAAAGCCTTATTCATATCCTTATAGAAGTTGATTTGCTTCGCATCCAACTCTTTCAGCCCAGCTAATCCCATGGATTCAAAATATACATCCCAATCCAACGGGGATTCTATTTGCTTGAAATCCTCGTAAGCCAATTTATTATAGTTTTTCTGGGAGTCACGCAAATCCTCACGGCCATAAGAGATCTCAGCGATAGCCTTCTCTATTTTCATCACGGCATCCACCGCCGCATCCGCCTGTTCCGGGCTTGAGCCGGCCAACGTAAATAACTTATTTATATAAGCCCTGTAAGCGTCACGCATCTTAGCGGAACCTTCATCTTCCAACAAATAATAATCCCGATCGCCCATTCCGATACCAGCCTGATACAGCTGGACGATATTCATGGCACTATTCTTCTCGTCAGCGTCCACGAACAAAGCGAAGAACGGAGCCATGCCTTCCTTATGAAGCGTAGCCACCATCTTAGAGACATCCGATTTCGTCGCCAGCGCATTGATAGCGGCCAGTTCCTCTTTGATAGGAGCCACTCCATCGGCATTCAACTTCGTGCTATCCAATCCCATCGCATACAAAGCGCCGATCTTCCCGGCGACACTACCCGCCTCATGGGGCGTAGCGCTAAGTTCCTCGATCAATACCCGGAGCTGCTCTTGGTTATTCTCTAGTAATTGGTCGAAAGTTCCGAAACGAGCGTATTCCGGTTTCAAAGGATTATTCTTAATCCATCCACCACAAGCGTATTCATAAAAATCCGTGCCTGCGGCAACCGTGGTATCCATATTCGCAGGATTAATAGCAGCGATCTTCACTACCTCTTTCTGAGGAGTGTTACAACTCGCTAAAGCGACTATCCCAGCCGCTAAAAACGGAAACATTTTTCTCTTTCTCATTTTGTTTAGTCTTTTGCCTTAAAACCTTACAAAGATACGATAAATACGCAAAAGAAAAACATGTACGTGTTTCTTTTAAAACATGTACGACTTTTTACGAAAACACGTACGTGTTTTTCGGACGATAAAAGGATTCATGTATTCAAGAATAAGTGTATCTTTGCCAACAAATCATTTATATCATGAAGAAACTAATAATCAGCGTTTGGGCATTTATCGCCCTTCCCTTATTCGCTCAGCGAGACGCGAATATCCGTATTTATCCGGAGCAAGGTAACCAACAGATCAGTAAACATATTTACGGGCAATTCGCCGAACATCTAGGGAGTTGTATCTACGGTGGCTTATGGGTGGGACCAGAGTCCGACATCCCTAATACCCAAGGATACCGTACGGATGTCTTAAACGCGTTGAAGAAACTACAGATCCCGAACTTACGTTGGCCGGGCGGTTGCTTCGCCGACGAATATCATTGGATGGATGGAATCGGCCCCAAGGAAAATCGCCCGAAAATGGTGAATAATAACTGGGGAGGGACGATTGAGGATAATAGTTTTGGAACCCATGAGTTCTTGAATCTATGTGAGTTATTAGGTTGTGAGCCTTACATCAGCGGAAACGTGGGAAGCGGTACGGTTGAGGAAATGGCTAAATGGGTGGAATACATGACCTCGGAAGGAGACAGCCCTATGGCCAACCTACGCCGGAAAAATGGCCGGGATAAGGCATGGAAAGTCAAGTTTTTCGGCGTTGGGAACGAGAGTTGGGGATGCGGGGGCAGTATGCGACCGGAATATTATTCCGACCTTTACCGTCGTTACTCTACGTATTGCCGTAACTATGATAGCAATGTCTTGTTCAAGATCGCCAGCGGTGCCAGCGATTATGATTACAACTGGACCGAGACGCTGATGAAACAAATCGGCGGACGCATGGATGGTATCTCTTTACATTATTATACAGTAGGAGATTGGAACAATAAAGGCTCCGCTACCGATTTCAACACGGAGGATTATTACTGGACCTTAGGAAAATGCCTTGAGATAGAGGATGTCGTTAAAAAGCATATCGCTATCATGGATAAATACGACCCGAAGAAAAATATAGCCCTCATGGTAGACGAATGGGGTACTTGGTGGGATGTGGAACCCGGTACGATCCCCGGCCATCTGTTCCAGCAAAACACGATGCGCGACGCTTTCGTAGCCGCTCTTACCCTACATGTCTTCCACAAATATACGGACCGGGTGAAAATGGCCAATATCGCACAGATTGTCAATGTATTGCAGTCCATGATCCTCACGAAAGGCAAGGACATGGTGCTTACGCCTACTTACCATGTGTTCGAGATGTACAAGGTTCATCAAGACGCTACCTTTTTGCCGATGGATCTAATCTGCGACAAGGAGAAAGTAAGAGACAACCGGGAAGTGCCGGTCGTAAGCGCCTCCGCATCCCGGGACTCGCAGGGTAAAATCCATATCTCGTTGGCGAACGTAGATCCCCGGCAAAGCGAGAACATCCATATCGACCAGCAAAACGTAACGATAAAGAGCGTGAACGGGCGTATCCTGACAGCGTCCTCCATAAACGACTATAACACATTCGATTCGCCGGAGAAGGTCAAGCCGGAAGTTTTCAAGGGAGCCAAGGTGGAAAAGGGAAAGTTAAGCGTCAGCCTGCCTCCCATGTCGATCGTCGTATTAGAAGTTTTATAAAAAGACGGACAATAACATGGCAATGTTTCTATAATTATTAACTTTGCCCGAAGAATTAAAAAACACATTAAAGAAACGCATTATGAAACCTACATTATTTGTATTGGCAGCCGGAATGGGTAGTCGTTATGGAGGATTAAAACAATTGGACGGCCTAGGTCCCAATGGCGAGACCATCATGGACTATTCTATTTTCGATGCTATTCGTGGCGGGTTCGGTAAACTTGTATTCGTTATCCGCAAATCTTTCGAGAAAGACTTCCGTGAGAAAATCATCTCCAAATATGAGAACCATATCCCGGTTGAAGTCGTATTCCAAGATTTGAACGATCTTCCGGAGGGCTTCACCTGCCCGGAGGGACGTGAGAAACCGTGGGGAACCAACCATGCCGTATTGATGGGCAAGAAGGTTATCAATGAGCCTTTCGCCGTAATCAACGCCGATGATTTCTACGGACGTGACAGCTTCGCCGTATTAGGCAAGCAATTGTCTGAGATGGATGGCAAGAAGAATGATTATTGCATGGTAGGCTACCGTGTAGGTAATACGTTGAGCGAGAGCGGTTCCGTAGCACGTGGTGTTTGCGCCACGAACGAGGAAGGTTATCTGACAGGCGTCGTGGAGCGTACCGCTATCGAACGTATCGACGGAGATATCCAGTTTGTAGACGAGAACGGAAAGAAGGTCGTATTGGAAGAAAATACGCCGGTATCCATGAATATGTGGGGCTTCACTCCCGATTACTTCGAGTATTCCGAGGAATATTTCAAGGAGTTCCTAAAAGCCAATATGGGTAATTTAAAGAGTGAATATTTCATCCCGTTGATGGTAAATAAATTGATCACGGAAGGAACAGCCCGTGTGAAAGTATTGGATACAACCTCCAAATGGTTCGGCGTAACTTATGCGGCGGATCGTCAAGGCGTTGTGGATAAGATCCAAGCCTTGGTAGACGCAGGCGAGTATCCAAGCAAATTATTCTGATTATAAGGTTCTTATGGCTGATTCCTCAGCAGGAAGTAACAGCCGTGGCCTAAGACTCTTATCGTATCACCCTTGTGAAGCGATCTTTTCACCTCTGTGAAGCGATCTTTTCACGGGGGTGATACGATCTTTTCACCTCTGTGAAAAGATCAATACCTCCTAATGAAAACGATACTATATATATTTCCATTACCCAAAAGACCTAGTCCAAAGCTTTTGTATGTAACCATTCAGAAAGCAAATCCGCAACCTCTATATTATTTAAATCCGACATAGGGAAATGGGTATTGCCATGTAATCCTACCTCCGGTAAATGAATAACGGTGACATCCCCACCCTGATCATTCAGCATTTTTGCCCATATCTTCATCAAGCGCAAACGGCGTGTCCATTCATATAACTCCGGACGCTCATCGGTTTCGGGTAAATTATCTCCATAATAAATGACGATAGGGACCTTGGTATATTCCATGAATACGGACATAGGTACTTCAATGCCTTCCATTTTCTTGGAAAGCGTAATAAACTTAGCCTCCTCCGGCAATTGCCCTTCCGGAAAAGGAACCGCTCCACCCGGTTCGTATGATGCGATAGCCTTAATGTTTCTCGTCTTAAGCAATGTATTCCATCCAACGGGCCCGCCTTGCGAATGGGTAATAAATACGCCCGGGCCTATCTTGTCGAACAAAGCGGCGTAGGCATCCGAATAGACCTCAAAATCCGTCGTGCCAATAGTCGGCGTCATTTGACGAAAGTATTGGTCCAAGGTTTCCTTATCCCGCTTAAACTGTACTCCTTCAAAATAATCCGGCCAGATACCTACACGAAAACGGTTAAACCAAACCTCCTCGTCAAACGCCGGAGAAATTGTCACGCTCTCCGTACCTCTACCGGCGTTCCCTCTACGAGGCTGATCGACAAGATAGACACTAAACCGGCGACGTAAGAAAATATTCTGGAAGCCCTCACGCCCGTCGGGTGTGGTTTCCCATGTCTTAGAAAACTGCCCTACACCATGGGCGAATACCAATGGGTATTTCCTTGCTCCGACCGGCTTTTGATAAAATACGTACGCATGGTCGCCATGAAAAGTATGCCCTAATGAATCAACCAAGACCGTACCTCCAACAGCGAAGCTGCCTTGCTCATCAACCATCAGAACACGCTCATCTCGCTGTTTACATCCAACAAGCAAGAGAATGATACCAAGTATAAAAACAGGTCTCATATTTCCGATAGCTTAATCTATTTCTGTACTTTTGATTCCTGTAGCGCATTATAACGGCTTCCCACTACAGGGATAGCGGAAACCGCATCCTCCAATTCCCTCATCTCACCGGCGGTGAAAATGATATCCGCAGCACGTAAATTCTCTTCCAGATGAGACAGCTTCGTAGTCCCCGGTATAGCTACGATCCAAGGTTTCTTATTCATTAACCATGCCAAGGCAACTTGTGCGGGCGTGATCCCCCGTGTCCTCCCAAAAGCATTCAGCACTTCCACGATCCGCATATTGGCACGGATAGCTTCCGGTTGAAAACGAGGTAAATCTTGACGATTGTCGTTTTCCGGATCAAATCGAGTATACTCGTTAATCAAGCCTCCCAAAAAGCCTCGATTTATCGGACTATAAGGAACAAAACCAATACCCAATTCCTCACACAACGGCAATACGCTCTCCTCCACGGCACGATGCATCAAATGATATTCACTCTGTATAGCCGTAACAGGGCAGATCCTATGGGCACGGCGGATGGTATCGGCATTCACCTCGCAAAGTCCGAAATGCAATACCTTGCCTTCTCTGATCAATTCGTTCACGGTCTCAGCGACGACCTCAATCGGAGTGTTCGGGTCCGCACGATGCTGGTAAAACATACCGAGAGTTTCTACTCCAAGATTGCGAAGCGAATTCTCGCACACCTTACGTATATTGTTGGGAGAACTATCTTCCTCTGTCTTGATTTGTACGCCATCCACAAACTTATGCCCAAATTTAGTAGTTACAAATACCCGGTCCGAATAACCTTTCAACGCTTCGCCAACTAATCGTTCATTCGTTTGATAACCATAGCTCTCTGCCGTGTCGAACAAAGTAACACCACGATCGATGGCCTCATGTACCAAAGCGATTACTTGCTTCTTGCCGGGATGCTGGCCGCGATGATGATTCAATCCCATACAACCAAATCCCATAGCCGATACAACCATAGAAGCCGTACCACTTCCCAATGTCCGCTTTACACCGACCACGGCATTAGTTTTACAATCCAAGGCCGAGGGTCCTTGCCTGTTCACGCCCTCACAGGCAACCATTCCATTGAATACGGAAGAAGCACATATCCCTGTTCCTGCCAATACCGCCGACCTCAAAAATCCCCGACGGCTTATCTCATTGTACTTTCTCATAACTTATGACCTTTCTAATTAATATTCCATTCACGGCAAAAATACTACGTTCCTACATCCAAACATGTATCAAAACCACAGATAGATATACCAATTTCATCGGTCATACTCCTTATCCGTCACAGCCCGGAGCTGTACGGCATGATTCTCGATCGCATGTTCCGTAATGGTCATACACACGATAGAGCTACCCGGTGTCGCCCCATTCCAATGGCGTACATTAGGAGGTGTCACGATCACATCACCCTTCCGGATCACACGTTTCTCTCCTCCTTCCTCTTGATAATATCCTTCTCCATCAAGTACTAACAAGGTTTGTTCGGCATCCGGATGGTAATGCCAGAAATTACGACTGTAAGGTTTGAATATAAAATGCGCGATCATCGTATTACCAGACTCCTTCAACAAGGAGACATAGACATCCCCCGTATTATACTCCGACGAAGCCTTTGCGTCAGCAGGGAAAATCAATGTCTCGGCACTTTGTTCACCCTCGCTAGAGCTGAGAGCTACAAGGTCAAAAGCTTCTCCCGGGGCTAAGACATGAACACGTTCCGGATTGAAGATACGCTCTTCTAGCATTTTAGGGTCGGCATTGAATGGTTTCATATCGGGAGCATCCACCGTTCCCCAATGAGACAGGAGAAGCTGCGCTTTAGGATAAGCATTTGCGATCTTTATGGCTCCCTCCAATCCTATATGCCATGAATCATCCGAAAAATCAAAGAAAATCACGTCCGGGGCAGGTAATTCCAAGAACTCAGGAAGAAAGCGGGAATCTCCCGGTGCCCAAATTAAGCCATCCGGTGTTTTCATGAGGAAACCACAATAATCTTCAACCTTAAATTCATGCGTATATCCCGGATACTCATTTTGCCACGTATGGTAAGCCGGAGTTAACTTGATAGAAATCGGACCAACATTAAAAGTCTCCCCGATACGATGTCCGAAAGAGTTCAAACCCTGTGCTTCCATCAAAGAATCCATGTAGAATGTAGAATGATATTCCCGGCATACAGAAGACATTTCCGTACAAGTAGGAACACTGTAATGATCATTGTCGCAATGAGTGATCAATACCGCATCCAAATGGGGAACATCTTTAGGGGCGATCGGCATATTTATTAACAAAGGCATATCAAATCCCTTCAACATAGGATCGACCATCAAACACGTACCACGGCTATTAATCAGAAAGCCAGCGTTCCCCAACCAGCGTATAACCGTATGCCCGGTTGACTCAAAAGCCTCTTTGCCGAAAGGTTGTGATGCAGGAGGGATGGCTTGACCCTTTTCATTATAAGAAAACTGAGCCTTTATGTTTAAGACAATCCCCCCTAAAATTAAAATAGCTAAGATACTTGCTCTCATAGTATATTGAATTTAGAGTTTTAAATTTCTATGACAAAATTACCTAGATTCAACATAAAACGATGTGCATATATTACAGATGTTTGTAACGCTATTACGGTTTCCTACCAAAGAAATCATGTTTAGACCTATTCCTTTGATCATAGATATCGATATTTATTCTTATTTTTGTCCATCTAAAACTAATAGAAATAAATATGAGACGGATTCTTACGATGTTGTTTGTTTCGGTATTTATGCTTTCGCTATGCCCGCTGCATGCGCAAGAGACTGAGACATTGGTGCTGATTGATACGGATATGGGTAAGATTAAGGTGAAACTGTTCAACGACACGCCGTTGCACAGGGATAATTTTATCAAGAACGTAAAAGAACACCGTTACGATGGATTATTGTTCCATCGGGTTATCAAGCAATTCATGATACAAGGAGGCGATATCAACTCGAAAGACGCTCCCTTGGACGCACATCTGGGCGACGGAGATCTAGATTACACCATCCCCGCCGAGTTCGTGTATCCGAAATATTTCCATAAGCGGGGAATGCTCTGTGCCGCACGTACCCCGGATGAGGAGAATCCCGAGAAGGCCTCATCAGCGACTCAATTCTATATCGTGACCGGAAAGTTCTTTACGGAGATGGAGCTAGATAAGATGACCAAGGAGAAAGGCATCGAGTTTACGCCGGAGCAAAAAGAAGCCTATATGCTGGAAGGCGGAACGCCTCATCTGGACGGCAACTATACGGTGTTCGGAGAGGTTATACAGGGTATGAAAGTCGTGGATAAGATACAGTTCGTCGAGACGAACGCCGAAGACAGGCCCACGAAGAACATAAAGATCAAGTCAATGAAACTCATAGAAAAATAAGTAAAATGGAAAATCAAGCAACTGAGACAAGGGTGCTTATGCACACCAACAAAGGAGATATAAAGCTGAAATTATATAACGACACGCCATTACATCGTGATAACTTTATCAAGTTGGTAAAAGAAGGGCAATATAACGGCTTGCTGTTCCACCGTGTGATCAAGGATTTCATGATACAAGGAGGTGACGTAACTTCCAAGGATGCCCCAATGAACAAGCAACTGGGAGCGGGCGATCTGGGCTATACCGTTCCCGCCGAATTCCGTTACCCGAAATATTTCCACAAGAAAGGAGCCCTTTGCGCCGCACGTACCGGAGACGAGGTGAACCCGGAAAAGGCCTCTTCCGCCTCCCAATTCTATATCGTAACGGGGAAAAAGTATTCGGAACAAGAGTTGAACCAGATGGAAAAGCAATTGGAAGGCCGTCTGAAACAAGAGATATTCGCCCGCCTGCAAAACGAGAACAAGCCTAAGATCATGGAATTCTATCGCAGTGGTAACAAGGAAGAACTGGCGATCCTTCGTGATACCTTGATTGGCAAGACCGAGCTGGAGGCCGAGAAGCGGAAAGACGAGGTAAAGTTAAACCCGGAACTCCGTGAGGCTTACAAGAACGAAGGTGGCGTACCGTTCCTCGACAATCAATACACGGTTTACGGCGAAGTGGTAGAAGGCATGGATGTCGTAGACGCCATACAGTCCTCCAAGACCAACAAGCAAGATCGTCCGACCGAGAATATCGTCATTAACTCCGTAGAGATCTTATAATGCGGTTATCGGCTTCATAAACCGACGAAGGGGCTTATCGCGAATATCAGTAATAAAAGAGCTATCTTGAGAAAGATCATACATATCGATATGGATGCCTTTTATGCCTCGGTGGAACAACGAGACAATCCGGAGTTGCGAGGAAAACCCCTAGCGGTCGGGCATGCGGAGCAGAGAGGCGTAGTAGCCGCCGCTAGCTACGAGGCCCGGAAATATGGGGTACGTTCCGCCATGGCATCTCAAAAAGCCAAACGTTTATGCCCGGACCTGATATTCGTACACGGAAGGATGGACGTATATAAATCCGTCTCACGCCAGATCCACGAGATCTTCCACGATTATACGGATATCATAGAACCCCTTTCCTTGGATGAAGCCTTCTTGGATGTCACCGATAATAAACAAGGCATCTCTCTCGCTGTAGATATCGCCAAGGAGATCAAGAAACGGATCTGGGAAAACTTGAACCTGATAGCGTCAGCGGGAGTCTCCTACAACAAATTTCTAGCGAAAATAGCCTCGGATTATCGAAAACCCAATGGATTATGTACCATTCACCCAAGCCAAGCCCTCGATTTCATAGCCCGTCTTCCCATCGAGTCTTTCTGGGGAGTAGGTCCCGTAACAGCCCGAAAAATGCATACGCTCGGTATCCACAACGGACTGCAATTACGGGAATGTTCGGGGGAGATGCTTACCCGCCAGTTCGGAAAGGCGGGAATACTTTATTATGAGTTTGCCAGAGGTATAGACAACCGTCCCGTAGAAGCGGTACGAATCCGGAAGTCGGTAGGTTGCGAGCATACGCTAGAAAAAGATATCTCCCGCAAATCCTCTGTTATCATCGAGCTTTATCACGTAGCGACCGAACTTATCGGCAGGCTGGAACGTTCCGGATTCAAGGGAAACACACTGACCTTAAAGGTCAAGTTCCATGATTTCAACCAAATCACGAGAAGCCTCAGCCGTCCGGAAGAGTTAACAACCTTAGATAAGATCCTTCCCTTGGCCAAGGAATTACTGAAAGAAGTGGAATATACCGAGCATCCCATCCGACTGATCGGCCTATCCGTATCTAATCCCGTAAAAGAGGAGCCTCATACGAAAGACCGTTGGGAACAATTAAGTTTTGAGTTCAGCGACTGGAAATAATACTTGCCCTAGAAGGATAGCTTCATCATAAAACGTATACCCTTTGTCTGGATGCCCGGATGATCCTTATAGGTCAGACGCCATACATAATCCAAACGCAAGAACTTAAAGATATTCTCGATACCGACACCCGCCTCCATATAAGGAGTAGACGGGTCCATCAGGTAAGAGCCCTGCGGGAATAAGAACAAGCCCTCATTCTGCTCACTGATATACGGATTATTCTTATCCGTCAAGTGTCCGAACATACCCCGGAAAGAAAAGACCTCTCTCCATTTTAACTTCTTGATAAGCGGGATACGGTTCAACAAGGTTCCGTTCATGAAATAAGTAATATCCCACGAAGCGTACTCATCGTTGATGAACTCCATCGCATTCATATTCGTATAAGATTCCGGTTGCACCAAATACGACAAGTTTGCGTTTGGCAAGATCAACAAAGGATAAGGGGCCTTTGTCCAAACTTTACCTGCTTTAGCGAGAATATCCACATAACCGAAAGCAGAGAACCAGAAGCGTTTCTGGATACCGATCTCCGTCTTCTGATAATCATACGAACTACCTAATACATCTTGGAAAGCCATCGTATGGTTCAAGGTGAATACCGGTGCGTCAAGCGTAATCGGATAACGGTAATTACGAGTCTGGTAGAATTTCTCATTCGGGGCAAAACGGAACTTAAACTCCACTTCCGACATCCGGTAGGAATCGGTAGCCGTGATCTGGCCATCCGGACCGATACGGTCGAATGCGGCGTAACCGGTTGAGTATTCCTTAAAATTCCGAAGTACCGCCCCATAAGCCCAGCCGTTATAATGTTCACGGTAATAGGTCAGTTCCATATTCCTTAAATAGGTGGCACGTGTATCCTTCTGCCGCTTCAAGGCTAAGAACATATTATCCTTGTTGGTATACATATACTGCTGACCTAACTGGTTGATATCATATAGGTACTCGAAGCGAATAGAATGCACGGGAAATTCTTTCCGATAATCCTTCTTATCGATAAAAGAATATTCTACGATACCATCATATTTCAACTTGCGGTCTTTCGATCCATAAGCCAAATAACCATCCAAGAAAAGACGTTTACTGAACGCCGTTGTCGTGGTTCCACCGACACGGAAGCGGGCCCCCTCAATCGCGTTACCACTGATATAGGTGTTCATCGGGCCAAACTCGAACTTGCTCTTCTCCGGAATCTTATTCGTCGCGATATAACCGGAGGTAAGGATCGAAACAACCTTCTCCGTCACATAGAAAATAGGAACGGAACGAAGTTTCGCCATTAGCAACTCCACGTTATTCTGCTTGCGAGTTCCCGCCTCAGTAGGACGATTCTCCTCCCAGAAATCCGCCGAACGGCGATAAGCTTCCATCGGTATAATAATAGGTGCGCTCTCCTCGAATACTTTAGGATCATCGGGTCCCTCAAACGCTTGATTCGAATAGATATTCAAACGGCGGGCATACATTCCTTTCGATTTCTCCGTCAATTTGAAGTCCACGTTGATATCATCTTTCGTAATGATACGAGTCCCATCCGGGGCACGGTCGAAAGTCTGCTCGATCGTCATTCCACCGACAAAATTCAAGTTGATCTTCTTCGGGACATTCAACTTAACCTTCTGCACGAAATAAGTAGAATCCAACGTGATAAAAAGATGTCCCGTAAAGCCGAACGTCTCCGGAGTAAACGGAGCGAAACCCAAATCCACACACTTCTGTCCGGCGACCTCCACCGTGTCTAGCAAATAATATTTATAGAAGTTAGGTCCCATCGTAGACATAGGGCTTACGAAACGGTTCAAGAACAAAGGAATATCATTCTGGAAGATATTCACTTCCCGAAATACCTCATTCAAGAACTGTTGCATACCGTCTCGTGAGAAGACCTCATCCACACCAGCCGCTTTCGTAGCCTGAACGACCCTCTTTTCCGTCTTCGGGTCTTTACGATAATAAACGGTCTGGATTTTCTCACGTTCGGATACCGGCAAGATCGTCTTTCCCACCTCCAACGTATCGATAAACTCAGTCAAGAAGTCAAACTTTCCCGCCTTTCCATCCTTTTTCGGTTTCGGTTGGTAATCGTTCATAGCGAAGACCATCTTCTCGTATTGATCATACCGAAAATAATCATGATTACGAGGATCGTTGCTCTCCCGACGTGCGATAGCGTTTTTGATAAAGGTAACCGCAGGATTATCCTTCTTCCGATATCTTTCCTTTCCCGGCTTGATGATCACCTCCGACAAATTAATACTTGTCGGAGCTAGCTGAATCTTCAAATGTTCCGCTTTACCCGGAACGAATTTCAATTCTTTCTCCGTATAACCCAAATAAGAGACCTGTAAAGTACGTACCTTAGATGAAGAGGAAAGCGTAAAAGCCCCATCCAGATCTGTCGTAGCACCTATCGTAGTTCCCTTCAAAATCACAGCCACATAAGGCAAAGGTTCTCCCGTAATGGAATCAGTCACGATTCCTTTTATCATGTAGTTCTGGCTCTTCGCTACCCAAGCGAACGCCAATAAAAGCCATATAAAAACAATTCTCTTCCCCATCAGATCTGACACCTCATTAAACTCCGCAAAAGTACAACAGGATCATTTATATAAATGTTCCAAAACACATGCAATATATTCCAATTAGCAACAAAACAGGCAAAAATACACACGTATATACGCAACGCCCCTCAGCAGTATAGGCATAGGCCTGTATCTATACCAGCGTAAGCCAACACCTATACTGGCGTGTGCCCTCGCCTATACCGGCGTGGCACGAACCTACGAACGACTAATCTGAAGCCCCTTATTCGACAAGCTCATCTCCACGAACCGGGCGTTCGAATTGGGTGGAGAAAGAGTCAATATCTTTCGGATTTGCAGGGCCGCACCCGGGTCTTTCGCTACGATATATAAGTAACCACCACCGCCTGCTCCCGGAAGTTTATATCCCAAGGCATAAGCCTGTATCTTGGAGATAATAGCTTCCACCGCCGCCGGATTCGTTCCGGAATCGAGTGCCTTATTTTGCTCCCAAGTCTTTCCGACCAATTTACCATAAGTCACGAAGTCTCCGCATTGGATCGCCTCGTACATATCGAGCGCATGGGCTTTCATCTCGGACAAAAGACCTAAATGCGCCTCGCTATTCAAGAACATACCCCGTACGATTTCCGACAAAATATCTTTCGCCGTACGAGTAATTCCCGTATAATAAAGAAGATGACAAGGCCGGTATTCCGGATCAGTAAACAAATATTCCGGCAGCCAACGTACCAAAGGATTCTGATTAAAACCCTCGTTCGTTTGCAAGAGTTTCAAACCGTGCAATACACCACCGTATTGATCTTGCCATCCCCCGCCGGTAGTCAGCAATTGTTCTAAAATCAAGGTGCGGTTTCCGATCTCATTCTTATCCCAAGCCAAGCCACAAAAATCAGAGATAGCGCCCAGCACGGTAGCCGCGAGGATCGAGCTAGTGCCTAAACCGGAACCCGCCGGTATCGCCGCCAACAAGGTAATCTCGAGCCCGCTACCAAAAGCTTCCAGCTGGACATCCAAAGAAGCATAAGCCTCCGCCGAGAATTCCGGGACAAATCCCGCCAAGGCCAAAGCCGCTTTCGGGATGGAAAACGGCGATCCTACCTTATTATAATCACGAAGCTCATCCCATGAAGAGATAACCTCCATCGCTCCCAGATCGATCGAGCGAAGGATAATCTTATGGGTATCGGAAGGCTTGATATAGACTTGTAGTGGTGGTTGCCCGTTTAACTCGATCGCCACGTTCACCACGTTTCCACCCGCATATAAGCAATAGGGCGGCGTATCTGTCCACCCACCTGCCAAATCAATACGTACCGGACTACGTCCCCATACGATCTGGTCCCGATAGACATTCAAACACGGCTGCTGCTTACTTCCGAGGACGGAACCGACCAGTCCCTCCCGCAACAAAGCGAAAGCCTTTTGCTCCTCCTCCTTATACGCTACCCCCGAGATCTTCATCACCTGAGAACGGAACATATGATTATGTATCCTTTTCATCAACGGATTATCCTCGGGAAGGGCTTTCGGTAAGACAATCTTGTCTTTGGCGAAGCTTTCCGCTGCATCCGAAAGATCCAATTGATAGAATACACTTTTCTCATGATTAGCGGCCAATAATGACCAGTCTTTTTTACGGAAAACTTCTCGCTGAGCTACTAAACGGCGTAAATTCGCTTGATCGGACAAATCATTCGCCGATAATTTTCGGGCGGAAAGCCAAATATGCTTTCCCTCTTCCCTATCCAGCTCCGTAATCATCCAGCGCAGCACTTTTCCCAGCTCATCCACGGTTTGGCAAACAGGGAACAAAGGTGCGTTTTGTATATCCTCATTCCCTCCCAAGGTGATACCTCGCTCCATCGCCCAAGTCAAGATAGGTTTCCCCATAAACAAGGTAGACACATCAGACAAGGCCCCTTTAAACAAGTCATTAAAACCATAGGGCCTTGCCGCCCAATTGGTTTCCCCTACCGGGACAACATCTACACAGATACCTTCCGGCAGGGATAAGTTCCAATTATTCTCCGGAACACCCGTTATAATTTGCTGGCCACGTAACGTCCAATTCTCACCGATATAACTATTCTCTATCCATAATTCCGAATTCTCAGCGGTCAATTTCTGGTGTAACACCGCATTCTGCACAAACATGGCGGGATGTGGTTTCACCTTACGCTGCATGATCGCACGTTGATCCCTAACTAAGTTCTGTACCGCCAATGTAGAGGAAATCAACTCACGGCTAGTTCCATAATGATAGAACTCTCCACCCGGAAGCGGCAGAATCGCTACTGAAAGCTGATTTAACTCCGAGTCCGTGATACGTGGATTCTTCCCCAAGGCCAACCCGAACTCAGCATATAAATCATACGCCTTCATCGCCTTGCCATCTTCGGTATAGGAATGTTTCATTAATAACCGCACCGCCTTGTCGCTTAGCAGCCAGATACCGATATCCATCAAGAATAAATGACTACCCGCCAATTCCCCCAAAGTTTCCAACGAAGGCTTCTGTAGCATGAAGTCCAGAGTGTCCGGAGACTTACGGCTCGATACAAAAACCCCGTGATTCTTGGCCAACGAAGGCTCGACCCATAAACCGTAACAAACCACATCTACCTCAGGAATCTCCTGCAAAGGCTGGTTAGCACGGATATATACGTCACCGCTAGCGATCAAGGTATGAAGCGATTCCGGCGCCTTTTTCATGATCCGTTCATAAAGAGGTAATTGCAAAGACAATAAGTTCTGGGATAACCTCTGCCCTCTTGCCCAGCGAAACACAGGGATCGGAGTCAATATTTTCCCGGATGGCGCATATCCGGGCAAACGGCGGCTTTGCCCTCCGGCATGCAACAAGATACGCTTCTCCTGTCCCAACCACTCCTCCACGGATACATCAGGGGCCTCTTTTCGCCGGGAGGCCTCCAACAACCAAGTCGTTCCTCCCCCGGATCCCAAGCGGGCACCTACCGGATCCGAGGTGCAAAACCATTCCTCCGTACTTACATGCTCTATCGCATGGAAACAATCAACCAAATTTGGAGGTAAAGACAATAACTTTTTCATACCCATGATCATTCTAAGACTCCTTCTTATTTTTCGAAAGCAAAAGTAACTTAAATTTTCTATACGGATATCCATTAACCCTTTTTATTACAATTTGTATGGAGTTCAAACCCACTCAACTTCTTTAACACACCCATAAAAAAGTTTGTTTTTACTAAAACACACTATCAATCAATCCGTTTCCAGTATCTTGGTTGTTGTTTAATTAAATATAGGACATATGGTATACGGTTATGTAAGAGTCAGTACAGACAAACAAACTACTGAAAACCAGCGATTCGAGATTGAGAAATTCACAAAATCGAGGAACATGAGAATCGACAGGTGGGTAGATGAGACGATCAGCGGGACAAAAGTAATCGCCGATCGCCAACTTGGTAAATTATTAAAGCAAATACGTAAAGGCGACATCCTGATCACGACGGAACTGTCACGTCTCGGACGTAATCTTATGCAAGTTATGAGCTTCCTTCATCAATGTATGGAAAGAGACATCATTGTATTTACGGTAAAGGAAGGTTACGAACTCGGAAATAACATTAACAGTAAAATCTTGGCATTCGCATTTAGCCTAAGCGCCGAAATTGAACGCAACCTGATTTCGCAACGAACGAAAGAAGCGTTGGCTCGGAAAAAAGTGCAAGGTGCCAAACTGGGCCGTCCAAAAGGAGAGCGACCGGAAGCCTGTAAGCTAAAAGGTAAGGAAGAGATGATCTTGCAGTATATTAAAGAACATAAGACTAAAGTATATATCAGCAAGAAACTGGGAGTAAACCGGCAAACCTTGAGGGAATTTCTCAAGACTCATCCGGAAATTCCACGGAAATGGAAAAGAATACAGAAGGATTAACAACTCAAGCAATAATTAACGTATGTTAAATTAGTTTAGTTTAGCAGACTTATCGCTCGTTTATTTGTTTATTCCCATTAACTTGCGGAGGAATAAGATAGAAATATACTTGAAATATCCTAAAAAACATTTCATCCTTTATTCCTCTATCATTCATAAAACGCCGCAAGGTTAACATGTATTCAAGACATCAAACATTTGTTTAATCTTTTAATATAAATCTTATGGAAAAAACATTGGTTATTTTAAAGCCTTGTACCGTTCAGCGAGGGCTGATCGGTGAAATCGTAAACCGTTTCGAGAAGAAGGGACTCCGTCTGGCCGGCATGAAGATGGTTTGGCTGACTGACGAGATCTTGAGTGAGCATTACGCCCACCTAAAAGAAAAGCCTTTCTTCCAACGTATCAAGGACGCGATGAGTGTATGCCCGGTAATTGTATGTTGCTGGGAAGGGGTAGATGCCATACATGTAGTAAGAACCTTGGCCGGCGCTACCAATGGTAGAAACGCCGCTCCCGGTACGATACGGGGAGATTATAGTATGAGCGTACAAGAGAATATCATACACGCATCAGACTCACCGGAGACAGCCGAGATCGAATTGAAACGCTTCTTCAAGGATGACGAGATATTCGATTATGAGCTGAAAAACCTATTGAGTCTTTACGCCAATGACGAGTTTTAAATAAAAAAGAATAGCCGGAAACGAGAGAAATCATTCTCACCTTTCCGGCTCTCATATTTAGAAACCAACATCCTATTCTCCCGAACTGAATGAACAACCTAATTACTAATCTAAAAATCTAATACCATGAAAAACACACTACTATATCTATAACAGGGCATCCCCGCAAAATGTTTAAGGGATTTCATCCTGAAATTAGAAAGCCGATAAAAAACGTTTGTACACCTCCAGTTGCCTTTCAAAACAGAAAGTTGTCTGAGATACTCTTAAGCAGTTCGCTTTTAGCTGTCGATACTCCTCATCCGGTAAGTGGCTCATGGCCCGTATATTTTTAGAAAGTCCCTCATAATCTCCGGGGGCCGAGACAAGGCCCAACTGATTCTCCTTTACAATCTCCTCGCCCTCGCCGCCTCCGCAAAACAAGATAGGAACGCCTAACGGCAGCAAATCAAATAATTTAGAAGGTACCGCCCCCTTATACGAACCGTCAAGGGGATAATAGAGGCATGGTAGCGTATAAGCTCCTCACGCATCCGTTCCTTGGGCAAAGAGCCATGATAAAAGACACCTCTATCATGTGTTCTCACATAATCCTCTATCTCCACGGCTTGGTTGCCCCCTCCAAATAAATGAAGCTCCGCTCCCATCCCTTTAAAATCGACACGCTCTATCAACTCCAATATATTCTGCGCCACGCCCAGTAAACCGGCATAGACGATCCTGAAAGGCTTTCGAGAAGAAGGGGTTTGATTCGGTAAAACAAAACGATGCTGCAAATTCCGATACAAGAACGAGGCCTTGCCCGGCTCATACCGTTTTATATAATCCACGATCTCCTTACTCTGCCCTTGACAGGCCGTGGCCTTACGATAAAGGAACCGCTCGATACGCCCCATCACCCCATGATAAACGCCCCCCTCTTTCATGGCCCCAGCTCCACGGCCGACAATGGCCAAAGGTCTGAGACGTTCAGTACCACCTTTTTCCGGTAGCAGCAACGAAAAAGCAACATGGCCGAGGCCGCCGCCAAAACAGGAGGGGTCTGGATGATCACCTTATCATAAGATTTTATACGCTTACGCTTGAGAGCGAAACACCAAAGGGTCGTGGCGAAAGCGCACATACTGGCAAGACGGACCAACGGTTTCTTCGAGATCGAGGCATACGTCCAGTACCTGAAGACCGTTATCCCGTTTACATCCTCTGTCTTGGAAAAAGCCCCCCTATATCCATCAAAGATACGTCCCTTGGGATAATTGGGTAAGCAAGTCAACACATCCACCTTTATCCCTAAGCCAGACAGTCCCTCCGCCATGTTCGTAATGCGTGAGGGTGCCGCACCGATCTCTGGAAGATAAGAGGGAGAAACGATCAAGACCCTCATTCCTTCCGGTTCAAAAATTCCACGATCCTTCCGCAAGCCAATCCATCCCCATAGGGATTAACCGCCTTGCTCATCGCATCGTAATAAACAGTATCATCAAGTAACGCCGAGACCTCGCTCACGATCTTATCATAGTCCGTTCCGACCAGTTTCACCGTACCTGCCGCGAGAGCCTCCGGACGCTCGGTCGTATCACGCATCACCAACACGGGCTTGCCCAATCCGGGGGCCTCCTCTTGGATACCGCCGCTATCGGTCAGCACTATCGTTGATTTCTCCATCAGATAGACAAACGACAGATATTCCAATGGCTCAATGAAGAACATATTCTCCAAATGAGAAAGATCCTCGCCGAATACCTCGTGAATCGGCTTGCGCACATTAGGATTCAAGTGCATAGGATAGACAAAATCCACCTCCGGATACTTCCGGGTCAAGTCCTTGATAGCGGTACACATATGGATGAATCCATCACCGAAGTTCTCCCGGCGATGACCCGTGATCAACACCAATCTCTTACCCTCAACCAGACGGTTCACGTCATACCCCGAACGTAAAAGCACGCCTTCCAACTCCTTGTCAGCTCAGCGTCCGTCTTTATCTTAGTCACCACTTGCCGTAAGGCGTCTATCACCGTATTGCCGGTAACCAAGATTGAGTCCGGATTCACGTCCTCTCGCATCAAGTTCTGCTTGCTCAACCGCGTGGGTGCGAAATTATACGTGGCGATACGCCCCGTGACCTGACGGTTCATCTCCTCCGGCCATGGGCTATAGATGTTGTGGGTACGAAGGCCGGCCTCTATATGACCTACAGGTATCTGTTGGTAGAAAGCGGCCAAGGCGGCCGCCGTGCTCGTGGTGGTATCCCCATGCACCAGCACGACATCGGGTGTCGCCTCACGCAACACGTCACGCATACCGGTAAGGACACGGGCGGTCACGTCATATAAGTCCTGACCCTGCCTCATGATATTCAAATCATAATCCGGCGTGATCTCGAACAATTTTAACACTTGATCCAACATTTCCCGATGCTGTCCGGTAACGCACACGATGGTCTCGAACGACTCCGGATGTTTTTGGAACTCCTTCACCAGCGGAGCCATCTTGATCGCCTCGGGACGGGTCCCGAATACTAACATTATTTTTCTCATTACTGCGTATTCTTCTATTTAGCGAACGATTATTTCTTGAATGTCCCGCAAAAGTCCAGCACCTCCACGTCATCCCGATAATTCAACCCCGCAAACTCCCTATGATTCACCAAGAAGACCACTATATCCGCCTTCTCGTATGCCTCCTTATAAGGGGTCAGCTTAAACAACTTATGCTCCGAAACGTTCGGCTCCACCACCATGATATCAGCGTTGTTGCACGATTGCAACACCTTCGTCGTTATTCCCTTGGCCGGCGATTCACGTAAGTCATCGATATCAGGCTTGAAAGCCAAGCCCATCATTGCCACCGCCGGCTTACGCCCATGCTTCAACTCAAACCGCAGCATGGCGTTCCTCACTTTCTCAGCGCACCAGAAAGCCTTGTAATTATTCGTCTCACGGGCCGTCGAGATCATACGGCTCTCCATCGGAAACTCCGCCGTGATGAAATAAGGGTCCACCGCTATGCAATGACCGCCAACTCCGCAACCCGGCCGTAAGATATTCACACGGGGATGCTTGTTCGCCAAATCGATCAGCTCCCACACATTGATCCCGGCCTTATCACAAATAAACGACAGCTCATTGGCGAAAGCGATCTGTACGTCCCGGCTTGAGTTCTCGGTCAATTTACACATCTCGGCCGTCTTGCTATTCGTTGGGTGAAGCGTACCCTTCACGAACTGGCCGTAGAACTCCATCGCCTTACGGGTGGAGGCCTCGTCCATGCCGCCGATGACCCGGTCGTTATGCACCAACTCATGGATCACGTTACCCGGAAGCACCCGCTCCGGGCAATAAGCGATATAGATCTTGCCCTCCAGTTCCGGCCGCTCCGAGAAAATCAACCTAGCCATCCGTTCGGTCGTCCCCACCGGCGATGTAGACTCGATCACGTACAAATCCCCCTCCTTCAACAAAGGAAGCACCATACGGGTAGCCGACTCAACGAACGATACGTCCGGCTCATGATCCCCCTTGAAAGGAGTGGGTACCACCATGAAATAAGCGTCGCTCACCCGAGGCTCGGTGTACGCCTTGAAATGTCCGGAGGCCAGTACCTCCCGCAACATCTCCTCCATACCCGGCTCGATGATATGCAATTTCCCCTGGTTGGTAACCTCCACCACTTGAGCGTTAATATCCACGCCGGCGATCTCCACCCCGTGCTTTGCGGCAATAATAGCCGTGGGCAGGCCAATATAGCCCAACCCCATGAAACATGCTTTCATAAGAAATATGTGTTATTTTTTAAGTAAGATATTAGGCAGATCAAGAATGGTCCAATAACGATCAACCGATTGTATAAGAAAGTCTCTTCACAAAATGAATACGAATTGTCTTAGATAGGTGAAAACGGTTATACGTAAATGACACTTGGTCATCTACAATCTCGACAGAGGATGCGCCGGCCACTCTTATCGCCGCGATACTCGTCACTATCTCATTTCGTGAACAAGATATGATCTCCACATCCGGAGCCAGATGGATCAAGCTTACGGCTTTCACGGCTGTTGAGACAGAATCCTCTATCCTAAAACGATCCTTATCAATCGTAAATTTTCGCAGATGCCTACCCAATGAGCCAAAACCATCATGCCAAGCCTCTACCTCATTCGGAGAATCTTTAAGAAGCGTCACCCTTGCCCGCCTCCCCACACGAAAGCCTCCCCATACCTCGCTAGAGTTCTTATCCCCTAGCACCACCGTATTATGGGCCGCCGTGCCACGCTCGTATTGCCTACGGGCTGTCTTTTCATACGTAGAAATTCCGGTATCCATAACGAAAGGCTTACCCCCTATCCGCAACTCATAATTGAACGTATCCGCATGCGAATGGCCGGGTTGGTAAGAGGCCCTTATGTCTCCAACATCCACGATAGCCTCCCAATGGCCCGCCATCAATTTTCGATAGCCACACGCTCCCATCGGAAGCTTTTCCCAGTCCATATCCAATCGCTTAGCGTATGCAAACAATTGAGTCGGAGAAGGCGCGATTCCCTCAGCGGAATCATTCAGGAGAGGTATCGTATTATCTTTATAAACGACAGAGGCTAAATGTCCCAACATACCACCGGCTTTTTCTCGTAAGCGTTCATTCAAACCTTCCTGCCCTATAAACCGCAAATTATTTACAGAGACATTATAGCAATCCAGCAATCGATCCAATAATATACAATGATACATCGGTGATTGCTCGTAATGAGCGCCATCCGGAAGGAGTTGCTCTTCCAGTTCCCGCAACAATAAGCCTTTCGCCTTTTGATAGATCGGCTCATCCTTAAAATAAAGCCCGGCCCATAACAAGGAGAAAGCGTCTTCCAATAAGTGATTCCCTAAAAGATGATATTCCAGATTATCCAGTAAAATCTGATATTGGGCATACAAGGAGGAATCCCATTTTCGTTTATTCTCAGCCAGAATATAAGGATGATATTTCGACAGGAACTTGATCCAATTGATGCCTCGTAAAGCGATCGGATAAGGTTCCAGACCATTCCTATTCCCCTCTATTTCATCGACAAACTTATCGATCCAGCAAACGGCCTGTTCGAAAGATATAGTTTCTTGATGAAGGTAGTCCATATAATTTAGATTATAGGACCATAACTTACCAAAGCTCTCATCGTTCCATCCTAGAAAAGCGGATTCCGTACCCAAGAAAGAGAAATGCCCCGTAACACTATCCAAGTCCGTATATTTCGAGATGAAAAGTTTAAAAGACAAAGGATGTCCCACTCTCGGTAATGACAATACATACCGAAAGCTCCTGTATTTCCTAATATATGCCCGTAGCCTATACCAGACTTGATAACGAACTTGGCGAGATCTCAAGTTCCGAAGAGTAGAAATATATAATTTTAGAGATTCACCCAACATCTCTCTTTCAAGCTCGTAATGCAAGCGAAAGTAGCTTTCGTCGTATTCAATATACTCTCAAATGGAATCAATGGCTCACCGCCCTCCCGGATACGTTCATTCAACAACGTAAATTGACGTTTTTGCCCTTTATCCATACCGGCCTTCATCGATGAGAAACCCTTAAAACCATACCCGGTCAATTTACGCCAGTTATCCAAGACCAAGACCCTCTCCTGAGAGAAAACCTCCACACGTTCCTTGGCGTACGATTTCGAGCCGTTCGCAAAGTAATTGATCACGGCGTTCGTCCCATTCGCGTAACGAAGCAATATGCTGGCATTATCCGTATTCTCCTCCGGATTTTCGCCTAACGCATTCATGCAGACCGCCACGACCTCCGAGCCCGCCAAGAAGGAACATAGATCGATAAAATGGCAAGCCTCACCAATGATCCGCCCTCCACCTATCTCTAGATCGTGTACCCACACTTCTTGCGGGATAAATCCGGCGTTCATCGTCGCCACTATATTTTTAGGTCCGTCACCTAGCAATCGCTTCATTTTCTCGGCGAACGGAGAGAAACGCCGGTTAAAACCAACCGTCAAGGTCGTGCCCTCAGGAGCCCCTTGATAAGCCCGTATAATATCATCCAATTCCGTCTCATTCAAGCATAACGGTTTCTCCACGAACACGCTTTTCCCATTCCGTAAAGCCTCTATCACCATCCGGGCATGCAGGTTATGGCGTGTCGTGACCATCACCAAATCCACCTCCGGATCTTTCAATATATTTTGATAGTCCGACGTGGCGTTCTCCGCCCCCGCCTTCCTCGCCAATATCTTGGCGGACAATCCTTGGGCACTCGCTATATACTTGATTCTAGCGTGGGCCTTAGCCAAGCAAGGTATGACCATGGCGGAGGTATAATTGCCCGCCCCAATAATCCCGATCTTGCCCTTTCCACTCACAAAGGTATTATTGCCGATAGAGACAACAGACTCCATTTTTGAATCAGCGGGAAACCGCAATATAGAGGCGATCGATCCTTTCTTGCGCATATCGCCGTAAATCTCCTCATAATCCACCAAGTCAACCTCTTCCGTTATCAACGACTTGACATCCAACGATCCGGAAGAGATCGCGTGGAGTATCGTCTCAAAATTACGCTTTTCCGTCCAGCGGACATAAGCCAACGGATAATCATGCCCCTTGTTCTCATATTCCTCGTCATAACGTCCGGCCCCGTACGAGCAAGATACCTGAAAACTCAACTCCTTCTTATAGAAGTCATCCCTTCGCATATTCAATCCGATAACACCCACCAACACGATCCGTCCCCGCTTACGGGACATCTCACACGCTTGATGGATCACCTCATGGCTTTGCGTGGAGGCCGTGATCAAGACACCATCCGCACCGATACCACCCGTATAATCCTCCACGAACCTTACCGGATCCGTACCTTTGCCCGGATTAACGGCCACGATTCCCTTCGAGGCGGCCATATCCACCTTCTGCTGGTCAAAATCCACCCCGATAACCTTACAGCCGTTCGCTCTCAACAACTGCGCCGCCACCAAACCGATCAATCCCAGACCGACCACCACGACCGTCTCGCCCAACTGAGGATTCAATAAGCGGATTCCTTGCAAGCCAATCGAGCCAATCACCGTAAAGGCCGCCTCCTCATCCGTTATATCATCCGGCACCTTCGCCACCAAGTTCTTCGGCACGCAAACAAACTCCGCATGGTTCCCGTTCGAGACCACCCGATCGTCCACCTTGAACTCCGCGACACCTTTCCCTACAGCTACCACACGTCCGACATTGCAATATCCCAAAGGTAAAGGCTGCCCTAGCTTATTGAACACGGCCTCCAGTGTCGGTTGCAAACCATCCGTCTTTATCTTGTCCAAAACTTGCTTCACCTTATCCGGTTGTTGCCGTGCCTTATCAATCAGGTTCGCCTTTCCGAACTCCACGAGCATACGCTCCGTTCCCAAGGATACTAAAGAACGAGACGTTTTAACTAGAACATAACCTGCTCTTACTTGAGGAACTGGTACTTCTTCAAGCACAGTTCGCCCTGATTTTATATCTTGAATAATCTGTTTCATAATTATTCTTTATACTTTTTCACAACATTCATTATATCTTTTTCTCTTCTTGCCATTGAAAATAATGTTTCAATCCTACTATGAGCCGCAATACTAATACTCTCTAAATCATTATTCCAATAATCCTCTATAACATTAGCAATAGTTTCCGGTAATGTATTCCTTATTATTATTCCTGCATTTCCAACAACATTTAGAACTTCTCCAACATCTGTTGTTACGACTACAGTCCCACAACTCATAGCTTCCGCAATAGCTAACCCAAACCCTTCATATCGTGAAGGTTGTAAATAGAAACGACAGCTTTTCAAATAACACAATTTTTCCTTCTCTGAGATTTCACCTAAAATACTAATATAAGCATTTAAACCTTTCTCTGATATATATTTCTTCACTTCATCAAAAGCATCTCCTTTATGTCCTGCAATATTAAGATGCATATCTAACTTATCTTTCAATAATTCAACCGAATCTATAATCTCATACAAACATTTTCGTTTCACATTTTCTTTTCCTGTCCAACAAATAGTAAACAATTCATTTCCTCTATTGCAATACATTCCCCTTGAATACTTTACAGTATCTATACAATGTGGAGAATATACTATATTTTTAAGATTCCAATCTTTATAAATTTGTTCATACTCATTTCTTGAGACTAGAATATTTTCATTTGCATATTTAATAGAAAATTTAATCAATAACCTTTCTAATAACGGTCTTCTATAGTAATCCGAAGCAGCCATTGGACACTTATAATTAAAAGTTCCTGTTATTACAACTTTTTTCCTCAACAGCTTTGAAACAACTACAGGAAAAAAGGCATATGTCCACCACCAAACAAAAATTACATCTGCACTCCAATCTATTTCGCTATATTTAGTAGCTATCGTCAAACTGGGATCTATTTTTTTTAAGATTTTAATATCCTGATTATAGAATTCGACTATAAATAGCTTACTCTTATCTGATATCTTACAAAAGAAACATATTTTCATAATTCCGTTCTAATAAATTCAAATCATCACTTATTTGTTAATATTCAATTTAGATAACACCTCTTTTTAAAGACACTTTTACGTTAGTACTAAATTAAGTAACACCCTTTTTAAAGAGCACTTTACTATGCCCTAAACTAAATTCTATTAAAAATCAATTATAATTTTAATATTAGCAGGTATCCAATATAATTTTATCGAGAATAAAATTCTGACTTCTCATGCAATTTTTAAAGTTTTTCTCAAAAACATACGCCAATAAAATTTCATGCATAATTGCCTTATAATTTCACAATCACCATTATACTATAATAAATTTAATACTCCAACATTACTTCCATATTGATTTAGTTTATTAGTTCCTTTATTACAAAATTTTCTATATCTATATCCAAATCAGAAAGAGAACGAGCATTGCGATAAGTATCTAGAGCACCATCACACAATTTCCGATGGTAATCTGTATCTACACACAGTTTCAAAATGGCTTTTTTTAGATCCAATATGCTTTTATTCCTCACTAATATGCCATTCCTATCATTTTTTACTGTAAAAGGTATAGCTGAATTATCAAACGCTATAACCGGTAGTCCGTAAGACATAGCCTCAATTAATACCATACCATAACCTTCCAGTAAAGATGGAAATACAAAACAATATGCTCGAGAATAATATGACCTCAATTCTTCATCTGATATACGCCCTACAAAAGTTACAATATCCTCCAGCCCATATAAGTGAACCAAAGACAACAGACATTTATAGTATTTTTTTTGAGAAAGATCCCCCACAATATCCAAATGAATACCAGATCTTTCCTTTTCAGACATCTGTCCTATTGCCTCCAGTAAATATAAAAGTCCTTTCCGTTGATATACAGTACCTACAAATAATAACTGTTTCAACACATAGCAAGAACATGTTGGAACATCTTTCTTGAATGCCATTTCGAGAAAAACAGTACGACTATCTGGTCTCATCTGCTTTATCAAGGAATGCGTATATGGATTGGGAGTTATAATAGCGAAAGACACACCCAATCCCAGCCATTCCAACATGTACTGTAATTGTCTTTTTATTCCAGACATTTCTTGGTACCGAAAATGATGATGAATAACATAGACTTTCAACTTAGGATAAAATATTCTGAAAAAATAAAGCAGCCAAATAGATTGAGCAAACCAACCGCTATTTAAGAATACAGCATCGTATGAACCGATTCTCCTACACGACCAGAGTATGTATGCAGGCAACAACCACTTATTAATGCGTCTAGTATGATCTTTTGTAAAAAAGGACATATCTATCTGTCCTGAAAAAAGTATTCTTTTAAAAAGATAAGAATCATATAACTCTCCTCCTGTCGTAGGATATAGATAATTCCCCGATGGATATAACACAAGTACTTTCTTTTTCTTTTTCTTTTTCATTTCCATATTATTATGTTTGATATAGACAATGTAAACCATATTATCAGCAGGGTATATATAGTATTAGAAAGAGCTGAAATATCTCCACTTGTAGCAAACTCTATTGTTAAAATATAAGCAATTCCAGAAGCATTTGGAAATCCTATCCTCTTTGTTAGATTAAATATTATAATAAGAAGAAAAGTCATCAGAAACAGGTTAAAAAGAAATATGTAAGGAGATTTAACATATGACATTATTAAAACCCCTATGACACCAGGCATAGTTGAACTGTTTTCTAATTTTGAATGCTTTATTTGCTCTTCCACATAGAATCCAGTACTCTTAAACTCAGGTCTGTATCCCCAATAATGTAATGTATCATAAAAGTAAAAAAAATCGGGGATTAATTCCAAATCATAAACATTTTGTGACGAGTTCTGTAAAATATAGGCACTGTTGGAAAAACTACTTATTCGTCCACATAATTTCCCAACCATTATATCCATGTTTGAAGTTTCACTCATCCCTCCTTGTCCCCTTAATTGTGCACGAACATTATAAGCGGAAGAGACAACAATCGGAACCAAATAGAGTATCGCTAATACAAACAAGAAATTTCGCTTCACAAAAGATTTCACCTTCTTGCCTTGCCTAAACAATAAGATGAGTAATAGAATAAAGAACCCTCCTAAAGAATGAGCAAGAATCGTGTGAATAGAAAACAAAAGAACAGTTACAGCAAGATTTTTACGGCTATTGGAAATCAGCAAATAAGCAATAACCCATGGACGTACCATCAACTTGAAGAAAGCCGAACGGATATAAGAAAAAAATCCGCCGTCTATTTCTATCGAAGTTCCCATTTGGCCATATCCAGTAAAGAGTAGACCTATATGAACCAACAATAAAAGCCATGTAATATTGCGAATTATCGCAACCTTGAACTTATCGGGTACATTTTCTGTCTCTTTAGACCTATACCGTTTATACAATCCATATATACCTATATAAGGAATGATAGTCAATACAGCTATAACCAACAAAGCAGGTAACGGAAATAACACATCACGTTGTATGAAATCCCCGTTATACACTCCCAATATAATGGTATACAAACAACTGCCAATTATTGCCAACATATATGGCAGTAAAACTAGCTTTGCACCATATGTATCTATTCTTGAGACATCAGACATAAAACTAATAAAATTGCTAACTGTTTATGATAAGATTCAACAATAGTTAACGACAAAAAGTATAAAAAAAACGTGCAATATAAGGTGATATATAGAATGCTATCCAAAAAAGAGTCTTCCTCTTAAAAGAGAAGTTTTGATGAAGAATAGCTTTTCTCACACCTTCAAAATCTTTTTTAAATGTTACGATGTATGGATTTTCTCCTGCAGATGTTAGGATAACACATGCTTGCCTATATCGTAAAGCAGGATAAATTTCTTTAAATTGATTCTCTGATAATTTGCAACGAAGTAAATCGCAGAGTTTTTCACATTGCTCTACCAAAATTTTCACAGGACGACGTGTTAACGAGCTGTAATTTACATTTTGGACATAATGATAAAATGCTTTTGGTACATATGCCATCTTTATAGGATGTGCCAACAGGCATACACTGACATAAGTATCTTCTCCATATGACAACCCTTCCGGAAAATTCACATCATATTTGCTGTAACAAGCTCGTTTAACGAGCTTGTTACAGCAGCTGCCATGCAGCTGCTGGAACACATCTTTTAGCATCACACAATGCTCTAATATAAATAACCGTTGCTTCACGTAAGTAGATTTCTTGGAAGTATCCCGCCATACATCACAAATTATCATATCTGCATTTTCTTCTTTTGCCTTTCCGTATAGTTCCTCCAGCATATTCGGTTCCACCCAGTCATCTGGGTCAGCGTGTATCACGTACTCGCCTCTTGCATTGTTCATTCCACACTGTCGAGCGGACGCTACTCCACCATTCTCTTTATGGAATACACGGACACGATTGTCCTTCCGGGCATACTCGTCGCAAATTTCTCCGGAACGATCGGGACTCCCATCATCTACCAGCAAAATTTCATAGTCTTGAAAAGTCTGTGCTAGCAGGCTGTCTACACAACGCCGCAAGCAGGATTCCGCTTTGTAAACAGCAACAATAATAGAAATTACAGGTGTCATTTGTTATATTTATTAAACATTTTTTACTTTGAATATTATAAACCATACAGCCTATCTTAGCTAACTTTTTAATGTATCATACAACCTATATATCACTATACTATTTTCTCCCATTCATCATACTTTGAATTCTTCGAATAAAGCGATTCAAACCAAGTCCTAAAAAATAAAACATAGATAAAAGAATGAGTGTATACAAAATCGTAATAAACACTCCATATACAAAAGAAGATAAAGCACTTTCAAATGAGTGCATTGGGACTAATTTCAATACAGAATAAGTAAGTATTATACTAACAATTGCAACACTTAAATGCTTAACGTACATAATTATATACAATTTCAATCGTTGTTTCAAAGCTTTTCGAAACAAATAATAAGGTTTCCAACAAAAAACAACAAGAAATAAACTTATCAACACACCCAACAATACACCATTTAACCCCCAAAAATATCCTAATAACACAGACAAACAGATATTGATAGAAGCCTCCGTAACTGGAGCAAAAATATCACCAAACAAACCATAAGCATTGATATAAGCATCCACGGTCGTACGGTTTAATTGAATAAACAAAGTAACAGTCATCAATAGCAATGTCATGGTATCCATCACATATTCATTACCCACCCAAAGTATTACAAATAAAGGAGTCAACATAAACACTCCAAAACACATTATACAAGTGAATAGAAAACGAACAGAGAATAATTCCTCAAACACCGACATAATCTGTTTACGATTTCCCTCTGCCACTAAATTCCCAATTCCTGCGTTCATGCTATTAAAAATGGCAGTCATCAAAGTTTGAATCCCAAGGATAACCAACATGTAATTGCCATATAACGCCACTACAGTTAGTGTAGTGTAGGCGTAAATAATGATCGGGCTAGTTTGTGTCAAAGCAAAGCTACCGATCTTATGAAAAAACAATTGCTTAACTTTCTTAATAATAGCTGGATACTTTCTCGATAATTCCCGACCTCGTCCTAATTTAGTTTCTAGAAATGGATAAGTCTGCCGGACCATTCTATTTAACACCAACGAAGCTACGATCGCAAACACAATCTCCAATACCAACCACCATACATAACCGTCTCTCAAATATCGAATCGCCAATATCTGACAAAGGGTTTTAATCAACATCGAGGCCTTATAGCTATACTGGATCTTATACTCTTTCTGGTCAGCGGATAAAACGATCTGCTTATAATTAACAAAATAACTCAGCAATGCACTAACTAGCAGCACTCCGAAAGAAGCATACGCATACCATAAGGGTAACGGCATCTTAGCGAAGATCCAAGGGAAAAACGCCATCAACACGAGACTTCCCACTATCACGATCCATGCGATACGCCGATACAACCAGCCTTGCAAGGAAACAATCTCATTGATAGCAACCGTATCCTTCTCTAATAAAGGCTTATATAATGTACAAGCAATGGCTGATCCTATTCCTAATTCCGCAAGGTTCAAGAACTGAAGCAAATTGGTAGCCGTAGTATTCAGTCCCAAGATCTCTGCCCCAAGATAATCCAAGAATACCTTACGGGAGAAAAATTGAAGAACCAGATTAATAAAATAAAAAGCCAAGGCTACCAAACTATTTTTTATACTTTTCGAAGTTCGTGAGTCTGTTACCATTGCTACAAAGAATTGTGTTTAATACAAAAATTGCTCTCCATGATAAAGAGCATACGCACGTAGAGGAACAGCGTATTCTTAGCTATCCGCTTATTATTCTCTGATTTACTAGGAATAAAGACAAGTACACAAACCACTCCCATCCCGCCGGTAAACCAGTAGGGCAAAAAACGAGTGTCTTGATTTAAAATGAGTTTAAACTATATTTATCGTGATAAGTCACCGAGACAAATCCCTCAGCATAACACAAATAGTGGAGTACAAATCCGGAACCTCCTTTTGAAGACTATAAAGTATCACGCTTGCGTCAATATCAAAATAATGATGGACAATGATATCTCTCATCCCTTTAATATCCTTCCAGTTTACAGCCGGATATTTAAGAAGTAATTCCTTATTCGTTATTTTGTCTAGATTTTTGATTGCCTCACCTACAGCGACAAGTTTCATACAAACACTATCCAATAGAATCATACCAGACTCATTCATATAAAAATCATCAACCTTATGAATATGCGAAGTTCTTGCCATTATCATTGAAAGAGTATCCTTTATCTGCGACAAGGTATCCAAGGCCAACTCCGTATCAAACATAGATTCCCTCCCTCTCGATTCGTTTACGAAGCAACTGATTCATCCGGTCTCTAAGACGGATGATATCCACCGGGCTTCCCAACAATTCTTCCAATTCATTTTTCAAATGGGAGAGAGAGAAAAGCCCTTGCGCCTCACCCTCGTAATAAATGTCCACATCACTGCTTTCCGTCTGTTGATCACGAGCTACAGAGCCAAAGATACCCATTTTCAAGATTCCGTACTTTTTGCCTTTACGAACCTTGAAGTCTCTTAATAACGCTAGGATCTCTTGTCTCGACTTCATAAGAAAATAGAATATTGACAAAGAAACAAATAAATATCCAATTATGCAATCATTCATAAACCAAAACACCTACCCTTCCCCCAGCACATACTTCACGATCGCCCGCCGGATATTGCGCAAGCTCTTGCCTTGCTTGAAGGGGAGCAGGGGGATGATGGCGTTGATGAATTCCTTGCTCTTGATAAGTTTGGCCGGTTCCACGCAGTCGCAAAAGACCTCGTTGAAAAGGTCGGTCAGCACCGTTTGGCAGAGGGTGGCCACATCCGGGCATTGGGCGATTCGCTTCACGAAGTCGTGACGCACCTCCTCGTCTTGGATATAGGAGGCTAATAAATCACACGGCTCCGGATCCGGCCTCACGTCTTTTTCCGAAACGACCTCCGGCTTTTCTCCCGGGTCCAAGCAAATATATTGAATGGCAAACATGGCATTGGGCAGCACCTGTATGTTCTCGCCATGGATGTGCAGCACACACGGGCTCGCTTTCTCTTCACTCATATCTTCTTCTTTTTCCTGTCACCGAATTACTTTTATGCGCAAATAACTTACCGATAGGTGCAAATAACTTACCGGACCGTTTTTTCTCACTCTTTTACCTTTCCTTTACCAGCCTAAACTTTAAATCAAACGAGTTAATGAAAGAATGTATCATGTCCTTTTTCAACGCCCCCATCTCCAATCAAGTGCCGAGCGGCGTGACCAGTGTCAAACAGTTGCATACCTATATCACCTCCAACGAGTGGCTGAAAGAACGAACGCTCAGCGTACAGGACGCTTTGAGCGACGAGAAACGGTTCCGCAAACTGAAGCAAAACTTACTGCCATACGTCACACCGGCCGGGGTCTTCTCCTATCGCAAGGAAGACCGCCTGTTATTCCTTTCCGGAGAGTTTGTCATCGATATCGACCATCTCCCCTCGCCGGAGGAAACCCTCCACTGGCGAGACACCTTGTTCGCCGATAATAAACTGAGACCGGACCTAGCTTTCGTCAGCCCAAGCACCACAGGCGTGAAACTGCTCGTCCCCTACCGGCTCTCACCCAAGGCTTCCATAGAGGAATCTTTTGATAAGGCACGGCTATCGGCATGGGAATACCTGAAATGGAAATACGGATTGAATGCGGATGCCTCAAACGCCGATCTCTCACGGGCGTGTTTCCTCTGCCATGATCCCTCCGCTAAGCTGCGGGAGAGTTGATAGTTGACAAGTGACTGTTGACAGTTTAAATCATAAATTATAACTTATAAATCAAATGAACCCATTATCAGATTTAGAGCGGCTTGTCGCCGCCATCGAACACCAAGGGGCGAACATCGCTCCCACTTACCAAGAGTATATGCCGATCGCCTTCGCCACCGCCAACGATTGCGGGGAAGCGGGAAGGACGTTCTTTCATCGCATCTGCCGCCTGTCCGAGAAATACGTCTACGAAGAAGCGGACAAGCTATACGACCACGCCCTCAAAGCGGGCAACGGGCGCAACGGATTAGGCTCCGTCTTCCACAGGGCCGAGATTGCCGGCGTAAAAACGGACAAGCAACTGGCCGACACCTTCCGCCAATACCCGAGGGAGAACAAGAATCCTTCAAACCTTCAAGCCCCTCTCACACCCACACACGCACATACGTACGCACGTGAGGACTTGCCACCCGCTTTCCCGAATTATCCGTGGCCCCCGTTCATCAAGCAGATGATCGATTGCGGGAACTCCATCGCCCAGCGTGACATACTCCTGCTGGGAGTATTCACCGTACTCGGGGGCACCTTGAACAAGCGGGTACGGGTGTTATACGGACAAAAATACATGTATCCATGCCTACAAACCTTCATCGTAGCGCCTCCCGCCTCCGGAAAAGGAGCCTTGACATGGGTCAGGCGCCTAGCTGAACCTATTCACGAGGAGATGATGGCCCGCTACAAAGACAGCCTAAAGAATTATCGGGAGGAAAAGAACCGATGGGACTCACTCGGCAAGAAACGCTCCGAGACGCCCGAGCCGGAACAACCGCCCCTCAAGATGTTCCTCATAGCCGGCGATAACTCGGGTACCGGTATCTTAGAGAACCTCATAGAGGCCGACGGCGTGGGGCTGATCTGCGAGACCGAGGCTGATACCGTGAGTACCGCCATCGGAGCGGATCACGGCCATTGGAGCGATACCTTGCGTAAATGCCACGACCATGAGCGACTGGCCTTCAACCGGCGTACTAATCATGAGTACCGGGAATGCGATGAGTCTTATCTCAGCGTATTGCTAAGTGGAACCCCGGCGCAAGTAAAGCCGCTAATCCCCTCGGCGGAGAACGGCCTGTTCTCTCGCCAGTTATTCTATTTCATGCCACCTATCGATGAGTGGATGGACCAATTCGATTCGGAAAGCGAGGATTACGGCCTACGCTTCGCCACATGGGGAACACAATGGAAACAGGTACTGGACCTGATCAACGGATCGGTCCAAACGATCCAGCTAAGGCTATCCGAGAAACAGAAAGAGCTGTTCAACCAACGGTTCGCCCAGTTATTCTCCCACGCCGGTTACGCCTATGGAGGTTCCATGCGAAGCGCCGTCGCCCGTATCGCCATCAATACCTGCCGGATCCTGAGTACAGTAGCCCTGTTGAGAGCCTTGGAGAAATTCCTCCCTCCCCAACAAAAAATTTTCAATTCTCAATTTTCCATTTTCAATTCCCCCGGTCTCTCCCCCGCCCCGGAGATACCCATCGAGAATATCAAGGATGGTATCGTCCCCAAGCTGGACCTGCGGGTCACCGACGAGGATTTCCAAGCCGTACTCACGCTCATAGAGCCTCTTTACCGCCATTCGAGCTACGTGCTGGGCTTCCTGCCTACCTCCGAGGCCATCCCTGTCCAGACCTCTCCTGAACAGGCTTTATTCAATGCCCTCCCAATGATGTTCTGCCGTCGGCAGGCCGTGGAGGAGGCAGCGAAGAACGGCATACCCGAGAAAACACTCGACTCCTCCCTCAAACGGATGCTGGAGAAGGGAACACTGATCAAGACCGCACGGGGCGAGTACGCTTTCTCCTCGCACGTGTGTGTGCGTGAGGGACGCCCGAAGGAATGAAGGAATGAAGGAAATGCCACTACTGTCATTGCCCGTAAGCACTACCGTCGCAGCCCTACGCCAGTACTGGCGTTGTCTGATGCCAGTACCGGCATCGCCGCTCGCCTATACCGACGGGTGGCGGTGTCTCCTCTCAAGGACGACCCAAGTAACGGAAGATCAGCTCCACTTGCAGGGAGGTGAAGACCCGTTGCCTCGAGCGGTAGCCCGTATCACCAAGCTCCCGGGTCAGACGATCGTTATACCGCATCCATTCCGCCAGCCGGTTCAGGGCCGAGACGGGGCTGATCTCGGGGGCGTAGGCCATGGCCAGCTCCCGCTTGGAATAGGGCCGCACGGGCCACTCGTCGATTTGTGTATATCCTGTTCGCATATCGTTCGCATTTTTAAGATTTATCTTATTGGTATAAAGATACTTAAAACATACGACACGAACAACTATACGGATGTTTATTTTTCAGCATATCTCCTCTTTTATCTCCCTTATTCATCCACTGTCAGCGGTATTCATTTCAGAGGAAACCGAATGTCGTACATTCGTTATCGAAAACAAATCGATTTCATTTTCAATTTTCAATTATCAATTTTTAATTATCAAATCTATGGCTTTAAATTACAGCGTGTCCCTTCGGACCAACCCTATCAAGAAAGACGAGCCGGCGAAAGCGTACGCCACGGCACAGATCAATGGTGAGCTATCGCTCAAGCAGCTGAGCCGCCGGGTATCCATGCAAACCACCGTCAGCCGGGCGGATGTGGTGGCGGTATTGATCTCCACTGTCGAGAACCTGCTCGATGCCCTCCAAGAGGGGAAACAGGTGGATTTCGGCGAACTGGGTAAATTCCGGCTCCATATCCTCAACGAGGGTGCGGAGAGTCTTGAGAAATTCACATCTACAAACATCACCGGGGTTAGTATCCAGTATATACCGGGCGAGGACTTGAAGAATGTCTTCGCCGGGCTGGAGTTCCAACCTGTGGCTACTCGCAAGGCTCAGCAAGCGGTGCTCCGTGCGGAGAAGGCTGGGGAGACTACCGTGGATATCTCGAAGAAGCCGGCTGCTGGGGGTGGGGATTCGGAGTCGCCTGATGAGATCTAACGTGTCACTTTTGGCTTGACCCAAAAGTAACCAAAAGGTCAAGGCTGACGCTGACGGGCTACTTCGAGACCTACGCTCGCTGTCGCATCCCAACTCGCTACGCTCAGACAGGGATGCTCCTCACGCTCGCTACGGTCTCTTCGCTTGACGCCCGTCCGCTGAGGCCGTCCGAAGGAAAGCGAAGCTTTCCTCTTATATCAGCCGGGATTCCTAATTCATAACTCATAATTTAAAATTCATAATTCATGAAAAAGTCCGTATGGAGTACCATTATCAAAGTGATCATCGCCGTAGCTACCGCCATCGCGGGAGCACTTGGCATCCAATCCTGTATTCTCTAATTTTCAATTTTCAATTATCAATCTTCAATTATCATGGGTAAGGCTTATTGTTTCTACCAGAATTACAGGGAGGTTCGCCTCCTTGTAATTCATTGCTCGGCTACACGATATGACAGGGATTTTCCTGTGGAGGCGCTCCGTTCATCGCACAAGGCACGGGGATTCGCCGATATCGGCTATCATTTCTATATCACACGGGACGGGGAGCTACATCGTTGCCGACCGGTCAACCAGATCGGGGCGCACGCAGCCGGATGGAACGACAAAAGTATCGGTATATGTTACGAGGGAGGACTCGACGAACAAGGCCGTCCGGCCGATACCCGGACCTACGCCCAGCGCTGTACCTTGATGGATCTGCTACGGCAATTACGAAGGGATTACCCGGAGGCACGCATCCTAGGACATTACCAACTTAGCCCCTATATCCGTAAGGCTTGCCCCTGCTTTGACGCAAGGGAGGAATACGGGGAGATCTAGCATTAGAATTTCTTACCGAACGCTATATTCAAGAAGGTCTTCACCAATATCTTGAAATCGAACAGCCAAGAGCGATGTTCCAGATAGAACAGGTCGTAACGCAAGCGGCGGAGCATCTTATCGACCGTGTCCGTATACCCATTGTAGAGCGTGGCGTAAGAGGTCACGCCCGGACGGATCTGGTAGAGGTAACGATAACGAGGATCACGCTCCATGATCTGGTCGATGTAGAACTTACGCTCGGGACGGGGACCGATAAAGGACATGTCGCCCACGAAGACATTCCATAACTGGGGCAGCTCGTCCAAGTGATGTACCCGGAGGAATTTTCCGACACGGGTTATCCGGGGATCTGCCCCACCCTTGTAAAGGGCCGGACCGAACTTCTCCGCGTCCAGACGCATACTGCGGAACTTATAGATGTTGAACGGGCGACCGAAACGACCGATACGCTCTTGCCTAAAGATCGCCGGGCCTCCATCCTCCCGTTTTACGGCGATATAACAAAGTAAAAACAGCGGGGAGAAGACGATCAAGGCCAAAAACGCCAGCGCACAATCCCCTATACGTTTTACATTACGTTGGAACATACCCATCCCATCCGGGATGAATCGCTCCGGTTCCTCTCTCTCACTTTTCCCCAATGGCGTAGTTTTCTCTTTTTCCATACTTACCATAATCCACTTTTCTTTCTGACATCAGGATCTTTTACACCTCCTGACCTTAAAAAAACTCATACGCTCTCACTCAATAAAGGCAATCCCTCCACCTCGCCGGCGTGCCATTCACGGTAGTCCGCCAAGGGAAACCCGGGGACGGTCAATAGCTTGTAATCCGACCCGTCTCTTCTCAAGATATGCTTGCGAGTATATGAACGGAGCGAGCGATCCGTTACAGACACCATCACGATCGGGAACGGGTAGGCGAACAGGCGCAGCGGCGTGGTCTCGCTATCCGAGAACGCACGATGCAGTTGGTAGGCGGAACGCTCGAACGCTACCCAGTAGGGACCCGTGCAATACAGGTGTATTGAGTTTCGGTTCACACGCTCACGATCCATGATCTCTGTCAAATGCTCACGCAACAAGTTCATTAACCGGATACCCGAAGGAAGAGAAGACATTTCTTTTTGAATCTTGATTTCTGAATCTTGAATCTTGAATTATTTAATTCATTATTCCTTATTCACTATTCATTATGTTTCAGCCACCGGTCGTAATCACGTAAACGACGTATCAACACGGTCTTACTCTTCTTGGGCGAGGCCTCCTCCATCCAAGGGTCAACCAGCTCGTGCGCCATGCACTGGTAGAGGCTGCTGTCCGTACAGCCGTACAGCGTGACCAGCAACAAGGCACGGGATTGCCCCGCTTTTATCACCGGGAGCATGCTGCGCATCGTGGAGCGCAAACGATCGAACTCATCCGACTCGCCCAAAAGCAGATAGGCAGGAAGGAGCAAAGAGTAAAGCTTGCAACGGATCACATCGGTCTCAGCACGGAGAGAGGCGTAGCCACGCAGGACCTCACGGGCCAGACAGGCATCCTCATCCACTACCACGCCGGAGGCATGGTAACGGCCCAAGGCATCGTGCAAGCCCTCCGACAGACGGTCGTTGTCCAAATGGGTATACACGTGCTTGCCCCCCGTGTTCAGCTCGATCAGCTCGTACTCCCCAGCTCTCACCTCGAACAAGGGGACCCACAGACAGTCGAGGATACGCACCATCACGTCCTTATGCCCACCGCCCGGCTGCACCACCACCTCCGCCTCCATGTCGGTAAAAGGGCCGGAGGTGATACGCACACGGTCGCCTTTCAACAAGCGGCCGCTATCTGGCACGTATACGGGAAGCTCGTTGGAGTAAGAAGCCGCGACCCAACGCAAGGTATCCATCTCACGATCCGAGAGGTAGGGGAAATAAGACCGCCCACCGGAGGAAACCCGGGGGAGGAAATTATACAGGGGAAGCGTACGCTTCAGGCGGAAGATCTCGTCCTCCGAGGCGTGGACGAACACGTAGTTGTACAACAGGGGTTGCCTCGTGTTGACCATCTTGCCGCCCACCTTCCTCGCCTCGACATACGAGGGGGAGAAATACTCGAACAAGGCCTCCCCACGACGCTCACGGCGGGAAAGCTCAGCGTCCAGCCCCTTCGAGGGGCTGATCCTGTCACGCCCGCCACCAGCGGTAGGGAGCGTGAGCACGTACCAGCGGACGGCCTCTTGGTCACGTCGCTTCAGAACATGCGCCATGAACCTATCCGAGCACTTGCCTGTCAATATATCCATCTCTATGATTATCTTTTCTAGTGGTTATTTCGTGGCCCGAAAACAGACCCCACGGCAATTCAGAGCCCTACCAAGAATCTTTTACATCATCTTGATAAACAGCGCTTTATATTTTTAAATATGGCATTACTGAAAATTACCATCTCTTGAAATCTTAGGCTACTTGGGGAGTAGCCTAAAAGGTGCGAGAACGGTTATCACCCGGTTGTAGAGACGGGGCGTGCCCCGTCTCCCACTGTCTGATAGTATCTTTAAGTTACCATTTGGAGGGGATGAGACGGGGTACGCCACGTCTCTACAGGAATGTATGTTCGATTTTTTAGAAGGGACGTGATGATGTAGGAAATACGAGATCATTTCGTCTCTATTGCCATGTCTATACACTAGGAATAAGAACGAAGATTTAAGGAGAATCAAGGCCGGAGCACAAACTAAAACTAATGATTGCTTGTTATTTGCTATTTTTTGCTACATTTGCACCGTGAAATGAACGCTACTCCCCAAGTAGCCTCAACCCACCTCTGGCATATAATTATATACATTCTCAAAGCAAGACTTATTTACCACCGTCATTTTCTCCAACGAGAAACTTCTTAGATAAATCTGGGTTGTCTTGATGGATTTATGCCCCAATAACTCGCTGATCATCTCAATGGGGACATTTTGCTCCTTCAATGCCATGGCAAAAGAATGACGGATCGTGTAGGAAGTCACATCCGAGGCTATTCCGGCAACCTCCTTCAACGTCTTCAAGTTCCGGTTAAACCGGGACAAGGCCGCATTGTACTCGAGATATTCCTCATGGCCGTTCTTCGTCCCACTTAAAAAGGGAAATAAATAACCGGAGCCTCCACCCCTCTCACCTGCCAGCTCCTTATACATAGCCTCCGCCGTATCCAAGACCTCCAACCGCATAGAGGTCCCGGTCTTCTGGCGATTGTAATCCAATATGCCGTTCTTGATATTACCCCTATTCAAATGGGCGAAATCAACGAACGACATCCCCCCATATTGAAACATCAAGCAAAGCGTCAGCTGTGTCTTCCTCAACTTCTCTCCTTTTACCGGGACAGTCATCAGGCGATTCAAATCACCCAGAGGCAAGGATTTCTTGCGCTGGCTTTCCACACCCGTAAAAACCCCCTTGAATAAAGAGGGGATAAACGCCGCCTCGCCATTCTCCACCGCCTTGTTATAGATACAACGCAAACGGCGGATATACGTGGAGACCGTATTACGCATGCAGCCTTTCTCCAACAAATAAGCCTCGTACCGGCGAAGAGTATCCTTATTTATATATGTATATGGGATACGATCCGTCCCGCTATACCGTATAAAAGAGTTCATCGCATCCTGATAACTTTTCGCCGAGGAATACCGTCCTTCCTTTTGTAACAGACTTATATACTCTCGCATCCCTTCCACCAAATCTTTCTCATCCATATCTCTCTATTTTAAATTCCAACTGAAAACAAACACGCGAAATTAGACATCCTGACAAATTATATCTTTTGCGGCAAGTTGTTTTATTGACGAATAGCCACTATATTTGTACGTTGTTTTAAACAGAGTACAGACTAAATTAAAAAGTAAAGCATATGCACAATTGGTTTGAATGTAAGGTCTCTTACGAGAAAATGCTGGAAAATGGCATGCAGAAAAAAGTAACCGAGCCTTACTTGGTAGACGCCCTGTCTTTTACGGAAGCGGAAGCTCGCATCATCGAGGAGATCCGCCCCTTCATCACGGGTGAATTTACGGTAACAGACATCAAACGAGCTCGTTTATCCGAATTATTCTTCAACGAGAATGGTGATCGGTTCTATAAGATCAAGGTTTATTTTATCACGTTGGACGAGAAGAGCGGAGCGGAAAAGAAAACCGCCGCACAAATGCTTGCCCAAGCCACTACGCTGAAAGAGGCCATCGCCGTATTGGAAGATGGAATGAAGGGTACATTGGCGGATTATACCATCGCCTCGGTAACGGAAACCCAGTTGATGGATGTATTCCCATTCGACGCAAACAGTATTCCCGGCGAGAAGAAAAGTGGCGAGGAACTGATAGCGGAGCAAAAACAACAAGCTGAACAAAGAGGATAAAAACATGAGTATCGCTCAAAACATAGTACAACTGAAAACGTCGCTCCCGCAAGGGGTGACGTTGGTTGCCGTCTCTAAGTTTCACCCGGTGGAGGCTCTATGGGAGGCTTACAACGCCGGACAGCGGGTGTTTGGCGAAAGCAGGGCACAGGAACTGAGCGCCAAGCAAAAAGTACTACCTGAGGATATCGAATGGCATTTTATCGGCCCGTTACAAAGCAATAAGGTAAAAGATATCGCTCCTTTTATTCATTTGATCCATAGCATAGACTCCTTGAAGCTTTTGGCTGAGGTGAATAAACAAGCGAAAAAACACAACCGCACGATCCGGGTATTATTGGAGATCCATGTGGCGCAAGAGGAATCCAAGCACGGACTCAGTCCTGAGGAATGCAAGGAGTTGTTGCGTGACGAGTCCTTGGCCGAATTCCAGCATATTCGTATTTGCGGATTGATGGGTATGGCTACCAATACCGATGATACGGGGTTGATACGGGAAGAATTCCGCAAGATCCATGATTTATTTATCGAACTGAAAGAGACGCTCTGTAAAGATAATGTCGATTTCAAGGAGATATCCATGGGGATGAGCCATGATTACCCGATCGCTATCCAAGAAGGAAGCACCTTGATACGGGTGGGTACCAGTATCTTTGGCGAACGGGAATATTAAAGTAATTATTAAATCTAAATATAGGCAACATGATTGACATTAAAACCCAATACGCAGGGTTAACACTTCGCAATCCGATTATCGTCGGGAGCTCCGGACTCACCAATAAGGCGGAACGTAACAGGGATTTTGAGAAAGCAGGCGCTGGAGCTATCGTATTGAAATCTCTTTTCGAAGAGCAGATCGAGATGCAGAGCGAGGCTTTGATGCAAGACTCCGATTACCCCGAAGCGGCGGATTATATCCGTGGTTATGTAAAAGCGAATCAAGTAAATGATTATCTGGAACTGATCAAGAAGAGCAAGGAATTATGTACGATCCCCATTATCGCCAGCATCAATTGCTATAAGGCGGACGCTTGGATCGACTTTGCCCGCCAAATTGAGTTAGCGGGAGCGGACGCTTTGGAATTGAACGTGTTCTTCATGGAAACCGAGCTGACCGAAGATTTCGAGAGTATCCGGGATACGTATGTCAGTATCATCCGCAAGGTAAAAGAGACCGTATCGATTCCGGTTATCATGAAGATCGGAAAGAATTACAGCAATATTCCTTCACTGGTTAATTTGTTGAAAGTAAACGGTGCTGATGGTGTCGTGCTATTCAACCGTTTCTACCAGCCGGATATCGACATCAATAATATGCAGATCGTTTCGGGTAATGTATTTAGCAATCATTCCGATTTGAGTGACACGATTCGCTGGACGGCTATCGTATCCGGAAAGATCCCGGGAATCAGTATCGCTTCCTCTACCGGTGTGCATGATTGGGAAGATGTCGTTAAATGTCTATTGGCCGGCGCTTCCGCCGTACAGATGTGTAGCGCTGTCTATACACATGGAGCGGAAATCATCTCCCAAGTATTGACTTGCGTGGAAGAGTGGATGCATCAGGCACATTACCAATCCCTTTCCCAATTCCAAGGCAAATTGAATTACGCCAATATCCCGAACCCGGCGATGTATGAGCGTTCACAATTCATGAAATATTTCTCCAACAGAGATTAAAAGAAATACCTAGTAGTAGAGACGGGGCGTGCCCCGTCTCATCACCGTCTGAATAGTATCTTTAAGTTACCATTTAGCTGGGATGAGACGGGGCACGCCCTGTCTCTACTATAGGGTAATATACAATAGTCTTAATTATTTTCCACTAGAAAGTATTTTTATTAGAAAATAGTTATATCTTTGCATCATCAAACAAGTTATAAAGAAATATGGAACCAATTTGCGCCATAAAGGATATCTATAAGATACTGTACCAGTTCGAGAAAAATTTCTCGGAAGTACATGCTATCACCATCAACGAGGCCATGTTGCTTTGTTGCTTAAAGGATAATGAGGCAAAGTCGGCGGGAATGATTTGCGATTATATCGGTCTTTCAAACTCCCGGGTCTCAAAGGTGATCACCTCTGTCGAGAACAAGGGGTTTATCCGCAGGAACATCAATAAAGAGGATAAGCGGCAAATGTTTTTCTCGCTCACCCCAAAAGGGAAAGAGAAAATACAACAGATGATGCAGGCCGAGCTAAACATGGACAGCCTGTTCAATCAACTCAAAGAATACATACAAAAGGGATGAATCCCTTTTTTTAACTAATTATTGTCTACTAACAAATATGTATAATACAAATTAAATAAAAATAGATATGAAGTATTTGATTATTGGAGGTGTAGCCGGTGGAGCTACCGTAGCAGCCCGGCTGCGTAGAATGGACGAGAAAGCGGAAATCATCCTTTTCGAACGTGGAAAATATGTTTCTTACGCAAACTGTGGATTACCTTATTATATAGGAGACACGATCAACGACCGGAATAAATTATTCGTACAAACCGTGAAAGGCTTCACGGATCGATTCCGCATCGATATACGTACGGAGCAGGAAGTGACCCGAATCCTTCCCGAATCCAAGCAAGTGGAGGTAAAGAAACTCGGCACAGGAGAAACCTACACGGAGACTTACGATAAACTAGTGCTCTCTCCCGGTGCGGAGCCTTTGCGTCCACGCATCGAAGGAATCGAGAGTAAAAAGATATTCACGTTACGTAACGTGCCGGATACGGACACGATCAAGAATTACGTGAACACAGAAAAGCCCCGTACCGCCGTTGTTGTAGGGGGTGGTTTCATCGGCTTGGAGATGGCGGAGAATTTGCATGAGCTGGGTATCCACGTCACTGTCGTGGAAATGGCTAACCAAGTGATGGCACCCCTCGACTATTCCATGGCCGCTATCGTACATCAGCAATTGATCGGCAAGCAGGTAGGCTTGATGCTGGAAGATGGCGTATCTCGTTTCGAGGAGACTTCCAGAGGCGTGACCGTTCATTTGAAAAGTGGGAAGCAGATCCCGGCGGATATGGTTTTATTGAGTATCGGTGTCCGTCCGGAAACCCGATTGGCCAAAGAAGCGGGACTTACGATCGGAGCACTCGGCGGTATCGCTGTCAATGAATATATGCAGACCTCGAACCCGGATATTTATGCGTTGGGAGATGCCGTGGAAGTACGCCACCTCGTGACAGGCAAACCAGCCTTGATCCCATTGGCGGGTCCGGCGAATAAGCAAGGACGTATCGTAGCCGATAATATCGTATCCGGCAATAAGGAAACTTATGACGGGACGATGGGAACCTCTATCGCCAAGGTATTCGACTTGACGGTCGCCACGGCGGGAGCTAACGCTAAGCTGTTGAAACGGGAAGGAATCGCTTATCAATCCTCCTATACGCATGGAGCCTCGCATGCGGGATATTACCCGGGAGCCGTGCCTTTATCGATCAAGATATTGTTCGCACCGGAAGACGGACGACTGTTAGGGGCGCAAGTCGTAGGTTTCGGAGGCGTAGACAAACGGATCGAGATGTTAGCGCAAGTGATCCAGCGGAAAGGTACGGTCTATGACCTGACTGAGTTAGAACATGCGTATGCTCCTCCTTATTCAGCCGCTAAAGATCCTGTAAATATGGCCGGTTTCGTAGCGGAGAACCTGCTTACGGGAAAAGCGAAAGCGATCCAGTGGAGAGAAATCCAGAACTTATCGCCAGATACCGTACGTATCGATGTCCGTACCCGTGACGAGTACAGCTTAGGGACAATCCCCGGCTTCATCAATATCCCGGTTGATGAGTTAAGAGAACATTTGGCGGAACTGCCCAAGGATAAACCGATCGTAGTGACTTGCGCCGTTGGATTAAGGGGCTATTTGGCTTATCGCATCCTGACTCAAAATGGCTTCACGAATGTCCGGAACCTATCCGGTGGTTACAAGACTTGGAGTGTAGCGACAGCAAAGATCAAGAATGAGCCGGCCTGCGCACCTTGTTCGTCCGAAGCTGTTTCTGATAAGGCATCTGGTAAAAGTAGCTCTTGCAAATCGACTCCGGCAGCTACGGCGATTAAGGTAGACGCTTGCGGATTAATGTGTCCGGGACCGATCATGCAGTTGAAAAAGAACTATGAGAACTTGCGGGAAAATGAGTCATTGGAAATCACCGCAACAGATCAGGCTTTCGGAAAAGATGTCTCTTCATGGTGCAAGATAACCGGGGCAGAGTTAGTCTCTCTGGAAAATAAGGGAGGCACGATCGCCGCCACGGTACGAAAAAAAAAAGCTGAATGCAAAATAGCGACAGGTGGTAATAGTGCCGACAACAAGACATTGATCGTTTTCAGCGATGACCTCGATAAGGCGTTGGCCTCATTCGTCATAGCGAACGGGGCTGCCTCCACCGGAAAGAAGGTGACTATGTTCTTTACTTTCTGGGGACTTAACGTGATTAAGAAACGGGAAAAACCTGCCGTATCTAAAGATATCTTCGGCAAGATGTTTGGCTGGATGCTTCCGGCAAATAGCGAAAAGCTGAAACTATCTAAAATGAATATGGGTGGAGCCGGCAGTTGGATGATGCGCCTTATCATGAAGAAGAAACGGATCGACAGCTTGGAAAGCCTTATGGCACAAGCCGTAGAGAATGGTATCGAGATGATCGCCTGCACGATGAGCATGGACGTAATGGGCGTCAAAAAAGAAGAACTGATGGATAACGTTGTCCTAGGAGGCGTAGCCACCTATCTGGAACGTGCGGAAGACGCAAACGTAAACTTATTCATCTAATTCATTCAAAAAAAATATCCCAGCATATCCACAATAAGGACAATGCTGGGATATTTTATAAAAAAGAGATTATACGAAGTCCAATGTTGAACGTTTCATAATAAGAGGATAACGTTCTGGATGTTTCAAACTTTCGATCTCCAAATCAACATCTAACTCCGGCCATTCTATCGCATTACGCCCAGCCATCCGAACATTTAACACATTACTAATACGTGCTTCTTTCAACCATGGAACACGATTATAGGACAGAAAATAATCCCGTCCTAACACCGAAAGCATAATACCCTGCGCATTAATCATTAATACGTTTACCGATGTGTTCATCAAATGATTTGATGCTTATTTAATCATATCAAACCCAGTGTAAGGGATCAACGCTTTCGGGATGCGGATGCCCTCGGGGGTTTGGTTGTTTTCCAATAAGGCGGCTACGATGCGAGGTAAAGCCAAGGCACTACCATTCAAGGTATGGCAAAGTTGCGTTTTCTTATTCTCGTCACGATAGCGGCATTTCAAGCGGTTGGCTTGATACGTATCGAAGTTGGACACGGAGCTAACTTCCAACCAGCGTTGTTGTGCCTCGGAATACACCTCGAAGTCAAAGCAAAGGGCAGCCGTGAAACTCATATCACCCCCACAAAGACGAAGGATGCGATACGGCAACTCCAACTTCTGAAGTAATCCCTCCACATGATTCAACATCTCTTGGTGAGATTGCTTAGAGTGCTCCGGTTTATCGATCCGAACCAACTCCACCTTAGAAAATTCGTGCAAACGATTCAAACCACGTACATCCTTGCCATAAGATCCGGCCTCACGACGGAAGCATTGTGTATAAGCGCAATTCTTGATCGGTAACTGCTTCTCATCCAGAATGACATCCCGGTAAATATTTGTCACGGGCACCTCCGCTGTCGGGATCAAATAGAGGTCGTCTACCTCGCAATGATACATCTGTCCCTCCTTATCTGGAAGCTGTCCCGTACCATAACCGGAAGCCGAGTTCACCACCGTAGGCGGCATGATCTCCAAGTAACCGGCGTCACGGGCCTCATCCAAGAAGAAGTTGATCAACGCACGTTGCAAACGAGCGCCCTGTCCTTTATAGACCGGGAAACCTGCTCCCGTGATCTTAACACCCAGATCGAAATCAATCAAATCATATTTCTTCGCCAATTCCCAGTGCGGAAGAGCGTTCTTCGGAAGTTCCGTTTCCATACCTCCCATTTTCTCTACCACATTGTCCTCCGCAGAGATACCCTCGGGTACCTCATCATAAGGTACGTTCGGGATCGTATAAAGTAAGTTCTGCAGCTCCTCGGCAGCCTGATCCATCTCAACCTGCAAAGCCTTGCTCACCTCCTTGATCTCGGAAACATGTTTCTTAGCGGCCTCCGCCTCTTCCTTCTTGCCCTCTTTCATTAATTGTCCGATCGACTTCGAGGTTGCGTTTACCTCCGCTAGGTTCTTATCTAATTGATTTTGTGCGATACGTCTTTTATCATTCAATTCCAACACTTTATCGATGCTTTCTTTCGCACCCTTAAAATGTTTCTTTTCCAGTCCACGGATTACGGCATCCGTGTTTTCAGTGATTAATTTGATTGTCAACATATTCTATTTATGTTTAATAGTTTTTCTAAGACGCGAATTTAGTAATTTTATTTTACCCTACCACCCGTTAACCAAGTTCTTGTATAATAAGGTTCGCTAAGGCTACTTACCATCACGCCACTGGAAGTACTGGTATGGATGAAGCGCCCATTTTTCAAGTAAATCCCCACGTGATTCGGAACGCCACGTTTCCCGCCACGACCCGTCTTAAAAAATACCAGATCTCCTTCCTGCAATTTGGCACGACTCACTTTCTTGCAATTATACTTCAGCATATCCGCCGAGGAACGAGCCAGCTGTTTTCCGTATACCTCCCGATAAACGATCGATACGAAACCGGAGCAATCCACGCCCCGCTTCGTGCTCCCTCCCAATTTATGACGTACACCCAACCAACGGGCCCCCTCGTTGTACAAGAATATATTATCTTCCGGTGTGATACGTACCCCATATAAGCGAGCCAACTCCTTCGGTCCCTTGAAATCGGCGGGCAAAGCTACTTTTTGTTGTTTTTTGCTACCGCACGAGGTCAGACATATAAGCAGGATAAAGATCCGGATAAACCCTAAAGGAATGCTATTCTTCATATCGTTTTCTCTTAATTAAGGCACGAATATACACATAAAGTTTAGAATGCCCATTATAAGGTTCCTACAATGGGCATTGTAAGGTCGTTAGAATGCCCATCGTAAGGAGCTTTGAATGGGCATCCAAGTTCAAGAAGGTTGAGCAGCTTTCAGATAAGCGTTGAACGCCTCTTTGTAGGCATCCGTCACGTGGATGATCTCCTTTCCGATATAAACGCAATTATTCCGATCAACGGAACGGATCTTATCCAACGCCACGATATAAGAACGATGTACCCGCATAAAGCGACCGGTAGACAGCATCTCTTCCATGGCCTTCATCGTCACGTGGGTGATAAGCGGACGGGCCTCCCCTTCCAGATAGATCATCACGTAATCCTTCAAACCCGTCACGTATAATATCCGGGAGATTTCCACCTGCCGCAACTGGCTATCCACCCGCACGAAAAGGCTGCCTCTCTCCTCCTTCACGCTACTCATCTCAAACCATTGGCGGGCCTTCTCCGCAGCTCCGAGAAACTTATGGTATCGGATGGGCTTCAGCAGGAAATCGAGGGCATTCACCTCATAGCTATCAAAGGCATACTCCTTAAAGGCGGTCGTGAAGATCACCCTCGTACTGGGCGGTACCATCCGGGAGAGGTTCAGCCCGTCCAGATCCGGCATCTGGATATCCAAGAAAAGCACGTCCACCGGAGACTCACGCAACGTGGAGAGTGCCAGTACCGGATCATTGAAGGAAGCCGCCAGCCTCAGATAAGGCGTACGGCTTACGAAGTCCTCCAGCATCTTCACCGCCAAGGGCTCATCGTCTACGATCATGCAAGTCAGTGTTTTCATAAGCAGTCTCGAAGTGTTATTTGAACAAAGTAACTATTTTCCCGAAGCGCTTGATCATATCGGTAACGACCGGGATAAGCCAGATCCAGCCTACGCCTCAGATTCTCCAGCCCGATCCCCGATCCGCTACGGTTCACGTCCGGTTTCGGGTGGTCGCTATTCTCGCAGGTAAAGACGAGGTCATCTCCTTCCGCCTTGAAACGAATACGTACGAACGACGACTTACGGCTATTCACGCCATGCTTGAAGGCGTTCTCTATTAAAGAGATGAACAAGAGCGGAACGATCCTCATCGGTTTAGGCGGGATCCACAGATCAACTTCCACGGTAGCCAACTCATTGCAGCGCAATCTCATCAACTCGATGTAATTGCTCATGAACTCGATCTCGCCTTCCACCGGTACCAGCTCATGGTTCGACTCATAGAGCGTATACCGCAGCAAATCGCTCAATTGCCCGATACGTTCTTGCGCCGTATCTTGGTCTATCTGGACCAAGCTGGATATATTATTCAAGGTATTAAAGAGAAAATGCGGATTCAACTGGTTCTTCAGCCAAGCCAATTCCGCCTCGGCGTTTTTCTGCCGCTCCTCTTTCAAACGCATCTGCATATCGCCCCAGCGTACGATATAACGGAACCCCACGGCACATCCAATCACTAGCAAATGTAAGAAGAACGCTCCGAAAGCGACCATATACATTCCCGAACGCCATTCGTCCGGGAAATCCGCCTTAGGAGAAAATATCCATAGGTTAGCCCCCGTGATCAATAGCAAATTCATCAAACCAAAGAGCATCTTCCGATCCCGATAAAGCAAATAGGGAACCAATACATAGAAATTAGCGGTGAAAACAATAGCCAACGGAGTAATGAACCCCGTATTAATCTTCCACACCTCGAAAGCCGAGCTCGGATTAAAGCGTATGAAAAAATCGATCGCAGGAGGAATCAGCCATAAAGTGATCCACAATAAAGCCTGTCCTCCCGCCAATATATAATCTTGCCTCGTGAGTTTCATAATACCGTTTTTTATAAAAGTAAACGAATCTAACGCCTGCGCCTATGAACGCAAGCGTTTATTCGACGAAAGGCAGGATCGCTTTAGACGAAAAAAGAATTATCGTTTCTGGATACGAGCCGCATAGCCTCCACCGGGAGCCATATGGATCTTTAATTTGCGATCTGTCGGGACTGGGATTACCTCTTTCTTATAATCACGGGCGGCACGATCGGCATTTATGCCATCCTTGAATAATTCCAAAGTATAATCACCTTCGCCCAAGAAAGACAGGTCTAAATCCAGCTCCCTCGGCGTCCAGTTGGTCAACGCCCCGATATACCAATCATTACCATGACGGCGGGCGATCGCTACATACTCGGAGACCTTTCCAGCCAATGAGACCGTCTCATCCCAGATGGTCGGAATGTTAGAGATAAACTCCGTACATTCCTTTTCCCTCCTATAATTAGACGGGGCATCGCACAGCATATTGAAAGGAGACTCGAAGATCACGTAAGTAGCCAACTGGCGGCAACGGGTTCCTTGGCTCATCGGCTCCGAGTTTACCGACCGATGATTACCTCTGGCGGCGTTACGCATAGCACCTTGCGTATAATCCATCGGGCCGGCGATCATACGGATAAATGGGATCGTGACATCATACGTCACCATATCGAACTCCTTCTCGGAAGACCACTTCATTTGCTCCAAACCATTCACACCCTCATAGTTCAACACGTTCGGATAGGTCCGTTGAAGACCTGTCGGCTTGAATACGCCATGGAAATCCACTAGCATCTTATATTTAGCGCATACCTCGGAGGCTTTATAAACAAAGTTCACCATTTCCTGATCGTCACGATCCAAGAAATCCACCTTGAAGCCTTTCACGCCCATATCCGAATAATGCTTCACGACATTCTCCATATCACGGGCGAAAGCCCAATAACCCGCCCAAAGGATAATTCCGACATTCTTGGACTTACCGTAATCCACCAATTCTTGAAGATCGATCTCCGGTATTACTTGCATCATGTCCGCTTGCAGGTTCACGGCCCAGCCCTCATCCAAGATTACGTACTCGATGCCATGCTCGGCGGCGAAGTCGATATAATATTTATAGGTGGGATTATTGATTCCGGCACGGAAATCCACACCGTATAGATTCCAGTCGTTCCACCAATCCCAAGCCACCTTACCCGGCTTGATCCAAGAGATATCGTTTACCCGGGAGGGAGAAGCCAGACGGTAGACCATATCGCAATCGGCCAACTCCTTATCATTCCGGGAGATTATAAACGCACGCCAAGGGAAAGAACGGGTTCCGGATGTTTTGGCGATATAGTTCTCACGCTCTTTCACCAACATCTGTAACTGATTATGGCCACCTTGCTCCTTCACTTTCGGATAAGGCGCATGAACCGCTTTCAAGGAAGGTTTTCCCGTCTCGTTATTCAAGAACATCCCGGGGAAATCCTCCAGATCGGCTTCCGTGATACAGATCTTGCGACCATCTCCCAGATCCACCAAAAGAGGCAGGATCTTCAGGCGTTTATCATTCAGGCCAGTGATCGTCTCGTTTGCGTAGGGCTGCTCGAAGGAATTGAAAAATTGCTCCTCGAACGTCGGCTTCGTACTATTCACGTAAGCGGTGAATGTCTTATAATCCGAGGGAAAATTATAGACGGCCTCCTCATCGGCAATAACGATCGGTTCCTTTCTTTTCGTCGTGAAACGGTAAGCGACTCCATCGTTATACACCCTAAAAACCAGCCCGTAGTTTCCCCGGAACGAGATTTGCATCTCATTATAGATATCCTTTACTACGTCCTTCTTATAGAACGGAGAGGGTATCTCCTTGTCTACCGAGGTCTTCGTCACTTTCAAGACTTTCGGGTTAGCGCCAAGTACCTCACCTCCTTGTAAAGTCATAGATACGGCAGAATTCATCACCTCCGAATGATCCTGTACGATAGCGAAAGTGACTTTATCGGCTACCGTAACCTCCACCTTTATATCCCGGTTTGGAGACTGGACTTGGTAATTCTTCTGGGCGATCGACGGGATAGCGCCCATTAAAAAGAGAAAAGCAAATAGAATGTTTTTACTCATGGTTTATTGATTTAAGTTTGTTTATGAATACAAATATATATTATCTTTGTCATATTCATAACAAAAAACAAATAATACCAGAATGATGAGACTTCACAAAATCTTCTTAACGCTCGTATGCCTCACGGCTCTATCCGCCCACGCACAATGGAAATGGCTCAACCCGCTCGAATGCGGATTCCCTGTCATACAAAACCAAGGATGGACCGAAGAGATCGGAGACAGCTACGTCCGGCTTCCCCAAAGAGCCGAAGGCAAGGTACGTAAACCCGTCTGGGATTTATCGCGCAACTCCGCCGGGTTGGCGATTCATTTTTTCAGCAACGCCCCTGAACTAAAAGTACGCTATCAAGTAAGCGGACCGCTGAATATGCCACATATGCCCACGACAGGCGTATCCGGCGTAGATCTATATAGTATCGATAGCGATGGCCAATGGAGATTTTATTTCGGCGGTTATCCTTCCGGAGATACGCTTCAATATCATTATACGAACATAGGCAAAGATCTGTATCATGACAGGGGCTATGAGTTCCGCCTCTACCTGCCTCCTTATAATACGATAAAGTGGTTGGAAATCGGCGTGCCCGAAAACGATGAGCTTACGTTTATCCCCGTATCGCCCGAGAAACCGATTCTTTTATACGGAACCTCGATCGCCCAAGGCGCATGCGCCTCCCGTCCGGGCATGACTTGGGGCACGATCTTGCAGCGTTCACTGGGATATCCGCTTATCAACCTAGGCTTCTCCGGTAACGGACGTTTAGAGAAAGAGGTATTGGATTTTATTTGTGAGATAGACGCACGCCTTTATATCCTTGACTGCCTGCCCAACCTCACGCCAAAGAGCAAAGATGAGATCACGCAACTCGTATCGGACGCAGTCAAGCAAATACGTGCCACCCACTCCTCTCCGATCTTATTGGTGGAGCATGCCGGATATAGCAACGCACTCGCCGACGATACGAAGCTACAAGATTATGTGCGCATGAACGAAGGAGCTAAAAAAGCATTCGAGGAATTGCAGGCACAAGGGATAAAAGATATCTACTACCTTACACGAGAAGAGCTGGGACTGCACCCGGATGCTTGGGTAGATTACGTCCATCCTTCCGACTGGGGCATGGAAACACAAGCGAACGCCGTAGAGCGGAAAGTACGGGAGATATTACGCATCCCCAAAGGAGACCTCTCTACCACAATGCCTGTCACCCAGCGCCGGGAACCCAATAATTACGAATGGCAAAAACGTCACCGGGATATTCTCTCGCTGAATCAAAGCAACCCGCCTCGACGGGTGATCCTAGGTAATTCCATCACGCATTTCTGGGGAGGAGAGCCCAAAGGACCGTCCGTGCGAGGTATGGAAACATGGGAGAAAATCATGCGTCCGGCTGGATTCCACAATCTCGGATATGGTTTCGACCGTATCGAGAACGTACTTTGGAGAGTCTATCATGGTGAATTGGATGGATACAAGGCTGAGGAAGTAGTATTGATGATCGGCACGAATAACATCGGAATCAACAATGACAACGAGATCGTGGAAGGCATTCGTTTCTTGCTTTCCGCCATCAGGCAACGGCAGCCGGAGGCCAAGATCAAGGTAATCGGCATCTTGCCCCGCCGTAACCAAGAAGAACGGGTAAGGAATCTCAATCTCCGCATCCGTCAAATAGCCGAGACCGGATGGTACACGTTCAAGAACCCGGGTACGAAGTTGCTTCAGGAAGACGGCAAGATAAACGAATCCTTATTCTCAGACGGATTACACCCGAACGAGGAAGGCTATAAACGAATCGTGGACGAGATCGCCCATTAAGCGATAGTCCCTTTACTCACGAATCAATCCGAGCAACATACGCAACGCCGCCTCTGCCGACAAGCGAATGTTCTCCATACGAGGATTCTCCCCGAAATGATAGCACTCGGAGAGAATCCTCTCCTTATAAGCGGCGGCAATCCATACCGTTCCCACCGGTTTCGAGGGAGTCCCGCCTCCCGGCCCGGCGATCCCGGAGGTAGCGACGGCACAATCACATCCCAATACCCGCATAGTCCCACGGGCCATCTGCTCCACGACCGGCTGGCTTACGGCCCCGAAAGTGTTCAAGTCCGCCTCGGAGACACCGAGCACATGATGCTTCACCTCGTTGCAATAGGCTACCACGCCCCCGGTGAAGTATTCCGAGCTGCCCGCCATGGAGGTTATCATGCTGGCAATCTTTCCGCCTGTACAACTCTCTGCCGTACCCATCATCAGGTGTCCTGATTTGAGTGCGTCCGCTACCTCTAACTCTATTGGTAAATCATCTACTTCCATTGTTATAATGATACTAGGAGTTTCATTATGGGAAAACAATAGTTTCATTAGGAAGAAACTTTTGTTTTCCCTAGAAGAAACTTTTGTTTCTCTATAGCAAAACTATCTTTTCCTATAAGACAACCCTAGAAAAAGGAGCGGCATCCATCGGACAGAACTCCTTATCCATATACTTATAATATCCCGTGATAGCTACCATAGCGGCGTTATCCGTGGTGAACGAGAACTTCGGGATATGCACTTTCCAGCCATAACGTTTTGCGTGATCCAAGAATGCCTCACGCAAACCGGAATTGGCCGATACACCTCCGGCGACAGCTACTTCCTTTATATGCAAATCCTTCGCAGCCTTACGCAATTTACTCATCAAGATATCGATTACCGTAGCTTGCAAGGAAGCGCATAGGTCTCGCTTGTTCTTCTCAATAAAATCCGGATCATCTTTCAAATGATCACGCAAGGTATATAAAAAGGAGGTCTTCAGGCCACTGAAGCTATAATCATATCCGGGGATATGCGGCTTGCTGAACGTAAAGGCATTCGGATTACCCTCGTTCGCCAAACGATTCACGACTGGGCCACCAGGATAACCCAGTCCCATCACCTTAGCGCATTTGTCGAAAGCCTCTCCTGCGGCGTCGTCGATCGTCTGGCCGATCACCTCCATATCATTATAAGCGTTCACCTTTATGATTTGCGAGTTACCGCCCGAAACCAACAAGCAAAGGAAAGGAAACGAGGGAGCATGGTCATCGTCCGGAGTCTCCTTGATAAAATGAGCCAACACGTGAGCCTGTAAGTGATTGACCTCGATCATCGGGATATCCAAGGAAGCGGCCAAACCCTTGGTGAACGAGGTCCCGACCAATAAAGAACCCATCAAACCCGGTCCACGAGTAAACGCCACGGCACTCAACTCGGACTTATCAATGCCGGCACGCTTGATGGCCTCGGCTACTACCGGAATAATATTCTGCTGATGGGCACGGGAAGCCAACTCGGGGACAACCCCGCCATAGGCCTCATGAACGGCTTGACTGGCTATTACGTTGGACAGCATCACGCCGTCACGGATCACCGAAGAGGAAGTGTCATCGCAAGAAGACTCGATTCCTAATATCGTTATACTCATATCTTCATTCTTTTTTCCGCGAATTAACGAAATCTATCGCGATATTGTTGTAGATTTGCGCTAAATAAATAGAAAAGATATCAGAGGACTTAAATACATAATCATTACCCTGCTTACATTATTCTGGATATTCTATGCGTTGCCGGGCATCTTACTGAGAATTCCTTATATTCAAAACAAAGTATCAGAAGTAGCCACGACCCAGTTATCCGGCCACCTCGGTGTGCCCGTAAAGATCGGTAACGTGGATATCGAATGGTTCAATCGCCTAGTACTGGAAGGGCTTTATCTGGAAGACCAAGACGGGAAAGTCATGTTCGAGGCGAACCATGTGGCGGCGGGATTCGAGATCATGCCGTTACTGGAAGGGAAGTTCGTCTTCACGACGGTACGTTTGTTCGGTTTCTCCTTCAACCTACGAAAACATACGCCCGAAAGCCCCTTGAACCTGCAATTCGTCATCGACGCTTTCGCCAGCAAGGATTCGATAAAGAAAGAGAAGAATATCGATCTCCGTTTCAACTCCATCATGATCCGAAGAGGTAATTTCAGCTATAACGTGGATAGCGAGAAAGAGACCCCGGGAAAGTTCAACGCCAAGCATATCGATATCAAGAACCTGAGTGCCAAGATATCCCTCAAGGCTTTTAACAAGGACAGCGTGAACGCCCATATCAAGAAGATGAGTTTCGATGAGGCATCCGGTTTCTCCTTGAATAAGTTATCGCTGAACGTGGTCGGGAACCGGGATAGCGCTTTCGTGCAGGACTTCGAGGTACGCTTGCCGCAGACAAACTTGAAGATCGGGCGTGCCCGGATCGATTTAAGCGAGATCGATAGCCTTCCCGCTCTCTTGAACAACGCTCCGATCGATTTGAATATAACACCTTCGCAAATCTGCCTGAAAGACTTATCCCCTTTCGTCCCGGCGTTCAAGAACTTCGCCGACACGATTGAGTTATCGGCCGAGGCAAACGGCTACATCAATAATTTTAACTTGAAGCGCCTCACCTTGAAGTATAGCGATAAGATGCTGTTTATCGGCCAGATGGAACTGAAAAACATCACCTATCCTGAGGAAACGTATCTTTTAGGGAAGGTGAATAAGATGTATATCACGACAGACGGCATCTCCAGTCTGGCCAATAACTTCAATGAGCGTCCGAAGAGTCTCCCGGCCCCGGTCGTCAAATTGGGGACGATCAATTTCACGGGCGAGATATCAGGCTTTTTTGATAACCTAGTCGCTTTCGGAAAATTATCGTCTTCCATCGGCTCCATACAGACAGACTTGATATTCGGTAGCAACAAGGATAAGAATATAGCCGCTTACCTACGGGGACGCATCGCCTCCAGCAGCTTGCGGCTCCATGAGTTATTTGGTGAGAATAATCCTTTCGGGGAGGCTCGCTTCGACATCAATATCGATACCCGTAGACCTGTTGGCGGAAATTTCTCCGGAAATATCCAAGCACAAGTCAAGGAGTTCGATTATAAAGCTTATAAATACAAGGATATAAATCTTTCCGGTAATTTCAGGAAGAGTAGTTTCGATGGGACTATCCATGTAAACGATCCCAATGGCGAGTTACACGCCCAAGGCATCTTCCAGCACCAAGGGCAAAACTCCTTGTTTAATTTCACCGCCCGCCTCGATCATTTCCGGCCGGACCGATTGAACCTGACAGACAAATATGAGGCGCCGAATATCTCCTTGGCTTTAAACGCGGATTTCACCGGAGATAATATCGATAATCTGGAAGGTAGCATCACGTTGGACAGTCTTTCTTTCGAGACCACTCCCAGCAGCTTCTTCCTTAAGAAATTCGAAGTAGTTGCCTCGGGGCATAGTCTCGACCGGCAATTAACCATAACGTCCGATATCTTGAATGGAGAGGTCACCGGGTCTTACTCATTCAACACGCTAATCCCCAGCCTTATGAATACGTTCAAGGGATATGTGCCAGCCTTGATCAACACGACCCAGAAAAAACAAATCGTGAAAGAGAATAACTTCGCCCTCCTATTAACGATCGAGAATACGGAAGCGCTTTCTACGACATTAAAACTACCGTTCACGATGGTGCAACCCGGACGGATCACGGGACATTATAATAATATTTATAATAAGTTCCGTATCGAGGCGTGGCTTCCGAAGTTCAATCTCGGGAAATCCATGTTCGAATCCGGCTACTTGGTTTGCGACAATCCGAACGATAAGGTAAACCTACAATTAAAAACGATTAATTATAACGACAAGGGACTGCGTAACTACCTTGATATCAAAGCAGACGCTAAAGATAATCTGGTGAACACCCTGATTGGCTGGGCGAATAATAAAGAGCGGTTATTTAAGGCCGACATCTCCGCCTCTACCCTTTTTGTCGAAGAGGAAAGCGAGAAAGGGCCGGCCAAGTTACGTACGGAAGTCACGTTGAATAAAAGCCCCCTCATTATTAAAGACACGCTCTGGACCATCAATCCGGCGAATATAACGATTCGTGAGGGCAAGATCGGTATCGAGCATTTCCGGGTAGATCATGAGACCCAGTATTTATCTATGGAAGGGACGATCTCAAAAGATCCGGCAGATACTTTATTGGTAGACTTGAAGCAAATAGAGCTGAGTTATGTCTTCGACGTATTGAATATCCCAGTCTTGCAATTCGGAGGTGAGGCTACCGGTAAGTTCTACGTGAATGATTTATTCAATAGCCGTATGCTAAACACGGATCTGGAAGTAAAGAATTTCTCATTCAACCAAACCCCCTTGGGTCGCCTCAATCTCTTCAGCGAATGGGACGACGCACAGAAAGGTATCCTTATGCTGGGAAGCATCTACAAGAACGACAGCACTTGGACGGATGTAAACGGCTATGTATTCCCGGTCGGACCCAATGCGGGGCTATCCTTGTATTTCGATGCCAATGATATCAATCTAGCTTTCTTGCAGCCCTTTGTCGATACGGTCGTAAAGAACTTGCAAGGCCGGGGATTCGGAAGTATACATTTGCACGGCCCCTTTAAGGAGCTGAATGTCGAGGGAGATGCCTATGTCATGGATGGAGGGGTAGGCGTTGATTTCTTGGATACGTATTATACCTTCTCCGATTCCGTCCACCTTGACTCTACATCCGTCAATTTACGGAATATCACGGTCAAGGATCAATTCGGCAACCTAGGGAAAGTCAGCCTCAAGTTCAACCATTTGCATTTCCGGGATTATAGCTTCCTCGTAAACGTGCAAGGCAATAATATGTTGATGTATAACGCCAACCAGAAAAAGAATCCGCTGATTTACGGAACTGTATTCGCCAGTGGAACGGCGCAGATCAAGGGTAACGGTAAGTTGATCGACTTTGATATTAATATGAAAAGCGAACCTAAGACCGCTATTTATCTGGACTTCATGAATAAGAACTCGGCTACGGACTATGATTTTATCACGTTCGTCGATAAAAGCAAGTTGGCCGCTAACGTAGATTCCACGTCCACACACCCATTGAATATCGTACACGAGACAGACGAGGGAGCCGAGCTACGAATGAACTTCCTCCTTGATATCACACCCGATGCCGATATAGAGCTAATCATGGACCCGATAGCGGGAGACCGTATCAAAGGAAACGCCAGTGGAAGTTTACAAATACAATATGGAACAAGAAGTGATCTTCGTATGTATGGCGACGTGAATATCGTACAAGGAAACTATAATTTCAGCTTACAGCAAATCATCCATAAAGACTTTAAGATCAGAGACGGTAGCACGATCAATTTCCGTGGCGATCCCTTTAATGCCCATATGGATATCAATGCGATCTACAATCTGACCGCAAATATCGGAGACTTGGATCAGAGTCTCTTACAAGAAAGTTCTCGAACAAACATACCCGTCAATTGCGTCTTAAACCTTAAAGGCGCATTGCGCAGCCCGTCTATTTCCTTCGACTTAGAATTTCCGAACTCTAACGAGGAATTAGAGCGTCAAGTCAAAGCGTTTATAGACACAGAGGATATGATGACTCGGCAAATTGTTTATTTGCTGGTGTTAAATAAATTCTACACACCAGAATATGCCCAAACGAGTTATAAGTCTAGCGAGTTAAACGCCGTGGCTTCATCCGCTATCTCAGCGCAATTATCCAATCTATTAGGTAGTTTCACGGATAAAGTACAAATAGGGACAAACATACGAGCGGGACAGGACGGTTTCAAGGAAGACACGGAATATGAGATGATATTATCCAGCCAGTTGCTAAACAACCGCTTATTGATCAATGGTAATTTCGGTATGAGAAATACGGTCACTACAGGCAAAAATAACACTTTTATCGGAGAGTTCGACCTAGAATATAAGTTGACCCCCTCCGGTGAGATCCGGCTAAAGGCTTATAACCATGCCAGAGATATGTATTTCGGCCTGAAGCAAGCATTAACCATACAAGGTGTAGGTATCATGTACCGGAAAGACTTCACGAACTTCTCTGAGATTTTCAGGAGAAGAAAGAGGCCTCTTTTACCCTTGATCCCCAAAGACTCTACGAATGTCCCTCCCGTAGTCAAAGACTCAACAAATCTTTCACTGCCGACTGATAAGAAGTAAGGGAAGTACTTTTCAATACTTTCTTGCGAAGCCTTTTATCGGCCTCCGGCAAAAGATAATCCCAGATTGTCTTCATTTTAGATAATACCTGATGCTCGCCACCTTCCAACCGGGCAGCATATTCATCCATCAACGACTCATGGAACATGACTAGTTTATCCCGCCTCTCATTCACGGTCAAGACCTGTCCGGACACAAACTCAGTGGCCAGCCAAGGAGAGGCCAATAACCCTCGTCCCAGCATGATCCCGGCAAGCCCCGGAAAACGCTCCTTTATTCCTCGGATATCTTCCAGCCCCACTAAATCTCCATTATAATATAAGGGAAGTTCACATTCATCATAAAAACGAGAGAATCCATCCCAATCGATAGCTCCTTTATATTGCTGTATCCCTAACCGGGGATGCAAGGTTATATGCTTCAAAGGTAACTTATTTAATAAGGAAAGAAGCACGAATGACTCGTCGGTACACTCCCACCCCAAACGCATTTTCATAGAAAAAGAAATATCCGGGAACTCCTCAATCGTACGTAATAAAGACTCGGCCTCTTCCTTGTACCGCAAAAGTCCCGAGCCTCTATGCGCACGGACCTGCATAGGGAAAGGGCATCCTAAATTAATATCCGCTTCCTTGTATCCATTCTCTTGGAATAAACGCACGATCGGCCGAAACTCGTCTGGTGTGGAAGCGATCAATTGCGGTACGACATGTACCTGCCTATTTCTATCGCAAGCGATATCCTTCAAGTCCTTATTCCGGAAACCACCTTTCTCTATCCTTACGAAAGGAGTATAATAGGTATCTACGCCCCCGAATACTCGGGTATGCGCCTCTCTATAAACCGAATCAGTATATCCTTGCAAAGGAGCGAAATGAATGACTGCCATATCAAGCGAAGATTTCCATGAAAATCGATCTCAATTGACTTTTTGCCAACTCAAAGTCTTGGGGTACCCCCAACTCCATAGCCAAGGAGGTAACGCCTTTATCCGTAAAACCACAAGGGTTGATCAATGAAAAGTAACTCAGATCCGTATTTATATTCAAAGCAAAGCCATGCATCGTAACGAACCGGCTGCTTTTCACGCCAATCGCACAGATCTTACGGGCACGCCCCGGTACTTCAGGGTCTAGCCATACACCCGTCGCCCCTTCCAAACGTTCCCCTTTCAAGTCGTAAAGCGATAGGAAACGGATGATCGTCTCTTCCAGCATATGGATGTATTGTTTCAATCCCAGATTCCAATATTCCAGATCAAATACCGGATAACCGGTAATCTGTCCCGGCCCGTGATACGTTATATCCCCCCCTCTGTTTATATGGTAAAACGAGACCCCTCGTTCCCGTAAAGTTTCCTCGGGAATAAGCAAATTAGAGTCCTTGCCACTTTTACCGATCGTCAAGACCGGTAAATGCTCACAAAAGAATAATTGATTATCCTCTTTCTTTCCCGTTGCCTTCGCATCCAATAAGACCTCGAAAGCAGCTGTCTGATATTCTAACGCATCGGCATAAGCGATTCGTCCCAAGTCATGATAACGGAAGCTCTCCATTTCTTTCTTTTTTTAACCTTTCCGGTACCGGGATCAACTTGCCCGGCACCATATCCCATTTCTACTTTTATCAGTTTTCCCATTAAGGAAATTATTTTCGCTTGTCGTTTCAGCATATAAGGTGACGGTTTAGCAGAATTAAACTTCCGGGGATTTGGAAGTGTGGCCGCTATCAAGGCTGCCTCGCTTTTGGTCAATTGGTAGGCATGCTTACCGAAATGAGCCTCCGCTACCGCCTCCGCGCCATAGATGCCCTCCCCCATCTCTATCGAGTTCAGATAGACTTCCATAATACGTTCCTTTCCCCATATCCATTCGATCAAGAAGGTAAAATAGACCTCGATACCTTTCCGTAAATAACTTTTCCCCGGCCAAAGAAATACATTCTTAGCGGTCTGCTGGGAAATCGTGCTGGCACCTCTTACCCTTTTACCTTTCTCGGCCTCGGCCCGTGCCTTCTGGATTTGTTCCACATCAAAGCCATTATGCTCCATGAACAGGTTATCCTCCGACGCTATGACCGCTTGAACCAAAGGCTGGGCGATCTTGGATATAGGAACCCACGTATGATCGAGTTTCATTTTCTTCCCATCCTGATGCTGCTCATACATACGAATAAACATCAATGGCGTATAATATACGGGTACAAATTTATATACCATTACCGCCAATATACTGGATACAAACAGGAAGATCAACAGATTCCTGCACCAGATCCATATCCGTTTTACCAGAGGTGCTACCATATTCTTCTATTTGGAGAGGCAAAGGTAAAGAATATTTCAGTTTCCGGCAGACTGAAACTCATAATTTACAGAAAAGGCACTATCTTTGGCTTTTGACAACTTTCCACCCTGTCATATGGTTATTTGATAAATAAATTAGTATGGAGAATCGTTTTTTAGGACTCATAGAGAATAGCATCAAGGAGCATTGGGATCTCCCGGCGTTCTCCGATTATAATGGACATACCTTCCATTATAAAGATGTAGCTCGTCGAATTGAGAAATTTCATATTATCCTAGAGCATGCCGGCATTAAAAAGGGGGATAAGGTGGCTTTAGTTGGACGGAACTCCTCCAACTGGGCGATCTGTTTCTTCGGGATCTTGGCTTATGGAGCCGTAGCCGTGCCTATCCTACATGAATTCAAACCGGATAATATACATCATATCGTAAATCATTCCGAGGCAAAGGCAGTCCTTGCCGCTTCCAGCAACTGGGAGAATATGAATGAACGCATGATGCCTGACGTGAAACTGTTCATGATGCTGGATAACTTCTCGATCATTCACAGTAAAAGCAAAGAAGTCCGGGTAGTAAGAGATCGGATTAATGAATATTTCGGTAAAAAGTACCCTCGTTCATTCACGTCGAACGATGTTCGGTATCACGTGGAAAAGCCGGAAGAATTAGCGGTACTTAATTATACTTCCGGAACCACCAGTTTCTCGAAAGGGGTTATGATCCCCTATCGGAGCTTATGGAGTAATACGCAATTCGCTTACGACAATTTACCGTTCATCCATCCGGGTGATAATATCGTATGTATGCTTCCGATGGCCCATATGTACGGATTGGCATTCGAGGTATTGAATTCCGTGAATAAAGGCTGCCATGTACACTTCCTCACACGTACCCCCAGCCCGAAAATCATAGCGGAAGCTTTCACGACGATCAAGCCGGCGCTGATCCTAGCCGTACCTCTGATTATCGAGAAAATCATCAAAAACAAGGTATTCCCCGAACTGGAGAAGCCTTTGATTAAATTGCTCTTGAAAGTCCCCTATATAGACCAGAAAGTGCTGGATACCATTTCCGCCAAGTTAACGGCGTCTTTCGGAGGAAACTTCGGGGAGATCGTTATCGGAGGAGCCGCTATCAATAAAGAAGTGGAAACGTTCCTTCATTCCATCCATTTCCGCTATACCGTAGGCTACGGGATGACCGAATGTGGCCCGCTAGTCTCCTATGCGCAATGGGATGAGTTTAAGCCCGGTTCCGTAGGACGTATCGTCGACCGTATGGAAGTCCGCATCGATTCAGAGGACCCGGAAAACAAGGTGGGAGAAATATTGGTGAAGGGTATGAACGTGATGCTCGGTTATTACAAGAATCCGGAGGCTACGAAAGCCGTTATGATGCCTGACGGATGGATGCGTACCGGCGATCTAGGAACCCTCGATAAAGATGGATTTTTATATATCCGCGGCCGTAGTAAAACCATGATTCTAGGCCCCAGCGGACAAAATATCTATCCGGAAGAGATCGAGGATCGCTTGAATAATATGCTATATGTAGCGGAATCGCTCATCATCTCCCAAGGAGGTAAACTAGTCGCCCTCATCTATCCCGATTGGGAGCAAGTAGATAAGGCAGGTATACAACATTCCGAAATCGAGAAGTTGATGCAGACCAACATTGACCAAGTAAACGAGGAGATGCCGAATTACAGTAAAATCACCTGTTTCAAGCTGTATCAAGAAGAATTCGAGAAAACACCCAAAAGAAGCATCAAGAGATATTTATACCAACCGGCCGAATAAAAAGAAAGCCGTCTTTTGTTAAAGACGGCTTCTTTTATATAAAGTAAATTTTATCCTTGACGAAAATCTTTTAAAACTTTTTGTAATTCTTGTCGAGCGAAAAAAATACGGCTCTTAACCGTCCCCAGAGGAACATCCAGTTTATCAGCGATCTCATTGTACTTATAGCCGCTCAAAAACATAGAGAATGGAACCTTCAACTCATTGTTCAAACCGTTGATCGCTTTCGTGATCTCTTGAATTTGATAAGCGCCATCCGGAGAGTCAAAACCTGAATCGTTCACGACATCCAAGTTATATAAGTCGACACCTTGATCTACGACAGTTTGCGTGCGAACGATCTTGTGATAATTGTTAATGAAAATGTTACGCATCACAGTCAAGACCCAGCCCTTAAAATTGATATTGTCTACAAATTTTTCTTGATTGTCTAAAACCTTCAGCGTTGTGTCCTGCATCAGATCTTGGGCATCATCCCTATTCGCTGTAAGCATAAGCGCAAAATTCATCATGTTTTCTTGCATGCTCAATAATTTTTTCTGAAATTGCAACGCATTCATATTTTTACTAGTTAAATAAAGTTTAATACTGTATAAGTATTATCCCTCAAACATTGAAGGATGCAACAAATATATAAATTAAAAATGGAGATATACAGTTCTTTGATAAATATTAATATTAAAAATCGTAACTTAATATTTTTGTTGTAAATCTTACTGAAAATGAGTATTATTTACAAGTTGCACAAGTTACAAAAATCAACATTTACAACAAGCCAGTTACAATTTTCAACCAAATATTAAAAACGAATATAATACAAACAAGATGAAACGTTTATTAACAATATTAACAGCTATAGTATTAATACTTGCAATCTCTCTTCAATCAGAGGCTAAAGAGAAGTCCTTAATATATACGATTGATATAAAAAAAGAGATCGATAACACCACGTGGATTTATCTCCATAACGGATTATCAGAGGCTAAGCAATTGAACGCCGATGCCATCTTATTGCATATGAACACATACGGCGGATTACTGGAATCTGCCGATTCTATGCGAACGGCTATTTTATATAGTCCCATACCAGTATATGTATTTATCGATAATAACGCAGCTTCAGCAGGTGCTTTAATTTCCATAGCATGCAAGAAAATCTATATGCGGAAAGGGGCGAATATAGGTGCGGCAACGGTTGTCAATCAAACGGGTGCGGCTCTACCTGATAAATATCAATCTTATATGCGTTCCATGATCCGTTCGACGGCTGAGGCACAAGGGAAAGATACGCTTATACAAAACGGCGACACGATCTATAAATGGAAAAGAGATCCTTTAATCGCCGAAGCGATGGTCGATGACAGAGTGATCGTCCCCAACCTCATCGATAGCGGTAAGGTATTAACACTTACCTCTCAAGAAGCACTCAAATGGGGTTATTGCGATGGCATCGCCGAGAGTCCGGATCAAGTAATCACAGAATATATCGGATGTAAGGACTATGAGATTAAAAGTTATGAACCCTCATGGTTCGATAATGTAAAAGGTTTCTTTATGAGTCCGGTAATACAGAGCTTATTAATCATTATTATCATCGGTGGTATTTACTTCGAGATGCAAACCCCGGGGCTTGGTTTTCCATCCGCCGCCGCGATAATAGCGGCTATCCTTTACTTCGCTCCTCTCTATATGGACGGGTTGGCTGAAAACTGGGAAATCCTGTTATTCATTCTCGGCGTTATATTAATAATGTTGGAGATATTCGTGATCCCGGGCTTTGGCATAGCGGGGATAAGTGGAATTATTCTCGTGGTCGGCGGACTTACGATGAGCTTACTGAACAATACTGTTTTTGATTTTCAAAACGTATCTGGAATGGATACGGGCAGAGCCGCCTTAACGGTTCTATTAGGTCTGGGTATCGGATTCACGTTAGTGATATGGTTATCCAACAAAATAGGACATAAAGGACCGCTAAAGAAAATGGCATTAAACGCTGATTTGGAAAAAGCGGTATCCAGCCCCAATTTGACACAACTGATCGGAAAAGAGGGCACGGCCGCTACCGTTTTACGTCCTTCGGGTAAAGTATCTATCGAGGGAGAGTTGTATGACGGCGTATCGGAGTCTGGCTTCATCGAGAAAGGGACTCCTATCAAAGTCGTCAGATTCGAGAGCGCGCAAGTCTATGTAATCAACCTATAAACGAGTCTATGCGATCCGTTTATAGGCAATACATTTATCGATCACGACATATTCCATCGCTCCCATAGCCATCAAATCACTTAGGATGTTACGGGCCGCATAATAATTGATATGGGCGATACGGCAAAATTGCTTTATGCTGATATAAGGATGCTCGTCGAGCCAAGAAAACAGGATCTCGACGGGCTTACTTATTTTCAGCAATGTACCTTCTTTGGTTTTCTGCTTCTTCCATGCTTGCATGAGGACTTCGTTCGCTAATATATTCTCGTCTGCAACCCGGATATAGGCCTTGTATTTATCGTCTTTATCCGGTGCCGTATGCGGTTTCTCATCGCTTGGGGCGATATAGACCTCCAATACGGTCTTCCCGTTGACATCCCAGCGCTTAGCTGTAAACGGCACCTCGGGATGCGTATACATTTTAGAAGCAGCCTCGATCATATAATATTCCTCCTCACTTCTCACACCGGAAATAGCGCCGTTATCCTTCACTCCAATCAGCAGCCGCCCGCCATCTGTATTCGCGAACGCACTCAATGTCCGGGCAATCTTCTTGCTGTCGCTCACCTCAAACTTGAAATCAAGTTGTTGATGTTCCCCTTGCTCTATAAGCGCTTCAATCGGATGTTTCTTCTTCATTTTGGCTTCTGTTTTGAGACACAAAATTAAAATAAATACCTAACTTTGGCAATCGAAAAAACAATAAACGATGTCTCAGATACCTGCGCTAATATCAGATCTTGCGGTCATACTCATATCCGCCGGGTTGGTTACCCTGTTATTCAAAAAGTTAAAGCAACCGGTCGTATTGGGGTATATCGTAGCCGGAATACTCGCCGGACCTTCCATCGAGCAAATACCGACAGTTACAGATGTGGAAAGTATCCGTATCTGGGCTGATATAGGCGTTATCTTCCTGTTATTCGCTTTGGGGCTCGATTTCAGTTTCAAGAAGTTGATGAAGGTGGGAGGAACCGCCGTCATTGGAGCCATAACCGTTGTTATAGGTATGATGACAGCGGGATATATCACGGGCTTATCACTGGGTTGGGGACATATGAACAGTCTTTTCCTCGGAGGTATGTTATCGATGTCTTCCACGACGATTATCTTCAAGGCATTCGACGACATGGGATTGCGTAACCAACGATTCGCCGGTGTCGTATTCGGTATCTTGGTGGTGGAGGATCTATTCGCCGTATTATTAATGGTATTACTTTCTACCGTAGCGGTAAGTAAACACGTGGAAGGCATGGAGATGCTGGATAGCGTGGTCAAATTAGGCATTTTCCTTTTATTCTGTTTCGTTGTCGGGATCTATTTGATCCCCTCTTTTCTGAAAAAGGCAAAAAGCTTCCTAAATGAGGAGACTCTGTTGATCGTGAGCATCGGGCTATGCCTTGGTATGGTTATGATCGCCACAAAAGCCGGATTCTCATCGGCTCTCGGAGCTTTTGTCATGGGTTCTATTTTGGCCGAGACCATTGACGCTGAACGGATCGAGCATTTGGTAAAACCCGTAAAAGACTTATTTGGAGCGATTTTCTTCGTGTCTGTAGGCATGTTAATCGATCCTCAGATGCTCTGGGAGTACAAAATCCCGATTTTCATTATCACGCTCGTAGTCATGGCCGGACAGATTTGTTTCGCCAGTTTCGGAGTATTACTGTCCGGACAACCGATAAAAATAGCCATCCAGTCTGGTTTCTCGTTAGCGCAGATCGGAGAATTCGCCTTCATCATCGCAGGTTTGGGACTATCATTAAACGTGACGGATCAATATCTGTATCCGATCGTTGTCGCCGTATCCGTGATCACGACATTCTTCACACCTTATATGATCCGGCTAGCGGAACCTACCTACAAATGGGCGGAGCGGATCATACCGGAGAATTGGAAACAGTTCTTGGAGCGATATTCATCCGGTTCCAATACGATCCGTCAAAAAAGCGCATGGAATAAGTTACTAAAAGCCTTGGTCCGCATCGTCGGTACTTATACCGCCGTCTGCCTAGTACTTATCTTTTTATGGCTACAAATCGTGACTCCGTTCATCTGTAAACATTTGCCCGGCATCCAAGGAAGTCTAATCTCCTTGATCTTAATCCTAGCTCTGATCTCCCCGATGTTGCGGGCGATCATGATGAAAAAGAATCATTCCGTGGAGTTCCAGCAATTATGGAACGATAATAAATATAACCGGGGTCCCCTAGTATCACTCGTGATCCTCAGAATCCTGCTCTGTATCGGTCTCGTCATGCTTCCTGTCGCACGGTTATTGAATGCTGCGCTAGGAATTATGCTGGCGGTCGCCTCCGCTGTTATCGTATTAATGATATTCTCCAAACGGCTAAAGAGGCAGTCGATCTTGATGGAACGGCATTTTTTCAGTAACCTTGTAGCGAGAGAAATGGAGCAAGAGCGAAAAGCCCCGATTAACCAGCGTTTCGCGAACCACTTATTAGAACGAGATCTCCATTTAGCAGATTTCGAGGTGAAGCAGAATTCCCCCAGTATGGGAAAAAGCCTGAAAGAATTAAACTTCAGGCAAAAGTGCAACGTAAATATCGTAACGATTATCCGGGGAGAGAAGCGAATCAACATACCGGGAGGAGACGAGCGGCTCTACCCGTTCGATAAACTGGTAGTAGTTGGCGCAGATGATGATCTGGAGCACTTTAGGAAATATCTGGAGGAACGCTACAAGAAATCATACGCCGAGCAATCGAACACAAGAAAGGAAGAGATGAATATGGAGCAAATCATTATCTCGGAAGGTTCCCGATTGATCGGCCGCTCCATCATAGAGTCCGGTATCCGTGATAAAGCCGCTTGCTTGGTAATCGGTATCGAACGTGGAAGTAGCTCGATCAAGAATCCGCCTCCTAGTACGGTTTTCGAGGAAGGAGATATCGTATGGATCGTAGGCGAACGGGATAAGTTGATCCAGTTAAGTGAAGGAAAAGTAGTAACCAGTTAACAAAATGATATAGAATGATGAAGTTTATAGGAATTATTCCGGCGAGATACGCCTCTACCCGTTTTCCGGGGAAGCCATTAGCGGATATGAACGGAAAGCCCATGATACAACGTGTATATGAGCAAGTAAAGGATGTCTTAGACTCCGTTTGCGTAGCTACCGACGATATCCGGATAGAGAATGCGGTTAAAACCTTCGGCGGCCAAGTCGTCATGACCTCCGATCAACATCGTAGCGGTACGGATCGTTGCTACGAGGCTTATCAGAAAATAGGCGAAGGGTATGATGTGATTGTCAATATCCAAGGTGACGAGCCTTTTATCCATCCCGAGCAAATCCAGACGATCAAAACCTGCTTCGCCGACGCAAACACGCAAATAGCGACATTGGTAAAGCCTTTCCGTTCGGACGATGATTTCGAGAGTACCCTATTCAATCCCAATTCCCCGAAAGTCGTACTCAACAATAACAACGAGGCTATGTATTTCAGTCGATCTATTATTCCTTATATCCGGGGCAAGAAATATACGGAATGGTTGCCGAGTCATACCTTTTACAAGCATATCGGGTTATATGCCTATCGTGCGCAAGTGCTGAAAGAAATCACCCAATTACCTCAATCCGCTTTAGAACTGGCGGAAAGCCTTGAGCAATTACGCTGGTTGGAAAACGGATATAAAATCAAGGTCGGCATCACAGAGCAAGAAACGATCGGTATAGATACACCGGAGGACATGGAGAAAGCCTTAGCCTTCCTTGCGAACCGCTGATCACTTACACTATTATTCAATGAATATAGTCAGAGTAGTACCAATAGGTGGAGGAATAACGTTCTCGTAATTCCTCCTTTGCTTTTCTACCCGATTTACAATGGATGTAATCTTGGTAATTCTCGATAACATCTTGAGGTATCTGATAACCGGCCACCTCCTCGTCCGAGCTTTTAGATAAGACTTGTACCAAAGCCTCCTCATACAAACGGGGTACAACCTCAAATTTTCCTTTATAATAAGTATCGAACGCATTCTTAAAACTATTCAAATTCTCGTTCAGTAAATAATAGCACAACAAATAATCCAATGCCTGTTTATTTTCCGGATATTCCGCCACCAAACTTGACAGTACGCCCGGATAATCGGATATGGACATTAGTATGTCGTGCTCTCGCTCCCAATCACTTTTCCTCGGCAAACGTTTCTCCATCGACAAGGTCTCCTCACCCTTCAACTGTTCCTCCTTCGACCTTGCCCATGAGTGATAAAATAACGTCGCGTCCAATAGGTTCAGGTATTTTCTAGCCTCCTCAATATCCCCTCGCCGCATATCAATCTCCACCAGCCGCTTGATCTGCCGTACACTTCTTTGTTTAGGGCTGAACAAGATTCCTTCGATCGCCCGGTGACGGGCCATATCCATATCTCCCAATTGATAATACACCTCATTACTGAAAAACACGGGAAGTATAGAAGACCTCAAATCGATCGGTAAGAACAAGGCGTCCGCCCCTCGTTGATAATGATCCATCAAATTCTGGGGCAACTCGTTCTTCTTGGAGAAAGCGATATTCCTATAATAACTTACCAAGATATCGGGAGAATCAAATCCGGCAGACAAATCCAAGACTCGCTCCCAATCACCCCTATAGATCGCTTGGTCTACTGCCAGAACCTTTTCCCGCTTCCGGTTCGTACCCGCTATAACAAATGAAAAGAATCCAAATACGACTAAAAAGGTTATAAGCAAGCTATGCCGGTTCAGACGTATCCTACGTATACTTTTAATCTCCAAAGCGAATATCTCTAGAATCAACGCTAAAGCGGGGAAATATACGCTCAAGCCATCCACATGGGAATATTTATAGGCCTCCTCAATGCTCAATCCATAAAAATGACGCATGAACAACGGATATAAATAACTCGATAACAAAAGAGAAAGCCAGAACCACCACCGTTTCCTATTCTTGGCTCCCTCATAGAATATCACCATCAAGGAGAAGACAAACAGCCGGCTACCGACCATGCTATAAATTATGGGAAGAAGTATAAAAGCCACCCAAACGGACGTTCTCTTATTCTTAATCCGGATGTATCCCAAGAAGAGCCATAGCACGAAAATCAACGTAAGCGTAGACGCTATACTATACGACAACCGGCAAATCAATCCCCACTCTAACGCTACCGGAAACAACGCATATATGGAGACCATATTACCATTTCCGAACTTGCGTAAAACCCGCATAGAGTAATACCATAAGAGCAACAACACGCACGTCACGATTAACGGACCTATCACAGTCAAATGGAAGAACTGTATCAAGAAATTCCCCACATAACAGCTCAACCAAGCCGGCTCATCCCAGAACGAGATAAAATAATCGGTGGTATACAAAAAAATCCTCATCTGCTCTTTGAAGAACAAATGGTTTGGGTAAATCCATTGAAAGAAAGCAAAGCATACTACGAAGAATATTCCCGCTATTACCCATTGAAGCGATCGTTCATTTTTTGTCATTGACAAAATCCCTTATTTATAACCTCCCTATTTCCTCAATATAGAAAAAATCAATTTCCTCATCAATCTTTTGAATACAAAACAATGCAAACAAACAAAAAGTTTTGAATAAATACAAATAAACAAATAGAATCATGATCAAGACGTCTTGTTTTTCAAGTAGAGGAGCCAAGATATACAAAAAAGTCCCTTTATCTACCAATAAGCAGATAAAGGGACCTTTTTCAAGGACAACAATTACTATTATCCTATCGTTTTTTCTTAGCCTCTTGTTGTTTACGCAACGTCTCCTGCTGTGCTCGTTGAGCCTCTTCCAGACGTTTCATGAAACCGGATTTCTTCATCGGTTTCCGTTTGTTTGCCTCCAACTTAGCTAACAATTTATCCTCATTGATCGTATAGCGGAAGATCAATGTCTGCACGATTGTGATCAACGTAGAGATGAAATAGTAATACGTCAAACCGGAAGCATACTGGTTGAAGAACACCAAGAACATCAACGGCATCATGTACATCATGGCCTTCATGCCCGGCATCTGTTGCTGCCCGGTATTCGTCATCTCCATATTATACTTGGTATAAAAAATATTCGTGATCGTCATCAACAAACAGAACAAACTGATGTGATTTCCGAAATACGGAGTGATGATCGGAATATATTTATTCCAACTAAAGATAGCGTCGTAAGTAGACAAGTCGTGCGCCCAAAGGAAACTCTGGTGACGTAACTCGATCGCCGACGGGAAGAACATGAATAAAGCGATTAAGATCGGCATCTGCAACAACATCGGCAAGCAACCGCTCATCGGGCTCGCCCCCGCACGGCTATATAGCTCCATCGTCGCTTTCTGCCGTTCCATAGCCTTATCCTGTCCGGGATACTTAGCGTTGATCTCCTCCACTTGCGGACGCAATACACGCATCTTGGCGGACGACATATAAGACTTATACGTCAACGGGAAAAGGATGATCTTCACGATGATAGTCATCAAAAGAATCAAGATACCATAATTATGGATAAACTTACCCAAGAAGTCGAACAAGGGGATCACGAAATATTGGTTCACCCAGCGGAAGATACCCCAGCCTAGCGGAACCAACTTCTCCAGATCCAGTTGCTGCTCGGCAGAGACTCCCTTATCGAAGGACTTCAACAAGGCGAACTTATTCGGTCCGAAATAAAAGGACAGGTTCGTGGCCTCCTTACCTTGCAAGTCGAAAGGTACGGAAGCGGTCGTCTTGAATTGTTTCAACACATCCCCCTCCGGAATCGCTTTCGAGTCTAAGGTAGTAGCCTCAAAGCCCTCTTGCGAGATCAATACGGTAGAGAAGAACATATCCTTATAACCGATCCATTTCAAGCGGTTCGGGATCTGCTTGCTGTCACTCTTCGACTCGCTCAGGTGTTCCACGTCGTCCGCCATGAACTTGTAGTTCAAGGTCACGTAGCGATCCTCAAACTTACGTCCTTTTTCCTGTTGGCGGATATCCTGCACCCACAATAAATCCAAGGCATTCGTGCTCGGTGCCAAGACACCGTTCAATCCCGTACCCAGAATCTGGTATTGCACCATATAATCATCCGGTTTCAAGGTATAGGTAAAATCCAGATGACTACCCTCGCCGGTGTTCAAACGCATGATCACGGAATTCGGGTCATTCCCTTTAACCGGGGTAAAATACAAATCGCTCGTATTCACGACACGGTTCGTAGCCGTGACCAACGTGAAATTAAAATTAGACTCTTTCTCGTCGAACAAAACGAGAGGCTCGTCATTATACGTATCATACTCCTTCAAGCGTGCGTAACAAATACGTCCGCCCTTATTGCTGATACGCAGCTCGACCACGTCATTTTGCAGGGTCGTGTAATCTTCCGTGCCCACCATAGCGTCGCCGAATACGCCGAAGCTCTGCTGCAAACGTTGCGCCCGTACCGAGTCCGGCAGGTTCTCCAACGAATCCTCCACTAAAGCACTCTTGTTCTCTTGTTTCTGCAACTCCAGTTGCTGAGCATACTCAATCTTCGCGATTGAATCTTGGTAACGGCGCTGTGCCTCCAACTGCTCAGGCGTTGGCCTGTTGAACCAGCTAAACGCGAATAATACGACACCGATCAGCAGAAAACCTATTAATGTGTTTTTATCCATTTATCACCAATTATTTTTTATTTTCGATAGCAGCTTTCACGAAGCTGAGGAAAAGAGGATTCGGATTCACCACGGTACTGTTGTACTCCGGATGATATTGAACGCCCACGAACCATTTCAAGGCGGGGATCTCTACCACCTCTACCAGATTTGTCTCCGGATTCTCACCCGTACACATCATACCGGCGGCCTCGTATTGCTTCTTATACTCGTTGTTGAACTCGAAACGATGGCGATGACGCTCTTGGATATGCTCCTTGCCGTATGCCTCCAATACCTTGGAGCCCTCTTTCAGCGTACAGTCGTAAGCGCCCAAACGCATGGAACCTCCCATATTGGTAACGTTCTTCTGCTCCTCCATCAAGTCGATCACCTTATGTGCCGTATTCGGCTCCATCTCCGTAGAGTTGGCATCCGCCAAACCTAACACGTCACGCGCAAACTCGATCACCATGCACTGCATACCCAAGCAGATGCCCAAGCAAGGGACATCATGCTCACGAGCGTATTTGATAGCGGCAAACTTGCCCTCGATACCTCTCTGCCCGAATCCGGGGGCGATCAAGATACCATCCATATCCTTCAATTGCTCGGCGGCGTTCTCGTTATTTAATTTCTCCGAATGGAACAAATGCAAATCCAGTTTATGATGATTGTAAATAGCGGCTTGCAACAAAGACTCGTCGATCGACTTATAAGCGTCTTGCAATTCCACGTATTTACCAACCAAACCGATCTTCACCGTATCCGTAGCCGTGCTCTTCAAGGCAAGGAATTCCTTCCAAGGCTTCAACTCCGGAGTCGGGCCGACTTCCATACCGACCTTACGCAAGACCACCTCGTCCATCTTCTGGCGTTGCAATACCAAAGGAACCTCGTAGATCGTCGGTACGTCGATCGACTGGATCACGGAATCCTCGGCCACGTTACAGAACAACGCCACCTTACGTAACAAGTTCGCATTCAGCTCATGCTCCGTACGTAAAACCAACACGTCTGGCTGGATGCCTAACTCCTGCAATTGCTTCACGGAATGTTGCGTAGGCTTCGTCTTATACTCTTTCGCCGCCGCGATATAAGGCACATAAGTAAGATGTACGCAAAGGCAGTTCTTACCCAGCTCCCATTTCAACTGGCGAACGCTCTCTATGAAAGGCAGAGACTCGATATCACCCACCGTACCACCGATCTCGGTGATCACGAAGTCAAATTTATACTTGCTACCCAATAATTTCACGTTACGCTTGATCTCATCCGTGATATGAGGCACCACCTGCACCGTCTTACCCAGATAATCCCCCTTACGCTCCTTGTTGATCACGCTTTGATAGATACGTCCGGTAGTGATATTATTCGCACGGGTAGTCTGGACATTCAAGAAACGCTCGTAATGGCCCAAGTCCAAGTCAGCCTCATGTCCATCGACGGTCACGTAACATTCCCCATGTTCATAAGGGTTCAACGTACCCGGGTCGATGTTGATGTAAGGATCAAATTTTTGGATAGTAACCTTGTAACCTCTTGCTTGAAGGAGCTTACCTAAAGAAGCGGAAATAATACCCTTACCTAAGGAAGAGACCACGCCGCCTGTAACGAAAATGTACTTTGTATCTGCCACGATAGTAATATTTTAGTTATCTTTTTAATTGCACACCTGCATTTCGAAACCGCAAAGTTAGCGATTTTCATCGAGACATGCCAAATTTAATGTTTTTATTTCTCGCTGAATATCTCCAGAACTGACCCGGGCTTCGGCAGGACTCTTCCGATTCCCGACCCGAAGCCCGGCACTAAAGACAGTACTTCTCATGGAATTACTTCGGTACTACGCAGGAAGTACTGAAGTACTTTGAGCGAAGTATTCCAGTACTTCCAGCGGAGTACTGAGGCAAGTCCGTAAAGCCTCGTTAGACACACCTGCTTTGCCTCAGTGATCGTAACTTTTGCCCAGATAAATATCAAATCGTATGTTATATATCATTCTTTTTAGCTAATTTTGCGACCACTACAACTAATAGATGTAAATAAGGTATTATGATGATGAAGAGGCATGGTGTGTATGCGCTATTATTACTTTCACTAATTGGAGGCTCGGCATACAGCCAAGAGAACCAGCTAGTTACCGGAACGATAGTTCAACGTCCCGCACAGCAAGTCGTATCGGATGATACGATTCCCGCGATCAATCTTAGCGAAGAGGAATTAGACAACATCGTAGACATTCGTAAGCAATTCGAGAAGCAAAACAAGACTTACTCGGCGCCCTTGGCCCCAAGCACGAATTTACTGCGTTTCTTGAAGAAAGACGAGCTGGAAATCTCGGACGAGGCGATGTATTGGGCCCGTCTGGTACGAGACGCCTCCACGATTTTCGATAATACGATGACCTTCCGGGATACCGTGATCGTAAACCCTTTGTTCATGCCGATCGTTTTCCGGGGAGATTATTTACCCGAGAACTTGATATTCTACAACTTCGATTCGTTGAAGGAGAGGACTCCCTATGATAACCTATACCGGGCAGATTCCATTTTCAAAGATCTGGAACGAAACAAACAATTCGAGGAGATGGCTTACAAATATGTACAGAACAATTACCCGACTTATTTCCGCTACTCCGAGAGGGATCTGCCCAATGAGGTAATCAAACCTAAATTCATCAAGAAGAATATTTATGAGGACTTGCCGATCAAGGTGGAGGCTGATGCCAATTTTGAGGACGTAGACGCTCCCGCCCGCTTTATCCCGGAGCGGAGATACTGGATATCGGCCTTCGAGAGCGCCATCCAATTCTCCCAGAACTACGTTTCGGAGAACTGGTATAAAGGTGGAAGTAGCAACTTGAACCTGTTCACCAAGAACAATTTAAAATACGACTATAAGAAAGATAAGGTACAAGTAACGAACGAACTGGAATTCAAAGCCAGTGTATATACGGCACCGAAGGATACCTTAAGGAACTATAAGATCGGTGACGACGTATTCCGTATACACAGCAACGTCGGCTACCAAGCGTTCAACAAATGGTACTATACGTTCGACGCTGAGTTCAAGACCCAGTTCTTCACCAACTACCAAGAGAACGAGCGCATCAAACAGGCCGCATTCCTAGCCCCGTTCTCTATCAACTTCGGTCTCGGTATGAAATACGAGCTGGAAAAACAATTTACCGACAAGCATAAGAAGATTAAATTCAGCACCAACTTGGCGCCGATCTCCTATACATATATGTATACGACACAAGAGATCGATTATAGCCGTCACGGTTTCAAGAAAAACGAGGAAACCGGTGAGTTCAATAACAAGCTAAGCCAAATAGGTTCCACGATCCGCGCAGACCTCGCCTTCGATTTCAACCGTAACGTAAGCTGGCAATCCCGTCTTTATTTCTTTACCACTTACGGCGATCATACCATCGGGGAGTTCGAGAATACCTTGGTTCTGGCCATCAGCCGCTTTTTCTCCACACGTATCTATTTTCACCTTAGATACGACGATGGAGTGGAAAAAACAGAGGATAACAAGAGTTATTTCCAGCTTAATGAGTTGTTAAGTTTCGGTTTTAATTACAAATGGTAAGCTAGGATTTAAGATTTCGAATAATAAACTTTGTTAATCGTGACATAGTTTCTAAATTATACTTACTTTTGCCTTGATTTTGCAATGTCGAGATTACAAATATGAGCGAAAGTATAAATCATACAGGATTTGTAGAGAAGATCGATGGCGACACCGTCTTCGTCCGCATTACCCAACAATCCGCATGCTCGGGATGCCACGCACAGTCTATGTGCTCGGCATCCGAGAAAAAGGATAAGATCATTGAGGTACCCGATCGGTCGGGACGGTTTCACGTAAACGAGGTAGTGATAATATGCGGACAAAATTCCATGGGACTTCAGGCCGTATTGCTAGCATTTGTCATTCCTTTGGTGATAGTCGTGGGGGCCATCGTAATCGGGACGAATCTACAATGGGACGAGACCACGAGCGGGTTAACCGGTTTATCGCTTTTACTGCCTTATTACTGTATACTATACTTAATGCGTGACAAACTAAAAAGACGATTTATATTTACTTTGAAAAAACTTAATTGATAATATATCATGATTTTAATTGCCGTTATTTCATTAGGAGCAATCGGGGCGGTCGGAGCGGTTTTCCTCTACGCTGCTTCCAAGAAATTTGAAGTCTACGAAGATCCTCGCATCGCACAAGTACAGGAAGTCCTTCCCGGGGCGAACTGTGGAGGTTGCGGTTATCCGGGTTGCGCCGGATTCGCAGGCGCTTGCGTAAAAGCTGACTCATTAGACGGATTGCTCTGCCCCGTTGGTGGTGGCCCGGTCATGGCCAAGGTCGCTACAATACTGGGTAAAGAGGCGGGTACAGCCGAACCCATGGTAGCCGTTGTCCGTTGCAACGGAACTTGTCAGGCCCGCCCACGTACAAACTCTTATGATGGAACGAAAAGTTGCGCCATCGCCTCTACCCTTTACGGAGGCGAGACGAATTGTTCTTTCGGTTGCCTAGGTTATGGCGACTGCGTGAACGCCTGCGCTTTCGACGCCATCCACATCAACCCGGCTACGGGAATCGCCGAGGTAGACGAGGAAAAATGTACTTCCTGTGGTGCTTGTGTGAAGGCTTGCCCGAAGAATATCATCGAGCTAAGAAAGAAAGGACCTAAATCACGCCGGATTTACGTGTCTTGCGTAAATAAGGACAAGGGAGCCGCCGCTCGCAAGGCTTGTGCCAACGCTTGTATCGGCTGTGGCAAATGTGCCAAGGAATGTCCGTTCGAGGCAATCACCGTAACAAATAACGTAGCTTATATCGATTATACGAAGTGTCGTTTATGCCGCAAATGCGTGGCTGTATGTCCGACAGGAGCTATTCATGAGCTGAATTTCCCTCCTCGCAAGGAAGCCGCTCCCGCTCCGAAAGCGGAGACCGTGAAACCGGCGCCGAAGGCAGAGGCTACCGTGAAACCGGAAGCCACACCGAAAGCTACAAGTGAAGAAAAAACAAATCTAAATTAAAATCTAATAGTATGCTAAGGACATTTCGAATCGGAGGTATACATCCCCCCGAGAATAAACTGTCTGCCGGTAAGAAAATTACGGCTCTCGCTACGCCTAAACAGGTGATTATCCCCCTCAGCCAGCATATCGGTGCCCCAGCGCAGGCCGTGGTGAAGAAAGGGGATCTGGTAAAGGTGGGTACATTGCTAGCCAAGGCGGGTGGTTTCGTATCAGCGAACATCCACTCTTCCGTATCCGGCAAAGTGAACAAGATAGATAACGCTCTCGACGCTAGCGGATACAAACGTCCCGCTATCTATATAGATGTGGAAGGTGATGAATGGGAAGAGACGATCGACCGCAGCGAGACCTTAGTGAAGGAGTGCACGCTGTCTTCCAAGGAAATCGTGGATAAGATCGCCGCTTCCGGTATCGTCGGTCTGGGTGGAGCGACTTTCCCTACGCAGGTGAAATTGATGCCGCCTCCCGGAAACAAGGCAGAGATCGTAATCATCAACGCCGTGGAGTGTGAGCCTTATCTTACTTCCGACCATTCGTTGATGCTGGAGAAAGGCGAGCAAATCCTAGTCGGTGTCACGATCCTAATGAAAGCGGTCAACGTGAACAAGGCCGTGATCGGTATCGAGAATAACAAGCCGGACGCTATCGCCCATCTGCAAAAGTTGGCGGTAAATTATAAAGGTATAGAGATCATGCCGCTTAAGGTACAATATCCGCAAGGAGGCGAGAAACAATTGATCGACGCCGTTATTCGCCGTCAGGTAAAAAGTGGTGCGCTTCCTATCTCGGCGGGTGCCGTGGTACAGAACGTAGGAACTGCTTATGCCGTTTACGAGGCGGTACAAAAGAATAAACCGTTGTTCGAGCGTGTGGTGACGATCACGGGTAAGGCGGTAGCTAATCCTTCCAATTTCTTGGTTCGTATGGGAACACCGATCAGTTGCTTGATCGAGGCCGCAGGTGGCCTGCCCGAGAATACGGGTAAGATTATCGGTGGCGGACCGATGATGGGTAAAGCGTTGATCAGCGCCGAGGTGCCGGTTTGCAAAGGAAGCTCCGGTGTTTTATTACTGACAACGGAGGAATCTGTCCGCAAGCCGATCCGGGATTGCATCCGTTGCGCCAAATGCGTAGGTGTCTGCCCGATGGGATTGAACCCTACCCTATTGATGAACGCCACGGAATTCCAGAATTGGGAATTGGCGGAGAAGAACTATATCACCGACTGTATCGAGTGCGGGTCGTGTAGTTATACCTGTCCGGCCAACCGTCCGTTGCTGGATCAGATCCGGTTGGGTAAAGGAAAAGTTATGGGTATTATCCGGTCTAGAAAGTCATAAAACAAGAGCAACATGGAAAATAATTTATACGTATCGCCCTCGCCCCACATCCATGGAGGCGACAGCATAAGCAAAAATATGTATGGTGTACTGATTGCCCTTATCCCGGCTTTCTTGGTATCCCTTTATTTCTTCGGTCTGGGAGCGTTGATCGTTACGGTCGTATCGGTTCTGGCCTGTATGATATTCGAGTATTTGATCCAGCGATTCCTGATGAAAAAGGAACCGACCCTTTGCGATGGCTCCGCTATCCTGACGGGCGTATTGCTGGCCTTCAACCTACCTTCCAACCTTCCGGTCTGGATCATTATCATCGGAGCGTTGGCGGCGATCGGCATCGGCAAGATGTCTTTCGGTGGATTAGGTAATAATATTTTCAATCCGGCGTTGGTCGGACGTGTATTCTTATTGATCTCCTTCCCGGCGCAGATGACGACTTGGCCGGTGGTAGATGCCTTGAACGTTTTCCCGATGACTTATACGGACGCCCAGACCGGTGCGACGGTACTGTCGTTGATGAACGAGGGCGTGACCGAGCTTCCGTCTTACGGGAATATGCTTGTAGGGGCTATGGGAGGTAGTCTCGGTGAAGTGAGCGCCGTGGCCTTGATCCTCGGTCTTTTATTCATGCTATGGAAAAAGATCATCACTTGGCAGATCCCGGTATCCATCTTGGCTACCGTATTCGTATTCACGGGCATCATGCACTTGGTGAATCCGGTACAATACGCCAGCCCGTTCGTTCATTTATTATCCGGTGGTTTGTTATTAGGCTCCATCTTTATGGCGACCGACTACGTAACCTCGCCGATGAGCAAGAACGGAATGCTTGTCTACGGCGTGGGAATCGGAATCCTTACCACGGTGATCCGTTTGTTCGGGTCTTACCCGGAAGGTATGTCGTTCGCTATCCTGATCATGAACGCATTTACTCCGCTAATCAACAGCTATATCAAACCTAAACATTTCGGAGGAAAGTAAGCATGGCAAAATTAAAATCAACATTACCCAATATGCTCCTTTCACTAACAGGCATTTGCTTGGTAGCAGGGGCGATCCTAGCCGGAGTGAACCAGTTTACCGCCGGCCCTATAGCGGTAGCCAAAGCGACCGCCTTGGAGGAAGCGATTAAAGCCGTTGCTCCCGAGTTCGACAACAAACCGACTGAGGACGTCTATATGGCCGTCTCCTCCGATGGTGATTCCCTCAAGATTTATCCTGCCAAGAAAGGCGGACAAGTCGTTGGCGGAGCTGTAGAGAGTAATACGAAAAAAGGCTTTAGCGGTGAGATACGGGTTATCGTAGGTTTCGATATGGATGGCAAGATCTTGAACTATTCCGTATTGCAACACGCCGAGACTCCGGGCTTGGGAGCCAAGATGCAAGAATGGTTCCGTGCGGACAAGAACAAGCAAAGTGTCTTGGGACGTACGATTCCGGACGGAGGCTTAAAAGTAACAAAAGATGGTGGCGATGTGGACGCTATCACGGCAGCGACAATCTCCAGCCGTGCGTTCCTCGATGCCGTGAACCGTGCGTATAGCGCATTCGCTGGCGTAGACGGACTAACGGGTGCCACTTCAACTGATAACAAATAAAAAGGGAGGACAGAACAATGAGTAATCTAAAAATATTGATGAATGGTATCATCACGGAGAACCCGACATTTGTATTACTGTTAGGTATGTGTCCTACCTTGGGAACGACCTCTTCGGCCATCAACGGCATGAGTATGGGATTGGCTACGATGTTCGTATTGATTTGCTCGAATATCGTGATTTCCGCCTTGAAAAACGTAATCCCCGACTTGGTGCGTATCCCGGGATATATCGTTGTGATCGCGACGTTCGTGACCGTAGTGCAGATGTGCATGGAAGCGTTCGTCCCGGCTTTATACGCTAGCTTGGGATTATTTATCCCGTTGATCGTGGTAAACTGTATCGTACTAGGACGTGCCGAGGCTTTCGCTGCGAAGAACGGCGTAGTCCCATCCGCTTTCGACGGAATCGGTATCGGACTGGGCTTTACGATGGCTCTTACGCTGCTGGGCGCTTGCCGTGAGTTCTTGGGAACCGGTAAGTTATTCAACGTAACCTTGATGCCCGAGGAATATGGTTCGCTGATCTTCGTATTGGCTCCGGGAGCGTTTATCGCCTTGGGTTATCTGGTAGCAATAGTAAACAAACTGCGTAAAGCATAATAAACGGATCATATGGAATATATATTGATATTTATCGCCGCCGTATTCGTTAATAACGTTGTACTGGCACAGTTCTTGGGAATTTGTCCGTTCTTGGGGGTATCTAAGAAAGTGGAGACTGCCGCAGGCATGGGAGCCGCCGTTACGTTCGTGCTTACGATCGCCACGATTGTTACATTCCTCGTGCAAAAATACATATTGGACGCTTTCGGATTAGGGTTCATGCAGACGATCAGTTTCATCTTGATCATCGCCGCCTTGGTTCAGATGGTGGAAATCATATTGAAGAAGGTCTCTCCCGCCCTTTACCAGGCGTTGGGCGTATTCCTTCCGTTGATCACCACGAACTGCTGTATCTTGGGTGTGGCGATCCTTGTAATCCAAAAAGAGTATAATTTATTAGAATCTGTGGTATATGCTATCTCGACCGCTATTGGATTTGCGCTAGCTTTGATTATCTTCGCGGGTATTCGGGAGCAACTAGCCATGACGCATGTTCCGGAAGGCATGAAAGGCACTCCTATCGCCTTGATAACGGCCGGTTTGCTAGCTATGGCTTTTATGGGATTCTCGGGTATCGTATAACAAACTTATCTAAATGAACACTAGAATGAAAAAGAAGATTTTAGTAGCGGGCGGAACCGGTTATATCGGCTCACACACCACAGTAGAATTGCAGAACGCCGGATATGAGGTAGTCATTATCGACGATTTGTCAAACTCGAATATCGAGGTGCTCGATGGTATCGAGAAAATCACGGGCATCCGTCCGGAGTTTATCCAATTGGATCTAAAGGATAAGGAAGGTACTCGCAAGGCATTGGAAGCTCATCCGGGCATCAAAGGCATTATCTTGTTCGCCGCTAGCAAGGCGGTAGGAGAATCCGTACAGCAGCCTTTGAAGTATTATCGCAATAATATTGTCACTTTGGTGAACTTGTTGGAGATGATGCCTGAATTCAATATCGAAGGTATCGTATTCTCTTCCTCTTGTACGGTATACGGACAACCGGATCCGGAGAACTTGCCGGTAACCGAGAATGCCCCGATCAAACCCGCTATGTCTCCTTATGGAAACACGAAGCAGATCAACGAGGAGATTATCCGGGATACGATCCATGCGGGAGCGCCTTTCAAGAGTATCATCTTGCGCTACTTCAACCCGATAGGCGCTCACCCAAGCGCAGAGATCGGCGAGTTGCCAAATGGTGTTCCCCAGAACTTGATCCCGTACTTGACACAGACGGCTATGGGTATCCGCAAGGAATTAAGCGTATTCGGCGATGATTATGATACGGCAGACGGCTCTTGCATCCGTGACTATATCAATGTCGTAGACTTGGCGAAAGCGCATGTAATCGCTATGGACCGTATGCTTGAGAATAAGTCTGATGAGCATATCGAGATATTCAACCTAGGTACCGGCAATGGTGTTTCTGTCCTTGAACTGATCAATACCTTCGAGCAGACAACAGGCGTTAAGGTTCCGCACAAGATCGTGGGCCGTCGTGAAGGTGATATCGAGAAGGTATGGGCCAATCCGGAGCACGCGAATAAGGTATTAGGCTGGACCGCCAAGGAGACTTTAGCCGACACCCTGCAATCCGCATGGAACTGGCAGAAACGTTTGAGAGAACGTGGCATCCAGTAAATAACACAAAAAAGAGGCCGTATCTGATAGCGCTTAGCTAAGATATGGCCTTTTTTATATCCTTATATCTACAAGTATTTCTCTAAGATCTCAAGAACTTTCCCGAAATCGATCGGCTTAGCGATATGCTCATTCATTCCGGATTCTTTACACAACTTGATGTCTTCCGCAAATGCGTTCGCAGACATGGCTATTATCGGCATGGACTTGATATCCGGACGTTCTAATGCCCGAATATGGCGAGTAGAGTCGTACCCGTTCATGACCGGCATCTGGATATCCATAAATACCAAGTCATAATATCCCGGACTAGAGTTTTTTACCATATTCACCGCGACAAGGCCATTTTCCGCCTCCTCTACCACCGCACCGGTCTCTTCTAGTAACACAGTCGCTATTTCCCTATTCAAGCTATTATCTTCCACCAGCAAGATCCGCTTACCCTCAAAGTTACCGAAAGGATATTGAGGCTTCTCCGTCTCTTCCTCTTTTTCCTCTTGCTTGATAGCGAAACTTTTCATCAAATAAAATAACTTGGATTTCATCAACGGCTTACTTATGAATCCATCGACACCGGCTCGTTGGGCTATCTCCTCAAAATGCGGACAATCATAAGCGGAAAGAATAATGATCGGAATATCCCGGCCAACGACTTTTCGGATACGGGTAGCGGTCTCGATTCCATCCATTCCCGGCATTTTCAGATCAAGGATAACGGCAAAATAGTCATCATTAAGATGATGTGCCCTCTCTACTTTCCCGATAGCCTCCTCACCAGAAATGGCATATTCACCTTTCATACCGATCTCGTTAATCCTCATACATGCGTTCTCGCAACACACGATATCATCGTCTACCACGAGAACCGGTAAATCCCTTAAATGATCATCCTCAAAACACCCTTGATCCTGCAATTTCAACTGCATCGTAAATGTAAAAACGGAACCTTTGCCATATTCACTCTCCACCAGAATCTCACCATTCATCATATGAGCGATATTACGGCTTATCGCCATGCCTAAGCCGGTTCCTTGTATATTCCGCAAGGTTGCGTCTTCCGCACGTTCAAATGGTTCGAAAACCTTGTGTAAGAAATCCGGCTTTATCCCGATACCATTGTCTATAACCGTAACCTCAAATAAACCATAATTACCATTTTTAATTGGCTTTTCCCGTATCTCAAGTGTTATTTTCCCATAGTCCGGCGTATACTTTATGGCGTTTGACAGCAAATTCAACAATACTTGCTGAATCCGTTGCACATCGCCAATCAGCTTTTCATGTTTGATTTGAAACAAGTGAACCCGGAAATCCTGAAACTTCTGACTGACCGAAGTCTGAACCATAGTAATTACGCTTTGCAATAACTCGCCCATATCGAACTCCTCGTCTGTCAGCAAAATATGTCCGCTCTCTACCTTAGACATATCCAAGACCTCATTGATCAAGTTCAATAACAATTTGGAAGAAACCATAATCTTCTTCAAGCAATCCACTATACGCTCCCGATCGTCGATATGCATACTGGCGATAGTGGTCATACCGATAATGGCATTCATCGGAGTACGTATATCATGGCTCATACGGGATAAGAAATCCGATTTAGCCTGATTTGCCGATTTAGCCACTTGTAGGGCATCTTGAAGTAATTGCCTTTGCCGCTCTTCCTCACGAACCTCCATAATATCGGTCCGGGTCAAAAGAAGTATATTCCTCTCCTTATCGAAAAAGCTAAAACGCAACTTCTTATCCCTAAAAACGCCATTCTCCATCACCTGACAGAACAAGACATACTCACGGGAATTTTGTAAGATAGATAAGACATGATCTAGGGAAAGATTTCGGGTTAACTCATCTCGCTGATCCTCCGGCACATATTTGTGGTGGAACTCGGCTACCTCTTTTTCATAGTCATTACTCGCTATCGGGGGGACCGGCGTCCCACTTTCACGATTGGAAGTATACATGACATAGCTATTCGTATTTGCCTCTATATAAACGACATAATCATACTCAGTCTGAACGGCAGCCTCTACGATCTGTGCCTTGCGACAATGATTCACATAGCGGCTGAAAAGAATGACACGATCCGGAATTCCACTCTTATCTTTCAAGATACGAATAAAAGCCTCATGCCACTCAAAACCCAACAAATCATTACAGAAACGCATGTCGAACTTCTTATTTGCTACGCCGCTAGCCGCCATTTGCCGCAATGAATTCAAGGATAAGATCTCCTCCCATTTCCCTAAATCCGCAGGATATACATATTCTTGAATGTAAGTCTGGCAAAGTTCTGTATAATCCAAACATTCTCCTTCCCTTTCGGGAGTCATCGAATCTTTGACTATCTCAACCTTTTCATTACCTAATGTGACGATCCAAAGCGTATCGACTAGCTCGTTTACACCACAGAGTAGTTCTTCCAAATTTAAAGTAGTATTTGTCATTTTCAATGATATAGATTTAATTAAGAGGAATAGAGATCCTATGATTTTGAGAGTATTTCATCGAGCCTCCCTCTCCAATCCTCTCCATTCAAAGGCTGATAGGTATGGAACCCCAGTTCCTGCCCCACTACGATATTATTCTTACCATCATCTACAAATAATGTTTCCTCTGGTCTGATTCCTGAATCCAAGACCATGCGATCAAAAATTTCACGATCTGGCTTAGTGACACCGATTTCATAAGAGAGATACAATTTATCGAAATAATCATTTAATGGACGGCCCGCCGGCGTAAACTCTTTTGTCTGTGCCCATTCAAGCTGTATGATCGGATTTGTATTGCTCAATAAATAGACTTGATATTTCTCACGGAGTTTTAATATGTAGTCCAATTTATATTGGGGAACGCCACCAATGAAGCCAAACCAAGCCCAACAAATATCCTCATAAGAAAGGTCTTTACCCGTATGCTTCCGTAAATAGCGACAAAACTCCTCTACTCCGATCTTTCCGGTCTCCAGATCTTGAAAAACCCCTTTTTGTTCGTAAGGATCTATCAATCCATCGGCATCTTTGACCCCAATCTCTATTAAACGACGAACAGGTTCATCCCGGTCCAAATCTATGATAACGCCCCCAGATCGAATACTATATTTTTTATTTTACCCATTGCGATACTATTTAAGTCCTAAAGATACAATTTATTCCGTATATCTAGGTTACAAGGATAAAAAAGGGTATAATCTTCAACGATTATACCCCAATCCAAAGCTATATTTATGTATATAAGACTTAATCCAATTTATGGATCACCAAACCGGAGCGAAGCTTCGGTTCGAACCACGTCGTCTTCGGCGGCATAATATTACCCGTATCGGCGATATCCATCAATTGCTTCATCGTAACGGGATACAAAGCCAAGGCAACCTTCATCTCACCGCTATCCACACGGCGTTTCAATTCACCCAGGCCACGGATACCTCCCACGAAATCGATTCGCTTGTCCGAACGTAAATCCTTAATGCCTAAAATCTCATCCAGAATCAAGTTCGAAGAGATCGTGACATCCAATACGCCTATCGGGTCATTGTCATCGTACGTACCGGGCTTAGCGGTCAAAGAATACCATTTCCCTCCTAAATACAGGGAGAAATTGTGCAAGGCACCCGGTTTGTAAATAGCAGAGCCCTTCTCCTCTACCACGAAGTTTTTCGTTAATCTCTCAACGAATTGTTCCTCGGTCAAGCCGTTCAAGTCTTTTACCACACGGTTGTAATCGATAATGGTCAATTGGTTGGCCGGGAAGCAAACAGCCATGAAATAGTTATACTCCTCGTCTCCCTTATGATCCGGGTTTTGCTTGGCCTTCTCCGCTCCTACCAAAGCAGCGGCGGCGGAACGATGATGTCCGTCGGCAATATACAACGCAGGCATCTCCCCGAATAACTCCGTGATGCGGGCGATGTCCTTATCCTCATCGATAATCCAGAACGTATGGCCGAAACCGTCTAATTTCGCCACGAAATTATATTCAGGCTCACGAGCCGTATATTTCATTACGATAGCGTCTAACTCTGAGTTGTCGGGATAAGCGAAGAATACCGGCTCGATATTAGCGTTGTTGACACGTACGTGCTTCATGCGATCCTCCTCCTTGTCACGGCGGGTCAGCTCATGTTTCTTGATCGTGCCATTCATATAATCGGGAACATAAGCCCCGACTACCAACCCATATTGAGTCTTGCCATTCATGGTTTGGGCATAAACATAATAGCATTCTTTCTGATCCTGAACCAACCAACCTTTTTCCTGAAAATTATTGAAATTGGCGGCGGCCTTCAGGTAAACAGCCGGATCATGCTCATCCGTCCCTTCTGGGAAATCGATTTCCGGTTTAATGATATGGTAAAGGGATTTCTCGTTTCCTTCCGCTTCCGCACGAGCTTCTTGCGAGTTCAATACGTCATAGGGGCGGGAAGCCACCTCCTCTATAAATTCTTTTGGTGGACGAACTCCCTTGAAAGGTTTTATTTTTGCCATGGTAATTAAATCTAATTGGTTTATGTATCAATGTAGAGACGGGGCGTACCCGTCTCTACAACCGGATATTCTCATTTATTAACCCGATACTTTTCATTGCCATTCACCAAGAAATCAACGATCTGCTTGGCGGCGGCGATACCAGCGTTGATATTAGCCTCGGCGGTCTGGGCACCCATCTTTTTCGGGGTGCTGAAATAACGACCGGCATATTTTTCGGCCAATTCCGCATGGATAGCGGGCATAATATCTGTCAAGTACTTGAAATCCGGACGCTCTTCCAACATCTTAGCGAGGCCAGCCTCATCCATCACCTCCTTACGAGCCGTATTCACTACGATAGCCCCCTTCGGCATGGAATTCATCAACTCGAAATTGATAGAACCCTTCGTCTCGGCCGTAGCCGGGATATGCAAGGAAACGATCTGGCAAGCCTTGAACAAGTCCGCCGTAGAAGCTACAGCCTTCACACCATCGGCCTCAATCACGGAAGCCGGACAGAACGCGTCATAAGCGTAAACCTCCATACCGAAGCCTTTAGCGATACGAGCCACGTTACGGCCCACGTTTCCATAAGCCAAGATACCCAATTTCTTTCCTTTCAACTCTGTTCCGGAAGTTCCGTTATAGAAATTACGAACCCCGTACACCAACATACCGAATACCAATTCGGCGACAGCGTTAGAGTTTTGTCCCGGCGTATTCATCACGCATACCTTATGGGCAGTAGCCGCATCCAAGTCCACGTTATCATACCCCGCACCGGCACGAACCACGATCTTCAGGTTCTTAGCGGCATCCAATACCTCAGCGTCCACCTTATCGCTACGGATAATCACGGCATCGGCATCCTTAACCGCATCCAGCAATTGCGCCTTCTCTGTATATTTCTCCAAAAGAGCCAGTTCCATGCCAGCGCCTTCCACTACCTCCCGGATACCTTTCACAGCGACAGCGGCGAAAGGTTTCTCTGTAGCAACTAATATCTTTGCCATGTCTGAATCCTCCTTGATTAATGTTGTTTCTCGAACTCTTTCATGCAAGCTACCAAAGCCTCCACGCTGCTCTTCGGCATTGCGTTATAAAGAGAGGCACGGAAACCACCTACAGAACGGTGTCCCTTGATACCTACCATACCAGCGGCAGTAGCATATTTACTGAACTCGTCCTCCAACTCCTTATACTCATCATTCATCACGAAACAAACATTCATGATCGAACGATCTTCCTCCGCTACCGTACCACGGAACAACTTATTGCGATCGATCTCATCGTATAAGATCGCCGCATTCTCAAGATCCTTCTTCTCCATAGCGGCGATACCACCTTGTTCCTTATACCATTTCAAGGTCTGTAAAGCCGCGTAAATAGGCAATACAGGAGGTGTATTGAACATGGAATCCTTTTTAATATGGGTAGCGTAGTTCAACATGGTCGGGATCGGACGGTCTACATGTCCTAAAGCGTCCACACGAACGATAGCCAAAGTCACGCCGGCAGGAGCCAAGTTCTTTTGAGCACCCGCATAGATAATATCATATTTGGAAATATCGATCGGACGAGAGAAAATATCGGAAGACATATCGCAAACCAAACGTTGCTTCACATCCGGATCCTTACGCATCTCTGTTCCGTAAATCGTATTATTAGAAGTAAAATGGAAATAATCCGAGTCATCAGCGATCGCATAACCCTTCGGGATGTAAGTATAGTTCTTGTCTTTGGAAGAAGCGACAACATCTACCTCCCCAAACAACTTAGCTTCCTTGATAGCGTTCGAAGCCCATGTGCCGGTATCCAAATAAGAGGCTTTCTTATTCAACAGATTGTAAGGAACCATACAGAACTGCATGCTGGCGCCACCGCCCATGAATACAACCTCATAGCCTGCCGGAACATCCAGTAATTCCTTGATCAACGCACGTGCCTCGTCGTTTACGGCTACAAACTCCTTACTTCTATGAGAGATCTCAAGAAGTGATAACCCCATACCCGCAAAATTTTCTACCGCAGCGGCTGTATTCTTAATTGTATACTCGCTCAAGATAGAAGGACCTGCATAAAAATTGTGCTTCTTCATACCAATGTCTTTTTAGAATGTTATTATAAATAAAGTAACTATTTTTTCAAAAACAGGCGGCTAATGTAACTATTTTTTCTCATTTGCCGACACTTTTCGAGCATTTTTTAATTTACAATCAGAATATGTCAATTAAAAACGATCTCCCCAAAGGCGCCTCATTTGCTCAATTAGTTTGTGCTCGGCCGGATTTTCCTGTCCTTTCCACAAACGTTCGCCCAAAATTTCCTTCGGAAGATACTCCTGCTTTACAAAATGATTTTCGTAGTCGTGCGCATATTTATATTCCTTGCCATACTCCAATTCAGCCATTAATTTGGTAGGCGCGTTGCGTAGATGAAGCGGTACGGGTAAATTCCCAGTCCGGTTAACAAGTGCCAAAGCGTCGTTGATCGCCATATAGGCCGAATTACTTTTCGGGCTGCAAGCCAGATAAACGGTCGTCTCGGCCAGAATGATCCGGCCCTCCGGCCAGCCGATCTTCTTCAAGGCATCGAAACATGCGTTCGCCAGCAAAAGCGCATTCGGATTCGCCAATCCGATATCCTCAGAAGCGGAGATCACCAACCGCCGTGCGATAAACTCAGGGTCTTCTCCCCCGGCCACCATACGGGCGAGCCAGTAAATGGCGCCATCGGGATCGCTACCCCGGATCGACTTGATAAAAGCGGAGATTATATCGTAATGCATCTCCCCTCCCTTATCATACGCCGCAGGGTTCTCCTGCAACCTCTCCACTACCTTCTCATCCAGAATCTCAATATTGTCACTCTCCTCGGCAGACACCACCAGTTCCAGAATATTCAGCAACTTCCGGGCATCTCCTCCCGAGTAACGTAACATGGCATCCGTTTCCGTCAGCCTTATGTTTTTATCCTTCAGAACGACATCCTCGGCGATCGCCTTATGCAATAGCGTAAGCAAGTCATTCTTGTCCAGCGATTTCAACACGTACACCTGACAACGGGATAACAAAGGACGGATTACCTCGAACGAGGGATTCTCCGTGGTTGCCCCAATCAGCGTCACCACGCCCGTCTCCACGGCGTTCAGCAATGAGTCTTGCTGCGACTTACTGAACCGGTGTATCTCATCAATAAACAATATCGGCGATACCGTATTGAAGAAGCAGTTGCTCTTGGCCTTCTCTATCACCTCCCGCACGTCCTTCACTCCCGAACTGATCGCGCTTAACGTATAAAAAGGCGCATCCAACTTATTCGCTATGATCTGCGCTAAGGTAGTCTTCCCGACTCCCGGCGGCCCCCACAATATAAAAGAGGGAACCCGTCCCGCATCAATCATCTTCCTCAACACGGCTCCCTGGCCTACCAGGTGCTTCTGTCCAATATAATCATCCAACGTCTTCGGACGTAATCTCTCTGCTAATGGTTGACTCATCATGGAAGCAAAAGTCGGATATTTTATTTACTTTTCAAAGGATAAGTCAAGAAATTTATCGTATAAAAAGAATGTTAAACAACAGGAAATAGTGACATAATGAAAGAACAATCACTACAAATACACTTTTACCCATATAATATACTAACATTATGACAATGAAAATTTAACATTCCCTTAATTCCCTATCCTTTCTATCCCATACTTTTAGCGATATCTTCTTAACACATTATACCTTCTTTCTTGAAGCATTAAATATCTATCAACTGGTGCATGATCGTCCAACAGTTGGTGCATGATCATGCAACGTCTGTTAGATGATCATGCACCAATTGTTAGATGATCTATATTTCCATATAAAACCAATAAGCCTTCCAAGGAAATGGGATAAGGGAAGCTATCAAAACATGTAAGATATATAACAAAAAAAGATGCCCCTCCATAATCGGAGAGGCACCCTATACCTTATATTATATATGTTAGATTAGCGAGTTCCGCCAGCCCACCATACAGGCTCTGAATATACGTATTGACCGTCGCCATAAGCGGCTTTTACTTCCGGATTTGATACCACGTCACTATTACCATAAGGCATACGAAGAGGGAATTTTTTCGTATTCGCCAATGTCACGAAATTCTCTCCTAATCCTTTCATTCTACGGATATCATTAAAAGTCTCGGTAGCCTCTCCCGATGCCCCCCACAAAGCCAGATATTTCTGGATCATGGTCTCTTTCAAAGGATTTACAGCAAACAACGGTTTAACTTGGTTATCGAAATATGTATTGGCCGTCTCCTCTGTCATTTTTTCTGAATTCACGACCATTTTGCTACCCATATAAGTGATAGCAGAAGAGACACTTCTCTCAGCATTTGCGATTCCGGCAGCTACCGCCTCTTTCAACGCTTTCTCGGCGTCAGACGTACGGTTTAAGCGACATAACGCCTCAGCTTGCAAGAATTTCAACTCATGATAACTCATCAACATCGTAGGAGCCGTGTTTGAATATACAAAGGCGGAAACACCATATTTCTGCATATTCTGCTCAGGAGTACCATTCGGGGCCGGAACTAAGTTCTTATCAGCAGAGCCTGTAACCTGTACGCGTTTCTTGTCAGCCGTAGTAGGAGAAAGCATCACTCTTTCCAATCGAGGATCTTTACGCTCAATCAACTTGTCCGTCAAGCTCTGGCTATTGGCAAAACCAGCGCGAGAATCGAAGTAACCAAAGAATGGGTTGATATTATTCGCATCATAGACAGCGTATGCAGCCTCGTCATCCGCAGAAGTAAAAGATTTTGATACATAGTCCAAAACCTTATTCAAGTCAGCTTGCTTATCCGTGGAACGATTGATCAGACGCATCGTATAACGAGCCTTCAAACCATAAGCGAATTTAATCCATTTCTCGGCATCTCCATTATACAAATAATCATACGTACCAACCGGTGAACGATCAGACTGATTCAAATCCTCGATCGCCTTGTCCAAGGAGGCCATTATAGAGACATAAATCTCCTCTTGCTTATCTATTTTAGGATTCATATTCACCGGTGAGCCATTCTCATCCAATAAAGAAGCTTCACTATAAGGTGTATCTCCAAATATATCCGCCAATAGAGCGCCATTGTAAGCTTCCATGACCTCAGCGATACCTCTCGTCACTAAATTTCCCTCATCACGCTTACCTTCTTGACATTGACCGATAATAACACGAGCGTTCTTCAAGCTTGTATAAACATTTCCCCACGTATTCTCAAACGTAGAAGAGGCAGAAGGCTCATTCAAACGAATTTCCGCGTTATATAACTGGTTTTCGATACCCACTTCATATTCCACGTAGGAAGATGAATAGGTATTGAAGTCTCCGCTAACGTTGGAAAATGCAGTAGAAGTAATCAAGTCGGCCAAGATAAATTTGCCATCCACGCTATTTGTATGGCTCGTATCTTGGTTAATCCGATCCATTACATCCTCGGAACATCCAGCCAATGCCAAGGATACGGCCGACATAACAGCCAACCCTTTAAATGATTTTATTATTGTATTCATATATATCTGTCTTCTTTATAAATTAGAAATTTACGTTGACACCAAAACCGTAGCTAGATGTACCCGGTAAGGAGAAACGCTCGAAAGCGCCAGCCATATTGTTATTTCCTTGAGTAGCCTCTGGATCGAAGCCTTTTATCTCAGACCATACAATGATATTACGGGCGAAAACATTCACGTTTACATTCAAGTTATCTTTCTTATATACAGGATATGACAATGAAAGTTCACGCAATTTCAAGAACGAGTTGTCATAAACATAGGCTTCGTCAATGCCCCTCACGCTTTTGAAATACTCCTCTGCATCTGATCCTTTCACTCCACCCGTATAGGGAACATAGATAGGTTTACCATCCGCATCTACGCCCTTCTGTTCAACAGCAGCATAGTCAAAATGATATTTATCACTCTTACGAACCTCTCCAGATAACTTACTTGTACCATAGAAGTTCGTCTCACCAGCCGTACCACTATACATTTGTCCACCTTGCTTCCAGTCAAATACAGCAGCCAAACGGAATTTATACAACTCGATATTCGTATTGAAACCCAAACGGAAATCAGGAGAAACCTTACCGATTACTTGGGTCTCACCAGCCTCTGGTATACCTTTTTCGTTTACTACAATTCGTCCTTCGCCATCACGTTTGTAACCAACACCATAGATTACCGGGAATTTATCGCCGATACCTGCACGTACTTGAGGAGTCACGAAACCACCCAACATAATGCTCTCTACGCCCGGAGCCAACTCGTCTACATAATTGTCGATCTTTGAGAAGTTAAAAGCGAAGTCCAGCTTGAAATTCTTCGTATCAACCGGAGAGATACCTAATGTAATCTCATGTACGTTTGAGTGCATCTTTCCACCATTCATCATCATACTGGAAGCACCTGTGGAGCCAGCCAAAGGCACCTCGAAGATTTGGTCTTTCACGTTCTGACGAGAATACGTATAATTCAATGAAACTAAACCATTCAAGAAAGTCAAGTCAGCACCAAGCTCATAAGACTTCGTGTTCTGAGGCTTCAAGTTCGGATCATAAACCACGAAATAAGGAATATACGCCATATTTCCATTAATCGGATACATAATAGGTGTTCCCTGGAAGAAACCACCACCATAACTTGGCGTATAATAATAAGACGGCACATATTCTCCTGCCATACCTACCTCTGCGTAAGAGCCACGGATCTTACCAAATGTCAAGATATCATTCTTCAAGGCTTCCACTTCCGTGAATACCCATCCAAGGGATACGGAAGGATAAAAGAACGAACGGTTATCTCTCGGCATAGAAGACACGATATCGTTACGTCCCGTAACATTCAAATAAAGCATATTCTTCCAAGCCAAAGATAAGCTAGCGAAGTTACCTACCGTACGTTTTCTCTTATACTCATGAGAGCTGTTGAATACAGAAGCGTTGTTCAAATGGTTCCAGCCCGGGAAGTTGAAGCTATATCCCACGGCTTGAGTATTACTGATTCGCTTATCTACAAGCTCATTACCCAACAAAGCATCGAATACGAAGTCCTCATTGATATTCCAGTTATACGTAAACGTCAACAATGAGTTCATCTCATTTACCGTAAAACCGTATTCGCTAGCATAACCATTCGCATAACCAGTTGTACCGTAGCCGTAAATATCAGAGTAATTGGTCGTATAAGCGTCATCACCAATTTGGTATTTCACATCCAATTTATGATTGTCCGTACCAAATTTAGTAGAATACTTCAAGAACGCATTCCCGAAGAAACGTTGAGATCTCTCCGTAAAGCTATTATTGTCGCACGCCCAGTTTCCATCATCGATCCAGTTCTCACGGAACGTATTCTGAGTATAAGGATCACCTTCGATATGGGAAGGTATGCCCGCCATAGTATAACTGATAGGAGCCGTATAAACCGTAGCGGTAACACCGTCATTAGCGGTTCCTTGCTTCTTGATCTTTGATGTCACGAAGTTTCCGTTAAAACCAGTCGTCCAGTTATCATGCAATTGCGCCTCACCCGACAGCTTCACGTTATAACGATCCATTCCCGTAGAACGAACGATACCATCAGAAGTCGTATTACCCAAAGAAAATGAATAGTTTCCTTTATCGAAAGATTGAGCTACATTTACAGAGTTACTCCAAGTAACGCCAGTCTGGAAGAAATCTTTCGCATTATTATAAGCTTGGGGAGTAGCCCATGGATCCAATCCTGCCGCAGCACGCTGAGGCACATAGTATTGTCCATTATGCAATCCACCTTCCGTATATTCATTTTGTACATTACCGCCATATACAGGATCATTCGCCAAGTCAGAGATAGACGGTCCCCAGCTAAATCCCGAATATGGGTTATAAGCACCTTCATTACCTTGTCCATATTCAGTTTGTAACTCAGGTAATGTAGAAACCTTATCAAACGCAAGATTCGTGTTGAATGAGATCTGAGGTTTTCCTTTACGAGCACCTTTTCCGCTCTTTGTAGTAATAACGATCACACCATTAGAAGCACGCATACCATACAACGCAGAAGCGGCTTGTCCTTTCAAGATGTTGATACTCTCGATATCGTTCGGATCTAAGTCTACGGCACGGTTCGCATAGTCAGCTCCACTAACACTACCATTATTCATAGTATCCGTATTAACATCCGCCGTAGAAGCGATCGGCATACCATCGATCACATACAAAGGAGAGTTATCCCCTGTAAATGAACGGGCTCCACGGATCATGATCTTGGAAGATGCGCCTGGCATACCCGATGAGGAAGCGATATCGATACCGGATACTTTACCTTGCAAAGCCCCAGACAAACTAGTGTTAGCACCTTGTGTTAACTCATCCGATTTTACATCTTGCACGGCATAACCTAAAGCTTTCTTTTCCTTTGAGATACCCATCGCTGTAACCACGACCTCATCCAAGTTTTGAGTATCAGACATCAATGTTACATTTACATTGGGAGACACAACTACCTCCTTGGATTTCATACCGATGTATGAAATAACTAATTGCTTACCATCACTAGGAACATCCAAAGTAAAATTACCGTCAAAATCCGTAACTGTTCCCACAGTCGTTCCTTTTACGATAATGGACGCACCGATCACCGGCTCACCATCTTCTCCGACTACCTTACCGGTAACCTTCGAGGTCTGTGCCGAAACTACTCCTACGCTCATCGCAAGAAATAGTAGCACAGAAGTCAACTTTTTCTTCATAGACACATTCTTTTTATTTAAACTAAACTAGAAATTCAATTAAGCTTTCGTGGACTATAGTTCATACAGAACTACTCCATTTTATGTTTTACGACATACCTATTAAATGAAAAACGGTTGCAAAACTATAAATTATACCTGAAAAAAACAACAAATTATTATTATTGTGATATATTTCCTTTGTTTTCTTAATTGTTAAATCTGTCAATTTGCAATATAACCACTGTCTAAATCGACTCAGGTGACATGATCGTATCACAAATCAATGAGTTATCGCTGCCGATAGTTTCTTTTTGACAAATAAAAAAATTATTTTTATCTTAATTTTATCGTAACAAATAGTGAGCTTACTCTTTATAGGCATGATATTGGACTTGATATCAACTTATTCTGGATATTTTATAGCATATAGCTTATCACTAAAAATATTTACAACTTTATTTTATGTAGATATTTGTGAAAAACGGCTGGCTTTTCTTATCCTCCCAATATGGCTGATAAACAATATCTCTCAAATCCAATATATTTATTACAGAATTTTAATAGATCTAAACTTATATGATAATTTTTTTTCATATGACTACACTAAATAAAATATTGAAAATTGGTAGTTCTGTATGAACTTAGTTAATCAACCATTAAAATGCAGAGAAAACATTTTTAAGTATATAGTTAATAAATAAGTGTGTTTATGAAGAAAAAGTTGACTTCTGTGCTACTATTTCTTGCATTGAGTGCAGGTGTGGTTTCAGCACAGACCTCGAAGGTTACCGGTAAGGTAATTGGGGAAGATGGAGAGCCGGTGATCGGTGCCTCTATTATCGTAAAAGGGACAACCGTGGGAACAGTCACGGATTTTGATGGAAACTTTGAACTAGAAGTACCTGCGAATGGTAAACAATTGGTTATTTCATACATCGGTATGAAATCTCAAGAAGTTGCGGCCACTTCTAATGTAAATGTAAAACTATTAGCCGATACCCAGAACTTGGATGAGGTCGTGGTTACGGCTATGGGTATCTCAAAGGAAAAGAAAGCTTTAGGTTATGCGGTTCAAGATGTGAAAGCGGATGAGTTGACGAAAGGAGCTAATACTAGTTTGTCTGGCGCATTACAAGGTAAGGTTTCTGGAGTGGAGATCTCTCCTTCTTCCGGTATGCCGGGTGCCTCTTCTAAGATCACGATTCGTGGTTCCAGATCTTTTACAGGGGATAATACTCCTTTGTATGTGATTGACGGTATGCCTGTCGCTTCAACGGCTGATGTGGACACCGGTAGTTCTGTTTCCGGCACGGACTTTGCATCTCGTGCGGTGGATATCGACCCAAACGATATTGAAAGCATTAATATATTAAAGGGACAGGCCGCATCTGCCTTGTATGGTATGCGTGCAACAAATGGAGTAATTGTCATTACGACCAAAAGTGGAAAGGGAGCCCGTAAAGGTAAACCTCAGGTCGCTTTTAATACCAGCTTATCTTTTGATAAGGTTTCAACGATGCCTGAATACCAAAAAGTGTATGCGCAGGGTACAAATGGCAAGTATAGCCCGTATGCTTCAACTTCTTGGGGACCACTAATCAGCGAATTGCCTAACGATCCGACTTATGGAGGAAATACGGATAATGAGTTTACCAAGCAATATGGTAAGCATGAAGGTATGTATTATGTACCTCAGCGGGCCGCTGCGGGATTAGACCCTTGGGCTCAACCACAAGCTTACGACAATATCAAGGATTTCTTCAACGTGGGTACGACATGGAGTAACTCCGTGAATGTAGCTCAAGCTTTTGATAAAGGTAACTATTCCTTCTCGATCGGTAATACTACGCAAGATGGTATTATTCCAAATACAGGCATGGACCGATACAACGCAAAAATGAGTGCCGAAGCTCAATTACACAAGAACTGGTCTACTGGATTTACCGGTACCTATGTAAATTCGAAGATCAGCAAGCAGTCTAGTGCCAATAATGGAATCTTAGCTACTGTTTACGGAGCTCCTTCTAGCTACGATTTAGCCGGTATCCCAAGTCATGTTGAGGGTGACCCGTATACACAAAATACATTCCGTAGCACATCAGGTTTTGACGGAGCTTATTGGGCGGTAGATAACAACGAGTTCTTGGAACGTTCACAACGTTTCTTTGGAAATACTTATTTGAAATATTCTACGAAGTTCAATACCGATAATCACAAATTGGATGTCAAGTATCAATTGGGTGTGGACTCTTATACGACTAATTATACGGATTCTTGGGGTTATGGACATGCAAATGGTTATGGAGAGATTGATCACTATGGATATTCAATCACGGAGTTGAACTCTTTGTTGACCGCTGCATATACTTGGAATATCAATGAAGATTGGTTGTTCGATGCCCTTGTTGGTAATGAATTGGTAGAGAATCAGCGGAAATTTTACGAGTCTTATGGAGCGAACTATAACTTCCCGGGTTGGAATCATATAGATAATGCTACAACTATGGTAGCATCCGAGTCATTACGCCGGAAACGCACAGTTGGTAACTTTGCTAGCATTTCATTGTCTTACGCTAACATGGTTTACTTCAACGCAACTGTTCGTAACGATATCGTATCTAATATGCCTCGTAACAACCGCTCATTCACTTATCCATCTGTTTCCTTGGGCTGGATTTTCACAGAATTAGAACCATTGAAGAATAATGTCTTGACTTATGGTAAATTACGTGCTTCTTACGCCGAAGTAGGACAGGCTGGAGATTATTATGATTCTTATTATACTACACCTGTTTACGGTGGTGGTTTTTATGGTTCTACGCCTATACAATATCCTATGAGTGGAATTACGGCGTTCACTCCATATGCTCGTGTGTATGATCCGAATCTGAAACCTCAGAACACGAAGTCTTATGAGTTAGGTGTGGATTTGACCTTCTTGAATGGTCTGTTCTCATTGAACTATACCTTCTCTCGGCAGAATGTGAAAGATCAGATATTTGAGGTTCCTTTGGCTGGTTCTACAGGCTCTGCAGAATTAGTAACCAATGGTGGCGCTATCCATACGAACGCTCATGAGATTACGTTGGGAATCAATCCGATCAATACGAAGAATTTTAAATGGGATATGGCATTTAACTTCTCTAAGATCGATAACTACGTGGATGAGCTGGCTCCGGGTGTAGAGAGTATTTTCTTGGGAGGTTTCGTTGATCCGCAGGTACGTGCGAATATTGGCGATAAATTCCCTGTAATCTATGGTACGACTTTCTTGCGTAATGACAACGGTGACATTGTCGTAGACGAAGATGGCTTGCCTCAGATCGGTAGTGAGGGTGTGATCGGTAAGGTTTCCCCGGATTTCCTCTTGGGTTTCAATACTAATTTTGAGATCTACAAATTCCGTATCGGCGCTACGTTCGATTGGAAATGTGGTGGACAGATGTATAGCGGTACATTGAACACGTTGAACTATTATGGTACAAGTATGGAGTCTGTTGAAAGTCGTACGGCCGAGACTTTCCGTTTTAGTCATCCGGCTGTAAAGCAGTTGGAAGATGGTTCCTATGTAGCTAATGACATAGATATCAAAGGCGAAGACGCTTTATCATATTATGACCGCATGACGCTTATTTCCGAAGCTGGTATCTATGACAGTGGTTTCTTGAAACTACGTGAGTTGTCCGTTAGTTATCCGATATGGGATAAGAATGGAATCAACGTGAACTTAAATGTTTTTGCCAGAAATATCATTCTTTGGTCTGAGTTGAAAGGTTTGGATCCTGAGGCTTCTCAAGGTAATAATAATATGGGCGGTGGCTTCGAGCGCTTTTCTATGCCGGGTGCTTCGAGCTATGGCTTCGGTTTAAATGTGAAATTCTAATAAAGGAAACAAAAGATGAAACTTCAAAATATCTCAAAAAAATTATTGACGGGAGTTGTTTTCACCGCAGCCTTGGTCTCTTGCTCTGAGGATAAGATGGATGAGATCAACAAAGATCATAATCATACCACAGCAGTTCCCGCAAAGATGATCCTTACGGATGTCATGACTTCGACTGCGTTTAGCGTGGTTAGCGGCGATTTCAATTTATATGGTGGTATGTATGTGGAACATGAGACAGGTTCGCATAATCAATTCTACTATGCGGAAACCCGTTCTTCTTGTACATCGGCTTCTACCTTTAATAACTCATGGGGGGGAACCTATTCGACACTGAAAGATGCTTTGATCTCTGTCAAAGTCGCAGAAGAAGAGCAGAACTTCATAACAAAAGGCATTGCGGAACTTTTCGTGGCTTACAATTTGGCGATCTTGACAGATATGTATGGTGATACACCTTGGAAAGAGGCTTGTGACTATACAGTATCTATGACTCCCGCTATCGATAAACAAGAGGAGATTTATAAGGATATCATGGCCTATGTGGATGCCGCAATTGAAGATCTTCAGAAATCAGATCTGACGAGCCTGTCTAATCAAGATTTGATTTATAAAGGTGACGCTTCGGCTTGGCTAAAGACAGCTTATGGCTTGAAGGCTCGTTATACGATGCGCTTGATGGGACGTAGCGCTGATGTTAAGGGCGATATGGAAAAGGTGTTGGATTATATTTCCAAGTCGTACACCTCGGCAGCCGAGCAATGTAGCTATGCTATGTATGGTGTGGGTGTTAATATCAACCCATTTTTCGGAGTATTCTATTCTCGTTTAGGTGAAGTAGCCAGCCGAAGTATGTTTGATAAATTGAATGAGCGTAATGATCCGCGTATCAGACGTTGCTATGTGGAGGCTAACAGCCAAACGATGATTGCTTCTAAGGATGATCCATTATTGAATCTTGCTCATAATGGTGATTTAGTACAAAGTCAGTTAGAATATACTGTTTCCATGTTCTGTGCAGCTCAAACCGCTCCGACTCACATCTTAAGTTATCATGAGGTATTGTTCTTGAAGGCAGAGGCTTTGTGTCGTTTAAATCGTAAGGATGAGGCAAAAGCAGTGTTGAAAGAGGCTGTTGTCGCAGGTATGGCTAATATGGAGGTTAATATCAAGTCTGCCCTCGCTTCTGATTATTGGGGAGGTTTCTTGAATGTAACAAACGAGGTGACACCGGAGGAGGCCGCTTCTTACTTTGATGAGAATGTCGTTCCCTTATTCGATGCTAATCCTTTGAAAGAGACGATGATTCAGAAATATATTTCTTTCTGGAACGCAGATGGAGAGTCTACCGAGTGCTATAATGACGTACGTCGTTTGAAGAGCTTGGGTGAGGATATTTATGGCTTGCAAAATCCGGGTAAGTTCCCGTTAAGATGTCCGTATGGTAATGATGATACTACGACTAATCCTAATATACAAGCTGCTTATGGTGATGGTCAGTATGTGTTTACCGAAAACGTATGGTGGGCTGGCGGAACTCGCTAATCAATATATAAAAGCATAACGAGTGACAACATTCAAAAAAGGGGAAGAATATCTTAATGATATTTTTCTCCTTTCTTATAAATCCACATTCTAGCCGAACTTCAATCGTGTCTCAATCTTCTCAAGATCGCGGACAATCGTCATATCCATGATATTGCTATAGATTTCGGTAGTACGAACACTTTTATGCCCTAACAACTTTTGTACCGTAGTTATATTCGCTCCATTATATAATAATAAGGTAGCATTTGTATGCCGAGCCGTATGAAAAGATACCTTCTTATCAATACTTGCCAATTGGCTGATTCGGCGTAATTGCTTATTCACGTTTGAATTAGAGGATAAGGGAACACCAAACAGGGTTCTCGGCGCATTCTTATATCGCTCATAGATAGGTAAAGATTTACCCTCGAACAAGAGGAATAGCGGCAAACGGACACTCACATCTGTCTTCACCGATGAATAAACCAGCCAAACCTTATCATCAATAATCAAAAAGTTCTCTTTCGTTATACTTACTATGTCTGAGAAACGTAATCCCGTGTAGCAACTAAATAAAAACATATCCAGACACCGGCGCAATGTACGCTGCCCATCCAGCTTTAAGTTTTCCAAACGACCTAACTCCTCAGGCGTTAAATGAGTACGCTTACTCTCTTGATATTTAATCTTATATTTCCGAAATGGATATTTGTGCAACTCGAACAACTCCTTATTAATCGCCAAGTTGATATATCGTTTCAAATGCTTCATATGTTTAGCGATCGTATTTCGATGATACTCCTGCTTCAATAAGAAATATTCAAAATCGCATAAGAAATTGAAATTAATATCCTTAAACAGAACGTCCTTTTTATATAAGGATAGAACATGCAAAGTGGACAAATGGTTTTTTAATGTCGATTCTTTCAAATTACTATGTAAAATCTCCTCACGCATGAAAACAAGAAAAGAGGAAGACGTAGATGTCGAAGAAGCCTCCTCACGCAGATCCTTCAACGAAAAACCGTTATTCGCTTGTCTCTTCTCCAGCTCATCTCTCTCCAACTCCATAACATAGTTCTGAAGATACAGGTTTAACGCATCCATATTCGGATGATTCTTTATGGAACGTCTCTTGTTGTCCCATTGACAAGGTTTCACATAAACCTTCGTTGAAAAATACCTCTTTTGCCTATTCAAATAGGCCTCTACTTGAATCAAAGCTTTTCCTTCCGCATTCAATTGCTTTTTTCGATTAAACACTAAGTTGTAAATTACTTTTTCCATGATACATTTATATATTATCTGATTGTAAACACGAAGGAACAATAATAAGTTCTTTGTAGCACAATCTACAAACTAAAAGTTTGTTATCACGGATTACCTACTAATAAAAAACCATATATCCAAGTAAATAAAAAGGGCCTACCAAATACATGGCAGGCCTCTCCTACTTTTCGAGATATTAAATCATATCAATAATCTTCACCTTCCCAACCTGTTTTACGGAATCCCTTAACCGTCATCGACTTTCCATTTTGAGTCAAGGTAAATTCAATGGCATCCACTTTTGTATTGGCTTGAGTAGTATAACCATCCACAATTACTTTACCAGAGATATTGAAGGTTACAGTAGAATTTATACCATCATCCGCATGGAGCAGATTAGCGATACCATCCCCATCAAAAGATTTAGAAGTGACATCGCAATGAATCTTGCCACGTACTCCCCAGTCGTTTGTGGCAACACTCATTTTTATCCACATCTTATCCGTGGCATCATCAGTCGTATTGTAAGTATTGCAGGTCACACCTTCCGCCAAGACACCACCATCCTCACCTGTAACATTAACTACCCATTCGCCACATAAAGGGTAAATAGCCGTGTATTCTATCTCGTAATCACCATAAGTCTCACAAGAAGAAAAGGTGACCAACGCCAATAAGATAACCAGTAATTTATTTATCTGTTTCATATTCAAAAAGCTTTTCTGATTAATATACATTTATAACACCCATTTATTTATGCCACCATTGTTTTTCCGCTAACGGAACTACCGCCGGAGTATTAGGGTTATAGTCTGAAGATGACTTCGGATACAATAAACGACGAGGATATTCACCCGGAGCCAACGCAGAACCAATGCAAGGAGTCAACTGCCCCCAAATATATCCTTCCTCATCCACATGCTTTGTCCCTAAAACAGGAATACCGGTACGATTGATATCAAACCATGCGTCCCATGCTTGACAACGAGTGGAAGCGATCCACTTCTGGGTCAAAATAGAGGTAAGCATTGAATTTTGGTCCGTACTATCGAATGCATAAGGAGCACCTTCAGAAATAAACTCGGCAGCAGAATACCCCCAACGTTCAAACGCATAATTCACACCTTGCTCATAAGCCACTTTCGCTTTAGCCACATCATTCAAACGAGCGTAAGCTTCCGCTTGCAGGAACGCTACCTCAGCAGCAGACATAAAATAAACAGGATCTGTAGGACCTAGCTTAGCCACAGAGATCATACGAGTTGTTACCGCTACCGAGTTTGGGCGGTCACCATACTTCAAAGCTGTTGTCTCGCCGGAGCCATCCGTATTAGGTGAATAAAAATCATTTAAACGAGGATCCTCATATTTTTTCAAATAATCGCAAACCGTAGCGCACGCACGAATATTTACAGTTGAATTCAATTTACGACGGTCATTCTCATACAATGGATTTGATTTATTTTCCAAATCTTGAAAACAGTCCATCTTAGCGTCTACACTCAGCAAATCTCCTTCGTCGAGCAATGCCTTGATAGCAGCTTTATTCGTATCGAAATCACGCATCAACAATTTTAGCTTTAAACTCTTCGCAAATTGAATCCACTTATTCACGTCACCAGCGAACACCAAGTCTTGTTTTGTAACCGAAGGCAAACCACCTGCGGTAGCTTCCGCTTTTTTAGCGATAATCTCGTCCAACATCGCTAATAATCCCGGATAAACCACAGTCTTACTGTCATCATATTTCGGTGTAGTATTCTCATTCCCAAGAATAGCTTCTGTAAAAGGAATAGAGCCATAAGAGTCCACTAGGATATGATACATAAAGGCAGTCATAGTCTTACCCATTACCCAATAATTCCATTCTTGAGCCGATTCAGAGCTTTTGATAACCAAATCCAAGTCTGGCAGTGCTATTGAATAAGGTATAGACCATAAACGAGAATCGGATGCGTTAGTTATCGTATAGTTAACCAATGTATTATACTGGTTGGATGTATGTCCCTGCGTACATTGCTGAGACCACATGCTACCATATAATTCGTAAGTACCACCTACAATACTTGCTACTCCTGCGATACCAGAAGGAAGCAAAGTAGAAGAAGAGGCTTCCGTTGGATATTCCGGATTCTGGTTAATATCCAAATAATCGGAACAAGCTGTAGTCGCCATCAACAAGCAGCTAACCAGTCCTGTATATATTAAATTGTTTCTTTTCATACTATCTTTACTTTTTAAAGTTACTTATTATAATACAACTTTAATACCACCACCAAACGTACGGTTTGTCGGAGCCGCACCAAATTCACCAATTTCAGACAAGATGTCATTACCATAATTCGTACCTTCCGGATCTACGTAGTTGTTCTTTTTCGGGGTCCACATAAATAAATTACGTCCGATCAAACTAACTTGAACCATAGAGAATGGGGTTTGTTTCAACCATGCTTTCGGCAAAGAGTAAGAAAGTGTAATCTCTCTTAATTTCAAGTAATCTTTAGGTAAAATCCAATTTCTATACTGAGCGTAGTTGGAGGCGTTATTATAGTAGGTATTAACAGCGCTAGAAGCACCTCCCCAATGTACGATAGGTATATCATTCTCTACGTATTGACCATTTACGACTTTCACGGAATTAGGAACCACAAATGGTTCACGATTATTAAACACCGTATAAGTAGAGTTTCCGGCAAATGTAAGCAATTGAGAGGTATATGAATAGAACTCACCGCCATTACGCCAATCTAACACCGCTGATAAAGTAATCCCTTTCCATGTGAAATGCGTATTAAAGCCCATCAAGAAATTAGGTGTAGACGTTCCTACGATCTCTTTCTTGCTAGCATCAATTGTCGGCATACCGTTATTATCAACGATCACCTTACCATCATCAGTCGTGGCCAAAGCCGGAACCTTGAAAACGCCCAAAGGCTGACCTACTTCCGCAACGAAATCCACTTGATAGGAACTTGTCAATTTATACTCAGTTACATCATCCCATAACTCTTTCACCTCACTCCAGTTCTTACTGAAAGTAAAACCTAATCCCCACTCGAAATCTTTCGTACGAACAGGAATACCATTCACTGCCAACTCGACACCTTGATTCGCAATCTTACCTACGTTGCGGGTCATAGACGTATAGCGAGACTCCGGAGCCAGACTAGCAGATATTATCTGATCTTTCGTACTCTTATTATAATAAGCAGCATCAATATCCAAGCGATTGTTAAACAGATGCGTTGTTAAACCGAACTCCCATTCTGTCGTGATCTCCGGACGAAGATCCATACTCGGCAAACGATTATACTCTGTCAAGCCTAATGTATTATTAATAGGTAAATATAAATCTCCAAAACCTAAACTGATTTGAGTCGGTGTAAAATAACTGCTAGTACGGTAAATCGGAGCATCGTTACCAGTCTGTCCCCAAGCTGCACGAACCTTCAAGAAATTCAGATAATCAGATTTCAAATCCTCAAACATATCCGTGATGATCAATGAAGTATTCACGCCACCATAGAAAAAGCTATTATTTCCTTGAGGTAAAGTAGATGACCAGTCGTTACGAATAGAAGCATTCACAAACCAGAAATTCTTGTAACCAAACTCACCTTGAGCGAACAAACCAACCAAACGGCGTCTATCAGAGTAAGTCGTAGTCATGGGCTTATCAACACCATTCGCTAAGTTAAACCATCCCGGTTGCTCCAAACCATACAGATAAGATTTCAAATAAGAACTCGTTTGTTGATTCAAGTTCCATCCAATCATACCATTCAAAGCGATATCCTCACCGATTTTATAATCCGCGTTTAAGAAAGCGGTCGCATCAATTTGCTCCACCTTGTCACGACGTTCCGTATAAGTACCGGGCTGCTGCTTCTTACCACCTAATTCACTCCAAGACCCTGAAGCGAAAGTCACTTTTTCATTCCATCTCTTTTGAGTAGCGTTCGTAAAGTCACCACCTAAACGTCCAACCGCCTTCAAACCTTTCATAATCTCAAAAGCAAGCTCGATCTTACCATAGACACGGTCATCTTGATACTTATTACGATTATGATCTAACACCCAATATGGATTCTCCGCATAAGCTGTATAGAAGTTATCCGTATTAAAATAAGGATTCGTATAATCTTTCATTGAGCTAATATCTACATCCACGGCATGTTGCAAAATCTCAGAAAACATCGTTGCACCATCATCTCCTTGGCCAGCAGCAGCTTGTGTGATATCTTTACGGACATAGTTCAAGTTTAATTCCGCAGAAAAACGTTTATATTTCATATTACCTCTTAACGAGATTGTATTACGAGCATATGAATCAGCGTCACCCGGTAATACACCGTCAGACTTCACATTACCATAGGAGGCAACAAAACCAAGTTTATCATTACCCATACGAATCGAGACGTTATTATTCGTCTCAAAACCAGTTTCATAAAAATCACGAAGATTGTTCTTTACATACGAGAAAGGCTTAGAAAGCGGAGTTAATAAACCTTCTGAGCCGTCTGAGTAAGGTCCCCAGATATGATCACGACCATCCAAAACCGGTCCCCAAGAACCATTCTCCATAGGTCCGAAAGATCCCCATCCTTGTCCGAAACGATCTTGTGTTTGAGGAACACGCAATACGCTAGATCCCATAAATGAGCCATCGTACGTAACAGAAAGCCTCTCAGCCCCAGCCCGTTTTGTTGTCACCATGATAACACCATTAGCAGCCCGGCTACCATAAAGGGCAGTAGCGGAAGCACCCTTCAAGACTGTTACAGACTCAACATCCTCTGGGTTAATGTCATTAGCTTGGTTACCAAAATCCACGGAGTTAGAGAAAGAATCCTCACCTTGGAAATCATTCATAATAGGCACACCATCCACCACATACAAAGGTTGATTAGCACTGAAAGAACTGATACCACGCACGATTACTTTCTGAGAAGAGCCTGTAGCACCACCGCTAGTAATATTCAAACCCGCAACCTTACCAGTCAAACCTGACATCACTGATCCAGACTTAGCGGCATTCAAATCTTCACTCTTCACAGTAGAGGCTGCATAGCCCAACGCCTTTTCCTGCTTTTTCATACCAATCGCAGTTACGACAACCTCCTCAAGATTCTGGGTACCAGACTGAAGGACTACCCTCAACACATCTTGTACCGGAACCTCACGAGCAATCATACCCACATAAGAAATTACCAGAGTCTTCGCGGAACTTGGTACATCCAAACTGAACACACCATCAAAATCCGTTACTGTACCTGTAGTAGTACCCTTGACTATTACAGACGCACCAATAATCGGTTCACTGTCTTCGGCGGAAATAACAGTACCTGTTACTTTCCTCGTCTGAGCTGTGGCCAATCCAATGCCTAAAACTAGGCAAAGTAAAAGATAAGTCAACTTGTTCATAGACACACTCTTTTTTTGTTTAACTTATATAATATATTCGCAATAGATATTCAAAGACTTATATTTTAAGGGTCGTATGAATGCAAATGTAACAATAAATTTATTATAACAAATAAATAATTAAAAAATTTCAATAAAACAACAAGAAAAGGCTAATGGGTAGAAAATATGGAGACTTTTTCAACCACAATTTAAATGCCGTAATATGTACACCAAATATTACAGCTTAGATCATCAACAAAGAACCATATTTTTAACATTTTGAAAAATAGGAATATATATTAGGTATGCATTAAAAAATAACTTAGGACGGCTCCGATATAAGTCATAAGTTCTACAACACCCAAAGACCTAGGAAAGGCTTTTCAAGTGATTAGTTATTCACTTCCCAAGCTGTTAGTTAGCGGCTAGGTATAGCCGTTAGTTATTCACTTGAGTAGCCGATAGTCGTTATTATTATTCGCTTATTTTCAATTATTTACGCATAAGTAGCCAATGCCTTCTCGCAATCCGATCCGCAAAGAAATGATCGCATGAAAATTGTAACAAGTTATTTCTTGAGCGTTACTGAATAATCACAAGCAATGACAAGGTTCCGCGAAAACTAAGTAATAATAAAAAATAACCTATTATTCATAGGTTCCGCGAAGACTCTGGTATTTTCATACGTCGGAATGTTTGCGAAAGAAGCTCCAATCCAAGATGTAATGAAAGTTGTTTTGAATACGGCGGCGACAGAGCTGGATGAAGTTATGGTTGTCGCTTATGGTACGGCGAAAAAATCATCTTTCACGGGATCCGCTAAAGCGGTAAACGCAGAAGATATCGTAGCTGGCTCCAAAGAGTCCTTGGATAAGGCTCTTTCTGGAAAGATGTCCGGTGTTCGCGTAACCTCCAACACTGGTGATCCAGGAGCTCCCGGTGATATCAATATCCGTGGTGTCGGCTCTATCAGCGCAGCCAAGTCTCCTCTATATGTCGTGGATGGCGTGCCTGTAAAATCAGACTCAGATATGGCATACTACGGGAAACAGTCCAGTTTGCTAAGCTCCTTGAACCCTGATGATATTGAGAGCATGACGGTGTTGAAAGATGCCGCAGCAGCTTCCTTGTACGGCTCTCGTGCAGCGAATGGCGTTATCATCATTACGACCAAAGCCGGAAAAAGAGGCAAGACGAAAGTAAGTTACAATGGCGAGGTCGGCTGGAGCAATATGGCTGTAAAACAGTACGAGACAATGAATGCCTCCGAATTGCTCCTGTACGGAAAAGAAGCGATTTCCAATTATTATATCCTAAACGGACTCGCTGGCAACCGTGATCAAGCATACGCCTTGATTGACAAGGAAGGCGACATGGAAGCATTCTTCAACGACCCATCGGGTAACACGGATACCAATTGGCGTGATGAGGTTTACCGTACAGCCTTGACGCATAACCATCAATTATCCGTAAACGGAGGTAACGACCGTACACAATTCTATGTAGGTCTTGGTTATAATAATGCGGAAGGTATCGTAATCGGTAGCGATTTCGAACGTTTCTCCGGTCGTATCAATTTAGATCATCAAGTAAATAATTGGTTGACTATCGGTGTTAAGCAAATGATCGCATTCACTACCCAAAATGGTTTCCGTGATCAGCAAAATCAAGATCAAGGTATCGGTACTGCTTCTCCACTGAGCTTGGTGTACTCCTCAGACCCGACGGCTCCCGTAAAGAATCCGGACGGTACATACAACGCCGACTCAAACTGGGGTGCCGCTTCCAATCCGCATCTAATGTTGGGCAAGGAACAATGGATTAAATCCCGTGTAATGCGTAGTATGTCTAACATTGATTTAGGCGTAAAATTCTCCAAGCAATTATCGTTCAAGACGATTTTTGGTTACGACTATATCGATACGAAACACTTTGAGTATTGGTCTCCCAACAGCGTGGACGGTAAGGCCGTAGGCGGCTTGGGATCTCGCTATACTTACGAGAACCGCAATTTAACAAGTTCTTCCACGTTACGCTACGCTAATACATGGAACGATGTTCATAATTTTGACATCCTAGGTGGTTTCGAGGTAACAGAAGACGAACTGACAGCCATCTATACTACGGCAAAACAATACTCAACCGACAAGTTACCGGAATTAGGAAACGGACAACCAGATGGCGCATCCAGCGAAGTATTTGGCTCCGGAATCGTATCCTACTTGGCTACCGGCAACTATAATTACGACAATAAATACTATCTGTCTGCCAGTTTCCGTCGGGATGGTTCTTCTCGCTTGGGAACCGATAATCGCTGGGCGAATTTCTGGTCCGTATCTGGCGCATGGCGCATCAGTGGCGAGAATTTCCTTAAAGACAATGAATTGTTCTCTGATCTAAAAGTTCGCTTCTCTTACGGTACAAATGGAAACTTGCCGGGCTCATATTACGCGAACCAAGCGTTATATGCGTTCTCTGGTGGTTATGGCCCCTCTTCCGCCATCTATTGGAATCAAGCAGGAAATGAGGAATTAGGTTGGGAGAAGTCCAAAAACATGAATGTGGGTTTTGACTGGAACTTATTCAACCGAGTAAATCTGACAGTAGAATATTACAACAAAACAACGACCGACCTGTTATTCGAGATCCCGACTTCTATCGTCACAGGTTTTGAGAAAAACTGGCAAAACCTTGGTAAGCTACGCAATAGCGGTATCGAGATAGAGGTAAATTCCCAAAACATCAAGAATCAGCACTTCTCATGGGACACGAATTTCAACCTTACATTCCAGAAGGCGACGATCAAGGAATTGCCGAACCATAACGACATCGAATATGGAGACGGCGATATGTATCTGCACCGAGAGGGAGAATCCATGTATACTTTCTATCTGCCGGAATGGAAAGGCGTGAATCCGGATACAGGACTAGGAGAATTCTGGAAAGATCCAAACGATCATAGCAAAGGAGTAGTGAACAAGTACGATGAGGCTGAAAAAGGAATCGTAGGCAAAGCCATTCCCGACGTAACGGGAGGTTTGACAAACACGTTCCGGTTATATGATTTCGATCTTTCATTCTTGATTACCTATCAATTTGGTGGCGATATATTCGATTATCCGAACTACTTCTTCCATCATGACGGATTCCGTTTAGGTTCATTCAACCTAGAAAAGAGCGTAGCGGGTAATTATTGGATGAACCCGGGCGACAACGCCTTATACCCGAAGCCTATCTACCAGAATCCATATCGCTCGGATCGCTTCTCCAGTCGTACCATCGTATCTTCTGACAATATCCGTATGCGTGAAATCACCTTGGGATACAATGTACCGGTATTGAAAAACATATTCAGTAATCTGCGTGTGTACTTCCGTGCGAATAATCCGTTCATGATCTGGGCAAAGACAAAAGGCATCGACCCGGATGTTCCCTTGAATGGTTATCGCCAGGTAGATACCCCGGTCTCTAAAAGCTTTGTCTTTGGTGTAAACATCACATTATAATTTATTAAAATAGAATCTATATGAAAAAGATATATTTAGTAGGTCTAGCGTTCGCCTTATTAACGGCCTCCTGCGATGATGTCCTAGAAAAGACATCATCTACCCAATTACCTACGATAGACGCAATCTCTTCCGTAGCCGATTTGACAAATGCCGTGAATGGCGTATACGAGCAACAGGCTACAGAGGTAGGCTCGTATGGAGCGGAATTCACATTGCTGGCCGATTTACGAAGTGGGGATTTCCAATCTATCTCCACGGTGAATCATGCCGGCCCCATGTATCGTTACCAAACAGGTAAAAACGATGAGATGGTTTATAGTTTCTATAAATTATTCTACAATAGTCTAGCTCGCCTTAATAATGTATTAGCCGCCGCCGAGAATCTTGAAGGTGCGGATGTAGACATATTGAAAGGAGAACTATACGCTATGCGCGCCTTGTATCATTTCGATTTAGCCAGAGTATTCGCTAAATTACCATCAACAACAGATATGAACGATCTGGGCATCGTACTCTCCACAGAGGTTTATCCCACGGATTATATCGGGACCCGGGCGACCTTACAGCAGACATACGACCAGATATTGAAAGATATCGAGACCGCATTGCCTCTTTTGAGTAAAGATAAACAAACCGGACACATCAATTATTGGGGGGCTTTAGCGATCCGCGCACGCGCTTACCTTTACTTAGAAAAGAATAAAGAGGCACTGGCTGACTGTAAGGAGATTATCGCTTCCTCTCCTTATAAGTTATACACACGAGATGAATATATAGGCGCATGGGATAAGGAAGGAACGAACGAGGCTATATTCGAGATCTTAGTTACCCCAAATTATAACGCGCAACGTAACTCTATCGGTTATTTTACACATGCCTCCGGCTACGGTGAATGTGCCGCTACTGAATCTTTCCTGGAAGAGCTGGCTAAGCATCCGGGAGATATCCGTACGGAATTATTCGCAAAAGAGACCGATAATGGCTATGACGGGACCTATCCGCAAAAGTATAAGGGACGTGACGGGCAAATCTATGTAAACAATCCAAAGGTCGTGCGCCTTTCCGAAGTTTACCTAATAGCGGCCGAGGCCGCACTAAAAGCAGGGGATACCTCCGCGGCCGCCGGATATATGAATACGTTACGCAAGAATCGTATTGAGAATTATACCGATGTCGCTTCTATCACGTTGGATGATATCTTACTGGAAAGACGCCTAGAATTATTCACGGAAGGACATACCGCTTGGGACGCTTGGCGTAACGGCAAGTCTGTCAACAATAAATTCGTAGGTGAGGTTAAGCCGGGCGATTACCGTACGATCATGGCAATTCCTATCGGAGAAATCACCGTATCAAGAGGTCAGTTGATACAGAACCCAGGATATTAATCCTTTATCCATAAGTATTTATTGATTTTAGAGGATGTGCCACTTCACCACGGCACATCCTCTTTTTCTTTGTACGCTCACGAGTGCTTCACTAGCTCGAACCGCTTGTCTACACAAGCAGGTAATTCATGCGGGTAATGGGTTACGTAAATCAAGGTTTTTCCCGGGCGATCGCAGAATTGCTCGATAATAGCAGCCGCCTTTTTCTTATTGCTCACATCCAGACCGTGGAGAGGCTCATCTAATATAATTAAATCGGGATCTTTCACGAAAGCTCTCGCTAATAAAGCCAAACGTTGTTCTCCCGATGATAAGGTCAAGAATAAACGGTCTTTCAAATGTTCGATGCCAAAAACTTTCATCCACTCCAAGGCTACCGTTTCTTGCTCCGCATTACACTTACGAAACAAGCCGATCGAATCGAAAAAGCCGGAACCGACAATATTCAAGGTAGGGACATTCTCCTTATAATATAAGTGCATCTCCGGCGATACATATCCGATACGCTTCTTGATATCCCAAATACTTTCCCCGGAACCTCTCTTTCTATCAAACAAATACAACGTATTCGCATACGACTGGGGATTATCCGCGTAAACCAAACTCAGCAAGGTAGATTTACCAGCGCCATTCGGACCGAATAACGCCCACTTCTCCCCGTTCTTGATTTCCCAATCCAAATCTTTCAAGATCGTACGGCTACCATAGCGTATTTTCACATGCTCCATGCGTAAAGTCACCTCATGTAAAGAGGCTATCTTGTTCATATCCACAGGTAAACGAACCTTACCAACTTCCTCGCATGCATGAATGCCTTCCGTTGGAAAAAGACGGGCGATTAATTCCGTATCCGACATAAACTCCTCTCGAGTCAGCGGAGGCAGGCAAGTACGATCATGGATAGGCAATACATGCGTGATCATTGCCGGTATGTCATTGGGGTTAGATAATAACAAGACAACTTGAACGCCATTCAATTTTGTCATTTGCCCCAGCATCTCTACCAATAAATCCCGGGATGGAGCGTCTAAGCCGATAAAAGGATTATCCAAGATCAAGACACGAGGACGGCTAAGCAACGTCCGGACAATCAAGAATTTTCGTAATTCACCACTTGATAAGAAGATCAACCGCTTAGGCAATAAATCCTCTATACCGAAAAGAGTCAATATCTTCGCTAAATTATCAGAGCCGGCATATTCCTTCAACAATTCCTCGACAATAGGCATCTCCTCCGTCTCTGTCGAATGCCAACGCTGTTGGTAATAAGAATTCCGGCAATCCGCCAACGAATAAATATCCTTAAACGCTATGCTCTTGATAAAGTCACTCACCTTACCATCCCCGGAGAACACGACCTCACCTTCCTTAAAAGCGAATTTACGCTGCATAATATCCGCTATCAAGGTTTTACCAGCGCCATTCGGACCGATTACAGCCCATTGCTGTCCTTCATCAATTCTCCAATTCACGGGTGCCGTAAACCGCAATTCCGGCAAACGAGTAACGATATTCTTAATATCGACCACCATCATTCCTTCTTTTTCCATCTTTTTTCTAAATAAGCCGGACAAAGATACATAGTTTATTAAAAAATGACAGCATAATGACAAAAAAAGGGGCCACTCATCACGAGCAGCCCCTCTATAGTATACAGGCACTTGGTATGTCTATGTTAACTAGTAGTTAATGAACGCCTGTACGTGTATCCCACCACATTTGTTTACCCCACAAATTATCCACGACTTCCGCATCGAAGGGAGCACAATTCGCATTGTTCAAATTACGTTCCTTATCAGGATACGGAGAGCGGAATGGAGGTACGTTATGATTAGAATAGTTTGCCGGACGGCCCGGAGCCGGATACAAGTTGTCTGGCACGCCTGTACGGCGATACAATGACCAACCTTCCATTCCTTGCTTGAACATGGCAACCCATTCCTCATAATAAATCTGTTTCTTATCATTCGTGAACTTACCCGCGTTCGCAAGGTAATCCGCTATATCTTCGGCAGATACGCTATTCTCTTCCATGGAATAGGTAACAGCCTTATTGTATGCGTCCTCTGCGGAGATTCCGGTATTCCATCCCAACATAGAAGCCTCAGCGACACAGAACCAAGGCTCAGCGACACGCATATAAGGAGAAAAACCAGCCAAGTCCGTAAAGAAACGTGCTCCCCAAATGGAATATTTAGAAGCTACCGCATTCGCTTTCGCCCCGATCGTATAACCTACATACTTAGGCTCACCGGCCTCCACACTTTCTTTTGTGGGTTGGAAATAAGATGAGCGACGAGGGTCCTCACGTGTATTCATATGATCCACGATCACGTCTGCGGCACAATACTCCGTCTTACGTGTACGATAACCGTCTGCCATCGGTTCGTAATAGTTGGGGTCTGTTCCGATCCACCAGAAGAAAGCATTATCATCGTTGCTTTCCATGATCGGATACTTAGTGGGATTACCCATAACTTCCTCTACGGTCTCCTTAGCCAACGCCGGGGAAACCTCTGAGATACGCATCGCTAAACGAAGACGCATAGAATTACAATATCTCTGCCACTTCTCGATATCACCACCGAATAACAGGTCTCCCTCGCCTAAGTCATCACTACCACCATCGGCAAAGCCATCCGCTGCTTCCTTCAACGTAGCCAATAAGCCCGGATAAATATCCTCTTGCTTATCGTATTTCGGCTGCAAGATTCCATCCGTCATCTTAGCGGCATCCGTATAAGGGACATCACGCCAACGATCCGTGGCCACCTGCATCAAATGAACCTGCATAACCTTCGATACGTTCAGCATATTAGGAGTCTCATTAAACGTGGCACGCTTCTCGATATCTTTCAGGTTATTCAATATACGATACAAATACTCCCAGTTCGTATCCTGTACACCCGTACGGAAATTATAGCGGGACTCGTCGATATAAGTCATCTTCGAAGCATATCCGCAGAAAGTCATCGGCTCATCCATTGCGAACCACCGATCATACAGACGATAGGATGTGTAATATAAAGAATACGCCAGAAGATTCGTCGTAGGCACATCCGTAGGGCTATCTGGGTCTGTATTGACCTCCTCAAACGAATCGGTACACGAGCTACCGAATACAGTAGCGCCGACCATCATAGCCATCATGAAATTCTTGATATATCTTTTCATATTAAATTCCTCAGATTAATGTTGATTAAAATGTTACACCTAACTTAAGACCAAAACTACGAGAAGGAGGATAAGAGTTGGACTCAAAACCTACACCAGAGTTGAATCCTCTGCTTGTAGCCGCAGTCTCGGGATCATCACCACCGGTACTTGTAGACTCCGGATCAATATGAGCGATATTTGACTTATGCACCCAAAGCAACGCCAAGTTCGTACCAACCAATGATACATGAGCGGCCTTGATACATTTAGTCTTCTCTAGAATTGATTTCGGGAAATTATATGTCAGGTGAGCCTCACGCAATTTCAAGTAAGAACCATCGAATACAGACATCTCACAAATCGTATAATAATTATAGAAGAAGTCCTCCGCGTTGACAGCGACATCATTAATCTTACCATCAGCGGTCTTGAAGACCTTGTCCGTCATATAATTCTGGCCAAGTACGACGCCATTCTCACGCAAATCGCCTTCTGCCGTGTGTTTCAAGATACCCGTCTGAGAACCGAATGCTTGTGTAACAGAATATATGTCACCACCCAAACGGAAATCCAATAAGAAACCGAAGCTCCAATCCTTATAAGAGAACTCATTGCTGAAACCAGCCAACCACTTCGGCGTAACATCACCGATCTCTTTTCCGGCCTCGTACACAGGAATACCATCCTCTACCAAGATCGAGCCATCCTCATTATATACGTAACCAGTACCTACCAAAGTACCCCAGCTCTTACCGACCATAGCATAGTTCTTCACGCTCCAGCTACTACCGATTTGGTAAGCGTCCAAGGACTGTCCGGTAACGGGATCTGTATAAAGCTCATCGATTCGGCTCTTATCCTTCGCCCAGTTCAACGTAGCCGTCCAGTTGAATCCCTTCGGATTCTTGATGATATCACCGGATACCTGCAACTCGACACCCTTGTTGCTGATCTTTCCAGCGTTGATATACATAGAGGTATAACCGGTAGAGGTAGCCACATTCGCATTCATGATCTGATCGCTCGTCACCTTATTATAATATGCGGCATCAATATGCAAACGATTGTTGAACAAATTAGCCTCAACACCAACTTCCCAAGTCTTTACGCTCTCCGGACGAAGATTTGTAGGAGGAAGGATTGTCGGATTATAGAACAATGTAGTACCATTGAACGAAGAACTGATCAATGAATAATAAGCGTTCGAACGATACGGGTCCGTTGCGGAACCGATCTTTGCCCAACCACCACGCAATTTCAAGAAATTCAAATAATCGCCATTTTGCAATCCGGGGAATGTCTCGGTCAAGATCCAGCTACCACTGAAAGAAGGATAGAAGAAAGCGTCCTTGATCGTAGAGTCCCAGTCATTACGGACACTTACCTCGGCATAAGCCATATTCTTGTAGCCGATAGAGGCATTAGCGTATACAGAGTTTGAACGACGTTTCTCATGGTCGTTCAAGGTGTACGGGGTTCCATGAGCGTTCGCTACGGTAAACAATCCCTCTGCGGTCAATTCGTCCGCACCTGTCCCCATGATAGCTGTTTGATAATCACGATAGTTGGCTCCAGCCAAACCATTCAAGGCCCAATCACCGAAGTTCTTGTTCACGTAGGCGATAAAGTCCGCGTTAAACTCAGTCATCGAACGGTCGAAGCTACGGAAATATCCATTCGGATAGTCGATATTCCATAAAATACGAGAGAACTGATTAGAATCGTAATGATCCAAGCCCATACGACCTTCAAACTTTAACCAATCGGTCGGTTTGATATACAAAGAGGTCTTGCCATAGAAACGATTACGATCATAACTATTGGTATTCTTATTCAATGTCCAATACGGATTCGCATGGAAAGACTGTATCCAGTTATAATGCGTATATTTTCCATACTCATCCACTTGATCCCAATTATTCTTCAAATCTTTCAAATCAACTTGACGACCAAACCACTGCATGATAGACTGCAAAGCATTCGTACTGTTATATCCCGTACCCGGCAAGTTCGCGCTTTTCGTGCGAATATAATTCGCAGACAAGTCGAAATCAATATACTTATTAAACGTCATTTTCGTGTTCACCGCCATAGCATAGCGCTTCTGATCAGTGTTCGGGGTCGTACCGCTTTGATCACGGAAAGATAAAGATGCGCGTGTAGACGTTTTATCCGTAGAGGCAGACAAAGCCACCGTATGATTCATTGAATAACCCGTTTGGAAGAAATTCTTGATATTGTCCGGGCAGGAAACCCAAGGAGTAGCCTGACGCACGCCATCGATCACCGGGCTATTGTATTGCGGCAAATTCAATCCGATATCCAAGCGAGGTCCCCAAGACTCATCCGCATTATCGTTGATACCACTCCCCATACCATCTACATAATTGTAACCATTCTCCAAGGCAAAAGCTTGATAATCGCCAGAATATCCCCCCGCTTGCGCTTCCTTCCAATCATACTCGGAAGCGTAATAGCCTTGTCCGTATTTATTCTGCAATCTAGGCAAATTATAAACCCGGTCAATCGTGATATCACCCTCATAAGAGATAGATACACCCTTGTCTTTCTTACCGGATTTAGTAGTAACCAAGATAACGCCATTACCGGCACGCATACCATACAAAGCGGCAGATCCACCCTTCAACACAGAGATGGACTCTATATCCTCCGGATTAATATCATTCAAGCCGGAACCCAAGTTTACAGTGGCACCTTTCGCATTATCATTAGCGATAGGCACACCGTCCACAACGATCAACGGTTGGTTATTACCAAAAGAGGAATTACCGCGAACCACGATATTCTGCGACGCACCAACCTGTCCACCTTGAGAAGTAATCTGCACACCGGCGATCTTACCGGAAAGTGAGGTCGCCAAGCTCTGTTGGCCAGCTTTTGTCAACTCATCAGATTTCACCTCTTGCAGGGCATAACCCAAGGCTTTCTTCTCACGAGTCAAACCCATAGCGGTTACAACCACCTCATCCAACGCTTTTGAATCCGAGTCCAAAACAACGTTGATCACGGATGCCACAGGTACTTCCTTCGTTTTCAATCCTACATAAGAAATAAAGATCATCTTAGCGTCTCTCGGTACATCTAAACTAAAGTTTCCCTCAAAGTCCGTAACCGTACCAATCGTAGTGCCTTTCACAACGACAGCCGCACCGATCACGGGTTGCTGATCTTCCGATGATATAACATTACCTGTTATCTTCATCGTCTGTGCCGTTGCGACTCCTATGCCTATAAACAAGCATAATAACAAAAAAGTCAACCTTCTCATAAACACACTTTTTATTTAACAATTAATTATTTAAATCAAATTTCACACATAACTTACCATAGTTTACGAAGAACTTAGTTTAAAACAGCAGGATTATACATGCATATATATAAAATTACATTAAAATATTCACTTTACTTTTACATACAATCACACATACACCTAATCCTCACACTGCAAATATAAAGAATATTTTCTGTTAAAAACAAATAATACAATGATTTCATGTCATTAAAACAGTCAAATATATTTCACAACGTCATTTTTAGACCTATTAAATGAATATTTTGACACATAAGCAATATCATAATAACACAAAACCAATCAAGCAATAGGTGTTTTTCAGTTAATCTATTTTACAACAATAAAGATTATACAAGATTTTAATATCATTTTAACAAACTATTTGATCTTTGATAAAAAAAAGAAGATTTCCTTAAGAATCATAGCATTTCAACCTATTTCGCTTTCACTTGTAAATAAAATCGTTCTTCGTAGACTATGTTCCTTCCAAAATAAATGAATACATTTGCCTCACGTAAATCTTTAAAACTAATAGCATGAAACATTTTCTTTTAGCCATGGCTACTTTATGGTGTGTGGCAAGTACATTCTCCTCATTCGCGGCGGATAACAATAAATGGAAGCCTCTCTTCGGTAAAAATCTGGAAAACGCCAACTACAATCCGGAAGTTTGGAGCGAGACTGATGGCGTGTTAGGTGCCGTGAAGGACGAGTCTATCTGGACAAAGGATGAATATGAGAACTTCGAGCTGGATCTTGATTTTAAGACCGACGTGGGCACGAACAGCGGAGTAGTCGTTTACTGTACGGACACGAAGGATTGGATACCTAACTCGGTAGAAATACAGATAGCGGACGACCATTGTGAAAAATGGGGAAACGGCAAGCCGTATGAGAAATGCGGAGCCATTTACGGACATCTAGGCGCCGTGCAAGACAAAGTTGTCAAAAAACCCGGGGAGTGGAATCATATGCGTATCAAATGCGCCGGACAACATATCATGGTTATCCTCAACGGAAAGAAAGTTACCGAAATGGATATGAGCAAATGGACTTCCGGCACCAAGAACCCGGATGGAAGCGATATCCCAAGTTGGTTGCCCAAACCTTTCGCCGAATTACCGACCAAAGGATTTATCGGATTACAAGGAAAACATGGGGATTCATTAATCTGGTTCCGTAATATCAAGATTCGGAGTCTTTGATAGACCTATTATATAATGTACGTGAGGGGCTATAAACAGCCCCTCATTTATTTAAAAGACTCTCGTCCCTTTTCCTTGGTGAATCTCCGAGGCTTGCGTAATAATCACCTGCTTCACCCCGGCGTCTATCGCTTGGTAAGCGTTTTCCAGCTTTGGGATCATGCCCCCTTGGATAATTCCTTGTTCTACATATCCCTTAAACGCTATACGATCGATTTCCGGTATCACGCTCTCATCATCGTTCTCGTCCAACAAAACGCCTTTTTTCTCGAAACAGAACATCAATGTCACCTCAAAATGTTTTGCCAACGCTTTAGCGGCTTCTCCCGCTATCGTATCAGCGTTCGTATTCAACATATGGCCTTGCTTATCATGTGTAAGAGGAGCCAGTACCGGCACGATACCTTGATGGATAAGAGAGGCTAGCAAATCGGCATTCACCTCTTTCACGTCGCCTACGAAACCATAATCCACCTCTGCCACGGGACGTTTGTCGGAGCGCATCAAATTCATGTCCGCACCAGTCAATCCTAAAGCGTTTACGCCCAACGCCTGCAAGCCCGCTACGATGTTTTTATTCACCAACCCGCCATAGACCATTGTCACGACCTTCAAGGTCTCGGCATCTGTAATACGGCGACCGTTCACCATCTTGCTCTCGATCCCTAGTTGGGCGGCAAGCTTGGTAGCCGAGCGTCCTCCCCCATGCACCAAGACCTTATATCCCTCGATAGCAGCGAAATCGTTCAATAATTGACGAAGCGTTTCTTCTTCCTCAACGATCTTCCCTCCTACCTTTATCAAGACTAGTTTTTCCATACTTAATTCTTTTTTATAAAATTTTCTCGCCAAAGTTACTAAAAAAAGAAAGATTTGTATACATTTGCACTCGCAATGCGGTAGTAGCTCAGTTGGTAGAGCATCAGCTTCCCAAGCTGAGGGTCACGAGTTCGAGCCTCGCCTACCGCTCTATCAGGCATTAGGCGATTATCCAAATAAGGATGGTCGCCTAATTTTGTTTTATCTCCTCAATGCTCCTTCTAAAAGCAACGTCTGTTTCTCTAGCTAGAAACTAGAGTTTTGTGCAAGGGAAACTTCTGTTTCCCCATAGGAAAACTTTTGTTTTCCCTAGAAGAAACTAAAGTTTCTTTTTAAAAAAAACCACAAAAACTGCAACATTCTTATAATCAAAGACGTAACCAAGTTTCCTTTTCCCTTTATAATAAAAACAAAGCTATCTCTTTTCTCGACATAAAGCCATATGTTATGCTTAAACGATCTATACTGTTTAAGAAAAATAATCTACCTTTGCGTCAAATAATTAAGAAGAGAATGACAAAAAGCATATTTCTATTCCTGCTGGGGATTCTTTCCCTATCGGCGATAGCGCAACCCAAACTGAGCGAGGAAGCCCGTATCAGTCTGATGACCAGCGCACCGTACGATGAAGAGGTATTCACCGTGTACGGGCATGCCGCTCTACGCATATACGATCCCAAGCAAAATATAGATTATATATTCAATTACGGTATATTTGATTTCTCCAAACCTAATTTTATCTATCGATTCGCCAAAGGAGAGACGGATTATAAACTGGGAGTGGCCGATTTCCAAGACTATGTGATCGAGTACCAAATGCGGGGCAGCGATATTACGGAGCAAGTATTGAACCTCACCCAAGAAGAGAAAGAGCATATATGGGACGCCCTGCTTATCAATTACAGGCCGGAGAACAGGGTATATCGTTATAACTTCTTCTTCGATAATTGCGCTACCCGCCCTGCCGCGATCTTGGAAAAGGAGATCAACGGGAGCGTCGATTATCAGTATCCCTATCAATCCCAGACCTTCCGGGATCTTATTAATTATTGTACCCGAAACCATCCGTGGCTCACATTCGGATGCGACCTAGCGCTAGGCAGCCCCACCGACCGGGAGGCCACCCAGCACGAGATGCTCTTCCTCCCCCCTTATCTAAAAGAAGCGTTCTCTAAAGCCACCATCACGGGCCCGGACGGGACAATCCGCCCATTGGTGAGCGAGACCCACGTGATCGGAGCCGGGGAAGCCGACGAGCCGGAAAAAGATATCTGGGATTTATTCACCCCTTTAGTCTGCGCTTGGCTTCTGTTCGGAATCGTTTTAGGGTTTACTTGGATCGAATGGCGCAAAAAAAAATACTTCTTGTGGGTGGATTGTGTCCTTTTCTCGGTAGCCGGAGCCGGAGGTGTCATCCTCTTCTTTCTTAGCTTCATATCCGTCCATCCCTGCACGTGGCCGAACTGGTCTTTGGTATGGTTACAGCCGCTCGATTTGATCGCTGTTATTTTGTTTTGCGTAAAAAAGCTGAAGAAGGCTGCATATTACTATCATTTTATTAACTTTGCGGCGCTTACGCTGATGTTACTGGGATGGTATTTCATTCCGCAACATCTAAACAGTGCCTTTATTCCGCTTGTAGCCTCGATTTGGGTTCGTTCGGGTTGGGGTGTTTACAGAAAGATATGGAGAATCGGATGAGAAAAATTATAACGTCACTTATCGCTATCCTCGTGGTAACAAACCTTGAGGCGCAGCAACGTACCCCCAAATTGGTGGTATGTATTACTGTGGATCAGCTAAGGGGCGACTATATAGAATACTTTTATAATACATTTGGCGAACGTGGCTTCAAGCGTTTGATGAACGAGGGGTTGGTGTACAACAATATCCGCTTCGAGTTCTCGGACATAGACCAAGCCAGCGCGTTCGCGACTCTTTTTACCGGAAGCAACCCTTGCTTCAGCGGTATCGCCGGAGATAAGACGTTTGATTTCGAGAAAGAGAAAGAGGTCTCGATCTTAAATGATCCCGAATATCTGGGTAATTACACGAAAGAGAATTATTCGCCCAAGAATTTATTCAGTTCCACGATCGGCGACGAGTTGAAAATCGCCTCTCAAGGAAGAAGCGACGTATATTCCATCGCCCCGGATGCCGAGAGCGCCATCCTTTCCGCCGGACATGCGGCCAACGGAGCTTTCTGGATGGATAACACCAACGGGAAATGGGCTACCACGACGTACTACAAGGGAATCCCTTGGTACGTAGACCGCTATAATAACGGCCCGGAATCCTTGGCGTCACGCTTAGAAACCATGGTATGGACTCCTACCCTTCCGATGGAGAAATACGATGCCTTTCCTTACGTATTAGACGATCTGCCTTTCCGCTATACGTTCAGCGAGAAGTTCGCGAACTGCTATCCGAACCTGAAGACCTCGCCGTTCATCAATAAGGAGATCAATCGCTTGGCCCTCCAGTTCCTAGAGTACGGAGGGTTTGGTACACGCAGTTGCCCGGATATGTTGTCTATCACGTACTACGCGGGCAATTACCGGGGTACGATGAGCAAGGAATACACCCGGGAGATTCAAGATACGTATTATCAACTCGATCAAGATATCGAGAAGCTACTGGATACGATCGACAAGAAAGTGGGCTTGGCCAATACATTGGTAGTCTTCACCGGTTCCGGTTATTATAAAAGCGAGGAGTCTTATCCGGACGGCCTGATGGTGAACGGTGGCGAGTTCCACCCGAAACGTTGTCTGGCCCTGCTTAATATGTACTTGATGGCCATTTACGGCCAACATACCAGTTGGGTACAAGGATACTACAACAACCAGATCTACTTGAACCGCAAGGCGATAGAAGACGCCAAGCTGGATTTGACGACTTTACAGAACAAGGCCGCCGAATTCATACAGGAATTTAGTGGCGTACAACTCGTCACCACGGGCAGGAGCTTGCTTACGGGCGACTGGAACGAGGGAACCGCCAAATTCCGTCAAGGTACGCACCATTTGAGACGGGGCGATCTGATCATCGAGTTGCAACCCGGTTGGAAAGTAAACCTCGACAATCCGAAAGAAAAAGTCAAGATTATACGCAATAATGCTGTTATCACCCCGCTGGTATTTATGGGCAACGGGTTGAAACCCCAACATATCTACCGCGAAGTCAAGGCCACTGAGGTAGCCCCCACGGTAACCCATGTGCTAAGAATCAGGCCACCAAACGCTACTCAAAGCTTGCCGCTCTGGGAGCTGACAACCAAATAATAGAGAATTGATTATTAAAGTTGATAATTATCAAGGGTTGTGTGGCTCTTCTTTCTATTTATTATTATCTAATTATTCAAACAACAAAGTAATAACAGACGATAGTTGCTCAACTATCCATTAACATAAGAATCATGGGATTTAATGAGTTTATGACGAAGCTGTTCGGCAATAAGTCGCAGCGTGACCTTAAAGAAATCACACCTTACGTAGATAAGGTAAAGGCCGTATATCCGTCAATCAAGGCACTCTCGAACGACGAGTTGCGTGCGAAAACAGATGAGATCAAACAACGTATCCAGGACTACGTAGCCGAGGAGAAAGCGCAAGTGGAAGAGCTTCGCAAAGGCATCGAGGATAAGGAACTGGAAGAACGTGAGGCGATCTGGGCCGAGGTAGATAAAATCGAGAAAGCCATCACGGACAAGATGGAAGTGGTACTGGAGCAATCCTTGCCCGAGGTATTCGCCATCATGAAAGATACGGCCCGCCGTTTCGCCGAGAATGAGGAAGTGGTAGTTACCGCTAACCAATTCGACCGGGATCTGGCCGCTCGTTTCGACTTTGTCCGCATCGAGGACGATAAGGCGATTTACGCCAATCACTGGAAAGCCGGTGGAAACGAGATCACATGGGATATGATCCATTACGACGTTCAGCTATTTGGTGGCGTCGTTCTTCATAAAGGTAAGATCGCCGAGATGGCGACCGGTGAAGGTAAGACCTTGGTGGCTACCCTTCCGGTATTTTTGAACGCCTTGACACGTAACGGTGTACACGTGGTAACCGTGAATGATTACTTGTCAAAACGTGACTCCGAGTGGATGGGACCGCTTTATATGTTCCACGGACTTTCCGTAGACTGTATCGATAAGCACCAGCCGAACTCCGAGGCTCGCCGTAAGGCTTACGAGGCGGATATTACGTTCGGTACGAACAACGAGTTCGGTTTCGACTACTTGCGTGACAATATGGCGATCAGCCCGAAAGACTTGGTACAACGCAAGCATAACTACTCCATCGTCGATGAGGTGGACTCCGTATTGATCGATGACGCTCGTACGCCGCTGATCATCTCCGGACCGATCCCTCGTGGCGAGGAACAATTATTCGAGCAATTCCGCCCGAACGTGGAGGTTGTCGTGAACGCGCAGAAAGACCTTTGCTCCAAATTATTGATCGAGGCCAAGAAGAAAATGGCTAGCGATGACCAGAAGGTCGTTGAGGAAGGCTCTATCCTTCTGTACCGCTCCTTCAAGGGATATCCCCGCAACAAGGCGTTGATCAAGTTCTTAAGCGAGCAAGGCGTAAAAGCTCAAATGTTGAAGACGGAAGAATATTTCATGTCCGAGAATATGCGCCATATGCACGAGGCGACCGATGAGTTGTATTTCGTGATCGACGAGAAGAACAACAGTATCGAATTGACGGATAAAGGTATCGACCTATTGACCGGTAAGACGGACGACCCGACCTTCTTCGTACTTCCCGATATCACTTCCCAATTATCCCAATTGGAGAATATGACAGGAACCGAGGAAGAGAAACAGGCCCAAAAGGACGAGATATTGGCGAACTATTCCGTCAAGAGCGAGCGTGTACATACCATCAACCAATTATTGAAAGCTTACACCTTATTCGAGAAGGATGATGAGTACGTGGTTATGGACAACAAGGTCATGATCGTTGACGAGCAGACGGGTCGTATCATGGACGGACGTCGTTATTCCGATGGCCTGCACCAAGCGATCGAGGCTAAGGAACGTGTAAAGGTAGAGGCCGCTACACAAACATTCGCCACGATCACCTTGCAGAACTACTTCCGTATGTACCATAAGCTGTCCGGTATGACCGGTACGGCGGAGACGGAAGCAGGCGAGTTCTGGGATATCTACAAATTGGACGTAGTAGTGATCCCGACCAACCGACCGATCGCCCGTAACGATATGAACGATCGTATCTACAAGACAAAACGTGAGAAATATAACGCTGTTATCGAGGAAATCGTTCAGCTGACGGAAGCAGGCCGTCCGGTATTGGTGGGAACAACATCCGTAGAGATCTCCGAGCTATTGAGCCGTATGCTTACGATGCGTAAGATCCAGCACAATGTATTGAACGCTAAGTTGCACCAGAAAGAGGCCGAGATCGTGGCCTTGGCGGGTCAAAAGAGTACGGTTACGATCGCTACCAACATGGCCGGTCGTGGTACCGATATCAAGCTGTCCAAGGACGTGAAAGACGCAGGCGGTTTGGCTATCATCGGTACGGAACGCCATGAGAGCCGTCGTGTAGACCGTCAGTTACGTGGTCGTGCCGGACGTCAGGGAGACCCGGGTTCTTCCGTATTCTTCGTTTCACTGGAAGACGACTTGATGCGTTTATTCGCTTCCGAGAAGATCGCCGGCTTGATGGATAAGCTTGGTTTCAAGGAAGGCGAGGTTCTGGAGCACAATATGTTGAGCAAGTCCGTAGAACGTGCCCAGAAGAAGGTAGAGGAAAACAACTTCGGTATCCGTAAACGTCTGTTGGAATACGACGACGTGATGAACTCGCAACGTAACGTAATCTACACCCGCCGTCGCCACGCCTTGATGGGAGAGCGTATCGGTCTGGACGTATTGAACACGATTTACGATACTTCTACAGCTATCGCCGATCAACACGCCGAGGACTTCGAGGGCTTCAAGTTGGAATTGTTCAAGACATTCGCCATGGAAAGCCCGTTCACGGAAGACGAATTCAAGAGCATGAAACCGGAGCAACTCGTAGAGAAATTGTTCGAGGAGGCATTGAAGACTTATAAACGTCGTATGGAACGCATGACGCAAGTCGCTCACCCGGTCATCAAGCAAGTGTACGAGAATCAAGGAGCGATGTACGAGAATATCATGATCCCTATCACGGACGGCAAGCGCATGTATAATGTATCTTGCAACCTGAAAGAGGCTTACGACACGGAATGTAAGGCAATCGTTAAATCCTTCCAGAAATCAATCGTATTGCATATGATCGACGAGGGATGGAAAGAGCATCTACGTGAGATGGATGAGCTGCGCCACTCCGTACAAAACGCTAGCTACGAGAACAAGGATCCTTTGTTGATCTACAAACTTGAATCTTACAACCTGTTCAAGACAATGGTAGACAACATGAACCGTAAGACAGCCGCCATCTTGATGCGTGGACAGATCCCGGTACGTGAGGAGCCGACCGAGGAGCAACGCCAAGCCATGCAAGCCCGTCAAGCGGCCGTAGCCCAGCAAGCCGCCCAAGCGATCGCCGAGGAAAGAGCCCGTCAACGTATCGCCGTACAAGAGGCCGCCCCGGAGAAGCACGAGGATATGAGCCGTTACCGCACGGAGAAAACAGACTTGAGCGGAAACAACACCCAAGCCGAGGCACCTCAACCGAAGCAAGCTCCGGTCCGTGCCGAGAAACGAGTAGGACGCAATGATCCATGTCCTTGCGGAAGTGGCAAGAAATACAAGAACTGCCACGGACAAGGTTTATAAGGAACAAGAAATAAGATAAAAAAAGAGGGACAGAATACCAATCTGTTCCTCTTTTTTGTATATTGCAGGCATATAAACCCATTAAATGCTACCATTATGATTATTGGAATTCCAAAAGAAATCAAGAACAACGAGAACAGGGTAGCTCTTACTCCCGCCGGAGCCAAAGAGTTGGTGAAAAGAGGTCATACCGTGTATGTGCAACACACGGCTGGTATAAACAGTGGTTTCGCCGATGACGCCTATGTGGCGGCAGGGGCCCGGATACTCCCGGCCATTGAGGATGTATATGGAATTGCCGAAATGATCGTAAAAGTAAAAGAGCCGATCGCCAGCGAATATCCCTTGGTACGCAAAGGACAGCTTGTCTTCACCTACTTCCATTTCGCATCCGACGAGGCTCTCACCCTTGCCATGATAAAGAGCGGCTCCATCTGTCTGGCTTACGAGACCGTGGAGAACCCAGATCATACGTTACCCCTTTTGATTCCTATGAGTGAGGTGGCCGGACGCATGTCCGTACAGGAAGGCGCTCGTTTCCTTGAGAAACCGCAAGGTGGCAAAGGCGTATTGCTAGGTGGCGTGCCAGGCGTGAAACCGGGTAAGGTATTAGTTTTAGGCGGTGGTGTGGTAGGCCACAACGCCGCCTTGATGGCCGCCGGGCTAGGCGCCGATGTCACGATTGCCGACATCTCGCTTCCCCGCTTGCGCTATCTGTCCGAGACGATGCCGAAAAACGTGAAGACATTGTTCTCTTCCACGCATACGATCGAACAGGAATTACCCACAACCGATTTAGTGATCGGCGCCGTATTAATCCCCGGAGCCAAGGCCCCGCACTTGATCACCCGGGATATGTTGAAGTTATTAAAACCGGGCAGCGTATTGGTAGACGTAGCCATCGATCAAGGCGGTTGCTTCGAGACCTCCCATCCGACTACGCACGCCAATCCGGTTTATGAGATAGACGATATCCTCCATTACTGCGTAGCCAACATTCCGGGAGCGGTCCCGCAGACTTCCACGTTAGCCTTGACCAACGCTACCCTGCCGTACGTGATCAAGCTTGCCGACAGAGGTTGGGAAAAAGCCTGCGAAGAAGATCCGGGCCTAGAACTGGGATTAAACATCGTGGAAGGAAAGATTGTCTACCCCGCCGTGGCTGAGGCTTTTCCTTCACTCAAAGCATAAGTTTCAAAGAATCTTTCATCAGTAGGGATTGCCGTAAGCAATCCCTTTTTTATGTTTTCTATTTTTATTGTTTTCTAAAAAACGTAAAATATCTTGGCTTCTTTTCCCGCACGCCTTAACTTAGAGCACAAAATCAATCAAATTTAATAATTACCATGAAGAAAATTGTTTTATTAGTGGCTTTATGCCTATGTGTCGGAAACCTATTCGCACAAGACGCTGACAAATTAAGAGATGAAGGTGACGCTGCTTTGAAAGCAAAAGATTACGCTACCGTCGTAACAAAATACGGCGAATACTTGAAACAAAACAATTACCAAGACACGGCCCGTATCTTCAATTGCGGATACGCCGCTAATCAAGCGAAGAACTACGCCGAGGCCGCCAAGTATTTCGACATGGCCGTTAAGATGAACTACAACGTAGACGACTCTTATGTAGGCGAGGCCATGGCTTACCGTAACTTAAACAAGACAGAAGAATTCCTGACTACGGTAAAAGAGGGATTAAAAGTGATTCCCGATGGAAACAAGAATAAGACCAATCTGGAAAAGTTGCTTTACGGTTACTGCATCAAACAAGGACAAGCCGCCCAAAAGAAGGGAGATCTGGCCGGTGCCGAGAAAATGTACAAAGAAGTCCTAGCCGTATCGAACAAGGATTACCAGAGCAACGCTTACTACAGCCTTGGCGCCATGCTGTATGGCAACGGAGCGAAGATATTACAGGCCGCTACCCCGATCGCTACTTCCGAGCCGGATAAATACAACGCCGAGAAAGCGAAAGCCGACAAAGATTTCAAGCAAGCGAAAGAATATTTGACAAAGGCAGTCGAACTCGACCCGAAAGACGAGAACTCCAAGAAGATCCTCGCTTCTATCAACGACATCCTGAAATAAGAAAGAGGACTTTATTCATACAAAAAAACCTCCCGGATCACATAGAAAAGTGATCCGGGAGATTTTTTGTATCTAGCTGTAGAGACATACGCTACTTGAAGAAGAAGCGGAAGATGTCATTTCCATTCGCATAGATCAATAAAGCGAACAGGATAAACATACCTGCCATTTGGGCATACTCTAGGAATTTATCGCTCGGTTTGCGACGGGCCACTACCTCATAGATCAAGAACATCACGTGTCCGCCATCCAAGGCCGGAATCGGCAAGATATTCATGAACGCCAAAATGATAGATAGGAAAGCCGTACGTTCCCAGAAAATCCGCCAATCCCAGACAGACGGGAACAATCCGCCGATCGTACCGAAACCGCCCAAACTGGAGGCACCTTCCTTCGTAAACACATATTTCATGTCGTTCACATATCCCTTCAAGGTATTAATACCTAATTTAATACCGGCGGGGAACGACTCGAAGAAACCGTATTTGCGGGTCACGGTCTGATAGAGATCCGTAGGCAACATCACCGCTACGCCAATTTTCCCGGCCGAGTCCGTCCTCATGGTCAAGGACTCCAACTGGCCGTTCCGGTAGAAATCTACTGTCACCTCTTCACCCTTATTCTCTGACAATAACCCAGAGGCATCATAAAACGTCGGGGTAGCCACACCGTTAATAGCCACCACGCTATCCTTCGGCTGCATGCCGGCAAGAGCCGCCGGGGCATTCTTGTCGGGAAGCTCACGAACAACCATCGGGATACGCAAAGGATCGGCGAAGCCTTTTCCGTCACGCATGCAACGTTGCATCATATCCTCCGGTATGGAGATCACGGTCTCCCGCCCGTCACGGAGCACCGTCACGGTCTTTGCCTCCACCACCTTGCGGAAACTGTCGCTACCGAAACGCTCCAACTCCTCATTGTCCGCTCTCAGCAAGATATCACCGTCCTGAAAACCGACGTTCTGGAACGTCTCGCTATAATTCATACCCATCTTCATGTTCTTCAAGGGCAAGTACGTATCGCCCCACGTAAACAAGATCATGGAATAAATAAACAAAGCCAGCAAGAAGTTGAACACCACGCCCGCTACCATAATCATCAAACGCTGTCCGGCCGGCTTGGAGCGGAACTCGTAAGGCTTGGGCGGCTGGGCCATCGCCTCCTTGTCCATACTCTCGTCGATCATACCGGAGATCTTACAATATCCTCCCAACGGAAGCCAGCCTACACCGTATTCCGTGTCACTGTTTTTCGGCTTGTACTTGAATAGCGAGAACCACGGATCGAAGAAGAGGTAGAACTTCTCTACCCGCACCTTGAAAATCCGGGCAAAGATAAAATGCCCGAACTCGTGGACAATCACCAGTATCGATAAGCTCAAGATGAGCTGTAACGCCTTAATCAAAAAAGTTTCCATCTACTATTGTTTGTTCTGTTTTAAATTATTTCAAAATAACTCGGCCGCCAACCGCCTAGCCTCGGTGTCGGTAGCCACGTAATCCTCATACGAGGGATTGACGATAAACGAGGCTTTCCGCATAGTCCGCTCGATCACGTCGCTCATTTGCAAGAAGCCGATACGATCTTGCAGGAAGGCAGCCACCACCACCTCATTGGCGGCATTCAAGATACAGGGCATATTCCCTCCTTGGCGGGCCGCCTCGAAAGCGAAAGCCAAGTTGCGGAAACGTTCCATATCCGGCTCCTCGAACGTCAAAGTCGAATATTGGTTAAAATCCAGACGGGGCGCCATGCTCCTCATACGTGTCGGAAACGAGAAAGCGTAGGCGATCGGCAATTTCATGTCGGGAATTCCCAGCTGGGCGATCACGGCGCCATCCTCAAACTGCACCATCGAGTGGATCACCGACTGTGGGTGCACCACCACCTGTACCTGATCCGGCGTGACATCGAACAACCATTTCGCCTCGATCATCTCGAAGCCCTTGTTCATCATCGAGGCCGAGTCTATCGTGATCTTCGCCCCCATCGTCCAGTTCGGATGCCTCAAGGCCTGCGCCTTCGTCACGGTAGCCAGCTCCTCCAGCGTCTTCCGCCGGAACGGACCGCCGGAAGCCGTCAGCAAGATCTTCTCGATCGGATTATCGTACGCACCTGTTAAACATTGAAAAATGGCCGAATGTTCCGAGTCCACCGGCAAGATAGGCACCTTATGCTCGGCGGCCAGCTTCATGATCAGCTCGCCGGCCACGACCAAAGTTTCCTTATTCGCCAAGGCGATCGCCTTTCCCGCCTTGATCGCCGAGATCGTCGGTCGCAAGCCGGAATAACCCACCATCGCCGTCAGCACCATATCGATCGGCTCCGACTGCACCATCTGGGCGATAGCGTCGGCACCCGCCCATACCTTGATCGGCAAGTCCTCCAAGGCCTCTTTCAGCTCGGGATATTTCCGCTCGTTGGCGATCACCACCACCTCCGGCATATATTTCCGGGCCTGATTGATCAATAAGTCCACTTGGTTATTCGCGGTCAAGGCATACACCTCGAAAAGATCGGAATGCTCGCTCACTACCTCCAAGGCTTGGGTTCCGATGGAACCGGTCGAGCCTAATATCGCTAACTGTCTTTTTTTCATGGAATATCAAAAAGCTATATATTCTTCCGGATTCACAGGATTGCCCTTATACCACAACTCGAAATGCAGGTGCGGCCCGGTAGACAACTCTCCCGTATTCCCGACCAAAGCGATCGCCTCACCGGCTACCACATGGTCTCCCACCTCTTTTAGCAACAATTCGTTGTGCTTATAAACCGAGATGAATCCGTTCTTATGTTGTAATTGAATTACGTTTCCGTGGTTCGGATCGAAACCGGTATAGATCACCGTACCATCCAACGTAGCCAAGACACTCTCCTTCGGGGCCGCGGCCAGATCCACGCCATAATGATGGACATCCGTCTCATAATGAGAGGTGACCACGCCATTCACGGGCTTATAGAAAAAGACCCCCTCGGTCGGGACCTTGCCCGGGTCGGTCAATACCGATAAATTATATTTCTCCTCTTCCTCGTAATCTTTCACGAAGCGAGTCTCTTCCTTGCTACGAGGAATCTCATAGTTAATATCGTTGCTAGCCAAAGAATCTATCTGGCGGATCGAGTCCAAGGGCATCGTACCGGAAATGATTCCGGCCACGTTATCCAGATAAAGGGACTGGATCTCGATCATACGCTCCAACGAATCCGCCCGCAAGGCATTCTGCATAATCTCCTTGCGAACCTCCACGTCGAGATAACCCGGCAAGTAGTTGCGAATCGGTGTCTTGATGATGATAAAAGCGGTAACGGCGATCAAGAAAAAGGCGAACACCGCCAAAGTGACAAACGCCGATAACTGCGAAAGCCGGAAAGACCACACCTCCTCCAACGTCCCCTCATTGATGAAGGAAAGTTTATATTTAAACCGGATCCGGTGCCAAAACGATTTCGTATTCTTCTTTTTCAACCCCTAATCTTCAATTATAAATTCTCAATTATAAATCAATCAGTCCCTCCGGCAAAGACACAGTGAGGCTACGGGCCTCATGGTCGGCCTCGGTGATCAACTCCTCCACGGCTGGGATCAACAGCTCCTCGCCTTTATGATCGACACGCAGAAGGACGTTGATTGTCGTCTCATCCACGTCTGTTATCTCTCCTAAATAGCCTTTCTGTACGTCCGTCACGGTATAACCGATAAAACTGTCCCACGTCATATCCCCCACGAGATCCTCCTCGTCCACGGCGTCCAAAGGATAAAACACCTCCTTGCCCACAAACATACGAGCATCCTCCTCGGAATTCACGTCCTCCAGTTTCACCAAGACCACCGTATCGGTCTTATAGCGGAAATCCTCCACGAAGAACGGTACCAAGATACCATCCATCTCGCAAACAATGTACGGGTCCTCGGCATCTTCCAGCACATCGCTATTCGTCACCAACGACAACTCCCCCTTGATGCCATGGGGCTTGGCAAACTGCCCGATCTTGAAAACCTCTTCTTCTCTAATCATCGCCTAAAATCTTTAAATCCTCGTGATACGTGCCCCGATCCGGTTCAATCGCTTATCGATCCCTTGATATCCCCGGTCGATCTGGTCTATATTATGGATCGTGCTGGTGCCCTCGGCGCTCATGGCGGCGATCAGCAAGGCGATACCCGCACGGATATCCGGGGATACCATCGTAGAGCCCCGTAATTTGAAGCGGTTGCCCAGCCCGATCACCGTAGCCCGGTGCGGGTCGCAAAGGATGATCTGGGCTCCCATATCGATTAGCTTGTCCACAAAGAACAAGCGGCTCTCAAACATTTTCTGGTGGATCAGCACGCTTCCCACGGATTGCGTAGCCACTACGAGAAATACGCTCAGCAAGTCCGGTGTAAGCCCCGGCCAAGGAGCGTCGGCGATGGTCATGATAGAACCATCGATAAACGTATCGATCTCGTAGGAATCATGCCGGGGGATATAAATATCATCGCCTCGCTGCTCCACGGTAATACCCAAGCGGCGAAAAGCGTCCGGGATGATCCCCAGCTTATCATATCCTGTATTCTTGATGGTGATCTCCGATCCGGTCATAGCGGCCATACCGATAAAGCTACCCACCTCGATCATATCGGGGAGGATGGTATGCTCCGTGCCGGAAAGCGACCGTACACCTTCTATTGTCAATAGGTTAGAACCGACACCTGAGATTCTCGCTCCCATGCGGTTCAGCATCGTGGAAAGTTGTTGCAGGTAAGGCTCGCAGGCGGCGTTATAGATCGTCGTCACCCCCTCGGCCAGCACGGCAGCCATCAAGATATTCGCCGTTCCGGTCACGGAAGCCTCGTCGAGCAGCATATAAGCGCCTTTCAACTGGCGTGCCTCTATCTCGTATACTTGCCGCTCGGCGTCGTAGCTAAAGCAAGCGCCCAGCTTCTGGATTCCCACGAAGTGCGTATCCAGCCGGCGTCGCCCGATCTTGTCGCCACCCGGTTTCGGGATCAGCGCCCTGCCGAAGCGGGCTACCAACGGGCCTACGATCATCACGGAACCCCGCAGGCTACCACTCTTGCGCAGGAACTCCTCGGTACGTAAATACTCCATGTCCACGTCGTCCGCCTGAAAGGTATAGGTATCGGCGGACGGATGCTCCACCTTGACCCTCATATCCCTAAGGAGCTGGATTAAGTTATTCACGTCCAAGATATCGGGCACATTGTGTATGGTCACCTTCTCCGGTGTTAGCAATGTCGCACAGATCACCTCCAGCGCCTCATTCTTGGCGCCTTGCGGGACGATCTCGCCGGACAAGCGATAACCACCTTCTATAACGAACGAGCTCATCTGCCTTTACGCGTAAAGTTTCTTTTGTGGGCGCCACTGTTATTACGGGCCAATATATCACGGCTCTCGGCCAGTTTATGTTCCTCCTCGCTCAATACGATCTTGCTGCCGGAGAGTTCGTCCAGATCCTTGAAGATCTTACGGTCGTCCACGCTTTCCTTGTTCCAAGTAAGGAACGATTTCTTCATCTGGTTGGCCAGCAGTCGCACGAGCTGGTCTTTCTCCATGCCGGGTTGCAGCTCCGTGGCCTTGCGGATCATCAGCTCCAAGGTCTTTCCGTAATGGCGGTAGCGTATACGGTTATTGTTGTACGGGATACGAGGCGGACGGCTATACAGGTTCTCCTTCTTGATGATCTCGTACGGATAGTCTATATCGAGCTTAAAATCGGCCATGATCGCCAGATGATCCCAAAGGATATGCTTAAAGTCGTTTACGTCACGCAAGTGCGGGAACATGTTTCCCATGATGTTGATAATCGTGTTGGCGCAACGCTTACGCTCTTCCCTGTCTTGGATAGTCACGCAATAGTCCACCATATTTTGGATATTGCGTCCGTATTCGGGCAAAGTCAATCTTTTTCCTTCTGTATTGTATTTCATTCTTTACATTTTGTTTATCGCGAAGATAGGTATATTAATTGAGAATTGAAAATTGAGATTCGAAAGTTACCTCTCGTTAGGCTTAATTATCAATTCATAATCTACCACGTCCAGCCACCGCCCGAATTTCAGCCCTACTTTCTCGAAGTGGGATACTTTTCTGAACCCCAGCTTCTCATGCAGCGAGTAGCTGGCCTCATTCCCCTCAGTGATGCAGGCGATCAGGGCGTGGTAGCCGCCTGCCCGACATTCCTCGATCAGCCTTTCCATAAGCTGCCGGCCGATCCCCTTGCCCTTGTATCTCGGGGATAAATAAACGGTGGTCTCAAGCGTATATTTATAAGCTGCCTTTTCTTTCCACGTATGGGCATAGCAATATCCCACGACCTCATCCTGATCCACGTACACCAGATAAGGATAGCTCGCCGAGATCCCGGCTATGCGACCCTCCATCTCCTCCACCCGCAAAGGTTCCGTCTCAAACGTAGCCACGCTATTCACGACATATTCATTGTATATATCCACGATCGCCTTGGCGTCTCGCAAACTCACATTCCGAATCATATTCATTTCGCTAAAACAATCCGATCCGGGAAAGAATCTCTCTTTGCCCGGACCGGATCTATCATCGAGTCAAATAACTATTTTTTCTAAGCCTTCTACTCAGACAAGGCCTTGATCACCTCTTGGTTCGCCTTGCGCACCTCGGCCTCGTTGATCTTGATCACTTTACGGTCGTAGGTCATAAGGCCGTTCACCTCGCCTTCCACGTCCGTGGTTTGCGTGTAGACAGCGGCGGAGAAACCCTTCGGGACCATCGCCTTCAACTCCTTGGCGTACTTCACGTACTCGGCGGTCACCTCATCGCTATTCTTAAACTGTACATAGCCCCAGTTGCGTTTATTCCACCACAAATGGTTCTCCACGGCCAAGCCGATACCACCATACTCGCCCAATACGTTCACACGCACCGGATCGAACAGGAACATCGCCGGGCCCGGGTAATTATGCAAATCCAAGATATCGCCGCACGCACGGAAATTACCGCCACTGGCCGGATTCACCAGACGGGAAGGATCGTATGTTTTTGTCCACTCGGCAGCCTTCTCGGTATCGAACTGGCCCCAAGCCTCGTTGAAGGGCACCCATACTACTACGCTAGGATTCGAGACGCACAGGTCCATGATCTCCTTCCACTCCTTGTAATAATTACGGATAGACTCCTCGGTACGCTCCTTGTCGGTTCCACCGTTATACGTATGAGGCGCCCATTGGTTACCCATGTCGCCGCTAGGCATATCCTGCCAAACCAACATACCTTCCTTATCGCAATGATAGTACCAGCGGGCCGGCTCTACCTTCACGTGCTTGCGGATCATGTTGAAGCCCCACGCTTTCGTCTTCACGATATCATACAGCAACGCCTCGTCCGTGGGAGCCGTGTAAAGCCCGTCGGGCCACCAGCCTTGATCCAGCGGGCCGTATTGGAACAGGTTCTTGTTGTTCAAGCGCATACGCATGATGCCGTTGGCGTCACGCTCGGCGGATATCTTACGGAAGGCGGTGTACGATTTCACCTCGTCTACCTTCTTGCCATTCTTTGACAAGCTCACCTTCATATCATATAAATAAGGATTGGAAGGTTCCCACAACGTAGGATTTTGCACGGCCAAGCGTAATTCTGTCCCTTGTACGCCCTTGGCGGTAGCAACCACCTGCCCCTTATCGAGCAAGCTGACCTCCACGATGTCCGACACCGGGGAGTCGGAACAAGCCCCGACCGTCACGCTCATCACGCCATTATCGATATTCGGGATCGCCTTGATAGAGGTGATATGCGAGGAAGCGACCGGCTCCAGCCATACGGTCTGCCAGATTCCGGTGACCGGCGTATACCAGATTCCCTCCGGGTTGGCCACTTGCTTTCCACGGGGCTGGTAGCCTTTATCGCTCGGGTCCCATACACGCACCACCAGCTTATGCGTACTTTTGCCATTCAGATAGGGAGTGATATTCAAGGAAAACGGGGTAAAGCCTCCCGTGTGGGAACCGATCAGGATATCATTCACGAACACGTCCGCTTTCCAATCCACGGCGCCGAAGTTCAACAAGATATCTTTTCCTTTCCATGAGGAGGGCACCGTAAAGGTTCGTTTATACCACAACTCATTCTTCTCCCCCACTTCTTTTTGCACGCCGGACAAGGAGGATTCCACGGCGAACGGCACCAAGATATTCCCATCGAAACTCGTCGGCTCTGCCTGTCCTTTTGGAAGGATAGCGTATTCCCACTCGCCGTTCAAATTCTGCCAATCCGCACGTTCCATCCCGGGGCGTGGATATTCTGGCAATACATTCCGGGGATCTACTTTCTCAGCCCAGTCCGTCTTGATCTTGTCTCCGGCGGGCTTCCACTGCGCCCCGGCGCTACAAATCGTTGCGAACGCACAAAAGGCTAACAATAATTTTCTCATGATATTATTTACATTTTGAATTGATAATACACTTTCAAGTGACAAAGATAATAGAAAATATCCAAAATCCACATCGTCCTCGGATACCAATAGGAGAACCGTACCCAAATCGATCTAACCATCAAATACCCGGAATATCTCTTGTGACAGAATCTCACAAGGTAAGGTTATTGTCTTTTTTTAATGTTCCTATTTTACATCAATATCATTTCCGGAAAAACACGTACGTGAATATCCAAAAACATGTACGACTTTTCGGAAAAACATGTACGTGTTTCGACGCAAACATTACGATGTTTTTACGACTCTGATTTTCAACCCCTTGAAAACACGACCTGATTTTCTGCTTATTGTAAAATTCTTCTTATTCAGGGATACCCGGAAAAGAAGGGGGATCAATACGCACACCTTCACCCACTGGCTGAAAGCCAAGAAGGAAGAGCGTGAGCTTGCCTTCCTCCGCACCTATCTTTGTAGGTAGAATTAAAATGCTTCAATTTGGCAAACGTCACTTGAAACGCCTGCAGGCGAAAGAGTTATTTCCGTATGGGTTACCCTTGGAAACTACGCTTTGCCGTGTGTTTCAAAGCATAGACAATGAAAAGATGGCTGATCGAATGTCTGCTTTTGCAGAGGTTTTCCGTAGGGAAATATCCGCTTCGGCAAGAATCAAAGATCTTTGCGCTATGGGCTTGAAGACTCCATAAAGACCGCCACCCCGACTGATGTCTATAAGAATAGTATTCTCGCCCATGCCGCACTGGCATGCGTAGAGGCATTGTACGCCCAATTCAAAACTTAAATGAAAAAGCCGTGAGAGAAACAGCATCAAAATCCACATCGTCCTCGAATACCTATTCGTAATCATAATACTATCGTTACTAATCGACGTCCTTTCCCCCACTATCCTTCACGTCATCGTTCACGATGCCCCGCTTGATTTTCCTGAAAGTATCCGTAAGGCTCCCGAAACGATAAGATACGGATATACCGAACTCACGCATCACCTTATTCTCCGTCTCATAAAGGGTGAACGCATTGTTATAAGTCTTGTTCTCCATCTTCCAAGTCTTCGTCAAAGGGCTCTTGCAATAGACAGATAACGTGAGCTTCTTATGGAAAAAATCCTTATTCAAGGTAATGCCGTGAAACAGGAAATCGGATCGTTCCCCTTGCAATTGAATCTTGGGTAACATATAACCGGCGTTCATGTTCAGCCAGAAATCTTTCGGAAACGAAAATTGGACACCGGCGAAAGCACGTCCGCTCCAACCGCTGTTCGACAAGTTTCTTTCCTCGTTTTCCATACTGATATAATCCACGCCACCATTCATGAAAAAACGGAACAATGGGAGAGGGCTCCAATTCATATAAAGGGAAAAGCCTGTCTGGTGCCGTTTGCCGATATTACCATAGGTAGAGACCGATACGTTCGGACGCTCCGTATCCATAAAAGTATATTGCTCGATAGAATTGTTCACAAATGCATGGCTTACGCTGGCATTTATGTTAAACTTCTGGGTGAATAAGGTATAATTAAGGTTCACACTATTGCTTTTCTCGGAATCCAAGTCTGGATTGCCATAAGAAACATTTAGCGGATCCCGCTCGTCGACATAAGGATTCAAATAATCAATACCCGCACGCTGGATACGCATATTATATCCCAGACGGATCTGTTGCGACTGTCCGATCGAGTAAGACAACGTAACGTTCGGTACGATATCCACAAAATTCGAATGAAAGTCTTTCGTCAGATCATTCGAATAGCTCACGTCCAAGCTCGTTCCTTCCGCACGTACTCCAGCCTTTATTCCCAGCTTATTCCAACGAAAGGTGCCACCCAGATACACCGAGTAAATATGTTGCGTATGGCTGAAATCCACAAAGCTGCCCGACGGTTCATGCCAATTGCCGGAAGTCTCATCATAAAGCCGTTGCGTGATCTCACTGTCGGTCTGGCGCAAGATATATTTTACTCCGGTCTCCAGATCATGCCCCCCGGCAATGGGTCTTATATAATCCAATTGTCCCGTATGCTCATTGGTCTTCGCCCGGTTCGTGTCCCATTGCAGGAAATCAGAGTAATTCGAGGTACCCGTTATCCGCATCCGGTTCTCATCATCATTCGGATCATTGGTGAAACGATAAGACAAAGTCAGCAACTCCCCCTTACGCCTTGTCTCATGCTGGTAGTTGGCATTCACCTCCACGGAGCCGAAGACAGGTTGATTCTGGCTAAAACGATCGTAAGCATAAATCAAGTCTCGGTTCATGTCACGCATCTCCACGCTCAGATCCGAGAACTCTTTCTGACGCTTGCGGAACAAATTGGCGTCCACGCTAATCAGGTTCATCGAGTCGATCTCGAAAGTTCCCTCCAAATATCCCCGGTGCATTTTCTCCCTTTCCCAATGCTCCCCGATCTGGGAGAGGTAACGGTTAGCGTCATCCGATAAGTTCTTGCGAAAGGAAGTGATATCCGCTATAGGCTCACGTTCATACTCCAGATTGTAATTCGCCGTAAGTCCCAGTTTCCCTGCTTTCAGCGAGACGAATGTCCCGCCGCCGTATGCCTCGTTCGTAGTAACCTCCGCACTCACCGTCCCCGTATATCCATCCAAGACACGTCTCACCATAATAATATTGATAATTCCACTCACTCCCTCAGCGTCGTAGCGGGCACCGGGATCTGTTATCACCTCTATATCCTTGATGTTGGAGGCCGGAAGACTTTTCAATACTGTCGAAGGATTACTGCTAAGCAATCCCGAGGGCCGTCCATTCATGTAGATCTTAAAATTACTATTTCCTTTCAGTTGGATATTATCATCGCCATCCACGGTTACCATCGGTACCTTCCGCAACATATCCAATGTATTGCTGACTTTCGCCTCGGGATCCTCCTCTAAGTTATAGACCAATTTATCAATATCCACCTTGACCAAAGGTCTTTGCGCCGAGACCCTCACCTCTCCCAGCGTCCGGGCATCATCTTTCATACATAATTTACCTACGTTCCATACGGGCGATTGAGCCGAAACGCTCACTTTCCTCCGAGCAGGTATTTTCCCGATAGAACTCATATGGAAATAATAAGATCCGGCCTCGGGCAAGGAGACAGAGAAATACCCATCAATATCGCAAGCCAATAAAGCAAGAGGCTCCGTAATCTCCTCACCCCTCGTCACACGCAAGGTCGCGAACGAGACCGGCTCATTTGTCAATGAGTCCACAACCTGTCCTTTCAACTCAAAGACACCAGCTCCCAGTACTTGCGCCGATACGGGACGAATCGCAACGCACGCTAGACAAACGAACAAAAGCTTAAAAAACAATGCAGTTTTCATATTCAATCGTGATTTATTATTACGCAAATATGACTCCCGGAGAGGCCAAAAGTTTTGTTTTTCCGTCCAAAGCGAAAGAAAAAGGATTGAGGGCGAAAATTAAATGATCCGAAAACAGGAGGAAAAGAAAGGGTATATCAAGCTTTAACTTTACTTTTGCCTATAAAAAGAGAAGCCATGAAAATAAGACATTATCTCCTTCAGAAACCATCCATACTGATATGGGTATCCGTATTATCGGGTTTCTTCGTGACCTCCGAAGAGATCATGGATTGTATCGAGCTATCCCGGATCAGAGGGATTGACCCCGAGATCGACAGTATATTATTGTTGATCTTCCAATGCCTGTTTTTCATCCTGTTCACTCGGATACTACTACAAATTAACGTATGTTGGCAGCCTGAGAAAAAAGGGCATCTCAAGCAATTCGCCTATTCGTCGCTGGTATCCGTATTATTTTCCTTAATCGTATGGCTCGGGGTCTCACCCGTCATACGAAGCACAAACCAAAATATCCGGGAGAAATACGAGCGAAACGAACCGAAAGAAAACCACCGTTTCCATGGGAAGAAGCTTTTCTACTTGTTCCACGAGCCAGAGGAGGCATGGTACAACAACCTTTTCACGCTATTCGTTGGAATATACACGTTCAGCCGGATTTATATCCTCGCCGCACGTAAAGAGGAAGTGGAGCGAAACTACGAGAAACTGAAAAACGAATCCCTGCAAAGCCAGATAGATGCCTTGTACAACCAGATCAACCCTCATTTTTTCTTCAATGCGTTGAACTCTTTGCATGCCTTGATAGTCGAAGGACAGAATCAGAAATCACTGGCTTATCTCTCCAACCTATCCAATGTATTCCGATATATACTTCAAAGCGAGAAGAAAGAATTAGTGGCGTTAAAGGACGAACTATCTTTTTTGGAAACCTACCGCTTCATGCTATCCGTCAAATATGAGGAGAAACTGACGTTCGACATACAGATCAACCCAGCCTATATGTCCTGCCAGCTACCGGTTCTTTCCTTGCTACCATTGATAGAAAACGTGATCAAGCATAATGAGATCAGCGCCCGCAACCCAATGCGATTATCCATTTACAGCACCCACGAACCTTCTTTGGTGATCCTAAACCGGAAACAGCCCAAGCTGGACGAGGTGGAGAAAGTGGGTATCGGGCTGAAAAACCTAGATAACCGCTTTGCCCTACTCGTAAAAAAAAGAATAAGGATAGAGGATACGGATGAGTTTTTCCGTGTTTCCCTACCTTTAAAGAGTTAATCTAAATCCAAACAATCATGAAAATCATCATTATCGAAGACGAGGCCGCAGCCTACAAGAACATCAAGAACTTATTACTACAGATAGATCCGCATATCGAGATCTTGGATCATTTCGATACGGTAGTAGATAGCGTGACATGGCTCCGTAGTCATCCCATGCCCGACCTCATCTTCATGGATATCCAATTGGCGGACGGAAACTCTTTCAATATTTTCGAATGCGTCACCATAGAGGTTCCCATCATATTCACTACCGCATACGACCAATATGCGATCAAGGCATTCGAGGTAAACAGCGTCGATTATCTATTGAAGCCTATCACGTTAGAGAGCATGCGAAAGGCACTAGATAAATACAACCGACTTAATCCGGTGACCGTACGGCAGCATATCAGCCGGATCGACCAATTGGTTTGTAGCTCGGAATATCTAAAGCGGATTCTCGTCCCATTCAAGGATCGGATTATACCGATCAAAACCGAGGCGATCGCTTATTTCTATAACACGAACGGCGAAAGTAGCGTGGTGACCCGCGAGAGACAATCATATTCCATCGGTAAATCTCTAGACTCCTTAATGATAAAATTAAACCCGACTTGCTTCTTCCGGGTAAACCGACAGTTTATCCTTTCCAAGGAAGTAATAGATAGCTTCACCATCTGGTTCGATAGCCGATTACGTATAAATCTGAGCCTCCCGACCGACGAACCCATTTTCGTGGCTAAAAATAAGGCGGCGGAATTTAAGGTATGGTTGTCCTCTTATTAAACTTCATCGTGCAATTTGATTATACAATTTAATAACGTACATTCGCGTACAAATAAATTAAATCTGTAGTCCGATGAGAACGCATTTACGCGAAAGCATGCTGGCGCTTCTTTTGATAGGTATCTTAGCCACGGGTTGCGATACCGGAACGAAGAAGGCTTCTGAAAACAGTATCACGTTTGATTCTATCAGCGTGGAAAAGACTTACCATTTGTTAGATAATCCGGATAATCCCAATTGCAATCTAGAGATCAAGTTCGTTTATCCCCGGAAATATTCGGATAAAGAGGTTCTTAAGAATCTACAGAGACAGTTCGTCTCCTCTTATTTCGGCGAGAATTATGAGCAATTATCCCCCGAGGAGGCGGTACGGAAATATACCGACGACTATCTGGCCGCTTATAAGGATCTGGAAGAGGATTACAAGGCTGAGGTGGCGAAATCCGACGAGACACCGGTGGGCTCTTGGTTCTCTTACTATGAGATGTCGTCGGATGATATCGCCTTCAACCAAGACGATATCATCAGCTATACGGTAAGCTTCGAGAACTATACGGGCGGAGCGCATGGCGCACATTCCTACAATAACCATGTAGTGAACCTCAAGACCGGTAAGCCGATCACCGAGGAGGAGATATTCGTGGACAACTATCAAGACAATCTGGCGCGAATATTGGTAGATCAGATCGCCAAGCAAAACAACGTATCCGACGCCAAGGAACTGGAAAATATCGGTTTCTTTAGCGTGGACGAGATCTTCCCGAACGGCAACTTCCTCGTAGACGAGACGGGCATCACCTATTCTTTCAACGAATATGAGATAGCGGCATACGTGGTAGGCGTCACGAACGTCCATCTCCCTTACAAGGAAATCCGCTATTTGCTGCGGGATGACAGCCCGATAAGTCAGTTAATTGAAAATTGAAAATTGAGAATTGAAAATTAATGATAGATAAACCTATAAACAGATGTCCTATGGAACAAAATACAGAGAAATTCTCAATTCCCAATTCTCAATTTTCAATTCTCACATCTTATTTCCCCGATCTCACCGACCGGCAAAAAGAGCAATACGCCGCCCTATATGACCTATATACGGATTGGAACGCCAAGATCAACGTGATCTCACGGAAGGATATCGAGAACCTATATCCGCATCACGTGCTTCACTCGCTGGGTATCACCGATATGCTGCGTTTCAAGCCGGGTTCCTCGGTGATGGATCTGGGTACGGGAGGCGGTTTTCCCGGCATCCCCTTGGCGATCTTATTCCCGGAGACCCATTTCCATCTGGTAGACAGTATCGGGAAAAAAATCAAGGTGGGACAAGCCGTGGCCGAGGCGATCGGGCTGGAGAACGTATCCTTCCGCCATTGCCGGGGCGAGGAGGAAAAGCAGCTTTTCGATTTCGTGGTAAGCCGTGCCGTGATGCCTCTGGCGGATCTGGTAAAGATCGTCCGCAAGAATATAAAGAAAGAACAGATCAACGCATTGCCCAACGGATTGATTTGCCTGAAAGGTGGAGAGCTGGCGCACGAGATATTGCCTTTCCGGAACCAAGCGATAAGCATGGATCTGAAAGACCATTTTAAAGAAGAGTTTTTTGAAACTAAAAAAGTAGTGTACGTACCCTTATGATTACGATAAAATCTTTCGAAGTAAACTATTTCTCCGAGAATACTTACTTGCTATACGATGATACCAAGGAGGCAGTCCTTATCGATTGCGGCTGCCTGCGCAAAGAGGAACAAAAAGAAGTAAGCGACTTTATCGCCCAGAACGGGCTGACGCTGAAACGTTACCTTTGTACGCACCTCCATCTGGATCACATATTCGGCAACGAATTCGTCCATAACACCTACGGGTTGAGCCCGGAAGCCCATAAAGCGGACGTGGAGGGCCTTCCCTCCCCCGAGGAGCAAGCCAAGGCGTTCGGCCTGCCGATGAAGGCGAAAAGCGTCCCGGTAGGGAAATATCTGGTAAACGGGGAAATCATAAAGTTCGGGAAATCCGAGCTGGCGGTATTGAGCGTTCCCGGTCATTCGCCCGGAGGCGTGGCTTTCTATAACAAGAAGAACGGTTTCGTGATCGTCGGGGATTCCTTGTTCGCCGGAAGCATCGGCCGTACCGATTTATGGGGAGGCAACCAAGATATACTGCTTGCCGCTATCAAGGACAAATTACTGTCGTTGCCGGACGAGACCGTGGTATACCCCGGCCATGGCCCCGAGACACGAATCATTGATGAGAAATTAAATAATCCTTATTTATAAAATACTAGAATTATGGACACAAATAAGTTTGTAAACCGCCACGTGGGCATCTCTGCGGAAGATATTCCCGCTATGTTGGAGACGATTGGCGTGAAGTCTTTGGACGAGTTGATCGATCAGACCATTCCGGCCAACATCCGTTTGAAAGAGCCGTTGAACCTCCCGGAGGCCATGACGGAACGTGAGTTCGCCGAGCATATCGCCGAGCTGGCTTCCAAGAACGAGGTATTCACCTCTTATATCGGTATGGGTTGGTACGACACGGTTTGCCCGGCCCCGATCCAACGTAACGTATTCGAGAACCCGGTTTGGTACACCTCCTATACGCCGTATCAGGCGGAAGTATCCCAAGGACGCTTGGAGGCGTTGCTGAACTTCCAGACTGTTATCTGCGAACTGACCGGATTGCCCTTGGCGAACTGCTCGCTACTCGACGAGGCGACAGCGGCAGCCGAGGCGGTTACCATGTTTCATGGTTCACGCAGCCGTGCGCAGGTGAAAGCGGAAGCCAATACGGTATTCGTTGACGAGAACGTGTTCGCCTCTACGCTGGCCGTCATCCACACCCGCATGATCCCGCAGGGCATCCAGGTGGTAGTGGGCGATTATAAGAAATTCGAGTTCACGCCGGACGTGTTCGCCGCCATCGTACAGTTCCCGAACGCGGATGGTTCGATCGAGGACTATAAGGAATTCGTGGCCCGTGCGGGCGCCGCCGGAGCCAAGGTAGGCGTAGCCGCCGACTTGATGAGCTTGGTATTGTTGACTCCTCCGGGAGAATGGGGAGCGGATGTCGTATTCGGTAGCAGCCAGCGCTTCGGTATCCCGATGTTCTACGGGGGTCCTTCCGCCGCTTTCTTCGCTACGAAGGACGATTATAAACGTACGATCCCGGGACGTATCATCGGTATCTCCAAGGACGCTTACGGCCATCCGGCTTATCGCTTGGCTTTGCAGACCCGCGAGCAACATATCAAACGTGAGAAGGCTACGTCCAATATCTGTACGGCTCAGGCGTTGTTGGCTACCATGGCCGGATTCTACGCCGTATATCATGGAGCGGAGGGGTTGCGTAACATCGCCGGACGGATTCATTCCACGGCCGGATTCTTGGCCAAGGAGTTGGAGAAACTGGGATATACGCAATTAAACAAGGATTATTTCGATACCTTGAAGATACAGCTTCCCGCACACGTGTCGGTGAACGCGCTGCGTGAGATCGCCTTGGAGTGCAAGGTGAACTTGCGTTACTTCGAGGCCGGACAAGTAGGCGTCAGCATAGACGAGACGACATTGCCTACGGACATAGGCGTATTATTATACATCTTCGCCGGCGCCGCAGGTAAAGACTATATGCTGGACGAGTCTATCCCCGCCCAGACTTATTTCGACGCTAAATTCGCCCGTACCTCCGATTTCTTGCAGCAAGACGTATTCAAGAAATATCATACGGAGACCGAGTTGATGCGTTACATCACCCGTTTGGGACGAAAGGATGTTTCCTTGGCCCAATCCATGATCTCGCTGGGATCTTGCACGATGAAGCTAAACCCGGCTTCTACGATGTTGCCGCTTAGCCGTGCGGAATTCATGAATATCCACCCGTACGCTCCAGAGGAGCAAGTGGAAGGCTATACGGAGCTGATCGAGAACCTGTCTTCTTACTTATGCACGATCACGGGCTTCAAGGGCTGTACGTTGCAACCGAACTCCGGCGCCGCTGGCGAGTACACGGGTCTTCGTGTGATCCGTGCTTATCAGGAAAGCATCGGCCAAGGCCATCGTGATATCGTTTTGCTTCCGGCTTCCGCCCACGGAACCAACCCGGCCAGCGCTATCCAATGCGGGTATAAGACCGTAACCGTTAAATGCGACGAGAATGGTAATATCGATCTGGAAGATTTCCGTGCGAAAGCCGAGGAGAACAAGGAGCGTTTGGCTGCCAGCATGATTACCTATCCGTCTACGCATGGTATCTTCGAGGTGGACATCAAGGAGATGTGCGACATCGTTCACGCTTGCGGAGGACAGCTTTATATGGATGGCGCCAACATGAACGCGCAGGTTGGATTGACAAATCCGGGTACGATCGGCGCCGATGTATGTCACTTGAACCTGCATAAGACCTTCTCTTCTCCTCACGGAGGTGGTGGTCCCGGCGTAGGCCCGATCTGCGTGGCCGAGCATCTGGTTCCGTTCTTGCCGCAGCATCCGGTGCTTTGGGGCAGCGACTTGAATACGGTATCCGCGGCTCCTTATGGTAGCGCCGGTATCCTACCGATCACGTACGCTTACATACGCTTGCTGGGTACGGAAGGTCTTGAGACAGTAACGAAGACGGCCATCTTGAACGCCAATTACTTGGCCGCTAAGTTCAAGGATACGTACGGTATCGTCTATACCGGAGCGACAGGCCGTGTAGGTCATGAGTTGATCTTGGAATGCCGCACGGTAAAAGAGCGTTCGGGCATCGACGAGGGCGATATCGCCAAGCGTTTGATGGACTTCGGCTACCACGCTCCTACCCTATCTTTCCCGGTACACGGCACCTTGATGGTAGAGCCGACCGAGAGCGAGAGCAAGGCCGAGCTGGATCGTTTCGTAGAGGTAATGGAATGTATCTGGAACGAGATCAAGGAGGTGGAGGAAGGCAAGGCTTCGAAGGAGGACAACGTCTTGAAGAACGCCCCGCATCCGGAATACGAGGTGACCGCCGACGAGTGGAAACACGCGTATCCCCGCACGAAGGCCGCCTTCCCGCTGGAATGGTTGCACGACAGCAAGTTCTGGATTAACGTAGCCCGTGTAGATAACGCTTATGGCGATCGTAACTTGATCCCGACTTTATGCGCTTGCGAGATATGAAGAAGCTCTTTATCGCTTTGGCGGCCGTCGCTCTGACGGCTTGCGTCAAGGCGCCCGAGAAAACAGTCAAGGTCTACGCATGGCAAGGCGAAGGCGGGAATACCACCGAGCAAACCTTACAAGCGGACTTTAGTAAATGGCATGCCCACGGTGTAGACGGGATGTGCTACAACGCCGGCCACGACACGGAGAAAATCCAGCGTGCCGCCAAAGCGGCCCATGCCAATGGCATGGAATACCACGCATGGATTCCTGCCATGTTGCAACATGGATTGGACTCCACCCTCTACGCCGTGAACCGGAAAGGCGAGTCGGCCTATTCCGTACAGGCCTATGTCCCTTATTACAAATGCCTGTGCCCGAACCAAGAAGGTACGGCGGAGTTCTTGCTGGATCTATATGGCAAGGTAGCCGATATCCCGGAGGTGGATTATATCCATCTGGATTATATCCGTTACGTGGATGTCATCCTGGCCCGCGGACTTTGGGAAAAATACGGCTTGGTGATGGACGAGGAATATCCTACGGCGGACTATTGCTACTGTGACAAATGCGTGGCCGATTTCAAGGCCGCTACCGGTATCGACATCAAATCCGTAGAGGATCCTTCCAAATGCGCGGAATGGGCGCAGTTTCGTTGCGACCTGATCACGAAATTGGTAAATCGCATCGCCGACGAGGTTCACGGCAAAGGCAAGAAAGTGAGCGCCGCCGTATTCCCGGGGCCGGACTCTCACGCTAAATGGATGGTTCGTCAAGAATGGAATAAATGGAATATCGACGCTTTCTTCCCGATGAATTATAACGATTTCTATCTGGAGGACGCTTCTTGGCTGGCTCCGATCGTGAAAGAGGAAGTAGCCGCCGTGCAAGGCAAGAAGCCGGTTTATAGCGGTCTGTTCATCTGCGAGGATTGGCAGAACAAGGCGAATATCAAGGACCCGGAAGGCCATGGACTGATCCCGTCCGAGATCGAGGAGGCCGTAAGAGGCTCCATGGAGAACGGAGCGGCCGGCGTGGCGTTGTTTACGCCGGGCAACATGACGGATGAGCATTGGAAAGCTTTCGATAAGGCGATCCACCAACCGTATACCGTAAAGCCCTAATTCGTAATTACTATACGATAAAACAAAGACGAGGAGGCGCAGCTCTTCATTTTCTCGCCTGCGCCTCCTCTTTGACTTATCCATCTAATCTATCTTACTAATAAATAATATCATGACAACTAAGAAACAAGAGAAAATCAAATTCAGTAAAGCATTCTGGGTAGCGAACACCGTCGAGTTGTTCGAGCGAGCCGCTTATTATGGCGTATTTATCGTTATAACCCTTTATCTTAGCCGCATCTTAGGCTTTAACGATATTCAGGCCGCCAGCATCGCCGGTATCTTTTCCGCTTGTCTGTATCTGCTGCCCACATTCGCCGGAGCGTTGGCCGATAAGATCGGTTTCCGCAACTCGATGCTACTGGCTTTCACTTTGTTAACTTGTGGCTATCTAGGACTGGCTGTTTACCCTACTTGGCTTCAATCCGCCGGACTTGTTGAATACAGCACGACGACTACCTTTACGGGATTGCTGGAGAGCAATCTTCAGTACGGCATTATCCCTATCATGGCCTTGATCGTATGCGGCGGGGCTTTTATCAAGAGCGTTATCTCCGGCACGGTCGCTAAAGAGACTACGCCGGAAACCCGTGCGAAGGGCTTCTCTATCTTCTACGCGATGGTAAATATCGGGGCCTTCTCCGGGAAGACCATCGTGAAGCCGCTTCGTGAGGCGTTGGGCAACGAAGGTTTGATTACCTTGAACTATTTCTCGGCGAGCATGACCTTCCTTGCCTTGCTAGCCATCTGGTTCTTCTACAAAAGCGCTCAGCATTCGGGCGAGGGCAAGACGTTCGGGCAGATCTGGAACGCCTTGATCAAGGTTTGTAGTAACGGACGGCTCATTACATTAATCATCATTATCACCGGATTCTGGATGGTACAACACCAGCTGTATGCCACGATGCCAAAATATGTGCTTCGTTTGGCCGGCGAGGGAGCCTCTCCTTCTTGGTATGCCAACGTAAACCCTTTAGTCGTAGTTCTGACAGTCAATCTTGTAACACAGATGATGCGGAAGCGGACAGCGCTTACCTCCATGACGGTGGGTATGTTTATCATGCCGGTGTCCGCTCTTTGCATGGCATCCGGTAATATGCTGGATACTAATTCCTTGATCCTAGGGATGCATCCCGTAGCCTTCATGATGGTGGTGGGTATCGTCTTCCAAGGGCTGGCGGAGACGTTCATCTCTCCTCGCTTTCTCGAGTATTTCTCCTTGCAAGCACCCAAAGGAGAAGAAGGTCTCTATCTTGGATTCAGCCATTTGCATTCTTTCCTCTCCTCTATCTTCGGATTCGGGCTGTCCGGTTTCCTTTTAAGCAAGTATTGCCCGGAGCCAACCCTGTTCGCCTCTCACGAGGAATGGCTGGCGGCAAGCGCGAACGCCCATTACATCTGGTATTACTTCGGTGCGATCGCCTTGGTATCCGCCGTAGCGTTGATCGTGTATGGACAAGTCGTAAAGAGGCTGGATAGCCAAAAGATTTGACCCGGAAGAATCGCAAGATCAAATCCTTGAGAAAAAACAACCTTAAAACATATCATCATGGAAGAAACATTCAAGAGAATCCCCCCGGAAGATGTCTTTATCACCGTCTTCAAGCGTAAACCCACCGAAGAAGAGCTTTGGATGGGCGTCCCTCCCGACTTCGACGGCAACCGCCCCTCGGGCAACAACCTGATCGATCTCTTCGCCTATCTCATCCGCAAGTACGGCCGGATGGACACCAGCGAATACGCCCGCATAATGCAACTCAAGACCAGCGAGCTCCGGGGCGCCATCCTCGCCATCGGCGGCATGTCGGCGATGGAATGGCGCAACCGCTACCTTCTCCTCGAAGCTCAGGAGCTGATGGAGCGGACGGACATGAGCATCACCGAGATCGCCGCCAAGCTGGGTTTCTCGCAGCCCTCGGTATTCTCCAAGTTCTTCCGCACGCTGACGAAATCGCAGCCTTGGGAATGGCGCATCGAGAAAAAAAAACCGGGCTCAAACCGGAAGAGAACCTATCATTGCTACGAGTAATCAGCAGGCAATACATGCTCAAACACACGCCAAGTGTGCAATTTCCTCCGCAAAGTTCTTTGTTATAAAGAATGTTTGATTACTTTTGCACCTCGAGATTAACAAGAAAGTAGAAGTATTACATCAATATAAAAATCTAATATTCCTATATAATATGAGTTTAAGAATTATAGTTTTAGCGAAACAGGTCCCGGATACACGAAACGTGGGAAAGGACGCCATGAAGGCGGACGGTACGATCAATCGCGCCGCCTTGCCCGCGATCTTTAACCCGGAAGACCTGAACGCGTTGGAACAAGCGTTACGCTTGAAAGACGCTTACCCCGGGACGACAGTTACGCTGCTGACGATGGGCCCGGGACGTGCCGCCGAAATCATCCGCGAGGGTTTGTATCGTGGTGCTGACGGCGGTTTTTTGTTGACCGACCGTGCGTTTGCCGGAGCCGACACGTTAGCCACATCCTATGCGCTTGCCACGGCTATCAAGAAAATCAACGATTATGATATTATCATCGGTGGTCGCCAAGCGATCGACGGCGATACGGCACAGGTAGGTCCGCAAGTCGCTGAGAAATTAGGACTGACCCAGATCACGTATGCCGAGGAAATCCTAAACGTTGATAAGGAGGCCGGACGTATCACCGTAAAACGTCATATCGACGGGGGTGTCGAGACCGTGGAAGGTCCGCTTCCTATCGTTATCACCGTGAACGGCTCCGCCGCTCCCTGCCGTCCCCGCAACGCGAAGTTGGTACAAAAGTACAAACACGCCATGGGTAAACAGGAACGGGCCGTGCAACCCGCCTGTCACCAGGACGGTACGCCGACTCTTCGCTACCCGGAATTGTACGAGACCCGCCCGTATTTGGATATTCAAGAATGGAGCGTAGCCGACGTGAATGGTGACTTGGTTCAATGCGGCCTTAGCGGTTCGCCGACGAAGGTAAAAGCGATCGAGAATATCGTCTTCCAAGCCAAGGAAAGCAAGACCATCTCCAGCGCCGACCAAGAAGTAGAGGATTTGATTGTCGAACTGTTAGCTAACCACACCATCGGATAAGATTATGAACAACGTATTTGTATATTGTGAGACAGAAGGCACGAACGTTGCCGATGTAAGTCTTGAGCTTCTGACTAAAGGTCGTAAGCTAGCCAATCAATTGGGCTGTGGGCTGGAGGCGATCGTTGCCGGGTCCGGCCTTGAGGGTGTAGAGAAACAAGTATTGCCTTTTGGCGTCGACAAGGTTCATGTGTTCGACGCTCCGGGTCTGTTCCCTTATACGTCACTTCCTCATTCCTCTATCTTGATCAATTTGTTCAAGGAGGAGAAACCGCAGATTTGCTTGATGGGCGCTACGGTGATCGGTCGTGACTTGGGCCCTCGTGTATCCTCGGCCTTGACAAGCGGCTTGACGGCCGATTGTACCTCTTTGGAGATCGGCTCGCACGAGGACAAGAAAGCGGGTATCACCTACGAGAACTTATTATATCAGATCCGTCCGGCGTTCGGTGGTAACATCGTAGCCACGATCATCAACCCGGAACATCGCCCGCAAATGGCGACCGTTCGTGAGGGCGTGATGAAAAAGGAGGTTTTGGACGAGAACTATAAAGGCGAAGTGATCCACCACGACGTAGCGAAGTATGTCCCCGAGACAGACTATGTGGTGAAAGTGATCGACCGTCATGTAGAGAAAGCGAAGCACAACCTGAAAGGCGCTCCGATCGTAGTAGCCGGAGGTTATGGCGTAGGCTCTAAGGAGAACTTTAATTTATTGTTCGATTTGGCGAAAGAGCTTCACGCCGAGGTAGGTGCCAGCCGTGCGGCTGTCGATGCCGGTTTCTGCGACCACGACCGTCAGATCGGTCAGACCGGTGTCACGGTGCGTCCGAAATTGTATATCGCTTGCGGTATCTCCGGGCAGATCCAGCATATCGCCGGCATGCAAGACGCCGGTATCATCATTTCGATCAATAATGATGAGAACGCCCCGATCAACACGATCGCCGATTACGTAATCAATGGTACGGTAGAAGAGGTGATTCCTAAGATGATTAAGTATTACAAAAAGAACAGTAAGTAAGATTATGGCTAATTTCTATACAGATAATCCCAGCTTGAAGCATCATCTTCACCATCCGTTGATGAAGCGTATCGTAGAGCTGAAAGAGCGCGGCTATGCCGACAAGGATACATACGATTATGCTCCGATCGATTTTGAGGACGCAATGGATAGCTACGAGAAAGTATTGGAGATCGTTGGTGAGATTTGCGGGGAAATTATCGCCCCGAACGCTGAGGGCGTAGACCATGAGGGCCCCACGGTAGCGAACGGACGTGTCACGTACGCTTCCGGGACACAGCAAAACCTCGATGCCGTTCGCAAGGCCGGCTTGATGGGTATCGCTATGCCTCGCCGCTACAATGGGTTGAATTTCCCGATCGTCCCTTACATCATGGCCGCCGACTTGGTTTCCCGTGCCGACGCCGGTTTCGAGAACCTTTGGGGTCTACAAGATTGTGCCGAGACCTTATACGAGTTCGGCAACGAGGATCAACGCCAACGTTACATCCCTCGTGTTTGCGACGGAGAGACCATGTCTATGGACTTGACGGAGCCGGACGCAGGTTCCGACCTTCAATCCGTTATGTTGAAAGCTTCTTACAACGAGGCTGACGGTTGCTGGTATCTGAACGGCGTAAAGCGTTTCATCACGAATGGCGACGCTGACATCCATTTGGTATTGGCCCGTTCCGAGGAAGGTACGAAGGATGGACGTGGCCTTTCCATGTTCATCTACGACAAGCGCAATGGTGGCGTGAATGTCCGTCGTATCGAGAACAAAATGGGTATCAAAGGCTCTCCTACTTGCGAGTTGGTATTCAAGAACGCGAAAGCCGAGCTTTGCGGTGATCGTAAGCTAGGTTTGATCAAATATGTAATGGCTTTGATGAACGGTGCCCGTCTGGGTATCATGGCTCAAGCCGTAGGACTTAGCGAGGCTGCCTATCGTGAGGCTTATGCTTACGCCTTGGATCGTAAACAGTTTGGTAAGTCTATCATCGAGTTCCCGGCGATCGCTGAGATTATCGCCTTGATGCGTGCGAAAGCGGATGCTTCCCGTTCTATGTTATACGAGACCGCCCGTTTCGTTGACGTCTACAAAGCGTTGGATGATATATCCAAGGAACGTAAACTGACTCCGGAAGAACGTCAAGAATTCAAGAAGTACAGCAAGCTCGCGGATGCTTTCACCCCGATGGGTAAAGGCATGACTACCGAGTACGCAAACCAGAACGCTTACGACGCTATCCAAGTTCACGGAGGTTCCGGTTTCATGAAGGACTACGCTTGCGAACGTATCTACCGGGATGCCCGCATCACGAATATCTATGAGGGTACCACCCAATTGCAAGTCGTAGCGGCCATCCGCCACGTCACCACGGGTACTTATTTGAACCAGATTCGTGAATACCAAGCGATCGAGTATAAGCCGGAATTAGAGGCTCTGAAGAACAAACTTGCCGCTATGACCGAGAAGTATGAGAAAGTGGTAGCCAAGGTTACGGAGACAAAGGATAACGAATATATTGACTTCCAAGCTCGCCGTATGGTCGAGGCAGCCGCTCATTGCGTATTCGGCTACTTGCTATTGCAAGACGCAAACAAAGATGACAGCTTCCGCCGTTCCGCCGAGGTTTATGTAAACTACGGACAAGCTGAGATTGATAAGATCGAATCCTTCATCAACAACTTCAATCGTGAGGACTTAGTTTATTACAAACAACAGTAAATAGGTTTTCCTAGGATAAAATGAGGCGAGGATCAGTTACAGGTTCTCGCCTTATTTTTTTAACCGCCAAAGTACCCATTGCATACCGCCACGTAAAGACAGATACCAAAGGAAAGCCATCCATAACGCATGATTCCCCATCGATTGATAAAACAAGTAATACATAATAAAGAAAGTGCCCGAGGCCACAAGCATCGAGTAAAGCATCTGGCGTGTGGCCGTGGCACCGATAAAGATACCGTCCCAAAGGAAAGCGGAGAATCCACATAAAGGAATCGCCAACACCCAATAGAAATAATCCCCGGAAGCTTCAATGACTGAGGTATCGTTCGTCAATAATCCCAGAAAATTCTTCCCTCCCAACGCATAAAGGATCGTGAAAGACAATGAGAGGCCGATTCCCCATAGGAACAATAAGCGAATGCATTTACGTAACCCCACATCGTTTTTGGCTCCAATAAAGCGACCGGCTAATGCCTCTCCCGCATAAGCGAATCCATCCATTATATAAGAGAACAAGGTAAATAACTGCATCAACAAGGTGTTTACGGCTAATATCACATCCCCTTGTCTCGCACCTGTAGAAGTAAAGAAAGTCGTAACAGCGACCAAGCACAAGGTCCGGAAAAATATATCACTATTGACTGAGAAGAAGCGACGCATCGCCTCCCTACCCCAAAGCCCGTTCCAATCAATATACGCTTTCAAACGTTTATAATATTTCAACCAAAGAGCAAACGCCATGAGGAGACCCGCATATTGGGCGATCAGTGTTCCCAACGCTACGCCTTCCACCTTCATACCCAGCACAAACACGAAACATAGGCTGGCCACAATATTCACGATATTCTGCGCGATAGCGATAAACATCGGGAAACGAGAATTCTGCATACCGATAAACCAACCGGCAAAGCCATATAACCCCAATACAGCCGGCGCTCCCCAGATACAGATATTAAAATAGAGAGAGGCCCATTGTTTTACCTCCTCCGTTGCGTCGATCAAAGTAAACGCAACCTTCAAGATAGGGTATTGAAGTATCAAAAGCCCCAAAGATATCAGGAAACCAACCCCGACAGACCGGAATAAGATCCGGGTAACTTCCGTCAAATCCCGTTTCCCGTACGCTTGGGAAGTCATACCGCTTGTCCCCATACGGAGAAACCCGAATATCCAGTAGATAATATTAAACAGCATCCCGCCTACAGCGATCGCCCCGATGTACGAAGCAGATCCAAGATGTCCCACGATCGCCACATCTATCAATCCCAATAAAGGTACGGTTATATTGGAAATAATAGAAGGTATCGCCAGTTGAAGTATTTTCTTATTCATATTAAATAGTGTCTAAATACGATATCGTTATCTCTTAAAACTCTCTTTCAGACTGATCAACGAAGGGATAAAAAAGGATATAATACCTATCAAACATAAAAAGCCCCCACTTATTATAAAGGTATTTCCAAGCCCGATAGAATCCGCCAAAAAGCCGGTACTCAAAAGACCGATCATCGAAGGAAGCATACTAAAGCTCATGTAAAAAGAGAATACCCTTCCCATAACTCCCGGATCAATGCGAGATTGGATAACCGTAGTAAAAGTAGCAAAATACAGGGAACCACAAACACCTCCTAAAGCCGTCAGCACCGCAAACCAGATAAAACCGGATACCGGTAACAACCCGGAAAACAAGAATGTCAATCCCAACGCTATATACATCCCATTAATCAACAGTATCTCATTCCAACGATATTTCTTAAGCCCCAGTAAAGCACCCGCGAGCAAGGCTCCTCCACCCCATGAAACCTCGACCAAACTCACTTGGAAAGCATTTCCGGCAAAGTGATTCAACGTCATCAACGGGAATAAGACACTTACCGGCATAATCACGAATGTAGCCAATATAGACAATAGGAATAACCACGATAGCCCATATTGGTTACGGACTTCCATAATCGCCTCTTTCGCCTCTCTCCAAAGATGCAATTCTGAATTTCGTTCCTCATGAGAAGGATCGGGAATAAAGACAAAGCAGAGCGATAGACAAGCGAACGCCGCTCCAGCCACATCCAATAAGAGGATATTCGTCATCTTCATCATCGTTATGAATAGACCGGCCAAAGCGGGCCCGGCGATATTACACACCGACTGGATCACCTGATTAATCCCAGCTATGCGCATCAACTCCGATTTTGGAGCCAGCAAAGGAACAGAAGCTTGCATAGCGGGCATATGAAAGGCAGAACCTACGGAACGAAGGGCCAATAACACATATATATGACTAATCTTAGCCAAATCAAAATAAAACAAGACCGCCAATATCAACGTACAAAAAGCAATAAAGCTATCTGCCATAATCATCACCCGCTTCCTTTTCCACCGGTCGATAAAGATCCCCGTGAAAAGCCCCAAAACAGATTGAGGTAACAAAGCGGCCATCGTAGCAAATGCCAATACCTCAGCGGAACCTGTCTCCAGACTCAACCACAAGACTATCGCGAAATTAACAATCGAACTTGTCAGTATAGATAAGAACTGCCCCGTCCAAATAATGGCAAATACTCGCTTCCAGTTATCCATATAAACGTGTTTGTATTAAAAAAACGAAGGCCGCGGGATTCACATCCGACGGCCTCCTACACTAACCCTTAACTTTAACCAATGAAAAACAATAATCTACTACATTTATTTCAACGCAGCTAAAGCCGCATCGTAATTCGGTTCGGTAGTAATCTCGGGAACAAGTTCCTCATAAACCACCTTACCAGCTCCATCGACCACTATCACGCCACGGGCTAATAACCCTTTCAGCGGACTGTCTACCAGAAGCATCCCATACTTATCCTCAAAACATGAACACCGGAACACTGACAATGTAATCACTTTATCAATACCTTCCGTAGTACAGAAACGTCCATGCGCAAAAGGTAAATCTTTAGAAACAGCTAATACCACCGTATCCGGATGCGAAGCGGCTTCTTTATTGAAGCGTCTTACCGATGCCGCACATACACTTGTATCCAAGCTCGGAAAAACATTTATCACCACTTTCTTTCCTTTCAAGTCGCTTAGCGACAATTCGGATAAATCACTTTTTACACCCTTAAAGTCCGGAGCCTCTGTCCCAACTTTTGGCAACTCGCCGTTCGTATGAATCTCGTTACCTTTTAATGTTACTTTTGCCATCTTTGTATGTAAATTAAATAGTCTTACTTTAAGTTGGCTGCGCAAATATAAGCAGCTTTCTGTCGATAAAACAAACGAAAATAAACAATGTTTTTTCATTTAACTCTATTTAACTACTGTTGCAAAATACAGATTACCTATCTTTGACGTCAAAATTAAAAACAGATGGATTGGATTATTATCGGCGGACTTCTTATAATCATCGTGACGCAAATCCTTTTGCGTCCTAAACAGCTAAATAATAACAAAGAAGACCTAGAAAAGTTACTAAACGAGATACAACGCTCGTTCGACCGTATCGAGAAAAACTTTAGGGAGGACTTCCGCCTGAACCGGGAAGAAAGCCGGTTAGTAGCAAAAGATAACCGAGAAGAGCTGGCTCGTTCCATGAATGAGTTCAAGGAAGCCTTCGAACGTGGAATCGATTCTTTTAACAGGTTGCAGAAAGAGAAATTCGCCGCCTTGGACGAACGCCAACAGAGATTAGTGGATAACACGGAAAAAAGGCTGGAAGAGATCCGAGTCACCGTAGACGAGAAACTTCAAAAGACATTGAATGACCGTATCGGGCAATCTTTCCGTTTAGTCTCCGAACAATTAGAAAGTGTACAAAAAGGACTGGGCGAGATGCAAACCTTAGCACAGGATGTAGGAGGATTAAAACGGGTACTTAGTAATGTTAAGACCCGGGGAAATATCGGGGAGATCCAACTCAGTATGTTATTGGAGCAGTTATTGGCACCAGAGCAATACGAGGCGAATGTACATACCCGGAAAGGTTCGGATGCGGTCGTTGAATTCGCAGTCAAGCTCCCCGGGCGGGATGATGCCCGAGAATTCGTATACCTTCCCATAGACGCTAAATTCCCGAAAGATGTATACGAACAGCTCCTAGACGCTTACGATGCCGCAGATTCCCAAGCGATCGAGACAGCCGGAAAATTATTGGAGACAACGATCAAGAAGATGGCTAAAGATATTTCGGACAAATATCTGGCACCTCCCGCCACGACCGATTTCGGCATTATGTTCCTGCCGTTCGAGGGCATTTACGCCGAGGTCGTACGCCGTTCCGCTTTATTGGAGGACTTGCAACGAAACTACAAGGTAGTCGTAACAGGTCCCACTACCCTAGCGGCCATACTAAACAGTTTACAAATGGGCTTCCGTACATTGGCGATCCAAAAGCACTCAGGGGAGGTATGGACGATCTTAGGGGCCGTGAAAAAAGAATTCGAGAAAGTAGGCGGTATGCTCGAGAAAGCCCAAAAGAACTTGCAAACCGCCAGCGGGCAAATAGAAGAGGTTTTAGGTACCCGTACCCGTGCCATCCAACGTAAACTCAAAGACGTAGATACGCTTAGCGACCGTGAGGCCCGAGCTATCCTTCCCGAGATCGGAATATTAACTGAAGAAGACGAAAAAGCAGAATCATGAAAAAGAGACAAATACCCCACACTTACGTAATCATTTTTTACATCATCTTATTTTGCGCCGCATTGACATGGATTATCCCCGGTGGGCAATACACGGAAAATATCAGCCCAGATGGAGAGCGGACCGTTGTATATGAATCCGTGGAAAGCGTACCTCAAACATGGGAGGTACTCTCCGCCTTTTATAAAGGATTTGTGGACAAGGCGGATATCATCGTCTTCATCCTCATCATCGGTGGTGCATTCTGGATCGTGAACGACAGTAAGGCATTTGATATCGGGACAGTCAGTTTCCTGCGGAAAGCACGCAAAATGGAGAATAACCCCATCCTTCATAAAATAGGCATAGACAATTTTTTATTGACCGCTATCATGCTACTTTTCAGTATATTCGGGGCCGTATTCGGGATGAGTGAGGAGACCATCGCTTTTTGTCTGGTCTTGGTCCCGATGGCGATATCTATGGGATACGATTCCATAACCGGCGTATGTATGGTTTTTATAGCGGCGGGATTAGGTTTCGCCGGAGCGATTTTAAACCCTTTCACTATCGGTATAGCGCAAGGCTTAGCAGGAATTCCTCTTTTTTCCGGCATCGAGTATCGTATCGTTTGTTGGTGTATTATCAATGTGGTAGGCTTCACATGGATATTGCGTTATGCCGCCAAGGTAAAAAAGAACCCTCAATTGTCACCAGTCTATGAGGATGATCAATACTGGAGAGACCTACATAATACCCATTCTTTGGAAATCGTGTACAGGACCCCGAAAGCCGCATGGGTCAGTTTTATCCTATTGGCAATCATCTTAGCGGTCTTTTCTGTCTATTATCCCCAGACATCCTTAGAAATCGGGAATAGTGTAATCGAGGGACTTCCCTTAATCCCGATTCTTAGCGTAGCGTTCATAATCAGTTCGATATTCACTCTGCGGAAAACCGTACATTTATATATATTGAACCTTTTATTCTTCACGATCTTTTTCCTGATAACAGGCGTAATGGGCTATGGATGGTACATTATGGAAATAGCGACTTTATTCTTCGCCTTGGGCATAGCGGCGGGAATCGCCAATGGACGCGATCCGAATGAGCTTGTGAAACTATTCTTAGAGGGTTGCAAGGATATTATGAGCGCCGCCTTGGTTGTCGGTTTGGCAGGAGGTATCATCGTAATCCTACAAGAAGGCAAAGTGATCGATACGATTCTCTTTAACCTAGCGAAAGGGATGGAAGGCTTGGGGCAAGTAGCTACGGTCGGGATGATGTACGTTATCCAGACGCTTATCAATTTAGTTATTCCTTCCGGAAGCGCCAAAGCGGCCCTTACCATGCCTATCATGGCCCCATTCTCGGAGTTGATCGGTTTATCCAAGCAGGCCACCGTCATGGCCTTTCAGTTTGGCGATGGCTTCACGAACCTGATAACTCCCACATCAGGTGTCCTGATAGCGGTTCTAGGAGTAAGCCGTATCCCGTATGATAAATGGTTCAAATGGGCATGGAAGTTCATCCTTGTCCTAGTGATCCTAGGATTCCTATTATTGATCCCAACGGTATTGATCCCGATGAACGGCTTTTAATCGATATAGCTTTGCGCCTTCCGCAATAGGCTTCCGTGATCCATCACGCCGGAAGAGCGCCATACGATCTCACCTTTCTTAAAGATGATCAAAGTGGGTACGGATTGGATCCTCAACTGTGTGGCAAGTGCTTCGTTCTTATCTACATCAATTTTAAGGACACGCACTTGTCCCGCCAACTCCTTCCCCAATGCCTCGACCGTCGGACTCAACACCTTACACGGGCCGCACCATGTCGCAAAAAAATCCACCAATACAGGTTTATCCCCTTTAATGATATCGTCGAATGTTTCCATCTTACCTACTCTTTATATATTTACAATCTGTTTAATCTCAACCATAGGGAACCAAGCCCCATAGTTTCCAGCTTAAGCCTATCAAAAACAAATGTACGAAATTAAATCATTTATCTAAGACCTAAACAACACGGCTCTTTCATTTACCCATCCGTTTCAGCAGGCCGGAATGCATGGATCTCAAGTAAAATTCCGCACAATAAGCTCACGAGAGAAACTTATATATAAGAAACTGATAATCAGTATTAAAAAATAGGATAATCTTTCCAAAAAAAATAAAAAAGCCGTGCCTAAACAATCTTTTACCAGAACACCGCACCAAAATATTCCTCAATCAATGCAAATTGTCATTCTGACACTTTGCAATCTAAACGCTTGGAGAATCGATTATTTCGAGGCAAGGTACGACTTGCTTCCAAATTCGAAAATATTTTTTCACAATAATCTATTGAACAACGCATTACAAATTTTCACTGATTTATTCTAGCGAAAGATTTCGTCTTCTGTCAACCTCAGTCGGACAAACAAGCGACTTTTTATCTGAAAACAATAAGCTTTTCATCCGAAAACAATCGGATTTCCGGTCGGAAACAATAAGGATCGCAGTCGAAAACAGCATACAACGCCGTTATAAACACCTTACTATTGGATCATAATCCCTCTACAAAGCCTATTCATACACTAAAAAATGGCGAAATACGCTGTTTCCGCCTTCCTTTTCTCTCTATTTTCGCATTTCCATAAAAAGCCTTTATCAGCTAAAAGTCTCCATTTTGAGCAAAATGACAGAAAAAGAGATATTTTGATGACATAAAAGAGAATGGCTTACTTTTTGGTGTAGCTGCCCCAATATTTTGCAATATTTTATTGTGACTTGCTTTCATTTTAGTAACTTTGGACCATTGGAAACAGCTTCTCTGCGTTTTGGTTCAATGCGATTGCAGTTGTGATTTGCTTTCATTTTAGTAACTTTGAGCCATTGGAAACAGCTTTGTGCGCTACCAAAAGGCCCTGTCCCTAGTTGTGATTTGCTTTCATTTTAGTAACTTTGAGCCATTGGAAACAGCTCAGATTGAGTTTATGACCAAGCTATACGAGTTGTGATTTGCTTTCATTTTAGTAACTTTGAGCCATTGGAAACAGCTTCCTTTTCCACGTTATCGATGTAGTATGTGTTGTGATTTGCTTTCATTTTAGTAACTTTGAGCCATTGGAAACAGCTCCGTAAGACGGGAGATAGACCGCCTCACGGTTGTGATTTGCTTTCATTTTAGTAACTTTGAGCCATTGGAAACAGCACCGTCCCCTTGGAAAGAGTCATGCTTTGTGTTGTGATTTGCTTTCATTTTAGTAACTTTGAGCCATTGGAAACAGCTTCAGCTTTTTGGATTTTTCCAGTTCCTCTGGTTGTGATTTGCTTTCATTTTAGTAACTTTGAGCCATTGGAAACAGCTCTCTTTCACTTTTTCCTCTGATAGCTTCGGTTGTGATTTGCTTTCATTTTAGTAACTTTGAGCCATTGGAAACAGCAGCCGATCCTTCACGCTTACCCACGGGGATGTTGTGATTTGCTTTCATTTTAGTAACTTTGAGCCATTGGAAACAGCTCCTTAGAAAGAGATAATACTACACTACCGTTGTGATTTGCTTTCATTTTAGTAACTTTGAGCCATTGGAAACAGCGCGGCAGTGCCTAAAGCCATTTTAATAGTAGTTGTGATTTGCTTTCATTTTAGTAACTTTGAGCCATTGGAAACAGCCTGACTCGGGAAACGAGGAATTACAAAAGAGTTGTGATTTGCTTTCATTTTAGTAACTTTGAGCCATTGGAAACAGCATATTATCTATTAAAAACTATTAATCAATGGATTACAAAGCACATCAGAATAAAAAAAACAGATATTGTTTCCATTAAAAATCCCGCTTGACAGCGGGATTTTTCTTTTAGAACAACTCCAATTGCTGTCCAGGAGTATTCACTTCCACCGTTTTCTTTCCATAAAAAAGTTCAATATTCCCAAACTGCTTATCCGTAATACACATGATTCCGACATTCCCATGCTCCGGAAGAAAAGATTTAACTCTTTTTACATGTACGGCCGCATTCTCGCTACTAGCACAATGGCGGACATAAATAGAAAACTGAAACATCGTAAATCCATCTCTTTGTAGATTTTTCCTGAAATCCACATACGCCTTTTTCTCCTTCTTCGTCTCGGTAGGCAAATCAAACAACACAAGTACCCACATAACACGATATTCGCTAAACCGATCCATATTACATTTCCGGATAGGAGATTCTACGCAATTCGCCACTAAAGCACTTATACAGAGAAGCCGTAGTTTGCCCGACAGCCACCATCAACGGACTACGTTTTCCTGACATATAAGTTTCTAGCACAGGAATAGTAAGCAGCTGCGCTTTCAACTCTCTCGTTAGTTCCGCATAATCCACTCCCTGCTTTATGATACCACAGACCAATTGATCCACATACGGACGATAAGGCTCCATGATGTCATCTGCCAAGCAATAAGCATTATAACGATTATGATGGTGGATTCCTAAAGTAGGCAAAAGCCCACTTGCCACCAAGCTACGAGCAACAACCGCCCGCAGAATAGCATATCCATAATTCAACAAATTGTTAGGCGGAATGCCCTCCCTGTCTCTTGTGAAACCTTCTATCCAAAACAAATTCTTCCAATAATAAGCAGCCGCTCGGGCTTCCAGGTTACTCGTATCTCCGCTTTTCACATCCGAAGCCCATGCGTACATACATTTCACTTCTGCGCCAGAACATTCTTTCAATACGGCTGCCTGATTTTCAATCTTCGTCTTTATGGTCTGCTGCCAAAGCTGTTTCTTTAACGGTAGAGAGGCATCCAACTGTTGCCGGAATCTTTCGTTTTGCGTCGTGTTCCCATACAGAGGAAGCATCAAACCAACCGGCATACTTTTACTGTTACATGTAATGACAGCACAATTATTTTCAAGTAAAGCTTCCAACACGCCCGAAGAGATGGTGATCTGCTTGTGATCCAGTACCACAACTCCAATATCCTCAATGGGTTTCGTCACTTCTGAAGTTCGTTTGAAACTTTCAGGTAACGTATCATTCCTGACTACCTCCGGTAATTTTATCATCAACTGAGCATTTTTCAGAGACAGATAAACGGGGTTTCCAAAATAAAGGGTTTTCTTGATCATAAGCAGTTAGATTTTAAATTACTATTAATCAGTATAAAAGTCTGTTTCTAAAAAGGGTACAACCTTTTTGAGAATAGCATACACCCTATTTATTTCAATTTCTAATAGATACTATTAATATTCTCCCACTGATACTATTTGTCCAATGTGGTTAATTCGGATCTTGACAACACTATTACCAAAAGAAAGTGTTTTATATTGTTTATAAGCAATATCTTTCAACTCTTTCATATCTTTCACTGTTGTTTCCAAATGATGTCTAAATTTATAATCTCGAACAACATTATTTCCATACATAACTTTTGACATAGTCTGCACCCTAAATAAATTCGGACTAATCATTGCATAATTATCCGGATTCAACAAATCCACCTCCTTCGGATTGAAGCCTGTCTTTTCATTCGGGAACACGAAATATTCATTCTGCTTCATGCTAAACAAAAATTGCCAACCTTCACTTTTTCTGTAATCCTTATCAATAATAGGAAGTCCTAAATTAGCCCGTGTTACAGCCTCAAAGAAGGGGACAACCACCTCGTCCAGTTCATACATCAGATTACCATCCTCATCAAACGTCACCTGTCCTTTCTTGTCTAAAACAGGTTTACGATAAATAGCCACATGATGGTTGTTTCCGGTATTTACAAAATCCACAGGGATTTGTTTTCCATTTTCATCCCATATCGGATTCCCATTCTTATCTTTCTTCACGTGTATCGATTGGGCATTATTGATTCCTCGGATGCTAACCCGCTTGATACTTATCCCCTTTTCCTTATTCAGCCATATCGGATTTTCCCAAAAATTAACAAATGCCTTTTTGGGATCTCCACCGTATTCTTTCAAACGCCGTTCTAAAATAGCACGTACCTTTACATCAACTACTTTATCCACATTCAAAGCAGGATCGACCGGTTTTCGGATAGTATAAATAGTTTCAAATTCAACTGTTTGTACCTTCTCCGGAACTCGTATGGTCTGATACTTATCAGCATAAAGCGGATTCTTTTCCAATGCATTTTTTCCTGTAAATGCTTTCTTTGGATCATTACCGAATGTTTCCAACCGTTTAAGTAAGGCATTTCGATAAGCCCGTTTACTCACAGTCGCTATTTTAGCCGCATCAAAAGAAGCATTCACCTTTTCTATTTTTGTCACATATTGTTTGTGACTACCATAAACCGTTTCCAAATGCAACTGACCTCGCGGAGTTTGCTGTATCTTCGTATTTTCACCCTTTCTCTTTTTTGTTCGATTAACATTGACAGTCACCACCTTGTTCTTAGCTTTAATAGATACCAGCAGTTTTTCCAAATGCTGTTTGGCTTCTATCCGGAATTGCTCCAATGGAATAGGAGGCAAAGCTCTTCCTTTGTCAAAATAACGGGTCTTGATACCTATTATATTCGTATGGTTTCTATTGCCTGAATCTTGTGCCGCATTTTTATTATTGAAATACTGAATAAACGCATCCTTTGTAAAAGCTACCGTCAGCGCATCCATCGCATGATGCCGATGGTCATTCCTTTTTGTCCAATCCTTTATTCTTTTGATTTTTCTTCCGTCCTTATCTTCGTATGTTTCCACAAAACCCAAGGCTTCATATTTAGGCAGGTTCAGTTCTTTCATTACATCCACCAATTGCCAGTCTTCACGCAATTGATCTGTAATGGAACCGGTAGTTGCCACTACTCTACGGCAGATTTCGTTCAACATAGCGAGTGCTTTTTTCGCTATATATTGTGTATTTCTCAAATCCCTATCAATGAAACCATCCGGTATATCCTTCTGTTCCATTTTCAATTTCCGAAGTTTCGCCTTTTTGTCATTGAACAAGCTTTCGCAACGATTTATATATTGTTGCAAGCCTTCTTCTCCATATTTTTCTTTTACAAAATCATAAGCGGTCTTATTTCCCTTTTCTATATTAATAGCCTTATACTCCAATGTCTTGTTAGATAAAGAATCATCAAAAAGACGGGATTGTGGAATAATATGTTCTATATCTATCTCCTTACTGAAAATCTTTTCTTTAGGTATATATTGATTGGAATACAATGTTTTATATCCATTATCTTTCAACTCTTCATAAAGTTTGTAACGGATAATATCATTGCGGCTCACGTTCATCATACCAAATTCATCTTGCAACAATTTACGGATCTCCTCATGCTCACGGGTACTCTTTGCGATAGCTTTCGTCAGTTCCTCACGTTCTTTGGCACTCTTCTTTAATTCACGAGCCAATTCCACTCGGATTTCATCAGGTTTTCCATACGTATCAATGATTGTATTGATTACATTCACCATCTGACTCAAAATCTTTTCAACCACCGGATTTCGGAGACTGTTTTTAGGAAGAACCTCCAGCTTGCCCTTTAAAACCTTATTTTCTATCTCCTCCTTAGTCAGTGAAGATTTGGAATGACGATAACCGGCATATTCACAAGCCACATCATACAGATTACCCTCTTTCAAATAGGGTAAAATCCTTTTGATGGCTTTCGCGCTCAAACTTCCGTAATCATCTTGAAACGAAAGACTGGCTAGCTCTACAGCATATTCTTTCTCAACTCCGCAAAGTTGCATGATCTTTTCAATCAGTTTGCCGTTACCGGTCGACGTATTATCTCCTTCAAAAGAATACAACAGATGCCAAAGTCTGAAATAAGGTTGCATCTCGAGCTCTTTCCCCTCTTTGGTTAAGTCAATGGTAAACAGATTCGTATTCCAACCTAAATCGGTAAAGATAGTTCTTAGCTGTCCGATTATCTCATCTGCTGGTTTCTTAAAATCCAACGGTTCGTAGCCATACTTTTCTATCATTTTGCTATAGGCAGAAAAGAGAGAAAACCCAGTACGATTTCCATCTATTTGTTTGAAGTTCAAATCCAATTCCTGTGGATTTTCAAATAAGAGCTTCAACACATCTGCTTTCTTCATGTTTTCTTTTATCGCAAGTTCTCTTGCCAGTATTTCTTTTTCTTCTGGATACAAAGCCCTACTTTCGCTTGCCGACAAAGCATTTCTTTTCTTCTCTCTTCCCAATACCTTTATGTCATTCAATGTCTGCCATACCTTAAATTCCTGAAACAATGGATGCGAACGAGGTATCACCTTGCATCCTATGACTTTGGTCTGTTTCTTTCCATCCTTTTCTACTACAATCTCCAACCTTTCAAACTCACAGAAACTAATCAAGCCTTTCTGACTTTTCAGACGTCGTTGGTAAAAGATGATCATATCGCGAATCTCTTTTTTCAATTCAGCTGTCAATTCCTTATGAAATTCTGCCTGCTTTTCCCAAATTCTATCAAATTCATCCAAATAATCCTGCCGATAGAATACCATATTGCGCAAACTTGCATGGGGATTCTTGTCTAACTCAGCCATCTGATACTGTCCGACCGTTTGATGATTAAAGTATAACACTTTGCTCCTATCACTAATGGCTCCCAAATAACCACTAGACGCATTTATCTGACCATTGATCTCTTGCAAGACTACGGCTATCTCTTCCAAACCTAATTGTTCAGTAAGAGCTTGCGCACGCCAACGATAATTTTCCTTTTTCAGTTCATACCCCTTAGTCGTCCGTTTAAGACCGACAAGTTTACATTCTTTTTCTATCGTTTCATTCTTTGCTTCTCTGTCATTCCAGCCAACCACTTCTTCTTTCCAAACAAAATAGTTAGCCAAGATAGCCCATGTCTGGCTTCTGTTTTTTCCTTTGATTTCTTCTTTGGCGGCATCACAGAAAACATCAGGATGAAATTGCTTTTGAACACTCCATATTCTATCCAACTCTTCTTGCAAATCAGAACGGTAAAAGTCTGGCAAAACTTTCTTGCCCGATTCAAGTAACTGCGAACAAAGTTGCCCCGGAGTCAAATCCTCCTCATACAGCTTTTTAGCAATCTCCATTCCATCAATCAAAACTCCATCTTCTTCCTTTTTTACCTTTCGACTACTTTTATATCCACGTTTTTTATTAATCATCAATAAGACACGGGATAGTTCCTCTAAAGAAATCTCTTCTTCAGCAGCTTTAGCCCGTAAACGACAGGTTTCAAACGTAGTTCTGTTTCCTTGTTCCGAAAGGATAGTTTCGTCGGTAATAAAACCCAGCTCTTTCAAAAATTCAACCAACGCATCACGACGTAATTTATATCGCTGCAAATTACGGCGCATACTTCTTTTAAGAGTTCTTTCCGCATTTGTAGTGATACTTTTCCCTTTTTCAAAGTTCTGCGTTTCATCTACTGTCAAAGGATTTACTCTCACACCTAATCGGATGATTGACGAGACTTCCTCATCTGTTTCAGCTTCGTTCACCAACGCCCACCCTATACTATTTGTCCCTAAATCCAAGCCTAAAATCCTTTTCATAGTATGTTATCTTTACATTTTCCCAAATATAAAAATTTTATTTCAGAAACACTTGCACGCAAGCATTCCATTTCATATATTTGTCATACTAAAATGAAGCAAATCACAATAAGGATTATTCCGTTGTGAAAACATTAGGTTCCCTCGCCCTTCTGCGGGGGATTTTTTTATGCTACGAAGTTCTAAAATCAGCCTAAATGCCAGCTTGGTAGAAACCCGTGGAAAGGACAGTATATCTTCTATGCCACTTGCAGTATATATTAAATGACAAAGTAAGTAGTACTTACTTTTACGGCATATTCCTCAATCCTGTCCATTCCTAAAATCACTTGTCACTTTTGGGGTAGTTAAACAACTTTACTTGTCAATAAACAAACAGGCATATTAAAGATGAAAATAAAATCCAAATAAATACAACTAAATATGCTTTATATCAGTTCTTTATAGGGTAGTTATTTCTTTCAGTTGTTTTCACTATTTTCTGTTAATTGGTTCTTTTTGGGTACATTTTTGTTTCTTGTTTGTTTCTTGATTTCAGTTTTAATTCGTACATTTGCATACGAAAAATAACGAATGAAAGAATACGATTATGCCACGAATAAAGAAGCCTAAAAAAGTAAAAGAACCAATCCGTCTTCGGATGAAGGATTTGTCCGATGGCAGCAAAAGTCTGTATCTGGATATATACCGCAACGGCAAACGGACATACGAGTACCTGAAGCTGTATCTTATTCCGGGAACGGACAGCAATACCCGTCGGCAAAATGAAATAACAATGGCTGCCGCAAATGCCATCAAGTCGAAACGTATTATCGAGCTGACCAGTGGTGAAGCCGGTATCGTGAACCATACGGATAAGATTTATCTGCTGGACTGGATGCAAACCTATCTGGAGTACCAAGAGAAACGCGACAAGAAGGGCATCGGTCAAATCAAAGCCGTTACCCATATCCTGAAAGAATATGCAGGGGAAAGATTTATATTGGATCGGGTTGACCTCGCTTTTTGCCAAGGCTATATCGACTACATGCTGACAACCTTCCGCCCTAAAGGAAAGCCGATAGCAGCTTCTACACGCAACACCTATTATCAGATATTCAATGGCGCCCTGAATGCTGCCGTTCGGGCTAAACGGTTGTTGAGAAATCCGTTTAACGAGATGGAAAAGTCGGAGAAGCCCAAAATGCCGGAAAGCGTGCGGTCCTATATGACCATCGAAGAGGTACGGGCATTGATTGCCACTCCGATGCAGGAAGGGAGGGTAAAAAATGCCTATCTGTTCTCCTGCTTCTGCGGACTGCGTATCAGCGATATTGTCGGCCTGAAATGGAAGAATGTCTTTGTCGATAACGGCCAATACCGTCTGGCGGTAGCTATGCAGAAGACCAAAGAACCGATTTACCTGCCACTCTCCAACGAGGCGTTGAAATGGATGCCGGAGCGTGAGGACAAGGCTGCAGACGATCCTGTGTTCAACCTGCCTTCAAATATCAATCAGTATCTCAGACCGTGGGCCGAAGCGGCCGGAATCACCAAGCGTTTTACTTTTCACACCGCCCGGCATACATTCGCGACCATGATGCTGACGCTCGGTGCGGATCTCTATACCGTATCGAAGCTGCTTGGCCATACCTCCGTGAGAATGACACAGGTGTACGCCAAAATCATCAACCAGAAAAAAGACGAAGCAGTCAATTTGGTTAACGGCCTATTCGACTGATGTAGTCATACATGTCAAATTCAATTTAAGGTAAATATTTCCGGCTTTTCTCCGATATTTCAAATGGTCGAAGTAATGCCACTATTATAATAAGTATAAACCCATAAAAAACAATTCGACATGAAAGGACAAAACAACAGGTCCTCTCTTTTTTTGAAGGGAGACCACATCTGCACCACTTCGCTACGGAACAGGATGTAGCGGAAGAATTTTACGAGTTGCTCTCCGAAGCAAGGGAGCTTTATCTTCAAGACGTCATGACAGGCGGCAAACGATATGGCCGCTACGTGGATGACTTTATAAACAGCCACCGGTACATCGACTGCAACAGTGCGGTTTGCAGGAATTGCCATGAAATGAACATTCATATCATCAGAGGGCTGTTGCTCGATTGTACAAGTCTCGTCAAAAGCCTCTTTACCGCAGAAACATTTTCTTTCGAGGAGTGCATGGCCTTGAAACAAAAGTACGACATTGCCGGAGTATGGTTCGACTCTTCACGTATAGAAGATTCCAGAAACGCTCCACCTCTCTCCTTTGGTTGCAATTTTTCCCGTGAACAGATGACAGGTATTGTGGCTTGCGCCAACGCTTATCATCTGTTTTGCGTTTCCACTCTCCGCATCGAGGACATGGAAGCGCTTTTTGCCTGCAAGGAGAATTTCTGTATACGTGTGAACAATATCCGCCATGTGGCGGTTCTGTTCGATGCGTTGCTCGAAAACACCTTTATCCTACCTCACTGGCAGTCGGTTCTCGACAAGGGGCGGTTCCTGTTGTCCAAAGACGGCACAAGATATGTTACCGCTTCAAGCCTCTCGTCTGCCCTCTCTGCGGCGAGGAACAACATTACATCGGCAAACCTCGGCATACGAAAAGCCATCAGTCGGCTGAAAATATGACACGAAGTGCCAAAAAGCCAAGTATGTGAAAGATAAAACAGTGATAGTTGCCGTGATACGTGCATAGTATCATGCCGGAATTTCCGGCTGTCCGGTTCACATCACATAACTTTGACCTCCGTTAGCGCGCTGCATAACGGAGGTAACTCTCCATTGTCTAATTTTAACATGTATTTTATGCAAAACAGAACAACATTCATGGAGCGGTTAAGCGAACGGCTGACCGCCATAGAAGCGGTTCTCAAGAAGTTGGAACCGGTGGAAGGTCTGTTGGAGCGTGTGGCTTTACTGGAAAATACCATTTACACGACCAAGAAAGTCTTCACTTTTCAAGAGGCGTGCATGTATATCGGCGTGTCCGAAAGTATGTTGTACAAACTCACATCGAACAAGGAAATCCCGCACTACAAACCTCGCGGCAAGATGCTTTACTTCGCGAAGGAAGAGCTGGACGCATGGCTCTTGCAAAACTACGAACCTACGGTGGACGATGCCATGCGTATGGCGACGGAAGTATCCGCAACCCAACCGTTCTTTAACCAGAAGCGCTATGGAAAACGAAAAAAGAACTGACCGTAACTCGTGGGCGGAACTGGACGAGAATCGCCTGTCGGATATTCTCACGGCATCGCAGATAAAGGCCACGGACACCTACGTGACTCCGCCCCAGATTATATGGATCGACAACTCCACCATAGCGACGCTCGGCAATTTTAGCGCTTCGACGGGTAAGGCGAAGGCGAAAAAGACGTTTAATGTCTCTGCTATTGTCGCTGCGTCACTGGCGGGCCGGCAGGTTTTGAACTACCGGGCGCATCTGCCCGAAGGCAAGCGCAGGATCTTGTACGTGGACACCGAACAGAGCCGTTTCCATTGCCATAACGTGTTGGAACGTATTCTCCGCCTGGCGGGACTGCCCACCACAACCGACAACGAGAATCTCGATTTCATTTGCCTGCGGGAATACACGCCGGCCGTGCGTATTGAGGTCATCGACTACGCTCTGCGACAGAACAAAGGGTACGGGCTGGTCATCATTGACGGCATCCGCGACCTGATGCTCGACATCAACAGCACCAGCGAATCGGTGGAGGTTATCAACAAGATGATGGAATGGTCGTCGAAATACGACCTGCATATCCATTGTGTGCTGCACCTGAATAAAGGCGACAACAATGTGCGCGGGCATATCGGCACGGAAATGAGCAATAAGGCGGAAACGGTGCTGGTCATCACCAAGAGTGCGGAGAATCCCGTTATCAGTGAAGTTCATGCGCTGCATATCCGCGAGAAGGAGTTCAAACCGTTTGCTTTTTCCGTTGATGACGAAGGATTGCCGGTCATGGTGGATAACTATTCGTTTGATGGCAGCGTGAGACCGAAGGCCCGGAGCAGCTTCATGGATTTGTCCATCGAGCAGCACCGGGAGGCGCTTTCCGCCGCTTTCGGGGACAGGCCCATCAAAGGTTTCGAGAACGTACTGCAGGCTCTCATGGCCTCCTATGAGGCTATCGGGTTCAAACGGGGACGCAGCGTCATGATAAAACTGCTGCAGTACCTGACGGAAAACCTGAAGCTGATCGTCAAACGGGACAAGCTCTTTTATTACGATGTGACCCCGACCGAAGCCTTGCTTTTCGACGAAGAATGCGAGGACGCAGAAGGTGAAAAATAATTTAGTTTACTTTGGTCCGGGTATATATAGGAGAAAAACCAAAGTAAACCGTTTTTTGAAAACAAGTGAAAAGAAAATGACATGACCATAGCGGAAGCAAAACAACTGCGTATCGTGGACTATCTTGCCAGTCTCGGCTACCACCCCCAGAGTGTAACATCGAAACAATACTGGTATTTGTCGCCGCTACGCAATGAGCGTACCCCGTCGTTCAAGGTCAATGACCGGCTCAACGAATGGTATGACTTTGGCGCAGCGACGGGCGGAGACCTTGTGGAACTGGGCAAACACCTTTACCAGACGGACAGCGTGAGCGAAGTGCTTGCCTATATAGGGAAGCACGAGAACGCTATCCCGATACAAAGGGTGCGGATTCCGGGGACAACGCCCCGACCCGTCGAAGCCGACATGAAGGACGTGCTCGTCGTACCGTTGCAGCACCATGCGCTGCTCTCGTACCTTCATTCCCGTGGAATCGACGGAGACATCGGCCGCATGTTCTGCCGGGAGGTCCATTATGAATTGCGGCAACGGCGCTACTTCGCCCTTGCCTTCGGTAACGTGGCGGGCGGGTACGAGGTTCGCAATCCTTATTATAAGGGCTGTATCCGGTGTAAGGACATCTCTGTCATCAGGCATTCTCATAGTGAAGCACAGAACCGGGTTTGCGTGTTCGAAGGCTTCATGGATTTTCTCTCTTACCTGACGCTGAAACAGACGGGTGATGATACGGTCTGCATCGGCGCACCTTGCGATTACCTCGTGATGAACTCGGTGAACAACCTGAAAAAGGCTTTGGAACACTTGCAGGTGTACGAGGAAATACACTGTTATCTCGACAATGATCTCGCCGGACAGAAAACGGAAGAGACCATCGCCGGCATGTACGGCAAGCGGGTGCACAACGAAGCACTCCGTTATCACGAGTACAAGGACCTGAACGATTACCTGCGCGGAAAGAAACGGTAAGGCATTATCGTTACCCCTCCCTTGAAAGCTCTCCTCCCGGAGGGCTTTTTTTATGCCCGTTTTTCCCGGTACATTCGCCTTAAAGTATGAAATTAAAGTTCAATTTATATGTTTCATACTTATTTATACGTAATAAAATATTGTTTGATATAAAGAGTTTTCATTATATCAAATATAATACTTTTCTTTGCTTTTGTACTTTCAAAGTTCAATTAAAGTTTAATTTCATACTTAAAACAGATGAGTTCATACTTTATATTCGCCCTTGTACTGACGGTGCTGTACATCGTCTATTACGCGGTCAATATTACCCGTGACCTGTATGGAAAGAAGGGAACGGAGAAGACTGACGAAGAAGTTTTCGACCTCGGTCCGATGGATGCCACGGAAGAGAGTGTCGAGGTTTCGGAGAACGAGACCGGGTTTAGTATCGGAAATGAGACATGCGACACGGAAGCCGTAGCTGCCCCGCCTGCGGTACAAGACGGCGATACAGGGAAAAAGGAGGCAGCCGCGAAAGAGCGGCTTGAAAGGCTGAAGGCCAAGGCGGAGGCGCAGATGGAAGAGATCGCTCCCTACCTGTCCGACGGCTTTACCGACGAAGAGATGTATAAGGCGTTGATTTCCAAAGGACGCTTGGACAACCGTCCCTGCCTGAAATGGAGACCGGTCAAAGATAAGCTGTAAGATGTCGAAAACGAAAAAGATACTATGTGCGCTTTGTTCCATCATCCCCTGTTCAGCTCTGGCGAAAAGCGGCAGCGTGAATTACAGTTGGGGTGCGGATGCGCTGGCGACGATGCACGACTACGTGGTAACAATGATGTTTTACGTCCAAGCTCTCTGTTGTGCCATCGCCGGGATTTGTGTGATTGTGTCCGGATTCCAGATTTACGTAAAGATGAACACGGGCGAGGACGGCATTACCAAGTCCGTCGTAACGCTTGTGGGCGCGTGCCTGTTCCTGATCGGTGCGTTCCTCGTCTTTCCTGCCTTTTTCGGCTATCGCATATAGAAACGGGAGGCAGGAATCAAGTACCGCCATAACGATTCGAAAGAACTGCAATACTTACCCTAAAATAAATAATCATGTTTCAAAAAACAAAAAGACAAATGAAAAAAATGTTTTCTGCTAAAAAAGTACAGATGCTCACACTGATGTTGCTGTGTGGCACGACGGCCGTCATGGCCCAGAACTCCGCAGGCGATTATTCCGCCGGTACGACTGCACTGGCTACCGTGACGGAGGAAATCGCCAAGTACGTTCCCATCATGGTCAAACTGTGTTACGCCATTGCCGGTGTTGTGGCTATCGTAGGCGCTATCTCGGTGTACATCGCCATGAGTGCGTCCGTAATGGTTGCATGATAAATTCCTCTTTAGCAAGAGGATAGGTCAGGGTTCAAGTGATCTACTTCCACCCAAATAAGCCCGAGGGGAAACCTAAAGGTGAAAATAGCACTTTGGGAAAGCAATAAGTCAGTCAAAAGCCAGACTGCGACTGAATTGCGAGGGAGAAAGACAGATATGAGGATAAAGTCCATACTGATTGAACGATAGCCCAGCGGCAAAAGATGTAGCTGCGACGGAAGGCTTTTACAAACGTCGCATTGTGGCACTAAGACAACGTCATTGGTGTTATAGCAAAGAACCAGCCACAACGCAACCGCAGTAAGCGGAGAAAAGGGCGGAAGTCGTATCCGACAATCTGTCGTGCTAATAGTTATCATACAGCTAAACGGAGATTACCTAAGTTGGAAAGCCATGAAAGTGGCTATGGGCTTTGGCTCTGAATATCCAATATGGTAACGGAGTTCCCATAGTAGTCCGAGCAAGGTAATGCCTTGTACATGGCGAAGGGGAACAGTTAGTAATGTTTTAATACAAATTTTGAAAACGTGTAAGACGTATGGAAAAATCAGAAAGAGTATTAAAAGCTCTAAGTGACCACAGTCAAAGTTCGGATTATAAATACGAGCGACTGTATCGGTATCTGTTCAGTGAAGAGATGTTCGCTGTAGCCTACCAACGCATCTATGCGAAGCAAGGCAACATGACACCCGGAACTGACGGCAAGACCATCGATGAGATGAGTCTTGAAAGGATTGAAAGATTGATTGTGTCCTTAAAGGACGAAAGTTACCAACCCCACCCTGCACGCAGAGTGTACATACCGAAGAAGAACGGCAAGAAACGTCCGCTCGGTATTCCCTCATTCGAGGACAAATTGGTGCAGGAGGTAGTTAGACTGCTGCTTGAAGCTATTTATGAAGGTCATTTTGAAGGCACTTCACATGGTTTCCGACCGCATCGAAGCTGCCACACGGCATTGGGTATGATACAGAAGTCTTTTGCGGGAGCAAAGTGGTTTATCGAGGGAGACATCAAAGGCTTCTTTGACAACATAGACCACAACGTACTGATTAGCATTCTTCGTGAACGCATATCAGATGAACGCTTCCTCAGACTTATCCGTAAATTCCTCAATGCAGGGTATGTGGAGGACTGGAAGTACAACAAGACGTACTCAGGAACTCCGCAAGGTGGAATAATCAGCCCCATGCTGGCTAACATCTACCTTGACAAGTTCGACAAGTACATCAAGGAGTACGCAGCCAAATTCCGCAAAGGTGACAGACGCAGCATCAATCCCGAATACTGGCGTTTGAACAATAAGAAGAACTGGCTGAAAAAGAAGTTGCAGAAAACATCCGATGAGCAGATACGGAAAAGCTATCTGTATGAAATTGCCCAACTGAGCAAACAGATGCTGTCCACTCCTCACAAGGATGCAATGGATGCGGACTTTAGAAGAATGCAGTATGTAAGGTATGCGGACGATTTCCTTATATCGGTTATCGGAAGCAAGTCTGAATGCGAGACCATCAAAGCGGACATCACCCAATTCATGAGAGAACAACTCAAACTTGAATTGTCTGATGAGAAAACTTTGATAACACACGCACAAGACAAGGCGAAATTCCTTGGATATGAAATCTTCATCAGAAAGTCAGACGCAGTGAAAAGGAATAAGGACGGAGTTCTCAAAAGAGACTTCAACGGCGCAGTGGTGTTAACCCTTAACTCGGCTGTGATACAAAAGAAGCTCACTGAGTACAACGCGTTGGAGTCAGAAACATTGATGGCAAAGACATTTGGTGGTCAAAGCCTCGCAGATATATGACTCCAATGAAGCCCGAAGATATTCTTGCCCAATACAATGCGGAAACCAGAGGACTTTACAACTACTATTCACTTGCTGCAAACGTGTCCAAAGAATGTGCATC